>CAJTRI010000008.1:0-35933 GCA_910578615.1 uncultured Duncaniella sp. | reverse complement strand
AAATAGACCTCACGGCCTGGTATATAAAAAAGCTATTTCTTATTCTTGTTCTTGTTCTTAATCTGCCCGAATCCTGACTTGGACGATTTTAAATTCCTTACATTACACTCAATCTTGGAGTTACCGCTTGCATTGGCCTGACCGCGCTCCACAACAAAATGGTCACATTCTATCGACGAATTGCCCAAACTCTTCATGGACACGCTCACGGCATTGCCTCGCTTTATCTCTATATCAGAGTTGCCTGATGCATTAGCCGAGACTGCATCAGCCACAACGTCTGAAAACTCTATATCACTGTTGCCAGAAGTCACGGCAGACAGATTCTTGCATGAAACCCTGCGCTTGAAGCTGATGTCGCTATTGCCGGATGTGGCTGCCTTGACCACATTGCCACTGACGTCACGCTTGAACTCTATATCGGAATTTCCCGATGCATCAGCTTTGAGAGGAGCCGATACCGAAAGATTACCGATAATCTCGATATCGCTGTTGCCTGTTGCCTTATAGGAGGCTACCGGCGGACATGCCACCACGACCTTTGCCTTAGGCTTCTTTATCAGGGAACCGTTATTGCCTGTATTAAACCCGATGTTGAGAGTGCCGCCTTTCAGACTCACCGTCACCTTGTCAAGATAACCCTCTGTGACATAAGCCTTCACACTGACTGTTGATGATGGTGTATATTCCACATCGACATTTCCCGATGCGGCTATGGTATTTATATTTCCCTTAATGGTAAATGCTTTTGAGACCGTGTTTGCCGAAACCGACAGTCCGAGAAAGACCGTGAGAAGTGAAAGAATAAGATGTTTCATTGGTATATCATTTTGGATGTTACTCTTAATAAGACGCGACAACGGTCTCGAAGTGACACCCCGAGACCGTTTATTAATATTTTTTAACGTTTTATTCCTTCACTCCGTAAGCCAGGTCTCCGGCATCGCCGAGTCCTGGGACAATATATGAATGGGAATTGATTTCCGGGTCGATGGCCCCTAACCACAGCGTGGTCTTGTCTGCCGGGAAATTCTCCTTTATATAATCCACTGCCGCCTGTGAGGAAATCACTGAACATACGTGCACCCGGCGCGGCTCTCCCTTGGTGAGCAACGCACGATAGGCAAGCTCCATAGAGGAACCCGTGGCAAGCATCGGATCGACAAGTATGAGCGTCTTGCCGTCAAGACGCGGCGAGGCAATATATTCGATGAACACGTCAAAATTCTCTTTTTCGCGATACTTGCGGTAAGCCGAGACAAACGCGTTCTGGGCACGGTCAAAATATGAAAGAAATCCCTGATGGAACGGAATACCGGCACGGAAAATCGTGGCAAGCACAACCTGCTCGTCTATAAGGTCGTCCATCGATGTTGCCAGCGGAGTTGTAACCTCCTCTTTGCGGTATTGCAGATGACGCGATATCTCATAGGCCATTATCTGGCCTATACGTTCAAGGTTGCGACGGAAACGCAGCATATCGTTCTGAATATTCACATTGCGCAGTTCGCTCAGATACTGGCTGACAAGAGACGGTGTCTCTGCAAAATTTATTATCTCCATAAAATATGTTATGTCAAGTCTTGTTTGATTTTCTCTATCTCACGGTTCACAAGGTTTGTGAACTGGTAATTCTTCAACCCCCATCTGGGATATACAAGCAACTCATCAGGCGACTGGGACACGAACCTCTCTATCGCTATGCCGGGCCGCAGCCTCATGGCTATCTTAGCGCAAAGACGGGCATATTCTCCCGGAGTGAAACGCGGTATGTCGTAAAGTCCCGCCTCCACGTCTGCGGCCATGCGAGTACCTCTCAGAAGCTGCAACTGGTGTATCTTCACCGTGTCGACAGGCAGAGCGTTGACACGGTCTATCGTTTCCAGCATCTCGGACTCCGTCTCTCCCGGCAACCCCATTATGAGATGAATCCCCACGGGTATTCCGGCCTCGGATGTCATCCTGACGGCTCTCTCGGTATCACTCCATGTGTGGCAGCGGTTCACACGTTCAAGAGTCTTGTCATGAGAGCTTTCCGCACCATATTCTATCATCACCCACGGAAGCTCACGTAACCTTCCGAGAAGGTGCGGAGACACACAGTCTGGACGCGTGCCTATAATGATTCCCCTCACACCGTCTACATCCAGCGCCTCGCGATAGAGGGCCATGAGTCGGTCGATATCATCATCATGGGTATTGGTGTAAGCCTGGAAATAAGCAAGATAACCCATCTCGGGATATTTACGTCCAAAGAACTCCCTGCCGCGTTCGAGCTGTGCTGCGACACCTTCGGTCTCACGGCAATAATCGGGCGAGAAAGAACGGTTGTTGCAGTATGTGCAGCCTCCGCGTCCCTTTGTGCCGTCACGGTTAGGACAGGAAAATCCGGCATCTACTCCAAGCTTCTGCATCTTGCCGTGAAAATGCAATGCAAGGAAATCAGAGAAATCGCGATAATGCTTCATATGGCCGGATCTATCTTAGACGCACGATTTAGCAGCAAGGCGTCAAGAATCACCATAGAGGCCATGGCCTCTACAATCGGGACGGCGCGTGGCACGACACACGGGTCATGCCGCCCTTTTCCTTTGAGGATTATAGCGTTTCCGTCACGATCTATGGTCTCAACATCCTGTATCAAAGTAGCCACAGGCTTGAACGCCACCCTGAAATATATATCCTCACCGTTAGATATGCCGCCCTGTATCCCGCCGGAATAATTAGTCCGTGTACGGGCCGGTGACGCCGATCCCGGAATGAATCTGTCAATGACCTCGCTTCCGCGCGAGGCCACCCCGTCAAAGCCCATGCCGTAGTCAAACCCCTTTGCCGCGTTAATCGACAACATCGCTCCCGCAAGTTTCGCTCCAAGGCGCCCCTCGAACGGCTCACCCAGACCGACAGGGCAGCCGGTGATAACGCATGCCACCACCCCGCCAACGGTATCTCCCTGGGATTTAACATCAAGAATCAGGCGCTCCATCTCCTCAGCCTTTCCGGGCACAGGACACCGCGTCGGGCTTACGTCCACCCGGTCTAAATCGATAGACGCATAAGGAACTTCCACATTTATATTCCCAATCTGGGAAGTATATGCCGTCACACGGATTCCGAAATGTTCCAGCGCCTGACGCGCAAACGCACCGGCCACCACCCTCGTGGCAGTCTCTCGCGCGCTCGAACGACCGCCTCCGCGATGGTCTCGCAGACCATACTTGGCAGTATACGTATAGTCGGCGTGCGATGGCCTGAACGTATCACGGATATGGTCATAATCGGCACTATGCTGGTTTTCGTTACGTATGACGAATCCTATCGGACAGCCTGTCGTGACACCGTCTAACAGACCTGAAAGAATCTCCACCGTGTCACTCTCCCTGCGCTGGGTGGTTATGGCGCTCTGGCCCGGACGGCGGCGGTCAAGTTCGGCCTGAACGCGTCCGAGGTCAATCCTGACTCCTGCAGGCATACCGTCTATCACTCCGCCTATTGCCGCCCCGTGGGACTCGCCGAAACCTGTAAACCGAAAAATCCTACCTATCGTGTTCATAAAATCATTTCATTATTTTGGTATGGCTATATCCGTCACGGTGGCGCGACAGAAATCTATAAGGTCTTGCGGTGTCATTCCAAGTTGCAGCCCACGGATTCCGGCCGAGACAAATATCTCCTCGCCGTCAAGAGCCGTAGAATGGAAGAATGTGGGAAATCCCTTCTTCATCCCTATCGGCGAACAACCGCCTCGGATATAACCTGTCAGAGGCAGAAGCTCCTTCATCGGCACCATCTCGGCCTTCTTGGCACCGGCGGCCTTGGCGGCCTTTTTAAGATCGACCTCCATATTGCCGGGGATGACGCAGACAAAATGTCCGGCCTTCTCCCCATAGAGAACAAGTGTCTTAAATACACGGCTTATATCCTCGCCAAGTTCCTCGGCCACATGTTCGGCGGCAAGATTGTCGGGATCCACCGTATAGGGTATAAGCCTGTATGCCACCTTGGCCCGGTCAAGCAGCCGGGCTGCATTAGTCTTGTTTATCTTATCCATAGGCGATAAATATACGCAAAAGTACGAAAAATAATATATTATTTCCTATACTTAACAAATAATGACACAATATAATGACCGATCCGAAACCACAACTCCTCGTTCATTTCTTACATTCACATATAGTCCGTATATTTTACAACTTAAACCATACAAACCAAAATAGTACCAACAATAGTGCCTTCCTTTGCCCAAAGATTAAATATTTCATATTTTTCAATTTTTTATTGTTTTTTGGTTTAAATTTGCTAATTTAGATACAATTCGTTACATTTGCGCATCTATAAACTACAAACCAATGGCTTATTCATATTAGATTTAATCATTAGTGTTGACTTTATGACGCTGAGGTTATACACTGTCTATTATTCTAAAACCGAAGGTACAAAGCACGACCCTGAACCAAGATGTCCTAAATCTAATAAATCAAACCTAATATTATAATTATTATGCATTACAAAAGACTTATAACCCTTCTATACATATTCCTGATATGCGGTTCCGTACTCACGGCAAAAGATATCTATATCTGTGAGACTGACAATCATCCAATAGCTGGAGCCAGCATCACATGTCTTGATTCATCAACAGATTCTGTCTCATCCTTTGTCACACCGTCATCAGGAATAATAAGTATAACAGACTCTATTGTAAAACAAATAATAATAGAACATCCCGGCTATTCTTCAATTCTTTTTAGACTTGTACCAAACACAGTTGCAGACACTGTAAAACTAACCCGCGCGTTGTCTCTTTCAGAAGTCACCGTTGTGCCTGATGTCATGACACAGGGACTTACCCATAAGACATTCCGTCTTTCAATGAAGGCCATGCAACATTATCCCACGTTTTTCCAAGCTCTTGGAGAGATCCCGGGTATAACTATTGTCTCTGGAAAAAGTCTGTTTTTTCAAGGAAATGCCAATGTAAAACTGCTTCTAAACGGAGTAAACTCTACCAGCGAGGAACTTGCAACGATTGCAAAGGAAGATATCTCACGGATTAAAGTATACGAGGTTCCCCCTGCCCGGTACTCTGTACAGGGATATTCGGCTGTGATAGACGTAATAACGAAAAACGAACTGACGGGAGGTAACATCGGCATCAATATCGACCAAGGTGTCTATCCCGTAAAAGGTGATAACGCCGCAGCTCTTTACTATAATTATAAACGCTCTCGATTTTCACTTCTTTACAGTAACAGCAACTCTCATCTGAGAAAGATACGCAGAGATCAGAATATCGAATTCGAATTTGACGGAAAAGAATATCACAAATACAAGACAGGTGTAGATTCGCATGAGAACAAGGATAATAACAATATTACCCTCTCATTTCAAAACAACCATCCAGAATCCTATCTCTACAACCTGCGGGCAGGAATAATAATGGACAGGGAAGGCGGAGACTACCTGCAAAGTGTAACGACCAATGATATATCCAATCACTTTAACGCTATTCAAAAACTTCACACACGATACCACGGCATAACTGTATCTAATTATTTCGAAAAGCAATTCGGCAGAAAAGGCAACCAGAGTTGTTTGATGGCTGATGTTACTTACAGACGTATCTTATCTCGTTACAACTCGGCATATTCAGAATTTACCGACCCGAATGGCTCGGAAACTGCTTCAAACGATATGAATTCATCTTACAAGACAACTATTGACGAAGTTCTTTCTGAAGCCTCCTACACATTTCCATCCTTTAAATGGGGCGAGATTGCTTTGACTGCTTCCAATACATACAAGACAAGCAATTTCAGAGATTCAAAAATGCCCATAAGCCAGACAAGCAACGACTTCGACATATTGGCAAATCTCAGTGCAAAAAGCGGAAAGGTATACTATTTTGCAACAATCGGTCTAAGCTGGATGCATCTCAGTGCATCAGAACTGAATCAATCATATAACCTATGCCTTCCCTCGCCAGACATAACCATCCAATACAATCCATCACGATCTTTTAGTATGAGAGCCGGATACAGCTATTCCGGCGGCATACCATCAATAGCTCAACTCAGCGAAACCAATCAGTGGCTTGACACAAAACTTGTATATCATGGCAATTCAAAACTACTGCCATACAAGAAGCATACCGCATATATCAATGGCTCATTTAATTCGGATTATGTGACCGGCTCACTACACTTAAGCTACATGTCATCCCCAGACATGATATGTAGTTATTTCCGTCAGGAACCAGACTATATGTTAGAAACATTCATTAATCTGCGAAGTTATACCGAGATGTCATCTATGTTTGACATAACACTGAAACCTCTCGGAAACAACATTTGGACAATATGGAACCGTATAATAACATCCAAAGTCAAAGGGGACAGCCCGGAATATGACTGGAAAGGTTACAGATTTCAATGGATGTGTGCAACATCTATAAATCTTAATAAATGGAACTTCCAGGCTTTCTATCAATATCCCGGTAAGATAGCTACCGGGCAACTTATCCGGCCAAGAGCTCAATGCTGGTTTCTGACAGCTCTTTACAGACCTTTACAAAATATGTCAGTAGGTTTGAAATGGTGGATGCCTTTTGGTCAGCACTTCAAAGAAAGCGAACGTACAACAAGTTCCGCCATAGTCAAGATTTCTAACAAATATCTGGCATCTGACTGGGCCAACACGCTATTTATAAATTTTTTATGGAACTTTTCTTTTGGACGTAACAAGAATCGAGCACGCCCTCAGATATATAACAACGACACAGATACAGGCATACTGAAAAAATAGTATTCTGAATGTTCCCGTTCATAAAACAACGAGACGCAATGCAGTGCGACATAGCATCCTTATGTATGGTATGCCGACCAAATCATCGTCCTCGAACAAAGGCATATTGTTAAAACAAGGAATAATAGTAACACTATCATACACCGCCGTCATACTTGCATATCTCAGTTTCAGAAACGGCAATGGATGTTATGCCCGATTTTTATCGGGGTTCGCCACCTTTTAACCTGCAATGCAATAAAGATATGTCAGATAACGTTATATTGGTGCAACCCCATCATCACATCTGCCTATGAATAAAAATTCTACTCCTGTATCCATTGTGGCCGAGGCTGCCGCATCCCGCCAGACACCGCGTCCGAGACGTTCCACCATAGAGCGTCTGCGCCAGTTCGCAAGAACCTACTCATACATACCGGCAGCCGGCTCTATCGGAGGCATTATGCTCAACTGACAATCCCCCCACCTGCATAATGACCATATTGCTCCTCGTTCTGACCGCCGTCGCGGTCATAGCGGCTGTTGCCATGGCTCTGCGTGTCCGCTCCTTGGGCGCCACATTGTCAGACGTCTCGCGAGAGGCAGACGAAACCTCGCGCAGATATGAAGAACTCCGCAGCCAGTCGGCAGTAAGCGCCGCCCTGCATTCAAACGAACTTTCTGACCTTCACAGCCGTCTCGAAGAGATGGCCGCACGTCTCGCGTCGGCCGATGCCGACCTTGCCAATACCCGGGAACGCCTCACCGGCTCCCGCGAGGAGGCAGCAAGACTATCGACATCCCTCAACCATATTCTGGAAGAACGCGCCGAGCGCGAGAAGATGATGGAGACCCGGTTCATAAACCTCGCCAACGACATACTGCGCCAGAACTCGGCCGACTTCAAGGCCCAGAACGAACAGCGCCTTGCCGAAATCCTGAATCCGCTTAAATCAAACATTGACGAATTCCGCAAAACCATCACTGACACCTATTCTTCCGAGGCCCGCGAACGTTTTTCCCTGACAGAACGCATCCGAGAGCTGGTAGAACTGAACAACACCATATCCCGAGAGGCACGCGAACTGTCATCGGCTCTCAAAGGAAACACCAAGGTGCAGGGTGACTGGGGTGAGATGGTTCTCGAATCGATCCTTGAAAAGAGCGGTCTGACAAGAGACGAGGAATATTTCGTACAGGCCACAACCGATGACGGAGGAAAAGCCCTGCAAGGCGAGGACGGCGGAAAAATCCGTCCTGACGTGGTGGTGAGATACCCCGACGGGCGCTACGTGGTCATCGACTCGAAAGTCTCGCTCACGGCATTCATCGAATACGTAAATGCCGAGGAAGATACTGTCCGAAAGGACGCGGCCTCGCGCCATGTCCGCTCCGTGAGAAACCACGTGGACAAGCTGTCCCGTAAAAGCTACCACGCCCACGTGGGCAGCGGGGACGGAAAACTTGACTTCGTGATGATGTTCATTCCCAACGAGCCGGCCTACATAGCGGCCATGCGCCTTGACCCGTCACTCTGGCAGGACGCCTATGACCGCAAGGTGCTGATTGTCTCCCCAACGCATCTTGTATCAGGACTCCGTCTGATAGCACAGCTATGGAGCCGCGACAAGGTGACACGCAATGCCATAAAGATAGCAGAGGAAGCCGGCAAGATGTATGACAAGTTTGCCGACTTTACTACCGACATGGAGCGTATAGACAAAGCCCTCTCGGCAGCCAGAAAGGCCCATGAGGATGCCGTCCGCAAACTCTCGTCCGGCACAGGCAACCTCGTAAAACGCGCCAAAGACCTGCATGCCCTCGGCATAAAGGCCCAGAAACAGCTTGCCGCCTCCATGGCAGACGATGACGATCTCTGAATCTCCCAACCAATAATTCCTGACCGATATGGAATACTTCATCAGTATCAACGGAAAAACATTAGGCCCAATGACTCTGCAACAGGTGGTGTCATATCCTGTGAACACTACGACGATGGTCTGCACAGCCGAAAACCATGACTGGAAACCTCTGTTCAACTACCCGGAACTTATGGAACTGATCTCGGGCCGCACCAATCCATATTACACAAGCCATGGAATTTACGTCAAAGACCGCGTGGTTGCAGGAGTACTGGCCATACTCCTCGGCGGCTTAGGGGCGCAATACTTTTATCTCGGTAAAATCGGAGCCGCCTTCCTAACCATTCTGCTCTCCCTCGTCTCATGCGGAATATGGCCGTTGCTCATGTTTGCACAGGGCATCTACATGCTCACCCTGACACAAGAACAGTTTGACATCAAATATACCTACTCCACGGCCTTCTACCCGATATTTTAAACATCGATAAATGGACGAAGAAGAAATCATGCTTCAAATACAGGATACACTTGTGTCGCTCGACCTCGCCGAGCGATTTTTCTGCTGTGACATAGACGCCTGTCTCGGCGAATGCTGCATCGAAGGTGATGCCGGCGCACCTCTCACTGCCGATGAACGCGACACCATCGACAGCCTTCTCCCGATTCTGACACCGCGACTCCTTCCCTCCGCAGTCAGACGCATCGAAGAAGAAGGGACAAGCTATCTTGACGAGGAGGGCGACCTTGTCACCCAGATTGTGGAAGGACGCAACTGCGTCTTCACCTCCTATGCCCCGGGCGGGGTGTGCCAGTGTGCCATAGAGTGTGCATGTTCCGCCGGACAGACAGGTGGATTCCGCAAACCGGCATCATGCGCCCTGTATCCCGTCCGCCTCACCCGTTACCCGTCATTCACCGCTGTAAACTATCACCGATGGGACATATGCCGTCCGGCTGAAAAACTCGGCAGAAAACTCGGCATAAGGCTCTACCAGTTCCTGAAAGGCCCGTTGACCGACTACTTCGGCAAGGAATGGTATGACGAGCTTGCAATGGCATGTGAAGCCTACCTCGAAGAATACGGTCGTGATAAAAATTAACGTTGCCTATATTCCCCATATTGCCAATAATTCGTACATTTGCGGATTGAAACAAGCAGAATTATGGAAAAAGACGCCAAGATATACGTAGCCGGTCATCGCGGAATGGTCGGGGCGGCAATCGTCAGGGAACTGCGACATCGTGGATATGACAACATCATCACCCGCACCCACCGCCAGCTCGACCTTGTAAACCAACAGGCTGTCAACAAGTTCTTTGCCAGCGAAAAACCCGACTATGTGTTTCTCGCGGCCGCAAAGGTAGGAGGCATAGTGGCCAACGATACCGCTCCCGCCGACTTCCTGTATGACAACATGATGCTCGAAATGAACGTCATCCGTGCCGCATGGCGCAACGGTGTGCGCAAGCTGCTTTTCCTCGGCTCATCCTGCATCTATCCGCGCCTTGCCCCCCAGCCCATGCCGGAGAGCTGCCTGCTCACATCGGAACTTGAAAAAACAAACGAGGCTTATGCCCTCGCCAAAATATCCGGACTGAAATATTGCGAATACCTCCGCCGCCAGCACGGCGCCGACTTCATCTCGGTCATGCCAACCAACCTTTACGGCCCCGGAGACAACTATCATCCCGAACATTCCCACGTGGTGCCAGCCTTGATACGCCGCTTCCACGAAGCCAAGGAACAGGGGCTTGCAGAAGTGACATGCTGGGGTGACGGCTCTCCGCTCAGAGAGTTCCTATATGTCGACGACCTTGCCGGGATGTGTCTGTTCCTGATGGAAAACTACTCCGATGCCGAGACCGTGAACGCCGGAACCGGCAAGGAGCTGACCATAAAGGAGCTGACAGAGCTTGTTGCCGAGACAGTGGGATATACAGGAAAAATCCTATGGGACACGTCACGCCCCAACGGTACTCCCCGCAAACTACTTGACATCAGCAAAGCTACCGCCATGGGCTGGACATACCAGACCGAACTTTCTGACGGTCTGCGTCTCGCCTATGACGATTTTCTCAACAATCCAGTCCGTGCCGAACGGTAAGACCCCTCTTTGACTCATGAATATAGCGTCACAGAGTGGAAACTGTTCAGGATGCCGTAATGGAAGGCCATCAAGAGAGTCATGAAACTATCCCGTCATTGTAGACGGACGCAAGCCTTTACGACAGTGACGAACTCCTGTCAGAAGGCTTCATATACACCGTGATAGGCAAATAAATAGCTTCAAAGGTACATATCTTAATATATGGAACAAAATTCCGAAAACAAAAAGCCACCCCGCTCCCATCGCGGGTTAATAGCCACAATGTGGCTTGTCTTTCTTCTCTCCGTGGCAGGCATCTTTGTCTTCCTGTATCTCGTCTACAACGGCGTGATAGGATATATGCCCCCGGTAGAAGAGCTTAAAAACCCGACCGACCGCTTCGCCTCGGTGCTTTATTCGTCAGACGGCAAGGAGATAGGCCGTTACTTCTCTGGTACCGGCAACCGTGTGTATGCCGACTTTGACGAAGTATCCCCCCATGTCATAGACGCCCTCATAGCCACCGAGGATGTACGTTTCGAAGATCACTCCGGCATAGACATGCGCGGTCTCGGACGCGTACTCTTCAAGACCATCCTTATGGGAAACAAGAACGCGGGAGGCGGGTCGACAATCACCCAGCAGCTGGCAAAACAGCTCTACTCACCCCAAAGCTCAGGGCTTATGACACGTGCCATGCAGAAGCCCATAGAATGGATGATAGCCGTAAAACTCGAACGCTATTACTCCAAAGAGGAAATCATAAAGATGTATCTCAACCAGTTTGACTTCCTCTACAACGCGGTAGGAATCAAGAGCGCGGCCAACATCTATTTCGGCAAGGCCCCGAAAGACCTCACTGTCGAGGAGGCCGCCACCCTGGTGGGAATGGTTAAGAACCCGTCATACTACAATCCCGTCAGAAAGAACGAGCGCACCCGCGAAAGACGCAACACAGTCCTTGCACAGATGTACAAAGCCGGAAAACTCACCAAGGAGCAGCTCGACTCCCTTTCCGCCCTCCCTCTGACACTAAACTTCCACCGCGTGGACGCAAAAGACGGAATAGCCCCATATTTCCGCGAGGAACTGCGCCAGATGTTAAAGGCCAGACGTCCCGACCGCTCAAACTATCGCGGATGGGAAAATCAGAAATTCATCGATGACTCCATCGCATGGGAGACCAATCCGCTTTACGGATGGATAGAGAAAAATCCCAAACCTGACGGAACAAAATATGACATATATACGGACGGACTGAAAATCTACACCACCATAGACTCGCGAATGCAACAATATGCCGAGGAAGCCGTAGCCGAACATCTCGGCAATGACCTGCAAAAAGCCTTCTTCCGTGAGAAACGCGGAACACGCGGCGCGCCCTATACCACCGATCGTGCCGAACTTTCGGAGATAAGGCTCAACCACCTCATCCGCAACGCGATGAAGAACACCGACCGTTACAGGGTCATGACAAAGGCCGGCGCCTCGCGCGAGGAAATAGACAAGGCGTTCAACACACCGCGCGAAATGAAGGTATTCTCCTATTCAGGTACCATCGACACCGTCATGACACCTCTCGACTCGGTGCTTTATCACAAACACTTCCTCCGCACAGGATTCATGGCCATGAACCCGCTCAACGGCCATATAAAGGCCTATGTCGGAGGCCCCGACTTCTCCTTCTTCCAATATGACATGGTGTCAACAGGACGACGCCAGATAGGCTCGACGGTCAAGCCGTTCCTCTATACCTATGCCATGGAGGAAGGATTCACACCGTGTGACGTGTTCTCCAACACCCAGCCTGTCATCACCGACGAGACAGGCCGTGTCTGGGCGCCACGCAATGCCGGACGCTCACGAGTGGGTGAGATGGTAGATCTCAGATGGGCGCTCACCAACTCCAACAACTGGATTTCCGCACGCCTCATCTCCCAACTCTCTCCCCCCTCACTCGTCCGCACCATGCACAATTTCGGCATAACCGCCTCGCTTCCCCCGGTGATGTCTCTCTGTCTCGGCCCGGCAGACGTGTCGGTCAAGGAGATGGTGACAGCCTACTCTGCCTTTGCCAACAACGGCATGAGGGTAGACCCGATGTTCGTGACAGCAATAGCTGACAACGATGGAAACATCATAGCCGAATTCTCGCCACGCCACACCGAGGTTATCTCCGAGAAGGCTTATTACCGCATTCTCTCCATGCTTCTTAACGTCGTCAACGAGGGTACGGCCCACCGTGTACGTTCACGTTTCGGTCTCACGGCCGAAATGGGAGGCAAGACCGGCACGACCAACTACAATGCCGATGGATGGTTCATGGGATTCACTCCCGACCTTGTGGCCGGAACATGGGTGGGTGGCGATGAACGCTTCATCCACTTCAACACCATGGCCTACGGACAGGGAGCCTCTATGGCCCTCCCCATATACGGAAGGTTCATGAAAAAGGTATATTCAGACCCTTCACTTAAATATTCACAGAGCAAACGTTTCAAATTTCCCGGCAACGTAGACCTATGTGAAAAAGAATTCTACGGCGAATATGACGACATCCCGGATGCCGACCATAACGCCGAGGAATCGTCAATGGACGGCGTTTTCGAATAACATGAAAAACAATACCTCAAAACAATACCGAATCGCACACCAATCTTACAGTAATGGATCAAGAGCTTAAAAAGAAACTGTCACAAGATTCCGACGGATTGCTGACATATGAATACATAGCCAACCATATGGGGCTGTGTGACGATATCATGGACGACCTTACCGAGAACATGATAGTCGTAGATTCAACAGGCCAGTTCCTCGTTTCAGGCGCACGTTATCTAAACGCCATCGACCCTGAGCGCTACGCACCCTATATAAGGAAGCTTGCCGAAGCCGCCATAACCAGAGACCGCGAGCACCGCTATATCCCGGATCTCATCGAAAGCCTTTACGGTGCCGACTATGAGGCACGGGCTGACGAACTAAACGCCTCGGACGACATCTTCCGCCGTCTGTACAAACGCATACATCCGCCAATGGGTATGTAGGCAGACAACATCAGTCATAAAACCGACCGGGAACGCAGCATAAGTATAGCGTTCCCGGTCGGTTTTATCCAAATATCCTATCTGACCTCTGTCAGGCGCAGCACACGTGAGGAATAGTCGGTGTTCTTGTGGTAATCCACTCTGTAAGTCACAGGCATTTCAAGACCGTTGGACATGAGGTAACGGCCTGAGAATGTCTTACCCTCATAAGGCAGGGGCTGGTTGTCTATACGGTTAAGCTCGGTGACACGATAGTTCTTGTCAGGATCAAGTCCGGCCATAGGGATGCGTGGAAGCTGCTGCCCCATGAAAGTCTCAATCTTCCACCAATAGAACACGGCGTCATCCTTTTCAGGGGTTACATACATGAGCGAGGCCACGCCCTTCCTCTCATAAGGAGATTGGAGGCGGTAAAGGTCTCCGAACTGCACGATAGGGCGTATTGCCTTATAGTCCGCTATCGCCTGTCGGCACACCGCCCTGTCTTCCTCGTTCATGTCTCGCGGCTGCATTTCGAGACCGAGACGTCCGCTCATAGCAACATCGGCACGGAATTTTATAGGAATCCGTCGGAAGGTCTGATGATTGGGAGATGCGGATATGTGCGACCCCATGGCTATGGCAGGATAGAAATAGCTCGTGCCCCACTGCATGAACACACGTTGGAGAGCGTCAGTATTGTCCGAGCACCAGAACTCGTCAAACCACGGAAGGAATCCCCAGTTGACACGTCCGCCCCCACTGGCACAGAGCTGTATGGTGACATCGGGGTGTGCGGTGCGGATGCGGTCAAGCGTCTTTTCAAGCCCTTTATGATAGTCTATATATAGATGGCTCTGGTTGTCGGCTGTGAGATATTGCGAACCATGCTCCATGACAGGAGCGTTGGCATCCCATTTTATATAGTCTATCGCAGGATACTTCGTCATAAGAGTGTCCACCACTTCAAACACTATATCCTGCACTTTCGGATTGGCCATATCAAGCACTACCTGCGTACCTCCACGGCCTTTGACAATCTCACGGTGCGGAGCCTTCACTACATACTCAGGATGCCTCTCGTAAAGCTCGCTCAATGTATTGGTCATCTCTGGTTCTATCCATATACCGAACCTTATGCCGTGGCGTGATGCCTCGTCAAGCAATCCGTATATGCCGTGGGGCAGCTTACTCTTGTCAACCACCCAGTCGCCAAGTGACGAATTATCGACATCCCGCTTATACTTGTCGCCAAACCAACCGTCATCCATCACGAACAACTCGCCGCCCATCGAGGCGATATCCTCCATCATCCCGGACATTACCTCCTCGTTGACAGCCAGATAGACTCCCTCCCATGAATTGAGCAGTATCTTACGCTCTTTGTCTCCCGCATGTAGACGATGGTTGCGGCCCCAGCGGTGGAAATTGCGGCTTACGCCGGAAAGACCCTCGTCACTGTAAGTAAACGCCAGCTCGGGAGTAGTGAAAGTCTCACCCTTTTTGAGATGATATTCTGAGTTTTCCTCATTGATACCGGCAAAGAGATGATGATAATCGCCGTCATCAGTGTCAATAAACATCTTATAGTTACCCGTATAACACAAAGCAGCCCCTATCACACGGCCTTGGTTTTCTCTCGGACGCCCGTCAAGCGACAGCATCACCTCGGCATGAGAGGTATGGGAGTTGCGCAAACCGTCCTTGTTCTTTATCATTCTGACGCCGTGTGGCACAGGCTCCTCCGTGATATTGGTCTCATCGGCCCATGTACCGTAGAGTGAGTGCATCCATACATTCCCGTAACGTATGGGGAGATACCCTGAGAGGAACCTGTTGAGCGTCACCATCCCCTTTTCTCCGTTTGTCACATCCACCCATGTTTCTATGATATCTTCGGCCGGATATGTACGGTAATTGACATTCACGTCAAACGGATAGAATCTGTCACGCATCTTTACGGTCGTGACCTCTCCGCCGTCGGCATCCGTGCGCGTGGATACACCTGTCACAGCTATATCCGTGGTGCGGTTTCCATCCGAGTGGGTCACGCTCAGCGCGGCTTCGGCCATAGGATATATGCCATATACAGGATAAGCGTTAAGCCACATGGCGCCACCACCGTCACTCAGCGCAGAGGCATCGGCCTCTGACAGACGGTCGCCGTAATAAAGTATTTTGAGCGGTTGTCCCTCTGCCGCATCAAGGATGAGCGAAGTCTGCGGTGTGGAGATATTTACAGTCTCCCCCATGGCCACGCAGGGCGTTCCGGCTATGGCAAGCATAGTCGCCGGAACCAAGAAAATTGATGATTTCATGACTATTATCAGGTTAAAAATTTCTGTTTCAGCAAAGATACTCAATATATGCACCATTCGCAACCACCAGATGGAAGAGAGAGGCAAATTGGATAATATAATACAAACTTGAAAAAAATTCTGCAAATATTTTGGAGGGTCAAAGAAAAGTTGTACCTTTGCAGCCGGGTAAGTCCTACACGACCAGCTCCCCGAGAACTCCGCCAGGTCTTGATCGAAGCAACGGTATCGGGTCGTAGCGGTGCGATGTAGTAAGCTTACCCTTTTTTTATGCCCGTATGCCACAGACTTTTTTCTTAAATTAACTCTCTAATGTTAAAAGCTTGTGTGAACAGCTCTATTTTTGTCTTTGTTCGAACAATTAAAGATTGATTAACGTTACTAAATCAACTTACCTCTCCTCCGCCAGAGGCAGGCAACAAAGAAAACTGTTCACAAATAAATATCTTCAAGTTTCATTTAACTTTATGAGAGTAATGAAAAAGCAATTCCTACTCATGGCCGCCTGTGGTGGTTTCCTCATGGCTGCCAACGAAGCCTCCGCTCAGGAGACTGTTGTTGTCGAGGAATCAGTCTATTCCGTAGAGGAAGTAGATTGCAAAGACATCTATTCGCCGGGGTCATGGCGCAATAACTGGTATATACAGCTCGGCGCCGGCATCCGCTCTCCGTTCGTGGAGAACTCACGCGTCAAAGGCGATGACTCCCGCCACTTGACAGCCATATACAATCTGGCCGTCGGTCGATGGATATCTCCTTATCTCGGGTTCCGTTTCTCAGGCTATTACGGATCGATGCATTGGAACAACGGCACCACCGTCTCAGCCCGTACCGCAAGCCTCAATGTTGACTTTATGTGGGATATGTTCAACTCTATCGGAGGTTACAAGGCTGACCGTGTGTTCTCGATCGTTCCTTACGTAGGACTCGGCGGAACCTTCGTCTACAAGTTCAATCCCAACCATGGCAACGTCATGGATGACGGCAAGGTCAAGAGCAACCAGTGGCTTCTCCCTGTATCGGCCGGTCTCCAACTAAGATTCCGCGTCAGCCCCTATGTTGACATCTTCGCCGAAGGACGCGGCACATTCTACGGTGACAACTTCAACAACACCGTCTATGGCAAACCCGTAGATATCGATATCTCGGCAGTCGGCGGTGTCATCATCCACTTCACCGGCTCCAAGTTCCAGCGTTACAATCCCTGTGACTATATGAACGCTCTCAATGCGGCCAACGCACAGGTCAACGATCTCCGAGGCGCTCTCGCAGCCACTTCAGCAGCCCTTGCCGCTGCCGAAAGCCAGCTCCCCTGCCCCGAGGTTCCAACCGTGGTTCCCGTTGAAAACGATGTCACCCTCCTCCCCACCGTACGCTTCAAGCTTAACTCGGCCTACGTATCAAGCGAGGAAATGGTCAATGTCTACAACATTGCCGAATACATGAAAGCCAATCCCGAGACCAAGATCGTGGTTCGCGGCTATGCAGACAAGGACACCGGCTCATCGTCCTATAACATGAAGCTCTCCGAGCGTCGCGCCCAGGCCGTGGCCGACATCCTCACCGGCGACTACGGTATCTCAGCTGACCGTCTCACTCTCGAAGCCGCAGGCAGCGACAGCCAGGTTTATCCCACCAATGACTGGAACCGCATCGTGATCTTCGCATCTCCCGAATAATCCCCCTCTTACCACCAGAACCTTTCATTCCTCTCCTCAGGAACAATAGTTCGACCCGCACCCCGGCCTCCATTCTTTGGGCCGGGGTGCCTTTTGTCAAAAAGACACATTTACCCAAAAAGGATTACCTCACCCTGTCGGCACGGCGGACTCCCTTGATTTTAAGCACTTTCGAACACAGGGAATCTACATCATCAGTAGAAGCAACCTTGACCGTGAGATCGCAGGTGAAGACTTCCTCTCGGGCCTGTATATTAAGACTGCGGATGTCAATGTCAAGCGCGGTAGAGATAAGGCGTGTCAGTTCTTGAAGTATTCCGTGACGGTCTATTCCCTCTATGCGCACGGTGGCAGGAAACTTCTCGGTCACGTGCTCCCACTTGACAGCGAGAATCCTCGGGCCATAGCTGGCTTTAAGCACCTGCGCACGCGGGCATGTCAGAGAATGTATCTCTACCACCCCCTCGTCATTTATAAATCCCATGACATCATCCCCCGGCAGCGGACGGCAGCAGTCAGAGAGATAGAAATTGCGCTCGTCATCGTTGTAACGCAATATGTATGTCTCCTTGGTGTTGATCTTTCCTGCGGGAACCGAGACAGGAAGCTGCCCGGCAGATGGCTTCTTCTTCCCGTTGCCTCCGAATCCGAGACGCAACAGACGCGACACCAGCGAACGGGCACTTCTTGATGTGTTGACATTCAGATAGTCGTCAATCGATGCCTCCCCTGTCCCGAGACGCAAGAATAATTCCTCGCGCGAAGAGACATGATAGGTACCGAGAATCTTGGTCATCACATCATTGTTGAGCGTTATATTGTTATCTTTCAGGAATCTCTCGAATATCTTCCTTCCATCCTCTATAAACGGTTGCTGCTCACGGCGCAGCTCCTTGCGCAGACGTGTCTTGGCCTTGGCCGTGGAAAGGAAAGACATCCATTCCGGCTTCGGGGTCTGGGACTGGGACGTGAGCACCTCCACCTGGTCGCCCGAATTGAGCTTCTGCGAAAGAGGGACAAGCTTGTGATTCACTTTACCGGCTATACAGTGGTTGCCTATCTCGGAGTGCAGCGTATAGGCCACATCAAGCACAGTGGCTCCGGCCGCAAGCGTGAGAAGCTCACCCTTGGGGGTAAACACCACTATCTCAGAGGCAAAAAGATTGAGTTTGAGAGTGTCGAGAAAATCAATGGCATTAGGGTTGGGATCATCAAGAATATCCTTGATAGTCCTGAGCCATACCGTAAGCTCGCTTTCCTCCTCCCCTTCTCCACCTATCTTGTATTTCCAGTGGGCGGCAAAACCTTTTTCTGCAATCTCGTCCATCCTGCGCGAACGTATCTGCACCTCTATCCAGTTTCCGTCAGGCCCCATTAGGGTGACGTGGAGCGCCTGATATCCGTTGGCCTTGGGGACGGCGATCCAGTCGCGTATACGCTCCGGGTGCGGACGGTACAGGTCTGTGAGCAACGAATAGATGCGGTAGCACATCTCTTTCTCTCCCACCCCCTCAGGGCAGTCAAAGATTATGCGCATAGCGTAGAGGTCATAAACCTCCTCAAATGGTATATGCTTGCTCTCCATCTTGCGCCAGATGGAATAGACCGATTTCAGCCGGGCCTTTGCCTCGTATTTCAACCCCATGGCGTCAAGGCGTTCGTGTATGGGAGCGGCGAAATTGTTATAACACATCTCCCTGTCCTCCTCACTTCCTTTCAGAAGAGCCGTGATACGGGCATACTCACGTGGATGCTCATACTTGAAACTAAGGTCTTCAAGTTCGGTCTTGATAGCGAAAAGCCCCAGCCGATGGGCAAGCGGCGCATATATGTAGAGCGTCTCGCCAGCTATCTTATAC
The DNA here is from genome assembly GCA_910578615.1 of uncultured Duncaniella sp. GTDB lineage: Bacteria > Bacteroidota > Bacteroidia > Bacteroidales > Muribaculaceae > Duncaniella. The sequence goes on along the minus strand of CAJTRI010000008.1, from coordinate 16,322 downwards.
TGCTTGTTAGGAGCCATGGAACCAAGCGTGCGCATATTGTGTAGACGGTCTGCCATTTTCAGAAGCACCACACGTATGTCCTGACTCATTGTGAGCAACAGCTTTCGGAAGTTCTCAGCCTGGGCCGAAGCCTTGTCGCCGAATATGCCACCCGAAATCTTTGTAAGGCCGGCCACTATCTCGGCAATCTTCTTTCCGAAATGCTGCTCTATATCACTCACGGTAAATTCCGTATCCTCAACCACGTCATGCAGCAACGCCGCACATATCGAGGTCGATCCAAGCCCCATCTCGCGTGAGGCAATCTTCGCAACGGCAATCGGATGGAGAATATACGGCTCTCCCGAACGGCGCCGCACGCCTTTGTGGGCCTCCTTGGCGAAGGCATATGCACGCTCTATTATCTCGACTTTCTTGCGGTGGTTGCTCGATATATATCCCGCAAGCAAATCACGAAACTCGTTTTCTACCAACTGTTCCTCCTGTTCAGGAGTAAGGTTGTAAGCTTTTGTCTCCATTGCCGTGTATCTTTATGGTGATTAGAGAAAATGATCATGCGCCCGGAAGCGTATGCGCTGTGTTCCGGGCGCATTCATACATTAAAGGTATTTATCGCCGAATGATAGCTTTACATCATTTACCATCTGCTTTATGCGCTGTTCCTCGCTCTTGGGACACACAAGGAGAACATCACCCGTGTCAGCCACGATATAATCATGAAGACCGTGAACCACCACGAGTTTGTCGGAATTTACGGCAAAGATGTTTCCCGAAGACTCGTAAGTAATCAGAGGTGTCTCACCTCCCACGTTCTCGTCCTCGTCACACTTAGGAGACTGGTCATAGAGGGCGCTCCATGTACCGAGGTCGTTCCACCCGAAGTCAGCACATTCCACATATACATTTTCAGCCTTCTCCATGACGGCATAGTCGATGGAATTGGCAGGACAGGCGGCAAAGTTCTCACCGATGAAATCCATCTCGCGATCTGTCCCGAACTCACCGAGGCCTTGGTCAAACAAACTTGTCAGGTCGGAGTCATAACGATGGAGGGCGTCTATTATAGAGGAGGCCTTCCACAGGAAGATACCGGCATTCCAGAAAAACTCGCCGGAGTCAACAAAGACCTTTGCAAGATCCAGATTGGGCTTTTCCGTAAAAGTCTTCACTTTCTGAATACCCGGTGCCACCTCGCGGCCTATCTGAATATATCCATAGCCGGTCTCCGGCCTCACCGGCTTTATGCCGAGAGTGAGAAGGGCATCATCTGACTCCACAAAGTCAAAACCACGGCGCACACAATCATGAAACACATTCTCGGCTGTAATGAGATGGTCACTCGGAGTGACTATCATCGAGGCCTCCGGGTCAATGGCCGCTATATGGTAGGCGGCCCATGCTATACAAGGAGCCGTGTTACGGCGGGCTGGTTCGAGCAATATATTGCGCTCGTCTATATCCGGCAACTGCTCGCGTATAAGTCCGGCATATCTTGCATTGGTCACCACCACTATGTTCTCCTTGGGTACTATCGGAAGAATACGGTCATAAGACATCTGGAGCAACGAACGACCTGTGCCGAAAAAATCAATAAACTGTTTGGGACGGTCTTCCCGGGAATAGGGCCAGAACCGGCTTCCCACTCCTCCACACATGATGACACAATAACGATGTGAGGCCATATATTTTAGCAGTATGATAAATTTTGATATAGGTTTCAGACCGCTAAGATACGAAATTTCCCTCTTATTTCCCCCTCCTGTGAAGAAAAATTAATAACTTTGTATAACCAAGTAAAATTACTTGAAAATAACGTTAACGTCCGCGCCCCGATACAAGGCGCTGGCGTTTTTATATCAACGGAATCCATCAAGCCCAATGAAGAAGACAATCGCCATATTGCTCATGCTGCTCACCATCGCCAGCGGGGCGGCGGCCCCGCGACGGGCCAAAAAGAAAAGCCGGAAAACCGCCAAAACCACCAAGGTGGCGTTACCCGAGCCACGCACCTCCGGCTCATTCGTAACCAGAGTGGATGAACCCGAGGCCCCGAAAGGACTCGACGGTAAGAACATAGCCTTGTGGCAGAGCCATGGACGGTATTATGACGCCAAGGAAAACCGATGGATGTGGCAGAGAGCCAGACTCCTTGGGACGGTGGAGGATCTATTCCCCCAGTCATTCGTAATCCCATATCTTATACCCATGCTCGAAAATGCCGGAGCATACGTCATGACCCCGCGCGAGCGAGACACCTCGAAAACCGAGATTATAGTTGACGGCGACGGAGGAATGGCCCAGAAAGGATATTCCGAAAAAAACGGCTCCAAGAAATGGGAGCAGGCCACACAAGCCGGCTTCGGACACAAGAAGGAAATACTCCGTCAGGGTGACAATCCGTTCCGTGCAGGTTCGGCCCGCGTGGCGGCCACGGTAGACAATCCTTCTAAAACATCGACCGCTGTCTGGACGGCCGATATTCCCGAAACAGGGGAATACGCGCTCTATGTCAGCTACCTGTCACTCCCTGAGAGTGCCAGAGATGCCCGCTATACCGTAACGTCCATGAGAGGGACGGAGGTGTTCGAGGTCAATCAGACGATGGGAGGAGGTACATGGGTCTATCTCGGTACATTCCCGTTCGCACGCGGCAAAGACCGCGTGGTGGAACTATCAAACCTCTCCTCCGAGAACGGCAAAGTGGTGAGTGCCGATGCCGTAAGAATAGGAGGAGGCATGGGCAATATAGCCCGAGGATATGGCGAAGAGTGCGAGACCAGCGGTTATCCGCGCTTCACGGAGGGAGCACGCTACTGGCTCCAATGGGCAGGAATGCCGGGAAGTGTCTATTCACAGTCGGGAGGTACGGATGACTATGACGACGACCTGCGGTCTCGTGGCAACTGGGTCAACTATATATCAGGCGGTTCCAGATCCAATCCCGCACAAGGGGGCCTCGGTATACCCGTAGACCTTGCTTTCGCGTTCCACACAGATGCAGGAACCACTTCTGACGGTTATACCACCATCGGCACTCTCCCCATCGTCTCGACAGCCGGACGCCTCGGCAACGGGAAGCCTAAAACCACGGCGTCAGCCTATGCCACAATTGTCACCGACCAGGTCATCTCAGACATACGCGCACTTTATGACCCGTCATGGACAAGGCGGAAGATGCGGAACAAGCCTTATGTAGAGGCACGCGAACCGGCTGTGCCTACCATGCTTCTCGAACTTCTGAGCCACCAGAATTTCGCAGACATGCGTCTCGGACTTGACCCCAACTTCCGTTTCGATGTCAGCAGGGCCATATACAAGGGCATACTCAGATATATGCATGAGACCGAAGGCACACCCTGTGTAGTGGCCCCCCTGCCTGTCTCTGACTTCTCAATATCCGGCTCCCACGGACAATATACCCTCACATGGTCACAGACGCCAGACCCTCTCGAACCGACCGCCACACCTCGATATTACATCGTATACGAACGTATCAATGACGGCGCGTTCACGGAACTGGCAGTAGTTGACGAACCTCGTTTAAACATATCGGCCAACGACAACCATATTTACAGCTACCGAGTCGTGGCCGCCAACGACGGGGGCCGTTCGTTCCCGTCTGAGACGCTTGCCTTATGCGATCTATCGGGAGCCGCATCGCCACAGGTCTTGGTCGTAAACGGTTTCACCCGTGTCTCAGGCCCTGCCGAGGTATACAGAGACGGCCACGTAGGCTTTGACTATGCCGAAGACCACGGAGTGCCATACATCAGAGACATACTATTCACCGGCGAACAAACCGAGTTCAGGCCCGAGGCGCAATGGATCAACAACGATGCCCCGGGACACGGCGCAAGCCGTGCCACCCATGAGACTGAGGTTATAGCCGGAAATACGTTTGACTTCGTGTATATCCACGGCGAGGCGATACGTGCCGCCGGACATCCGTTTATCTCCTCTGGCGCAGACGCGTTTATATCCTCGCAGACATCCCCTGTCATAATAGACCTCATCCTCGGCAAACAGAAAGAGATACTCGTTGGCGGGACATCGGCCACACGCTACAAGACTTTCACTGCCGCGATGCAGCAACGTCTCACCGAGCTGGCAGAGTGCGGGACAGCCATAATGGCAAGCGGCAGCTACATAGGTTCAGACCTTTTTGACAACAGGTACAGTATGCCATCCGTCGCACAAGCTGACCGGGAGTTCGCCCGGAAGGTTCTCGGAATAGCATGGCGGCAGTCCAAGGCCACCGTCACAGGACAGGTCAGAGAGGTGAGATCTCGTTATCCGCAATTCAGAGGACGGCTCAACCTATCCTTCAACCAGACACTTTCGTCAGACTGCTACGCAGTAGAGTCACCCGAATCATTCGCCGAAGCCAATCCGGCCGAAGGAGCACCCATACTGCGTTATACCGAGAACGGCAGTGTGGCCGGAACCGCTTTTGCAGGCCCTACGCATCGTTCCGTAGCAATAGGATTCCCGTTCGAGACCATCACAGGGAAGGATACACGCGACGCTCTGATGCAGTCAATACTCAACTTTCTGACTGACAAGCCGAATCCGACAGCATCGAATATGCCGGGAAGGATAACAGTATACCCCGGCTCCTTCCTCGCCAATGAGGAAGACGCACTGTCTCCGCGCGGAACATGGAACGACAACGAGAACGCGGCTGTAAGGGATCCTGCCGAACTGACACCGGAACAACGCCCGCGCCGCAGAGGCCGGGCACGGCGGTCATGACAAGACATTTCCGACATATCGGTCTTATAAAGTCTTCCGGCGTGGTACGATTAAGGTTGTCGTACCACGCCGGAAGACTTTATAAGATAAAATCAGGTATTGCCCCGAAGAAATCTCAATCAGAATATTTGGCATAGGCCGATGCCATGCGGGTATGATAGGCCCTGCGTGCATAGGCAGGCCCGTTATATCCACGTGCAAACGCGGCCCAGTTCTTTGATTTGAGATGTTTGAGCAATCCGGCCTTGGTTATGAACTCGGCAAACATGTCGAGCTGGTCACGTTCGGAACGGCTCATCCTGTCCTCAAATTCGTCAAGACTCGAACATCCGCACTTGTCCCAGTTGAAACCTCCTATCTGGAACATACCCCAGAAAGTACCTTCTACCGCAGCATCAGGATGAATGGAACGGGCGGCATCAAGTCGCTTGTTGGCGCGTGTCTGTGAGCCTCGATGTGAGCTGAACACCACGGAGTGGGATTTTCTGAATTTAGAGAGATTGACTCCACGGCGCGACGCAAAGCGACGGAACATCGTAAGGTCAAAATTGATGAGAGGCTTGCCGGGAGCGGAGAAACCTTCATGTGAACGGCCGGCCTCAATCTCGACAACGGCCTTGATGGCGGCCACCTCTACGCCGAGCCTTCCGGCCACTTCAAGGAAGTCTTCATCAGTCAGGGTTGGAATTGTGTCATTTTGCTCAGCGAGCATTTGTGCCTCTGGAATCGTAATCTCGGAAAACGGTTTCTCCGATGAATGTGGAAGCATGCCTGATCCATGGGTAAACATCATGGCCGAGACAAGTACCGATGCCGTCAGCAGGGCTGCACGTAATCGCATAATAAATGATTTAGTTCAACAATATTCCCTTGCACGCCTTACGCGGCGCAGAGGGATTACTCGGAGGGCCTTTATCTGACGACCCTTTCAAAAATACTTCCGACCCGGCTTTCCTCTGAAAGCCATATGGCGCGATAATGTCAGAAGTTCCTGTCGGCCGGAGGAGGGGTTGTAAATCCATTGACTGTTCTCCGGCTGGAGGGAGAGGACGTATCGGAAACGTGTGATTGATGATCTCTATTGCCGTCGGTCTCGTGCCTCCGAAGAGGCTGTTTTACCGATAAGCGCCACAAAGGTACGAAAAAAAGGCAAAAGAAACAAAAATAAATGCCACAATGACAAATATTTAAGTTTCTTTTGCCGTTTCAGGGGGCTTTTAAAGCCTATTTCTTAATCTCGGCCACCTTTTCGAGAATACGTTTCAACTGGCCGTAGAAGCGCTCCACGGCGGGTATATGCATACGCTCTGAGGGTGAATGGACATCGCGCAGAGTGGGGCCGAAAGACACCATGTCGAGATGGGGATACTTGGTGAGGAAAAGACCGCATTCAAGTCCTGCATGGATGGCCTTTATCTCGGGAGTCACACCGTAAAGCTCCTTATAAGCGTCACGCGAGATCTTCATTATGGGCGAATCAAGATTGGGCTGCCAGCCGGGATAGCCCTCGCCATGGGTGACCTTGGCTCCGGCCAGAAGGAAGTGGGCCTCTACCTGACGGGCTATGTCCCATTTACGCGACTCTACCGAGCTGCGCTGGCTGGTGGTGACAACGATGGTATTGTCATCAGCCATCTTGACCGATGCGAGATTGGTTGATGTCTCCACGAGGTTTTCAAGATCACGGCTCATGGAAACCACACCGTGGGGAGCGCTGTAAACGGCACGGATCAGAGCCGTGGATGTGGTCTGGTCGATGGCGAAGTCGGGGGTGTCCACACTCTCCATGGTTATCTTCAAACCGGGTTCAAGCCCTGCATATTCGTTTTCAAGCTCGGCTGTATATATGTTGAGAGCCGTGCGGACGGCCTCTTTCTTTGAGGTATGCACACCTATCACGGCATGTGCGGCACGGGGGATGGCGTTGCGGAGGTTGCCGCCGTCAATTTCCGATACCACCACCTGATGCTCGTTGGAGAGATTGAAAAGGAAACGGGCCAGAAGCTTGTTGGCATTTGCACGGCCAAGATGTATGTCACCGCCGGAATGACCGCCGTTGAGACCCTCGATGTTTATCTTGAAATAAAGGAAGTCCTTTGGTGCAAACGAACGGTTGTAGGCAAAGAAAGCCTGTGTATCGACACCTCCGGCACAACCCACGTATACCTCGGCGTCATCCTCAGAGTCAAGGTTAAGCAGGATGCTGCCCGAAATCATACCTTCGCCGAGATTGAACGCCCCGGTCATGCCTGTCTCCTCGTCCATGGTAAACAGGGCTTCGACAGGGCCGTGCTCATACGTATTGTCGGTCATCACAGCCAAAGAGGCAGCCACGCCTATGCCGTTGTCTGCACCGAGTGTGGTTCCATGGGTCTTGATCCATTCGCCGTCCACATAGGCAGGAATTGGCTGGGTCTCGAAGTCAAACGTCTTGTCGTTGGACTCACACACCATGTCCATATGTCCTTGAAGAATCACAGTCGGGGCATCCTCATGACCGGGAGTGGCGGGAATGCTGAGCACAACGTTGCCCACCTCGTCGGTCTTAGAGGCTATCCCGTGCTTACTGGCGAAGTCAAGAATATAGGCACGTATCTTATCCTCTTTCTTTGAGGGACGGGGGATTCGGGTGATTTCGTCAAAGATCTCAAAAACCGCCTTTGGTTGCAGGGCCTTAATTTCCATCTGTTATGTAAGTTTTAATGTTAATGGAATTTTTGTATTATTTAGCGCAAATGTGAATTAAGTGTTAAATAAATCATTTTTGCACCACTAAGTTATAAAATAAAATCGAGATAAGCGCAATAATATGGCCAAAATCACTACTTTTGCAGAACAAAAAACACCGACAATGACAAAAATACTGATTCTCGCCGGCCTTAGCATCCTCCTTGTGGGGATTGCCGTGGTGTTGCTCGGAGTCAAGGCATTGTTTGTCAAAGGAGGGCGTTTTCCCTCAGGTCATGCCCATGATATTCCCGCTCTAAGGAAAAAGGGAATAGGATGCCATCATGACGAAGATTAAAAACACGATTAAAAACAAAAAGAGTAATACACCTTCACATTCACCTATTCATTTGACATGAAAAAAATAGCAATGTCAACCTCCTCGCTGCTCCTCGGCCTCGCCGCCATGACCATGACGGCCTGCGGGGACAACAACGGGAAAAAATCTGATACCGACGCATCACCTGTCGAGAAAACCTCAGACACCGAAAGCACATCCACGGTACTTAATATCCGCTATATCGACAGTGACTCGCTGCTCGCAAACTATAATCTTGCCAAGGATCTCCAAGAAGCCACGATGCGCGCCGTATCACGTATAGACAACGCCCGTCAGTCAAAAGGCTCGGAGATACAGAAGTTTGCATCCTCGATCGAACAGAAGGCGCGTTCCAACGGATATCTCTCGGAAGCAAGCTATAATGCCGACATGCAGAAACTCCAAAAGATGCAGCAGGATGCCGAGAACTATCTGGCAAACCTCAGTCGCAACGCAGACAACGAACTGGCCCAGCAACAAATCCAGCTGAACGACTCGATTGAGAGCTTCATAAAGTCCTATAACAAGACACATGGCTTTGATGCAATCCTCTACAAGAACGCCGGCGTATATTTCAACCCCGCTCTTGACATAACTTCCGATGTCATCAAAGGACTCAACGCACGCTACAACAAGGTAGGCGAAAGCAAGTAAAAACGACATACATATAATATCACATAGTTCCTGATGACGTGTCTTCGTCATCAGGGACTTAAATTTTTACTATGATAAAAAAATCCGGCGCCAGATCGATAACATTCGATTATGACGCCGGATTTTTCATACCTGCAAGAACTTACAAGCAGATCTTTTTAGAAGAGAGAGGAGGATGAGCGTTGTTTCTAACCCATTTCAAGACCATTATCTATCTGTAATCCGCAAACTGACTTTGCAGTTTCTTGCGGGCAAAGAAGATACGGCTTTTAATGGTTCCGAGCGGGAGTTGCATCTCCTCGGCAATCTCGTTGTACTTATAACCTGCCACATGCATCGAGAACGGTATGCGGTAGTCATCCGAGAATGAATTTATAGCTTCTGTAATCTCGGCAACACCCACCGATCCTTCCGGCGACTCAAGGCCTGAGTCTTGCGAAAGGTTCAGGTGGTAGAGGTCCTCGGTTTGATCAACAACCGTTGCATTGCGTGTCACGCGGCGATAGTTGTTGATAAAGATGTTGCGCATGATGGTGAACACCCAACCCTTGAAGTTGGTGTTCTCTACATACTTCCCCTCGTTTGACAAAGCCTTGAGGGTGGTATCCTGGAGCAGGTCATAGGCATTGTCACGATTGGAGGTGAGCATGAGTGCAAAGTTCAGCAGGTTATCCTGCAAACCCATAAGTTTTGATTGAAATTCGTTTGATGCCATGATGAGTAGTTTTAAATGGATTATCGAAATGGTGTCGTTGTGTCGGTTTGACTTTACAAAAGTACAATCTTTTACAACAATTGTGTGTCTTTGTTATATTAATTTTTACTTATTTGAGCAAAATTATGTAACATTTTATTATAATATTTTGTAATTCAACAATATACATAATTACAAAGTTGTTACAATTATATTACACAGACTATTTCCCGTAACCTTGCTGTCACCGCTGAATACTACAAGCTTCTTTCGGACGAGATCTTTTAATATCACCAACGCAAGCCGCAGAAATAAAATCTTATATTATCATAATAAATACCTGTGTATCGGCCTAAAACAATCTTTAATACCTTTTATAGAAATCATCCCGGAAACTTTTTCACCAATCTTATTATGTCTTTGAAACGGTAATCTCTACGTAATTATATTGCAAAAATAGTCTGAATGCCTTTTACTTAGTCCCGGTAGGAGGGAAGGGAAAGAGAGAATGAGTCTTGATGGTTATAATACAGCCCTGACTCAGCGATAGTCGGCAAACTGGGTCTGCAATTTCTTGCGGGCAAAGAAGATACGGCTCTTTACAGTGCCAAGAGGAAGATTCATCTTCTCGGCGATTTCATTATATTTATATCCTGCCACATGCATTGAGAAAGGTATGCGGTAGTCATCAGGAAACGAATTGATCGCATCGGAAATCTCTGAGGCGCCGAAGTAGCCTTCGGGTGTTTCAAGACCAGAATCCTGAGAAAGATTCAGGTGATAGAGATCTTCCGTCTGGTCAATGACGGTAGAGCTGCGCACCACCTTGCGGTAGTTGTTGATGAAGATGTTGCGCATGATGGTGAATACCCATCCTTTGAAGTTGGTATTCTCAACATACTTGCTCTCATTGTCAAGGGCTTTGAGCGTCGTGTCCTGGAGAAGGTCATAGGCGTTGTCACGATTGGATGTGAGCATGTAGGCAAAGTTAAGCAGATTGCCTTGTAGGCTCATGAGCTTGTTTTCAAATTCTTTGTTTGCCATAATAATATCGCCTTTATTTGTTTATAGATTTGGTCTTGGATTTGTAATGAATTGCTTTATTCAGTCATGCCCGAAACGGGCTTTGTTTTTGTTTGACGATTCAAAATTACATCACGGACACCGAATTTCAATCTTTTTCATTATTATTTTTATCCTATTGCCAAACTATTTTTCGCACAAGCATTATAGCATTGATTAGCAATTGATTACATCAGCAACAACGGTACTGGTTTTGTTACAGTTTTGCAACAATGTAATGCATATGTAAAAAAAGAATCCGGGAGACTGTATCATAATACAACCTCCCGGATTCGTTATAAACAAGTATTGTCTATGAATTTTTTGCTGCGGCTCTGGCTCGTATCGCGGCCATGACTTTGCCCTTACCGACCCTGATATAGTCAAGTATCGGACGTGAAGACGGGCACGCATAGCTGCAAGACCCGCATTCTATACAGTTTGCTATCTTCTCCTTCTCAGCCTCCTCCCACTCTTTAAGACGCGAAAGGGTGCTTACAAGGAAAGGTTCAAGTCCCATGGGGCACGCCGTAACGCAAGCCCCGCAACGTATACACGGTTCCACAGGGCGACGGTGGGCATACTTCTTGTCAAGAAGTATGCCGGAGGTTCCCTTTATCATGGGGGTTTGGAGCGTAGAGGCGGTACGTCCCATCATGGGGCCTCCGAGTATGATTTTCTCATAATCGTCCTTGTCTACGATATCGGCCAGAATGGTACCGATAGCCACGCGTAGATTCCGGCCCTCGTTTCCGTCATGGATCGTTAGGACGCGGTCAAGTATAGGTTCGTTATGATAGACGGCTCGATAGACGGCATATGCCGTAGCCACATTCTGGACAATGGCACCGGTGGCAATCGGCAGGGCGCCGGACGGAACTTCCCGGCCTGTCACGGCCGCGATGAGCTGCTTCTCCCCACCCTGCGGATATTTGACTTTAAGTGGCATTACCTCGATACCCGGAACTCGGGAAGAGGCCGAGATCATAGCGGCTATCGCCTCGGGCTTATTGTTTTCGATAGCTATCACACCACGGCTGACACCGGCCGCTCTCATCAACAATTCCACACCCTTGACTATCTCGCCAGGATTCTCACGCATGAGCATATCGTCGCATGACAGGCACGGTTCACACTCTACGGCATTGATGATGACCAGCTCGGCTTTCGATCCCGGAGGTGGGCAGAGTTTGACATGGGCCGGAAATGTGGCCCCGCCGAGTCCCACTATACCGGCCTCTTTAACAAGGTCTACGATAGCCTTTCCGTCAAGAGCAGCCACCTCGGCAGCTGTGCGTCGCGGGGCATTGTCTGCCATAGCTGCGGCATCAGCTTCACGGTCGGCCTCGTCACTCTTTATATATATAGCCTCGACAGGCAGTCCCTGCGGCGTGCGGGCCACGTCAATCTTCACTACGGAGCCGGATATGGGGGTGTGGATATTAGCTGATACAAAGCCACCAGCCTCGGCCACAATATCGCCACGCCTGACCTTGTCACCTTTCTTGACAACAGGCTTGGCAGGAGCGCCTATATGTTGGGATACGGGGAGCACCACCTCGTTGGGCAGTGGAAGGGTGACAATGGGTTTTCCGGCTGCGATCTTGTTTTCAGCAGGATGTATGCCACCTATTTTGAATGTACGGAGTTTCATGGATGAAAGTGAGAATGAGAGATTAGACTGTTGCAGGTTCTGGTTTCGGCCCCTCGGCTTTCTTCACCGGGAAGTTGACGGCGTGTATGGCATGGGTAGGACATACGTCCACACACTTGCGACAGAGCTTGCATTTCTCAAAATCAATATACGACAGATTGGATGCCACCGAGACAGCCTCATGGGTACAGACTTTCACACATTTCGAGCATCCTATACATGCGGCCTTGCATTCCTTCATGGCCTGCGCACCCTTTTCCTTATTTGAACATGCCACATAGACCCTCATTCCGCGAGGCCCTTTGTAACGCAGCTCTATGATGGAACGCGAACATGATTTGGCACATACACCGCACCCTACACATTTGTCTTCGATCACCTCTGGCAGACCTGTTTCATGGTTCATCCTCATGGCTCCATAAGGGCACGAAGCCACACAGTCACCACAACCGAGACATCCGTTGGGACATGCAGACGACCCGCTTCCGAGGGAGGCAAGCACTGAGCATGAGGGAGCACCCTCGAAACGTGCAAGCGCCGGTCGGAGGTCACACGTACCGTTACACTTTATGACGGCGATCTTAGGCTTGGCCACGGCGGCGGCAAGTCCCACTATCTCGCCTATCTTCTTCATAGTCTCGGCACTTGACGAAGGACATGACAGCCCGTCGAGAGTGTCGGCCTTCACACACGCGGCAGCAAAGTCACGGCATCCGCTGCGTCCGCAACCGCCACAATTGGCTCCGGGCAGCAAAGCTTCAACACTGTCTATGCGCGGATCCTCCTGGACATGGAAGCAGCGCGCCACAACGAAAAGCACTGCGGCGCCTAAGATTCCGATAGTCCCGAGGACAATGATTGATAAAAGAATTACATTCATGGTATTACGTGAGATATGATGTGATTGGCTTGAATGACGTGGTCAGAGTCTCGCAACCTTCCATACCACCCTGCGCGCTATACGCTTGCGGTAAAGGAACAGGACAAGGTCATACAGGCCGAGGGCTATGAATCCGGCAAGTATCGACCAGGCGCCGCTGTCGGGGTAACCGAACCTCACCCCGAGGATGACTCCGATGAAAACAATCGTAGGTAGGATGAGTGCAAACCACGTTGCAAAAAGCGTCGAGCCGGAAGAAGCGGAAGCCTCCACCCTGTCACCTATGGCGAAACGTGACCCATCGTCCACATTGATGGAAAGTGATTCCCGGCCGTCAGAGGAGTCCTTATTGCATAATACGGCAACAGCACAACCGTCACACCGGCATTCGTCATCGGTGCGTACAGTCAGTATATTGCCCGAAATCTGCGTGATTGTTCCCTTATGGGTTACGGATTCTTTCTTCATGGTAAATTTTCGCCACAAAGTTAGCAATTTTTAGAGGAAGTAACAAATCTTTATCGCGAGAGATGAGCCGGACACAGTATGAAAGGCAGAGGAGCACGCAGCACTATACCTTTGTCGCCACTGACCCGCTTCCAAGCCTCATAAATATCGGCAGGAGTGTCAGATGTGGCTGTAACCACATAGTAAAGCGGCTCGCGTGTGTGGACTATAAAAGCACCTTCATACCCGTTGTCTATCAGGCGGGAGCGCATCTGTCTGGCATTGAATATCTGCTTGAACTGACCTACCACCACATTGTAGCGCCTCAGGTCTGTCCTTGCGATGCCCTCCCCTTCCGTCACGCCTATATATTCGGTTCTGACAGGCAGGGAGTCACCATCCACCACAAGGGATGATGTCTTGGCACTGTTACGGATGCGCGAATATATCGTTGAATCAAGACCGGCGGCATCCTGCCTCTGGGTCACGGCCGTCTCATAAGCCTGACGGTAATTGGCCTCGCTGGTCTTGCAGCCCGTCAGAGCCACAAGACCGGCGATAAAGAGGCCCCCGGCAAAGGGGAGCATTCGGAATCTGTTCATCGGAAAGAGATTTCTATTGTACCACGCTGTGGCCCGAGTCTACCAAAGCCTGCTTGATCATGCGGATATGGTCGTTATTACGTGTCTCGACCTCAATACGGATGATGCATCCGTTGATAGAGGTGGCGTCCGAATTGCGTTCGTGGGTGACGGAGATGATGTTCGCACCGTTAGATCCAAGTATGCTGCATATCTCGGAAAGCTGTCCTGGCTTGTCGCCCACATCAAGTTTGAGAGTGCAGTTGCGTCCGCTCTTGACAAGGCCACGGGTTATCACACGATTGAGGATTGTGACATCTATATTACCACCAGACACCACGCATACAGTCTTCTTGCCCTTGACAGGCACCTTGTCAAACATAGCCGCAGCCACCGATACGGCTCCGGCTCCTTCGGCCACAAGTTTCTGCTGCTCTATAAGCGCGAGAATAGAGGCCGCGATCTCATCATCGCTGACTGTCACAATCTCGTCCACATAATTGGAACAGAAATCAAACGTATTGGCGCCCGGCTCCTTGACAGCTATTCCGTCAGCAATGGTGGAGACAGTGTTGAGATGCTCACGCTTGCCATCCTTTATGGAGACAAACATGGAAGGAGCACCATTTGCCTGTACGCCATAGACCTTCACATCTGGTTTAAGCTGTTTTAGCGTGAAAGCTATTCCGGCTATAAGCCCTCCGCCGCCTATGGGGACTATCACAGCCTCAACGTCAGGCATCTCTTCGAGTATTTCGAGTGCGATGGTGCCTTGGCCGGCTATAACTTTAAGATCATCGAACGGATGGATGAACGTATAGCCATATTCTCGTTGAAGTTCGAGAGCCTTCTCATAGGCATCGTCATAGACTCCGGGAACGAGGCAGACCTCCGCGCCAAGACGCTTGGTAGCCTCGATCTTTGAAATCGGCGCTCCGGCAGGAAGACATATCAGCGACTTAATACCGTTAGCCGTGGCGGCAAGGGCAACACCTTGGGCGTGGTTGCCGGCTGAACACGCTATAACACCCTTCTCGCGCTCCTCGGGGGTAAGCTGCGATATCTTATAATAAGCACCTCGTAGCTTGAAGGCACCTGTGTGTTGGAGATTCTCGGGTTTGAGATAGATCTCAGCCTCGGGATTAATCTTTGTCGGGCCTATAAGGCGCGGATGGCGGGCCACATCGCGGAGCACCTGGGCAGCGCGGTATACCTCTGAGATTTCAAGTTTGTCTTCCATTGTCAGTCTATTACCTTTGCAGAAATAATCTTAATGTCTTCTATGGGCCGGTCGTTGGCATCTGTATCGGTCTTCTCTATCTTCTCTACGATGTCCATCCCGTCAATAACACGTCCATAGACCGTATAGTCACCGTCAAGATGTGGCGTACCGCCCTGATTGGCATAAACCTCGCGCATTTCGGGAGTATAGATGACAGTGTCAGAAGCCGTCTGTTGTTCTGTCTCCTTGACGAGCTTTTCTTGAAGTGTCTGTAATCCGGCCTGATCGCGGTTGCGGCGCAGAGTCATGATGGTGTCCCGGTTCTCCTTGCACAGACGGTCAAACACATTCTGCTTACGCTGCATCTGGGCCTTGTGTTCCATCTGTTCCATCTGGGCAGCCGAGAACTTCCGACCTGTCACTATGTAAAACTGCGAGCCGGAGGATTTCTTCTCAGGATTTACACTGTCACCCTGCCGGGCTGCCGCGATGGCTCCACGATGGTGATAATGTTTCGGGAAAAGGAACTCGGCATCAATCTGTTCGCCGGAATCACCAGCACCGAGCATCTTGCCTTTGGGAGCATTCTTACTTGAAGGGTCGCCGGTCTGAATCATGAAATCATTTATCACACGGTGGAACAGTACTCCGTCATAGTCACCGGCATTCACACGCTTTACAAAGTTGGCTGTGTGGCGCGGAGTATCACCGTAAAGAAGGATCGTGATGTCGCCGAGCGATGTATGAAGGAGAACTCTCACATCCCCGTCGTTCTGAGAAGAATTTGTCATAATATCTTTTTCATGTTTAGTTGCCCCGGCACCGGCAATTGCGGCAAGCAGGATTGTAAGTGTCAGGATGATGTTTCTTTTGTCAATCATTTTAATATGCTTAGATGACCCTGCCGACAAATCTGTCTGCGGTCATGGTGGATTCAAAAAGTTTCTTCCTGTTACCGGCCAGACATCCCGCAAAACCTTGTCATCTATCACACGGGCTATGTCTGAGACAGCTGTTTTTGGGCTGACGGCTTAACGGACAACACTGTTCAACCTATTGCCCGGCCATACCTAAAATTTCATAGAAGTCACTTTATAGCAACACAAAGTTAGATAACTTTAATCAAATAAACAAACTTAATCAAACAAGCAAATATCCCATCATGGCTCCCAGCCATTATTTTTTGCCAACCCGTATGAGTGAATAACACATCATGTGTGGATATAGATTAAAGACATACGGTAACATTATATGTCTTGGAGACAACGAAAAGAGGCAGGGGATGGCACGGCTGCGCGGTGCGGGGTAGCGGCTGTGAGGGGATGCCGGG
>CAJTRI010000007.1 GCA_910578615.1 uncultured Duncaniella sp. | reverse complement strand
GCCCCTCGACTTGCATGTGTTAAGCCTGTCGCTAGCGTTCATCCTGAGCCAGGATCAAACTCTTCGTTGTTGTCTATCTTGTTCTTTTTTTCTTTTCCTTATATAGAAAGAGATGCAAAAAACCTTCAAGACCGTTTCTTGTCTTTGTTGTTTTGCTTTCGCAAAGCCCCGAGAAGAAACGGGCGAACCGTTCGTGTCCGGCCAGGCATTCCTGCTTGACTTATTCGTTTGATGGTTGGAAATTGACTTGGAGAACATCATTACTCAGTAATGACTCTTGTACTACTTCCATTTGTCTATTGTAATTCTTTCAATGTGCTCTGCGTTTTCTGGTCGCTCCGAAATTTCTTTTCGGAAAGGTTTTGCAAAGGTAGGGACTATTTTCGAAACCTGCAAATGTTTTGAAGATTTTAACCTTTCTTAACATTTGAGCGATTCTGCGAAACTCGCGCCCTCCGCTCTGCCAGCGCCTCCGGGAAGACCTCCGGACCACCGCCGTGGCCCTTGCTTCTCAAAAGCGAGTGCAAAGGTAGACACTTATCCCCTCACTTCCAAATTTTATACACCCTTTTAACGGTTATTTAACACTTTCGCAGTAAAAACAGACCAAAAATGGTGTGTTTGACGCTTGTGATGAGCCATTCCCAGAATATCCATATCCCAACCAACCCAAAACCGAAACACATAAGAAGGGCTATATTGTATATCCCACCGGCAGCAAGCCATACAATGTATTTTTTGTGAGTATGATGTATTTTTGTTAATTTTGGGGTAACTATTCCAACCATGACATCATGAGATACACCAAATCCTTATTTATATATATAGCGGAAATGTTGCTGTGCATCCCGGCTGCCAATGCCGTAAATCCAGGAGAAATAAGATGGGGGGATGAAAAAAACGATACCACACGTATCACGAACATCCTTGTAGACGCATCAAACAAAGATTTCCGCACCCCGAACGAAGCAATATCCTTTATAGGGAAAAAATTCATAGACACCCCATACGCCCCGTCCACTCTCGAAGGAGATACGGAACAGCTGACAGTAAATCTTGACAAGATGGACTGTACAACATTTATGGAAACCGTCACCGCTATGGCTATAACCGTATCGGAAAAGCGCAATTCATGGCAGGATTTTCTATACAATCTTGAAAACATCCGTTATCGCCAAGGACGTGTCGACGGCTACGCCTCACGCCTTCATTATATCAGTGACTGGATCGTAGACAACACCCATCGCGGAAACATAACCGAGGTTACAGACCGCCTACAAGGCGCCGGCCACCAGATAAAGACACTGGACTTCATGTCAACACATAGAGATTCTTACCCCGCACTAAGCGATTCTGTCCAGTACGAACGCATCAAAGCCGTGGAGGTGGGCTACCGCTCTCACCGTTTTCCATATATAAAAAGCTCGGTTCTTATGGGCAAGGGTGCCACAAACATTCTGCGAGACGGAGACATCATAGCCTTCACGACAAAGACCGAAGGCCTCGACGTGAGCCACGTCGGCATAATAATAGTAGATAAAGGCATTGTCAGACTGCTCCACGCGTCATCTAAAGCCGGCAAAGTAACGATAGACCCGCTCCCTCTTGCCGAGTATCTGCGCAAGAACCGCAACATCACAGGAGGACGAGTCATCCGTCCGGCCTCCCACTAAACCAAGAAGAAAGCCCTACTCAATCCCGTATTCCTTAATCTTACGATAAAGGGTGCGTTCAGAGATATTCAGTTCGGCGGCTGTTGCCTTGCGACGGCCGCCGTTTCTTTCAAGCGAACGCCTGATGGTCTCCCGCTCAGTCTCTTCAAGAGTCGCCGGTTCGGCATTCTCACGCTGTGTGAAACCGTCAGACCGCACATCTTGCGTCTGCAACGGTGACGTGAACGGCTGAAACTTCACCAGTGAGCGCGTCATATCCCCTCCCCTACTGTCTGCAAACGGCTCCACGGTTTCGATAAATGGGACGGCGGAACCATGTGAAAGCTTGTCAAGACGCTCGGTCAGTTCCTCTACCTTGCCCCTAAGATTCATGATCATACTGAGAAGCATCTCTCGTTCAGAGTCATAATCATGGGCGGGACGCTGGCCAATGGAGACGGGAGCAAGGCTCATCGATGACGCAGGAAGGAAAGGATGAAGAATACCGGACCCGACCGTGTCTCCGGCATAGAAGAGGGACAGCTGTTCCACCACATTTTTAAGCTGGCGTACATTCCCGGGCCATCTGTAAGTCATCAACATCGACCTCGCCTCATCATCAAACGAGATGCGAGGCATAGTATAACGCTCGGCAAAATCCGCTGCAAACTTCCGTGTGAGAAGTATGATGTCAGTCCCACGGTCTCGCAGCGGGGGGACTGAGATGGAGACGGTGGACAGACGGTAATAAAGATCCTCGCGGAAACGCCCCTCGGCTATCGCCTTAGGCATATCCACATTCGTGGCCGCCACGATGCGCACATTGGTGCGCTGCACGGTCGAAGAGCCCACCTTTATGAACTCCCCGCTTTCAAGCACACGAAGCAGACGGGCCTGGGTGGTAAGAGGCAGCTCGGCCACCTCGTCGAGAAACAGAGTCCCGCCGTCGGCCTCCTCAAAGTAGCCCTTGCGTGTAGCCACAGCACCGGTGAAAGCACCCTTTTCATGGCCGAACAGCTCAGAATCAATAGTTCCTTCCGGGATTGCCCCACAGTTGACAGCTATATATTTCGCATGTTTGCGTGGAGAGAAACCATGGATGATTTTCGGAAAAAACTCTTTGCCGGTACCGCTCTCGCCGGTCACGAGCACCGACAGGTCTATGGGCGCAACCTGCACGGCCCCACCGCCTCCATAAGGGCGGGAGAATTGCCTATTATTCCATAGCGCTGCCTTGCGAGCTGCACCTCGGGGGGATAATCGTGAAGGTTGAGTTCCATTATTTCATTTTTTTGAGTTCATAGGTTTTGTTTTTGAGATAAGCCCCAAGCTCCTCCACAGAGCCGCCGTGGATCTTTATCTCATCGGGATAGATGATGTCTCCGACAGAGATATGCAGGGTGTCGCCCTTGCGGCGGAACACCTCTGCCGGCAGACGCAGGGTGCGTAGCTGCCACGAAACAATCCCGAGCAATCGGAACCACCAGCTGTTATAGCCGTGGAAGAAGATGGGGATTACCGGCACATTGAGCTGCTGGATGAGCCTGATGATGGACGGACGCCACTCACGATCCTCAAATCTCAGATGACGGTTATAGTTGCCAACAGCCCCGGCCGGAAAGAAACCGATAGGATTTCCCTTCCTAACCTGCATGATGGCCTCCTTGATTCCTTTCATCGAGACAGCCTTCTTGGCGGGATCGTCACTCGCGCTCTGGTCGACGGCGATGAAGTTGGGACGCATGGCCACTATATAATTAAGTATCATGTTGACCATGACCTTGAACTCAGGCCGGCGGCTACCTATAATATCTATAAGGGTGATGCCGTCAAGCGCGCCAAACGGATGGTTGCTGACGGTGATGAACGGCCCCTCAGGCAGATTATCAAGAATATGCTCGTTGTCAATCCGCAGCTTAATGTCGAGGTCTTCAAGTAGTCCGCGACAGAACTGCGGGCCGGGAGTATCGAAATTACGGTCATGGATCCAATTCACCTTGTCAATGTCCAGAAGCTTCATGATAGCGCTGACCAGACGTCGCTTGCCCTTGAAGAAAGGGGCCATACCGACGATGTCGTCATAATCAAGCACGGTGCGTTTGGGGTCTGTGGTCACTTCGGGAACTGTATCCATAATTGGCTGTAATTTGGTGTCATTTATTAATAAACGTACAAAATTAGCAAAAAAGTATCTATCCGGGGTCAGCCCCGGAACAAAACGCCACAAAAAAGGAGGAAAAACATCCATAAAGTTTCCAAACAAGCCTCGTTTCAATAAATTAACAATAAAAAACCGACATCATATGTATAAAAATGTGAAATTTTGCCTAACTTTGCACCCTGCAAGAGGTCGCATGGCCCCGCAACATCTACTGAAAAATAATCCGGTCATGCCGTGCATCTTTGTCAAGGAAAAAGCGATGAATTTATTACAAGAGAAACTCAGCAAGTACACTGCCCCGCAGGAAGCCAAGGCAGCGGGAGTCTATCCGTATTTCCGTGCCATTTCGAGCGAACAGGATCCCGAGGTCATCATTGACGGAAAGAAAGTTCTGATGTTCGGTTCCAACTGCTACACGGGCCTTGTCAACGACCCCCGCATCAAGGAAGCCGCCATAGAGGCTACACGCAAATACGGCACGGGATGTGCCGGATCGCCGTTTCTGAACGGCACACTCGACATCCACAAGGAACTCGAACACAGACTGGCCGAATATACCGGCAAGGAGGATGTGATGATTTATTCGACAGGTTTCGGTGTAAACCTCGGCGTTGTGTCATCCCTCACAAGCCGTGAGGACTATACCCTGTGGGACGAGCAGGATCACGCATCAATCATAGAGGGACGCCGTCTATCGTTCAGCCAGCAGCTCAAATACAAGCACAACGACATGGAGTCGCTTGAAAAGCAACTCAAAAAGTGCGACCCCGACAAAGTGAAGCTCATCGTGTCTGACAGCGTCTTCTCCATGGAGGGCGATGTGGCCAATATCAAGGAAATAGTCCGTCTGGCCAAGCAATACAATGCCAGCATAATGATTGACGAAGCCCACGGCATAGGGGTTTTCGGTGAAGGCGGCCGAGGACTGTGCCATGCCGAAGGGGTGGCCGACGATGTGGATCTCATCATGGGCACATTCTCCAAATCATTCGCGTCACTCGGAGGCTTCATTGCCACAAACAAGGAAATAACCAACTTCCTGCGCCACCACTCGCGCTCATACATCTTCACGGCCTCCATCACCCCGGCCTCGACAGCTGCGGCGCTCAAAGCCCTCGAAATCATGCAGACCGAGCCTGAGAGGCAGGAAAACCTCTGGAAACTCACCCATCACGCCCTTGACGGCTTCCGTTCCGCAGGGTTTGAGATAGGCAACACCTCCACTCCCATCATCCCGCTCTTCATCCGAGATGACTTCAAGACATTCGCCATCACCCGCGACCTTCTCGACGAAGGCATCTTCGTAAACCCGGTTGTTTCTCCCGCCGTGGCTCCGAGCGACACGCTGATACGTTTCTCGCTCATGGCCACACACTCCATGGAGCAGGTTGACCGCGCCCTTGAAACCATCTCACGCGTATTCCGCAAGCACGGAGTCATAGAAGGCTAATCCACAACGAATTCAAGTCACAGACTTTACACCCGTCAAAAGCGTATGCCGGCATTTCTGCCGGCATACGCTTTTTTACATCAAGGCCAAACCGTCGGCATACGGGTGGTGTTATAGAGTATAATATGATGCTAAAAGAACTACTATGGAACCGACGATTTACTCACGATTCAAAGAACTCGTCAAGGCAGCTCCCGAACGCCCTGTCTTAATTGACGAACGATCCTGTGTCAACCGCGGTGGACTTGACCGCATGATTGACTCTCTCATCTCACGTTTTCCCTCATTCATACCTGCACGCGTCGGAGTGGTGATGGACCACAGCGTGGAAATGACAGCCTCGCTTCTGGCCATCAACAAGGCCGGCGCCGCATTCGTGGCCGTAGAGCCGGACTATCCCCCCGAACGACTCACAAGGTTCCTCACAGAGAGCGGGGTCGACTTTGTAATCACCGAAAACCGATACGCCTCGATAGTCAGCAGCTTCACACGCCTGATAGTAGACCAGCGCATATTCACAGATCCTCCACTCCACGAACTTCCAGACCGCAGCCACTCCGACCGTGCGGCCTACATACTCTATTCCAGCTCACCCTCAGGATATCCGGCAGGGGTAATGGTAGGCAACCGACAGGTGGTCAGCATGGCCGACCGTTTCGGCTCCATGTTCAATGTAAGCGAGGACGATGTGCTGCTGCAATACTCGGCATGTACGGTAAATATCTTTGTCGAAGAGGTGTTCGGAACGCTCCTCAACGGCGCGATTCTGGCAATACCTTCGTCCGAGACACGCAACAACCCCGAAGCACTGATGAAGTTTGCCGACGACCAGTATGTCTCAATCATAAGCGGATTTCCTTACCTGATGCAGGAACTCAACTCAATGCCCTCGCTTCCCGTCACCCTCCGTCTCGTGATAAGTGGTGGAGACAATCTGAACGCGGCCTCTGTGGGACATCTCACCGAACAGCTTCCTGTCTATAACACATACGGCCCGTCAGTGGCCACCGCCCTCTCGACAAGTTATTGCTGCAATTCAGGCTACTCCCTCGCTTCGGGGCGTTATCCCATCGGAAAGGAATGCGAAGGAGTGGAGATAATGCTGCTTGACGAGAATCTCCGGCCCGTAGCTCCCGGCGAAGAAGGCGAGATATGTATCACCGGCAACTGCGTGGCCGACTCTTTTACAGGCGACCACAGGGCCGAACAGCTCTCGGAAATCACCACTCTCGAAGACGGCACTCGTGTGGCCCGCACGGGCGACATCGGAGTCCGGCTCCCTGACGGCAATCTTGCCTACGAACGGCGCAAGGACAGCGAGGTAAACATCCTGGGGCGACGTGTGGTGACCGGCGAGGTAGAACGCGCACTCATAGCCTCCGGCGAAGTTAAGGAATGCGCGGTCATCCACTATACCGACGAAAAAGGGAGCGCCTATCTTGTGGCCTATGTAGTACCCACATCCAGATCATTCAGCCTCTCATGGCTCAAAAACCGCGTGGCACAATATCTGCCCTCCTATATGATTCCAGAGTTCTTCGTTCTTCTCCACCACCTCCCTGTCACCGAAGCCGGCACACTCAACCCCCATGCCCTTCCAGTCGTACTTAAAGACGTTACCGCTACTGCATCTTAGAAAGCTTCACATATCACCCAAACAAAACTCCGGGCATTGCGACAGTCGCAATGCCCGGAGTGTATTCATATCAGGTCTTAAAAAATCTGTATTACTCTATTACCTCATAGAGACCTACTGTATTAGGATTATTCCATTCAGTAACGGCTGAGTTTTGCAGACCTTCGGTTCTTACAATCTGGAGATTTAACCATGCAGGACGCCCATCGGAGTTAAAACGTGATGCAGGGTAGAAATTTGTATTGGTATATGCACGGGTAACTGAATATCCAAGACGTTTAACATCAAACATATTAAGACCCTCACCCCAGAATTCTACACGTTTCTGGAATACGATTTCCTCAACAACACCATCTACATCAGAAGCATTACATGTATATTTGCCACTGCTCATGCGATAGGTGTTCATGAAATCCTCCAGCATTGTCTTGCCCTCGGCAGGATTTGAATGAGCCGTTGCCTCAATCTTGATAAAGTGCATTTCTTCAACACGCATGAGTGGAAGAGCCGTAGCCGAACCCACAGACGGATTAGAACAGTCACCTTCACCCGGACGGAACTTCACTGCACCATATTCAAACTTACGGCAGAAGGCCTGCTTCTCTCCATTTGTAGAGTAGCTGTTCAACTGAAGTTTTCTGATAAGACTTGTGGCCGATGCACGCGGGCACCAAGAAAGCTTGCGGAAGTCATTGTTGCCTATCCTTGAATAGAAACTATATCCCACAGAAGGATATGCACCTGCACCAACGCCGGCATAACCATAGTCTGTCTCTACGGATACCATCGATGTAAAGTTACAGATACCTGTCAGAACAGAGCTTGTCTCCTTGACCTGGTTTATACCCCACATCCATGACGGAGCGTTGAGGGTATTGAAACCGTTCTTCGGATCAGTCCACTGTGCCTCTGTCAAAGGCATCTTCTTGGATTCGTCAATAGCTTTCTGTGCATACAGAGCCGCATTGGGATAGTCCTCGATCCAAAGATACAGACGAGCATACAGACCATATACACAGGCAAGGTCAGGAAGGATCATCGTATTCAGGTCTGAATCAGCAAACTTGATATTCTCCTCGCAATATTTGAGATCTCCGAGAAGAAATTCCACCATCTTGTCGCGTGAAACACGAGGGTTGTTACGTGCCTCTTCCTCGGTTGTCTTCTCTGTCACGATAGGAATCGTAAGATGGAGCACGTCATTACCATAGGCGTTGATATTGGATGTCACTTTGTTGGGTAGGAATTCATACCAACGCGCACAGTCTAACATTAGCATAACACGATAGGCAAGAGCCTTGGCTCGGGCACCTTTGCCTGACTCGCTTTCTATATTCTCCGGATAGATGGCACAAGCCTTGTTGGTTGCAAGAATCTGGCTGGTATAGTAGTTCCAGATTACCTGTCCATACCAATAGTCCTGACTGAAACGAAGCTGTTCGAAAGGAACCCACTGGTTATAGTCCGTACCGCTCTCGGCACAGATCATCTCGTCCAAAATTCTGTCTCGAATCTGCATCATGCCAGGATAGCTGAAATTGCCATGCCAGTCAAATCCATCGCTATATTCCACCATTCTGGCCGGTATTGCAAAAAGAACTGCCTTGGCACCCTGCACGGAAGTGTCGAGCTGGCCCTGAGTGATGCCATCAGTAGGCTGTACTTCTTCAATACAGCCTGTCAGGGCTGTCATCGAGGAAGCAAGTCCGAGCACAAGGGCTGCTTTAAATATATTCTTCATTGTCTTTATATTCTGAAATAGATATGTTTAGAAAGATATATTGATACCGCCGGATATAGTACGGATAGGAGCATAATATGCATTTGATGCCGCACCGGTGATTGATTGGCGGGGATCAAGACCCTGACGCTTTGACCAAAGCGCGATGTTGTCCGCACTCATATATACACGGATCTTGTCTACATCGATTTTACGAGTAATCTTGGAGGGGAGAGTATATCCGAAGTTTATGCTTTGGAGCGCCAGATAGCTTGCGTCAGTGAGGAAGCGGTCTGAGAAACCTGCGGTATAGAGATCTCCGTAAGAAAATCTCGGAAGACCACTGTTAGGATTCTCAGGAGTCCATGAATTCAGAATATCCTTGTGGATGGCTGTACCACGGCCTTCCTGTGTCACAGAACCCATCAGACCGGCATAGCTACCGTCATAAACCTGACCACCAAGCTGGTAAACAAAATCAATCGAGAAATCAAATCCATATGCATTAAGACTGGTTCCAAAACCACCGTATGCACTCGGAAGGGCGGTTCCACAGAGATAGTTGTCAGCATCAGAATAAGTCTCAGTCATTTCACGACCGGTTATATTACCGTCCTTATCCCTGGTATTACGCCACCAACGGGGCATACCTGTCTCAGGATTCACACCGGCCGATTTCTTCATATAGAATGTATAGATAGGTTCGCCTTCTCCATAGAAGTATTCGCTGCCTGAGTATCCGGAAACTCCGTCGACTTCAAGTGTCTTACTCCATTCAGGAAGCTTTGTAATCCTGTTCTTATACCAAGTGATATTTAAGTTCGCGCTCCATGTAATATCCTTTGTGCGGATAATATCGCCATGGACATCAAGTTCCACACCACGGTTAGACATGTCACCAACATTCCTATAATAACCTCCATAACCAAAGCTCGGAGGAAGAGGGAAATAGGAGAGCATATCATAGGTATTTCTTATAAATCCTTCGAAAGTACCGCCAAGACGTTCGTTCCAGAAGCTAAAGTCGACACCAGCATTGAAGTTACCACCTTTTTCCCAGGTTATATTGGGATTACCCATTGTAAGGGGCACAGCGGCAGGATGTCCGTTAGAGTTGATGATAGAATATGTATTGACATATCGGTAACTTCCGATATTATCGTTACCCTGCTCACCATAAGAGGCTTTTAGTTTCAAGATATCTACCCAGGGAGCATTAAAGAATTTCTCTTTGCTGATAATCCAAGCACCACCGAGTGACCAGAAGTTACCCCAACGGTGGTCAGGATGGAATCGAGACGATGCATCACGACGCAGAGAAGCGCTTACAAAGTATGTGCCGTCATAGTCATAATTGGCACGTCCAAGCCAGCCCTCATTGTTATAATCGCCACGATAAGATGTATTGTTATCAGTCTCGATGGCACCGGCAAGTTCCTCATTGTCGGGAAGAAGCATGTTATGGGCACTACCCATCAGGACGTAGCTCTTCTGCCAATAATTTTCATGACCGAGGAGAACGCTTATATTATGGTCGCCAAACTGGCGTGTCCAGTTGAGAAGCTGCTGGTAGGTATAGTTTATTGATCTCTGATGAGACACAGAAACCATACCGTTCTGCGAAACATACTGACCGTAATAGGGATTTGTGACATTGTTGAAACGTGTCTCATCAATATCCACAGAGTTGTTTGTGGTAAACTTGAAATCTCTCAGGAAACGGATTTCAGCAAAAGCATTAGCACTGAAAGCATTGCCTTCACCCTTGTCCACGTCAAGACGAGACGACTGGATGGCATTGGCGTTTGACATGTAGGGACGGTTAAGACCTGCATTCATACCATCACCATAGTCCATCATCTGGATTCCGTTGGAGTCGGTCATAATCGCACCGTTGCCGTCACGTACCCAAAGAGGATAGATAGGAGCAATCTGGTTGGCAATTGCAAACACATTGCCCGAAGAAGCAGACTCACCCTCATCTCCAAGAGCCTTGTTGGAGAAATGAGTGTAGCTCATGTTGGCACCTACTTTAAGCCAAGGCTTGGCCTGAAGATCGGCAGACATACGACCTGTAAAACGCTCAAGTTCTGTGTTCTGCACGATACCTTGGTTGTTAAGGTAGCTGGCAGACACATAGAAAGAGCCACGGTCACTGGCCTGTGCAATACTTAGGTTATACTCCTGACGAAGGGCGTTGCCATAGGCCTCATCACGCCAGTCATCCGGCTGAAGCCAATAGTCACCATTCTCAGTACTTACAAGACGTCCGATGGTAGCATTCGGATTGATACGGAAGTCCTCACCTACAAGTTCCTCGCCTTCGGGCACGGTGAACACGTTGTAACGAAGGCCCACAGAAGTATCATCGGGTGAACCGATAAGATTCTCACGTACATATTTCAGAACTGCAACCTGATCCTTCCCTTTGAAAATCTGGCTGTTTGCCAGACCCCATGCATAAGTATTATAGTACTCACGGGGATCTGTTATAACATCATAGAACTTTGTGGCACGGCTGTTTGAACCCCACTTGGCATCAAAAGTCACCTTGGCATCGCCCTTACCCTTCTTGGTGGTAATAAGGATGACACCGTTGGCACCACGTGCTCCATAAAGTGCATTTGAAGCAGCGTCTTTGAGGACGGTCATGCTTTCAATATCCTGGGAGGAGATATTGTTCAGGTCTCCTGAATAAGGGGTACCGTCAACGACTACAAGAGGTGAATTGCCGGCGTTGATTGAAGAAATACCACGGATTCTGATTGTGGGATTTGAACCGGGAGCGCCAGATGCGTTAGTAAGCTGCACACCTGACACTTTGCCTTTCAGAGCCTCTACCGGGTTGGAAACCTGTACTGACTCGATTTCCGATGCGTCAAGCACCGAAGCCGAACCAGTGAAAGCCGAACGCTTGGCAGTACCGTAGGCCACGGTGATGACCTCGTCGAGCATATTTGAACCGTCAAGCGCTATGTTCATGGCAACTCCCGGAGTAATGTTTACCTCCTTTGTCTCCATGCCTACATAGGAAACGGATAATTTCTTGACTTTTGCGGGAAGGTTGAGAGAGAAGTTGCCGTCAATGTCAGTGACGGTACCAACGCTCGTACCCACTCCCATAACGGTTGCGCCCACCAGGGGTTCACCGTTGTCGGCTCCCACTACCACACCCGTCACACGCTGGTCTTGCGCCAGTACGTTGAGCGAGAAGGTGATGATTGCCGCAAGAAGAAGAAACAGCTTTTTCATACCTGAATAGATAAAAAACGAAATAATTAAAGTATAGAATAAAAATGATTTTAATAGCAGTAGAACCGTCCTAATAAGACAGGACTGTTATTTTTCAGACATAGTATGCCTACTTGTCAATTGCAAAAGTAATACTTTTTTAGATATGTGTTAATCTGTGTTATCAAAAAAAATGTTAACTTTTCTTATATCCACATCATTTTGTGCCATTTCTGTCTAACATTCGTGGCAAAATGTCAGATTTAGCAAAAAGATTGTAGACAAAACACTCAAAAAGCTCATCTGCCGTCCCCAAAAAGGAAGAGTCCGTCCAGACCTCCATTTATCCACCCCACCCTCCTTCCAGTGTAACATTCACCAACAGAATTCTCAAAAAAATTAAACTTTCTAAACTTTAAACCATTACCCGGCCTGTCCCCCTTGCCATCTCACGTTTTTTAGCTACTTTTGCAGTGAATATATAAGGTTTTACAATATGCGAAATGACGAAGAACTGGCCGGAGTCACATTGCTTGGCAACACCGGCACATCATATCCCGACAAATACTCGCCTGACGTCCTTGAAACATTTGTCAACAAACATCCCTCCAACGAATATCTCGTGACTTTCCTGTGTCCCGAGTTCACTTCCCTCTGCCCCAAGACCGGGCAGCCGGACTTTGCAAAGATCATCATATCCTACATACCGCGCACACTCATGGTGGAGAGCAAGAGCCTTAAACTCTACCTTTTCAGCTTCCGCAACCACGGAGACTTCCACGAGGACTGCGTGAACATCATCATGAAGGATCTTATCCGCCTGATGGATCCCCGATACATAGAGGTAAAAGGCATCTTCACCCCGCGTGGCGGAATAGCCATACACCCATTTGCAAACTACGGCGACCATGAACATCAGGAAATGGCACGTCACAGACTTATCGAATCATTCCCCTCATCATTCTAAGATTCATGGAAAAAGACATGCTCATAGTCCTCTCGGGCGGGATGGACTCCGTCACACTCTTATGGGATTACCGAGACCGCATAGCGGCAGCCGTTACATTCCAGTATGGTTCGAACCACAATCTGATGGAGGCTCGCTATGCCCGCCTCAACTGTGAGAAACTCGGCATCAGGTGGATCGAGATAGATCTGTCGTTCATGGGTCAGCACTTCCACAGCTCCCTACTGGATGGGGCCGAGTCGGTTCCGGAGGGAAGCTACGGCAATGACAACATGCGCTCTACGGTGGTACCCTTCCGCAACGGGATAATGCTCTCCGTGGCCGCAGGACTCGCAGAAAGCCTCGGACTGCAAGGCCTGATGCTGGCCAACCATGGCGGAGACCACGAGATATATCCTGACTGCCGCCCGGACTTCGTAAAGGCTATGGGCGAGGCAATTGCCGCCGGAACCTACGAACACCTGAGGCTCGAAGCCCCGTATACCAATATCACCAAGTCAGATATAGCACGGCGCGGCAAGGCTCTGGGTGTAGACTATTCTCTCACATATTCATGCTACAAGGGAGGTGAGAAGCACTGCGGCAAGTGCGCTACATGCATCGAACGCGCCCAGGCCCTCGCCGATGCAGGCATCGAAACCGACGAATAATGAGCGGCAGGAAGAAACACAGGAAACTCAACAGGACAAAAGCCCTGCAACTCTTGCTGCCGGTGATGCTGTTCATCTCGCTGTGTGTGGTGATGTGTGTCCCCGTCAACCGTAGCGAGGATGATGGCTCGGAAATAGTGGCCGAAGAAGCCCCTGTCACGCAGATAATGCGTGGCACATCGGTTCATGACCTCGAAAAGGCCGATACCGTGTCGTTTCACAAAAGGCATCTTGAAGAAATGCCCGAACCGACACAACGCATCAAGGTGAACTATTTCGGCAACATGCGTGCCTTCTTCAACGACTCAAACCACGTCCATCTCGCCGAAGCAGCCAAATATGGCATAACGCCACTCACTGACACACGTTCCCACTGGCAGCTGCGCCGCCCCTTGGTGAAGATAACCACATGCCAGGATTATTATCTGGACACACTGATATTCTCCCGTCCATATCTTGTCCCGGAAGCCGCCGTGACCCTCCGCGAGATAGGACGCCGTTTCCGTGACACCATCACAGCCCGTGGAGGCGGTGACTACCGCATAAAGGTCACGAGCCTCCTGCGCACACCGCAGACCGTCAAACGTCTGAGACGCCGCAACCGCAACGCCGTAGACTCGTCCGTCCACCAGTACGGCACAACGTTCGACATATCCTATGCCTCGTTCGTGGCCGGTTCTCCCGCTCCCGCGCGCAGCGTGGACGACCTAAAAGGTATACTCGGAGAGGTGTTGAAAGCCATGCGTGAAGAAGGAAAGCTGTGGGTGAAATACGAACGCGGCCAGCCGTGTTTCCACATCACCGCCAGAAAACCTGAGTAATATCTATACATTATCATATAAATGAGCGAAGACCACGACTCTAAAAATATACCCGTAAAGCCCCCCCGCCCGATGTGGAAAAAGACACTCCGCGCCCTCGGGTGGGTGTTCCTTTCCATACTGCTTCTTATAACCGCCGTCATAACGGTGGCGGTCAATTATCTGAAACCAGAACGCCTGACCCCGATAATCGAAAAGATAGCCGACAAGAATATCAACGGCACCCTCCGTGCCGAACGCATAGAGATAAGCTTCTGGAAGACCTTCCCTAAATTCCGACTCGATGTCAGCAGGCTAACGGTGCTGACAGACGCCTTTGAAGGTCTGCCCGACTCCGTGTCGTCAAGACTCCCGGCCTATGCCGACACCCTCCTCACCATAAACCGTCTGAACGGAGCCGTCAACATCCCGCAGCTCATCAGCGGTACCCTCCACCTTTATGACATCACCATAGATCGTCCGGCCTTCAATCTCGTACAGGCCACACCCTCCTCATCAAGTCTCGACATATTTCCAAAATCAGATGATTCAAAAGACAAAGAATCGGCCATACTGATTCCAAAGATAGAGATGGAGACTTTCAGAATAGAGGGAGGATTTCCCATACGCTATGTCTCTCTTCCTGACTCCGTTGACTCCCGCCTTCTTCTCTCAACGACATCTCTCGACGGCAATTCCGCCCCGGTATATAAGCTCGACATAGCCGGACTCACCTCTCTATCCATCCCAGACCTCACAATAAACGAACTCGGTCTCGGGCTTGGCGGAGATGTGACCTGGTCACCGTCCATGCCTATGAAAGCCTCTCTTGACAAATTTGTCATCCGCGCCGGCGACGTATCCTTGAATCTCTCTGCAAAGGTGGATTTCAAGGACAGCATCCGCGTTGAAAGCCTTGACGCCTCCATCCCACTCACTCCTTTCAAGGAGATAGTGGCATTGGTTCCCAGTGAATTACGCGGAGAATTAGGCAAGATTGACGCCGACTTCTCCATCAGCTCCGAAGCAGCCCTGACACGTCCCTATACCATAGGGACGGACTCAATACCATCGTTATCTTTCTCCATAAAGATTCCGCGAGGGAGCGCCAAATATGACAGGATGAGTCTTGACATACTCGAAGCCGACATCTCGGCCGACATAGACGGCCTCAACCCCGACCGCTCAACCATAGACATCCACCGCCTCAAAGCCCAGGGAGAAGGAATGGGATTCCTTCTTTCAGCCACAGTGACAGACATCATTTCCAATCCTTATATAAAAGGTACATTTCGTGGCGGACTAAGCATGGCCAAGCTCCCTCGCATCCTCCTCGACAAATTTCCCGGCACTATCAAAGGACTTCTAAAAGCCGACTGTGACTTCTCCCTGCGCCGAAGCTATCTCGACAAAGAAAACTTCCACCGTGTCCTCCTCACCGGCGATGCCACTCTGACAAATCTTGATGTAAACCTTCCAGAAGCCCCGATACACATATATTCACGCGAAATGAGCCTGCATCTCGGCACCAATACCTCATTCACCCGCATGGAGGCCACCACGGACTCCCTTCTGACGGCGTCACTGAAAATAGACACTCTTTCATGCCTCATTCCCGGGATGGAAATGCAAGGAAAAGGCCTCAAAATGGGTGTAGGATGCAAAAATACGGCTTCAAGCACCGACACAACCCTCATAAATCCGATCGGAGGCCGCATCATGGCTGAACGGCTCATGCTCCGATCCACGGAGGACTCCGTGAGGGTGCGTCTCCGCAACGCCATGGTGGGCACATCACTCACCCGCTATAAGGATGACGCCGCAAAACCGCGACTCCATCTTGATATCGGTGCCGAGAGGGCCATATACGGCGACCGTCTAAGCCGCGCCTCCCTCCGCAATGCCGTGGCCGTCCTGACCATACATCCATCGGCACCTCCCAAGCTATCACGGCGTCGTCAGGCCCGACTCGACTCCCTGATGACACTCTATCCCGACCTTCCAGAGGACTCGGTCAGAAGAATGGAGGCACGCATGGCCTACGAACGCCGTCGTGCACGTATGGCCAAGGCTGACACCACCGGGCGTGAGGTCTTAGATATAGAGGTTGACAACACGCTCAAAAAGCTTCTTGTCCTTTGGAGGGCCGAGGGCAGTCTGCGCGCCGAACGCGCACGTGTATTCTCACCACTCTTCCCCCTGCGCAACCGCATGTCAGACCTTGACATGAGATTCAGCTCCGACTCGGTCATCATAAACGGCACACGCCTCAATGTCGGCCACAGCGACTTCCTCGTGGACGGAATCGTCAGCAACATCACGAAGGCCCTGACATCTTCCACCGGCCGCCAGCCCATAGTGGCAAACTTCCGTCTCAGCTCCGACTCCATAGACATCAACGAGATAGCTGCCGCCGTATTCGCTGGTGCAGCCTTTGCCGAAAAAGACGACGGAGTGTTGCAGCTTGCCGCCCCGGACGATATAGGCAATGACGAGAACATAGAGAACAAGGTTGCACAAATCTCTGCCGACACCGCATCCGTACTCGTAATTCCTTCAAACATCGAGGCGGCCCTGAACGTCAACGCACGAAACATAATCTATGACAATCTCGTGTTCCATGACTTCAAAGGAATACTCAATATTTATCGTGGCGCCCTGAACCTCAACCAACTGAGGGCGAAAACCGACATCGGATCCGTTGACCTCAACGCCCTCTATTCAGCCCCTTCTAAAAATGATGCCTCATTCGCATTCGGGCTAATGGTCAACGAGTTCCATATAGGCGAATTCCTGAAACTCGTCCCGGCTATCGATTCCCTTATGCCGCTGCTGCAAGGGATTGACGGCATAATCAATGCCGACATAGCCGCCACCACCAAGATAGACTCCGCCATGAACCTCGACATCCCCTCCCTTAAAGCCGCTGTCAAGATTTCGGGCGACTCTCTGAGAGTCATTGATGACGAGACATTCCGAACCATCGGGAAATGGCTGATGTTCAAGCACAAGGAGCGCAACGTGATTGACAGCATGACGGTGGAGATGATAGTAGAGGACTCCCGCCTGCAACTTTTCCCGTTCATGTTCAATCTTGACCGCTACAAACTCGGAGTGACAGGAAGCAACGACATGGCCATGAATCTGAACTATCATGTTGCCGTGCTCAAATCCCCACTGCCGTTCAAGTTCGGAATCAACATCACCGGCAACCCAGATAAAATGAAGATCCGCCTCGGAGGCGCCAAGTTCAATGAGAAAAACATGTCGAAAACCGTCTCTATCGCTGACACCACACGCATCAACCTTGTCCGTGAGATCAGCAACATCTTCCGGCGCGGCGCACGCAACGCCCGGGTCAGAACCCTCGACTTCTCTGCATCACAGGCCATGCACCCGATGCCGGCCGGCTCCACAGGTGCCGACACCATCTCCCGTTCTGACTCTCTATATTTCATAAAGGAAGGCCTCATAGCCGCCCCAGACACTGTCGCACCCCGGCAGGATCTCCCCGTAAAGGAACAAAACAAACGAAAGAAATGAACCGACATATCCCCTATGGCGCAGAAATCAGGCGCTTCCTCGAACGCCATCATTATACCCGTATCGTCCCGCGCGCGGCCCTCATCGACATGGACGGCACACTATACGACTCGATGAAAAACCACACGGCTGCATGGCACCGCCTCATCTCCGAAAAAGGGATACAATGCACCCGGGAGGAGTTCTATCTCTATGAGGGATGTACCGGCATAGCCACCATCAACCGACTCTTCAACCGCGCATACGGCCATGATGCCGACCCGGCCGAGGCTGCGGCGCTATATCAGAGAAAGACCGAATATTTCAACGAACTACCACGCGTCGAGCCAATGCCGGGAGCATTAGACATGGTCAACGTGTTCCGCGACGCCGGAATAACCCGCGTACTGGTCACAGGCTCCGGCCAGGGCAGTGTGATATCGCGCCTCTCCGAAGACTACCCCGGCATATTCGCCGATGACATGCGCATCACATCCCGCAACGTTAAACACGGAAAGCCACACCCTGAGCCATTCATACGTGCCATGCAACTCGCCCGCGTATCCCCCTCCCAGTCAATAGTCGTAGAAAACGCCCCGTTGGGCGTCGAATCAGGAGACCGCGCCGGAGCCTTCACAGTGGGTGTGACCACCGGCCCTATTCCCCGTTCGGCACTCGAAGAGGCAGGCGCCGCCGTGGTCTTTTCCTCTATGCCCGAATTCGCCGAGGCACTTCCTACCCTCCTGCTCAGTCTACTCACAGTCACAAACCCTCCATCCTGATGCAAAAGATACTTTTCACCAACGAGGTCAGACAGGCCATCACCTCGCTCATCGAGGAGATGAGACCTGCGTCAGTCCACATTGTCACTGACTCCAATGTGGCCCGTGCAGTCCTGCCACTCCTTTCCCTCCCCTATCCTGTCATCACCGTCATGCCGGGTGACGAGCATAAAGACCTTTCATCCCTGTCCCTCATATGGGACGGACTTATCAAAGGCGGAGCCACACGCAGATCCGTGGTCATCAACATCGGTGGTGGCGTAGTGACCGATATGGGCGGTTTTGCCGCCGCGACATTCAAGCGCGGACTCAGGTTCATCAATGTCCCCACCACGCTCCTCTCTGCCGTCGATGCCGCCGTAGGCGGTAAGACAGGCATAAACTTCGGTGGGCTGAAAAACGAGGTCGGAGCCTTCGCACCGGCTGACGCCGTCATTATCTCCACAGTACTATTTTCCACACTCCCTTCCGTGGAATTGCTTTCAGGCTATGCCGAGATGCTCAAACACGGCTATCTCTCTTCCGAGGAAACATGCAGACGGCTGCTGAATTACAACATACTCGACAGCCGTCCCGACACCCTCCTGCCACTGCTCGAAGAAAGCGTCAGGGTTAAAGAACGTATCGTGGTCGAAGACCCGTGCGAAAAAGGACTGAGACGCGCCCTAAACCTCGGCCATACAGCCGGGCACGCGTTCGAGTCCCTTGCTCTACGATGCCACAAACCAGTCCCCCACGGGCACGCCGTGGCATGGGGAATGCTTGTAGAAATGATATTGTCCCACATGACCGAGGGCTATCCCTCCCGCGAGCTCCACATTCTCGCCGGATATCTCAAAGACAACGGCTATGGTACACCGGCATTCTCATGTGACGACTATCCGGCTCTTATAGAATTCATGAGACACGACAAGAAGAACGACACCCCGGGTGAAATAAACTTCACACTCCTCTCACGTCCCGGCCTACCGCTTATAGACCGCACGGCATCCGATGCAGACATACGCACGGCTCTCGACATATTCCGGGACATGACAAGCTGACAAGCGTCCTGTTGACACACAATCATCCCCCGGCAGACGGATTCATTCTCGACTGCCGGGGGATAGCTGTTTATACATTGCTTATAGTCTCTTCACAGGCGCCATCCGGCCACTGCCATAATATTTATATTATGACACGACGGATTCTTCAACCCCGTAGACTTAGCCACATTCTTCAATCCGATATGCGCTCTCAGACCAAGTCTGAGTCGGTCAAGAAAAGTGACACCCGTATCGACATGCAGACCGATGTCGGCCCTTTTGAATGAATTGATAAACGCGCCGTCCTTATAATAATCAGTTTCAAGCACAGTCCTGGTGGTCATCAGCTGCCCAAGTTCGTTGGTCTTCGCATCATAGATAACGTTTTTCTGTTTTCCGCTCGTCCCATAGGAATAATAAAGTCCTATGTCAAAATTCCACCTCACACCGTTGGCTATACATGGAGAAAAGGATACATATACCGGGAAATCAAAAGCATAATAGTGGCTCCGCTGAAACACATTGGAAATACTCGCCGACTGCTGCCCTGTCACAGCCATGTCAAGAGTCCCCCTGCTGCTGATATAGTTTATCCCTGTACCGAGTCCGAAAGTGCGGGTAAGATTGAATCTGGCACCAAGTCCCACGCCTACGGCAAGCCCCATGCCGGCATTTAGATCCGATATCTCAGGGAAACAGTCCTTATAGTTCTCGGTAACATAGCTCCCGCCAACCAAAGCATGGACATCTATATCAAGAAGCCTTCCTCCTCCGAGGGCGCAATAATTGCCACCGGCCCCGCACTGACCGGCCCCGGAAAGAGGAACAAGGGAAAAAAGGGCTATAAATACAAGCTGAATGGTTCTTCGCATAATGATGTTTATTAAATTTACATATTTCAAAGTTACGCAAAATACACTAATACACCAAAAACATGTTCGTCAACAATACTCCTTTCACGACTAAATAGACCAATAATAATCCTAAAAGTAGTTATTTTCAAAAAATATCGTTTTTTTTGCTCTAAAAATTTGCACAGTCTCCAAATAGTGCCTACCTTTGCAGTGCAAAAACAAAACAACGGCTCCTTAGCTCAACTGAATAGAGCATCTGACTACGGATCAGAAGGTTACAGGTTTGAATCCTGTAGGAGTCACAAAGCGAGACCCACAAGGTCTCGCTTTTTTCATATCCACTATTACACGATATAACATACCGATACACCATGTTCGGCCAATCAGATGCATAACTTATGCCACCAACGAAGAATAATCATGATGTATTGGAATGTTGGCGGAATGTCAAAGGCAAGATGCAGACGGTTTAAACGATGTTCGGTTTCTTAACCAAGTATCATCCAAAAACACCTGTCACACTCACTTGTAAGCAGACACATGGATTTGAGAGAAGGCCGGAAGACGGGGATGCAGCCCGCACCTCTTCCGAGGTATGGGAAATTTTTGATTTTAACACAAAAACCTTAATACAACCGCTCCTGTTATGGTTTTTTAATCACTTTTAGCGCTCAAAACCACGCTAAATCCCCCATCGGATTGTTCTATAAGAGAACGAAGTGATTTAATACATCCCTCGTCCTCTTTACCGAGTTGTGAAACTGGATACTGAGGCTCTCATAAATAAATAGTTGAAACGTGAGGAGCGGTTTGTGGCGTTGCCAAAAACCGCTTTTCCGTATCATCACACCTAACGTTTTTTAAACAGGTATGCAGGCATTCCTTATTGAAGTCCTGAGCTGTCAGTCAAGCTTTATCTCTGCCTGCGACATCTCGTCATATCCTGCCCAGTCGGAATCATTCTCACAATACACAGTCAGCGGGAGAACCGGGAAGTCGGCAAGCGATTCATTGAGCTTACGTCCGAAGATATGTGTGGAAAGCGAATAAAACACCCAGTCACGACGGTCGTCACCGGTGAACACGCCTGTCAGCACTGCCACGGGATCCTTACTGAAAACCTCAGCAAGTCTGTCCTGTACCTTTTCCATAAGTTCAGACGTTTCCGCGTCAGGCATACCATCAGCCCCACCCTCGTATTTCCAAGTCACCTCTATGCGGATGTTAAAACGCGGATTGTCCCTGAACTTCTCCACATCCTTGCGTCCCGTGACCATAATCAGACGGCCTGACTCGCTCTCGGCGGGTGCCGTCCACCATATTCCTGTCTCCATTTGTATATCGTGTTAATTTTTAGCAAAAATAGGCAAGATTTTTGATTTAACCCCTCTTTTCACGTAATTTTGCACAATTAATCAAATTAACCCGACAAAAGTGCTTGATTTTATCACATGGACGGCCGACCCTGTATGGTTCAGCATCGGCCCTCTTTCAATCCGCTGGTACAGCCTTGCCTTCATGATAGGCTTCCTCGTGGGCTACGAGATCGAGGCCCGCATATACCGCCACGAAGGTGCTCCCGAACGATGGCTCGGCATCCTGCTCCTCTGGACAGTGGCCGGAACCATCATAGGCGCCCGACTCGGACATGTGTTCTTCTACGAGTGGGACTCTTACCGTCAGACCCCCTTGGAAATACTATACGTATGGCACGGCGGTCTTGCCAGCCATGGCGGCACCATAGGTATCATCATCGGGGTGATCATATATTCGTTGACCACAACGCGGCGCAGCCCGTTATGGACATTTGACCGCCTCGTCATCCCTGTCGCCCTCGTAGGCGGTCTCATACGTCTCGGCAACCTGATGAACTCTGAAATCTTCGGCCATGCCACCGACCTTCCATGGGGATTCATGTTCCTCAGATCTCGCGAATGGAACGAACTGTATTACGGCCAGGCATGTCATCCCACACAGATCTACGAAGCCCTCTGCTATTTCGCGCTCTTCGGGCTGCTGATGTGGATGTACTGGAAAAAGAACGCCGAGGAACGTCCCGGCCTCATCTTCGGAGTCTTCTTCATCGGCATCTTCACGCCGAGGTTCCTTATCGAATTCATCAAGAACCCGCAGGTGGCCTTTGAGGAGTCAATGACCCTCAACATGGGACAATGGCTCAGCATCCCGTTCATAATCATAGGCATAGCGCTCGTCATTTATGCACTCAGGCGTCCCAGACTCCACCTTGCCTACCCCGACCGTTTTGCCGACGAGGATGAAAAAGCCGGAAAGAAAAAACACTAAATGGGAGTAATTTTACTATCTTTGCACCATGATTGAAAAGATTAACCAACTCAAAGCCGAAATCGAAGGCCTCACAGCTTCCGACATTCAGGAAGTGGAGGCTCTCCGCATAAAGTATCTCAGCAAGAAAGGGGCCGTATCAGTCCTCATGCAGGATTTCCGCACAGTCCCGGCAGAACAGAAACGCGAACTTGGCCAAAAACTCAATGAACTAAAAACAATGGCCACAGAGCGCCTTAACGCAATGCGGGAGGCCCTTGAAAACGCCGATACCGTTGACGAGGACATAGACCTGACCCGCACGGCGGCACCCATGCCGCTCGGGACACGCCATCCCCTCTCTCTGGTCAAGGACGAGATTATAGCGATCTTCTCACGCCTCGGATTCACGGTGGCCGAAGGCCCCGAAATCGAGGATGACTGGCATGTGTTCTCATCTCTCAATTTTGCCGAAGACCATCCTGCACGTGACATGCAAGACACGTTCTTTATAGGGCGTAACCCGGACGTGCTCCTGCGCACACACACCTCGTCAGTGCAAAGCCGTGTGATGGAGACAACCAAGCCTCCTATCCGCATCATCTGCCCCGGACGCGTCTATCGCAACGAAGCCATATCGGCCCGCGCCCACTGCTTCTTCCACCAGGTGGAAGCCCTCTATGTCAACGAAAATGTATCGTTTGCCGACCTCCGTCAGACCCTCCTCTACTTTGCCCGCGAGATGTTCGGCCCTGAGACAAAGATAAGGCTGCGTCCCAGCTACTTCCCATTCACCGAACCATCGGCCGAGATGGATATCTCCTGCAACCTCTGCGGAGGCAAGGGATGTTCTTTCTGCAAACACACTGGATGGGTGGAAATCCTCGGTTGCGGCATGGTTGACCCGAATGTTCTCGAAGCCTGCGGCATTGACTCGAAAAAATACAGCGGCTTCGCACTCGGAATGGGAGTGGAGCGAATCACCAATCTGAAATACCAGGTCAAGGATCTCCGCATGTTCTCCGAAAACGACGTCCGTTTCCTCGAACAGTTCACGGCGGCCCACTGATATACAGAGATTCCGCTATGACATTTACAGACTGTCTGACGGTGGCTCTCGGAGGCGCTGCCGGATGTGTCGCACGCTATGCCATGCAACAGACGCCGTTGTTGATGGCCGACAAGACATGGCCCACAATGGCTGTCAACATCCTCGGATGCCTTCTGATAGGTATCGTTGCAACACTTATCGACCATCGCGAAGGCCCACGCACCATCCGTCTTCTCTGTGTGACAGGTTTTCTTGGCGGTTTCACCACCTATTCCACCTTCATGCTTGATGCCGGCACCCTTATTAGGCTCGGACAGGGAGCTAAGGCCGCCGTCTATCTTCTGACCACCCTTGCCGGCGGATTTGCCGCCTTCATGGCAGGTTATTTCGGAACAGTAAAATTACTTGAACGCCTATGACAGTCAAAGAACGCTACCGGCGGGTCATCGAGTGGTTTGAGTCATCGATGC
Organism: uncultured Duncaniella sp.; assembly: GCA_910578615.1. Classification (GTDB taxonomy): domain Bacteria; phylum Bacteroidota; class Bacteroidia; order Bacteroidales; family Muribaculaceae; genus Duncaniella. The sequence continues at coordinate 107,895 of CAJTRI010000007.1, read as the reverse complement.
CTGTCGCCGAGACAGAGCTGCAATATGACAATCCCTACCAGCTCCTTGTGGCAGTGATACTCTCGGCCCAGTGCACGGACAAACGCGTCAATATGGTCACCCCTCCACTCTTCGAGGCCTTTCCCACAGCTGACGCCATGGCCGCAGTATCAGCCGAGGAGATATACCCTTATATAAAGTCCGTATCCTATCCCAACAACAAGGCCCGCTCACTCGCCGGGATGGCCAGACGCCTTGTTGATGAGTTTGGCGGGGAAGTACCGGCCGATATTGACGCACTCATGTCGCTCCCGGGAGTTGGGCGCAAGACTGCCAACGTCATTCTCGCCGTAGTGTTCAATCGCTCGGCAATGGCCGTTGACACCCATGTGTTCCGCGTCAGCGAACGCATAGGCCTCACCACTAACAGCAAAACACCGCTTGCCACCGAGAAGGCTCTTGTCAGGAACATCCCGGAAGAGATAATCCCCAAGGCCCACCACTGGCTGATACTGCATGGACGATATGTCTGCAAGGCGCGACGCCCCGACTGCCTGAACTGCGGTCTGACATCCGTCTGCCGATTCTATCAGAAAGAAACAAAGAAATAATGGAACCGACGCTCTACTTCTTAATAGAAGTCATCGGCACGCTTGCCTTTGCCGTCAGCGGCATACGCCTCGCCGCGCGCAAGAAATTCGACTGGTTCGGCGCCTATACCATAGGCGTTGTGACAGCCATAGGGGGAGGCACCATCCGAGACCTTCTGCTTGACGCTCCCGTCTTCTGGATGTCTTCGTGGATGTATCTGGCTGTCACAGGACTGGCATTCGTCATTGTGGTGATGTTCAAACGCGTCCTCACATCCGACTCCCGTTCGCTCTTCATGTTCGATGCCGTAGGGCTGGCCCTGTTCGTTATAACAGGCATCCAGAAAAGCCTCTCATTCGAATATCCCATGTGGGTGGCAATTATAATGGGGATGATTACAGGTTCGTTCGGAGGGGTGCTCCGTGACGTGTTCATCAATGAGGAACCGCTATTCTTCCGTAAAGACATCTATGCCACAGCCTGTATAGCAGGCGGAATAGTCTACTGGGGCGTAATGGAGCTTGGCGGAAGTACCCTGCTCGAACAGGCGTGCTGTGCCTTCACAATACTCTTTCTACGGTGGGGCGCCCTGCATTACGGATGGCATCTCCCGGAGATGAAGGAAAAATAGACTTTATAAGACAAAACGACGGCATAAGCGGCGGCCGGGAGGATATTATCCTCCCGGCCGCCGCTTATGCCGTATCAATCTGTTTGGTAATTCGTAGGGCCGGCAACGGTTTTCGCAAACGAAATCGGAACCGGGGTCGAGAAATTCATGTCCTTACGAGTAATGGGATGCACAAACCTCAGAGTCTGGGCATGGAGTGCCATACGGTGCAGCGGGGATGATTTAGCCCCGTAACGGCGGTCTCCTATTATCGGGTGACCGAGGTCTTTCATATGCACTCGTATCTGGTTCTTTCGGCCTGTATCAAGTTCGACCTCCATCAGAGAATAGCCATTACGGCTCTTCAACGTGCGATAGCGGGTCACTGCAAGCTGCCCTTCCTTGGGGTCATCCGTGGAATACACCTCGAAACGAGTGTTTTCGGCAAGATAGCTTCTGATCTCGCCCTCGGCCGGATCGGGTCTGCCTTCGACCACAGCAAGATATTTGCGTGACAAGACCATATTGTTCCAGTTGTGCTGCAAGCATTCCTTAGCCTCCACATTCTTGGCAAACACCATGAGACCCGATGTGTCACGGTCAAGGCGGTGGACTATAAAGAGCTTGTTGCGCGGATCCTGCCATTTCAGATAGTCACGAAGGATGTCATATGCAGTGCCCTCCTTGATTTTGTCTGTACCCATAGAAAGCAGGCCATAACCCTTGTTGACCACGATGATGTCATCATCCTCATAGACAATCTTAAGACGACGGTTATAGAACACCTTGAACTCTCGCGTGAGATTGACCTTCACCTCGTCACCGGGCCTTAGAGCGGTGTCGAACTGTGTGACAGGACGCCCGTTCACGGCTATCTGGTTGTGGGCGAGGAGGCTTTTAACCGCCGTGCGCTTACGGTCGGGCATTGAGGAAAGGAGGAACGGGAGCAACGGCATCTCCTCTTTGACCTCATATCGCTCTATCACGTCGGGACGGAATCTATTCCTCTCGGCGCCGGGCTTGGTTGTAAATGACTTGCGTGGCATAATGGTATCAGGATTTTTTACGTGTTGAGGCGCGACGCGCTGTTTTCTTAGGTGCGTTCTCCTGGTCAGCCATGATGGCCTTCACCTCGTCAAGAGTGAGCGACGCAGGGTCTGTTATAGTCTTAGGTATCTTGTAATTGCTCTTCTTGCAGGCAATGTAGACACCGTAACGCCCGTTGAGTATCTGTATGTCAGGATCCTCGTCAAAGGTCTTGACAACCTTGTTGTTGTCTGATTCGCGTTTGGCAAGAATCAGGGCGGAAGCCTCCTCGATAGTTATAGATGTGGCAGACATATCCTTGGGTATTGACACGAACTTGCCGTCATGTCTCACATAAGGCCCGAAACGCCCCACGGCAGCCACCACAGGCTTGCCTTCAAACTCGCCGACCTCTCGTGGGAGGTCAAAGAGCCGAAGAGCTTCTTCAAGCGTTATGTCAAACACGCTCTGATCCTTGCGCAATGAGGCAAAACGAGGCTTGACATCCCCCTCTGCCGATCCGATCTGGGCAATCGGGCCAAAACGCCCTATCTTCACAGAGACAGGCAGCCCGGTGGCCGGATCATCGCCAAGTATACGTTCTCCGACCTTGCGCTCGGTGTGCAGGTCGTTGGCCTTCTCCACTTCGGGGTGGAACATGGTATAGAAATCCGAAATCTCCTGATTCCAGTCGCTGTCCCCCTCGGCTATACGGTCAAATTTGGCCTCCATACCGGCAGTGAAGTCATAGTCAAGTATGTCAGGGAAATGTCTGGTCAGAAACTCGTTGACAATAACGCCCGTATCGGTCGGTATTAGCTTTCCCTTGTCCGCACCGGCATTCTCGCTCTTTACACGCGATGATATACGGCCTTTGGAGTCCAGCGTGAGGACACCGTATTCACGTTTCTCGCCTGTCTTCTCACCTTTGACGATATACTCGCGGTTCTGTATGGTGGATATCGTAGGAGCGTAGGTGGACGGACGCCCTATCCCAAGCTCCTCCATCTTCTTTACAAGCGATGCCTCGGTATATCTGGGAGGCGCAAGCGTGAAACGCTCGGTAGCGGTAATTGCATCCAGTCCGAGTTTTTCGCCGGTCGTCATACGCGGAAGGGTCGAATCATTCTCCTCCCCGTTTCCGTCATCATCGGTTCCTTCAAGATACAGGCGCAGGAAACCGTCAAACTTTATGACCTCACCCGTGGCGGTGAAGTGTTCCTTACGGCCGGGTATCAGAATCTCCACGGTGGTTTTCTCAATCTCGGCATCGGCCATCTGGGAGGCAAGGGTGCGCAGGCGTATGAGGCGGTAGAGCTTCTTCTCCTGTGCCGTGCCCTCGACTGTCTCACGGTCAATATATGTGGGGCGGATTGCCTCGTGAGCCTCCTGAGCGCCTTTTGACGAAGTGTGATAACGACGCACTTTGAGATATTCATCCCCAAGCTCGCTCTTGATAAGGTCAGCCGTGGTGGATATCGCAAGAGACGAAAGGTTGAGAGAGTCGGTACGCATATATGTTATATGTCCGGCCTCATACAGCTTCTGGGCTATCATCATGGTCTGTGACACCGAGAAACCGAGCTTGCGTCCTGCTTCCTGTTGGAGGGTGGACGTAGTAAAAGGTGGTGCCGGTGATTTTTTCAGAGGTCTCACATTGATGTCTCCCACCGTGAACGAGGCTCCGGCACATTTTTCGAGAAATTCCCTCGCTAACGCCTCGTCAGGAAGACGCTGTGAAAGCTCCGCGTCAAGACTGATACCGCCGGGTAGCATGAAGCGGGCAGTGACACGGAAATATGGTTCGGACTTGAATGAATTGATCTCGTTCTCACGATCAACAATCAGACGGACGGCCACAGACTGCACACGTCCCGCCGACAAAGCCGGCTTAATCTTCTTCCACAACACGGGAGATACCTCGAACCCCACGATGCGGTCAAGCACACGGCGGGCCTGCTGCGCGTCAACAAGGTTGATGTCTATCTCGCGCGGATTCTCGATGGCGTGAAGTATGGCGTTCTTCGTTATCTCGTGAAATACGATACGTCGCGTGTTCTCAGGTTTCAGACCGAGCACCTCGTAAAGATGCCAGGCTATCGCCTCTCCCTCGCGGTCCTCATCGGAAGCGAGCCACACGGTTTCAGCACTCTTGGCTGCCTTTTTAAGGTCTGCCACAAGCGCCTTCTTGTCGGCCGGGATTTCATAGACGGGCTGGAAATCAGAGTCCACCTTGATAGAGATGTCCTTCTTTCTGAGGTCGCGGATATGACCGTAGCTGGACATCACCTTGTAATCCTTTCCGAGAAATTTCTCTATGGTCTTGGCCTTGGCCGGAGACTCTACTATGACAAGGTTCTTCATATTGATTCAGTTATGGAAATGAGGGGGACAAAAGCCGCAGAGAGCGACCTCCCCTTCCAATTCAGTCGGCAAAGTTAACGAAAACAATCAACATACCGTTAATGATTTAACAATTTATCACAATTAAAGGTTCCCTCATCATTGACTTTCAATAACTATTACAAAGGAAAACGGAGAGCGCCTCCCGGCGACCTCCGTACTTTAACCTAACTTTTTGTTGACATTAATCTAATTGAAGCATTCTTTTGTATTGCAAAAGTATACATTAATTTCCAAAATTACCCCCCCCCATATGTTAAATAATATTAACAGAACTGATTATTATCTCATTTTAGGCCTCAGAATATCGATTAATTTCTCCATTCCTCGCGTAGCCGGAAGAGGTATGGTACAAACGGTGTCCGGCACCGATGCCGGTCGGGGGTCGATATAATAGACGGGCACCCCCGGACGCACATAATGTATGAGACTTGCTGCCGGATATACAGCAAGCGAGGTGCCTATGACAACGAATATGTCGGCTTCTGACACCCATTCCACCGCACGTTCTATCTCGGGAACCGCCTCTTGAAAAAACACAATATGAGGTCTGACATGGTGGCCGTCAGGCATCACCATATCAGGAGATGTTTCCAGATGCACCTCGTCAAGGGTATAGAGCCGTGAGGGATCAGAGACTGACCGAGCCTTCATCAGTTCACCATGAAGATGCAGAACCCGTGATGATCCGGCACGTTCGTGAAGGTCGTCAACGTTCTGCGTTATCACGAAGACGTCATACCACTTTTCAAGCTCCACCAACGCAAGGTGGGCCGGATTGGGCCGGCATGTGACCAGCTGACGCCTCCTGTCATTATAGAAGTCGTGGACAAGAGAGGGATTGCGGGCAAACCCGTCAGCACTGCACACATCCATCACAGGATAGTTCTCCCACAATCCGTCAGCATCACGGAATGTGGATATACCGCTTTCGGCGCTGATGCCGGCACCGGACGATATTACAAGTTTCGGTTTCATTTCAGTCAGAGATGTTATTGTTCTATTATAACCATCAAAATCACCGCCTTGATTTGAAAAAAGAGCGCATAAGGGACGCGCATTCATCGGCAAGCACACCCTCCGTCACGACCGCACGCGGATGGAACGGGGAACGTGACGGGAGAAACGAACGATAGCCGCGCTTCGGATCAGCCGCACCGAACACCACCCTACCCACCTGTGCCCATCCTATCGCGCCGGCACACATCAGACACGGCTCTACTGTCACATAAAGGGTGCACCCTTGAAGATATTTCCCACCGAGCGATGATGCAGCGGCTGTGAGCGCCTGCATCTCGGCATGGGCGGAGACATCGCAAAGGGCCTCGGTGAGATTGTGGCCGCGCCCTATCACCATCCCTCGCGGAGAGACAATAACGGCGCCTATGGGAACTTCATCGGCTTCAAGAGCCGCACGGGCCTCGGCAAGCGCGAGGCGCATATATCTTTCGTCGGTTTTACTATCCATAATCATGATATTCTTGACCAGTCTCTAAGGCGGGATGACAGAAGGGCGAGCTGTCTGACAAGGAGCGAATTCTCAGGTGCTTCGAGCGATGGATCGGCATCAAGAACCTCGCAGGCGGTATCTTTTGCAAGCTGGACTATCTGGCCGTCCGTGGCAAGGCTGGCAATGCGGAGGTCAAAAGGTATGCCGCTCTGCATGGTGCCTTCTATATCTCCCGGCCCGCGCATCTGCATGTCCGCCTCGGCAATCTCAAACCCGTCGGTCGTGGCCGTCATGAGTTCCAGACGTCTGCGGGTATCCTTTGCTATCTTTCTCTTTGTCATAAGTATACAATAGCTCTGCCCCTCTCCGCGCCCCACTCGCCCTCTGAGCTGGTGGAGCTGCGAAAGGCCGAACCGTTCTGAATTCTCAATCACCATCGTAGTGGCGTTGGGGACATTCACCCCCACCTCTATCACGGTCGTACTCACGAGTATATCGGCCTGGTGGGACGCGAACAGCTGCATCTGGAAATCCTTCTCATCAGGACGCATCTTCCCGTGAAGATATGCCACACGATAATCCCGAAAAGTGTCACATATGGTCTCATATCCCTCTTCGAGCGAACGAAGGTCAAGCTTCTCGTTTTCCTTTATAAGCGGATATACTATATATACCTGACGTCCCTGACGGAGCTGCCTTCCTATACCCTGATAAGTTGCAAAACGATCCTCGTCATAGCGAAGGAGTGTCTGCACCGGCTTTCGGCCGGGTGGAAGCTCGTCAATGATACTGACGTCAAGATCGCCGTAGACAGTCATGGCCAGAGTACGGGGGATGGGGGTGGCCGTCATCACGAGCACGTGTGGCGGAATAGTGTTCTTAGTCCACAATCTCGCACGTTGGGCCACACCGAAACGATGCTGCTCGTCAATGACCACAAAACCGAGGTTTCGGAATCTCACATTGTCCTCGATCACGGCATGGGTACCTATAAGGATATGGAGCGACCCGTCCATAAGTTGCGAATGGATTTCCTCCCGGGCCTTCTTCCGGGTAGATCCCGTGAGCAATCTGACATTTACCCCCATCGGCGCCACCAGCCCCGAGATTGTCTCGAAATGCTGGGTGGCCAGAATCTCGGTAGGAGCCATGAGACATGCCTGGGTTCCGTTGTCAAGCGCTATGAGCATGGTAAGGAGAGCCACAAGGGTCTTGCCGCTCCCGACATCGCCCTGCAACAGACGGTTCATCTGCCGCCCGGTGGCCATGTCGGCGCGAACCTCCCTGACCACCCTCTTCTGCGCCCCTGTGAGGGGAAACGGGAGAAAATCGTTATAAAACGTGTTGAAGAACCTGCCTATACGGGGAAAGAAAAAACCTTGGGTCGAACATGTCCTGCGGCGCGCATATCTCTGTATGTCAAGTTGAAGATAAAACAGTTCCTCAAATTTCAGCCTCAGTCTGGCTCGTTCGAGCTGCGAGGTTGACACAGGGCTGTGTATGTTTGACAAAGCCTCACGTATGCCCATGAGGTTGTGCCTTGCGAGTATATGCGGAGGAAGGGTCTCGGATAGATATGAGACCCCGCCCAGTATTGTAGATACGGCTGTGGAAAATGTCCGTGACGAGAAACCACGGTTGCGCAGCTGCTCGGTCAGCGGATAGACACCCCTGAACCCCTCTTGCGCGCCGGGTGCGCCGGGAGGGTCAACCTCGGGATGAACCATGCTCCATCTGCCGTTAAAGCGTGAAGGTTTGCCGAAAACCACATACTCGGTGCCTGTGTGATAATGCTCTCGCAAAAACTTTATGCGTTGGAACCACACGACCTCCATGACTCCCGACCCGTCGGAGAACAACCCGACAAGCCTTGTCTTAGCCCCCTCACCCTGCACCGAAAATGTGACGAACTTTCCCCTTACCTGTACCGAAGGCATGTCATCACACTCGAAATCGGCTATACGGCGAATAGTCGTGCGGTCTACATAATGGGACGGAAAGTGATAGAGGAGGTCATAATATGTCTTTATGCCGAGATTCTTTTCAAGAAGCTCGGCCCGTTTCGGCCCCATACCGCGCAGAAACTTTATGTCGGTATTCCTCAGTCTTTCCATTCAGAACCCCTTTCAGCGAAGATACATCTCCACGATTTCCATGTCCCCCGGGTTGGTCACCTTTATATTACGCACATCCCCATCCACAAGCCGCAGGTCGGTATATCCGGCCGCCTCCATGACCGAGGCGTCATCAGTAAACGAGGGCAGAAGCTCGCGGTCATTCGCAGCTATAAGCCTCATACCGTCAAAGAGCTGTGGGGTCTGAACGGCACGCAGAAGCGAACGGTCTACCGAGCGCGACACACCGTCCTCTCCAACCATCCTCAATGAGTCGGTCACCGGCACTACCGGGATAGTGCCCGAACATCCCGGCAGGGCATCTACAAGACGGCCGAACATCCCGGCCGTGACCATGGGGCGCGCCGCGTCATGCACGGCAATCCAGCCGACTGAGGAAGAATCTATGAGCCTGAGAGCGTTTCTCACGCTGTGTGCACGAGAAGGGCCACCCTCGACCACCGTCAACGGCACCGTGAAACCATGTTCCCGGCATAGCCCTTCCCAGAAACCCACCATGTCACCGCTAAGTACAAGAAGTATTCCGGCGTCAGGGGCACAAGCGCCGACGCGCTCCACAGTGGTCATGAGTAGCGGGCGCCCGCACAAATCACAGAACTGCTTCGGAAGGTCGCCTCCATAACGAGACCCCGTGCCGGCAGCCACGATTATTATATAATTCTTCCTTGGTGATGTTTTCTCTGTCATAACACAAAATTAATAAATCCGTCGCGAATGTCAAAAGCCATATGCAAAAACAAGGGCCACGGGCCTGACACACGCAAAAAACCACACATGTCGCACCCGTTTCTCGGCGATTTTTTGTAATTTTGCGAAAAATATACAAAACACTCAGCAATGGAAGAATTAGCCACAAAATACGACCCCCGCGCCGTCGAGGACAAATGGTATGACTACTGGACAACACACCGCCTGTTCCATTCCGAACCCGATGCACGCGAACCATACACGATAGTGATACCGCCGCCAAACGTGACAGGTATCCTCCACATGGGCCACATGCTCAACAATACCATACAGGATATCCTCGTACGCCGTGCCCGCCTGATGGGCAAGAACGCCCTATGGGTGCCGGGCACCGACCACGCGGCTATCGCCACCGAGGCAAAAGTGGTCAACAAACTCGCCAAAGAGGGCATCCGTAAAAGCGACCTCACTCGCGAAGAGTTCCTCAAACATGCCTGGGAATGGAAAGAAAAGCATGGCGGAATCATACTCGAACAGCTCAAAAAGCTCGGCGCATCATGTGACTGGGAGCGCACATCGTTCACCATGGACGACATCCGCTCCAAGAGTGTGATACGCGTGTTCGTAGACCTCTACCGCAAGGGTCTCATCTACCGTGGCAAACGCATGGTCAACTGGGATCCCAAGGCCAAAACCGCCCTTTCGGACATCGAGGTCGTCTACAAGGAAGAGCACTCCAAGCTATACTATCTGCGCTACAAAATTGTCGGCGAGGAAGGATATGCCATCGTGGCCACCACGCGTCCCGAAACAATCATGGGAGACACCGCCATGTGCATCAATCCCGAAGATCCCAAGAACCAGCATCTACGTGGCAAGAAGGTAATCGTGCCCCTCGTAGGACGCGAGATTCCTGTCATCGAGGACACCTACGTAGACATCAACTTCGGAACCGGCTGTCTGAAAGTGACACCGGCCCATGACATGAACGACAACATGCTCGGTGAAAAACACGGGCTTGAAACCATCGACATATTCAACGACGACGCCACAATCAGCGAAGCCGCAGGAATGTATGTCGGGATGGATCGTTTCTCATGCCGCGAACAGATTGCCAAAGACTTGCAGGAGGCCGGACTCATCGAGAAAATCGAGGAATATGAGAACAAGGTGGGCTACTCCGAGCGCAATCAGGACACCGTGACCGAGCCAAGGCTCAGCGACCAGTGGTTCCTTAAAATGACCAGCCTCGCCGAACCGGCCCTTGCCTCGGTCGAGGACGGTGTGATAAAGTTCGTTCCCGAAAAGTTCAAGACCACCTACCGCCACTGGCTCACCGATATCCGCGACTGGTGTATATCACGCCAGCTATGGTGGGGCCACCGTGTTCCCGCCTACTATCTGCCTGACGGGTCGTTCGTAGTGGCAGAAACACCAGAAGAGGCCCTTGTCCTCGCACGCGAAAAAGACGCCTCAATCACTGAGGCCGATCTCCGTCAGGACGAGGACTGCCTCGACACATGGTTCTCATCATGGCTCTGGCCCATCTCGCTGTTCAACGGCATCCTCGATCCGGACAACGAGGAAATCAAATACTACTATCCCACCGCCGACCTCGTGACCGGCCCGGACATTATCTTCTTCTGGGTGGCACGAATGATTATGGCCGGATATGAATATATGGGCAAGCAGCCCTTCAACAACGTCTACTTCACCGGCATAGTACGTGACGAGATCGGACGCAAGATGTCAAAACAGCTCGGCAACTCCCCCGACCCTCTGGAACTCATCGCAGACTACGGGGCAGACGGTGTCCGCATGGGCATAATCCTATCCGCTCCCGCCGGAAATGACATCTTCTTCGACAAAAAGCTATGCGAGAACGGCCGCAACTTCTGCAACAAGGTCTGGAACGCCTTCCGCCTCGTCAAAGGATGGGAAGTGGACGACACTCTCGCCCAGCCGGAGAGTGCAGAGACGGCCATCAGATGGTTCGGGTCAAAGCTTTCCGAATCAGTGGCTGAAATCAATGATTCCTTCGACAAGTTCCGCATCTCGGAGGCGCTCATGACCGCCTACCGCCTGTTCCGTGACGAGTTCTCATCATGGTATCTCGAAATGGTGAAACCTGAGTACCAGAAACCTGTCGACCGCGCCACCGACGAGGCAACCATAGGCTTCTTCGACTCGCTCCTGCGTCTCCTCCACCCGTTCATGCCCTTCATCACCGAGGAGCTGTGGCAGCACATGGGAGACCGCCGCGAAGGAGAGTCAATCATGTATGCGTCCATGCCTGTCGCCGGAGAGGTTGACAGCGAACTACTTGCGGCCATGGAGACAGCCAAAGAGATTGTCAACGGAGTGCGCGGCGTGCGCGCACAGCGCAACATCCCCAACCGCGAGACACTCTCGCTCCATGCCATAGGCGCCGAGGTGGTACTTCCCGCCGTCGTGGCCAAGCTCGCACTACTCGGCGAGGTGAAGAATGTCAGCGAGAAAGATCCCGCCGCCGCATCGTTCCTCGTAGGAACCACCGAGTTCAACATACCCCTGCTTTCAAACATAGACATCGAAGCCGAGAAAGCCAAACTCACCAAGGACATAGCCTATTACGAAGGTTTCAAGGCATCAGTAGAGAAAAAGCTCTCTAACGAGCGGTTTGTCTCCAACGCCCCGGCCGCAGTAGTGGATGCTGAGAGAAAAAAACTTGCCGACGCCGATGCCAAGCTCTCAGCACTCCGTGCGAATCTGGAAGCAATCAAAGGATGCTAAGCCCACAAAGACAACAAAGTTGAAGAAGTTAAAAAGAGTTGAAAACACATCTATTGGCTTCTTCAACTTGTTACAATTCCAATCCATAATAATGCCATGCCTCTGATTGACATCGCACTTTTAATCGTCTTCGCTGCGGCAGCCATAACGGGCTATCGCAAGGGCTTCATAGCCCAGGCCGGCTCTCTGGCAGCCATCATAGTGGCCGTCATAGCCTGCCGCACGCTCGGCCCTGCCGTCACTGACATAATCATGCCGGGCGGGGAGGACGAGACAAGTCCGATGCCGAGATACTCCGCAGCCGCCATAGCCTATTGCGGAGTATACCTTATGGCCTACTACGGGGTAATTCTCGTGGCCCGGCTGCTCAAACTCGTGACCCATACGCTGTTTCTCGGCCCTCTCGACCGAATGGGAGGGGCAGTTGTCAGAATCCTGAAATGGGGACTCGCCGTGAGTCTGGCATTCAACCTATATCTGGCAATCTGGCCCGACGGAAAGCTGCTTTCCTCGTCAACGATTGCCGAAGGCAGACCCGTGGAGTGGATCGTGGGACTCGCCCCAAAGGCTCTCGGCCTGATATCGCACGGTTATAACGGGCTGTCAGACGATAAACCCACATCGCCCGAACATCACTCCGTCTCCTCCTCAACCCAAGCTGAATCATGAAAGAAGATAACGAAATCCTTGACCGCGCCACATCCGGCGAATACAAGTTCGGCTTCACATCCGATATTGACACCCACATCATCCCTCCGGGTCTCAACGAGGACGTGGTGCGCCTCATATCCTCTAAAAAAGGGGAGCCGGAATGGCTTCTCGACTTCCGTCTTAAAGCCTTCCGCCACTGGCTCACGCTCAAAGTCCCCACATGGGCACACCTCGATATACCCGAGATAGACTTCCAGTCCATCAGCTATTACGCAGAGCCGGCTCCTAAAAAAGGCCCGAAGAGCCTTGATGAGGTAGACCCGGAACTGATTGACACATTCAACCGTCTCGGCATACCTCTCGAAGAGCAAAAACTACTTTCGGGAATGGCCGTGGACGCCGTGATGGACTCCGTGAGCGTCAAGACCACCCACCGCGAGAAACTCGCGGAAAAGGGTATCATATTCTGCTCCATCTCGGAAGCCGTCAAGGATTATCCCGACCTCGTGAAAAAATACCTCGGCTCCGTGGTAAGCTACCGTGACAACTTCTATGCGGCACTCAACTCGGCCGTATTCTCGGACGGATCCTTCGTCTATATACCCAAAGGGGTACGTTGTCCCATGGAGCTTTCCACCTATTTCCGCATCAACGCATCCGGAACCGGACAGTTCGAGCGCACTCTTATCGTGGCCGATGATGATGCCTATGTCAGCTATCTCGAAGGGTGTACCGCCCCCATGCGCGACGAGAACCAGCTACATGCCGCCATCGTGGAAATCGTGGTGGAAGACCGCGCGGAGGTCAAGTATTCCACCGTGCAGAACTGGTATGCAGGCGATGCCGAGGGACGCGGAGGAGTCTATAACTTCGTCACCAAGCGCGGCCTATGCCGTGGAGACCACTCCAAGCTGTCATGGACGCAGGTGGAGACCGGCTCGGCCATCACATGGAAATACCCCTCGTGTATACTGAAAGGCAACCATTCACGCGGCGAGTTCTACTCCGTAGCCGTAACCCGCAACCGCCAGCAAGCCGACACCGGCACAAAGATGATCCATATAGGAAAGAATTCAACCTCCACGATCGTCTCCAAAGGCATCTCGGCCGGGCATTCCGAGAACTCCTACCGAGGACTTGTCAAAATAGTCCCCGAAGCCACAGGGTGCCGCAACCACACCCAATGTGACTCACTGCTGATGGGTGACAAGTGCGGGGCACACACATTCCCCTACATAGACATACTGAATGACTCATCCGTGGTAGAGCACGAGGCCACTACATCCAAAATATCCGAAGACCAGCTGTTCTACTGCAACCAGCGAGGCATACCCACCGAGGAGGCAGTGGCCCTGATTGTCAACGGTTATGCCCGGGAGGTGATGAACAAGCTCCCGATGGAGTTTGCAGTCGAGGCCCAGAAACTTCTTCAAATATCACTCGAAGGCTCCGTAGGCTGATTAACCGAATATCAAAGAAAGAAATGGCCGCCCTATACCTGTTACCCTCCACTATGAGTGACGCGCCGGTCGACACCGTGCTGCCGGCCTACAACATCGAGATCATACGTGGGATCAAGCACTTCGTTGTCGAAAACGTCCGCACAGCAAGACGCTTTCTCAAACGGTGTGACCGTGACATAGACATTGACTCGCTGACGTTCGTCACCCTTGACGAACACACCGGTGCAGCCGACATCCCTTCAATGCTCGCCCCGATAGCCGAGGGGTATTCCGTAGGCGTCATTTCCGAAGCCGGATGTCCCGCCGTGGCTGATCCCGGGGCCGACCTCGTGGCCGTAGCACAAGAGAAGGGATATGAGATAGTCCCCTTGGTGGGGCCGTCAAGCATCATTCTCGCCCTCATGGGTTCAGGATTCAACGGTCAGACGTTCGCCTTCAACGGCTACCTCCCTCACGATTCAAAGACAAGGATGACAAAACTGCGGGAGATGGAGCGCAGAATACGTATCGAGAAACAGACCCAGATATTCATCGAGACACCTTATCGCAACAACAGACTAATAGCCGAACTGGCCTCGACACTACCCTCCGGCCTGAAACTCTGCGTGGCCTCAGACATCACCGGCCCGCGACAGTCAATAACAACCCTGCCGCTATCTGTCTGGGCAAAACGAAAATTCGATTACGACAAGGTTCCCACCATATTCCTTCTCTACTCCTGACAAATCAAACCGACCTGCCATAAATCAAAAACCATGCGACGCAAACCTTCCATACCACCCGCACAACCCGGACTCTTTGAAAACCTTGACAATTTCAGAGAACGGCAGAACGCAGGGTTCGAACTCTTCCCCCCGGACGAAATGGAACGTATAGCGGCACAGCATGTTAAGGATACCGCTATCGACGAGATGGCGCCGCTCTCTCCCACCGACAAGATCTTCTTCATGAGTTTCGGAAGCGGATCATCGGGCAACTGCTCATACATAGGGGACAGACAGGGAGGCTTCCTTATAGATGCCGGCATAGACGCCCGTAAGGTCACAGCCGACCTTGTGAGAAACGGCATATCCACCGACCGCGTCATGGGCATAATCCTGACCCATGACCACCATGACCACATAGCACAGGCCTACCAGCTGCTGCGGGCAAACCGCCACATGAGGCTCTACTGTACCCCGAGAGCGTTTAACGGCATACTTCGCCGCCACAACATCTCGCGCCGTATCAAGGACTATCATGTGCCCGTCTACAAGGAATTTCCCTTCACGATGGGCAATTTCACAATCACCCCGTTCGAGGTGATGCATGACGGGGCTGACAATGCCGGTTTCAGCATCACACGCGGCGAACGCTCCATAACCATTGCCACAGACCTGGGATGCATCTCACCACGTGTAGACCACTACATGAGGCTTGCCGATACCATCATCATCGAAGCAAACTATGACCTCGGAATGCTCGACAACGGCGCGTACCCCGAATATCTGAAAGCGCGCATAAGGGCAGAAAACGGCCATCTGGACAACAGGGTGACAGCCTCGTTTCTCGCCTCTATCTACACATCCCGACTGCGGAGCGTGTTCCTGTGCCACCTGTCTCATGACAACAACACACCGTCAACAGCATTCAATGCCGTGGCAGACGCTCTCGCGCCAATCGGAATCACACATATAGGCAACCTCATGACATCTCCTGCCGATGTCATAAAACCCCAGATAAACATCATCCCGCTGCCACGTCACGACACAACCCCGCTCTATTCTATCTGAGCCTATTCGAGAACGACGTCAAGCACCATCATCAGAACGAATCCTATGGCAAACCCGAGTGTCCCGAAATCAGAATGCCGCCCAGACGCAGTCTCCGGGATAAGTTCCTCCACAACCACATACATCATGGCTCCCGCGCCAAAAGCCAGAAGATAGGGAAAGACAGGAAGTACGAATGAGGCTATCAAAAGGGTCAGCACAGCCGCTATCGGTTCGACAAGACCGCTGAGAACACCTATACCGAACGACCTGCGACGACTGTTGCCAAGCTCGTGCATAGGCATCGACACGATGGCTCCTTCGGGGAAATTCTGAACGGCTATACCGATTGAAAGCGCTATCGCACCGGCCATTGATAGATAGGCACTCTCTTCGAGCGCGCCCGCCAAGGTTATGCCTACGGCTATTCCTTCGGGAATATTATGGATTGTCACCGCAAGTGCCAGCTTGGAAGTCTTTGACCATCCGCTGCGAGGCCCTTCCGATTCAGAGGTTAGAAGATGCTGATGGGGCGTTACCTTGTCAAGAAAGAGGAGAAACATAATCCCCAGCATGAACCCCACGGCAGCCGGAACGACGCGTGACACACCATCGTCTCCTCCAAACTCAATCGACGGAATGAGCAACGACCAGACAGATGCCGCCACCATTACGCCACCGGCAAATCCGATGAGCGACTTCCTCAGTCCCTCAGCCATGTCATGCCTCATAAAAAACACACATGCCGCGCCGGCGGTCGTGCCCAGAAACGGCAGCAGCAATCCTATTAAAAGTCCTTCGGTATTCATTGCAGATAATTATATCCTCTTAACACTCCTTTATGAAATATTGTTGCCCGATATACATCACGTACCATCCCTTGACAATAAAAAAACGAGAGGGACTGTCATCCGACAGCCCCTCTGAAATGCGATAATGTTTTTGGTTTTTGTCTACTAAAAAACTATTTTTGCAACCGTAATTTTCAGTGTTCTGGTATTGATTGTATATCTTCAAGCCTCAATTTATGAGAGCTTTTATTTTGTTCACTTTGCAAAGGTATGCAACATTTATTACAATCATGTTACAGCCGTAACACATTTTTATTACACCTATATTTTTAACATTGTTTTACATATCATTCATCTCCATTTCCAATATCGACTGACAAAACTGCGCGTATCTCGGAAAGATTTTGTAATTTTGCGGATAAACCATAACAATTATCCGCAATTCACATGAAACTCACCGAGCTTACAGCCATCTCGCCCGTTGACGGGCGCTACCGTTCAAAGTGCGAGACACTCGACGAATATTTCTCGGAATATGCCCTCATCCGCTACCGTGTCAAGGTTGAGATAGAATACTTCATAGCCCTATGCGAGATACCGTTGGCACCCCTGGCCGATTTCCCCGCCGAAAAGTTTGACAACCTGCGTGAAATATACCGTGAATTCACCATAGAGAATGCCGAACGTATCAAAGAGATAGAGAGCGTCACAAACCATGACGTAAAAGCCGTTGAATATTTCATCAAGGAGCGTTTCGACCTCCTCGGGCTGGACAAGTTCAAAGAGTTCATACACTTCGGCCTGACTTCACAGGACATAAACAACACCTCGGTGCCGATGTCTATCGCCGACTCCCTGCGCGAAGTCTACTATCCCCGTCTCGAAGAGCTAATCTCCCATCTCGAAGGACGTGCCGACGAGTGGGCCGATATCCCCATGCTTGCCAAGACCCACGGCCAGCCCGCCTCTCCCACCCGTCTGGGCAAGGAGATACGCGTGTTCAGCTACCGTCTGCGCCGGCAGCTCGAAATGCTCAAAGCCGTCTCTATAAGCGGAAAGTTCGGAGGCGCGACAGGCAACTTCAACGCCCATCTGTGTGCATTCCCCGAAATCAACTGGCGCGACTTCGGAGCCGGCTTCCTTAGTGGACGCCTCGGCATCGAGCGTGAGGAATACACTACCCAGATCTCCAACTACGACAACCTTGCCGCCATATTTGACGGTCTGGCCCGCATCAACGACATTATCCTTGACCTTGACAGGGACATGTGGATGTACATATCCATGGAATACTTCAAGCAGAAAATCAAGGCCGGAGAGGTCGGTTCGTCCGCTATGCCCCACAAAGTCAATCCCATCGACTTTGAAAATTCAGAGGGCAACCTCGGCATAGCCAACGCGCTCCTGCGCCATCTATCAGGCAAACTCCCCATCTCGCGTCTGCAACGCGACCTCACGGACTCCACCGTCCTTCGCAACATCGGTGTCCCCATGGCCAACACCCTCATAGCCATATCGTCAACCATGAAGGGTATGAACAAGCTCCTTCTCAACCGCGAGGCAATCGATGCCGATCTTGACAATACATGGAGCGTTGTGGCCGAAGCTCTCCAAACAATACTTCGCCGCGAAGGTTATCCCAACCCTTACGAGACCCTGAAAGCCCTCACCAGAACCAACGCAGCCGTCACTGCCGAAAGTATCTCGGCATTTATTGACACCCTTGACGTGGCTCCCGAGGTGAAGGAGAAAATGCGCTCCATCACACCCCACTCCTACACCGGCTATTGATAACCACCTTATGTTATTGGCCGTTATCCGGCCAATAACGGCATACTATAAAAATGGACACACCAACCACTATCCGCTTTGCTTTTCTTGGTGCCCTATGGCTCATATTGTGCTTCCTCGTTGTAGCCACACAGCCATTCTCACTGAGAGTATTGTTCATCATCGTAGCCTCGGGAATAGTGATATGGGTGCCTCTATACAAGAAATACATCAAGAATGGAAAACGACAAGACAAGCGATAAGAAATCCGCCTATCCGCTGTTGAGCCGCATCGACTCGCCGGCTACCCTGCGCAAGCTTCCCATGGGGGAACTGCCAGAGGTGTGCCGTGAACTACGCTCGTTTCTCATTGACTCACTATCCACCCATCCAGGGCACTTCGCATCCTCGATGGGCGCGGTAGAACTGACCGTGGCCCTGCACTACGTGTTCGACACTCCATATGACCGAATTGTCTGGGATGTCGGACACCAAGCCTACGGGCACAAAATCCTGACCGGCCGCCGAGACCTGTTTCACACCAACCGCACACTTGGCGGCCTCTCCGGGTTCCCAAGCCCGAAGGAAAGCGAATATGACACCTTCACAGCCGGACACGCCTCCAACTCCATCTCGGCGGCACTCGGCATGGCCGTGGCAGCCAAACTCCACAAGGACGAGCCTCGTCGTCATGTGGTGGCCGTGATCGGCGACGCATCCATCAGCGGCGGTCTGGCATTCGAGGGTCTCAACAATGCGGCCAATTCAAAAAGCGACCTGCTCATCATCCTCAACGACAACGACATGTCGATTGACCGCAATGTCGGTTCGCTAAACTCATACCTGGCCCATCTCACCACGTCCAGACCCTACAACAACATACGCTACAAGCTCTCCTCGCTTCTGCATTTCTCTCCCGGGGGAAAGGGGCGTATAATGCGTTTCAACAATAGCCTTAAAGCCCTTATCAACAAGGAGCAAAACATTTTCGAAGGTCTCAACATACGTTATTTCGGCCCGTTTGACGGACACGACCTGCCCACCATAATAAAGGTTCTCAACGATATAAAGGACTTCAACGGGCCTCGCATCCTCCACCTCCGCACTGTGAAGGGCAAAGGATATGCTCCTGCCGAGAAAGATCCCTCGACATGGCATGCACCCGGGATTTTTGACGCTGCCACAGGAGAACGCCAGAAATCAGACCCGTCAAAACCACCGAAATGGCAGGATGTGTTCGGCAATACTCTCGTGGAGATTGCCGAACAAAATCCGCAGGTGGTAGGTATCACCGCAGCCATGCCGTCAGGAACCTCCATGAACCTGATGCAATCCCGTTTTCCTGACCGCACATTCGATGTAGGCATATCGGAAGGACACGCAGTCACCTTTGCAGGAGGGATGGCCAAGGACAATCTGAAACCGTTCGTGGCAATCTACTCATCTTTCCTGCAACGTGCCTATGACCACATCATACACGACGTGGCCATAGAAGGACTCCCGGTGGTACTGTGTCTTGACCGTGCCGGACTCGTAGGAGAGGACGGAGCCACGCATCACGGCGTGTTCGACCTGTCATATCTCCGTTCGATTCCGGGAATAACGGTGGCATCACCGCGTAATGCCGACATGCTGAGGCGTCTGATGTACACGGCGCTATCGTTTGACGGCCCGTTTGCCATCCGCTATCCACGCGGTAACGCCCCGGAGAAACCCTCATGCACGGACGAATCCCTTCCTGTCGGAAAGGGAGAGAAACTTCGTGACGGCAATAACGCGGTCATCCTGACCATAGGCCCTGTCGCCGCAGATGCTCTTAAAGCGGCCGAGAGGGCCGAGAAAGAACTCGGTGTCAGCGTGGCTGTATATGACATGGTGTTTCTGAAACCGGCCGACACAGACATACTCTCCGAGACAGCGGACAAGGGCTGTCCCATAATAACCATCGAGGACGGTACCGTCAACGGCGGTCTCGGCTCGACCGTGCTGGAATGGATGGCCGAAAACAGTCACTCAGTCCCCGTCACACGTCTTGGCGTACCTGACCGATTCATCCCTCAGGGAAAGCCTGACGAGCTGCACAGGCTGTGCGGTTTCGATACGGACAGCATATTCAATACAATTGCGAAAGTAACGTCCAAAAAATGAAGATAGTCATTGCCGGCTGTGGCGAGGTGGGCACCCATCTGGCCAAACTGCTCTCACGCGAGGAACAGGATATAACCGTGGTGGACGAAGACCGTGCCAAACTTGCCGTGCTTGATTCCAACTACAACCTGCTCACATGTCAGGGACGACCAACCTCCTTCAAAGCCCTCCGGCAGGCAGGCGTGGAGGAGTGTGACCTCTTCATAGCCGTCACACCGTTCGAGACGCGCAATATTGTGGCCTGTTCTATTGCCAAAAGCCTCGGAGCCACCAAAACCGTGGCCCGTGTGGACAACTTCGAATACAAAGACCCGGCCAACCGCGAATTTTTCACCTCCATAGGGGCCGATGACACCATATATCCCGAGTATCTCGCCGCAATGGAGATAATCAACGCCCTAAACCACAACTGGGTGCGTCACTGGTTCGAACTACATGACGGAGAACTTATACTTGTGGGTGTCAAGATACGCGAAGGCGCACCGCTCTTGGGCATAAAGCTCAAAGATCTCGGACGCACCACCCACGACTTCCACGTGGCGGCAATCAAACGCAGCCATGAGACCATAATACCTGGTGGAGACGACCGTCTGGAACCTAACGACATAGTATATTTCATGTCTCTTCCCGACAATGTCCGACAACTCATCCCCCTCTGTGGCAAGACAGAGCGCCACATACGCGATATTATCATAATGGGAGGAAGCCGGATAGCGGTGAGACTCTGTGACCTTGCCGGTGACAGATTCAGAATCAAGATTCTCGATCCCGACCGCAACATATGTCTGAAACTCTCCGAACAGTGTCCCGACGCACATATAATAAATGCCGACGCCCGTGACACCGATGCCCTGCGCGATGCAGGAATAACGGACACAGACGCCTTCATAGCGCTGGCCGACAGCAGTGAGTCCAATATCCTCACCTGTCTTACCGCCAAGGAATTCGGCGTGATAAAGACAATAGCCGAAGTGGAGAACCTGCAATTCATCTCCGAGGCCGAAGGTCTCAACATAGGCACCATAGTCAACAAAAAATTACTCGCCTCGTCACGTATCTTCCAGATGCTTCTCGACCGGGACACATCCACGTCAAAGTGTCTCGCGCTTGCCGATGCCGAAGTAGCCGAAATCATTGCCCGAGAGAACTCAAAAATCACACGCGCCCCTATCAAAGACCTGCGACTGTCACGCTACATGACCATTGCCGGCCTCATACGTGACGGAAAGGGACATCTCGTGAGCGGAAACACCGTCATCCAGCCGGGTGACCGTGTGGTAGTGTTCACACTCGACGGCCTAATCCACAAAGTCGAGAAACTTTTCTCATGAACACCTCCAACATACGGCGGCTCCGTCTCAACTTTCCGTTCATAAACTTCCCGGTAGTACTCCGGGTCATAGGACTGCTGCTCGTTATCGAATCGGTATTTCTCCTCGTCCCTATGGCCACGTGCCTCTATTATGGCGAAAACGACTGGCGCGCCTATCTTTTCACCATGTGCGTCACCCTTTCATGCGGAGGCTCCATGACACTTATACGTCCGCGCTCTTCGTCCATGGGCAAACGTGAAGGCTTCCTGCTGACAGCCCTTGTGTGGATATTCTTCTCCATCTTCGGTATGCTACCCTTCATATTCACCACCAACGGGGCTCTCAGCGTATCCGACGCATTCTTTGAAGCCATGTCTGGATTCACGACCACGGGAGCCACTATCATGACCTCTATCAGCCATCTGAGCCACGGAGCTGTCATCTGGCGCTCGCTGATGCAGTGGATAGGGGGAATGGGTATCATTCTGTTCACACTCGCCGTAATCCCCATGCTCAACCATTCCGGCGGGATGCAGATGTTCAATGCCGAGGTGACAGGCATCACCCATGACAAACTACGCCCCCGCATCTCGCAGACCGCCAAAAGCCTGTGGCTGATATACTTCACACTCACAGCCATTCTCTTCGTGCTGCTTGTCATAGGCCCCATGGGGAAGTTTGACGCTCTATGCTACGCATTCTCCATCATGTCGACAGGAGGGTTTGCCACCTCTGATGCCGGTCTGAGCCTGTGGCACAGTGACTATATCGAGATCGTTGCCA
Organism: uncultured Duncaniella sp.; assembly: GCA_910578615.1. GTDB lineage: Bacteria > Bacteroidota > Bacteroidia > Bacteroidales > Muribaculaceae > Duncaniella. The sequence continues at coordinate 85,572 of CAJTRI010000007.1, read as the reverse complement.
CATTCTTCATGTTTATCGGCGGGGTTAGCTTCTCGCTCATCTACCGGGCGGTACACCGTGACTTCCGCGCCATCTGGAACAACGATGTATTTCGGTTCTATCTTCTTGTTATCGCCGTTTTCTTTGCACTGTTCGTGATAAACATAGTCTTGCAGGGACAGGCGACCTCAATAAAGTCGGTCACGCTCGACCCCCTATTCCAGATAGTGTCACTTATATCTTCCACCGGCTTCGAGGTAGGAGATTTCGGACATTGGGGCACATTTGCAATCTCGATGTCGATGTTCCTGATGTATTTCGGAGCATGTGCCGGATCTACCAGCGGGGGTGCCAAACTTGACCGTCTCATATATATGCTTAAAAACAGCCGCAACGAGATAGACCGCTGTATCCACCCAAACAACATACTCACAGTGAGGGTCAACGGGCGCGTGATACCACATGAGACTGTCTCAAAGGTGACAGCCTTCCTGTGTCTCTACATGTTCATCATCATCGTAGGAGGCATCATACTGACAGCAATGGGCCTCCCTCTCGTGGACTCGTTCTTCTCCACATTCACCTGTATCAGCAACACAGGACTGGGAGCGGGTGTGACAGGCTATGGAGGCACGTTCGCAATCGTCCCGGATGCCGGTAAATGGCTTCTCGCATTCATCATGCTCACAGGACGTCTCGAACTCTTCACAGTCCTTGTCATATTCACCCCGTCGTTCTGGAAGAAATAAAAGAGATTCTAAAAGAGATGGCATAAAAACACCGTGGCCTGTATCCCGAACGAGATACAGGCCACGGCCTTTACTATCTGATGATATCGTTATTTGGCGGGATCGAGGACTACCACGCGGTAGTTGCCCTGACCGTTGATATCCTTCATGAAGTTCATGACATCTGCGATGGTGATGGCATTGACGGTCTCGATGTTGCCGTTGAAAGTGTCAACACCGTTGATGGCCGTACCGAGGAGTGCGGAAAGCCATGCGGGATTCTTCTCACGGTTCTCGGTATAGGTTTTCACGAGATATTCCTTGATGGGAGCAAGCTCGTCCTCCTTTACATCATTCTCCATAGCCTTGAACTGGCCACGGATGAATTTGAGAACCTCGTCCTTCATCTCGGGCTTCATGGGGAACTGGCTTGCAAGAGTGGCAGTCCAGATACCTTCACGTGAAGGACGTCCGTCTGCATAGATTGAATATACAGCACCCATATCCTCACGTACAGTCTCGATGAGACGTTTTGTCAGAATCTGTCCGGCTATATTAGAGAGCACGGCATTCTTGGCTGTGTAGGGCGATGAGCTCTTCTCGATAATCATCACGTGGGTCTGCGGTGTGGCCATGGTGGTGGTGAAGGTGTCAGTGCCTTCTCCGGCCTTCACGAAGAGTGCGGGATCATACTTGGGCTGCCCGAGTACTTTCTTGCTGTCTCCGGGGAGTGACGCAATGTAGGTCTCTACAAGAGGTTTGAGAGTATTGATGTCAACGTTGCCCACAAAGAAGAATGTGTAGTTGGCAGCATTGGCAGTGACATCATGGGCCAGTTTGATTATCTGGTCACGAGAAGCGCCGTCAATGGCTTCCGAGCTGATGGCCTGACGCATGGGGCTTGCATAGATAGCCTTGTTGAGGTCTCTCTCAAAGATATATTCGGGATTGCTCTCCTGGTTGGCGAGGAAGCCTGAATAAGCTTTTTGAAGGGCGGCAAACTCATCTTCGGTAAATTCCACATCCTTGAATCCCATGTAAATGAGTTCCATAAGTGAGGGAAGGTCACGAGGTGTTGTCGAACCTGACATCTGGGTGCGGTAAGAGTCTATGTTGATAGAGAGAGAGGCCTGCTTGCCGGCAAGATACTTGTCAAGATCTGTGCGGCTGTAAGAACCAAGACCATAAGCGCTCATGAAGAGAGGCATAGCAATGACGGAATTGGTGTATTCGGCAGGACAGCCGGCATAACCTCCAAGGCCGGTGGCTCCGAAAAGAATCTCGTCATCCTTGAACTTGGTGGCCTTCACAATCACCTTGGCGCCGTTTGAGAGAGTCCACTCCGTGGTGCCCCAGAGTTTGTTTTCCTTGACAGATACAATCTTTCCGGCTACGGGAGCGGAAGGAATGAGGGGTTCGGACTTAACCTCGTCTACGAACGGCTCGATAGTCTCGGCATCAACCGATGCAAGAGCGGCTTCGAGGGCAGCCTGTGTGGGAAGAGTATAACCCTCTTTCTCGGGAGACACGATAAGTATGGCACGGTTGTCAGGAGTTATAAGCTCGGCAAAAGCCTGATTGATGGCCTCTACGGGAATCATATTGGCAATCTGCTGTATAAGCGGCCATTCTACATCAAATCCGGGTATAGCCTCGCCGTCAGTGAAGTTTCTGACATATTCGTTCACATAAGATTCGTTCTCACGTGTGGCGCGGTTGTTATACATTTTCTCTACTGAGGAAAGATATTCCGAACGGGCGCGGTCATATTCGCTATGGGTGAAACCTCCACGTTTCGCACGTAGGATCTCGCGATAGACGGCTTTAAGAGGTTCTACGATGTCAGTGCCTTTTGCGGCCACAAATCCGGCCATGGCATCCTTTGATTTGGACAACATGAAATTATCAAAGCTGATACCGGCACCGGCATAAGGAGAATCGGGCTTAGAGCCTATCTCGTCAAGACGTGTGCTGAGCATGGCGCGAGCCATGTTCTCTACATAGTCGTTGATATAGCTCATCATGGTGTTCTTCATCTCCTTCGGAAGCGGATCGGTGAGGAAGAACATCTGGCCCAACAGAGACTGCTGCTCGGGATCGGAACCGATGGCATAGAGTGTGCCTTTATGGTCGGGAACCGGCTCATAGACGCGGGGCTTTGCATCGGCAGGCATCTCGATAGAGGAGAACATCTCCTTGATCTTGTTCTCGATGCGGTCGACATCAATATCACCAACAACTATCACAGCCTGCTGGTCGGGACGATACCATGACTCATAGTAGTCACGAAGAGCCTGATGGGGGAAGTTGTCAACAACCTCCATGGTTCCGATAGGGAGACGGTGGCCATACTTGGTGGTGGGATAAAGATTGGGAAGCACGCGTTCGAGGATGCGCATCTGTCCTTGGTTGGAACGACGCCACTCCTCATGGATCACGCCACGTTCCTTGTCAATCTCCTTGGGATCGAGCGTAAGGTCGTTGGCCCAGTCATGGAGTATGAGAAGACATGAATCCTGCACGCTCTCACGGGCCACAGGCACATTGGAGATATTGTAGACTGTCTCATCCACGCCTGTATAGGCATTGAGGTTCTCGCCGAAACGCACACCCACGCTTGCCAGCCAGTCACGGAGTTTGTTGTCCGGGAAGTTGGTAGTGCCGTTGAAGCACATGTGTTCAAGGAAGTGGGCAAGACCGCGCTGGTTGTCCTCTTCGAGAGCCGATCCGACATTCTGGGCGATGTAGAAGTCAGCCTGTCCTTTCGGATACTCATTGTGACGGATGTAATAAGTCAGGCCGTTGGGGAGCTTGCCCACGCGCACGGCGGGGTCGGTAGGAAGCTGCGCCATCATGGGGTTTTCACCCTGGGCCTTTACAACGCCCGGCATCAGCAGCGCTATGACCGCGATGACGAAGGTTGAGAAGTTGATAAGCTTTTTCATATTAATGAATTGAAATGAATGATTTATGTCTATGTGACGCCGATAGTCTTTTTTAGTGACACAGGCTCATCGGTTTTAACATTATTTAAGCACTGCGGCCATCCTGTGCTGCATAATGGCCTCTACCTCGTCCCGCAGGTAGGGGACTGTGACTATCCACGGGGTTGTACATGACGGATGAAACACACCAAGCTTCATCCCGCTCACCCGTATGCCGTATTTGCGTTCGAGAATCATGCGGTAAACGCTGAGTTGCAGGGCATAGTGCCAGTAGGAGGTATCGTGAAGATGGGAGATAGGGTGAAGCCCTGTTTTGTTGTAGGGAGACTGCATGATTATGCGGCCGTCATGTTCCACCAGTTTCTTTGAACGTTTCCAGTCATAGATGTTAAATGTCCCGGAAGGTGTCAGTTCAAGAAAGTCAAGTGTACCTGCCACACCGTAGTCCTCGTCAAATATACGCCACTCCGTCCGATAGGGATACAGGCGGTTGTAGGAAGCGAAGAGACGGAATAGTCTCAACGCGTCGCCATCGTCACCGTCATCGTCACCGAGATAATAACGCTCTATCTTCTCATGCATCACCGTCCCGAGCTCACGGGCACGGTCGGCCTCTTGTTTCCAGCGATCAAGCACCATCTGGGCGCTCACGCCTTCCCGCCGGGCTATCTTTGCAGCCCAGAACTCGGCATCAAAGCGTGGAAAACATCCGTCCACGAGAGTGGTGACGGAGATCAGTTCCTCTCCGTCGCAATAATATGAGTGGCTGTCGGCATCAAAAGACAGACGGCAGTCACGAGGATGAACATTAAGGTCGTTACAGGTCATCCCTCTCGTTCAGATTTCTTAGCCTCGTCCCATAGGGCATCCATCTCGCCGAGAGTCATATCTTTGAGATTGCGCCCCATCTCGGATGCACGTCGTTCTATATGGTTGAAGCGCCTGATGAATTTGGCATTGGTCTTTTCAAGAGCGTTTTCTGAATTTATACCGTAAAGGCGTGAGGCATTGATTATGGCAAAGAGCACGTCGCCCATCTCGGCCTCCATCTGAGAGTGATCCATGGATGAGGCAGCCTCGGCAAACTCCGCCACCTCTTCGCTGACCTTTCCCCATACATCCTCGCGCTTCTGCCAATCAAAGCCGACATTGGCAGCCTTCTCGGTGATGCGTTCGGCCTTTATCATGGCCGGAAGTGCTGCCGGAACACCTGACAGTACTGTCTTGTTGCCCCCTTTCTCTTTTAGCTTCAACTCCTCCCAGTTACGGAGCACATCGTCAGTAGAGCCTACACGGGTGTCTCCGAAGACATGCGGATGACGGTATATAAGCTTGTCATTGAGCGCGTCACAGACATCAGCAATATCAAATTTCTCCTTTTCCTCCCCTATTTTGGCATAGAATAGCACATGCAGGAGCACATCGCCGAGTTCCTTGCGTATATCGGCATCATCCTCCTTGATAAGGGCGTCGCATAGCTCATATACCTCCTCGATTGTGTTAGGGCGGAGTGATTCGTTGGTCTGCTTCGCGTCCCACGGGCACTTGACTCGCAGAATGTCAAGCGTGTCAATCACCCTTCCGAGGGCTTCGATTTTTTCCTGACGGGTATGCATGATGTTTCCAGATAATATTTTACCGCAAAGTTACAAAATTATCCTTTAAAACCCCCACTTTGCAAAAAAAGTTACTTCCGGCGAATAATCCGACTGTTCAAACGTTTACATTGATATGGATGTACTGACTCCGAAGCAAAGACGACGCTGTATGCAGGCCAACAAAGGCCGTGGCACCAAGCCTGAACTGGCCATGGGCCGTCTATTGTGGAGCTGCGGAATACGCTACCGCAAACATCCCGGGGACGTGGCCGGAAGACCCGACTTCTGCATAAGGAAATACCGTCTGGCCATATTCGTCGACGGGGAGTTCTGGCACGGACGTGACTGGGAGAAAAGGAAAAAGTCTCTTAATGCAAACCGCGAGTTCTGGATAAAGAAAATCGAACGCAACATCAACCGTGACATAAAGGTGACACAACAACTGGAAAGCACGGGGTGGAAAGTATTTCGCTTCTGGGAAACAGACATAAAGAAACATCCCGGGCAGTGTCTGTCAGCGGTGCTCCGCTACCTCACGGAAACCATGAACATGGAGTTTCCAAACTACATTCCGGCAGACTATGCGGAATACGGCATCGCCGCCGAGCCTATGCCGGAATATGGCAAGACCTAAACAAATGCCGTGTCGTTATGTATCCTGCCTGACAGTGCCGCAAAATGGCGGCGTGCGTCAGAAGTAGCAAGATATGCATCAATGCTGTCGGCATGACGGTGGTTGTGCAGGTCTGTTCCGAGAAAGTCCACACACCCACGGTCTATCAGATATTCAGCTATCTTTTTCTCGGTCTTAGAATAATAACCCGCAAGCGAAAGGACATTCACCTGAAACAGATTGCCGGCACGATGAAGCTCTTCGTAACGGTTTTTGTCACCGAAATAATAGTGGTATCTTTCAGGATGAGCTATGACAGGGCGCATCCCCTTCATCTTCAAATCAAACAGAAACTGGTCAAGCTGCCACGGCTCCTGTATGAACGAACATTCCACAAGTATGTGATTGCCGGGCATAAGGGTTATCAGTCCCTTGGCAAGCTGGTCTCTTAGGAAATCGTCTATGCGGTTTTCCGAAGAACGGCTCACAGGTATCTTGATACCGCGCGCTGCCAGCTCGTCATTAAGCTCTTCAAGAGCCGGGTCAAGAATGTCGGGGGTGTTCTCAAAAGTTCCCTCAGTCACATGGGGCGTGGCAATGATACGCTCTATACCCCATGAAGCCATCCTCCCCACAAGTTCAGCCGATGTGGCGGCATCCGGCGAACCGTCATCGACACCGGGTATTATATGGCAATGTATGTCTGTGGCGAACGGAAGCCTCACCGGCTCCTTTTTGCGAAAAATATCTAATAGACCCATTATATCTGCAAAATGCTTTGATTACTAATCAACGCTCCCGACAGCCGGATTATTGTATGAAATGTATTATCTTTGCAAATGCAAAAAACATCCAGTGCAAATGAAGAAAATAATAATGGTCACAGGTGGCCAGCGATCCGGCAAGAGTGCCAGAGCCGAGGCTATGGCACTCTTCCTCTCGCCATCGCCTGTATATGTGGCCACGGCCAGAATATGGGACGATGACTTCCGCAGACGGGTGGAGGCCCACAAGGAACGCAGAGGCCCGGAATGGACTAATATCGAGGAACCAGTGGCCCTCTCCCGACTTGACATGACGGGTAGAGTAGTCCTCGTTGACTGCGTGACACTATGGACCACTAATATTTTCTTCGAACACGGAGAGGATCCGGCAAAGGCTCTGGAAGTACTGAAAGACGAGTTTGACAAATTCACATCACATGACGCCACTTATATCTTCGTCACCAACGAGATAGGTCTGGGTGGAATAAGCGAGAACACTATGCAAAGACGGTTTACAGACTTGCAGGGAAGCGCCAACCAGCTCATTGCCGCATCGGCAGACGAGGTATATATGTTGATTTCAGGTTTAGAACTAAGATTGAAATGAAACATTTTGACATCCGCCGCCCGGACAACGCCATCCGCAAGGCTCTGACTGATAAGATTGACAATCTCACAAAGCCAAAAGGCTCTCTCGGGCGTCTTGAAGAACTGGCATTGCAGATAGGGCTTGTACAGCAGTCTCTCTCCCCGCAACTTAAAAATCCGTGCAACATCCTATTTGCCGCCGACCACGGCATAGAGCGGGAAGGGGTCACTGTCTCGCCACGCGAGGTCACATGGCAACAGCTCGGACACTTCTCCCGTGGAGGCGCAGGCATCAACTTCCTGTGTGACCAACACGGCTTCCGCCTCGTGCTGGTCGATGCCGGAGTGGATTATGACATTCCCGAAGGCCACGGAATCATAGACATGAAGATGGGACGAGGCACAGGAGACTTCCTCTACGAACCGGCCATGACGGTGGACGAATGGGATGAATGCATCTCTCGCGGAGCGCAGGTTGTGGACATGGTATACGCTGACGGCTGCAACGTGGTAAGTTTCGGTGAGATGGGAAGCGGCAACACATCCCCTTCTTCAATGTGGATGCATCTCCTCACAGGCATAGACCTTCCTGACTGCGTAGGCGCCGGGGCCGGGCTTGACAATCCCGGTATAAAACACAAACTCGACATTCTCTCACGTTCGCTTGCCGGCTATTCAGGTTCGGAAGACATAGAAGAGAAACTCGCATGGTTCGGTGGCTATGAACTCGCTATGGCTGTCGGCGGGATGCTACGCGCCGCCGAACTCGGAATGATCGTCATAGTCGACGGATTCATAATGACCGCATGTATGGCTGCGGCAGCAAGATTCTATCCCGAAGTGCTTGAATATGCCGTATTCGGCCATCAGGGAGACGAGTCGGGCCATAAACTCATGCTCGAATCCATCGGTGCACGTCCGCTCCTTCACCTCGGACTCAGACTCGGCGAAGGCTCAGGTGCCGTTTGCGCCTACCCCATCCTCTTGTCAGCCGTAAATATGATCAATGACATGGACTCTTTCGCCAAGGTCTCTGTCACAAAATATTTCTGATGAAACTCCTCGCCGCCCTCATCTTCTTCACCCGCCTACCCTTCTGGCGCATAACCGAGGTTCCGGCCCGGTATTACAAAAGAGTGGTCGACCTATGGTCTGCCGTAGGATGGCTGACAGGCGCAATCTCGGCTCTGGTTCTTTTAGGAACCGCGACCGTCCTGCCTCTTCCTGCCGCAATTATAACCACGTTTACCGTAAGGCTCATAATCACAGGCGCGCTCCATGAAGACGGAATGGCCGATTTTTTCGACGGGATGGGTGGCGGCAATACCCGCGAGCGTGTCCTCGCCATCATGAAAGACTCCCATATCGGCACTTACGGTGTCATCAGCCTTGTCATCTATTATCTCATGCTCCTGACGCTTTTGTCGTCACTTCCGCTTAGGACGGCATGTCTCGTACTTCTTGCCGCCGACCCGTGGAGCAAGTTCTGCGCCTCACAGATAATCAACTTCCTGCCATATGCCCGCAAGGAAGAGGAAGCCAAAAACAAGACCGTCTACTCGCGTATGGGCGCATCCCAGTGGATTACAAGCCTGCTTTTCGGCGCTCTACCACTACTGCTTCTGCCATGGCCATATACAACCGCCGCAACAGCTCCGGCTGTTGTTTCGGTGCTGCTTATAATGTTGATGCACAAACGCATACATGGATATACAGGTGACTGTTGCGGTGCCACATTCCTGCTCTCCGAACTCTCGTTTTTCATCTCAGCCGCAACAATAAACCATCTTTCACTATGAATGTCACAATGATACGCCACACTGCCGTGGATGTCCCTGCCGGAACTTGCTACGGACAGACGGACGTCCCGCTTAAAGACTCTTTCCCCCAGGAGGCTGCCCGGGTGAAGTCAAGACTCGAAAACATCCCTTTCGACCGTGTCTATACCTCCCCTCTAAGCCGGTGCACCAGACTGGCCGATTATTGCGGATATACCCATGCTATCAGAGACCGCCGGCTGATGGAGATGGATTTCGGAGAATGGGAGATGCAACGGTGGGAGGAGATTTCCGATCCCGGGTTGCAAAGATGGTTTGATGACTACTTCAATGTACGCGCCACCGGCGGAGAGTCATTTGCCGACCAGCGAGACCGGCTTTCATCGTTTCTTGACGAACTCAGCCACCAGCCTTTCCAAAACGTGGCCGTCTTCGCCCATGGCGGAATACTTCTCCAGTCTATGCTATTAAAAGAGATGATACCGGCTGCCACGGCTTTTGACCATCTTCCCCCTTATGGCGGGATTATTGAGATAGAACTCTGACAACAAGAACGATAACAATCATAGCCGCCTCTGCAAGGCGATTGACACGAATGGCGCGCCGCATATCGGACGATGTAAGAGCACGAGGACTGACCCCGATATAAGGTTTATAGACCGACTCACCGAAATAGTCATGAGTACCGCCGAAACGGCAGTCAAGGATACCGGCAAGAGCGGCCTCGGGATAGCCTGAATTGGGACTCGCATGCCGAGGGCCATAACTCCTCACCCATCCCCACAGACCGGGACGCCCGGCCACAAGAATCATCAATAGCGCAGTCAGACGCGACGGTATATAGTTGGCAACATCATCAATCTTTGCTGCCCACCGGCCGAAATCACGGTAGCGGTCATTCCTGTAACCCACCATGGAGTCAAGCGTGTTGACCATCTTATAAGCCAACATTCCCGGAATACCCAGAAGAGTGTACCAGAACAAAGGAGCTATCACTCCGTCACTGAGATTTTCAGCAAGTGTTTCAAGCGCCGCAGTACGGATCTCACCGTCTGAAAGCGAGGCAGTATCACGCCCCACGATGCGCCCTACCTGCTTTCGTCCATCTTCAAGAGAGCGGTCGGCTGCCTCGAATACCATCCTGACCTCACGAGCAAGTGTCTTACCGGCAAGACAATAGAACAATGCAACAGTCTCGACTGCAACCTTCACCCACACCCACGGCGTGAGTGCCCGAAGAAGGAGGAAGGATGCCACATAGACTGCCAGAACAAGTCCGACAGCGGTAAACGCACCTTTGGCCACCTGATATGAGCCATGATTAAGCCTACGTTCGAAAAAAGAGATGCCTTTCCCGAATCCTACGACCGGATGAGGCAGACAGGCCGGGTCACCGAAAACCAGATCCAAAAGCCACCCGGCAAGCAATGGCACGACAGCTATAACGACATCCATATCCTGACAGCTTCTATTAGTAAGTCATTTTCACAAGGTGTCTGTGCGGCCACTCTGAAATGTCTCGGAGTAAGACCCTTGAAATTAGACGCATCACGAATGAGTATACCATGACGGTCGACAAGCCATTCTTTAAGCTCTGACGCGCTACGTCGCGGAAGTTCTGCAAGCAGAAAATTACACTTGGTATCACATACCTTTATACCTGCCTCACTGAATCCGCGAGCAATGCGGCAGACCTCCGAATGAAGTCCTACGGAATCAATAGGATATTCATCCTTATGGTCAAGAAGATACATCGCCGACTCGATGGCTATCCCGCTCACACTCCAAGGCATACGCCGTCGCATAAGGCGCTCGGTAAGCGAAGGGCTTCCTATGACGTAGCCTATACGTAGTCCCGGGACGGAGAACCGCTTGGTCAACGAACTGAGGAGCAATATATTTCCGGCTCTGACAGCATAATCAGGAGTTACAAGGTCATCGGTGGCATAGTCGGAATATGACTGGTCAATGACAAACAATGTGCCTGACCTCCTAAACGTTATCTCTTCAAGAAAAGACCTGTCCCATACCTTTCCGTCAGGATTGTTGGGATTGCAGAGCCATACCACATCCGCACAGTCGAACCCGTCCTCAGAAAGACCGTGAAGGGTGCACGCATCACCATACTCTCTGAAAGTGGGTTCGCATACATGGAAGGTCTTCCCGGCACAACTACCGGCAATCATATATATAGCATCCGTGGCACCAGCCGTCACCATGGTTGAACCATAAGGAAGTCCGAGTTCCGAGTCAAGGCGCCTTTCCAGCGAGAGGGGAGCCGGTTCAGGATAGCCTGAGATAAGTTCAGGCCGAGACGCAAGCATAGACATGAGTCCCGTATGATCCACTGTTTGGAGAATATTGGAACTGAAATTATATCTCACCCGTCCCGCATAGCGGTGAAGGTCGTCACCATGTCCTTCAATCATCCTGCCTGAGAATTTTATATATTCTGTCTATATCGACATGTTCGCGCAACATTGCCGCCAAGGCATCATACTGTGTCTCCTTGTAAGCGACATAATCAACCGGCATGAAGCCAGATTCACACTTCCCTATATAGGGGGCAAGCAGACGGCTGATCACAGTATGGTTGTCAAGCAGGCCATGTATGTAGCTGCCCATGACGCGTTCAGAAACCTTGCAACCATCCTCCTGTCCGTCTGTCAGACGGCACAACGGCATGGCACCCTCATCAAGGACAGTCGTCCCCATGTGAATCTCATATCCGTGACACATCTCCGACCCGCCGTCAAATGAAAAGTCTACCTGACGCGTGGTCTTGGAACCGGTCAGGGTCGTCCGCACGGGTAGAAGCCCCAACCCGGGAAGTGTCCTGAGATCACCCTCCACACCGTCAGGGTCATTTACTTCAAGTCCCATTATCTGATAGCCTCCGCAAATACCGACAACCGTCTTCCCGTCCCTTGCGGCTGCAAGTATAGCCTTGGCCAGACCGCTGCGTCGCAGTTCGTAGAGGTCAGACAAAGTGGACTTGCTCCCCGGAACAATTATTATGTCTGCCTCTGAAAGGTCTCTTTCGTTATTGGTATAATAAAGATTGACCTCGGAATGCTTTTCAAGAAGGTCAAAGTCAGTAAAATTGGATATGTGGCGCAAAAGTACCACCGCTACATTTATTTTTCCATCGGCTGAATGACGTTTCTTTACATCAAGTGATACAGAGTCCTCTTCCTCGATATGGATGTCCCGGTTATAAGGCACCACTCCGAGCACAGGCACATCACAGATTTCCTCCATCATATGCCGACCTTCTTCAAACAGCCTCATATCACCACGAAACTTGTTGACTATTATACCCCTTATCCGCTTCCTGTCCTCGGGGGATTGAAGCATTATGGAACCGTATACGCTTGCAAACACTCCGCCACGGTCTATGTCGGCCACAAGGATGACCCTTGCATCGGCATGACGCGCCATCGGCATATTCACAAGGTCGCTATCTCTCAGATTGATTTCGGATATGCTTCCGGCACCCTCCATCACGATGGGATTAAATCTTGCGGAAAGCCTGTCAAAGGCCGCGCACACTTCGGCTCGAAGTTCCTCGCGTCCCTCTCGCCTGAAATATTCATATGCGTCACGATTGCCTATGGGCCGTCCGTTGAGCACCACCTGGGAAGTATGGTCTCCTGACGGTTTGAGCAGCAAGGGGTTCATATCCGTGGAACATGGTATTCCGGCCGCCTCGGCCTGTACGGCCTGTGCACGCCCTATCTCGAACCCGTCAGGCGTCGCATAGGAATTCAAAGCCATATTCTGGGCCTTGAACGGGGCCGGACTATACCCGTCCTGCCTGAATATACGGCACATGCCGGTGGCTATCAGGCTCTTTCCAACATCACTCCCGGTGCCTGCAAACATCAGCGGTAAAAGTCGGTCTTTCATTTCTTAACTCGTTTATAGGCAAATGACTGCCATCTTTCCTCATCTACATTCTCACATTCCATCTCTTCGCGGGCCATAACGAAGAACAGGTCGGACAGACGGTTGACATATGTCAGTATATCCGCCGGAACCGGGTCTGCATCATTAAGTTCCCAAAGACGTCGCTCGGCACGTCTCGCGGCCACACGGGCCTCGTGGAGCATAGCCGCCACACGCGTGCCACCCGGAAGGATGAAGTATGCAGACTCGCTGCAAGCTGACGCAGTCTGGTCTATAAGTCTCTCCACATCAGCCACAAGACTGTCTGGCAGACGGTTGGGATTTGAATCCCTCATATCCGCCCGGGTGGCTACCAGACTCATCACCCCCATGATATCAAGCTGTATATTTTTAAGAACTCCCTGACGCCTGTCATCGGCTGTCATGAACGACCGCGCAGTCCCTATCGCCACATTAAGCTCGTCAAGCGAACCGTTTGCCTCAATGCGTATATCGGTCTTAGGGACGCGTATCCTGCCATGTATAGAGGTCATGCCACTGTCACCAGTGCGTGTATAAAGCCTTCTCATAGATTCCAGATATTCAGTATGCCGGTCTCGCCCCAGTAGAGGTGGGTATATCCGGCAAAAGTATTTTTATAACGATATAGCGGAGTGTCCACCTCGACACCTCTAACATTGAACTGACGAGATGATGAAGGAAGAGCCGACGGATTGGTCAGGCGGGAATAATGAAACTCATGCCCTCTCAGCTTCTTGTCTCCAAGCTCGACAATCCTGTAACCCAGCGACAATCTCGCACCCTCCATAGTGGTTGTCATAGGAAGTACGCCTGACATGGCATGGCCGTCAATATCGCACGTCAGATATATCATCCCGCCACACTCGGCAAGCACCCTCCCCCCGCTTCGGGCATATTCGGCCACAGAGTGCCTCATCGACTCGTTTGCTTCGAGTCTGTCAGCATATAGTTCCGGGTAGCCCCCCGGAAGATACACAATGTCAGCCTTCGGAAGGCGGCTGTCCCGCAGGGGTGAAAAGAAAACAAGCTCATGAGGGGCAAGAGAGCGCAGGTTCTCTTCATATATGAAGTTGAACGCCTCGTCACGCGCCACGGCTATACGCAGTCTCTCAGAGATCTCTCGTGCCGGTTCCTCCGGCATTTCCACACTCTTCCGAGAAGTCAGGGCAAGAAGACGTTCTATATCCACATTCTTGCCCACGGCCTCAGCAGCCCTGACTATAAAACCCTCCATCTCCGCACGGGCAGACAAAGCCAGCCCCAGATGACGCGAAGGGGTCTGCAATCCTTCCGAACGACCTATATAGCCAAGACACTCTGCCCCGGCATCCTCGCAGGCGGCTTTAAGATAGCTGAAATGGTTTTCAGAGGCCACCCTGTTAAAGACCACCCCGACCACCCCGACATCATCTCTAAACGACCTGAAACCGTGGATAGTCGCAGCTACCGAATAGGCCGTGGAGGCCGCGTTGACAAGAAGAACAACCGGCAGTCCGAGCAGGCAAGCCACATCGGCGCTACTTCCGCGCATACGGTCAAACCCGTCAAACATACCCATGACACCCTCAACCACATTGACGTCATTCCCGGCACCATAGCGTGAGAACAGAGTCCTGACATGATTCTCGGAAGCCATAAATGTATCAAGGTTCACCGAACTCCGGCCACAAGCCACGCCGTGAAACTGTGTGTCTATATAGTCAGGCCCTACTTTGAAAGGGCCGACCTTCATACCTCGGTCTCGCAGTAAGCGCATCAGTCCGAGAGAGAACGTGGTCTTTCCACAACCCGACGAGGTGGCGGCTATTACGAAACTTGACTGGTTCATATTCCAAACGTATATCTTATATTTCCCCCGTCATCTATCAGGACAGCTTCAAGGCTACCGTCATGAAAGACCGACCGGCAGCATGAGTGGCATAGGGAAAGTAATTCATTAAAAAACATGTCGGCATCATCATCAGACAGCACCGTCCACAGATGGCGGGCCATGTCGATACGGCTGACCGCGTCTACCGCCCTCGCCGAACATCCTGCCTGTCCAGCCACTCCGGCAAGAAATCCGCAATTCATGGCAACCTTATGGGAGTGCGTGTCAAGATGTCCCTCGGCTATTTTCACAGCCTTGCCTATCATCAGGCCTATCGACAGATGCCTTATTCCGAGCCTTTCAGCCGCCATGAGCGTCTCACCGACGGCATTCCCGTAATGCACAAATGCCTGTGGCGGCAGATCGGGATAAAGACTTCTTACCGCGTTCTCGCTCTTTGCTCCAGAATTAATTACCAGACGCTCCACCCCGGTAGCCACAGCCACCTTTATCTCACGGGTAAGCGCCTCGACAAAGGCCTCATGAGAGAACGGGCGTACCACTCCCGATGTCCCGATGATGGAAATCCCTCCGACCACACCTACACGTCCGTTGAAAGTGCGTTCAGCAAGCTCTTCACCTCCGGGAACAGAGATGGTTATATCTACCCCTCCTTCGGGAAGTACCTCCCTGACGGCCCTGCACATCATATCCCTCGGAACAGGATTTATAGCCGGTTGGCCGACAGCAATCCCCAGTCCGGGCAGGGAGACTATTCCTATTCCTTCTCCTCCGTAGAATCTGACATCCTTTTCCGACCTTGGTGACAATGCAACTTTGGCTATAATAACGGCTCCGTCGGTCACATCAGAGTCATCACCGGCATCCTTGACCACGGAGGCGACAGCGTAATCCGCACCTGTTTCCAGAACCGAAGCCTCCACTCTGACGGTCTCTCCCGCCGGTAGCGTCACACATACCATACCATTGTCTTCACCACCGACCAGTGCGGAAAGCGCCGCCACGACAGCCGCCGTGGCACATGTGCCGGTGGTGAGACCGCTTCTGAGAGAGAAAAATCCCGGCATCAGCCTCTCAACGGCCCGACGAAGGGTTATCTCCCCCTCCACCACCACGAACCCGTCAGGCAATACAGGCCTCCTCACGGCAAAAACCTTTATACCACGTGACAACGCGGCCTCGGTCTTGGCTGCAAAACCACCGGATTCCCCGCTCTCTTTAAGAATGACGGCATCGGGACGCACGGAATCAAGCACAACGCCCTCATCCTCGCCCGGCACATAATATATTATCTTATCAGACGGAAATCCCTCTCGTCCGACAATGGAACGTGAATCGTCACGGTCAAGAATACGGAAAGTACAGTCCCTTCCGATCCAGTAGTCACGCAACCTCCCTATTGTCTGCACCCCTGTCAGAGCGAGAAGACGTGTGACACCGGCTCTCTTAATCTTGCGGACAGCGTCACCATAACCATCACACCACTCTATCCTTCCATCCTGCGGGGGATAACGGCGTTCAAGACGTATCACGGGGATACCGGCATCAGCCGCTGCAAGGACGACATTGGCATGAAGACGTTCGGCAAACGGGTGTGCGGCATCAATCACCAGACTTATACCTCGTTCCCGGAACAGACACGCCATACCATCCTCATCAAGCCTGCCGCTTATCTGGATGGCAAAAGGAGAACATAGATTCTGCGCACCGCCACATGTGGAATATATGTAGGGCTTAGCCGCGCCGTCAAGTACCCTTGCGGCGAGACGCCCTTCGGTAGTGCCTCCAAATACAAGTATCATGGACGGAAAAGATGCTTGAAACCGGCCCCATACAGTTTTGAAAGCCCCTCTCGGTTGTCAATAGCGTCACCCACTACAAGCAAAGTGGTAAGCGTAAGATTGTTGTCGTGAACTATCTTTGCAAGATCTTTGAGCTGTCCGCGATATATGCGTTCATCCTTCCATGTCAGCTTATAACATGCCGCCACGGGGGTCTCCGGGGGATAAGCTTCCAGAAGCTGGGCCTGCACGTCGTCAACCACCCCGGCGCTGAGATAGATACACATCGTGGACTGTGAACGAGCCAGTTTGCTGAGTTTCTCCTTGTCAGGCATAGGGGTGCGTCCTTCACCACGGGTGAGAATTATGGTCTGAACCTTTTCAGGAATCGTGAACTGCGAACGCAGCGCGGCCGCCGCCGCCTGAAACGACGATATACCCGGAGTGATATGATATGACATCCCGTGACGGTCGAAATAAGCCATCTGTTCCTGTATTGCGCCATATATGCACGGGTCGCCGGTGTGAAGACGTACCACAAGCATGTCACGGTCATAAAACTCCTTCATCAGGCCAAACTGCTCTTCAAGAGTCATGGAGGCGGAACTGCGCACCACGCAGCCGTCCTTGGCACAAAACGTAAGCTCACGAGGCACGAGGCTGCCGGCATAGAGTATAAGATCGGCCGATTCCAGGAAACGACGCCCTCTGACCGAGACAAGCTCTGGATCTCCGGGGCCTGCCCCGACTATCTCTATATGACCGCCCGGAACACACTCCGAGGCAATTGCCACAGCAAATGTAAAGTCAGCCCCTTTTTGCTTTTCAATGACGAGACGCCCTCCACATGCAGCCGCGATGGCCGAACTTTCTGCAACGCCGCTTACACCCGTGACCTCCAAAACTTTGTCAGAAGGGTTGGGCACATCTATATCTTTGAGACTTTCGGCCTTGAAGATGCGCGGCGCAGAAAGAGAGAAATCCTCACACAGGGCGCCGAGCAACGGCTCGTCCTTTTTCAACTCTATCGTTGAAAGTCCACGTAGAGACAGTGGACTGATACCTTTTTCCAGAAGAGTCCCCCGTATGTAATCCGCCACGCCGGTTGTTGGACAGTCACGGCGGCAGCCGACACCCATCTCCAACACACGAGGACGATAATACACCGCCGGAACTTTTATATTATATATATAAGGGGTCACGGCTATCACAAGCTCCGTATCATCAGGTATCTGCGAAACATCCTTTACAACTGTGACGTGAGCCGGAAGAGTACGCCGCATATAGGCAGTCCCGTTGTCCCTGACGTCAAGTATCAGAGCTGTCTTACAACCGTTGACAAAACCGAATATGGCACGATTCATGTCCTCACGTGACGCATCGGCCACCCAGCCCCATTCCCTTCCGATAGTGTCAAGGGCCCACAGGCCTTCATTGTCACTCTGGGTCGTTATAACCGGCATACCCCCTATTATTCCCGCAACCACTTTTGCAAGCTCGTTGGCCCCTCCTATATGGCCGGACAAAACAGGGATGGCAAACCGGCCCGATGAATCCACACACACCACGGCCGCATCACTATATTTGTCATTCACAAGATGCATCACAGAACGAACACATATGCCGAGGGCACCTACAAAAATAATATTCTCACAACCGTCAGGCAGTAATCGGTTCCATTCCTTTAATCTGACCACAGTTGTGTCCGGGAGTTCTGCCGCAATAACAGAGGCGATATCGGCGCCCGAGGATGTCACATTCAGTATAAGGGTTTTCATCTTGCTTGCATTATTGTAAGGGGGTTATGGGAATCTATTGTCAGACGGCGGCTAAGGGTTACATGTAGGCCTATACGGCGGACAGCGGCACGGAATGTCTCGCAGCTCTCGTCAGAAACAGAATTGAACACTATCACACCACCCGGCATGATGTAATCGCCAATCCGAACAATCATCTCCTCCAATCTGCCCCCATGACCACCGATAAAGACAGCATCGGGAAGCGGAAAGGAGGAAAGATCAAGAGACAGGAAGTCACCTATGACGGCATTGATTGACAGAGCACCGAACCGACGTGAATTTTTAGCCATAAGCTCCCTGCCTTCCTCCCTTATCTCAAAGGAAGTTATGTCTATGGACGGATATTGCAGACGAGCCTCGATGGAGACTGAGCCTGTACAGAATCCTATATCCCAGAGAGACTTGCGACTGCCAAGGTCAAGCATCGAGAGAGTCAGCAGACGGGCCGGCATCTTCGTAATCATTTTTTCCCTACCTTCGAGATGATGAAATTCGTCCTCAGGTATGCCAAAAAAACGTTTTCGATGAGCCATTCGACGCAATATCAGACAGTTGGGACAGCCAAAATCCGTTCCTGCCGCCTCCGGCAGAGAAAGCGTGGTGAGCCGTTCGCGTTCCTCGTTACCAAGGTTCTCACCCACCGTCATCTCATAATTGTCATATCCATATTCCAAAAGTCTCGTGGCTATGGCGGCCGGAGTCCTCACCTTGTCCGTCAGAACTCCTATAAGCGGGCGTCCCTCTATGACAGAAGAATCGAGATTGCTCCACGGACGGCCTGTCAGGGAGACGTTTACCATATCCTGATAGGGAAGCAAGAGCCGGTGGGCAAGCATCTGCAAGGAATTGAACGATGGATATACCGTGATTTCAGAGTCCGGGAACTCACGTCGCAACGTAGCCGCATAGCCGTAAAAAAGCGGATCGCCGGAGGCAAAGACCACAACATCACCCTTTCCCCTGTATCGATCATAAACAGCTTGCAACGGCACTGAAACCTCTATCCACTCATACCCGTCAGGCAGACGGGATGCCATAAGCTCATGATGGCGCCTTCCTCCCGAAAAAACAGAACCCACGGAAATGACATTCTCAGCATCGGGCGTGAGATACTGTCTGTGGCTGTCAGAGATGCCTATTATGTGAAATCGAGGTTCAGACATCCCGGCCCGGTCTAAGTTGTTCGGCATCAGGACGGCATAATATGGCATTGGTAAGAGTTGCCGCAAGATTGCTGCCTCCTTTTCTACCCTCGACTATGATTTTAGGCACTGACGCGAACGTCTTGACCATGTGTTTGCTCTCGCATACATGCACGAAGCCTACCGGCGCGGCCACTATGCCACACGGTGCAGCCTTGCCACGGCGCATCAACGAGCACAATTCCATAAGCGCAGTCGGAGCGTTTCCGAACACGTAAAGCGCTTCGGGATGTTCCTCCACGGCCCTACGGATAGCCGCCTGTGTGCGGGTGATTCCGAGGCGTTCGGCCTCCTCGGCCACTCCCGGCTCGTTAAGATAGCATTTCACCTCTATGCCGAGACGTGACAATGCGCCTTTACGTATGCCTGAGGCCGCCATAGTGACATCAGTCACTATGGTGCGAACCCCTCCGATGGTAAGGGAGCCGTATATGGCCGAAAGCGCGTCTTCGTCAACCCGCAGAATGTGCTCCATGTCAAAATCAGCTGTCGTATGGATAGCATGAAGCAAAGCCCATTTCAAGTCAACAGGGATGCAGGGATTAGAAAGCTCCCTCTCTATGGTTCGGAAACTCTCCATCATTATGGCCTGACCCTTGCCCACTCCGGCATCATCGTCTTCGTCATCACGATAATAACCGCGAGGGGTGACAAAGCTGCCCGCCCACTCATAAGAACGAGAATTGCCGATAAGCACGACAGTGAACATGTCCACCATCTCGGGATCAAATTCGCCGAGAGTCGTAATCACAGTCTCCTCATCATCCCGTCCTGCCTGACGAACATATCCCACAGGGGTATCGGAAGAACGTGATTCGAGAAACAGTTCTCTGAGGCGATGCAGTTGCCAGTAGCGTCCTACACTCTTAGGATTGTATACGGCTGTGACAAAATCAGCCTCGGCGGCAGCACGGATGCGACGTTCTATGAGACTCCACGGAGTCATAAGATCGCTGAGCGATATGACACAGAAATCATGCCCTACCGGGGCGCCCAGAAGCGAGGCTGCCTTCTGGAAGGCGCTTATGCCGGGAATGACCATAATCTCGACATCTGACCCGCGCTTACGCTTCATTTCAAAGACGAGCGGGGCCATACCGTAGATACCGGCGTCACCGGAAGATATTATACACACGTCCCTGCCATCTTCGGCAAGGTCAAACGCAGCCTCGACACGGGCCATCTCCTGCCTCATGCCGCTCCCTGTCACAACGACGTCTGGACGGAGGAGGTCTTTAACAAACGGAAGATAGAAATTATAGCCTACTACGGCATCACACGAACGGAGCGCATCGGCGGCATCCGCTGTCATGTCGCCCCGCGAACCGGGGCCTATACCTATGACGGTTATCTTTTTCACTTTAACAGTCTGAGAAGTTCTTCAATGGTTTTGGCCTGTAAGCCGTTATATATGAATGAGTCGGGAGTGACAGAGACATGTTCGTCACCCGTGCCGCCCTGCTCTGCGAGTATGCCGCAACGGAAAAGCGCCTTGCACACCATGGAGAGGCGCCGTCCTTCGCCAGTGACAGCCACTCGCCGCGACGGACGGCTGTCAATCCTGAACAGTCCGGCGTCAGGATCGAACACGACACCCTCCCGTTCGAAAAACAGTCCCATATCTCCCGACAGCGCCAAATCCTCCGGCGCTCCTGTCACAACGCCTTTCTCCTTGTCTACGAGCCATATGCAATCGGCTATTTGGAGAGCAAGTTCGAGATCATGGGTGGACAGGAAGACGGTCTTACCCTCATCGCGTGCAAGTCCCAGAAGAAGCTGCATTATCTCCACCTTGCTCGGGTAGTCAAGAAATGCCGTTGGCTCATCAAGAAATATCACCGGAGTCTCTTGGGCCAGAGCCTTGGCTATCATGACCTTCTGCCGTTCTCCGTCACTGAGGGTATCAACCATGCGGTCATGCATACCGTCAATTCGGACAAGTTCCATAGCATGGGCCACAACCGCACGGTCATGATGCGAGAGACGTCCCCAGAAGCCGGTGTAAGGACTCCTCCCGAGACCTACAAGTTCCTCCACAGTCATATTGTTGACATGAAGACGCTCTGTCAGCACCACACCTATGACCTTTGCAATCTCTGCCGGAGTATAACCGGCCACAGACCGTCCCTCTATAAATATGTTTCCACCAAGAGGCGGAAGGAATCCCGAGAGAGTCCTGAGAAGCGTTGACTTCCCGGCCCCGTTAGGGCCGAGGAGACATGTCAGTTCACCGCCATGAAGGGTGGCACACAGATCTTTGGTGACCACGACATCCGCCCTGTGCCTGCCATGATAGCCGGTGGAGAGGCGCTCCACCCTGATGGTTTCCTTCACGTTCATATGGCAGCCTTACGTTTGTTAAACAACACCCATATCACCACCGGGGCGCCCACAAGAGCTGTCACGGAATTGACAGGAAGAGCACCCTCGAATCCCGGAAGACGGGCTATAAGATTGCACACAAGGGCCAAGGCTGCACCGGCAAGAAGAGATGCCGGGAGGAGCACTGCATGGTTGGAAGTACGGAATATGCCACGACAGAGATGCGGCACGGCAAGTCCGAGAAAGACGATGGGGCCGCAATAGGCCGTGACCACCGCGACAAGCACCCCGGCGCAGGTGATGACCATGAGCCGGGCACGCCTTATATCAAGGCCGAGATTGGAAGCATATGAATCACCAAGAAGCAACAGGTTCAATGTCTTTACGAGCATAAAGGACAAAGGAAGCACACAGAGCATTATGACTATGAACACCGTGGTCTGGCCGCCGGAGACTCGGGCGAAACTGCCGAGGCCCCATATGACGTAGGCCCTTATATCCTCCTCGGCACTGAAAAATTTAAGAACACCTATGACAGCGTTGGCGATATAACCTATCATCACCCCCATTATGAGAAGCGTGACATTGCCGTGTATCTTCCGGGCCACATAGGCTATCAGCGCCATCACCAATAATGACCCGGCTATGGCGGCAAATGTGAGCGTCACCTCCCCCACCACCCCAAGGCGGCTCATGGCAACCCCTCCGATACTCCCGGACAGAAGCACCACAAAGGCCACACCCAGACTCGCACCCGAACTTATGCCGAGCACAGAAGGGCCGGCCAGCGGATTGCGGAAGACGGTCTGCATAAGCAATCCGCTCACGGCAAGTCCGGCTCCGGCCATGACTGCGGTGAGAGCCTGCGGAAGACGTGATTTAAGGATTATGGTATGCCATATAGGATTTTCCGCCGTGCCTCCAAGCAATATATCCACCACGTCAGCAGCCGGAATCGCCACCGATCCAAGCAGCAGGTTGAGCACGAGGAAGAACAATATAGCCACCCCGAGCGCTACCATAGACACAGATGTCGCCCTACCGCTCATTTCAGAAGATGATAATATACAGGCTGATAGTCAGGCAACAATGACGGATGGAAAGCCTTGATCAAATCCGCAAGAACCACTTCCGGCTCCACCGGCATACTCTCATAGAAAGGCACCTCGCGCATGTTGCAATAAATGACACCACGGTTCTTCCAGGCTTCAAAATCCGTATAACGGGCGTCACGTCCGGCAAGGACATCGTAGTCAAACTCACCCTCAAAACTATTGACTATACGCCAATAATCGGCACCCGAAGCTTTGGAAAACATTGTCTCATAGTCAAATGTCACACCACCGCTCTCAGAATTGTCGTTCAACACATACTCAGCACCCGCGTCACGGAACAGCCCGGCAAGGAAACTTCTTCCTCCCACCGCATACCAGTTTCCGCCCCTCATCTCGCCGGTGAATACCGTAGGGCGATTACCAACAGTGTCAGCAAGGGCTTTAAGCTCGTTATATCGTTTCTCTATACCTGCGAATAACTCGGAGGCCTCATGGAAACTACCGGTAAGCAGCCCCACGACCTTAATCCACTCGGCCTGTCCGAGCGGCGTAAGCTCCTTATATCCGAGATGTGGCACCATAGGTGCATCAACACCTTTCAACGCCTCATAGCCGCCACGTTTGAACGGAGATATAAGGATAAGGTCAGGTTCAAGGGCCATGACCACCTCAGGGTCAAAATTTCCCTCTATACCTATCTTGCCCGTCCTTCCGTCGGCAAGCTGTTCGCGCATCTTCTGATTATGTAGATGACGCGTGCTTGTCACACCTGCCACCTTGCCGGTCTGTCCGAGCTTTATGAAATTGCTCAGTTGCAGGGAGGTCATGCAGACAACCTTCTCCACGGGGACATCCACCCTGGTATATCCTTCGGGAATGACGGCTGACGCTATGGAACGGTCAACAAGCGCTATATCGAAACGATGCGTCTCTGATCCCTCAGGATCGGAAATTTCAAGCAATGTCACCCCTTCGCCACCCGGAATGACCTTGTATCCCTTGGCATATTTTGGAACCATCTCCGACGCCGCCACACTGTCGATATCCTTGTCACGACCACCGGGACGAGTCTCCCGTCCTCCGCATGAAACCAGAAACAGGAGCGCCATGAGCATGGATGATAGAATCTTAAATTTCATGAGTGCAAATTTACACATTATTTTTCAAATCGATACCAGTCACCACAGAGGTATAGTCAAAGATTTTTCTTCAAATAACCAGCCTTGCGCTCCACGGCATTTAAAGGCCGCTCGGCAAGCCCCTCTCGTATATGGGATATGTATATCTCCCTTATTTCAGATACTTGTCCAAGCCCCTCGATTACCGTACTCACATCAAAGCCCATGACTTCAAGACGTCCGCGCCAGTCTGAGTCAATATCATTGCGGGCATGGTCACCGGCCACAAACATTAACGGAACCAAGGTGACGTGCCGGGATTTTCCCGCCCTCAGACGTGACACAACCGTTTCATACGTGGGATAACCCTCCACAGTGGCCACATGAGCCTTGTCATGACCTTGCGCCGAAAGCATATAGCCAATCTGTGAATACACGGCATTGGCCGGCCCGTCAGACCCGTGTCCTATAAAGACAAGCGCATCCCCCTCCTTCGACATCGCCTCAGCATGGCGGGAGGATATGATATCGCTCACCCTCAGGCAATCTTCCACCGAATAGAGAAGCGGGCGTCCTACGCGGATATCGTCAAAAAACGGCTCCATAGCCGCCACCTCGCTTCTTAATACGGCCATCTCGATACCTTCGATAATATTGGTGCTCTGTACAAAGACATGCTTATAGCCGTCAGCTGCAAGACGTAGCAAAGCCTCTTGAGGAGTAAGCCTCTCTATTCCTCGTGCGGCAAGACGCTTGATGACAATGCGCGATGTATAGGCCTCTACCACTTCGGCCTCTGGAAAAGCGGCGCAGACCTCGGCATTCATCACGTCTATGGTGGCTGCCCGCGTGTCGTCAAACGTTGTACCGAAATGAACCATCAATATGGCCGGCTTTCCGATATCCACTGTCCGGCCAATAGCTAAAAACGGCACCAATACCATTACGGCCTGTATAAGGAGATATCTCATCATTCGACAAAGTATGACTAATCCCGGTGTGAGTCTTGTCACATCCGGGAATAGTCGAAGTGCAGAAATAAGAAAAAATTGAAAAAGCTTTTTATTTTACGTTCTCCACCACCCGGATCTGCTCGAAGTAGTATCCCGGAGCCATCGTGGCACCCTTGGCTGTGGTGCGTGTCGCAACATCATATATATAAATCTGTGGATTGGTTCCCTCGGCATCAACACCTATATATGCTTTGTGATTCACATATGCCATGCGCGAAGAGAATCGTCCGCTGCTGTATGCGAGACGTTCGCCATCAAAAGTTACAGGCCTGGCAGTGCGTGCATCCAGATTCAGGACTGTATAATAGTGTGAGAAATCATCAATATGTTCTCCGAGCTGGTCATTGCGGGCATAGGCCATAGCCTCGCTTCCGCCAAGATACATTATGGATATAAGCTTCCCGTCTTCTGTAAAACCGTCATAAGTCGCATCAAACTCAGTGGAGCCGGCAGGAATGCGCAGAAGGTGGGAATGTTCGTTTCCGTCGGCATCATCATTCATACATGCCAGATATATGTCTCCATTGTCGGTGATAAGGGTGGTGGTTTGAAGAAGTTCGCCATACGCGGTGCCTACCATGTCATAGTCATGAGGGCAGACACTGGTCTTCTCGACAGACATATCGGCAGGATTGATGACGGCAACGGTGATGGGGGTCACACGCTTGCCTTGACGACCCTCGGTCTTGGCATAGTAGAAATAGAACAGCCTGTCATCCTGTCTGCGATAGTTGAGGATGCCCGAAGTCGTAAATATCTCTGCTCCTTGCGGCAGCGCGATGTCAAGGGTTCCCTCGGAAATGATGCTCATGTCTGAGGCATCAAGCTTTGTCCATATGATTTTTTTTGCCTCTCCGTCGGCAGCCATGATGACGAGTGTGTCATCATTAGTCCAGGCATGGGTATACTTGCGGGTGGCATAGGTATTGGTCTTGAAACGAGACTGGGCCACGGTGATGACACGGTTGTTCTCTATGCGATACTTTGCAAAACGGTCTCCCGAGACAGGTACCTGATAATAATAGGCCCCTTTGAGAATGGTTTCGAGAGACATGACCGAATTAACCTCTGTGCCGGTTCCCTCGAAATTGATTTCGGGCTGTCCTGCATCAAGCGAGCCGAGGCTGCGCACAAGTGTCTGGACATCACGACCCATACCTCCGTGACGGTCAAGAGCCACCCAGAGATCAAAATGGAAATTTTCGATGATGTCCGGCCTGTCTGGCTCGTTCTTATTGTCGTCCGAGCAGGAGGTCATACCGACCGCCATCATAATGACTGCGATAGAAAGATAGAGAAACTTGAATTTCTTCATTTTTATGATGATTAGTTAGTCAATGTATATTCTGAATTTCGCATAGACAGCCCTTCCGGGTTTTTGAAGCATGTAATTGTCATATGCAAGACGGTCAAAGACATTGTCGCACGACACCGAAAGATTGTATCGCTCCTCATGCCAGGAATATGTTGCGGAGATGTCGAATATATTCTGCGAAGGTATACGGGCCTTTGACTCTACCGCCCCGTAGGCTTCCCAGTTGAGATAATACCAATGGATATATTTATATGAAACCCCTATCCGCAGCCGGTCGTCAAGTCGCGACAGCTCGCGGAACTGGTAGGAGACATCGGCGTTGCCATAGAGCCATGGACGGTTCGGCACCTTGTTGTCATACGTGGCAGAAGGATTTCCATCGGTCTTGAATCTCTTTCTGTCCCTTGCATCGCTGTATGTGCCGTTAAGCACCACCGTGAGCGAGTTGCGCCACACATAGCGCAGTTCAAGATCAGCACCCTTTATATGTATGGCCGACTCGTTGAAATACTGCATCATACCCTCTCGCTCCGACACCCGGGCACGGATATAGTTTCCGACATAACGGAGATAACCGTCAGCCTCATAGGAAAGCACGTTGTCGGCATCAATATGCCATGTCCCGAACACTCCGAGATTGACATTGTCGCTCTCCTCTGGAGAAAGTGTCAGATTGGGATAGATAGTCGTGCCGTTGCCAAGAAGTTCCCGCGAAAGGGGCAGACGCACACTGTGCTCGAACGAGGCCTTCACAGCCAGCGGGGCCGTTATGGTGAAGCGCGAAGCCAGTCCGCCGCCCCAATAGTTCTTTGTGGCATCAGGTTCTATCTGTCCGGCTCCCGTGATGGTAAAGTTGTCTTTCTGACGGATAGATGTAGAGTTCACATAGTCTTTTACAAAAAACGCGTTCTGCAACCTGTCGTCCATAAGGTTCTGAGAATAGGTAATCGAAACCACATGCTTTGTCACCACATCGTTACTCGGCTCAAACGATTTGTCATAATCATCGTGACGCTTGTTTCCACGACGGTTAAGCATATAATTAAAAGCCAAGGAGTGATGACGGTCGATGACATAGTCGGCACCGGCATTGACCACGGTCAGAGGTCGTTTGTAGACTCGCCTTGAACGGGCGCGGTTGTTTATCTCGTTGCCAGATGACGGAAGCCATGTCCCGTCCCAGCTGTATTTGCGGAAAGCCGTATCCACAGTCTCACTCCTATCCCATGTATGGGAGAGCGTAAGCCTTGTCCCGAGTGCGCCCCAACGTTTGGAATAACGGGCCGAGACATTCCACGCCTCTGAATGACGGGCGGCATCACCGTAGACCTTGTTCTGCATGGCCCCGGTCTGCAACTGTTTGTCTACCTTGTTGAACGAACCAGAGACAAAGAAAGCATCAGCCCATGAGACATCATTGACCCCGGCCTCTATCTGTCCGATGAGTGAAAAATAAGAGTCGTGGAAGCGGGGACGATCTGTAATCACGTACTCCTCTGCCTCTTCATCCCATACCTCTACATCTCTCATCATATAATCGTTTTTGGAATAGTTGAGACCGAACGTCGGACGCACGGCAATCCCGGTTTTCCCGAGAAAGAACTGTCCTGTAAGGTCAGCCGTATGGGTGTGGAACGACCCTATTCCATAACTCGCGTCAACAAAGCCTGTACGATGCTTCCTTGTGACAATGTTCACCGCACCGCCGAGGGCATCGCTACCGAGACTTGCAGGCACGACACCCTTGTAAAGCTCCACACGCTCCACCATGTTGAGAGGGATATTGTCGAGACCTACATCGGCCCCCTTTATGTCAAGAGGCACACCGTCAATAAAGTAGCGTATGGAACTGCCAGAAAGGCCGTTGATTGACATATCAAAGTCAGAACCCACGCCTCCCTGACGTCTCACTTTCACTCCGGCACTACGGTCTACAATCTCATTGAGCGTGGTGAGGCGGTTGACAGACGGAGTTATACTGACTGCATTAACCGAATACGCACCCTCTCTCACTCGCTGGGTCTTGCTCTTGCCGAGGACGCTGACTCCTCCAAGCCGGACAGTGTCTAACGGGGATTCCGGCACACCAATGCCGCCTCCTGACACGCGTAGCGGCAGAAGGAGGAAAAACATCAGTATGTATATAAATTCTGAGATCCGACTCATATCTTGTCAATTACTCATTCTACTGTTCCGGGAAAGGAACGCATAATCACAACGAGCATCGACCGTACTGCATACAGACAGGCACGCCACGCGGGCACCCTCTGCACCGAGTCTTCACAAGTTGTCTTGTCGTCTTAAAATCCCGAAAACGTCAAAACATGGTTTCACAAGTTCCGGCAGGTCTTCTGACTTATCCCCTCCCTCCGCGCCTTCCCGTCCTAAGGGCGGACAGTGGCCTTATGCGGAGTGAGTTGTAGATGGGAATCACAGCAGCGGGTCTGTCCGGGAGTCTCACCCGGTTCCCTTTTCAACGCATCTCCCGAAAGAGACACATCACCAAAACTCACCGCAAAAGTAGCAAAAATCCCCATTCCATCCAAATACTTTTTTCGCATATCCGTCCCCCAGCCCGTCACTCGGCAGAGAAGCGATAGACAATCCTGTGTCTGTAAACCTCTCCGGGACGCAGTATGACAGACGGGAACCCGGGATGGTTTGGTGAGTCGGGGGCTGCCTGACATTCCAATGCCACCCCGTCATAGTCACGGTAGGGTCGTCCATCCTTGTTCAGAGGCGAACCATCAAGCCAGTTGCCCGTGTAGAGCATGAGTCCGCTCTGGGTTGTGAGCACATCAAGACACCGACCTGATTTCATGTCTTTCAATGTAGCGGCATGGCGGAGGGAGCCGTCACCGACCCATCCGTCTATCAGGAAGAAATGGTTATATCCCCTTCCCGTCGACAGATTCTCAAAACCCCGGCCAATATCCCGGCCAAGCGACTTGAACACGGTAAAATCCATAGGGGTGCCAATGACAGGCGCCACGATTCCGAGAGGGATGTCGGTATCATCGGACGGAAGCCTCATACCGCAGTCAAGCCTCAGAAGATGGTCAAGACACGAACCCGACGAATGTCCCGAAAGATTGAAATAGGCATGGTTAGTGAGATTGACTATGGTTGGCGCGTCTGTAACGGCCTTATAGTCTATGGTCAGTAC
This sequence comes from uncultured Duncaniella sp., assembly GCA_910578615.1. Lineage (GTDB taxonomy): Bacteria > Bacteroidota > Bacteroidia > Bacteroidales > Muribaculaceae > Duncaniella. The sequence continues at coordinate 56,047 of CAJTRI010000007.1, read as the reverse complement.
GTTTCCATCCTGCCATACATATCCCACCTCGACATCGAGCCGTCCCGGATATCCTTCCTCACCATCGGCAGAAGTATAACGGAATATCACACCTCCGGGAATCTCCTCGGCATCCCATATCCTGTTATGGAATCCGCACGGGCCTCCGTGCAGAGCATTGGGGCCGTTGTTACATTCAAGATCATACACCCGGCCGTCTATCGAGAACCTGCCGAGCGCTATTCGGTTGGCAAAGCGTCCCGGGGTCTTTCCGGCACACGGCCCGTCATAAAAATAATCCCGAAGATTCCTGTACCCCAAGACCACGTCGGCCATGTTTCCATCACGGTCTGGAACTATGACAGAGACAATCCCGGCACCTATATCGGTAAGAGATACCGATGCCCCGTCATTATTGAAAATCCTGTATTCCTTGCACATTTTCGTTACTGTAAGATATGACGCAAATTTACTTATAACCATGCTGCCAACAAGCCTCATTTGACTGAAAATTCATAAATTTTGACGCAACATGCGGGAATGAAACAATGGATTATCCCTAATTTTGTAAAAAATTTAATCACAACAGTTACACCGCCATGAAAGTACTGACTTTTAATTATCTTGCCCTGCTTCTCGCCTCAGCACCCTTGACGGCCATCGCCGGCAACAAAGACGTTAAAGACGGAAAGTGGGAATTCAAATATGATAAAGAAACCTCTACACTGGCTTATCGCCAGAACGGAAAGACCCTGCTTCAAGGAGCCACGGTCAGAGCCGTAGATGCCAATCGCGACACAATATATGCCAAAGACTATCCCGAGGTCTCGCTGTCATCCGTCCGCATCAAGGACGCATTTGGCGAGGGTCGACGCCACACCTACCGCTACCACGGTCTTGACGGCAAAAGCGAACTGCATCACAATATATACGTTTATCCATCCTTGCCGTATATTCTGACTGATGCCGTCATTGTCTCCGAGACACCCACAAGCTCCACCAACATCTCCCCTATCACCACCTCCGCACCCACGAGCCTCATAACCGGCAAGGGTGACATAAGGATTTACGACATGCCCTTTGCCAACGACAACTGGGCAACATTCAATTCTCGCAAATGGGAGCCGGGCAAGTCAGTTACCTCATGCGAGGCCACTGCCATATACAATGTCGACACAAGAAAGGCCGTAGTGATAGGCTCCGTGGATCATTCGGTCTGGAAAGCCGGCATAACGGTAATCCCCGGCGATAACAACACCATTGCCGGACTCACTGCCGAGGCCGGATACATCAGTGACCGCACGTGGGACACTTTCACTGACGGACGTGCCTCCTCAAAAGAACACGGCGAGGTACGCGGCAAGAAGATTGCCTCACCGCGTTTCATGGTAGGAGCCTTTGAAGACTGGCGTGACGGTCTCGAAACCTTCGGAGTGGCCAATACCGTGCTATGCCCCAAATACGAGTGGGACAAAGATGAGTCACTCTTCGGATGGCAGTCATGGGGCGGCATGGAATGGGGACTCAACTATGAGTCGGCCATGAGCGTGCTTGACTATTTTGAAAAAGAACTCAAACCGGCCGGATTCCACAATGAGAAAGGACGCTGCCATATAGTGCTTGATTCAGGCTGGAACGCTCTAAGCGATGACGAATTGCGCAAATTTGCCGACAAATGCAAGGCTCTCGGCTTTGCCGCAGGTATATATGCCACCCCGTTCAGCTATTGGGGAGGCGAGGACGCCATCCGCAACAACGAACTATGGGAAGGCGGACGTCTCGGCGAAATGGTGCTCAAAGCCGATGGAAAGCCACGCAAGATAAACGGCTGGTCTCTTGACCCCACACATCCGGCCGTAAAGGAAAGCAACCGCCGCACGTTCGAGAAATTCCGTAAACTCGGATTCGAGTTTGTTAAGATAGACTTTATGAACAACGGCACTCAGGAAGCCGACCAATGGTATGACCCGAACGTGACCACGGGACTCCAAGCCTACAATATCGGCATGGACTACGTCACCGAATTTGCAGGCGACATGATGCTTGACTACTCAATAGCACCCATATTCCCCGCCAAGGCCCACGTAAGGCGCATAGGCTGCGACGCATGGGGCGACCTACCCCAGTCAATGTACACCCTCAACTGCATCAACGGCTCTTGGTGGCTTGACAAGGTATATGCCTTCAATGACCCTGACCATATGTGCCTCTCAAAAGTACCCTTCTCAGGCAAAGGTTCAAACGATGAGAACGAGTCACGCATCCGCTACACCTGCGGCCTCATGACAGGCATGACCCTTCTCGGCGGCACATATGCCTATGAAGGCCCCACGAAGGACATGTACGGCAAGCCTTTCAAAGTGGTAGGCTATGACGAGGAGCGCGCGCTGGCCACAAACTATGCGTCCAACAAGGATCTCACAGCCATGGGACGTATCGGCAAGACATTCCGCCCCGTTGACGGCAAGTTTGACAACTTCTCGACACTTTACAATCACAATGACATTTCCGTTGACTCTGAATTCTATCTCGACACCCCCGAGTCACTTTACTACGTGGTGTTCAACTACGACACTGCCTCCGGCGCCAAGAATATCGAGATTCCCTACTCACGCCTCGGCGTAAAGGCAGGAGAATTTGCCGGAGTCAAAGAGCTATGGACAGGCGAGACCTTCTCCCCCTCAGAAACATCACTTACAATACCTGCCAAGGATGTGAGAATATTCCGTCTTGACAGAAAATAATCATCCTCTTCACACTCATGAAGTTGAAGGACGGATTTCATGGCGAGCGGTCACTCGTTATTCCAAAAGCTATTCTGGATATAATCGAGGATGACCCGCTCGCCTCCAACATATATATCACCGATATAGGCCATTATCCGGCTGCCAGCCACCATTACCGCATACGTCGCGAACCTATCGACCAGTATGTGTTCATCTACTGTGTAGACGGCAGGGGATGGTATGAAGCCGACGGAGAGCGCCATGACGTGGGACGCGGACACTATTTCATATTGCCCGTGGGTATTCCTCACTCCTATGGCGCTAATGACGACGACCCCTGGACTATCTACTGGATACACTTCAAAGGCCCGCTTGCAGGATATTATGCCGACGGGTGTACTACTCCGCTCGAAGTCTCGCCGGGTGCTGATTCACGTATACGTGACCGTACATCCCTGTTCGAGGAAATATTCTCCACGCTCTCATCCTCGTTCGCCATCGAGAGCATACGCTATGCCATGGCCTCATTCCAGCATTATCTCGCTACACTGCGCTATATCCGACAATATCGCAACGCGGCAGACAATCCCGACAACACAGGCATCGCCGATGCCGTAATCAGATATTTCGGCGAAAATACCGAACGCCGTCTCACCCTTGCAGAGATAGCCGAATACTCAGGTCTCTCACCATCACGCCTTTCGGTAGTGTTCAAAGAAAGAACCGGCCACAGCCCGCTGGCCTACTTCAACCTCATGAAGATACGCCGGGCCTGCGAACTGCTCGACACTACCTCCATGAAACTCAACCAAATCAGTTTCAAACTCGGAATAGACGACCAGTTCTATTTCTCACGCTTATTCTCCCGTATTATGGGAATGAGTCCGAAAGCATACAGAAACCAAAACAAAATATAACAATATCCGACTCCATACCATGACATCTGACATAACCCTTATTATAGGTCTGTCTCTATTAGCCATGACGTCCTTTCCGTCTGACGCCCTTGGAAAAGAATCTCTCGCCAACTACGTATGCCCCATGATCGGAGCGACTATCGCCGACGAGGGTGGCAACGGTGATGTCAACGAACTTGGAAAGACCTTTCCGGGAGTATGCACCCCTTTCGGACTTGTACAACTCAGCCCCGACACCCATACAGGTGGCGACACAGGCCCGGGATATTCATATCACCACAAGAGCATAGAGGGTTTCAGCCTTACCCACATGAGCGGCATAGGCTGGTATGGAGACCTTGGCAACTTCCTCATCATGCCCACCAACGGCCCTCTTAGGACATTCAAGGGATATGATGACAAGCCCGAAGAAGGCTATCGCTCACGTTTCAGCCACTCCACTGAGAAGGCCTTGGTTGACTGCTACTCGGTGATGCTCGATGACTATGGCATAAAGGTAGAACTTGCAGCTGCACCACGTTCCGGCATACTGAGGTTCACATATCCCGAATCATCCACATCCCGCATACAGATAGACCTTGCGCGCCGTATCGGAGGAACATCTACCGAACAGATGGTCGAGGTAGTGAATGACCACGCCATACAGGGATGGATGAAATGTCCGCCGGAAGGGGGCGGATGGGGTAACGGAGACGGACATGCCGACTATACGGTCTATTTCTATTGTGTATTTGACCGTCCGCTGGCCAAATACGGGGTCTGGAAGGCCGACATCCCGGACGGTATAAGCCGAAAGAATGATTCAAACGACAACCCCGTATATCACGAATTCATCCGAAACGCCTCTATAACAGCCTCTCAGCGACACATGCAGGGAAAACATCTCGGATTCTACACCGAATTTCCTACATATGAGGGGGAAACGGCCTTGATGAAAGTAGGTATATCCTTCGTAAGTATGGACGGAGCCAGAAAGAATCTTGAAACTGACATTCCAGGTATGGACTTCGACCGAGTGCGCCGGAATTCCCGCCGGCTGTGGGAAGACGCACTCGGAAAGGTGAAGGTCAGCGGCGGAGAACGTGGAGACAAGGAGAAACGTATATTCTACACGGCACTCTATCACACAATGATAGACCCGCGATGCTTTTCGGATGCCGACGGCAGCTATCCCGGAGCGGACGGAAACATCCACAAGGCAGACGGATTTGTCTACCGAACTGTGTTCAGCGGATGGGACGTATTCCGCAGCCAGTTCCCGCTCCAAACAATAATAAACCCACGTATGGTCAACGACGAGGTAAACTCACTCATACAGATTGCCGAATACAGCGGACGCGGATATTATCCCCGCTGGGAATTTCTAAATGCCTATTCCGGCTGCATGGTAGGCAATCCGGCAGTATCAGTCGTGACCGATGCCTACAACAAGGGAATACGGGACTATGATACCGGGAAAGCTGCGGAATATGCCATAAATTCGGTGCGCCGGTTCTGTACCAATGCCGACGGATTCGTGCCCGGCTCCCTTTCAGAAACGCTTGAATACTGTTACACAGACTGGTGTGTGGCAGAGATGTTACGCAATATGGGACTCCATTCCCGGGCAGTAGAGTTTGACAGAAAGGCCAAGGCCTACCGCAGTGTGTGGTGCGACAGCGTGGGATGGTTCCGCTCACGTATGACTGACGGCTCTTGGATGCCGTGGAGAGGGCGTAATGTCCACTGGCAGGGATGTGTGGAGAGCAATAACTACCAGCAAGGATGGTTTGTCCCTCATGACATAGACGGTATGAAGGAACTTATGGGTGAAGAGCGATTCGAACAAGAGTTGGCGGCATTCTTCGAGGGTGCGGACGAACGTTTCCGCTGGGGAGACTATTACAATCATCCCAACGAGCCAGACCACCATGTCCCGTTCATGTTCAACTTCACCTCCAAGCCTTGGCTAACCCAGTTCTGGACGCGCAAGATATGCCGTAACGCCTATGACGACTCCGTCTACGGCCTGTGTGGCAACGAGGATGTCGGACAGATGTCGGCATGGTATATCCTTGCGGCCATGGGCTTCCACCCTGTCTGCCCCGGCAACAACAGATACGAACTGACAAGCCCTGTCTTCGAGCAAATAGAGATAAAACTTGATCCTGAATTCTATCCCGGGAAAAAACTTACAGTCAAGGCTTTGAACAACAGTCCTGAAAACATATACATTCAGAGAGTGAGACTCAATGGCAAAGAACTTGGCCGCCTATGGGTCAGTCATGAGGAACTGACCCAAGGCGGCACACTCGAATTCACTATGTCATCCGTCCATCCTTAGGGCCAAACTACCTTGTAGCTCCCGGCCCGTCGTGACGATACTCGAAGAAATCAAAAAAAGCCGTGCCGGCGTCTCTTGTGTCATCTGCCGTCGTATAGGCATAGATGCCGCTGCGACAACCTTTCCAGTCTCCGTCACTCATCTCGAAACTTGAACCGACAGATTTATAGCAGATTCCGTCAAGACTGTAAGAGAAATAATAACTGTTATCCACACTGTTCATGTCAAGACGCAGATAGATGCATCCATCACCGACATTTGCCAGTTCTTTATGGTTCTCAGTCCTGCCGTCCGACTCAGTATAAAGAACCGGGACTGCCTTTCCGCCCACATTGTCAATGCAGACTCCGGCAGTCATGAACTTATTGCCTATGCACTCGATTCCTGCCCTGTCACCTACGCACATAGAGCCAAAATCAAGTTTCACGACAGCATGGCCACGATAGCCCATCATCTTCTGGGTAAGCTGGTTACGTGAATTACGAGCCTTGTCGGCTTTAAGAGGACGTATGGCAAGCCAGCCATCACGGGTGTCAAGTGACAGACGGGAGCGGTCAGGGTTGTGATTAAACTGCCACTGTATGCCGAGATTACCGTCTTCAAAACCATCGGATGTCTGCGGAGCCATCACTGCCACCGACTTCCCCGTGGCCGGTTTACGACATATCTTCATCGGCTCTCCCACTCCGTTGAGGTCGTAATCAGCACCTATATTCGGATAACCGTCCACCCACTTCACAGGTTGCAGATGAACCACACGCCCAAGTGCTCCTGCCGACTGGAAATGATAAAACCACCACTCACCTTCGGGTGTATCGACCAACGCACCCTGATGAGGCCCGTTGATGCGCGTGGAACCTTGTTCAAGGACACGTCTTCCCTCATAAGGGCCGTAGATGTCCTTCGAACGTAACACCGTCTGCCAACCTGTTCCCACACCCCCTTCCGGAATACTGAGATAATACCATCCGTCCCTCTTGAAAAGTTTCGTTCCCTCAGCCGTATCCCCTTCATAGACCTTACGGCCCTCGTCAAGCAGCTCACGACCGTCAGCGCTCATCCTGTGTATTATAATAGGGCCGCCACCAAGCTGGCTTCGGCCAAGATAGGCATCCCCGTTGTCATCCCATAGAGGACACGGATCCTCCCAGCCTGATACATTCTTAACATTGTATAACGGAGTCCAAGGCCCGGCAGGATTCTCGGAAGAGGTCATAAAAAGGCCCTCTCCCGGGGTACAGACGAAGATCCAGAACCTGCCGTCATGATAACGCAATGCCGGCGCCCAACTTCCAGAGCCGTATTTCTCCATCGAGGAATAGCCCGGAAGGTCGATGCTGTCAAATACCTGCCCTATTATCTTCCAGTTCACCATATCCTCTGATTCAAGAATAGGCATACCCATGAAATGGAATTCGGAACATGTCATATAGTATTTGTCTCCGACACGTATCACGTCCGGGTCGGAATAATCGGCATTCAGAACAGGATTTGCAAATGTCCCGTCTCCAAGGTCTCCCCACCGCTCATCGGCATAGGCCGGCAGAGACGCAATGAGCAGCATGCCGGAGATAATTTCAATCAGCTTTACCATATGATGATTATATAGATAATTATTACCATACGGGGGTGTTTTTGCGACACCCCCGTATGATAAGTTACAGTTTGAAGTGAAGATTCCCTCCTTTGACAATATCATCGTGTCTGAGACGAAGGTCTGACAGTCTGCGCCCGTTGAGGGTTACAGACCTGACCTTATAGTCATCCGGGTTATTTCGAGAAGCGGTTATCACAAACTTCCTGCCACCGTCGAGATTTATGGTGCATTTGTCAAACAGCGGTGTACCTATATAATACTCGCCCGATGCCGGATTGACAGGATAGAACCCCATGGCACTGAGGACATACCATGCCGACATTTCTCCACAGTCATCATTTCCGGCATAACCGGACGACGTGTTGTTATAAAGCTCCGTCATAATCCTGTGTATTATCTTCTGGCCTTTTGCCGGATTACCGGCATCATTATAGAGATAAGCCACATGATGGCTCGGCTCGTTGCCGTGGGCATACTGCCCTATCATGCCTGAGCTATTGTGGTTCCGTTCCCCGCTTGACTCTGTGAGCGAGAAAAACGTATCGAGTTTTTTCTCAAACTCCTTCTTTCCGCCTGTAAGTCTGACAAGGTCGCAGACATCATGGGGAACATACCAGTAATACTGCCATGCGTTGCCCTCGGTATAGGGATATCCGCCGTTGGCGCCAAAGACAAGGGGGTCAAACGGCTCTATCCATTTCCCATCAGCCAGCCTGCCTCTAAAAAATCCTGTCGACGGGTCAAACAGATTGGCATAATAGCCTGAACGTTTCATAAACCTTGCATAGTCCTCGTCATGGCCGAGCCTTTTGGCAAGCTGTGCCACACACCAATCGTCAAAACTCTGTTCCAGCGTGATGGAAACCGACTGGGTCTGTATGTCTTCGGGCATATAACCATGACTCTCCCACACCTCGAACGGCGAATTGATATGACTCACCAACGAGGATTCCCTGACAGCCCTGAACGCTCTTTCGGCATCAATACCGGGAGTTCCTTTTAGCACGGCGTCAACAACGACAGGGATGGAGTGATTGCCTATCATACAGTAGTTGTCATTGCCCCAGAGCTGCCATATGGGAAGATAACCGTAGACGTCAAACCAGTCAAGCATACTGTTCACAAACTCAGCATTGACACGCGGCTCCACTATGGAATAGAGCGGATGAGCACCGCGATAGGTATCCCAGAGCGAGAACGTCGTATACATGTCACGACCACCGCCTGTATTGCGGACGGTATAGTCGGCAGCGGTATAATCACCATTGACATCACTGAACACATTTGGCTGTATCATGGTATGATACAGAGCCGTGTAGAAGGTTGTCAGACGCTCTGTATCACCCTCTGCCTGAATCTTGCCGAGTCTGGCATCCCATGCCGCATCGGCATCAGAAACGAACCTGTCAAAATCCCATCCCGAGGCTTCGGCAGCCATATTGGCACGGGCATTGGCAGTAGAGACATTAGAAAGTCCCACCTTCGCCACTATCGGTGACGAAGAAGCTGGAAACTCTATATCTGCCATAAGGGTGCGTCCGTTTATGACGGTTCCGCTACCACGGACATTTCCGTCATCTTTAAGGACTATGCTCTCCATTGGCTCGGAGAACTCGATATAGAAATATATCTTGCGCAGCTTGGCCCAGCCGGTAATGACACGATAGCCCTCGATGGCATTAGGCGCCACCTTCTTTATCTGGGCATTGATAATCTTACAGTCCCAGCTTCCTTTACGCATGGAATGATCAAGGTCAAACACCACCTTGCGATGGGCCTTGGCCGGATAGCTGTAACGATGGATACCGACACGAGGCGTGGCCGTCAGCTCGGCAAAAATACCGTCCTCTGGAAAGCGTACAGAATAGTAGCCCGGACGTGCGGTCTCATCTGAATGAGAGAATCTGTGGGCTGTGACACTCCCTGTCGTTGTCGGGACAAGCGTGATGTCTATCAGGTCACAAGCTCCCGTGCCGCTCAGACGCGTATGTGAGAAACCGTATATGACACTGTCTGTGTAACTATATCCCGAGGCATTATACCAGTCGGGCTGCGGATGTGTGTCAGGACTCAGCTGAACCATGCCGAACGGCGCGGTAGCGCCTGGATAGTTGTTGCCACACAGGCCGCCGTCAATAGCCCCGGTGCCAATGAAAGGATTGACATAGCGCGTATAGTCACCTGCCAACAAGCTGCCGGCAGCCATTAAGAGCATACCGGCAGCAAGAATGAACCTCTGATTCATTTAATATATAACCTAACCTTATTATTAGATACTGTTGACCTCATATACGCGGCTTGACAGCTTGGAGGTGGAGAAAAGAGGCAGGCCCACCGTCATCAGATAGGAGCCGGAATAGCTCTTCTCTTCGCCTTGCGAACCATCTGACTTGTTGATTTCGCGGACATTGTAGGTAAGCGATGGATCAAGGCCGTCAAACTTCACATTATAAAGGGCCTCGTCATAGCGGGGATGCACGTCAAATGCAAACAGTACTGCCTTCTTCTTATCCTTACCCACATACATTGTCGCCGCATGGTTGCCATCATGTGGAGATACGAGACGATACTGGTCACCATTGAAGATCACAGGTTTGAGGGAGTTGTAATCCTTGATGGACTGCTTGCAGTATGCAAGTTCGCCCTCGTTGAGATCATGGAGGTTGATGTCAAAACCCATCTTTCCCATCATGGCCACATTGACACGGAACTTGACACTTGCGTCACGGTTCCATGTGGTGACATGGGCACACTGTGCCTTTGCCGGGAATACTTGTGAATATCCCCATTGGATGAAGAGACGCTCGATGGGGTCGGTGTTGTCGCTACACCAGAACTCTGTGAAATATTTTAGGCCCTCATAATCGGTGCGGCCGCCTCCACCTGCACAAAGCATCATCGGAAGAGCGGGATACTTGGCCTTCACCCTGTCAAGGACATTGTATAGACCACGCACATAGTCGATGTAGAGATGGCTCTGATTCATCTTCTCATATGTGGAATAGATGTTGGTGATAGGGCTGTTGCAGTCCCATTTGAAGAAAGCGATGTCGGGATATTTGGTCATCAGGTCATCAACGATACCGAACACATAGTCCTGCACTTTGGGATTGCTGAGGTCGAGCACAAGCTGGTTGCGGAAATAATACTCGTCACGGTTGGGGAGCGTGATCACCCAGTCTTTGTGCTTCTCATAAAGCTCGCTCTTGGGGCTTACCATCTCAGGCTCTATCCAAAGACCGAACTTCACACCCTGTTTCTTGGCCTCTTCGGTCAGGCGTCCTATTCCGTCAGGGAGTTTGTCAGCAGTCACATCCCAGTCGCCGAGAGCCTGGGTATCACTGTGGCGCGGATATTTGTTGCCAAACCATCCGTCGTCAAGAAGGAACATATCCACACCAAGTTCCTTGGCCTCGCCTATGAGAGACACGAGTTTGTCCTGATCGAAGTCAAAGTAGGTGGCCTCCCAGTTATTGAGCAGGGTCATGCGGTCTGACAGACCGTCTTTGAGACTGTAATTGCGTGCCCAGTCGTGCAGGTCGCGGCTTGCCTTACCTTTGCCTCGGTCACTGAGGGTGAAGATAAACTCTGGTGTCAGGAAGCTCTCACCCTTTCCGAGCGTGTAGGCGGAACCATAAGGATTGATACCCGATATGACACGGAGACCTCCACGATTGTCAACCTCGAATGTAAAGCGGAAATTTCCCGTCCAGCCAAGAGTACCGACAAGGACGTCACCCTCGTTCTCTGTGGCAGGCTTTCCGAGCGAGAGCTGGAAGAAAGGCGATACAAACATATTGGCACGTGCGCCAAGCTTGGTGTCAATCTCTTTCTTTCCATAGTGCAGTTCCTGGTCATGGGGATGAACCTCGGAAGCCCAGTCACCGTTATACTGCGTCAGATAGTATTTTGGAGCACGGAAATGCAGAAGCGAAGAAGCAAACTTTTCAAGTTCTATATCCTTCTTCTCGTTATTGAAAATCTCTGCCCATTCCTTATAGACATTCTCTTTGGGATAAGCCACGATGTGGAGATCCACACGGTCGGCATACTCGGGATCGGCAAGGGTTATGACCGTCTCGGTTCCTCCGTCGACAGCCTTTACCGTATGGCTCTGGTATTTAAGAAGCGTGGACGGATTGCCGTCGGGATGGTTGATGTGGAGAGCCGGCTCGAAATAATCTTCCATGCCGTGGGTCAGATAAGCCTCCTTTCCCTGCGGCAGGGCGGCATAATCGGCTTTGCCGGAAAGGCGTTTGCCGAAATAGTTCTGATACAGACGTCCATTATCACCTACGGCATAAACGAGTGCCGTATTGTCAGTCTCGATGGGTATGATCGTGGTCTCAGCGAGGACATTCATGCCGAATGTCAGCAACGCACCACAAAGAATCCATGATTTCATTATACCTATTGTTTATTTTTTTTGATTATTTGTCAGTTGCAAAGGGAGCTACCGGGAGGCCGGTGGCGCCATAGAGATTTCCTCCGGGATAGTCTGCCCAGTTATAACGGGCGGCAGCCGGGCGTCCCACCTTGGGAGAGGATAGTTCGATGGTTCTGGCATCCAGAAGACGGCCACCGGCAGGATGGAACACACCGTCCTCCCCGGCGATAATGAAGCCGGTCACTGCAACAGAGGACGGAGTCACGTCTCTGTCAAACGAAAGTATCATCTTTCCTTCCTTCACTGTCCTCCCGATGCATGACGGCCCGGAAAATGTCACGTCCTTTCCATAATCCCTGCCGAGGGCGAGAAGGGCGAGACGATGGGCAACATCCTGCTTGTTGCGGGGATGTATGTCATTAGGATGACCGAGGTCGATGGCCACAGCCATCCCGGTATTATCAAGTTCGAGAGCCTTGGCCTGAGCGTTTCTTAGTGCGGCCCATTCTGAGTCAGGCTGGCAGAAAGAGGGTTTGAGAAAACCTGCAAGCTGTACAAAATAGAACGGCATATCGTTCTTCCACAGCTTGCGCCAGTCACCTATCATAGACTTGAACAGAGGGGCATACTGGCTGTCACGACCCACATTTGCACAGCCCTGATACCATATCACACCCTTCACAGGCATCACAGCGAGGGGATGGATCATCGCATTGTACAGGACGGTGGGGAAACTTGAACCGTCCACCGATACAGGTTTGGCGGGAAGCGTTCCGAAATCCACAGCCACGGCATAGTTCCAATCACCTTCGAGAGAAATCTTTATCCCTTCTGACTCGACCCTCATCTCGTCACCGCCGTTAAAACCTCCGCCACCGCCGAAGTCTGATATCCGGCTCTTTATCTCAGCCTTTCCCTCCTTGACAAGTCCGGCGGGAACAGTATAGACACGCGGAGTGGAATATCCCGAGCCACGGGCAATCTCGACACCGTTGAAGTATGTTATATCCTCGTCATCAATCGCGCCGAGATGAAGTGTCAGAGGCTTTCCGGCCAGTCCGGCAGGGATATCAATCTCCTTCTTCACCCATACCACCCCGTCAAACGAAGCGGGAAGCACGGTATTTTCCCAATTCTGCCCGGTCGGCATAAGGCCCCATTTCATCCGGCCCTCTTTACTACCGGCCCTCTCGGCAAGTTTCATCCACGAGGCCAGATTGCTCTCATAATCAGACTTCATTTTTGCGGCATCAAAACCACAGCGTTCCAAAGCGGCAGTCTCATTCTCAAATCCGGGTATCTCCTTAACCCCCTCGAAACTCGTCCAAGCCTCGGCAGGAGTGCCACCCCATGTAGCATCAATCACACCGACAGGGACACGAAGCTCGCGTGACAGTTCTTTGGCAAAGAAATAGGCAACGGCTGAGAATTCCGGCACAGTAGCTGAATTGCATTCTACCCATCCACCCATATTGGTACGGGTGTCATCCTGCGGGGTGAACGAAGTCTGTTTGGTCACTTGGAGCAAACGTATGTCGGGGTGCTGGGCCGTGGGAATCTCAGTATCATACCCCATGACGGTAGTCCAGCCTTGAACCGGGAATTCCATATTGGACTGCCCGGAACACAGCCATACCTCGCCGGACAGGATATTGTCAAGTGTCACTTCGCCGCCGTCACCCGTCAGACTGATGCTGAACGGGCCGCCGGCCGCCGGAGTGGGAAGCGAGACCTTGAAGCTGCCGTCTTTTCCGGCCTTGGCCTTTACGGCCGCGTCAGTCCAGCTTGCCTTTACTTTCAGTTCGGCTCCGGGAGTAGCCTTCCCGGGAATGGTGAGGAGCGAGTTCTGCTGAACCACCATGTTATCAGTGATGAACTGCGGAAGAACAACCTCAGCCCGCATACCGGCCGAAAACAGCAATGCGGATAAAGCTACCGTATATTTTTTCATTTTATTTATTTGGCTGATAAGTTATTTTCTGTCTGTGAAGGATATTGTCGGAAGAGGTTCCAACCCGTATTTCAAAATCACCCGGTTCCACCTCCCATCCGTGGGCGGTGGTATAGACGGCGAGTTCGCTCAGGGGAATCTCAATCTCCGTCCCGACAGTCTTCCCGGCCGGGACATGCACCTTGCTGAAAGCTTTCAGCTGGTGTATGGGCACGTTGATTGACGCATAGAGATCGCGGACATAGACCTGCACTACCTCCTTTCCATCCATCCCGCCTTTGTTGCTGACATTGACGGAGAGGCGTATCGTATCGTCAGGAGAGGTGAACACGGTCTTGTTTATGACCGGCTCGGATATCTCAAAATCGGTATAGGAGAGACCGTGCCCGAACGGCCATCTTGCATAAGGGGACTCGTAGACATATCGTCCGCCGGGACGGTCGGGAGAGCCGGGCGAATCGGCCACATGGTGTCCTCCCACCTCTGCCGGCGCCCCTGTCTCCTCGTTCCAGACAAGACGGTCTGCCAACGGATAGTTATAGAAACATGGTGTATTTCCAGTGCTGCGCGGGAATGACACGTTCAGTCTGCCAGACGGATTGACCCTACCGGTGATAATTTCTGCCATGGCCGGCCCCTGCTGTTCACCGCCATAGAACTGCACGAGGAGGGCGTCTGCATTCTCCCCTGCCCAGTTCATGACAAGAGGTTTGCCGGTGATAAGTACTACGATCATCGGCTTCCCGGTGTTCTTTACCGCTTTAAGCAGGTCGAGCTGCACGCCCGGAAGTTCGAGTGATGAAAGGTCGAAACCCTCGCCAGTGGTCGGAATTCCCGCAGGCGCGTTGCGTCCGAGCCAGTAACTGCGTGTTCCGACCGCCACTATCGCCACATCAGACTCGGCAGCGAGGCGTGCAGCCTCAGCTATACCCGATGTGTCACGGCTCCACCAGTCACAGCCGTCAGCCTGAACAAGGCTGACACTCCTTGGCAATACCTCTTTAAGACCTTCGTAGAGTGAGACACACTCATTTTGTCCGGGAGCCACCCAGCTATAATCACCGGGTGTACCCCATGCCGAATTAGGCCCCAGAAGGGCTATCTTTTTGTACTTCTTTATATCAAGAGGTAGGATGCCGTTGTTTTCAAGTAACACGGCACTCTCTGACGCTATTTCGCGTGCCAATGCGACATGTTCCTTTGACCGCACAACCCTGTCTATATTTTCAAGATCCGGGCCGGCACCGTCAAAGAAACCAAGCTCGAACTTTGAACGCAGTATACGCCGGCATGACCTGTCGATATCCTCCTCCGTGAGTTCGCCGGACTTCACAAGGTCTTCAAGATTGTGAAACGCCCAGTCGGCACAATCCATATCCATTCCTGCCTTGACGGCAATCAAGGCAGCCTCCCGCTCATCGCGGGCCATCCGCTGCTGGGATGAAAGGCGGGAAATGGCCCCCCAGTCCGAATATATATATCCGTCAAACCCCATCTCGTCGCGGAGCACTTCGGTCAGAAGATGGTATGACCCCGTGACAGGCACACCGTCATATGAGTTATAGCTGCTCATCACGGCCTTGGGGCGTGCGTTGCGGATAACCTTCATGAATGGATATCCATAAAGATTTCTCAGGTCATTCTCGCCTCCTGCGGCCGAGGCACCGTTAAGACCACCAGTAGGACTTCCGTAAGCGATAAAATGTTTCGGCATGGCTCCCACACCGTTATCCTGTACGCCACACACAAAGCCCGTAGCCATCTCGCCGACAAGAAAAGGATCCTCTCCATAACATCCCTCCACTCGGCCCCATCGCAATTCGCGTGCAAGGTCGAGCACAGGAGAGAGGAACTGATAGATACCTATCGCCTTTGCCTCCTCGGCCGTAGCGGCAGCCATGCGGTACATGAGTCCTGTGTTGAAAGTAGCCCCCACAGCAAGAGACACGGGAAATACCGTGCAGCCGTTCTGAATCACTCCCTGCACACCTTCGGCTGTCACAAGAGCCGGAATGCCGAGACGCGTGTGGAGGCGCAGATATCTTTGAAGAGAGTCTATGACCATGGCGGCGTCACGTGCTGACAGGCTCATGTCATGATAAGAACCCACCCCGTCAGTGCCATACCATCTGGCAAATTCCTCAGGCTTGTTGGTGGAATTGTTCTGCATCTGTATCACCTTCTCATGAAGAGTCATTCTTGACAGAAGGTCTTCCACCCTCTCGTCCACTGAGGCCGACGAGTCAAGATAAAGCGGTGTCTCTGCTTCCGCCACAAGATGCAGCATGGTTGAGAAAACAAAGAATGATACTATTGCACGTGATAAATTCATGACACTACTGATTCTATGCGGCCAACACCGTGCCGCCGATAAGTATTGCAAATTTAGTGTACGAAGTACCATTCTTTATTGAATATTTGCTCCAAAAAGTAGCAAATAAGCCTCAATATCATTTCTTGGAGGCTGCGGCAATCACGTCATCCTCACGGGCTATCGAGGCTTGCGAGTTTTTTCGGCATTGTTTCTCAAATTCCTTGGGAGAGACCCCGAACTGTTTGAAGAAAAGCTTGCTGAAATATGACGGTGAGTTGATACCGACCATGAAGCATACATCTCCTATCCTATACTTTCCTTCCTGTAAAAGCTCGGCGGCCTTTTTGAGCTTGATGGTGCGTATCAGCTCAACAGGGGAGAGATTGAACAGGGTCTTGATCTTACGCAGAAGCGAAGACCGGCTCATACAGAAATCACCGGCCATTGACTCCACGCTGAAATTCTCCTCGGCTATATTCTCCGAAATACTCTTTATCACCTTGCCCATGAATTCCTTGTCAGCCTCTGTCATCTTCATGTTGTCTATGGTGAAGAACGGCTGTTTCAGGAACGCCTTGCGCTCGTGACGGCGGTTTTCGAGAAGAGACAGCACCTGCTGGCGGAAATACTTGATAGAGAATGGCTTCTCTATATATGCCTCTCCTCCGCATTTAAGGGCTTTCAGCTTGCTTTCGAGGTCGTTCTTGGCAGTCAGGAACACCACGGGGATGTGAGACCTGTTGAGATCCTCCTTGATGGCCGTACACAGTTCGAACCCGTCCATCCTCGGCATCATTATATCGGTTACTATCAGGTCATAATTATGCTCCTTGATTTTGGCAAGGGCCTCCTCGCCGTTTGCACACGACTCCACTATGAAATGCTCGCTGAGCTGGTCACAGAGGAAGTCGCGCATCTGTTCGTTATCCTCCACCACAAGAAGCGTATAGCCGGTGATGGTGTTGGAGCGTGTGTCCTCGTCATTCATGATATACTCGTTCTTGGATTCATCGGCCACGTCTGGTGTCACTACCTCTACCTCCTCATGGCGCAACGGAAGCGTCAGCACGAACGTGTTGGTCACCTCCTCGTTGTTCTCGACATCGATAGATCCCTTTTGGAGATGGGCAAGCGTCCGGCAAAGCGGCAGGCCTATACCCACACCATTATTATCCGCCTTGCTGTCAATCTGGAAGAACGGTTCGAATATACGGTAACGGTTCTCATCAGAAATCTTCTCTCCGTCACTCGTCACTCTGACGGTGAAATTGCTCTCATCTGTTGTAAGCTCCACCTTGATGAGATGGTCGGAATATTTCAGCGCGTTATTGAACATATTGCTGAGAATCTTGGTCAGAGCCTCACGATCCACAACGGCGAATATCGACTTGTCCGGAATCTCCCTTACAAGCTCCTTTCCTTTCACGCACATGGCCGGCTCAAAGCGGTCAAGAGTCTCGCTGACAGTGGTAGTCACATCGACATTCTCATAGGTGATGTTGAACTTAGACGCCCCTATCTTCTGGAAATCAAGCAGCTGGCCGGTAAGATTCAGCAGACGGGTGGTGTTCTGCCTCATCACCTTCACATATCTCAGCACCCCTTTATCTGTGACACACTCCTCCTCAATGGCTTGGAGAGGCGCGTCTATAAGCGAGAGAGGCGTGCGTATCTCATGGGCAAGATCCGTGAAAAAGAGAACCTTGTTCTCATAAAGCTCCTTCTCCTTGCTCATCTTATAGAGTTTTTCCTCCTCTCTGAGCTGGCGTTCCTTGTTGCGGCGATACCACAGGCCCCAGCCAACCACGGCCCCTATGAGTAGAAGCACATATATCACCATGGCCCACCATGTGTTATACCACGGGCCGTTGATTACTATCGGGAGAGACCTCACGCTACTCGCTATACCGTTGTCAGCCCTCACTTCAAGAGTGTAACGCCCAGGAGGTAGCTGGTTGAAGGTTATCTCACGGTCACTTATAGGATACCATGTGGTATCGGACGGCAGAAGACGGTAGGAATAATAGGTCGCGCCGCGTGCAGAGTAGGACGGCGAGGCCACACCTATGGTCATACCGCCGAAATCGTGAGACAGTTCGAGACAGTCGGAAAACATTATACCTTTGTCAAGGGGCGAGTCTTCGTCACCGACCATTACCTCACTGCTTCCAACAAGAAGTTTGGTGAAATACACAGGCGAAATGCTGTCAGCCTGTGTTTCAAGGTCGGGATTGAAGGCCACAAGGCCGCTTAGCGAACCGAAGTAAAAATACCCGTCTTCCCCCTTGGCGGCAGAGTGATAGTTAAACTGATTTCCCAGAAGACCCTCGGCCGTGGTGAAGACACGCGACTTCCCATTCCGGGGATCGAATTTCACAAGACCGCTGTTGGTGCCGAACCACAGATAGCCGTGGCGGTCTTCCAATATGTTATAGACAACATTGTCCGGCAGCCCCTCTTCGATGCTGTAAGTCACAAATCTGTCCCCATTAGGCTCATACTTCACAAGGCCTCCGCGATCGGACGAAAACCATATGGTGCCGTCAGACGCTTCCATTACCGAACTTATGGAGTTGGTACGAAGTCCGTTGGAATATGAGTCATCAAACGGATAATGCCTGAATGTGTTGGCCGACGGATTATACTTCCATATGCCGCTTCCCATGGATGCGATCCATATCAGCCCCTTGCTATCCTGAAATATGTCAAATATCCATGCCTGTTTGAGCTGTTCGACAGGCTTGAAATCATTGCTTCCTGCCTCTGCCATGAACAACCCCCAGTCACTGCCTACCCAGCGGTTGCCGCGATTGTCGACAAGATAGGAGTACACACTGTTGGAATCATCGTTGAGGACATCGTCATTCATCCTTGCAGACAGGGCATTGACCACCTTGTGGCTTTCATCCACCACGTCCATGCCGTTGCGCGAATAACCCACAAACACCTTTCCGCCATAAGTCTTCATGGTAGTGGCTATACGTCCGTTATTATGCCTGTCAACCAGACCTGTCGCAGGATTGAAGATATTGAAACCCGCATCCTCGGTACCTATGAATATGTGGCCCCTGCGGTCACAGACAACACCGCGAATACGGTTGCTCGAAAGAGAGGAGCCTGACGCGTTGTGGACATAGCGTTCGAAACGGAATCCGTTGCGCTGGAAATAGTCCACGCCGCCAAACATAGTTCCGACCCACACGTTACCCTCACGGTCATTATAGATATAGTAGACCGTGTTGTTGCTCAGGCCGGTGACATCGTCAGGAGCCTCGGTAAGAAACCGTTCCGAACCATTGATGAGATTGAGTATGTAAAGACCCTTGTGGGAGCCTATCCACACCTCGTTGTCCACATTCATCATCGCACGTACAAACGTCTTCCCCGTCCCTGAGAATTTAAGAGGGGTGAGCGCACACGAGCCTGTATCAAAATGGAACAGGTCTCCATACTGGGTGCACAGCATCAGGTTTCCGTCCACACCCTCACGGATGTACAGCAACGCCTTTCCTTGGAGTTCGGCATAGCCCCTGCCGTTGTTGCCAAGACGCACAAAACGGTCGGAGGCAGGATCAAACCTGTACAGTCCCAGAAGAGAAGTGCCGGCATAAATGTCCCCGTTGCGTGTGGCGGCCAAAGTTACAGGGATATAGTTCTTGTCACCCTCTACATCGGTGACATTGTAGTGAAACAGCTCGTCGCCCCTCTTGCAGAACACTCCACAGTTCGGTACCAGCATCCATACGTTCCCGTCCCCGTCACAGATTATGTCCTGCACCCAGTCAGAAGGAGCATGACCATCCTTGCTTGTCAGCCCGAGATACTCGAATGTCTCGCGGACAGGATCATAGATGTATATTCCCCTGTCGGTACCAACCCACAGCCTGTGGTCTTTATCCTCATACAAGGCCCCTATGTTGTTATTGCCACGCCCCTGCACGGCATCATAGCAGTTGTAACGGCGTATGGAATGTCCGTCATAACGGTTAAGGCCGTTCTTGGTTCCGAACCACATGAAGCCGTAGGAGTCTTGCAAGATAGTCTTGACACACGATGAAGACAATCCGTCACTCGGGTCGATGTGAGAAAAGCTGTAATTGACCGCACGGGAAGCCCCCTCGGCCGGATTCCAAGCAAGGAGTCCGGCCAGAAGGAACAAGAAGGAAGCAAAGAGCTTATGGCGCATATGCTGTTTTTGTTGTTTTTTTGATCTATCGGTTTAATACTTTCAATGTCCTGACACTACCGTCGGATAGCAGACAGCTTATGACAGATACGGAGCCCGGCATGGCGACCACATCGAACTCGGCAAAGTCCGATGAGGGGGCACAAACGCCTGTCGTGCGTCCCATTATGTCGCAGACCCTGACACAGGTCATTTCCATATTGCTCTCGACACGGCATTTGCCGGACTCTATGACAGCCTTGACCTCGGCCTCGCCGTCTGTCACGGTTATCCCGGTGATACCGCTGTAATCACGCTTGGCGATGCGGAACACCATATCGTCTCCGGCAGGGATACTGGCCGAAATCCCCTCGTCAGTCGGAACCACGTTCTGGCCGGTCCAGAGTTCCTTTATCTCGCCCACATTGTCGGGGCTGATTCCGAGACGGTCAAACGTCACAGCCAGTGAGCGCGGGATGATACTGTACCAGTTGAACATGGCCACATAGAGATATTGCGGGGTGTCACGCATGAATATCGACTCGGCTCCTTGGCTGCGTGACGGCGTGTCACCTTCAACAGGCATAAAGGAACCCGTGTTGTTACGTACATAGTCGTTGATGTCACGGTTGCCCATAATCTCCATGGCGCGACGACGGGCCTCCTCGGGATAAGCTATGACATCGCCTCGTTTGTGGTCATCGCCGTCACTCTTGAATGTGGCGCGGTCACTGAAATTATCACCGAAGAGATAGGCTCCCGTACACATACCAGAAGTGGCACGTACACGGTTCTCACCCATTGTCTCTTTCTTGTAGTGACCTTTCTGGCACATCACCAGCTGGTCAGGGTCGTTGACCATGTATAGGCGGTCTGTCCACCATCCGTATGATATGGCGTTCATGACAAATTCGCTCTCACCGAGACGTCCCCAGCGGTCACAGCATGTGCGGCGTCCGTGGGCATACTGATAGGGGAACATCGGGGCCATAGCCTCGACGACATACATCCCGTACTGCTCGGCAAGCTCACGGACTATCTTCATGCCGTAATTGTAGGCCATGGTACCTGTCGTAACCTCTGGGTCATACCACGAATCACCCTCGCGTGCGGCAGATGTGAGAAAGTCCATCTTGACATATTTCACGCCCCAGCGGTTCCATTTCTTGAACACGGCTTCGAGATTGGCCCGCACACCCGGATGTGTGGGATCAAGCGCACATGCGCCCTGGTCAGGATTAGGACATATCACTTCGCCGTTGTGACGGAGGGCCACATCACCCCATGTATAGTCGGGTGAGCCGTTCAGGCCTGTACCCTCCATCTTGGAGCCAAGCGTCCATGACCATACCACCATTCCTCCATACATACCGAGAACCATGTTAAGTCCCTGTTTTGTCTCGCGTCCGTCACGATATGGGCCGTCCGAGAACACCTGCGTACCGAGTTTCTGCAACTCCACTGTGGAGAGGCCTCCTTCGGCAAACGAGTCGAGGCTTACAGTTATCTGGTCATCATTGTCATGGAATCCAAGTCCGTGAAGATTCTCTTTCATGAACACGGCGGCATCATATACCCCGTTGTAGCTTACATGATCCATCAGCGTACCCCACGAACTCCACCCTATCGGGTTGCCCTTTGGCCATTCCCAACGAGGTACCACTGTGGTATTGGCATCGGCAAACGTATTGAATCCCTCACGCCAGTCATCAAAGACTCCGACCATGAAGCGTGCCGATGATACCGTCTCCCCCTTCACTTTGCCATGGGGAATGACGTCTTTTGTAAATATCTCGTGGGTGAATCCTGAGAGACATTCAAACGAGGCCAGACGTCCTCCTTTCTTGGTGACATGGCTTACAGAACTTTTCCACTTGTCATGGTCGACAGATCCGGCCACGACGCCCATACGTGATTTTGGTTCGAAAAGGGCAGAGACCTCGCATGATACCATCTCGTCACCCCATTCGGCACTCTGCATCGGAAAATTGTGTTCGTTATCAAACGGGATCCACACAGCACGATGGCTGCTGCCTTCGCCTATCGGATAGGACGAAGTACTGGTGGCCCACGGTATCATGCGGCGTGACTGCACCTTGTTTGCGCCGTCAAGAGCCTCGACGGTGTTGGAGACTATGATATAGTCATGACCGGGATAGATGCTGATAATCTGCTTCATCACAGCGCGGGTGTCAGCCGTGGTATAGACATAGCTCACGCCGTCGCCAAACTCGTCACTGACCTCCATCTTCTCAAAGCCCTTGACAAACGAGCCGGAATTGGATGTGATGGTATATTCTGTCTCATCGCCGAGAAGGTTGTAAGTGGTCTCGGCATACACATTTTTGAAAATCTCCTTCCCGTCATAGCTAACATCAAGACCGTGGGTATCGGTCTCTGTAATCGCCCATTTCCCGTCAGCCACATTATTGGCTCCTGACAGATTAAGTCCTGCCAGAACAAGGGGAAGAAGAAGACAACTGCGTTTCATATTTTGATTCAAGTGTGATGATTGATGACTGAGCAGACTGTGAAAATCCTTGATGGCAATTTTTTTTACGCATGACGCTCCTCCTGTCATTACTCATCATTTTACAGAGCCACGACCATGCATTCCCTCTGCAAGCGGCGGAACCGGACGACACCCTGCTCAGTCCATGACGGCCACCAATACCGCCAGCATGCATTTTAGTTGAATCTTATGCTTTACAAAGTTAAGCGTGATGCAAAAATACCACAATCCGTTTTGTTTCAAAAATTGTAACAAATGCGGATTTAGGGTGTAAAATGTAAATTTAAGCCTCTTTTAAGTCTATCCAAGGATATATTTACAGATAAAAGAATCACCTCCGCCTTCGAGACAGACATCCCGACTGCGGAGGTGAACGAAATACTACTACCTTAAAATATATCTAAAAACCTATCTAAACTCTGGAAAAGGAACTGTTCATTACTTCACAATCTTGGCGGTCTTGGCACCGGCCTTGATGATGAGGACGCCGTTGGCGCTTACGTTGACGGGCTGGTTGGTGAGACCTGTGGCGATAGCCTGACCGAGGGTGTTGTAGATTGTGACAATCTCACCATCGTTGCCTAATGCTGTCACCTGGTCACCTTCGACCTTCACGTCAAATGCCTCGGCTGTCACGGAAGAGAGGCCGGAGGTGCCTATCTCAACCTTTGAGAAAGAAGATGCCTTCTCGTTGTAGAAGCTTACAGCCTGTACACCGACCGTGTACTTGCCATCACCCTCGACAGCCATCGAGTAGCTCTGAACCATAGGACGTATAAGGCTTTCCTTGCCATAGGAAATCTTTACGAAGCCGGTTTCGGGATCGGCGGGGATGACTGTGAACAGCTCTCCGTTGGGCTTCTTCACGAAGATATTGTAACCGGCGGTATAAGTATCGGCCTCGGAGTCCTTCCATGTTATGGTGAGGATGCCGTCCTTGATCTCTGCCTTCACATCGGTAGGTGCGGCCGGAGCAACCACTTCTGTCTCGGTGGTGTTGGCGTAATAGATACCTCCATACATCCAGTCACCTGTCCACTCTGTCCAGACATAACCAACCTGGAACTGGTCGGCAAGACCGTTGCCGTTGGCATCGCCTACTGCGGAAATACCGTCTTGACCGTTATAACCGCGCGAGGGGAGCTGGGGAGCACGCTGGAAGAAGCCGTCTTCCTTACCATAATAAATCCAGCTGTCATCCCTTCCGTCAATGAAGATGTCAAGCATACCGTCACCGTTGAAGTCGCGTACTACGCTGCGATAGTTCTCAATATAGAGATCTGTCGACTCTCCGTTCTCGTTGTAGAACACGGTGCCTTCCTCATATTCGTCAAATACCTTCTCTCCGATACCGGACTGGTTGTAGAAGAAACGTGTGGGCCAGCCGCCGATACCGTCATTGTAACCGATAGAGAAGAAATCCACATAACCGTCACCGTCAAAATCGACAAGCGAGGACGAGCAACCACGGTTTACGTGCTTCATATACTCGGACTGTGGTGTCACATCGACAAATTTCTTACCTTCCTGATTGAGGTATATACGCATCACGTTGCAACCGTCACCAGCATGGATCTCGTCATAAGTGGCATCGCTCCATCCGTCAACCACGAGGTCGAGCCATCCGTCATTGTTGACGTCGACGAAATGCACATTGTTGCTCTGGGGAAGGAACCAGCCGTCAAGTTTCTCTTTGTTCTTTATGACGTTGCCTTCCTCATCCTTTATGTCGCTCGTCCATACGTCGCCCTGCACTTCGGCGATATTCTGACGCTCGAACTTGCCGGTGCCGCCCATATTGCGGTAGAGGCAGGCCACACGTCCAGAATATCCCTCAGGCTGGGACTCGTTGTAGAGGCCGGTGATGAAAACGTCCGTATAACCATCGTGGTCGTAGTCACCGACCGCGATAGCGTTCTGGAACATGTTCTTACCCTCCTCGTTGTCAGTGCGGATGCTGGGGAATCCGGCATCGGTCACGAGCTCGAACTTGTTGTTTCCAAGGTTCTTGTAGAGGGCTGTATAGCCGTGATGGTTCTCGCGGAACTCAACTGTTTTAAGAAGTTCTCTGTTTTTCTCGGAGAACTGGTCATCGCTTGTGATCACACCTATAACCATGAGGTCTACGAGACCGTCATTGTTGTAGTCAAAGGCGAAATACTCGGCAAACTGGTTCGGGGCAATGCCATGAGTGGGTTCCACCAGCTTGTAATACTGCACCATCTCCTTGGAGCCGTCTTCATTTTCCACCTCCTGCGGCTCGCCGTTTTCGGTGATTGTGAAGGTGTCTCCGAGCCATGTCCCGTCACCGTTGTTGGTGAAGAGGTTTGACTGTAACTGGTAGGGCCAGACACCGGGCACCTTGTCAAATTCAGGGATACAGGCCGTACCGCCGTAATAGATATCAAGATGACCGTTGTTATTGAAATCGGCCATGATGGATGATGTTCGCTGGGCAGGCATGAATTTGGTCACTTCGTCTCTTTGCCATGTGGCCTGAGCGGAAGCTGAAAGTCCGATGCCGGCTGCTGCAAGAAGCAACAATGAGGTAGAATTTTTCATTCGGTATGAATTTTTGAGATTAACTGTGTGATGAGTGTTCGAGGTTAAGATTACACTGCAAAGGTGATAAAAAGGGGAGATAATACTACAAATGATTGCATCAAAAAGTGAAAACTTTGATGCAATCATTTGTAGAGCACCTGTTTTGGCGCATCCTTTTCAATTCCTGGCCAAGGAGTCTATTTCACCCACCAATTTTCACTGGATGAGAGCCTTGCCTTCATCTGGTCGGGATTCTCGGCACGTGCGGATATCTTATCTATCATCATGGCAGGATGGTCGGCCCTGTGGCGCGACACACGCAGAAGGTCAAAGAAACGATTTCCTTCAAAGGCTGTCTCGGCAGCCAGCTCGCGGAGTATCTCCTCCTCGACAAACTCGATTTTCTCTTCCTTGGCGAGTCCCGCCGGGATGTCATAGCCACAACCGGGAAGACGTATACCGAGACCGCGCCCGCGCATGGCCGTCCCATAGTTGGACAATCCGAGAACCGAGAAGTTAGTCCAAGGCTTCTCATCGGCAAGTTCCTCGGGATCGATGGTCACACCGTCGTTCATCACCTCGGGATTGAGACCACATTTCAACACCGCAAAGGCAAGCGAAGGCTTTCCGGCCCTGTTGGCAGCCTCGGCAAAACGGAGATAGACATGTGGTGCACGGAAGGTATTAATCTCGCGCTGATAACGAGGAGTAGAGCCGGCAAACATCTCGTTATCGGTCGAAAGTATCGATGACCCTTCCGTTCCCATATGGAAGAATTTAGTTATAAGGCACCGATTAGAATTCGGCCCGGTAGGAAGTGTACCGAACGCAACGGGAGTCGCGGTTTTGTTGCCACGATACACGATATTGCCGCGAAGGTCACCCTGCAACACACCAGAAATAACGTTACTATTCATATTCTCTGTGTGATAATACGCAGCCGTGGCCATCTCCTCAACAAACCAATCCGCAGGTACGATGGAAGGTACGGTATTGTAGGTGAGATTGATGAGGTCAGGATGATAGTCTTTGAGATCAGAGGTGTAAGGAATCCTCATCCGGGCAGAGGTATAGGTACTGTTATGCATCATCGAGGCACCGTCCTGAGCGGTATTGTTCCAACGGTTGCCCTCGTTGTAATCGATGACGATCCCGGTCTCTTCGATATAGGCATAGTACATTGACGCCGCCTGTTCGTAATTGTTGTTATAGAGATATAGATCACCGAGCAACAGACGCGGCTGCACATAGCAGTAACGCATCTCAAAACCGTCAACCGGGTCGTTATTGTCAGGCAGCTCCTCGTTGGCATAAGGTTCGAGATTCCTTATGAGCATGGGGACAAGGTCGTCTATACCGATAAGCGGATAATCTTCAAGAGTGTCTTCGAGTGAGAGCTGCGGCTCGGTGATATACCTGACTGCACCGAAGTTGAGCGCCATCTGGAAATATGTCCAGTCCCGTATGGCGAGTATGGCCACATAATCGGGAAGGAGCAGTCTCTCGGAATTGACTTTAATCTCGGTGTCAATGCGGTCAAGGGCGAAGTTGCAGTTGTTGATGACGGAGTAGTAGTCACGTGTGGAGACGTACTCGTTATCTGCCGATACCTCGAAGTCCGAAATCTCACGGAGTGAGAACGACGCATCAGGAGTGACTGTGACAAGGTCTCCTCGCAGCTCGCCGAGGAGCACGTAGCGCTCCCCTATTTTTTGAAGCTGTGAGAGGATTCCCAGAGTGGAATATAGAGCATCGGCCTCTGTGTCTATCTTGTTACCGTTGTCATAACGGTAGCTATCGCTGTCAGTGTCAAAGATGTCCTCACACGAGGTCAGTCCCGTAGCAAGGACTGCACCGACAGCCAGTGACGATATTATATGACGGATTTTCATTTTCAGTAAAAGGATTAAAGGTTGACTTTGACACCAAACACATATTCACGCGACTGGGGGATGAGACCGGCGTCAATACCCATATAGAGGGGGGAGGTGCCGTAGGAGAACTCGGGATCACGACCGAGATATTTGGTCCAGGTGGCGAGATTGTTGACCTCGAAAGACACTGTCACACCCTGTATATAAGGTGAGCGGACAGGTATACGGTAGTCAATGGCAAGAGACTTCCATTTCAGATAGCTTCCGTCCTCAATCCATCGGTCGGAGAAACGGGAGTTGCCCATCGGGTCTCCGTATGTTGCACGGGGAATGTCGGTAACCTGTCCGTTTGCCACCCATCGGTTGGTCATGGCTGTTGACTGGTTGAAGATATCAGACCCGGATTCAAGATTGGCCCGAAGCGCGTTGTAGACATCATTGCCAACCGAATATGTGAACAGCGAACGAAGGGAGAGGTTCTTCCATTGGAGGCGGAAGTTGAAATTGCCGTAGAAATCGGGATTGGGGTCACCGATAATCTGACGGTCACGCTCGTTAATGACCCCGTCAGCCTCATTGTCGGCAAAATGCATGTCACCGGCCTCGAACGCCGTATACGAACCGTTGGGATTGCGGATGCTGAGATTGGCGGCGGCGGCCTCCTCGGGAGTTGAGAAAACACCCTCTGTGCGATATCCGTAGAAGACACCCACGGGATTGCCTACCGAGGTGAGTATCGTCGCACCATCCACATCGGTGGTAAAGCTGCCGTCGGCAAGCTTGGTCACCTCGTTCTTGTAATGCCCGATAGAGGCTCCGAGATCAAGCTTCCAGTCACGGGTGTTGACGGCACGGACAGTGGTGGAGAAGTTGATGCCACGGTTGCGGAGATCGCCACCGTTGGCCCAGTAATACATGAGGCCGCTCTGCTCGTCAAGAGGCTTGCTGACAATGAGGTCGCGGGTCTTGGAGGTGAAGAAGTCAAGACTCCACTGCCAGCGATCGTTGAAAAGGCTCATATCCACACCAGCCTTGAATGAAGAGGTGGTCTCCCATTTGAGACGGTCATTTCCGATATTGGCAAGAACAGAGCCGTAACCGTTACCGAGGAAATGGTTTGAATCAAAATAGGTGCGATTGGCAAAGAACGGAAGGTTGTCATTACCAGCCATCTCCCATCCGGCACGTATTTTCAGGAGATTGAGCCAAGGAGCACCGGCCATCCACGACTCGGAAGAGAGAATCCAGCCAAGATTGACTGACGGGAACAAACCCCATGCCACACCTCCCATTCTCAATGCCCCGGGAGCCTTATGGCCGAAACGGGAATTTGACTCCAACGAGATGTCGGCACCGATCTGGTAACGGTTGAGCAACGAGTATTCCCCGGACACGAACCACTGCATGTTGCGCCATTCGGTATCAAATCCAGAGGTCTCGCGGACAGAGGCATTTGCAAGATCCTGTATAAAGTCTGACGAGGTATTGTAGCCAAGACCACGGGAAGTGATGTAAGTATCGTTCTGATAAGCAAAACCACCTTTGAGCGCGAGATCGTGAATCACACCGCGAAGAGGACGATAGTCAACATGAATGCCCGAACGGAACATGGTATGGCGGTTCATGACGTTCTGCACGGTATTTTTCACACGATTGTATACCTCGCCGTTATCATTGACAAGGTCACGGTCTGCGACTCCGTAATCAGGAATAAAGGTGTTTTCCTTCACCTTGTCAAACGAGTATGCAACAAGTCCCTCCACAGCCAGGGAGTTACTGATGTCATAGCGCGGAGCCACATTGAGATTGAAACGATAATTGCGATTCTCACCCTTGCCGAGGTCGAGGATGTTCATGGGATTTCCCACGCCAAGCTCATCGACATCCGCATACTTCAAGGTGACATCACCTGCCGAGGTCAGCACGTTGGAGTGATAGAGCGGCGACTTGATGAGCGACAGATAGTAAGGGGAGGAGACAGCGTTGATACCGTCATCAAACATATTGTAGTCCACCTGTGCATATGCCACGTTGAAGCGCATCTTCACACCCTTCCAGAGATTGATGTCGGAGTTAAAACGGATATTGATGCGGTCAAAATCAGTGTCCTTTACAGGCCCCTCGTTGCGAGTATATCCGAGCATGAACGCATAAAGGGCACGGTCATCACCACCACGCACATTGACACCGTAGTCCATGACAAGCCCCTTGCGGGATATGAGGTCAAGCCAGTCAGTGTTGTTGTGGTTGACAGCATACTGGGACGAGTTGACATCATCGTTCAGAAAGCTCAGACGGTCGATCAGGGTAGAGTTGGCATATTTGCCTTTGATTATGTCCGAGGCATAAAGTCTATATTGCGTGGCATCCATCACAGGAATAGACTTTATGCCGTCCCGCCATCCCATACGGGCGAACGCTTCAATCTCGGTAGCCTCGCTGTGGGCACGCCGGGTGTTTATCACCACCACTCCGTTGCCGCCCTTGGCCCCGTAGAGGGCTGTGCCGTTTTTGAGCACGCTGATGCTCTCTATATCGTCAGGGGATATGAGGGCGAGAGGATTGTTAAAATGCCCGTCTATGGCCGAAGCCACGGCGTCAACGGTTGTCCACTCTACCCCGTCCACGATATAAAGCGGCTGGGAAGACGTATTGAGCGAATGTATACCGTCTATATAAACCGAGTGGCCGCTGCCGGGCATACCCGAACGTGATATTGAAAGTAATGAGCCTTGCAGGTCGACAACGGAATTGTCGGCCGTGGTGCGTCCGAGTCCGAGACCCGAAGGAGTGGATGCCCCTACTGACAGAATGCCGTCATATAGGGTGTTGCCGGTAGATGGCGAGAGCTTTATATCAGCTCCTTCACGCCCGCTCATGGGGACATAGACGGTATTATAGCCGGGAGCACTTGCCACAAGCGTCACTCCGGCAACCGGAACATTAAGGTTGAAGTGTCCCTCGTCGTCAGTGAGCACTGTCTCACTACTGTTGACCACCGATATACGCGAACCTGCCATAGGGAGGCCGGTGCTCGCATCGATCACCGTGCCCGAAAGCCGGACTGCCGCAGCGGGAGCGGTAACCCCGGCACCCTCCGCCTTCTCGGCGGCCACAATGGCGGCTGGAACTGCGGCAAGGAGTGAGGCTGTCACACCCGCCTTGAATATCAAGCCGAAAAGAGTCGTTTTATTGCTATTGTTACTTTTCATGGGGTGAGATTTTTACTTTTTAACCGGGATGAGTATGATTCTGTCAAGACGGAAACGGCGGGTGAGTTCATTGCGGTTGAACTCGGCGTTGCTCACATTGGTAGAGACGAGGAGCGTTGTGGTCACGCTCTTGTCAAGCTCGCTGTGAGACTCGTCCATGCTCCACAGACGGTCATAGAAGTTTGACGTGGGAAAGCTGAAAGCCTCAGCCACCTTGATAAGCGTCATCTCTGTGGGGCTGGTGACGAAATCCTGGCTATTGAACTTCTTGGAGGTCTGGCGACCGTTCTCTCCCCGATAGGAGATAGTGAACTGAACGCGTGTGCGGTCATCAACCACGGTCTCATCAGCCACGTTACCGGGCACGAAGGACGCATATATGTCATATTCGCATGAAAGCACGTCAGGAATCGAGATGGTAACACTCGGCTGGCGCGAAGGAGATGTGGGTGTCACCTCTATATACCGCATATCGCTCACCTCTGACGCAAGCGGATGCGAGGAGTCCACGGAACGTACATTGACGGTGGTAGCGGCGCCGGGAGTGCGGCCCACGGTGTTCTCGCCTTCCACCTCTATCTCCTTGTTCCATGTCAGGGTATTGTCATAGTTGACAGACGGAGCGATGTAGATCATACCATTGCTGGCTTCCACCGGCATAGTGCCGGAAAACAGAGACGCCACATCCGTAATCTCGCTGCCTGAGGTAGAGACCACCTTTGACAACGATGCCGGATCAGTTATACGCTGGCGATAGACGAGGTCGCCGAGAATGGCGAGAGATGTCTGCACATCGCGTATGGAGTCCGACACCTTGCTGTCGGCGTCATAGACATTATAGTAAGGCGAGATGCGGTCATAGGCTTTCTGCCATGCGTTGTTGTCAGGGATAATCATGGTGAACACCGAGTCTTCACACGCTATGGAGCCGAGACCGAGGAACGAATGCTCGAAGACAGGATTATAATCCACCATGACAGAGTCATAGACGGTCTGTCCCGACTCGTTGACCGATATCGGACGACTTGCTTCAAGGTCAAGCCTGCGCTCGTCAAAACGCTTTATGAATTCGGCGATACTCGTTGTGGATTCATGGGTATCCATATACTCGCGCAGATTGTAGAAATAAGGAATCTGTGAGGATATGACATGAAGTATGCCGTTGCCTGCGATATTGTCGGCACTGATGATGGGAGCCGAACCGAAAGCCTTGCCTTCAAAGAAGAACCGCTTGCCGTTGTACATCTTCACACCTTTGTCAGGCGCGGTGGCGGTGGAAACGTTGAAACGTGCTATATGGTTGGCCACGATACGCTTCACGGCGGTCTGGTCGTCCATGTCCACCGTGGCAAGAGCCTCGTTGGTCGGTGCGAATACGGTGAACGTCTGGCTTGATTCAAGAAGTGTCTTGTAGCCGGCAGCATCAACCATCTCTGCAAAGCGCGACAGGGACGGATCGGCCTTTATCATCTCATAGACAGTCTTGCCTGAGCCGTTATGCCCCGGCTCGTAGTGGCTGTCCCAGTCATCCGAACAGGACGCCGACGCCATCATGGCTGCCAGAGATGCTGTAATGATATATTTTGATTTCATAGTTTTTTTCGGAAGTATTTTAGTAAATATCCTCGCTGTCGATGAGGCTTGTCGGGATGAGTTCGATATAGTCACCGTTGTATTCGCGGTCTGACGCATAGACATTCTTCGCGCGCAGGAAGTGCTCTCCGTATTCCTGGAAATTGACCGTACCGATAATCATTCGTAGAGGCTGCTTGACACGTATGTCCCTGAACGTACAGTTGTCATGATTAGACCACATCGATGCTGGAGCCTTCATGTAGCCACGGTTGCGCATGGCCTTGTCATTCTCGGCATCATGCGGGCCGCCATTATCCTCTTCCCAGCCCACCTGTGGGTCGGAACCCATGATTCGGAGGTCACGAGGTATGCCCTGTATCTCTCCGTCGATAAAGAACTGCGCTATACCGCGCCACGGCTCGGGACGGTAACCTACGCGTATCTCGTAACTTCCCGGGGGAACAGGGAGCATACGGAGTGTGAAATCATACCAGCCGTTGAGCTTCATCTCGTCAGACTCGAACACGTCCCAGTAGTCGCTTGCCCACATGGTAATCTCGGTTTCTTCCGTGAAAGACAGGTGCTTGCCACAGAAGTCATGGGGGACGGTATAGCCTACGGCGTCACCTTCCATTCCCACCATCTGCCAGCGTATATTGTTGTTGGTCAGTTCCGGGGGAACGTTGAACATATCAAAACGTATGCGGCAGTTGAGCACGTCGTTCTCCATGCGTTCACGGTCATATACAAGCATCTTGTCAAGTGAGTGGATATAGCCGTTGACAGTGCTGATATTGCTTAGCTGCTCGTTCACACCAACATAGTCCCTGATATCACGCTCGGAACGGTTCAGAGAGCTGCCTACGTTGATTTTAAGAAGATGGAACTCATACATCGTCTCATAAAACTCAACACGGTCTTTCGCACAGTTGGGAGTCGTAGCTTTTCCGCTGTATATAAAAGAGTTGGTTGACATCTGACGGTCAAGAATGTGATAGGAGACAAACTTGTTGAGTGAATTGCGACGGTCGGTAGGGTCATCGCTCTCGCTCGTATAATATTTGTCGGCATAGGCTTTCAGATCGTCAATGGATCTGATACCGGCCTCGGCCATGACGGCGTCTGACTCGGCAAAGACCGTGAAACCATACCGCTTGACAGTGGGAACTTTAAGATTCCATCCTCCGACGGTCATGATACCGTTGGGACTCGGACAGACATAATCGCTGTCATAGGTCTTGCGTATGCTGTCGTTCATATGGGTCATAACCAAAGCCTGATGGAATATCGAGAACTCCTGGTTTCCGACCGCGTCCTTGTCTATAAGTATATCATCGATAAAGTCCGATGTCGGACGGATGACCGCTCCGACATGATGGATTACGCCGTTATGAAGCTCTATGTCACGGTCAATGATTCTGACATCCTTGTTGACATAGATTTGCAGCCCGGCACCACCGGCATCGGTGACATAAGAGACCACTATGTAATTGTCGCTCATGGTAGGCTCCGCAAGGGCACCTTCCTCAAAGCGCTCGGAAGTATAGTCGGTAGCCGAACTCTTGATGACATGGTTGTATACTATCTCTATCTTCTCCTCATCGGTGAGTTGGTCATACCCCTTCCCTATCGTAGAGAAATAATCTTCAAACGCCTTATCATCAGGCAAGAAGCAGGTGTAGTGTCCGTAGGTAGACAGGAGGCCGTATGTCCCGGTCTCGGAAATAAGGCGCGAGAAGGTCGAAAACATCCCGTCATTATCCTCGCAATATGATGCGACAGTCTGGCCGGTAAAGGTATAGTAAGCCTCGTCCTTCACATCGTCACCACAGGCAGTCATGGCAAATAAAGCCGTCACAGCCGCAGTCAGTGCCGCACCCTTATATAGTTTTGTGAAATCCATATTCGTTTATTTGTTACTTGTTGATGCCGATATCATTCGATAACTTGTAGAACGGGTTCTGTTCCAGTTCGAGGTTGGCTTTAAGCTCTGTCTCGTTAATGGGCATGAACAACGCATCATACTCGCTGAGCTTACTGGTCACCGTGGCCTGGTCGAGAGTGATGTACTTCGGCACAAGGTAGCGGTTGACAAGCACACTGAACTGCGAGCGGTTGCG
Source organism: uncultured Duncaniella sp. (assembly GCA_910578615.1). GTDB lineage: Bacteria > Bacteroidota > Bacteroidia > Bacteroidales > Muribaculaceae > Duncaniella. The sequence continues at coordinate 21,851 of CAJTRI010000007.1, read as the reverse complement.
GTTGATGCGGCGGATGAGGTCATAATAGCGCTTTCCTTCGAATAGGAACTCTCTCTGACGCTCCTCAAACACGAGTTCGCGCATAGCTTCCTGCGAAGAAGAGGCTCCGGGTGAGGCCATGCCGGGTTCGAGATCTGGATTGGCACGGTCAAACGTCAGACTCACAAGCCTGTATGCCTCTGCAAGATTCTCTCCCTTCTCGACAAGGGCCTCTGCCTTCATGAGATATATGTCAGGAAGGCGGTAGAAAATCCAGTTGCAGTTGCCGGCCGTATAGCCAAGATCCATATAGCTCCATGTCGACACATTCTCAATGCTGAGATCAGGACGGTATGACACATACTTCTTGATGGGGCAGACTCCACTATTGGAAGGATAGAAGAAATCATATCCGCGATGGTCTGTCTCGACAAACAGTTCGGTGGACGGGAAATCATAGGCGTTCATGACGGGATTTGAACTGCCGTCGGTTCCGTAATAGCTGACAAGCGTGTAATTGGCCACCGTGCTGCTCGTGCGGTTGAACTGCAATTCGAAAATGCTCTCTGATGAATTGCCGTCAATAAAGATATTTTTGTAATATGATGCCGAGGTCTCGAAAGTGATGATGTTGTTGGCATCACTCATGATACGGTCACAATACTCTATACAGTCATCATAGCGGTTGAGCCAAAGACTCATGTCGGCGATAAGCGCGCGGATGGCGTTCTGGGTTATGCGTCCCTTGGTATAGGCCTTGTTGCTCCACGAGGTGAAAGCCTTAGGCTCTATCTGTTTGAGATCATCAATCAGGTACGAAAGCACATCCTCAGGTGCCGATTGAGGAATCTGGAATGTCTGCGTATCGTCAATCACAGGATCAAGCACCAGAGGCACGTCACGGAATGTCTTGACAAGAGTGAAGTAGCAAAGCGCCCTGATGCCCTTCACCTCGGCCAGATATCCATTGAGCTGGGCCGTTGTGAAGTTGGGATCTCGATCCACGACCCGGGGTGCAAAATACTCCACCGTGTTGCAGAGGTTTATGACCTTATAGAAATCTTCCCATCGGGAATAGCCGTTGGAGGGAAGGATGTTGAGATTGGCGATGTTGGAAATATCACCTCCGTCACCATTGCCTAAGATGACGTTATCGCCTCTGAATTCGCCCCACAGGAGCAGACGCTGCATGAAGCCGTTCTCCTGCATGGTACGGTAACAGCCGCCGGTTACGCTCAGAACGTCGGATTCCGACTGCCAGAACTCATCAAGGACAAGCTGGTTCTGGGGTTTGAGGTCGAAAAAGTCGTTGCAGGACGAGACCGTAAGTGCCACGAAGACAGCGGCCGTCAGTTTGAATATCTTGTTCATAAACTTTTTCATTTTTAAGTATTAGAAGCCAAAAGTGGCACCAAAGGTGAAATACTGCGAACGGGGAGTCGTGCTCCAATCCTCGACTATGCCTGTCACACCGTTGGGGGTAATCTCTGGATCTACGCCGGTATACTTGGTCCAGGTGTAGATGTTGTTGAGTGTCAGATAGAGATTAAGCTGGCTGAGATGAATCTTGCCGAGCATCTCTTTGGGGAAGGCATAATTGAAGGTGAGGTATTTGAAACGCAGGAAAGAACCATCCTCGACGAAACGGTCAGAGGGCATCCAGTTGTAACCATACTTGTACAGAGCACGGGGCATGTCTGTGACATCACCCTCCATGCGCCAACGCCAGTTGGTGGCGATTGACTGGTTATCATTGGTATACATATTCTCTGCGCGCATACGTGCATAATTGGCAATCTTGTTGCCGGCACGGAAGTTGAAGAACGCGTTGACCGAAAGGTTCTTCCAACGGAACGTGGCACCGAAACCGCCATAAATCTTGGGGTTGCAATTACCGAGATATACCACGTCAAGCTCGTCGATAGTACCGTCGTGGTTGATATCCTCATAGATAGCGTCACCGCCACGGAAACGATAGTTGAGACCTCCGTAGTCATAGTACATTGGAAGAGGATTTCCGTTGGCGTCCTTCACAACGTTGCCTGCGGCATCGAGAACCACCGGGGCGGTGTGCTCGCGGCCTTCCTTGTACTCGCTCCACTGGTAGACACCCTTGTAGCGGAGACCATATATAGAGCCATAGGCATTGTTGATTTGGAGACGGTTGACATAACGGCTTTCATTAGGAGTCTTGACAAACTCGCCACGATTGGTCTCCAAGATTTCAGGAAGGAGTTCGGTAATCTTGCTCTGATAGTTGGCAAGGTTGAAGTTTACGTCAAACGAGAAGTCTCCGAACTTGACAAGATTAGTAGTATAACAGTTTATCTCCCAGCCGTTCTTGACAAGCGTGCCACCGTTGATATACCTTATAGAGCCGAATCCGCTTGATGTCGGGATAGGCTGGTTCTCAAAGAGGAGGTCACGGTCAGTCTCATGGAACACGTTCATGTCAAGGTTGAGACGGTAATTGAACAGGTTGAGGTCAAGACCGACATTGTAAGATGTCGCTGTCTCCCATTTAAGATTGCTGAGGCGCAGGGTGGCAGGACGCAGGGTAGATATGTCTATATACGAGCCATGGCCGTTGTCCGTACCATAGTCAGCGCTATAACGGGCATAATGGAGATACTCGTCGTTGGGCATACGGCCCGTCTTGCCATAACCTGCACGGATACCGAGCATATCGATCCACGTGAGGTCTTTCATCCAATTCTCATCACTGATAATCCACTTGGCCGAAACGGCTGGGAACGTGCCCCAGCGATTGTCAGGCCCGAAACGGGTGCTTCCGTCCCGGCGGACTGTCGCATCAAGAATATAACGGTTCATGAAGGCATAGTGCATACGTGCCATATAGGCCATCGAATGCCACTCGCCCTTGCTGCTGCTTATCATGCGCTCCACTCCGGCCTGTGTGGCGTTGGTGATTCCGTTGGGAAGATTGGACGAACGGAAACGCTGGGCCTGCGAGTTGCCGGAGGTCATCTCCCATGCGGCCATGACCATCAACGAGTTCTTGTCGCCAAGTTGCGGGACAAAAAGAAGTTCGTGCTTGGTCTGCATGTTGTGGCTCTCTATGTCGTGACGATAGACACGGTTCACGGCATCGTTATCCCAGTTGAACGAAGTGACTCCTCTGGGCAGCTCTTTGTCATCCTTCTTGTTCTCTATGTCAAACTGCACATAGCCCTGATAGCGCAGACGCGTCTTGTGGGGATCGAGTATGTCATATATGAGACGCAGAGTGGGGATGATGCGCATATTGGTCTCGTCAAAACGGGCAAGATGCGCAAGGGCCACAGGATTGACAAGGTTCTTCTGAGAATCGTCAAGGCTCGATGAACGGGGGATGATATAGAAATCATTAGTACGGTTGCCCTGCATATCATGACGGTATACAGCCACGTTGGGCATCTTGCGATATGCCACATCAAGGATGCTGGAATTGTAATTTCCGTCATCATCATCCTGGAAGGTACGTTTGTTCTTCGAGTGTGTTAGCGAGAACTCGGTAGAGAATTTCAACCTGTCACTCACCTGATAGTCGAGGTTCATCAATGCCGAGACACGATTGTAGTGCTGCTCGATGATGGTTCCGCTCTGTGTGAGATATCCGAGCGACACACGATAGGTAGCCTTATCGCCACCGCCGGTCACATTGACCGTGTTATCATGCGTGTAGCCATACTGTGTCACCTCCTTAACCCAGTCGGTGTTGGCATTAAAGTTGTGATATTCCGGGAAAGTGGGGTCATAGTTATATTCGGGGATATTGCAGGCATTCTCGTCCTGAGAGGGATTGAAGTAAGCCTGTTTCATGAGCATGGTATAGTCGTCACCTGAAAGCATCTTGCGCCCGCGAGGCTGCTTGTGGGCAGAGAACTTGTAGAGATACTGCACCTTTGGCGGCCCTTTGACTCCTCGCTTGGTCTTGATCATGATGACACCGTTGGCACCGCGCGCACCGTAGATAGCCGCTGCCGCACCGTCTTTGAGCACCGTGATTTCCTGAATATCCTCGGGATTGATGCTGAGGAGGTTTGCAAACTGCTCCTGTGTGGCGTTGGCATAGTCGAAGTTGTCATTCACATGGCTCTCATAGGGTATGTCGTTGAGAACTATGAGAGGCTCCGCATTGGCATTGATAGAGCCACTGCCGCGTATACGCATCGAGGAGCCGGATCCAAGGTCGCCAGACGCTCCCACGATGTCAAGACCGGCCATGCGGCCTTGGAGGGCGTCGTCAACCGAAGCCACCGAAAGACCTTCGAACGCCTTGGTATCAAGGGTCTGTGTCGCGCCGGAAATCTCACGTACAGGGATAGGCATCGAACCGTCGCTTGAAAGTTTCTGGCCTATGACCACCACCTCTTGGATGGTAGTCTCGTTCTGCAACACCACGTCCATCTTTGGCTCGATAGGCAGAGTCTGCGTCTTGTAACCGATATAGTTGAACCTGAGCTGGTTCTTCGGATTCTTGACCTTAACGGCAAACTCGCCGTTGATGTCGGTGACAGCGTTGCTGTAAACACGGTTGTTCTTATCGACCTCGTGGATGAGGGCGCCGATCACCGGCTCCCCCATATCGTCGAAGACCGTGCCTCGCACCACTGTGCCCTGCCCCGATGCCATAGACGGCAGAAACGCGAGCAGGAGTATGATTAGTGTATAGCGGATCTTTTCCATTTGTGATAGTGCTTGTGGTTAGTCTTTGTACTTTAACACGCGGTCAATCTGATGGATAACGGCTCGTGACGAAGATGTGATCATCGTGGCCGCCTTGCTGTCAGAATTGTTGACTATGAGGTCTCTGGCCATGATGTTGAACAGGCCGCCGGAAGTGAGCACACGGGCCGTGCCGCCGTTCTCATCGGTAACCGACAGTGAGGAACCGTCACTCAGTATGGCCACCTTATGGAACTTGTCATAAGCGTTTCTCGCGCCGGTCTCGTAGTTGAGCGGGCCGTAACCCTTACCTGTCACATAGGCCGAATTGTCCACGAAATGATAGCGCAGGAATTTGAGAAGATACAAGGCTTTCGCACGCTTGGTCTCAAAATTGGAATCAAGGGCTATCTCTTCCCACGTATAAAGCTGCGGATCCTCCTTAAAGGCCTTTTCAAGAGCCTCGTTGGTGGGGACAAACACTGTATAGCGGAAATTGTTGAAAGAACTTACCACTGTCCCGACAGCCGAGGAGCTGGAAGTGATCTTGGTGGAGAAAATATCCTCGAACTCGTCATCATTTTCAAGAATCGAAGACACAGAGTCATCACCGCGACAGAGGTCGAAGAATGTCTTGAACTCGGGATATTGCGAAAGCACGTTATAGACATTCTTGACGGGATCGTGGAGCAGATGGTCTATGAAGAAGGTGCGGCCGTTCTGCGAGTCATAGATACTGGGCTGTCCTGCCGAAGTCACTATTCCTGCATCGGGGAGGGCGAGTTCGATATCTCCGCCGCCGTTGAAGCTTACGGCATTGCCCTGTCCTTTCACCTTGATAGTAGCTCCGCCCTTGGTGAGGAAGAAGGAAGACGAACCATCGTTGACATAGCCCGACAGGGAGCCGTTGTCATTCATGCCGACCACGATGTGCATGTCCAGAATATCCTGAAGCCTGTTGCGGATGACATCCTTGGTTCGTACAGTGCGCTTGATCTCGCCTGTCTTCATCCCGTTTTCATCTGCCGCGTATACATCTGCCACCACGCTGCTGTAATCGGAGGAATAATAGAAATCCCATATCTCACGCGATGTCCCTCCCAGCGCCCAAGAGATCGGCTCACGGTAGTTGCTGAAAGCCTCGTCTGTGGGAACAAGGAGGTTATACATATTCTCCATGGAGCGGAGATACATATAGAAACGCATTGCCTGCGAGTCGCCGAGGTCAGTCCAGTCATCGGTCACGGCCCATTTCATCACCTGGGTATTGTCAGCCGTAAGGGTCGATGCATACACGCCTTTGTAGTCAATCGGGGGAAGTACCTTGTTGATGACAAAGACCACTCCGTTGTTGGCAGGAACAACCCTTTCGACATCACCGCCGGTGATATGGACGGGATAGCTGGTCTCGTCCGTAAGCGTAGACCACAGATGCGGGAGAGAGGATATGAACGATCGTTTCTGGTGGTTCTTGACAAACATGGCCAGGATGTCGGTAGGGACATTATCCCATGACCCGTAACTTGCTTTGAGATACGCTCCCTCGGGGCCGTTGAAATATTCCTGCATGGCACGGTCTGAGGGAACGAACATCACCCCCATATCTTGCTCGGAGCTGCTTGAAGAATAGAAAGAGTCGTTGGGATCGTAATAGAGAAGGCCGTAACGTGAAAGATTCTCCCCCAACGGGCCGGTAGAAGCGGTAATCTCGTTAAAATAACGCTTTGTGAAAATCGAGTCATTCTCGCCGATTCCGCCAATGACAGGACGGAGAGGGGTGGAACCGTTGTAATAATCCTTTATGGCCTTATCCGTACCCTCATCATAATACGGGGCGCAGAACTTGTCCATAATGTCCTTGAAGATACGTGTGTCGGACTGCATGTCGATTACCTCTGCCATTGTCGATGAGGGTACAAGCACCTCGTCCATTATGTGTATATAACCGTTCTTGCAGATAACATTCTTTTCAGCCACTTTCACATTGTCGACATAAATGTCTCCGGCAGTCGAAGAAAACGAACTTTTATAGATGAAGTCGAAATCCGTATCCGTCATACCGCTCGTCGACATGAACTCAGGCGTAAAGTGAACCATCATAGGCGCCTTCTGCCAGAGCAAAAGGGGTTTCTCCTTGAAACGGGCCCAGTATTTGGTATCGATCAGAGCCGACTTGTCTATACGGGCGATAGAGTCGAGATACGAACCGGCGGTCACACGGCGCAACGCGAGTCCGCGTCCGCCCCCATCCGCCCCCGAACTGTTGGCGATGTTGGGGAGCATGTCGGTCACATAGGCCATGTTGATCATACTCGCGTTCATGATCATCCTCTTCTGCGCGGGAGTCAGATCGTCATAGCCTGACGCACCGAAGGGATTGTTGGCAAAGAATCGCTTGTAGGCCTCATCATTTGCAGGGAAGAGTGTCTTACTGCCGGTCTTTGACAGTACATCGGCATAATCGAGATCCTCGATAAGCCTTACCGCATAAGTGAAATCAGGTCTCGATTTAAGATAGTCGTAGATACTCTCGCCGAGTTTGTCAGCACCAGGCTGCTTATCGTCGTAGACATAATCGTCACTACAAGACGACAGACCGGTCGAACCGCATAATGCAGCGAGCAATATCGGTATCGCCAGTTTTCGTTTCGTGTTCACATCCATCGTGGTTAGTGTATCATGGGTTAAATTCTTGTGGCAGCAAAGGTATGGTGATTCAAGGGCAGATTTTAGCATTTTTCATGTTATTTACAGCAAGTTTGCCCTATTCCTCGCGGATACGGGCGTCTATGACGTATTTCTTCTAATTTGTGAAGCATATCTGACGATAAATGTTATTATATGCAAAATTACCAAATATTTCTTGAATTATGGCCTTATTGTAAAATTTGAGCAAATGTACCATATAATGGAGAATTTACCGATACGTCGGGCACCTATTACTCAGTAAATTTGCACAAACCAATCATCTCATATTCTTCACATGAATCTAAAACATCAAATACACTTGTCGGCCGTGGCCATAACGCTCTCGGTCTCCCAAGTCCAGGCCCAGGTAGGAGACCCGACATTATGGTATCAGACCCCGGCCAAGGAATGGATGGAGGCTGCCCCCATCGGCAACGGCCGACTCGGAGGAATGGTCTACGGAGGTATCGACCGCGACAAGATAGCCCTCAACGAAATCACATTGTGGGCAGGCCAGAGGGACACCCTGCAAAACAGTGCCTGCGGCCCGGAGCGCCTCGCCGAAATCCGTAAATACTTCCTGAACGGAGATCTCGACAAAGGGAACGAACTCACCAACCAATATCTCAACGGACGCAACTCCTCGTTCGGCACACATCTGCCGATGGGCGACCTCGTGATTGACTTCGAATATCCAGAGGGAAAAGTGACCGAATACCGCCGCCGGCTCGACATGCGCAATGCCGTAGCCTCGACAACCTTCAAGCGCGGAGGTGTGGAATATCTGAGAGAATATATCTGTGACTATCCTGACGATGTGATGGCGGTCAGATTCACTGCATCAAAGCCCGGAGCCTTGTCCATGACAGTCTCCACTTCATTTCTAAGAGAGTCAGACATCAAAGCCACGCCGGACGGAATCCATTATGACGGAAAGGTTGACTATCCGATGTTCGGCCCCGGCGGAGTGAGCTTTGCGGGCGATATCCTTATAGATGCCGACGGAGGGGCCGTCTCGGCCACAGACGGAAAGGTCAAGATTTCGGGAGCCGATACCGTATGCCTCTATATAGACATACGCACGGACTATGACAACCCCGGCTATATGGACGACAGCCGCACCACTGCCGAGAAGGCTCGTAAAACAGGCTTTGACACCCTGAAAGCCAACCACATGGCCGACCATTCGGCGCTTTTCAACCGTATGGCCCTGCGCATCGGCTCTACCGACGGCTCTGACATGCCGACCGACGTGAGACTGCGCATGGCAAAGAACGGCTCGATAGATCCCGACTTCGACGCCCTCTTCTTCCAATACGGACGATACATGCAGATAGCATCCTCCCGTCCGCGCTCCCCACTCGCATCCAACCTCCAAGGCGTATGGAACGACAATCTCGCATGCCACATGGGCTGGACATGTGACTACCATCTCGACATCAACATCAATCAGAACTACTGGTCACCCAACCGGGCCAATCTACATGAATGCAACGTCCCGATGTTCAAGTATGTAGGACTTCTTGCAAAATACGGTGCCGAAACCGCGTCCGAACTATACGGTTGTCGCGGATGGTGCGCCCATACGGTGACCAATCCATGGGGCTTCACTGCTCCCGGAGGCTATATAGGCTGGGCACTTGCTCCATCAGCCGGCGCATGGCTCGCGACAGAACTATGGAGCCATTATCTTTATACTCTTGACGAGGACTTCCTACGCCAGACCGGCTACCCGCTCCTAAAAAGCTGTGCCGAATTCTACATGGACTACATGATTGAGGATCCAGCGACAGGCCATCTGCTGACCGGCCCGAGCATATCGCCCGAAAACGGATTCCGAACAGCTGAGGGCAAGGATTATCCAGCCTCGATGATGCCGACCTTTGACCGCATCGTGGTCGATCAGATCTACACCGCGTGCATAGAGGCTTCCAAGATTCTCGGCATTGACAAGAAATTCCGCAACCGTCTTGAAAAAGACATCAAACGTCTTCCTCCTGTTTCAGTAGGTGCTGACGGCCAGATTAAGGAATGGTATCTCGATGTAGTACGCAGCGATCCTTCCCACCGCCACTCATCCCACCTCCACGGTCTTTTTCCCTTCGGGCAGATGACCTATACCAAGACCCCCGAACTCATGGAGGCTGCAAAAAAATCTCTTGCCGCACAGACCGCATCATCAGGCTGGGAGAACACAGAATGGAGCTGCGCCAACATGCTCTGCTTCCAGACCGCTCTAAAAGACGGTGAGAAAGCCCATGACTGGCTTCAAACCCTTTTCAAGGACTTCACAAGGGAAAACCTCATGACAGTGTCACCAAAAGGCATCGCGGGAGCCGGCGAAGACATTTTCAGCTTCGATGCCACCGAGGCAAGCGTGGCCGGTATGTGTGACATGCTTCTTCAAAGCCATGACGGCTTCATCGAGTTCCTTCCCGCACTTCCTTCTTCATGGCCGGAAGGTTCGGTCAAAGGACTGTGTGCCCGTGGCGCCATCGAGGCCGACATCGACTGGGCCGACAGCACTCTTAAACGAGCAGAACTACGTGCCTCAAAGGATACATCCTTCCGTGTGCGTCTTCCACAAGGAATGAGTCTCTCCATTGACGGGAAACCATTCAACGGCAAGATCGAAAACGGCCTTCTTGCCGTAAAAATCAAAAAAGGTCAGAAATTTAACATCAGCTCTAAATAAATATCCGTAATGAAAAAGAGCCTATTGACAATGGCGCTGACTCTCGCGGCAGTCTCCCTCTCCGCCGAGGTCACGACCCACACCCTTCATGACAACTGGCAGTTCCGCCAGCGAAGGTCAGACAACTGGTATCCGGCCACCGTACCCGGCACAGTACACACCGACCTTATGGCCAACGAATTGATCGAAGACCCTTTCTTCCGCCTCAACGAACGTTCCGTACAGTGGGTGGACAAAGAAGACTGGTGGTATGAGACAACGTTCACGGCATCAAAGGACGAAGTGACAGCCAACAATCAGGAACTCGTGTTCCACGGACTTGACACATATGCAAGGATATACCTCAACCATCATGAGATAGCCTACGTCAACAACATGCACCGCACATGGAAGTTTGATGTCAAGGGAATACTCCGTGAGGGCGAGAACCTTCTGGAAGTACAGTTCGACTCCCCTATCAAGATAGACCTTCCAAAGTATGACCAGTTTGACTATACGTTCAACACCGGGCCTGACCAGTCGGAAAACGGCGGTATCTTTCACAAGACACTTAGCATATTCGCCCGCAAGGCCGGCTATCACTACGGATGGGACTGGGGGCCGAGGCTCGTGACCTCAGGTATATGGCGCCCGGTGGAACTCCAAACATGGTCAGGACAGCGCATCAACAATGTGCAGTATATCCAGAAAGATGTCAATAAGTCTCGTGCAGACATCAGAACCGTGGTGGAGATTATTGCCGATGAGGACACCCCGGATGCGGATGTAAGCGTGACAGCCGACGGTGTAAGAATCGGCTCGAAAAAAGTCAGCCTCAACAAGGGCCTCAACAAAGTGACCCTCGACTGCACTGTAAAAAAGCCACGTCTGTGGTGGACTAACGGCCTTGGCGAACCATATCTATACAACTTCTCAACCTCACTGGCTGTCAACGGCAAAAAGGTTGAGGCACAAGACGAGGAGATAGGTCTGCGCTCACTCAAAATGATCTTCAAGCCAGACAAAGACGGACACGCCCTCTATTTCGAGCTAAACGGCAAACCCGTCTTCGCCAAAGGTGCCGACATGGTGCCACTTGACAACTTCCTGCCACGCATCACCAAAGAAAGATATGAAAAGCATGTGCTCGATGCCAAGAACGTGAATATGAACATGATCCGTGTATGGGGCGGCGGTATATATGAAGATGATTATTTCTACCAGCTATGCGACCGCAACGGTATACTCATCTGGCAGGACTTCATGTTTGCCTGTTCCACATACCCGGCAGATTCCGCATTCCTTGCCAATATCCGTCAGGAGGCAATTGACAATGTCCGCCGTCTGCGCAACCACTGTTCCATAGCTCTGTGGTGCGGTAACAACGAGTGCCAGGATGTATACTATGGATGGGGAAACCGTCTAAACTACTATAAGGAAAAGGGCGTTGACTCCCTGACCACCAAACAGTTCAAAGACATGTACTTCCGCACCCTCCCCGAAGTCGTAGCCGAACACGGATCCGATATCCCTTACCGTCCGTCTTCACCCTATGCCTTCGAGGACACACCCTCTGACAATCACAACGGAGACTCCCACTACTGGGGAGTGTGGCACGGACGCGACTCAATAGGCCAGTTCAATATAGAGAAGTTCCGATTCTGCTCCGAATACGGCTTCCAGTCGTTCCCGGAATTCGAGTCTGTAAAAATCTATGCTCCCGAAGAGCGTGACTGGGCCATCACATCCGACGTCATGATGTGTCACCAGCGTGCCGGATCATATGCCAACGGTCTGATACGCGACTATATGGATCAGGAATACCGCAGGCCGTCAGAATTCCCACGCTTCCTTTACGTAGGCTCCATTCTTCAAGGAGACGCCATAAAGACCGCCATCGAAGCCCATCGTCGCGACATGCCCCACTGTATGGGCACCCTCGTATGGCAGCACAACGACTGCTGGCCTGTGGCATCATGGGCCGGACGTGACTACTACGGACGTTGGAAGGCGCAGCAATACTTCTCCCGCTATGCCTATGACGATATACTCGTCTCTCCCGTGGTAATATCCGATACCCTTACAGTCCACGTTGTCTCCGACCGCCGCACCCCGGCCAAAGGAAAATTCGACCTCACAGCCATGAAACTTGACGGTACACCCATATTCAGGAAGAGTTTCAATATCACGGCCAAGCCTCTCACATCCACTGAGTTGTTCAGGGAGGATGTTAAAAAGCTCCTCGGAGACAACGATCGTGGTGACATTATATTTGTCACAACCTTCACCACCCCGGGCAAAACGTATTCTAACGTGGCCTACTCGACCAAGCAGAAACACATGAACTACACCATGCCGCGCCTTGACGTGAAAGCCGTCCCGGCCGGTGACGGATATGATGTCACGATAGCAACCGATGTCTTTGTCCGTGGCGTGTTCCTCTCGCTTGACGGAATAGACAATTTCCTCTCTGACAACTATTTCGACATTCTCCCCTCATCGTCAAAGACAATCCACGTCACCACCGCCCTGCCACTTGGCGAGTTCAAGAAGCAGCTGAAACTCATCTCGATGGGGCACATCCATAACGACATCGCCGACAATGGTGCGACCTCCAAGATGAAAAGCGTTGATTACAAGCCTCTCGGCGGAGACTGATCAAACACACCTATTACCTGATTATTGAGAACCCGGAGGCTGTTATGCTGAGTCACATCACCATGACAGCCTCCTTCTTATTTTTTATATCCAATCCATGAAACATACACTATTATCACTCGTCATAACCCTCCTACCAATCCCGGCCATAGCCTCACCATATATAATAAATGTAAAGGAAACAAAGGGCGATGCCACCACGGCCATACAGAGAGCCATAGACCGGGCCGCAAAAATGAAAGGCAACCCCGTAGAAATACGCCTCGCGCCTGGCGCGGAATACAACATCTCACGAGCAAAATCCACTCCGTGTGTTTACAGAATATCCAACACCACGTCAGTCACCGATTCCCCCGACCCCACAAAACACATAGGGATGTATATAAAAGATGTAGACAATCTCACTATCAACGGTAACGGCGCCACACTCGTCACACACGGAGAGATGACCACCTGGGTCATAGATAACTGCAACAATATCACGCTAAGAGACTTCACGTTGAAAGCCGCCGACCCCTCTGTACCAGAAATGACCGTGACATCTGTCTCCGACTCATCGTTTACCGCAATAGCCCATCCGCAATCCTGTTATGACATACGTGACGGACGCCTGTGGTGGACTGGCGAGGGTTGGGAATTCACAAACGGTGTGGCCCAGATATACCATCCTGACAGACATGTCACTTACAGATGCGACTCACCTATATACGACGCAAGACTGGTTTCTGAAAACAATGACGGGTTGCTTACCTTCAACCTGCCTTACAAGCCACAAGTACGGGTTGGTGATATATACCAGATGCGCCATTCGTTCCGCACGGAGGTATGCGGATTTATCAACAGGAGCAACAATGTCATACTTGACAATCTGACACTCCACTTTCTCGGCAACTTCGGAATAGTCTCACAGTTCAGCACCGATCTCACCTACTCATCCGTCCGCTGTACTCCCGAGCCGGATAGCGGAAGAACATGTGCAGGATTTGCGGATTTTATCCAGATCTCAGGATGCAAGGGCAAGGTGAGCATTACCGACTGCTACTTCAACGGATCTCAGGATGACCCTATAAACATCCACGGCACACAGCTCAGAATAGTGGAACGTAAAGGTAAAGACCGCGTAAAGGTCAGATTCTCCCATGACCAGACATTCGGATTCCCTGCCTTTTATCCCGGCGACTTCGTAGCACTCAATAGTACGCAGTCACTCCTAACCCTTGAACGGAACATGGTTACAGAGGCTGTGATGGACGGAGAATACCACATGTGGCTCACGTTATCATCACCTCTGATTATGGAGGATATTCGTGACATCGCCGTGGAAAATATCACATGGAACCCTGATGTCGAGATAAGCCGATGCCGTTTCGAGTGCAGCCCCGTGCGTGGCATACTCGTCACCACTCCCGGAAAGGTCGTCATACGAGATAACGAGTTCTTCCGCATCGCCATGAATTCGGTTTTCATTGATGACGATGCTAATATCTGGTATGAGTCAGGAGCCGTTAGGGATGTCACCATTACAGGCAATAGATTTATCGAATGTGCCACACCTGTAATCAATATTTCCCCGGAGATACGCCGTTATGACGGGCCTGTCCACTCTGGAATCACCATATCCGGGAATACCTTCGAAGGCTGTAACGGCACACTCCTGCGTGCAGTTGCCACTGACCGCCTCACCTTTACCGGCAATACAGCCCCTTCGATATCGGTAGAACTCATCGACTGCACCAACCCGGTAGTAAGATAGTCCATGTTTTGATATATTTTATCTATTCCAAAGATTAAGCCGTGGTTATAACTTTGCAGAGTTAAAACAACAATCTGATTACCAATGGAAAAATTCAACAAAGGATTCGTCTATTTTATCTGCGCCGTCTCTGCGATGGGCGGATTACTGTTCGGCTACGACTGGGTGGTCATAGGCGGGGCAAAACCGTTCTATGAAGTCTTCTTCGGCATAGCCTCCTCTCCCGAAAAGCAAGGTCTTGCCATGAGCATAGCGCTGGCCGGATGCCTTGTCGGAGCAATGGTGTCCGGCTCTCTGGCCGACCGCCTCGGACGCCGTCCGCTGCTACTCGCATCAGCTGTGATCTTTCTCATATCGGCCTACGGTACAGGAGCCTTCGACTCATTTGACGCGTTTCTCTGCGCACGCTTCGTTGGCGGCATAGCGATCGGCATAGCTTCCGGACTGTCTCCCATGTATATAGCCGAAGTGGCCCCGAGCCATATCCGTGGCAGACTTGTGGCCCTCAACCAGCTCACCATAGTCCTCGGCATACTTGGAGCACAGGTGGTCAACTACCTCATAGCCGAACCTATGCCCGCAGGAACCACAGTTCCCGACCCGGCCTCATGGAACGTACTGAGAGGGTGGCGCTGGATGTTCTGGAGCGCGTCTTTCCCGGCCGCAGCCTTCATAATTCTGGTTTTCTTTATCCCCGAGAGTCCCAGATGGCTCGCCATGAAGGGTGACACCGCCAAAGCTTCGTCTATACTTGACAATATCGGAGGCAGTGAATATGCCCGTGCCGAGCTTGCCGCTGTAAAAGCCGGCGAGGAACGGGCAAAAAAAGAGAAACAAGGCGGTTTGAAGACTCTTTTCAGCCGTCCGTTCAGAATGGTGCTTATTCTGGGAATAGTGATAGCCGTATTCCAGCAATGGAGCGGCACCAATGTCATATTCAACTACGCACAGGAAATATTCTCCGATGCCGGATATGACCTCGGCGAAATGCTCTTCAACATCGTGCTCACCGGCATCGTCAACGTCATTTTCACCATTGTGGCTGTCTACACCGTCGATCGCTTAGGACGCAAGAAACTCATGCTAATCGGAGCCGGAGGCCTCGCCGTCATATACGCAGTCCTCGGTACATGTTACTACATGCATGTCACAGGTTTCTTCATGGTGATTCTCGTGGTAGCCGCGATAGCCTGCTATGCAATGACACTCGGGCCTGTGGCATGGGTGCTTATTGCCGAGATATTCCCCAACCGTGTCCGCGCCACAGGCGTGGCAACATGTACCTTCGCCCTCTGGGTAGGCTCCTTCTCTCTGACATATACCTTCCCTCTGCTAAATGCCTCTCTCGGCAGCTACGGCACCTTCTGGATCTATGCCGCCATCTGTGCCCTCGGATTCTTCTTCTTCGCCAAAAGACTGCCGGAGACAAAGGGAAAAAGCCTCGAAGAACTTGAAAAAGAACTTGTAAACGATTAAAAAGCAATATCATGGTAAAAGCATGGAAAGAAAAAGTGGTTATCCCTACCTATGAGGTGGGAGAACCTGAGAAAAACCCCATCTTCCTTGAAAAGCGTGTCTATCAGGGTTCAAGCGGGGTCGTCTATCCATATCCTGTAATAGAATCAATCTCTGATGAGAAACATGACAAGGAATGGAACGCCGTGTTCATCGAAAACGAATATATAAAGGTGATGGTTCTTCCCGAACTGGGAGGACGTATACAGATGGCTTATGACAAAATCAAGAAACGCCACTTCGTATACTACAACCATGTCATCAAACCCGCGCTCGTAGGTCTCGCCGGCCCGTGGATCTCGGGAGGCATAGAGTTCAACTGGCCGCAACACCACCGTCCATCCACCTACATGCCCGTAGACTGTGACATAGAGGAACATGAGGACGGTTCGGTAACGGTGTGGGTCAGCGAGATAGAACGCATGTTCCACCAGAAGGGAATGGCCGGTTTCACCCTGCGCCCGGGATGTGCCGTACTCGAAATCAAAGGCGTCCTATACAATCGCACCGACATGCCTCAGACCTTCCTCTGGTGGGCCAATCCGGCCGTGGCCGTCAACGACCACTACCGTTCGGTGTTCCCGCCAGACATAAACGCGGTCTTCGACCATGGCAAACGCGCCGTCAGCTCATTCCCCATAGCCACCGGCACCTACTACAAGATGGACTACTCCGCCGGCGTCGACATTGCCAATTACAAAAACATATTCGTCCCGACCTCCTATATGGGTGTCAATTCGAGATATGACTTCGAGGGCGGATATGAATTTGATACCGAGGCCGGTATGCTCCATGTGGCATCCCACCACGTATCGCCCGGCAAGAAGCAATGGACATGGGGCAACGGAGACTTCGGGCGTGCATGGGATCGATGCCTTACCGATGAAGACGGCCCGTATATCGAGCTTATGGCAGGTGTCTATACCGAGAACCAGCCCGACTTCACATGGCTCATGCCATACGAGGAAAAGGAATTCACCCAGTATTTCCTCCCCTACCGCGAGCTTGGCGTGGTGAAAAACGCTACCAAAGACCTCTTGATGAATATCGAGCCGGTCGAGGGGGGAAAGGCCCGTCTAAAAGTATTCGCCACCAGCCGACAGACAGTGACCATAATTCTTCGCGGTGATGACGGACGCGAATATCTCGGCACAGAGGTCACCATAAGCCCTGAGAAGGTCTTTGAAGAGACAATAGACACACATGGCGCCCCGTTTGACACACTGACCCTTGAATTCGTAAAAAATGGACGCGTGATAATGGACTGGCATACCGAGCCTGACGAAATCCGCCCCATACCCGATGCCGCCGAAGCCGCACTGCTACCCGGTGAGATCAAGACCGTCGAACAACTCTATCTGACAGGCCTTCATCTCGAACAGTACCGCCACGCCACCTACTCTCCTACCGACTATTATGAAGAAGGGCTGCGGCGCGACCCGGACGACGTGCGATGCAACAACGCCATGGGGCTGTGGTACATCCGCAAAGGCCGTTTCGACCTCGCTGAAAAACATCTTGAAAAAGCTGTCAGAATACTCAAAAAACGCAATCCCAACCCCTACGACGGGGAGCCGATCTACAACCTCGGTCTCGCACTCAGATACCAAGGTCGTTATGACGAAGCCTACAACCACTTCTACAAGTCCACATGGAACGGGGCCTGGCAGGATGCAGGTTATTTTGCCTGCGCCCAGATTTCCTGTATGCAGGGACGTCTTGAAGAGGCCCTATACGAGGTTGACCGCTCCCTCCTGCGCAACTGGCACAACGGCAAGGCCCGCGCTCTGAAAACCGCCATACTCCGACGCATGGGCCGGCACGAAGAGGCTGACAGGTTATGTAGAGAGTCCCTCGCCATAGACCGCTTCAACTTCGGCTGCATATCCCTCTCACGCGACAATTCTCCGCATCCTCCGTTCCGTACACCCCATAACTATGACGAAACAGCTCTTGACTTCTGTGCCGCCGGCCTATGGGACGAGGCCACATCTCTCTGGGAGGCAGCCATAGACGCGCATCTTACCACACCGATGACATTCTACTATCTCGGATGGTGTCGCACTCAGGCCGGTGATGCCGAGGGCACACGCAAGGCCTTTACAGCCGGTGCAACCGCCTGTCCCGACCACTGTTTCCCCAACCGTCTCGAAGCCATACAGGCCCTTCGTACAGCCTTGGAAGCAAACCCTGACGATTCCAATGCCTGCCACTTTCTCGGAAACCTTTTCTACGACAAGCGCCAATATGACCTTGCCATAGGATACTGGGAGCGTGCGGCAAGCCTCAACCCCGGCTTCCCTACCACATGGCGCAACCTTGCACTGGCCTATTACAACAAACGCAATGACTCTGCAAAAGCACTCGAATGCATGGAACGTGCCTTCTTCCTCGACGAGACTGACTCCCGCGTGCTCATGGAGCTTGACCAGCTATACAAGAAGATGCAACGCCCCCATGCCGAACGCCTCGCGTTCATTCAAAAATATCCCGCGCTGGTAGAGGAACGAGATGACCTCGTGCTTGAAGAAATCACCCTTCTCAACCACACAGGCCGATATGACGCAGCCATACGCAAGCTCGACAGCCATATATTCCATCCTTGGGAAGGAGGTGAAGGAAAGGTGCCTATGCAATACCAGACTTCACGTGTCGAACTGGCCAAAAACCACATCTCCCGTCACGAATACGCCGAAGCCGTCACCCTCCTCGAACAATGCCTCGAATATCCCCACCATCTCGGCGAAGGGAAACTCCACGGAGCACAGGAAAACGACTTCTACTATCTTCTCGGAGTGTGCCACCGGGCGACTGGCGATGAGAATAAAGCCCGCGAATGTTTCATGCAGGCCACACTCGGCCCGACAGAACCTGCCGCAGCCATGTATTACAACGATGCCAAACCAGACAAAATCTACTATGCAGGACTCGCGTTCCGGGCCTTGGGCATAGAAGACAAAGCGCGCGCATACTTCAACCGGCTTGTGGACTACGGCAAACAACATCTCCACGACAAGGTTGTGATGGACTATTTTGCTGTCTCCCTACCCGATCTTGCCATCTGGGACGGATCTCTTGACGATGCCAACCGCATCCACTGCCTCTACATGCTTGCGCTCGGATATAACGGCCTCGGTGATACCAGTCACTCGGAACGCTATCTTGCCGATGCCGAAGAAATGGATATCAACCATCAGGGCATAAGCTCGTTCAAGACCCTCGCAGACATGCGGTTCTGAATTACATATCGTGGCAAAACATGACACCCAAACAAGCCGGAACCTCTTTATGAGACTCCGGCTTGTTTGGGTTACAGAACTCCCTGCCTAATTGTTACTATATACAAGACGAGGCGGAACTGTTTTCAGTTCCGCCTCGTCTTCGTGCGCATGAAGGGACTCGAACCCCCACGACCTAAGTCATTAGATCCTAAGTCTAACGCGGCTACCAATTACGCCACATGCGCTTATCTTTTGCAAAGGTAAGAACTTTCCCTGACTTATGCAACTTTTTTTCGTGCCTTACTGGATTTTTTCATACCTTTGCAATCCGAAACTCTTATCTCATGAGCAATACAAGCGAGCGGTTGTGGAACCGCGAATACTGCAAAGCCATGGTGGGCAACTTCATGCTTTTCTTTTCCTTCTATCTGCTCACCCCGCTGCTCCCCATCTATCTCGACGCACAGTTCCACGCCGACAAGGATCTTATCGGCCTCGTCCTCTCGGGCTATGTAGTGGCGGCGCTCCTTGTCAGGCCGTTTAGCGGATTCATCGTTGACAGTTTCAACCGCCGCAAGGTGCTGATGTTATGTTTCTTCTGCTTCTTCATCTGCTTCACCGGCTACATCGGTGCAGGGACATTGCTCATGTTCGCCATAGTGCGCACTGTCCATGGTCTTCCTTTCGGAGCCACCACCGTGGCCAACAGCACCGTGGCCATCGACACACTCCCTTCATCGCGCCGCAACGAAGGCATAGGCTATTACGGACTCAGCAACAACCTCGCCATGGCCATAGCACCCTCGGCTGGAATATGGGTTTATGGAGCCACCGGGCGTTTTGACATCCTGTTCTGGATATCGCTGGCCGTAGCATTTTTCGGATTCTACACTGTCTCCACCATAAGGCTGCCGGCACGCCGGCTCGTGGAAGGAAAGCCGAGAATGAGTCTTGACCACTTCTTCCTCACCCGGGGATGGCTTCTTGCCGTCAACATCCTTCTTTTTGGCTCGTGCTGGGGAGTGATGAGCAATTATGTGGCCATTTATGGCAAGGAACGTCTCGGCATAATGGACGGCACAGGCATCTTCTTCGCCCTTCTATCCACAGGCCTGTTTGTCTCACGTCTTTACGGAGCAAAATCGCTGAGAGACGGACGTCTGACCGCAAACGCCCTTGAAGGAGCTGCAATAAGCTCTGTCGGATTCACCCTCTTCGCTCTCGCACCGGGACTGTGGGCTTACTATCTGTCCGCCGTCCTTATAGGCCTTGGCAACGGGCGCATGTTTCCGGCATTTCTCAACATGTTCATAAGCGTGGCGCGAAATGACCAGCGTGGCACCGCCAATTCATCCATTCTCACCGCCTGGGATCTCGGAATGGGACTCGGCATATTGCTCGGCGGGATGCTTGTGGAATATGCCGGATATGGGGCGGCATTCTGGTACACAGCTTCCGCCCAGATTGCAGGAACAATACTGCTCACATTAAGAACACGTTTTTTCTTCCGCTCACGCACACTCAACGCCGGCCATAGATGAAATGTAAGAATACCGCCATGACAGAAATTAAATAATAAGTGCCGGAGACTTTTATCGAGTCTCCGGCACTTATTATTTTACTGGTATTACTTCCGATAATAGGAGGTTATTTGGCTTCCCATCCGAGGGCGCTGGCACCAAGCACGGCGGCATCAGCCTCTTTGAGTTCTGACAGAAGAATCTTCACCTTGCCCTTGAACTGAGGCATCATGTTGCGTTCCATTGACTCACGGAGAGGACGAAGAAGAAGCTCGCCCGACTTGGCAAGGCCACCGAACAATATTATGGCCTCTGGTGAGGAGAACGTGGTGAAATCGGCAAAAGCCTCACCGAGTATATTGCCGGTAAACTCAAATATCTCCTGAGCAAGCTTGTCGCCGTTGACAGCCGCGTCATAGACATCCTTGGATGTGATATCCTCGACTGTGATATTGCGCAGAAGCGAATCATCACTGCGGAGTTCGAGGAACTCGCGCGCAGTGCGTGCCACACCCGAAGCCGAGCAATAGGTTTCGAGACAGCCGGTGCGACCGCAACCGCAGAGACGTCCGTTATTGCGTTTCATGATGACATGGCCAAGTTCGCCGGCAAATCCGTCATGACCATAAACAAGCTGTCCGTTTATGACGATGCCCGATCCTACACCCGTACCGAGAGTGATCATTATGAAATTCTTTATGCCACGGGCTGCACCATAAGTCATCTCGCCGATAGCGGCAGCATTCGCATCGTTGGTGATAGCCACAGGTATGCCGAATTTCTCGCTCACCATCTGTGCAAGAGGCAGAGGGGTGGGCCAAGGAATGTTTACAAGCCTTTCTATGGTGCCGGTGTAGAAATTGGCATTAGGGGCTCCTATGCCTATTCCATGAATCTTGTCAACGGCATCATTGGCTTCCATGAGACGTGTCAGTCCTTCGTGAAGGTCATCAAGGTAATCATTGACGTCAGCATGTTTCAGCGTTTTGATGGATGAACTGGCGATAACAACGCCACGGGCATCTACTATACCGAACACTGTGTTGGTACCGCCTATGTCGATACCTACTACATAAGGTTTCATATTGGTGGAAAGTAAAATTAGTTTTTTATTTGGTCTGCACAAATTTACACACAATTTCCTAATTACAGTGACATATTCCAAAAAAATATAG
>CAJTRI010000006.1:66019-137327 GCA_910578615.1 uncultured Duncaniella sp. | reverse complement strand
GTACGCCTTTGAGAAAAGGGTTTTGATTTTATTTTTCATTATTTTCGATTTATTGTTATTATTCACTTGCCGTTTAGGAGGTCGGGGTTGTCGTGGATGTTGCCTAACACCTCGTGTTCAATGTTGTATTCAAACGAGCATTTGCCGTCATTGTATCGCCCTTTATTGCTGAACGTAATACAATTGCTATACTTTGTTTTCATACAGAATTTTCCCTCTCTAAATTCGATCGGGCTAACAAATGAATAGCCCATAGAGTCTTGGTAGTGTACTATGTCGCCTTCGTATATTTCCTTGTCGTTCTTGTCGCACAAGCCGGTGAACTGACCCACCGTTTCGGGGGCTATCTCCACTGCAATGACTGTAATTTTGTTGTCATCGTTATCTTCAAGCGTTGTTTCGCTTGTCGCGTGGTAAATGAAGTAGCGTCCTTGATTTTCTATCAAGTCGCCGAATATCCGTTCTCCGTTATCAAGGCGTTTGCCTCTGAATTTTATTTGTCTTTTCATTGTTCTTTTGTTTTCGAGTTATTCAGCCTTTCCGTCAGCTCCGGCGAGTGGCGGAAATTCTCGCCACTTCCAAGTACGAATATTGAGCAGTAGGTTGTATCAAACCGTTCCTCGTCAAGCATACAGCGTTTTCGCAGATCGCAATCTTTACAACTGCCTCGGCTTTCTTTGTATACCTTACCCTCTACGATTATTCCGTTAATCTTCTCCATACTCCGAGCCTCCTTTTAATGATTTGCGTAACATAATTTCAGTTCTATCGCTGTCGGCTTCCACCTCGCAGTAGCCTTGACGCTTGTAGAAGTCAAGTATCGCACGCATGGTGTTTCTTTCCTCCCATTGCAGAAACACGTCCTTATGCCCCGCTTCGGCGGCTATATGTTCAGTTTCTTCAAGCAATCGCCTTGCGTTTCCTTTGCGGCGTGAGTGGGGGAAGATATACAAGCCCCATATCCATGCCGTGCCGTAATGCTCGCCCCATTGCTGAGGTTCTTCGTATAGCTCCAACATCACAGAGCCGTGTTCGTCGGCTATCAGATAGCGCACTTTGTCGTTCCAAACTTGGCGTTGTATCATCATTGTTCCGAGCCTCCTTTCAGCATTTCGTATTCCTTTTTGCTCAAATCCTTAAGACTTAAGATGACAACCTGTTTCGGGTCGCTTACGCCTCTTGATTCAGCAATCATTTCAGCCATGCCGTCTAACGTAATGTCATGCGATTTGAAAAGGCAGGATGAAAAATTCAACTGTGAATTTATCTGACACATATAGCTGACGAAATAATACTTAGTCATTCTTCGCCTCCTTTCTCCCGGCACGGGCAGTCCGGGTCGTTAAGATTGATAACTGTTGGGGATAATTCACTGTCTGCATTTAAACCAGGCAGACATACCACGGTGCTATCGTTGACATTTACTACGTCCCATTTATGACCTCTAAACAGCACATGGCCATTTTTAGGTGTTACACGTTCTTTATGGCTATCTCCGCACCCCGTCAGCGCAACGGCGCACAGGGCGAGGAACAATATCGTCGGTTTTGGTTTCATAAGTCTATTCTTTTTCTCGTTCACGACCCTTGTGCCGGATAGGGGGAGGTCATTTGTTGTATTCATTCCACATCGTGCTTAGTTTGATTTTCTTGGTCTTGCCGTTACGCAGTATGACTTTCAGCTCCTTGCCCTTTTGTGGTTTGTCGCAGTATTCGTAGGACACATAGAACGATTCGTCCTCGTACAAATCTGTATCGAAAGGAGCGAGCTTGAATGTGCCGCAATCAAAGTCCACTGCAAGAAGCATACACTCCACATCCACCTCGGGGTGCTTCTGGTGGAAAATAATGACCTCGCTGTGGCGGTAGGCGTATTTGGCGAACTGTTCCTGTGTCATTTTCTCTCTGTTTTGACCCGGAATGGGGTTGGTTTCATGTCACAAAGTAAATGATTATTATTTGAATAGACAAATAAATCGAGTAAGTCACTTTCGATTTTGAAATAAGGCAAAACAAGCCCGAAACAAGGCGTTCAGACCCGGTTTTAAGCCCTATTTTGACCCGAAATACTGTGTTTAGTGACGTTGGTGACGCAGCCACATCACCGAATAACAACCATTATTTCAGATGTTTACGCCAAATCAGTGACGAAAGTGATGCTGTTTACTATATATCTTTTTCTATTATTTCTTTTATATATTTTCTTATATTGAATGAACTATACTTTGTATAGTTCTATATGGAGTAAAAAGTTTATGAAAAACAACGTCACTGCGTCACTAAATCATTATAAATATTATTATATCAGTGTATTATCTTGGTGATTTTACTCCAAAATCTGCGTCACTACAACGTCACTCGCATCACTAATAGTTAAAAATATATAAAAGTTTAATTTGGAGGCGTTTTGGAAATTTTCAACAAAAAAATTTTTCAGGGTCGCACCCGCCCGCTTCGGTTCTCGGTTTGCCATACCCCTGCCACCCCTTTAAGGGGTTTATAGCTCCATGTGTTCAAGTGGTTACAATGTTGTGGCGTCCGACGCACTGTTGTGCCAATGATTTTTGACCCTGTTTTTCAATATTATTTGGAATGATTATAAATAAGCGTAGTTAATTATTTGATTTTAAGCGCTTTATATTTCAGTCTGTTTGTTAAAACCCATCTCAAAACCGCAACAAAAGTGTTTCGTTTTGTTAAATATTTTTCCGTGTTTCCGCTGTCACTCTTGACACCTGCAAATATAGCGAATCTTTGGCGTTTTTCCTTGCGTGTGCTGCGTGTAAATTATTTTTATGTCTGGGGACGTGCTGAGAAAATGAAAACGCGACAGCATTTAAATGTGGAGGTCGATTTTTAAGCTGCGGATTATAATTCGCTCATTTTTAACGTTTTATCTATTGTTATGCCAAATATATTTCGTACCTTTGTAGTGTAAGGAATGACCAAACGGAACGCCTTACAAGAGTACATTTGCAAGACTTAAAAACAAAATACACTCGCAATGTTTGCGAGTGGCGGAGATGCTTTTAGCCGATGAAGTAAAAGCTAAGCCAACAAACTAAATAGAAAATGAAGGTGACACTAATTTTCAGAGTTTGGCGGTTTAGAATACTCACTGTTACGGTGAAGTTGTTCTAACGCTGGTTAAGGGTGGCGAAGCCTTAAAGCGGATAAGTTCCGCGCCCTTTTCCATTGGCTTAACTTTCCGCAAAGATAATACAAACTTTGCGAACATGCAATAGGCAAACGAAAAACCGCCCCGTTTGTCTGTCACAGATGAAGGGCGGTTAATAGTTAAATTACTCCACAAAGGTAGTAAATAGTTAAATTACAACCATAGTTAAATTACAAGATTATGAACACGACAGCAACCAAAGTTAACACCCCCACGACCATGAACGCAAACGAAACAATAGCAAACACGCCCGCCAATCTCGCAACGCTCCACGCGCTCGCAGTTAAAGGCGCACCGATGTTTTATGTATGGCTTGATGCCGTAGACGATGCCGCCACAACGTCGGTATATCTTACGGAAGGTGCCGCCCGTGCCGACATTGCAAGGCTTGAAGCCGATGACCGGGAGGCGGGAGTGTATGAGCCTGAAGCGTACCGCATCATTAACGCCGCGCCTTATTTCGCATGAAACAGTTCCTAAAAGCCACGGCGGCGATACTCGGCATGATTGCCGCCGGGCTGTTATTCTGGTGCATCGTAATTGAATTTATGTGGATGTGTCACTATGCCGGAATAAGAATGTAAAACCAACAAACACTACAAAGATATGCAGACTATCAAAGTAACTATCGAGCCGATCGCAAACGGCTACGAGTTCACAAACGGCAAAATAGCCGTTGCAAGCATCCGCGAATATAAGCGCGGTACATTCAACCTGATGGCAGCTAACGCGCCGTTTGGTTCGGTTGGCTCTCTGGCAATGGCTTTTGAAGTGCTTGGCGACAAAATCGAGGCGTTATTTGCCGCCTTCGGTCTGAGCGTGGAATTTGTCAACAATTAATCAGGTGAAAGCCATAAAGAGAGTGACAATGAAATATACAATCGAACTAAATGCAAAATACGTCAAAGGATATGCAAGCTACAAACGTGCATTTGACAAGGCAATGGAATACGCCGCCAATCCTAACAACGTTGTGCGAATCTGGCACGAGCGAGAAATAATTTGGGAAAGCAACCCCGATCAAGACTAATCCACACCCGGCGGCGCTATTAATGTAGCTGCGACCGAATCGACCGCCGGGGGCTAATAACTAAATACAAACAGATATGGAAGATATAACAAAGAAAGCCACAAAATTAGTATTCCTCAATTTCCCTTGTCGTGTGGTAGTCTGCGAATCTGGCGAAACATACGGTAGCACCGATCCGGAAACAAACGACCTCCGAGAATATGCGAGGATAATTCCCAGAACAAAGGAATGCGGCGGAATCTGGATTACTCAATTTGAGTTTGCCGGTGAAATCGAATGGACTAAGCACGCCGGAATTCTCACCAATGAGCAACGCGCCCAGATAGAAGCCCGCGCCGCAAGATTGGCAGAATCCGACAAAGAGCGCACAGCTAGAGCAAAGGCACTGCAAGAGTATCAGCGCAGCAAATACGCCGACAAAGCCACTAAATACGGCGAATATTAAAGCCTCACACCGCCGGACGGTAAATTTACCTCCAACGTGAGAAAGGCTGACAGAAACGAAATAAACGAGCAAAAAAACACGTCTAACCAACTAAACCAATAAAACTATGGCATTCATAATAATGATTATCTGCGCCGCTGCATGGCTCGGCGATGCTCTACGTGACGGAGCGAACATTAAGTAAAAGCAACCTAAGTAAATAACCCCTAAAACGAAAAGCGATGAAAATAACGAGTTTCGACCAAATAAACGCACTCTATCGTAACGGCGTGAACATCTGCAAAGGGTGCAAGCGAGAGAACGCCGCGAGCTGCACAAAGGAGCATTTTTGTATCTGCTCGGCGCAATGCAAGAAGCACGGCAAGTAACACCTATCCCGGCGAGGGAGAACCACAGCGGAGCGACACCGCCGCCGGGAGCTATCAACAACAAATAAAATCATACGAATATGGAAGCAACGAATTATGCAAGCATCGGTCCGGTGCTGCAACTTAACAAGGCCGGAGAACTGACACAAAAGCGCATAAAGGCCGTTAAAGTGTGCGATGGCTTATATATCACAGAGCCGGACAAAACGCAGTTTGTAAAAATGGTTATAGAGTACAACGGCGTTATGTGGGTTGAGCATACAATCCCCGCCGACCACGTCAATTCCGAAGTTTTGACAAAGAGAATGCCTGCTGTATTGAAAACTATCAAGGACGGCAAATTGGCAGATATGAATGAATATCGGCAGGAAATTAACCGCCGTATATTCAACCCCGACGCGCCCGCAATAATGGAGCTGAAAAAGCCGGAACGCAAAAAGCCCGCGCCGCTTGCCGAGAATGAACTGAAAGTAAGTGTGTTGATGTTCAAAGGCTGCACCGATGAAATGACCGAGAAAAAGGTTGTAATAACCGAAGTCGTGCCTCACGTCTATACATACATCTACAAAGTGAAGCGATACGGTGAGCGCGTCAAAATAATTTTTGAGATTAACGGCGTATATTTTCAGGGAAGTGACAACGGCGCGCATATCATGGAGCGCGAGGACTTTACCGAGGTATTCACAAAGGCGTATGAACGCGCCCGCGAAAATGTAGCAGACGGAGCGGCAAAAGACATGGCGTATTTCATCGAGGTGCAAAAGCGGATAGATGCAGCCAAAGCACCGGAAGCGGCACAGACAGCAGGGGAAACCGAAATATCATTACCAGCAGAAGATATAAACTATATGTTTTATATCAAGCCTAAAGGCGCAAAGAAATTTACCACCTACAACCCCTGCAAAGGCACGATGGACACGGGGCGTGTATTTACGGAACTATACCGCAAAGAGCATTTGCAAAAGGTCTGCGAATGGATAGCCGAAGACAAGAGCGGAGATTTCGCATATCAGCTCAGAAGCGGAGACGGCAAGAAAGTATATTGGGAGCACAGCCCGATAGTCGCCACACCTGCAGAAACGCCCCGAATTTCGAAATGTATCGGTGAACCCTGCAAACTCGCTCAGACGGCATAACCGCCTATTGGCAGACCCCAACGAATTTCAAAATACTATGTAAATTAGCAAATAAAAAGATTATGGCAATTAGAATTTACATGCGCGTGTCAACTCTGGAACAGGGTTTTGATCAGCAGATGCAGGACATAAAGGCGTATTTCAACACCAACCGTATAAACATGGATGATGTGGCCGACATTGTGGAGGAACACGTCAGCGGCGGCAAATCATACGAAGACCGCAAGTTTCAGCAGCTCCTCAACAAGTGCAAGCCCGGTGATTATATCTATGCAGCAAGCACCGACAGACTCGGGCGTAATTTCATAGACATGATGCGCCTAATGGAGGATGCGAAGAAGCGCGGCGTTATTATTGTGGCATGTAAACAAAACCTATCTCTTGACGATGACAACTCTATGGCAAAGATCGTGCTTGCTGTTACTGCCATTATGGACGAGGACGAGCGCAAGCGTATCAAGCACCGCACGTCTAATAAAAAGGCGTGGCAGCGCGAGCAGATAGCCAAACAGGGTTATTTCATCATTGAGAACGGCCCGAATGCCGGACAGAAATGTACATACGTCGGCAGCCCAAAGGGGCATGACACGTCCAAAGCCAGGGAAGCTGCATATCAGGCAGCGCAGGACGCCAAAATCCGCTGGATGGAGGAATCAAAGGGCGTGCAGTGGGTACGCGCACAGATCGCCAAAGGCAAATCACGCGCACTTATATTGGAAGAGTTCAACGAACTTCACAAGCAGAACCCTGAGGACTATTGCACACGCGAGGGCAAGCCCCTGTCAAAAGGCGTGCTTTCAAGATGGTGCCGCGAGATGAACCCGCTGGCAGTATAATATCGACTATCAAGTTATGAGAATCAAGACACTTGCCGGAATAAGCGAGCAGTACGACCGCATTTCGGACTATCTTACGCAGCGTGGCAGATATGGTGCGGCATGCAAGGTGGACGCTATCTATGAACGTATGTTCAATCGTATATTTGAACTAATAGGCATCACCGAGTTTGACGATGAGGCAATCTAAATGGCTTTCAACGAGCCTGTGTTAGTCAGCGAGTATCAGCGCTTGCCGTAAAGCACCCAGTCGAGAACGCGGCGGTTGGCATCATCAAACGAATCAATAATGTAATATAGATTTATTTGCGTATCTTACAGAAGATTAGTATATTTGTATAGTAAACGGATAGGTAGAAGTCATGAGCTACTGACAAGGCGAAGCTAAGACGTTTTCCGTTTATTCTTTTTCTTAGCATTACAAATCTTGGCAAAATAAATGGAAGAAATTTGGAAAGACATTCCCGGATATGAGGGGTTGTATCAAGTGAGCAATCTCGGTAGGGTGAAAAGTATGGAGCGAGAAGTATTCTCGGCAAATTACATTCGTCATATGCCCGAATCTATCAAGAAACCACAAAGGCACAGTAACGGCAACTATCGTCGATTATTCTATCAAAGGGAGGTAAGAAAACGACTCGGTTATTACACCGCATTGTAGCCGAAGCATTTATTCCCAACCCCGAAAACAAGCCAGAGATTGACCATATAGATGGGAATCCGACAAACAACAGAGTAGACAATCTTAGGTGGGTTTTCAGAAAGGAGAATAATAATTTCCCTTTACACCGGGAAAGAATATCTTTATCCAAACGAGGCTCGAAAAGTCCTCAATGGGGTAAATTTGGAAAACTTCATCACAACTCAATCCCTGTAGTTCGGATAGACACTAATGGAGCAGTTACCGAATACGAATGTTTAATGGCAGCAGCTCGCGATGGATTTAACATAAATGGCGTTTGTAATTGCTGCAACGGCAGGGCAAACACACATAGAGGGTTTAGATGGATGCACAAATCAGACTACCTCTTATTGAATACATAATCAATGACTTTACGGTTTGCTTCATCCACCAATTTAACACTACGGTTTATATAGATGCTTGTGGTTGTATGCGATGAGGCGTGGCCTAAAGCCTGTGCAATAATATCTTCCGATACTCCGCAACAGTTATATGCTATCGTTGCCCATGTGTGTCGGCACCAATACGAACTCAGTTCCGGGAACGCCGCAGTTCGTATTTTTTTACCACCTCTACCCACCCGCTCTAATTGCCCCATATTTTTTAGTGCTTTATTAAGCTGATGCACAAAATTTCTATGGTCACTCCATCGGTCAGCAATGCACAACAATTTGCTTTTGCCGCGATATTTGTTAATTATTTCAAGTGCTTCGGGTTCGACTTTTATTGAATATTTTCTATGGGTTTTGGCGCGGGTATATTCAATCCGGTTGCTCGATGTAATTTCAGACAGCCCATACATATCAACTGCATTGCAGCCAATAAGGCAAAACGACAAGAGAAACATATCCTTGTAGAACTGTTGATATTCTTCAACTTCCATATTAATAAATCTCCGCAGCTCCTCGACCGACAACGACCGCTTGCGCGTTTCCTCTGGGCGTATCTTGAACCGCCGGAACGGATATGCCGTGGTAATCTCATAATCTATGGCATTGTTGAACACAGCGCGGATATTGCGCAGATGAATGTTGCGGGCATTCTTGCTTGCGGTCTTGGCGCAGAACGCCTCGAAGTCCGTCAGCCATTTGAGATCTATATCCTCGAAGCGTTTCATATCGACATCAGGGTCAAAGGAGCGGATTTTGTCAAGCGTGTGCTTGTACACTCCTTTGGTGCCTTTGTTTTCCTTACCGTCAATGAAGTTTTGAAAGTAGGCGGTGAAATTGCCTTTCGAGGCATCTTCCGTCTCGCTTTTTTTAGGGACAATGCCAAGAAGCCTTTCCAATAATATCGTGCGAATTTCTTTGACTTCCATGTCGGCCTCTTTTCGGTCGGACAGTTCGAGCATCAGGTCTTTTATCTGCGAAGTCCATGAGGCAAGCATCTTTTCGAGGCGGATGTTGCCGGACATTCCAGACAAAGCTGCATCAAGTTCGGATTGGGTCATTCTAAGTCCCATTGAAAACTGGGTTGAAGCTCGGTTATTTGTTATCCTTAGCCGCAAATCATCGTTTTTGTCGCTGCGCACAATGAATTTGTATGAGAACATAGAGTTAAATTAAATATACCAGTGTTAATAATTGTTTGCTTATATGTTGTACCCGGGTACAACATAGGTACAACATTTTGCGACAAAAGTAGAAAAAACGCGATAAAATGCGACAAAAAGTAAGGATAAAAGAGCCTAAATTTCGCTAATAGATATAAATAAAGCGTGATTTATCGTGAGCGGTAAACGAGGCTCGAACTCGCGACCCTCAGCTTGGGAAGCTGATGCTCTACCAACTGAGCTATTACCGCATGATGTGGTTACCTTTGGTTGTGCAAAGGTATGTATTCTTTTTTGTTCTGCAAAGGATTATGGCGAATTTTTTCATCTAAACGGAGTAAATAATGTCGCGTAATAAATATCCATGCCGCGTAGAGATGTTCAGATAACATCCGCTATGCGGCATGGTGGGTGATATGGATTTCTTTACTGTCTTTATTCAAGACTTCCTATCACGAGGAATATCAGTCCCGTGAGCAGGATGGAGAGGTCTATGAGTTTGAGTCTGATGTTCTTTTCATGCAGGGCTATGACACCATATAGGAATGACACGATGACGCTTCCACGTCTTATCATTGAGACCACGGCTATCATCGAGCCGTCTATTGAGAGGGAGTAGAAATAGGCGATATCGGCCACGGTGAGAAACACTGATATCAACGGGATAGTCCATCTCCATCTGAGGGGAGTGGAGGATGGATGTATCTTCATAATAATGCCAAGGGCCGCACCCATGATGAGTAGTTGGTAGAATGAATACCATGCCTGGACTTCGAGCGGTTCGTAACGGGTGAGTAGGTATTTGTCATACAGGGCGCTGACGGCACCGAGCGTGGTGGCGCCAATTGCCATCCAGACCCATCGGCTGTGTTTTAGGGAGAATCCCTCCTTCCCACCAACACGACTGATGAAGAATAACGACCAGAACCCGAGCATGACGCCGGCCCATTGCCAGCCGTTGAGCCTCTCTCCGAAGATGAGAAGTGCGCCGACAAGCACGAGTACTGGACGCGAGGCATTGACAGGCCCGGCTATCGTGAGAGGCAGGTGCTTGATGCTGCCGTAGC
Organism: uncultured Duncaniella sp.; assembly: GCA_910578615.1. Classification (GTDB taxonomy): domain Bacteria; phylum Bacteroidota; class Bacteroidia; order Bacteroidales; family Muribaculaceae; genus Duncaniella. The sequence continues at coordinate 127,034 of CAJTRI010000006.1, read as the reverse complement.
CGAGGAGCCATGACCCGAGTACAATGAATGATTTTAACAATATTGCTCCGTGGCCTTCGAGCGTGTTGCCGAGTCCGTAATTGCCCTCGGAGAGTCCTATGATTAGGATAGGACTCATGAACAGCGCACCGAAGAGGGTGTTTAGGAATAGAACGCCGAGGACGCTGTTGCGTTCGACGCTCAGTTTCTTCATCACGTCATAGAAGCCAAGGCATAGCGCGGAAAGTGTGGCGAGGAATACCCACATGGTATGTTGCTATCTCTTATGCTGGATTTTTTGAGAATGCGTTATCGGTTGCCGGGGCGAGACGGTTGGCCATGACTACGGCCTTGGTGATGTGGTCGCAGATATGGTCGTCGCCGAGAAGATTGTTGATACCGGCGTTGACCAGTGATTTGCGCACATTTTCCTTAACGCCGGACAACACAACATGGATGTTTTCCTGGCGGGATGACTTTATGAGTATCTCAAGGTTGTGGATCGCGGTCGAGTCTATAAAGGGAACCTTACGCATACGTATGATGCGTACTTTGGGTTTCTCGCCGAGTGTGGAGCGCATCATTTCGTCAAATTTGGTTGCCACGCCGAAGAAGAACGGGCCGTCGATCTCGTATATCTCCACTCCGGGATTGACATTCAGAACCTCATGTATGGTGGTCTCCGAACCGTCGGCAATATCAAGCTGGTCGGAATATACCTTTATCTCGGTGTTTTCCATAACTCGGCGAAGGAATAGGATCACGGCGAGTAACAGTCCCATCTCAATTGCGATGGTGAGGTCGAAGATTACGGTGAGTAGGAATGTCAGCACGAGCACCGAGATGTCGCTCTTTGGATTGTGGAGTATGCCGCGTATGGTTCGCCATCCGCTCATGTTGTATGATACCACGATCAGCACTGCCGCGAGGCATGACATGGGCACGAGATTGATCAACGGCATGAGGAAGAGATATATAAGGAAGAGAACTACGGCATGTATTATACCTGCCACCGGGGTGCGTCCGCCATTGGTGATGTTGGTCATGGTGCGGGCTATGGCTCCTGTCACCGGGATGCCTCCGAAGAACGGCACTACTATATTTGCCATACCCTGGCCTATGAGTTCGGTGTTGGAGTTGGTGCGTGAGCCGGTCACACCGTCGGCCACGGTTGCTGACAACAAGCTCTCGATGGCTCCGAGGATGGCTATGGTAAATGCCGATGGGAGGAGCCGGTTGATGGTTGCCATATTAAGCTCAAATCCGTGGGGCTGCGGGATGTCGGTGGGGAGTGCGCCGAAGCGGTCACCGATGGTCTCTACGTTTACACCGGGAATGAAGTAGACTGCCGCAGTCACAATTATAATAGCGATGAGCGCGCCGGGCAGACGGCGCGACACTTTGGGCGTCAGGATTATGATTAGCAGCGAGACGGCTCCTACAACGAGAGTGGCCGGGTCAAGATTGGTGATGTTGCTGATATAGACGCCCCATTTGGGCAGAAACTCGCTGGGCACGTTTCTAAGGCCGAGCCCCAGAAAGTCGTTTATCTGGGTGGAGAATATGGTCAGCGCTATACCGGCAGTGAAACCTACTACGATGGGGTAGGGGATGAATTTTATGACAGTCCCGAGGCGGAAACATCCCAGAGCAACCAGTATCAGTCCGGCCATAAATGTGGCCACTGCCAGCCCTTCGAGACCGAAGGTGGAGATAATGTTGTATACAATGACGATGAAAGCTCCTGTGGGGCCTCCGATCTGTACGGAGCATCCGCCGGCAGCCGAAACAATGAAGCCGCCGATAATGGCTGTGATAAGACCCACTGTGGGACTTACACCGCTGGCTATACCGAAAGCGATGGCCAACGGGAGTGCGACTATTCCCACAACGATGCCGGCAACGAGGTCGGACTTGAATTTTTCCATTGAGTAGTGACCCAATGCCGATAGAAGTTTCGGCTTGAAGTCAATCGGACCTGATAGATTCATTTCTTTACAATCTTAATTGCTGTTGTACTATTTAGTTCAGTCATCTCGACTTTGGAGGCTGCAAAATTAGTGAAAAAATCTAAAATAGACGCTATATTCGGAATATTTATGCAAAAAATCCACAAATCTTTAACCTATAAGTATTATTTTTGTCTTTCATAACATTAAACGCATGTCCTCGCCCCGACTTATAACAATCCTTGCCCCGGCCTATAAGGAAGCCGGAAACCTCCCTCGTCTGATAGAGGCGCTTGGCTCGATGGCTGATGCCATGGCCGAGGCCGGAGAGATATATGAGTGGGAATTCCTGATAGTGAATGACGGGAGTTCTGATGATACGGTTACGGTGCTGAAAGGATTGAGAGAGAAGGATTCCCGTGTGAACTATCTTAATCTGTCCCGCAACTTCGGCAAGGAAGGGGCTCTTCTTGCCGGTATGGATTATGCCAAGGGTGACTGTGTGGTCATAATGGATGCAGATATGCAGCATCCTGTATCGGCAATCCCGAAGATGATAAGGGAATGGGAGAAGGGATATGACGATGTGTACGGCATAAGGCTGTCAAGAGGGAAGGAGTCATGGCTTAGAAGGAGGCTGTCAGGTCTGTATTATGACATATTGCAGCGCACCACGCGCGTCAACGTGCTTAGGAACGTGGGCGATTTCAGACTCCTTTCGAGGAGGGCGGTGGATGCGATGAGGAGTATGAGAGAGTCGCAGCGTTACACCAAAGGGCTGTATTGCCTGATCGGCTATTCCAAAAAAGGTGTTGAGTTTGAGACAGCTAACCGTGCCGAAGGGCGGTCGTCGTTCAGTCTCGCCGGCCTTCTTTCACTCGGGATAGATGGCATCACAGGTTTCACCATAGCTCCCCTGCGCATAGCCTCGGTCATAGGGCTGTTTGTGTCGGTCGTGGCCTTTGTATACCTTGTCTTTGTCCTGACAAAGACTGTGTTCTTTGGCGAAGAGGTAAGAGGCTATCCCACATTGCTGTGCGTGATGTTGTTCCTTGGAGGTTGTCAGTTGCTGGCTCTTGGAATAATCGGGGAATACATAGGTCGGATTTTCAACGAGACCAAGGGCCGGCCGGTTTATTTCGTTGACGACTATAATGGAGACAAGGTTACCTCGGACATGTAATCACAGCCACTTTCCGGGTCTTTTTTGTTATCGGGAAATGTCGTGACGGACGCATACCCACCACCCAAAGAACCATGCCATCGTATTCGAGTATCCTTACATCGCGCTTTTCTATCATGGAAAGCTTGGCATCACTGAGGATATCGCTTACAAGTCTGGTGCCCTTCATGCCGAAAGGGGCTATACGGTCTCCGTGGCGCCATCTCCTGAGACGGAGGCGGGTCGTGTCAACCGCATTGCTATCTAAGTAAATGGCATCCGGGTTGATGCTTTTTTCGGACAGTATGGAGCGAAATTCCTCAGGGGATATATGGTTGATTTTGATGCAATCGCATGTCTCGGATTCGCAAGTGACAGGAGGGTAGAGCAGTCCTCGGTCAAGCAGGCAGCCGCCATACCATTTTCCTCCGCGTGTATCATCGTCCAAGGAAGCAAGTATGTTTTTGGCATGTGAGATATTGAGTCCCCATGGGGAGATTAGCTCGAAGAGGGCTGTGTCAGGACATGGCATGCTCTGAGAGAGTGTCCTGACATCGATGCGTCCGCAGTCATCGGTGAACCGTTTTCTCATCTCTTCGGTCAGATGTCGATAGAGAGTATGGTTTCCTGTAAGATTGTCGATAGTGCGTGAGATCGCGTCCATCCCACCGGGAAACTCCTTTTCAATAAGTGGAAGTATATTGAGCCGCAGTTTGTTGCGGCGGAATTCGTCTTCGAGATTGGTGCTGTCCGTGACATATCCTATGCCTTTGTCCAAGAGATAGGACTCTATCTCTTGGCGGGTGATGTCAAGTAGCGGACGAATTATTCTGCCGTTGCATGGCTGCATCCCTTTCAGTCCTCTAAGCCCGCAGCCTCGTAAGAGATTGATAAAGAAGGTCTCGATATTGTCCTCTCGGTGGTGACCTACGGCGATATAGTCCCCGATACCTTTTTCAATCATGCTGTTCCACCAGTCATATCTCAGTGTCCGGCAGGCCATCTCGATGGATTCGCCGGTGGATTTCATTCTTGTCCCGACGTCAAAGTGCTGTACAATGAGTTTGACGCCTGACTTCTCGCATAGTTCACGGCAGAATGTCTCGTCACGGTCGCTTTCAGCCCCGCGCAGATGAAAGTTGCAGTGGGCCGCGATACATCTTATACCCAGATTTCGGAGTATTGACAGCAATGAGACTGAGTCGGCTCCTCCGCTCAGTCCTACGATCACATTGTCTTCTTTTCGGAGAAGATCGTGTGACTCGATATATTTTCTGACTTTGGTTTCAATCACGTCTCCAAAGTTACAATATATTTCATGAAAAGGCAAATGACAGGTGCGAGGATTTCTCTTGCCGGTATAAGATTTTGAGAATATGATGCAATGTGCGTCCATCGATAAAATACTAATTTTGTGCATAGATAACAGGTCTGTTTGCAGCCCTATGCATGAGACTGAAAATTTGTCTAATAGAAAAAAGATGAGTAATTTTGCAAAAGCTTTTATCAAGCCTGAGAAATTCATGAATAAAGAACGTTTTTTACATATCGCTCTGTCGGCGATTTTTACGGCTGTTTGTTTTACAGCCTGTCATAACCATGAGTCGCATGGCGATCATGAAGAGGAAGGGGAGACTGCCGGTGAGCACAATCATGAAAGTCCGGGAATAGTCCACATGTCATCAGAGGATGCCGCCCGTTTCGGTGTCGGTGTCGAGGCGGTAGTTCCGGGACAGTTTTGTGAGGTCGTAAAGGTGGCAGGGGAGGTACTTCCCTCGGCATCTGATGTGGCCACGGCGTCAGCACATACTTCCGGGGTTATCTCTCTTGCTCCCGGAATTACTCAGGGAAGCAACGTCAAAGCCGGACAGCTTATAGCGCGTGTTACCTCCAAGGGGGTCACCGGCGGTGATGCTAACGTGGCTGCAAAGGTTGCGGTAGAGAATGCCAAACGAGAACTTGACCGTCTGACGCCGCTTCTTGCCGACGGACTTGTGACACGCAAGGAATATAATGATGCCCTTGCCGCCTACAATTCAGCCAAGGCGTCTTACAGTCCTTCGGCATCATTAGGTTCTGTAACTGCCCCGAGGTCTGGCGTGATTACCAGTCTGGTGGCCCAGGAGGGGCAATTTGTCGATACCGGCGCGCCGGTGGCTGTTATATCTGGTGCCGGGACTGTGACATTGCGTGCACTATTGCCGGTGCGCGATGCGTCGTTCATACCCCTTGTCTCTGGTGCGGTCATTACTCCGCATGGCTCGCAGGGAGAGCCTGTTGATATAGCCGATTACGGTGGCCGTCTGCTTTCGACATCTGCCAATTCGGCTGAGACACCCGGATATATCCCGGTTTATTTCACCCTTTCGTCTGGTTCGCCTGTCGTTCCGGGGACTGCGGCCGAGGTATATCTGAAAGGTGCTGTCAGACACGGCGTTCTTACCGTCCCTGTCTCGGCACTTACAGAACAGCTTGGTGAGAAGTTTGTATACGTCAAACATGAGGACGGCGATTTTGAGAAGCGTCCTGTGACGATAGGGCGTACTGACGGCATTCGTGCCGAGATTCTAAAAGGGGTCGCCGAGGGGGACTCCGTGGTGAGTGCAGGGCTTTCGTTCGTGCGTCTTGCCGAACAAGCCACAGTCGTGCCCGAAGGTCATTCCCACAACCATTAATCTGACGAGTCATGCTTAACAGAATCATAAAGGCATCGCTTGACAATCGCCTTGCCGTGATAGTCCTCTCAGTGGTATTGCTGATTGTCGGGATGGTGGTAATGATGCGCACCGAGGTCGATATTTTCCCGGATCTTAACGCCCCCACGGTCGTAGTCATGACCGAGGCTCCCGGTATGGCGCCGGAAGAAATAGAGAAGACGGTGACCTATCCTGTGGAGACAGCGGCCAACGGCGCTGTCGGTGTGCGCAGGGTACGTTCGTCCACCACGCCCGGATTCTCGGTGGTATGGGTCGAGTTTGACTGGGATACGGATGTCTACCGCGCCCGTCAGATAGTTTCAGAAAAACTCTCGGAAATAGAGGGTCAGCTTCCTCCCGGAGTTGGCAGTCCCACACTCGGCAGCCAGTCGTCGATACTCGGGGAGATGCTTATAATCGGGCTTACTTCCGACTCTCTTTCAAGCATGTCCGAACTGCGCACTATTGCAGACCGGCAGATACGCCCGCGTCTGCTCTCCATCCCCGGTGTCTCACAAGTATCGGTCATAGGCGGTGATGCCAAGGAGTTCCAGATAAGGCTTTGTCCCGCCAAGATGCAGCGTCACGGAGTGTCTCTCAACGAAGTGCGCGAGGCTGTTGCGGGAATGAACCGCAATGCGCCGGGCGGTGTGGTCTATGACTATGGAAACGAATATATTGTAAAGGGCGATATTACTACATCAGATGTCGACGCGCTTGCCAATTCCGTGGTGTCAAGTGTCGGAAACAGGATAGTGAGGCTATCCGACATTGCAGAAGTAGCGATAGGTGCTGAGGAACCACGTCTCGGTGTGGCTTCGGTGAAGGCCGAGCCGGCCGTGCTTCTTACAGTGACAAAACAGCCCGGAGCCGGGACGATATCGCTCACTGACGAGATTGACAACCAGCTTTCGATTCTCTCCAAGACGTTTCCGGCAGGTGTCAAGGTGCACTCCGACATCTTCCGGCAGGCTGACTTTATCACACGTTCGATATCCAATCTGCAAGAGTCCCTGTTCGTCGGGGCGGTGTTCGTCATAGTGGTATTGTTCTTCTTCCTCATGAACCTGCGGACAACCGTCATCTCCCTTGTGGCTCTTCCCCTTTCAATCATTGTCACCATCATAGCGCTCCATTTTATGGGGTTGACCATCAATACAATGAGTCTCGGAGGTATTGCCATTGCAATAGGTTCGCTTGTGGATGATGCGATAGTGGATGTAGAGAATGTCTACAAACGGTTGCGAGAACGTCACGCCACGGGTGAGAGTGTTGTCAGGATTGTATATGACGCGTCTCGGGAGGTGCGTATGCCCATCTTCAACTCCTCGCTCATCATCATGGCATCGTTTGTACCACTCTTTTTCCTCAGTGGCATGGAGGGTAGGATGTTGCGTCCGCTCGGCATATCGTTCATGGTATCACTTCTTGCCTCTACCCTCGTGGCTCTGACCGTCACGCCTGTCTTATGCTCGTATCTTCTCGGCAGTAAGAAGGTGCTTTCCAAGATTGACCGTGAGCCATGGCTATCACGCAAGTTACGCGTGATATATGACCGTGCGCTTGGAAAGGCTATGTCCCGTCCACGTCCTGTGCTTATCGCCACAGGCGCTCTTTTTGCAGTCTCTGTCGGGTTGTTCTTTACTCTCGGACGAAGCTTCCTGCCACCTTTCAACGAAGGTTCGCTGACCATAAATGTATCTACGCTCCCGGGCATATCGCTTGAACGTAGCGACGAGGTGGGACGCAAGGCCGAAGAGATAATCCTCTCAATTCCCGAGATTAATACAGTGGCAAGAAAAACAGGTCGTGCCGAACTTGACGAACATTCCCTCGGGGTGAATGTCAGCGAGATAGAAGCGCCGTATACGCTTGACAACGGTCGGTCGAGACGCGAGATGGTGGCCGATCTCCGACATTGTCTGTCCCATATACCAGGGGCTAACATAGAAATAGGCCAGCCTATATCACATCGTATAGACGCGATGCTGTCTGGCACAGAAGCCCAGATAGCCATAAAGCTTTTCGGTGACGATCTTGCCACCCTTTACAGTATCGGAAACCGCATAAAGGCCGAGGTATCGGAAGTGCCGGGTGTGGTTGACGTGAATATAGAGCAGCAGATGGAGCGTCCGCAGCTTGACATACGTCCGCGACGAGACATGCTTGCATATTACGGTATTCCTGTGGGTGAATTTGCTGATTTTGTCACTGTAGCCCTTTCAGGCGAGGTGGTATCACAGGTCTATGAAGGAGGCTATCCTGTCAATCTCACGCTGAAATTCGAGCCGGAAGCCCGGGAGTCGCTTGACGCAGTGTCATCGCTGATGATAGACTCACCCAAGGGCAAGATACCTCTCACGTCTGTTGCGGACGTTGTGTCATCGTCAGGCCCGAACTCTATAAACAGGGAGAATGTAAGCCGCCGCATAGTCATATCGGCTAATGTTGACGGTAGAGACCTCCGTGGCGCCGTGGACGATATTGCTGACAAAATTGACACAGGAATCTCTCTTCCAGAGGGGTATTATGTCACTTATGGCGGACAGTTCGAGAGTGAGCAGAGCGCTTCAAGGACACTCGCGCTCGTATCCATAGGGGCTTTGATCATTATCTTCCTCCTTCTTTACGGGCAGTATCACAGCGCTTCCCGTGCGGGGATTATCCTTCTGAATATGCCTCTGGCCTTGATTGGAGGCATCCTCATACTGCGTCTTACATCGGGTGAACTAAATATCCCGGCTATTATCGGATTCATATCACTCATGGGTATAGCCACACGTAACGGTATGCTTCTGATGTCTCGTTACGAGACCTTGCGTGCCGGAGGAGAGGAACTGAAAAAACGTGTGATACACGGCTCGTCAGACCGTCTCAATCCAATTCTTATGACGGCTCTTAGCTCGGCACTCGCCCTTATCCCGCTTGCCGTTGGCGGCCATCTGCCGGGCAATGAGATACAGTCGCCTCTCGCCATCGTTATTCTTGGCGGACTGCTATCTTCGACATTCCTGAATATCTTTATCGTACCTATTATTTATTATCTGACAAATCGAAAGAAGTGATGAACAGACTGTTACTGTTATCCTTATCCCTTACTTCCCTTGCTGCATCAGCATCGGTATTTGACGATGTCGTAAATGAGCTGGTTGGTAACAATCTCGGACTTAGGGTAGAGACGGTTCGTAGCGAGGCCTCGGTGGAGTCAATGAAGGCGGAAAATACTCTTGAAGGCCCCGAAATCGAGTTTGGTAGGGTCTGGGGAGCGAAGGCCGAATATGGAAACAAGTGGGATCTTTCGGTGTCCCAGGGATTTGACTGGCCCGGTCTTTATGCCGCACGCCGCGAGGCGGCCCGGACTGCCACCACCGCCATGCAGTTTCTCCGTGAGGCAGACCTGCTTGACGCCCGTCGCGATGCTCGTGCGTTGCTGATTGACTATGTGCACAACACACAGGTGCTCAATCTACAACGAGAGATTGCTGACAATATAGACAGCATGGTGGTGTATTATCGCCGCGCTGCCGAGGAGGGACTTGAAACACGTCTTGACTATAATAAGACCGTGCTCGAACGTATCTCGGTGCACCGTGAGCTTCATAATCTTGAATCTGAGAGAGAAGCTATTGTGTCATCCCTTCAAGAATTCAACGGCGGTCTTGACGTTGACCAGCTTCTTGCCAAGGTGGGAGACGATTATCCAGATCTCGACATTCCACGCCTTCCGGCTGCATTGTCGGTGATGCGTGAACGTGATCCCCGTTATGCGGCCGCCAAGGCACAGGCCGAGGCTGCCGAGTCACTTGTCAAGGTTGACCGTCTGAGCGCCTATCCGGGTTTCTCGATAGGGTTTGCCCACAATACCGAGGGGGACGAGCATTTCAATGGATTTTCTGTCGGTATAACCCTCCCGACGTGGTCTCGCCGCCACTCATCCAAGGCTGCACGCCTTGAAGCCGAGGCCGCGCTGATGGACGCAGACATAGCGCTTCACAAGCGCAAGGCTTCTCTTGTAGCCGATTGCAGACGCATAGACTCTTACCGTATGGTACTTGACGAGTATGCACCCGTAGTGGGGGACAAATCTTACTACGAGTTGCTCCGTAAGGCGCTGAAAGCGGGTCAGATCTCATTTCTAACATATATCGAGGAGCTTAATTATTTTATAGCCGCCCATCGCGACTATCTCGATGTTCTCTACGAGTACAATCTTGCGATAGCACGCACAAAATATTATGAGTAAGAATATCTGTATCAGGTTATTCACATCTTTCTTTAAAATTGGCGCATTCACTTTCGGAGGTGGATGGGCCATGATTTCTATTATCGAGAAGGAGATAGTCGACAAATATGGATGGATTGAGCGGGAGGAGTTCCTTGACCTTCTCGCGGTAGCCCAGTCGTTACCCGGGATTCTGGCTGTCAATATCGCCGTGGCCGTGGGTGACAAACTGAGAGGAATGAAAGGTGCCACTGCGGCGGCTCTCGGAACCATTCTCCCTTCCTTCATGATCATACTTGCCATAGCCATATTCCTTACACCAGACCTTATAAAGAGCAACGAGACTTTATCAGCCATTTTCAAAGGGATACGTCCGGCCGTTGTGGCTCTGATAATAGCTCCTGTCATATCTTCGGCTCGTTCTGCCGGGATAGGGTTGAAGACTGCCGTGATTCCCGTTGTTGTAGCGTTGCTTATATGGTCTGGACTCCCGGTGGTTTCAAATCCCATACTCTATATTGTTCTTGGCGGACTATTGGGTTATCTGTGGCTGCGCCGCCATCGCTCCTCGTTGAAACGCATAGAAACAGAAGAAAGAAAGGAGGAAGAGAAACATCTATGATATATCTGCGGTTGATATGGGCCTATTTTAAGATTGGTCTTTTCGGATTCGGAGGCGGTTATGCCATGCTTGCTCTTATCGAACGAGAAATCGTTGGCCCCGGCTGGGTCTCAAAACAGATGTTTACAGACATTGTGGCCATCTCGCAGATGACACCCGGCCCTATCGGGATAAATTCGGCCACCTATATAGGTTATGTGGCTCCCGGGGAGTATTCGGCTGATCTGTCATCGCCTTTGTACGGTATTCTCGGATCAATTGTATGCACTCTTGTCGTGGTGATTCCGTCATTTCTTCTGGTGGCTTATACGAGCCATCTCATCCACCGTCATCGTGACAGCGATGTGGTGAAAGGCATATTCATGGGACTACGTCCTGTTGTTGTAGGTCTTATCGCATCTGCCGCACTTTTGTTGATGAACGGTGAGAATTTTGGTACCACCGACTATCAGTTGGTATGGAGCATAGCCCTATGTGCGGCGGCATTCGTGATGGTATACAATTTAAAGTGGCATCCCATCCTGATTATATGCATTGCAGGCATGGCCGGATGGCTAATATATTGATACTTATGACTTACGAAGAATCCATAGAGTTTCTGTTCAATTCACTCCCGGTTTTTCAGAATATAGGCCCCGGGGCATATAAGCCCGGTCTTGATACGTCACGTCGTCTTGCGGCTATATTCGGGAATCCGGAGAGAAAATATCCGTGCATACATGTGGCCGGGACAAACGGCAAGGGATCAACGGCACATTCGCTTGCCGCGATTCTTCAAAGCGCCGGATATAGAGTCGGGCTTTATACATCTCCCCATATATTTGATTTCCGCGAACGTATCAGAGTCAACGGTGAGATGATATTGCGTGAGGCAGTAGTGGAATTTGTCGAGAGGTGGACACACGTCGTGCAAAGCTGTCCTGCCATATCGCCCAGCTTCTTTGAACTGACCTCGACACTTGCTTTTGACTATTTCAGGGCCTGTGGCGTGGATGTGGCTGTAATAGAGACCGGCCTTGGAGGCCGTCTCGACAGTACGAATATAATAACACCCGTGCTGAGTGTTATAACCAATATATCGCTTGACCATACGGCCCTCCTTGGTGACACGCTGTCCAGCATTGCATATGAGAAAGCCGGTATCATAAAGGCTGGCATCCCGGTGGTTGTGGGGGAGAGACATTCGGAGACAGAAAATGTGTTTGTTGATAAAGCGCGAGAGACAGGCAGTCTTCTTGTTTTTGCAAAGCCGTTGAAGTGTGAGACGAGGTCTGACGGCAACCATTATCCGTTGACCCCTTTCGGACATGTCAGAGGTGAGCTGACGGGAGAATATCAGGTTAAGAATGCGGCTACGGTGTTCGAGGCTGTATTGCAGTTGCGTGTTCTCGGCTGGGATATCCCCGACAGGGCCGTGCGGGAAGGTATGGCTGACGTGATCGGACTGACACATCTGTTCGGAAGGTGGAGCCGTATTGCCGATGCGCCTGTCACGGTGGTCGATACCGGCCACAACTGTGGTGGATGGGAGTATATAGTACGTCAGATTGCGGCAACGAGACAGTCTCCAAAGGCATTGGTTGTCGGATTCGTGGCCGATAAGGATCTTACTGTCGTGCTCTCTCTGATTGCCACTCTCGGCCCGGAAGTAAGGTTGTTTTTCTCAACACCGTCTGTACAAAGGGGTCTTCCGGCCTCTGTCCTTGCCGAGAAGGCAGCCTGTCATGGGTTGCATGGAAGCGTTGTTGATGACGTGAATGTCGCCGTTGCCGAAGCGCGTGCCTCGGTCGGGCCTGACGGTTTTGTGCTTGTTGCCGGAAGCAATTTCCTTATAGCCGACCTGAAATTGTAATATTAATTACATTGTTCCTCGTACATTCGTCCATGTTATATGGGATGATTGGATAAAAAACACTAAATTTGCCGATATGAAAATCGCCGATATAGACCTTGGACCGCGCCCGGTGATGCTGGCTCCTATGGAGGATGTCACCGACCGCTCGTTCCGTCTCATCTGTAAGGAGCAGGGAGCTTCGATGGTCTACACTGAGTTTGTCAGTGCAGACGCACTTATACGAGATATTCCTGCCACTGTCCGCAAACTCTCGATAGACGAGGGCGAACGCCCGACAGCCATACAGATTTACGGGCGTGAGGTGGAACCGATGGTTGAGGCTGCCAAGATTGTGGAACAGGCAGGCCCAGACATCATAGACATCAATTTCGGGTGTCCTGTCAAGAAGGTTGCCGGCAAGGGGGCGGGAGCCGGGATGTTGCGTGATATTCCGAAGATGCTTTCCATAACACGTGCCGTGGTCGATGCCGTCAAACTGCCTGTCACGGTCAAAACACGTTTGGGATGGGATCATAATTCCAAGATTATAGTCGATCTTGCCGAACAGCTTCAAGACTGCGGTATAGCCGCCCTCACCGTACATGGTCGCACGCGCTCACAGATGTATACCGGCGAGGCTGACTGGGAGATGATAGCGCGTGTAAAGGAGAACCCTCGTCTGACCATCCCGTTGATAGGTAACGGTGATATTACCACTCCCGGGCTTGCCGTGCAGGCGTTTGACCGCTATGGTGTTGACGGTGTTATGGTGGGACGTGCGTCCATTGGTGCTCCGTGGATATTCAACGATATCTCTCAGGCGCTAAGGGGCGAGATGCCTGTGCCGCTCCCTGACTCCGTAAAGTTTGATCTTATCAGACGTCAGGTGAGTGAAAGCGTGGCACGTATAGACGAATATCGTGGTATACTTCACATCCGGCGTCATCTTGCCGCCTCGCCTCTATTCAAGGGAATCCCGCATTTTAGGGACACCCGTATCCGCATGTTACGTGCGTCAACATTTGACGAGCTTATGGAAATCCTTGCCGAAGTAGAAACTCTAACAAGCCAATCAACACAGTCATGAAAAAAGTTGCTTTCTTTCTCATTCTTTCCTTTGTCACACTTATCCTGCGGGCAGAGACTCCGGGAATCTATCGGTTGAAGATAGGTGATTTTACCGAATTGAAGGTGCTTGACGGATTGAATATCGATTATTACAGTTCCACTGACTCGGCCGGTTATGCCGTCTTCACGTGTGAGCCGTCAGTGGCGTCATCATTTATATTTGATCGCAACAACACCAAGCTGACGGTGCGTCTCTCTGCCGAGAATCCTCCTTCCGGGCCACTGCCTAAGGTCAGAATATACTCGCGCTATCTCATAAAGGCCGAGAACAAGTCAGATTCCACTCTACGTGTGCTTTCCGTGGCCCAGGGGCCTAAGTTTGAAGGCGGTGTAGAGGGTAACGGAACTCTGGTGGTGCGTGATGTGCTTGCCAACGAGGTCAAGTTGTCCATGCGTCTCGGCCACGGTATGATAGTGGCCTCGGGTGAATGCGACAAACTGAATGTGAAGTTCGTAGGTACAGGCGTGGTTCAGGCTGACGATCTGAAAGCCGCGAATGTGTCTGTCAACGGCTCTGGTACAGGCTCGGTTGGCATATGGGCTGTTGACAAGCTATCTCTGTTCGGGATGGGATCAACCTCGGTATACTACAAGGGACATCCTGAGATTAAGAACCGTTCCGTGGGGCTTAAACTCACTCCGCTTGCCCAATGACATCATCGGAAGGGGACGGCCTCAGGCTCAAAGTGGCACGGACGCTCAAATGGAATGTCATTGACCGTGTCTCGTCCCAGTTGCTCTATGCCGTGACAGGTATAGTGCTTGCGCGCATGTTGTCTCAGGAAGACTTCGGACTTGTAGGTGCGATAATGGTCTTTCAGGCATTTGCCACTCTCTTTGTAGACAGTGGGTTTTCCTCGGCCTTGATACAGCGCAAGGCGCCTTCGCGTCTGGATTATTCTACTGTCCTGTGGTTCAATCTCGGGATTGCAACCGTCATCTATACGGTGCTTTTTTTTATTGCGCCGTGGATTGCTTCCGTTTTTCAGGGTGACATGAGGATTGTCCCGTTGTCACGTGTGATGTTTCTCTCATTTATCATCAATGCCTCCGCCATCGTCCAGACCAACCGTCTGATGAAACGTATGGAGGTGCGCATGATAGCTGTCAGCAATTCCCTTGGGCTTATAGCTGCTGCCGTGGTCGGAATCTATCTTGCCGTCAGTGGCTACGGAGCCTGGGCCATAGTATGGCAGACCATTACTCTCGCTTCGGTCAAGAGCCTTATCCTTTGGCTTACAAGCTCGTGGCGACCTGTGTGGAGATTCTCGTGGAGTGTGCTGCGTGGATATTTCAAAGTCGGGGCGGGTGTGATGATGACGTCCATGCTTACCACTGTGTTCCAGAATATCTACTCGTTCTTCATAGGCAATCGTGCCGGACTGGTACCGCTCGGTTATTTCACACAGGCCGACAAGTGGAGCAAGATGGGCATCATATCGCTTTCACAGGTTCTGACATCAACTTTTCTCCCTCTGTTGTCTGGCGTGCAGGACGACCCGGAACGCTATTCTCGGATATGTGGTAAGATCCACCGTTTTACCTCTTATCTGCTTTTCCCGGCTATCGGTCTTCTTGCGGTCATGGCCACCCCGATATTCCATACACTGTTCTCTACGAAATGGGATGCCTCGATAATACTCTTCCAGATATTGCTTCTGAGGGGAATCTTCTTGGTCTTCTCTCATCTTTATAACAACTACATTCTTTCGCTTGGCAGGTCGAGAATGCTCGTGTTTACAGAGGCATTGCGAGACGGTGTGGCTCTTGTCGCCATACTTTTCACAATCTCGGATATATCCAGTTCAACCCAGGACAATCCTGTGACCGGTCTGACGGTGTTCCTTTACGGACAGTTGGCAGCCGGGATGCTAACGTGGATAGCCACCCTTGTGATAGTGTCGCGTATTACGGGGCGCCGTCTTCTTTCTTATCTCTCCGACATGGCTCCATATGTCGCTCTTACGTTTCTCGGTCTGGTGCCGTGCGTGTTGCTGGCCTCACTCAGTCTTTCTCCGTTGGCGCTCTGTGTGGCGCAGACAGTCTCGTTTGGCGTGGTGTATATCGGTGTTAATTTTCTTATGAAATCACGCATTCAGTCAGATGTATTCGGATATATCTTGGGTAGATATCGTTGAAAGAATGGACGATATGCTACGAACGGAGATATATATGTCTCCATGTGGAGGATTGCTTCTCGGTTCCATCGGGGATGCGTTATGCATGTGTGACTGGATAGTCGAGGGACTAACAAGCCGGACGGTCAGAAGGCTGTGCAAAGTGGTGAAGTCCGAAATGGCTGATGAAGGCTCGGACGTGACAGCATATGCCGCAAGGCAGCTTGACGAATTCTTTGAAGGCCGTAGGACAAGGTTTGACATCCCGCTCCTAATGGTCGGAACCGTGTTTCAGAAGAAGGTATGGAAAGGATTGCTGGATATACCGTTCGGAAAGTCGGTCTCATATAAGGAACTGGCAGTCTCTGTCGGAATGTCCGGCGCTGTCCGGGCCGTGGCAAATGCCGTTGGCGCAAATCCCGTTTCGATATTTGTCCCTTGTCATAGGGTGATAGGGGCTGACGGCTCGCTTACCGGATATGCCGGCGGCCTCTATGCCAAGAGAGTTGTCCTTGGCATAGAGGGACTTGTCACAGGCTGTTGATCTTTTGGGCGAGACGTTTTGCGTGGTCGGCGGCTTTTATTTTCACCTGTTCCACTTGTTCGATGCCGGCTCCTGCTGTGGCCATTCCGCATGAGTATACATATCCGTCATATTTCATACCGCAGAAAACGGCTGTGGCGCTTACTTGTGTCATCAGTTCGTCGATTGTCACTCCCTCGTGTCCTTCTTTGGAGTAGGCCGATTCCGGCGCCCCGGTGGTTATGGACGCGATGATGTGCTTGCCTTTAAGACTTTCTCCTCCCTTCCCGTAGGCAAACCCATATGTAAGCACCTGTTCCATATAGGCGTGCATGGTCGAAGGACAGCCAAACCACATGAAAGGATATTGAAGGATTATTATGTCGGCATTCAGGAGCTTCTTCTGTTCGGCGGCCACGTCTGTTTTCCCGTCGGGATATAGCACCGAAATATTACTTGATACTAAGCCGGGACATAGTAGTGAGAATTCATTGACGATGGCTTTGTTGGCCACGGAGTCCTTCCAGTAAGGATGGCCGATTACGATGAGTATATTTTTCATTTTTTGGAATTTGTTATAAGTTGTCGGGTAACAATCTAACAAATTTCCGTTATCTTGGTTGTGGGTCGGCCGTTATTTTGTTGCAAATTCACTTTCTTTTCGAGCTACGGCCTTCTCAAACGCTCTATGTAGCAGTACCGAGGCGAGTAGGAGTGCGCCGGAGAAACTGTAATATACACCCAGGTTTCCGAGACCGAATCCTTTGGCGAGAGTGAGCAGCAAAGGTATGCCGGCGAATATATAGCTAATGATTGAGATCCATAGTAGCGGTTTGACCTCCGAGGTGCCTCTCAGGGCATTGACGTAGGTGAGTTGGTAGGCATCCGCATACTGGTAGAGAATAAGCGGAAGTATCAGCCCGAGAGCCGTTGCTACCACATCGGGGTCTGGTGTGAAGATGCGGATGAGATGTGCCCCGCCTGCGAGGAATACGGTAGAGGCTACGGTGGCTAGTAAGATGTTGAGGCGCAAACCGGCTGATGTGATACGTCGTATGCCGCCGATGTCACGCAGGCCGGTATAGTTGGCAACTCTGATAGATGTCGCTATCCCGAAGCTCAGATAGGTCATAAATCCGAGTTGCGAGATCGTGTTGACAACCTGATAGGATGCGAGCTGGATTTTACCGAACCATCCTGAGACTATTGTGCCGAAGCTCCAAAGGAAGCATTCTATGCCGTTCTGTATCATAAGTGGATATGATGTCATCCACACCCTCTTTCGCTCGTTGGCTGTCTCCCCAGAGGCTGTACGCAGTCCGTCAATATACGGACGATAACGACTTGAAAGCGTTATGAATATGATGATTCCGGCCATTGCCGCATACCTTGCCGTCAGAGTGCTGAGTCCGGCGCCGGTGAGTCCGAGTTCAGGGAATCCGAATCTGCCATTTATCAGAACATAATTCCCGACTATGTTCAAGGCATTTGCTCCAAGAATCATCCACATTGGTGTGGCAGTATCGGTGGTACCGTTGGATGTCTGTTGACAACAGTTGAACACCGCCATCGGTAGTAGTGTGGCAAGGACTATGAGATAGTATTTCCTTATTAGCGGGAGTAGTTCCACCGGCTGTCCGAAGCAGTCGAGAAAAAAGTACAATATCCCCATTAAAGCTGTAAAGCAAATTGAGACCATGACGTTTACCTGCAATCCTGCGCGCAGCGTCACGCCGACTTTGTGGCTGTCTCCTCGGCTGTACAAGGCGCCTATGAGAGGTGTCATACCTGACGCGAATCCTATCTGCATGAAGGTGGCTATCACGAAGAGCGAGTTGACAAAGGCTGCGGCGGCCAGTTCGTCGGTTCCATATGAACCCACCATCATGGTGTCGGCAAAGTTGACCACGATGATTCCGAGCTGTGTGACCAATACCGGTAGTCCGAGGCGCAGCAGGCTGTAATATTCGGCCTTATAGGTCTTCCATTGTTCTGTTACGGCAGTTTTCATTGTCTTGCGTGAGAATATTCCACAAAGGTAGTATGAATCCGTCGGAAGTCAAAATCCATGTGCCTTTATAGGGCCATGTGGCGAAGGAGCTATTGACTGTAAAGGCTGCCACCCTCTCGGGAAGCAGCCTTCGACATTATTAAAGAAACAGGGATTTACTTGTCTATATTTTCAATACCTGAATTTGCAGTCTGGCCGTAACCGTTGTCACCGTATTCCTGATCATTGAGAATAGTCGAAAGGAAGTCGGAAGAAACCGGGCGGTTGTAGTACTGAGCCTTGAATGACTTTGCGGCACGGGGATTGTACTTGGGCAGACGTGTCTCAAAGGCATTGTGACGCTTGAAGAGTGCCCATCGTGTGAACTCGCCGCACATTTCGCGTGCATACTCGTCAAAGATATCATCCTCTGTCGCATTGGCGAGTTTCCATGAGCTTTCGGGGGTGCCGGGACGTGCCGCGCGCTTACGGAGCACATTGAGGTGTCCGGCAGCAGTCTTGCCGTCTCCGAGCATCTGGCGGGCCTCGGCGGCGAGAAGGTAGATTTCGGCCATACGCATGATGAACATGTCACCGTTCTTTCTTTGAAGGTCATTGTCAAACACTCCGTCATAAGACCAGTTGAACTTGTGGAAAGAGGGGCATGAGCCGGCATTTGTCGTGCCGTTGCCGATTGCCGGCGGATTGCCTGCCTCTGAACCGTTGACCGTGCTTCCGTAGGGCATTCCGTTTGAGCCGAACAGGTCGCTGAGCACCACGGTGACATATGTTGACTTTGCCTTGTCTGCCGCAGACACGGGTTCGTGTACATATACAGTGTTGAAGCGGTTGTCATCGACTGCGATGGGATAGGGGATGGCATATGCCTTTGTGGTGGGTGCTACGCCTTCCTGTCCGAACTCGGCAGTAGAGCTTGCGACACGGAGGAGCTTGGATACATCCCCGGAAGTCTCACCCTTGGGCCATATCTTGGCAGGGAACTGGTTGCCGCCAAATGATGAGGGCTTGCCGTCACAGTCGGCGTAGGGGTATATGGTCTCATCGATGTGTGATGCATCGATACCGTATTTTGTGCAGAGTGCCTCGGTGAGTTTCTTCTGGCCTGTTTTGTATGCGGCCCAGCCACACTGCTCCATCGAGAAGTCACTCCATCCGTAGATGAAGGTGTATTCCCAACGACGGTCCCATTCGGGATTGAAGCAGTAGAGGAGATACTTGGAAGGCATCCACACCTGCTGATTGTAGCGTCCGTAGAAATAGCACTGGCCGTTCTTGGTGGGGTTGTGTCCGAAGAGGTCGTCATATAGACCGCCGGAAGAGTAGGCGAGAAGTTTGTTGCGCTTCACTGTCGCGCTGAAAGCCTCGGAGTTTGAATCGGCTCCGCCGGCAATGAAAAGAGCCTCGCGGTTGCTGCGGTTGTTGGCATCGGCCCACATGTCGGCGATGTCTGTGTAGAGATATGCTCCGTATGTACCTGCATTGTTGATAAGCTCTTCGGCAGTCTCGGCGGCAAGTTTCCAGTATTTTTCGGCATCTCCGTATTTTTTGCCGAGTCCGGCACGCTGTGCATAGACGCGGGCGAGGAGACCGATGGCGGTCTTCTTGGTGACACGGGCTTTGTTGTCATCATAGGGGGTCACACCGAGTTCGGGAATGGCTTCGGTGAGATCCTTTTCGATCTGGTTGTAGAAGTCCTTCTCGCTCGAACGGCTGGGACGCAGGTTGGTGTTGCCTGTCAGTGACGCGCTACTTTCGAGGTTCAGAGTTACGGGGCCGAAGTTGGATACGAGCAGGTAGTTGTAGAAGCCACGGAGCACTTTGGCCTCGGCCACGAGAATCCTGATTACGTCAGGGTCACCGTCAATGAGTTTGTCGGCCTCATTGATAACGGTGTTGCAGTTCGTAATCATTGAGTAGCATTGCTGCCAGAGTTTCTTAGTCGAGTTGTTGTTGGTCGAGAAGCTCTCGTAGTAGAAATCTGCACGATATCCGTCACCGTTAGCCTTTGCTACCCAGAGGTCTGTACCGCCTTCAGATGAAATCATCCAGTCGGAAGCAGTGTAAAGCTCGTCATTGAGACACGAATAGCAGTATTTCTGTAATCCCTCCCATGACTGGAACGACTGTATGGAGGCATCGCCTGCATGGGGGTTGTCCTCTGTCAGCTCGCATGAGGTTGTGAGCAGACCTGCCATGGCAAGCATGGGGAGGGCAATTGTCTTGATATATGTTTTCATTGGGATGTTTTCTGTTTAGAGGATTTAGAATGTGACATTCAGACCGAATACGAGTTGGCGTGTAAGGGGGAAGTTGAAACTTCCGTTCATCTCGGGATCATAGCCTTTGAGCAGCTTGCTGTTGGCATATACAAGCGGGTTGGTGATAGTTCCGTAAAGGCGCAGATGGTTGATGCCGAGTTTGCTGCATGCGAGTTTGGGAAGGGTGTAGCCGAGGGTTATGTTCTTGATCTTGAAGAACGAACCGTCTACCCAGTAGATAGCCTCGTTACCTTCCATTTTCTGCCAGTCTCGTGATGAGTCAAGAGCCGGGAACTCGTTGGAGGGATTGTCGGGAGTCCAGTAGTTGAAGTGTTCCGGGAACGAACCGCCCTTGCCACTGTACCATCCGATAGGTTCGTAGTTGAATTTCTGGCCGTGACGGAAATACATGTAGAGGCTGAGGTCGAACCATTTCCAAGTAAATGTGTTCTGGAAGCCGAGTGACCAGTCGGGAGTGTTGTGTCCGATTATAACGCGGTCGTCAGCATTGATGGTATAAGGATCGTCGGCTGTGAACTGGCGGGTCTCTACCGTGCCGTCTTCAAGCACATAGGTCTTTTCCCATACACCCTCGCTGATGCGGCGCATGTTGGGCACGTCTATCTTCATGTCGCCGGGACGGCGTCCGAATACGGCTGCATCGGCTTCTTCTCCATTCTGCCAGATTCCGCCGAACACATAGCTGCGGTAGGAATGGGTGGGGTCTCCGATATGGAGGCAGTATGATTCGTCATTGTTAAGGGAGAAGTCGATATAGTCGGCAGCACCCTCGCCGAGAGAAGTGACTTTTTCCTTGTTGTTGGAGAATGTGAGTGTCGAAGTCCATGAGAAGTCACGGGTCTCGATATTGTGGGTGGTGAGTGTAAGCTCGATACCCTGGTTGCGTGTGCTGGCTATGTTCTTGTTTATTACGAACGGTTTGGCCGCAGTATAGGCACCGTTGATCGAGGGAATGCTCTGTCTCCATATCACGTCATCGGTATTGGTGATATAGTATTCGGCAGCAAGGTCGATGCGGTTGTTGAAAAGACCGAGGTCAAGACCGATGTTCCAGCTCTTCGAACGTTCCCAGCCGAGCATGGCGTTGGCAAGGATTTCGGGGAAACGTGAATAGTCTACCAGACTTCCACCGAGGCCCATCTGTGATGTTTCGAGGATAGACCATGTATCATAGGGGTTGATTCCTGCGCCGCCTGTTTCACCGTAACCTACGCGAAGTTTCAGGTTGTTGAGCCATGTGCGTGTTGATTCCATGAAGTTTTCATCGGAGATGCGCCATCCGGCTGATACGGCGGGGAATGTTGCCCAGTGGCAGTCGTTTGACAGACGTGAGTCACCGTCACGGCGTACAGATGCCGAGAAGAGGTACTTGCCCATGAGGGTGTAGTTGATACGGCCTACGTAGCCCATACGCTTGTGCATTTTGTAGTTTGAGCCGACAGTGGGTTTGGGGTCTGTTGCCGCACCGAGATTTGTCCAGTACATGTTGTTGGAGGGTATACTGTTGGCATAGGCCTTGGTATAGTCCTCCTGGCTGGAATTCCATGATGTCACGCCTGTGATGGTGAAGTCGTGGATGTCGCCGAGCTGGAAGTTGTAGGTGAGGATGTTCTCCCAGGTATATCCGTACTTGCGGGTATTTTCCTTTGTGGCGTTGGTGTAACGTGCGGCATCCTTCTTTGGCATTGTCAATGCAGCCAGACCGATGGTGCGGTAGAAGTCGTATGCGCCGTAGCCCTGATATTTGTCGATATTCTGATAGTGGAAGTTTCCGCTGATACGAGATTCAAGTGTCAGGCCCTTGAACGGTGTGATACGTAGATAAGGCTGCACGTATAGACGGAGGTTGCTGGGGTTGTCGCGATAGACGTTCTTGTCGTGGTCAAGAAGGAGATTGGCGATATCGGTATTGCCCTGCACGGGGAACGGGTTGACTGAGCCGTCCTCATTGTAGAGTTTGCCGAAGGGATCCATGCGAAGGCCGTCGGTAAGGTGACTCTTTATGCGCTGTGCGTTTGTGTAGGATGCCTGCACGTGGATACCGCCTGAAAGCCAGTTGTTGAGCTTTGTGTTTACGCGTACAGATGCCGAGTAGACCTTGTAATTATTATTCTTGTACTGGCCGTCTACATCGGAGTAGTTGAGCGAGAAGTATGCCTGTGTCTTCTCGGTTCCTCCCGAGAGGGAGAGGGAGTAGTTCTGTGTGAATCCAGTCCCGAGAAGTGCGTCAATCCAGTCGATTGTCTCGCCACGTGCCAGGGCTTCCTTGTATTCGTTGAGAGTTATGTCGTCAACGACTGTCCCGCTGTACTTGTGTGCAAGTTCGCGTGTGAGGATGTTCTGCTCGGGAGAGTTCATCTTGGGGGTGGTTGACCATCCGTTGACACCGAGATAGGCATCGAAGTTGACACGCATCTTGCCTGCCTCGCCTTTCTTTGTAGTGATGATTACCACGCCGTTTGAACCTTCCGAACCGTAGACAGCCGTGGAAGAGGCGTCTTTGAGAACCTCGATACTTTCGATGTCGTTGGGGTTTATTGTCTCATAGTTGCCTGGCATGCCGTCGATAATGAACAACGGTGTGCCGGAAGCGGTGATGGAGCGGTTGCCTCGGAGCTGGATATTGAGGCCTTCGCCGGGCTGGCCTGACGTCTTGGTGATGTCAAGACCGGCCACGCGTCCTTGGAGGGCGTCCATGGGATTGGATGACGGGGTGAGAGTGATGACGTCGGATTTCACGGACGAGATGGCACCCGTGAGGTCACGTTTCTTCATTGTTCCGTAGCCCACTACGACAACGTCGTCGAGCACGTTGTTGTCAGGCTCCATTCTGATTTCAAGGTTGCTTTGTCCGGCAGCCTTGATGGTCTGGGTCTTATAGCCGATGTAGGAAATGCGGATTTCGGCTCCGCGATTGACTGTCAGGGAGAAGTTGCCGTCAATGTCGGTGGCCACACCCACTTTTGTGCCGACTTCTGTGATGGAGACGCCTATCATCGGTTCTCCTGATTCGTCGGTGACAGTGCCATGGATAGTTGTCTTCTGGCTAACTTGCTGAGAGACTGTGGTTTCAGCCCCCCCTAAAACTTCTGAAGAGTGAGCTGCGAGCGGAGCTCCTCCCATGAGGGCGACGGCGAGAAGGCTGCCGGCCAGTTTTCTATCCACACTGTAAAGAGGTGTGCACAGACCTTTAGGGATTTTTTTCATGGTAAGTAGTTAGTTATGGAATAGTAAGTGAATTTAAGTATTATTATCTTAAATTTTCGCAAAGATAGCCAAATTTCGTAATTACGCCAACAAAAAGCAAAAAAATGTGTAGATTTTACAATTAAAACGTTTTTTCAGTCTCTTAACTTGGATAATTACCGAGGTTGGACTAATTTTGTATGAATAAATCATGCAGTGCTTCCACCAATATATATATAGGTTGGCCCCGGTCATCGTGATGGCGTTGGCTGTGTGGGGATGTAATGCTACCCGTTTCGTCCCGGATGGGGAGTATCTCCTTGACACGGTACGTGTCGAGGTTGAGGGTGACAAGGATGTCAAGGCAGAGGAGATGTGCAACTATCTCCGACAGGTTCCCAACCACAAGGTGCTTGGATTCTGGAAATTGCAGCTTGATACCTACAATCTCTCCGGGCGCGACTCCTCTAAGTGGTATAACAGGTGGGTGCGTCGTATGGGGCAGCCCCCCGTGCTCTATTCCAGGGATTTGACCGATGCGTCTGCCCGCCAGCTCGAACTCGCCATGATCAACCGGGGCTATCTTGAAGCCGGTGTCGAGATCGATACTGTCATGAGGTCTGACAGTAAGAAGGCCGGGGTGGTCTATCGGGTGACGACAGGCGAGCCACATGTCATTTCATCGGTGACCTATGAGATTCCAGATTCGGCTGTGGCGCGTATAATTCTGTCAGACACTGCGGCTATGACGATAGATGCGGGAGACAAGTTTGACAGAGACCTGCTCGATGCCGAGAGGGCGCGTATCACGCGCAAACTCCGTGAAAAGGGGTATTATGCATTTACGAAAGAATATGTGTCTTTTTATGCCGACACGGCTGAGAATTCACGTGATGTTGACCTGACGCTCTATGTCCGTCCTCCAAGGCGGATGGCATCTTATGCCTCACCGGGCATGTCTGTGCCGCCCGAAGCATTGGGCGCCCATGAGGTCTATCGTATACGAGACGTTATCTTTGTCACTGATACCCATGGGCTCACGACTCCGGCCGAACTCAGGTCGCTCCATCTCGACACTGTGGACTATCGCGGTGTCAAGGTGCTGTATGGCCCTGACAGATACCTTACACCCGAGTCCCTTGAAGAGAAATGTTATCTGACACCCGGTTCAACCTATCGTGCCGGACTTGTCGATCGCACTTATGAATCTCTGGCACGTCTCGGTATTCTCAAATCCATAAACATAGAGATGGTGCCGGTGGGTGCCGGAGGCCAGGAGACTGGGGGGGAGAGGGAGCTTGATGTCTACGTGCTTATGTCACGGAACAAGAAGCAGTCGGTGACTTTCGACATCGAGGGTACTAACTCGGAAGGAGACCTCGGGTTCGGACTCGGCGCCACATACCAGCACCGCAATCTTGCAAGAGGCTCCCAGCTTCTGACAGCGCGTCTGCGCATGAACTATGAGAGTCTGTCGGGCAATCTCAACGGCCTTATCAACGACCGTTACACCGAATATGCCGGCGAGGTCGGCATCACGTTCCCTAAGTTTGAGTTTCCTTTTGCTCCGCGCAGGGTGCGTCAGCGATTCAACGTGTCGACCGAGTTTGCCCTTTCGTTCAACTATCAGGAACGTCCTGAGTACACCCGTATCATAGGCGGAGGCGCGTGGAAGTACAAATGGCTCAACCGTACCAACACACGCCGTCACGAATTTGATATACTTGACATAAACTATGTATATCTCCCGGAGCGGACAAATGACTTCCTTGACGCCATAGCTCCTGACAATCCTCTTCTGAGATACAGTTATGAGGATCATTTCATAATGAGCATGGGATATCGCTATTATCACACCAACAAGCAGATTGCCTCGAACAGCATAAGGCGTTATACCCTTCAACCAATAGTCTATACCATAAGGGCCTCGATAGAGACCGCCGGAAACCTTCTTTATGCGGGATCAAAGCTCTTCGAACAGGAGAAAAGAGGTGATGTCTACAAGATATTCGGGACACAGTATTCACAGTATGTAAAGGCTGAGGTTGACTACGGAATCACCCGCAATATCAATTCCCGGCACGCGCTGGCCTTCCACGTCGGTTTCGGCATAGGCTATCCTTATGGCAATTCCCATGTCCTGCCTTTCGAGAAGAGATTCTATGCAGGTGGAGCCAACAGTGTCCGAGGGTGGGGGGCACGCACTCTCGGCCCCGGAAGTTACAACTCACACAATTCGGTGGCATACTTTATCAATCAGTGTGGCGACATAAGCCTTGACCTGAGCCTTGAATACCGTGCCAAATTATTCTGGGTGCTTGAAGGCGCCGGATTTATCGATGCCGGAAACGTCTGGACTATCCATAGTTATGAGAACCAGCCGGGAGGACTGTTCCGCTTTTCATCGTTCTGGAAGGAGATAGCCCTTGCCTATGGTATCGGCATACGTATGGACTTCAATTACTTCCTTCTGCGTCTCGACCTCGGAGTAAAGGCCTATAATCCTGCCGCCGGCCAGGAGAGATGGCCCATAGCTCATCCCCGATGGGGGCGTGACACGGCTTTCCACTTCTCGGTCGGTTACCCTTTCTGACAATAAAAACAGCAATCTACATGAAACATCTTGTCATCTTTGATCTCGACGGCACGCTGCTCAACACAATCTCCGATCTCGGGGCTGCCACGAACCATGCATTGCGTATGGGGGGGTATCCTGTTCATGCGCCGGCATCTTATCCGATGTTTGTCGGCAACGGTATCAGGCGTCTCATCGAACGTGCGCTTCCAGAAGATGTCCGAACTCCCGAGGTTATTGCTGAAACCCTCGTGAGTTTTAGGGAGTATTATGACGCGCACCTGTGTGACTCTACCGAGCCTTATCCCGGTATAGCGGAGCTTCTTGACGAACTTCAAGCCAAGGGGATAGGCGTGGCCGTGGCTTCCAACAAGTATCAGGCTGCGGTGGAGCGCCTTATCGACCGCTTCTTTCCTGCAATAGAGTGGAGGGCCGTTGAGGGACAGAAAGAGGGAATCCCCGTCAAGCCGGATCCGAGCATAGTCTTCGAGATTCTATCCAAGTCACCGACACGTAAGTCAAAGGTGCTATATGTGGGTGACTCGGCGGTAGATATAGAGACTGCCCGCAGGGCTTGCGTTGACTCGTGCGGTGTCACGTGGGGATTCCGTTCCAGAAGAGAGCTGGCCGAGGCGCATGCCGATAATATAGTATCTTCTCCTGAGGAAATCATGACAATAGTCCGCAGATCCGGGCTTGAACTGGATGTATGATTATTTTAACCGTATAATTTCATGGGTCGTTATCTCCGATATCTGATAATATACATCTCGATTCTGTTGCCGCTGGCGGTTCGCGCGGAAAGAGACAGAGAGATTGCAGACTCTTTGTTCAGGGAGCTTGCCGTCGCCTCGTCTCCGGGCGATTCTGTCCCTATCATGTGCAATCTCTATGACCTGCTGCCGAGAAAAAGTTCGACAGATATCGGTTTTCGGCTGGTAGAGACAGCCGACCGGGCCGGAGATCCGGGAACGGCTCTTGACATAATCCGCAACCAGGCCAACAGATACTTGCGAAGTGACTCCATGCTTGAAGTGCTTCGCAACCGTGCCGTGAGGTTTTCCGAGTCAAACGATGTGCGTGAGACGCTCACATTTATAGACATGATGCAGAATATGAGGCGGGCGCGGTATTCCGATAGGACGGAGCGAAATGCCGCCCTCAAAGAGTACCTTGAAACAGTGACCCTTAATCCTCCGGCAGATATATATGAACATGTGGCCCTTCTTCACGGCATATGCATGATGCTTTCCCAGGAGCCGAACGGAGAGATGCTCGGTAATTATCTTGACTCTCTCTCGGTGTTGGTGAACCGTCTTCCACGAAATGCCTATTCGATAAGGAATGCGTTCGGCATACATGCCGCCTCGGCATATCAGCTTACGAGTCCTGAAAAGTCAATGGTGGCCGACCAAGCCATGTTGAAGGATATAGCACGTCTTGAAGGGTATTATCATGAAAAGGGACGCATATATCGCAATTATGCACCCTCATATTACACAA
This sequence comes from uncultured Duncaniella sp., assembly GCA_910578615.1. Lineage (GTDB taxonomy): Bacteria > Bacteroidota > Bacteroidia > Bacteroidales > Muribaculaceae > Duncaniella. The sequence continues at coordinate 99,248 of CAJTRI010000006.1, read as the reverse complement.
TCTATACACGTCTTCTCTCCAATTTTGCCATGCTTGACACGGCAACGGTAAAGGAGTATTATGACAAGGCTGTCAGCTATACTCAGACTGACTCCGATGTCCGTAATACCTATCAAAGATTCCCGGCCCCGGAGATTTATCTGGCCATGAGCAAGAAGGATTATGCGGCGGCACTTCCTTTGCTGAAAAAATATCATGATGTACCCGGCTCCGTCTTCCGCCGCCGCACCATGTTGCGTTATCTCATAGAGGCGGCGGATGCTATGGGTGACAATCAGGCGCTTCTGGATGCATCTCGAAAATATACGGCGATTCTCGAACAGGAGTTGGAGGATTTTTCATGTGGCACATCACGTGAGTTGCAGATAGCCTATGCCGTATACAATATGAGGAGCGAGCATGGTGAGGCAGAGATAGAGAAAAAGGAATCGATAGCATCGATGCAGCGTACAGTAATAATGGTAAGTAGCATAGCCATCATTGTCCTTGCCGTCATGCTGGTGGTGCTTTTCAGCTTTTACAGGCGCAACCGCCAGCTTGTGAAGCATCTTGCCAGAAGTAACAAGTCGTTGAAAATAGAGAGTGAGAATCTTCGTCAGTCACGTGCGGAGTCTATACGGGCCAGAGATCTGGCACAGAAAGCCAATAACCTCAAAAGTGACTTTATAAAGAATATGAGCTATGAGGTCAAGGTGCCTTTGCAGGCAATCACGGAATATTCTCACCTTATAGCCGATTGTGCCGGCGCTGACGGAAAAAAGCATCTGACGGAATTTGCAAACCTTGTGGAGCTTAACAGCGAACTTTTGTCTACCATTATCAACGACGTGCTGAGACTCGCGGAGATAGACAGTTCTTCTATGCCTGTGCAGGAACAGGTGGTGAACATCGGCCTTCTATGCCGGGCTACGCTTGACAGCGTCAGGCACAGGGTCAGTCCGGGTGTGGAGCTTGAACTTGACGGTTCGGCCGGACACATCGACATGTTCACCGACCCTTTGCGTGTGCAACAGATTCTCAACAATATGCTGACCAATGCGGCAAAATTTACAACCAAGGGGAGGATTATCCTGTCTTACAAGATGATAGACGATGATTCTAAACTTGAAATCTCAGTCACGGATACAGGTATAGGCATAAACCCCGAGAACAAGGAAAAGATTTTCGAAAGGTTTGTCAAACTCGACCGTGATACACAGGGAGCCGGACTCGGACTCTCCATATCACGCCTTATAGCTCGTTTGCTCGGTGGGGATGTCACCCTTGACACTTCCTATATGGACGGTGCCCGGTTTAAGCTGATTCTTCCCAAAAAGTGATTGTCTCGATATTTTTTCTTACCTTTGCGATTGATTTTTTAAGAAGATATGAACAACAACTCCCGTCCAAGCAGGTTTAACACGGTAATAGACAATGATTCGGTGGAGCGTGTGAAGCAGTTTGTACTTGCATCACGCCACGTGGTTGTCACGTGTCACGTGTCACCTGACGGCGATGCCCTCGGCTCGTCTACGGCTCTTTGTTCGGTACTTCGCGCAATGGGCAAGGATGCGGTGGTAGTTACTGCCGACTGTGCCCCTAAAGCCTTACAGTTTCTACCCGGTGTCAGGGATATTGTAACCCTTACACGGCAGCCCGAGCGTGTACGCGAGCTTATTGCCGGTGCCGATCTTGTTTTCTGCCTTGACTTCAATGACCTCGGACGTGTTGATCGTCTGGCCTCGCTTATAGAGTTGTCTGGTGCCAGACGGGTGGTGATTGACCATCATCTGTCTCCCGTTATAGAGGCTGATGTCATTATCTCGCGTCCGGAGGTATCATCCACTTCTGCTCTTCTCTATATATTTTTGTGGCAGGCCTACTGGGTGCGTTATCTTAACCGGGCTGCCGCTGCATGTATATATACGGGGATGATGACCGATACCGGGAACTTTTCCTACAATTCCAATGACCCAGACCTGTATCTTATCATATATGACCTCATGCGCAAGGGGATTGACAAGGACAATCTCTATAAGCTTGTTATGGACACCTCGTCCGAGTCGAGTGTGCGCATCATGGGTTATGCCCAGTACAGGATGCAGGTGATTCGTGACCACCGTGTCGCCATACTAAGTCTAAATTCAGACGAACTTAAAGAATTTGAATACTCAAAGGGAGATACAGAAGGGCTGGTCAACCGCCCTCTGGCCATACCCGATGTGACCTGGTCGGTGTTCATGCGCGAGGATGCTCCTGACCTCGTAAAGATCTCAATGCGCTCAAAAGGAGATTTTTCAGTCAGTCGCGTGTGTGAGGAATGCTTTGGTGGCGGTGGTCATGCCAATGCGGCCGGTGGTGAGTTTAAAGGTTCGCTATCTGATGCTCTTTCCAAATTACTTGAAATTTTACCCAATTACGACAAATATCTTTCATGAAACGTATCCTCCTTCCCCTCATTTCTCTGGCCGTACTTGCTGGACTTGTCTCGTGTAGTGACTCCAAGAGCTATGCCGAACTTCTTACAGACGAGAGCCATGTAGTGAATGACTTCCTCTCGCAGCACCGTCTTGTTGACGAGATTCCGGCAGATACGGTCTTCCAGACAGGCCATGATGCTCCGTATTACTGCATCGATGATGAGGCAAACGTGTATATGCAGGTTCTCGAACCAGGCTCGAAAGAGCGCCCTGAATATAATGACAGAGTGTATTTCCGCTATCTCCGCTATCGTCTGGACTCCTATGTGGTCGGCGGCGACAACAACATAGGAGGAGGAAATGCCAATAACATGAATTCAGGTTCTACGTTCTTTCTATACAAGAACGAGTATGTGGAGTCATCGACCCAGTATGGCACAGGCATACAGCTTCCTGTGGGGCTTCTTGGATATGACGCCAAAGTCAACCTTGTCGTGAAGTCACAGGCCGGCCCCACGGCCGACATGAGCTATGTCATTCCCTATCTGTATACAATATCTTATTATAAACCGGTAATATAATATTCAAAACATGGCACTTATCAAATCCATCTCCGGCATCCGTGGCACAATAGGCGGTGTTCCCGGCGAAGGCCTTTCACCTCTTGATATCGTCAAATTCACGGCTGCCTATGCCACGCTTATATCCCGTAACATCAAGGAGGGACAGCCACGTCTGATTGTTGTGGGCCGTGACGCGAGAATCTCAGGCCCTATGGTGGAGAGCCTTGTATGCGGTACGCTCACCGCGATGGGTTTTGATGTGGTAAACATCGGTCTTGCATCGACCCCCACGACTGAGCTTGCCGTCACTGGCGAGAAGGCTGCCGGAGGAATCATACTGACGGCCAGCCATAACCCGGCACAGTGGAATGCCCTGAAACTTCTGAATGCCTCGGGTGAGTTTCTCAATGACGCCGAGGGAAAGGAAGTGCTCCGCATTGCAGACTCTGACGAGATTGTCTTTGCTCCCGTGACCGCTCTGGGACATGTTTACAAGAATGAGACCTATGACAGACGCCATATCGAAAGTGTCATCGCGCTTGATCTCGTTGATGCTGACGCGATTGCAAAGGCAGATTTTACGGTGGTTGTGGATGCTGTCAACTCGGTTGGCGGTATCATAATCCCTGAACTCCTTCGGGCGCTCGGCGTGAAAAATATCATAGAGCTTAACTGTGAGGCTACCGGCAGATTCGCTCATACTCCCGAACCGATTCCCCAGAACCTCACACAGATTTCGGCTCTTATGGCCGACGGAAAGGCTGATGTGGGATTTGTAGTTGATCCGGATGTAGACCGTCTTGCCATAGTGATGGAGAACGGTGAGATGTTCGTTGAGGAATACACGCTTGTCTCCATAGCCGACTATGTGCTGAGTCATACACCCGGTTCTACAGTAAGCAATCTTAGCTCGTCGCGTGCCTTGCGTGATGTTACCGAGGCCCATGGGTGTACCTATTCGGCAGCAGCGGTAGGTGAGGTCAATGTGACGACCAAAATGAAGGAGACAGGGGCTGTGATAGGCGGCGAAGGCAATGGCGGCGTCATATATCCCGCATCCCACTACGGCCGTGACGCCCTCGTAGGCGTGGCCTTGTTCCTTACCCTCCTTGCCAAGAGCGGCAAGACGGTATCTGAACTACGTGCCGGTTATCCGGCCTACGAGATTGCCAAGAACAAGATTGAGCTTACCCCTGAGATTGATGTAGATGCCATTCTGGAAGCTGTAAAGTCAAGGTTTGCCGGTGAGCGAATCACCGACATTGACGGTGTAAAGATTGACTTTGCCGACTCGTGGGTTCACCTGCGCAAATCAAATACCGAGCCTATTATCCGCATATACAGCGAGGCACACACCATGGCCGAGGCTGATGCCCTTGCGGAAAGTATCAAGGAAGTGATAGCCTCTTTGATATAATTTACAGAAGAGGACAGGTGTCTTCTGATCAAAAAATATCCGATGCCATAAGAAAAATATAGGTTTCTTATGGCATCGGATATTTTTTGATATGGAATCTTATTCTGTAACGGTAGTTACAGGGTCGGGAAGGACTGTCACGCGGCTGTCCTTGTCAACCATGCGGCGGACGCGGACGATATCTTCGTTGTGCATCCTCATGCATCCGTGGCTGCGTCTGCCGGGGACGGAGTATGGTGCGTTAGTCCCGTGTATGCCTATGCCGTAGAAAGGCGGTGTCCACAATGCTATGAAGAAAGGGCCGTAACACTTGTCATCGGTGTCCTGATAAGTCCAGTCCGTGGAATTGTAGACACCATATATTTTGAAGCGCCCCTCCGGCGTCCGCCAGTCATCCTTGCCGGTCTTCTGTCCGCGTTTGGCCGATGCGCACACACGGTAACGGCTGAGGGTGTCGCCAAAGGCGTTGATGACATACAGCCGTGTGTGGGGCTTGTCAACCACTATGTTCTTAGGGAGTCTCATGCGGCCCGGCGCGGTGGATACGGGGCAGTCTATATCGGCCCATACCTCCGAATCTGTTTCAGGGAGAAGCGGGCGTGCCGTGTGGTCGTAGGATTGAAGCAGAACCCTCACTTGTGGGGAAAAGTCAGATTCCGTGGTTTGCCCGGTGACACACAGGGATGTAAATATGGAAAGGCAAAGTATGAACCGTTTCATGGATGCAAAATTAAGGATTTTCACCCGTTTTTTTGTGCATGTTTCATAAAAAATCTGTATCTTTGCACGCAATAAATAGTAAACCTTATGTCATTTATTGCTGATCGTGTCAAAATGGACGGACTGACGTTTGACGATGTCCTCCTTATTCCGGCTTATTCGGAAGTGCTACCCCGCGAGGTAAATCTCTCCACCCGTTTTTCACGCAACATCACTCTCAATGTCCCCCTTGTCTCGGCCGCAATGGACACCGTGACAGAGGCAGCTTTGGCCATCGCCATCGCCCGTGAAGGTGGTATCGGCGTGATTCACAAGAATATGCCTATTGCCGAACAAGCCCGCCAGGTGCATGCTGTGAAGCGTGCGGAGAACGGAATGATATATGATCCCGTGACCATCCTGCGCGGTTCCACCGTGGCAGACGCCCTCAACATGATGAAGGAATATCATATAGGTGGTATTCCTGTGGTTGACGAGAACCGCAATCTCGTAGGGATCGTCACCAACCGTGACCTTCGTTTTGAACAGGATCTCAACCGTAAGATCGACGAGGTAATGACCTCCGAGAATCTGATAACCACCAACCAGTCTACCAACCTTGAAGAGGCTGCCCGCATTCTCCAGCAGCACAAAATCGAGAAACTTCCCGTCGTTGACTCCAACGGACGCCTCGTAGGCCTTGTGACATACAAGGATATAACCAAGGCCAAGGACAAACCCAATGCTTGCAAGGATCATCTGGGACGTCTTCGTGTCGCTGCCGGCGTTGGCGTGACAGGCGACTCGATGGAGCGTGTAGATGCCCTTGTGGATGCCGGTGTTGACGCTATCGTCATTGATACGGCCCACGGTCATTCCTGTGGCGTGGTAGGTGTACTCAAAGCCGTGAAAGAAAAATATCCTTCCATAGACGTGGTGGTGGGCAATATAGCTACTGGTGACGCCGCCCGTTATCTTGTGGAAAATGGCGCTGACGGTGTCAAGGTGGGTATAGGCCCGGGTTCGATATGCACCACACGTGTGATTGCCGGTGTCGGAGTTCCCCAGCTCAGCGCGGTCTATGATGTGGCCAAGGCTCTGAACGGTACTGGTGTCCCCTTGATTGCTGACGGCGGTATACGTTACTCAGGTGACATAGTGAAGGCTCTGGCTGCCGGTGCCAACTCTGTTATGCTCGGCGGAATGCTTGCCGGTGTCGAGGAGTCGCCCGGTGACACCATCATCTATAACGGACGTAAATACAAGTCATATCGCGGGATGGGGTCGCTCGAAGCTATGGAGAAGGGTTCGAAAGACCGTTATTTCCAGGCCAACGAGACAGATGCCAAAAAGCTTGTTCCCGAAGGAATCGCCGCACGCGTGCCTTATAAAGGCAATCTTTACGAGGTGGTATACCAGATGCTCGGCGGTCTCCGTGCCGGAATGGGCTATTGTGGCGCAGCAGACATCGATCGTCTCCACGAGGCCAAGTTCACACGCATCACCAATGCAGGTGTGGCCGAGAGCCATCCTCATGATGTGGCCATCACATCGGAGGCCCCCAATTACAGCGCCTCTTCACGTGGCTGAAAATCAATTTTAATATATGACGATGGCCGGATTAATCCGGCCATCGTCATATATTAAAATTACTGCGTTATTGCTGGGGAAAACGTCCTGTCGATATGCCGGAGCGTAGTGCTGACGAACGTTGGGCCGATGTGCCGTGGGTGAACGAGTCTGGAACGGTATAACCTTGGGCTTTCTTTTGCAGATAGTCATCACCTATCTTTGCTGCGGCGTCAAGGGCTTCCTCAATGTCTCCATTTTCGAGCGAACCAAACATTTTGTTGTCATGATGTGCCCATACTCCGGCATAGTAATCGGCTTGGAGTTCGAGTGCCACGCTTATCTTGTTGGCATCAGCCTCACTCATATTTCCCATACGAGAATGGGCATCGTCGAGAGTTCCCAAAAGGTGTTGCACATGGTGTCCTACCTCGTGGGCTATCACATAGGCATATGCGAAATCCCCGTCGGCGCCGAGGGTGCGTCTCATATTGGAAAAGAATGACAGGTCTATATAGACACTCTCATCAGCCGAGCAATAGAAAGGCCCGGTCGAGGCTGATGCATTGCCACACCCGCTGCGGACGGCGTCAGTGAAAAGAACCAGTTTAGGAGGCTCGTATTGCAGACCTTGTTCGCGGAATAACTTCGTCCATACATCCTCTGTACCAGCCAGAATCTGGCGGGAGAATGTGGCGAGTTCCTCTTCTTCGGCCGTGGGAGTATGGCTTTGGGCGTATTCCTCGTTTCCTCCGAGCATCTGTCCGGCCCCGGATGTAAGTATATCCAGTGGGTTTCCTCCTGATATCCATGCGATTATTGCTGCAATAATCACCGCGCCTATACCTCCGCCTACTTTCAGCCCGGCACTCCTTCGTCCGCGCCGGTCATCAACATTCTGGCTTTCTCGCCGTCCGTTAAGATTCATAATTTATATAGTCTTTATTGTTAGATAATATGTCGGGTAAAAAGTGAATGACCGCAAAGATACGCTATCTCAACCTCCCGACCAAATTTCAGGGCCAATATATCTTGTCGGAAATGTAAATCATAATGAAGACTATTGAACTATGTTTAGACTCACTAAATATGAAGTACATTTTCAGTTATTCAATGTTTTTAAATTGTTTCAATAGATATAATTTATTATAATGTCGTGTGTATTTGTGCTGCATTTACTGATGGAACGGGGTTTATGAATTGGTGGTTTGGAAAATTCTCCGTAACTTTGCACTCGATTTAAACGAAGAAAACAAAATGAGTTATAACCTTTTGAAAGGTAAGCGCGGTGTTATATTCGGCGCGCTTAACGACAAGAGTATTGCTTGGAAAGTCGCCGTGAAGGCTGTGGAAGAGGGTGCGACAATCACTCTCAGCAATACTCCTGTGGCTGTCCGCATGGGCGATGTAAGCAAGCTTGGTGAACAGCTCGGTGCAGAGGTAATCCCTGCCGATGCTACAAATGTGGACGATCTTGAAATGGTGTTCCAGCGTTCGATGGATGTTCTCGGAGGCAAGATTGATTTCGTGCTCCATTCAATCGGCATGTCCCCCAATGTGCGCAAAAAACGTCTTTATGATGATCTTGACTACGATCTTCTCAATAAGACTCTTGATATTTCGGCTGTCTCGTTCCACAAAATGATTCAGGCCGCTAAAAAGCTCGATGCGATAGCTGATTTTGGCAGTATCGTGGCTCTCAGCTACATAGCTGCTCAGCGCACTATGTTCGGCTATAATGATATGGCTGATGCCAAGGCGCTTCTTGAATCAATAGCCCGTAGCTTCGGTTATATCTACGGTCGTGAGAAGGGTGTCCGTATCAACACCATCTCGCAGTCTCCCACACCCACCACTGCCGGTAGCGGTGTGAAAGGCATGGACTCACTCATGGACTTTGCCAACCGCATGTCTCCTCTGGGCAATGCATCGGCTGATGAATGTGCCGACTATTGCATCACTCTTTTCAGCGACCTTACACGCAAGGTGACCATGCAGAATCTCTATCATGACGGAGGCTTTTCAAGCATGGGTATGAGTCTGCGAGCAATGGATCAGTACGAGAAGAGCTTCGATCTCTACCGCAATCCTGATGGCACAATACAGTATGGCTGATCGGTTGCAGGAAAACCATTGAATTTAACATCCGTTTACAAAACGCACCGCGAATATATGTTTCGTGGTGCGTTTTGGTGTTAATATGCATATAAGATGGCTGGCTTGTCTAATATTTTATGATAATTTGTAGTGACGGACTACTTTTGCAGTGTAAAAAAGGAAAAAATGGACAACATCAAATTCAAACTGACATCATTGTTTGCTACGCTCGTGGTTTCAGGGGCATATGCATCGGAGCCGTTTGCTGTGTGGACTTATGAAGAGTGTGTGGAGTGGGCACGAGACCATAACATATCGTTGCGCCAGTCTGAACTTTCACAGGAAAGCGCCTCAGTCACCCTCGAAGGTGCTAAGGCAAAGTGGATACCGACACTTGACTTCGGAACCACTCAGGGCTATTCTAACACACCTATGGGAGATAGGGATAAGAATGCCTATACGAGTTCCTACGGATTTAACGGGTCATGGACTTTATGGGATGGAGGCAGGAGACAGAGTGACATACGTCGTGCGGAGACAGATATAGAGCGTTCCCGTCTTGCTATGGATGACTTGTTTCGTGATATCCGTTCCGAAATACTAACCAATTATCTTAATATTCTTTATTGTCGGGAGGCAGTCGGGGTCAACCGTATGCTGTCACAGGTCAGTGCCGCTCAGGCCGAACGGGCAAAGCAGATGATGGAATCCGGGAAGATATCGATCGTGGACTATCAGCAACTCGAATCACAAGCCGAAAGAGACCGTTACAACGTGGTAAGTGCCGAGGCCGATCTTTTGTCCAAACGCCTGCAACTAAGAAATCTTCTTGAACTCGGGATAGAAAAGGACATTGACGTGGTTCCAATTGATTTCCCGCAGTCCCTTGTGCTTGATTCCCTGCCACCACTTGTCGAAAGTTACCGCCTTGCTCTTGCCTCCGACTCCCGTCTCAGATATAATGAACTATCCGTCAATATTGCAGACGAGGATATACGTGCGGCGAAGGCCGGTGGTTCTCCGCAGATAGGGGTCACAGCAGGTATAGGAACAGGATATTATACCACCGACCAGCGGGGATGGGGAGAGCAGATGAGGCGCAGTTTCAATGAAAATATCGGACTGACATTGACTGTCCCTATCCTTGACAACAAAAAGACACGTACGGCTGTGGCTCAGGCCAAAATTGCCAGACTAAATAGTGAGTATGACATCGAGGCACGCCGTCAGGAGGTTGCAAACATACTTGAAGGATGGTATATAGAGATGGAGTCGGCCCGGTCACGATATGTCGCCGCTGTCCAGAATGAGAAGGCGGCAGCACTGAGTGACGAATATGTGGCCGAGAGGTTTGCCGTGGGCTACGTTGAATCAACCGAGCTTCTTCAAAGCCATCAGGCTCTCTCATCGGCACGTCACGAGCTTATCCAGGCCAAGTATATGGCTGTGCTGGCGCGTAAGATGGTGGAGTTTTTAAGATCAGGAAACATAACGCTATAAACACCAAATGATATGAATCATAAACACTTTTTGTTCTTCATTGCATTCATGATGCTCCTCTCATGTGGTAAAAAGGAGGAGATAAAGCTTGTCACAGAGCCTGTAAAGCTCGGGGCGATAAGCGAAAGCGTGACAGCTACAGGGACGCTCGAATCGGTAACATCGGTAGATGTGGGCACACAGGTCACAGGTATTATCGATAAAATATATGTTGACTTTAATTCCGAGGTCAAAAAAGGGCAGCTTCTTGCCGAAATAGACAAGGTGCTTCTTCAAAGCGAGCTGAAATCTGCCGAGGCCAATGTGGAAAGTGCCAAGGCATCATATGAGTATTCTCGTGACAACTATGAACGAGATTCCAAGCTGCATGAGCGCCGTCTCATCTCAGACTATGAGTTTGATACGTCACGCAAAGACTTACAAGTGGCTCGCACCTCATATGAAAAGGCTCAGGCTGACCGTGTACGTGCTGCCAAGAATCTCAACTATGCCGAGATATATTCGCCTATTGACGGCATGGTCATATCCCGTGATGTCGAGGTCGGACAGACGGTAGTCTCGGCTATGACGGTGGCCAACCTTTTCACTATTGCCGATCTCGACAACATGCGCGTGGTGGCAGATGTCGATGAGGCTGATATAGGACGTGTAAGGGAAGGACAGGAGGTGACATTCACGGTTGATGCATATCCCGATAAGGTGTTTCGAGGAAAAGTGATACAGAAGCGTATCAGCCCTACCACGGAGAGTAACGTTGTGACCTATGAAGTGCTTGTGTCAGCAGACAATAGGGAGCATATGCTCATTCCCGGTCTCACAGCCAATATTACCATATATATGTCTCGTGAGGAAAACGTACCTCTTATTCCTGCCAAGGCCCTGAGGTTTGTGCCTCATGACTATCCTTCCGCCGACGGACTTCCCTCAGTCCCGGAGGGGGTTGAGGCGGCGCCTTTCAGCAATCCGTCCGACCCGGATCTAAGACAGGTATGGGTGGTTGACGGAGAGATTTTGAAGCCGGTAAGGCTTACAGTAGGCGCGAGTGACGGGGTGAATTTCCGGATTGTCTCCGGAATATATCCGGGTACACAGGTGGCGGTGGAATATTCCGTCAGAGGAGGAGCCGATAACGAACCAGCCGGTGAAGGTGCCCGTAGCCCGTTTGCACCTAAACCTCCACAAAGAAAGAAATAGAGTCATGGCAGGAAGAGAAATAATCACTATCAGTGATTTGAGGCGTGATTTCAAGGTAGGTGGTGAGACAGTCCATGCCCTGCGAGGTGTATCGTTCTCTATACGCGAAGGTGAGTTTGTAACCATCATGGGTACTTCGGGTTCGGGAAAGTCTACATTGCTCAACACCTTGGGATGTCTTGACACTCCCACTTCTGGCGAGTATATCCTTGACGGCGTGAAGGTGAGAAATATGGGAAAGAACGAACGGGCGAGGCTCAGGAATCGCAAGATAGGATTTGTATTCCAGAACTATAATCTTCTTCCCAAGACCTCGGCCATCGAGAATGTGGAGCTTCCACTGTTATATAATCCTGAGGTCTCGGCCGGAGAGCGGAGGCGCAGGGCTGTTGACGCCCTTCTCTCTGTGGGACTCGGAGACCGTCTTAACCATCTGAGCAACCAGATGAGTGGCGGACAGCAACAGCGAGTAGCCATAGCACGCGCCCTTGTAAATGACCCGGTGCTTATTCTGGCCGACGAAGCTACTGGAAACCTTGACACACGTACATCCATGAGCGTCCTTGTCCTCTTCCAGCAGCTTTATGAGAGGGGACGAACCATCATATTCGTTACCCACAATCCTGAGCTTGCCGCCTATTCGTCACGCAACATAGTGCTGCGTGACGGGAGGATAGTATCGGATACACTCAACCCTTCTCCCGAATCAGCGGCAGAGGTACTCGCATCACTACCAATAAATGATGATTGACAAATGAATTTCTTCAACTTATTCAAGATAGCCCTCCGTGCCTTGAACCGCAACAAATTGCGTGCCATACTGACGATGCTTGGTATCATAATAGGTATCTCGGCCGTGATATGTATGCTTGCCATAGGACAGGGATCAAAAGAGAGCATACGCGCCCAGATATCCGAGATGGGTAGCAATATGATAATGATTCATCCGGGCAATATGCAGCGTGGAGGGGTCAGGCAGAGCGCGGATGACATGCAGACTCTCAAAGTGGCAGATTATGAGGCGCTTCGTGACAGGTCGGCTTATCTGTCGGCAGTAAGTCCGATGGTACAGAGTTCAGGCCAGATGGTGGCCGGAAATAACAATTGGCCTTCGAGCATCAACGGGGTTACCCCGGAATATATGGATATACGCAAACTGTCGGTCGAAGACGGTGAGATGTTTGACGAGGCAGACATCAAGTCGGCAGCCAAGGTATGCGTACTGGGTAAGACGGTGGTGGATAATCTTTTCCCGGGAGGTCTCAATCCCATTGGAAAGGTTGTAAGGTTCGGCAAGATACCGTTCACTGTGATAGGTGTCCTGAAAAGCAAGGGTACCAATTCTATGGGGATGGATCAGGATGATGTAGTTATAGCCCCTTATACCACTGTTATGAAACGTCTTCTTGCTGTTGACTATCTCGGCTCGATATTCGCATCGGCTCTGTCGGAGGATATGACCCCTGCGGCTGTCGATGAGATTACTGAAATTCTGCGTACCAATCACCGTCTTGCCGATGGTGATGATAATAATTTCGACATCCGTTCCCAACAGGAGCTGAGCGAGATGATGAATTCGACATCAGATATGATGACAGTCCTCCTGACGTGTATCGCGTTTATCTCCCTTCTTGTCGGTGGAATAGGTATAATGAATATGATGTATGTCTCGGTGACCGAGCGTACACGTGAGATAGGTCTGCGAATGAGTATCGGTGCCAGAGGCATCGATATACTTATGCAGTTTCTCATAGAGTCCGTCATAATTTCCGTTACAGGAGGAGTCATAGGTGTCGTCCTCGGCTGTGTCGCCACATGGGCTGTCCATACTATTGCGGCTTGGCCGGTGTCTGTTCTTGCGTCATCCATAGTTCTGAGTTTTGCTGTCTGTACGTTTACCGGGATCTTCTTCGGATGGGTTCCGGCTATGAAGGCGTCTAATCTTGATCCGATAGAGGCTATAAGATATGAATAAGGTTGCAGTACGTTTTGCCGTCCACGCAGTGGTCATACTTATGATATTCATCCTGCCGGAAGTCGTCCTTTTCGGGAGCCGTCCGGCCAATGACGTTTTCCGATGGGTTCCTTATGCCAAGGTCGCGGTCTTCGTGGCTGTATTCTATATGGAATATCTTTTGCTCGGGATATCCCCGTCCAGGCTGCGTTTCGTTATAGGGAGTGTGGTGATATTGTGTGCAGGTGTCTCAGGGATGTATATGCTTTTTGATTATGTGGGACAGGTCATTGGCCGGCATGTTCCTGCCCTCCATGCCGTTATACGGGATATTGTCATGCTTGTGCTGACGATGGGACTTAGTGTGGCAATGAGGCTCAGCGAGCGAATGGGTCAGATAGAGGCGACTCATAAGGAGGAGGAACTGAAACAGTTGAAGAGTCAGCTCAATCCTCACTTTCTGTTCAATTCTCTCAACACGGTCTATGCGTTGACCGAGATTGACCCGCCGGCGGCTCGTGAGGCTGTCCATCGTCTTAGCGCCTTGTTGAGATATGCCCTGTATGAGGCAGACTCGACCACGGTCAAACTCGGGCGAGAGGTGGCATTTATAAAGGATTATGTAAGATTGATGCAGATGCGTATGGGTGACAGCATCACTGTGAGCATGGTCATCGAGATTGATTCAGAAATGGAGGATAAGGAGATAGCCTCCATGTTGTTTGTAACGCTTGTGGAAAATGCATTCAAGCATGGTGGCCCGGGGACTTCCGGCTCTTATGTCTCGATAAGGATAAACGCGTCGCTTTCCGGCAATGTCGAGTGTGACGTTGCCAACTCTGTCTCTGCCGGAACAGCCGGGAGTAAACGCGGAGGCGTGGGGCTTGAAAACCTTCGTCGCCGTCTTGGACTGATATATGGTGACAGGGCATCGTTGGAAATTTCATCACAACCAGCTATATTTGTGGCCCAAATGAAAATAAAGATATGAATTCTGACGTTATACGTTGCTGTGTGGTTGATGACGAGCCTCTGGCAGCCAGACTGATAGCCTCATATGTCGAAAAGACCCCGTTCATGACTCTTCAAGGGGTGTACAATTCGGCACGGGAGGCCGTAAAGGTTATTCTTTCGGGAGAAGTGGATGTGGTCTTTCTGGATATACGTATGCCGCAGCTAAGCGGCATGGAGTTTGCCCGACTTGTCCCCAAAGGAGTGCAGGTGGTTTTTGTGACAGCTTACAGTGACCATGCGGTAGAGGCATTCAGAGTGGGGGCGACGGATTATCTTGTCAAACCTGTCAGTTTCGATGAGTTCTCATCCGCCTCCAATCGCGTGAAGGAACGTCTTTTATCTTTACCGGCTGACAACATAAGGGCTGACGGACGTTTGATTGTAAGGATAGGACGCGGACTGGAACAGATCGTTACATGTGACATTCTGTATGTAGAGGCTTTGAAAGATTACGTTAGAATACATCTTGTAGGCCGTAGTCCTGTAATTACGCAGACGTCTATGAAATCGATAGAACGGCACCTTCCGGCAGAAAGTTTCATGAGAATACATCGCGGATTCATAGTAAATACTTACCGTATCGAGCGTATCGATCGTCAGAAGGTATCTGTCGGTGGCAATATCCTGCCGGTAGGAGAGAGCTACCGGCAGATTGTCGGAGACTATATCTCCTCCCATTTCCCGGGGGACTGAATATGTAGCTTTACAGGCGGAAGAGGGCAGTGCGTTCTTTTTTTGTCAGCTTGGATGTCACAAGCTCATAACTGTGGCGGATGAGGTCTTCGATAAAGGAGTCTGCGAGGTTTCCAGAGAGATCGATCTGGTTCCAATGACGTTTGTTCATGTGCCATGCCGGACGTATCTCGGAGTGTGTCTCTCTCAGTTCCACAGCTTTTTCGGGATCACATTTCAATACGAACCAGGATGTGTCTTTGAGATTGAGCATTGCGAATATCTTTCCACATAATCTGAATGCCACTACCTCCGGCCCGAAAGGGCAATCCTCACGGGCATAAGGTAGTGACAGGCAGAAGTCTCTTACTTCCTCTATATTCATCAGAATTCAACAAGGATTCGGAACACCTTGCCGGGTGCGGCATCCCATTTGGCAAGTGCCTCTCCGGCTGTCTCGGGTGTTGCTACTGCCGAAATGAGTTTTTCGGCATGGACGCGTCCTCCGGCATGGAAATATCTGATTACGGCAGAAAAATCATTCGGCATGGCATTGCGTGAACCGCGTATGTCGAGTTCTTTTTGGACGAAGAGTTTGGTGTGGAACGATACATCGTCTTTTGCGTATCCTATGCATACGACACGTCCGCAGAATGCTACATTCTCAACGGCTGCGACATATGTGAAGGGGGAGCCTACGGCCTCGATGACCACATCAGGCCCGTTGCCGTCGGTGAGACGGTTCAGTTCCTCTGCAAGGTTGGCGGTGGCTGAATTTATGGAGTATGTGGCACCGAGTTCGCGGGCAAGGGCGAGCTTCTCATCATCAAGGTCGATGGCAATGACAGTGGCACCGCGCAAAGATGCACGGACGATGGCGCCGAGACCGATCATGCCGCAGCCTATTACTGCAACAGTGTCTATGTCGGTGACATTCCCTCGGTCAACCGCATGGAATCCGACGCTCATAGGTTCAACGAGGGCGCATTCGCGTGGTGTAAGGCCCTGTGCGGGTATAATCTTTGTCCAAGGGACAGCGATGTAGTCACACATGGCCCCGTCGCGCTGTACGCCAAGGGTCTCGTTGTGGCGACATGCATTGGGACGTCCGCGACGGCATGACGAACACTTGCCACAGGCTGTATAAGGATTTACGGTAACGCTCATACCCTTCTCAAAGATACCTTCGGGTACGGCACTGCCGGTCTCCTCGATGATACCGCCAATCTCGTGTCCGGGGATGACGGGCGAGATGGCCATTGGGTTTTTGCCTCGGTAGGTATTGAGGTCAGAGCCACAGAAGCCCACGAAACATATTTTTACAAGTACCTCGTCGGATGCCAATACCGGCTTGGACTGCTCCTCGACTACTACTCGTCCGGGAGCCGTTATTTTTACAGCTTTCATATTTAAGGATTATATTATTCAGACATATTCTTTATATATGGAAGTTCAGGCAGATTCCTGAATCCGAAGAATTTCATGGCGTTGTCGCCGAGGAAGAGGTGTTTCTGTTGGTCGGTGAGTTTGGCTGACTTGGTGACGAAGTCGTATGACATCCTGTAAGTTATGGCCGTGATGGTGCGCGGATAGTCCGAACCCCACATCAGTTTGTCCCAGCCTACGGTGTCAGCCGCTTCCTTTATGGCTCGTATGGCCGAAGGGAACGGGTAGAATTCCGAGTTGAAGAGCCACGTTATGCCTCCGGCTTCTACCATGACGTTCTCGGCTTCTGCGAGGCGTATCTGTTCCATCCAGCCCTCTGTTGTCACCATTCCGAAATGGCCGATTGCGATTTTTAACCCGGGACATTCCTGTATCACCTCTTTCATTTCGGCCACTTGCGTGTCACCGTCAGCGAGTGTGACAGACAGTATCGCCCCTCGGCGCTCCATCTCCTTGAACAGGGCCATCATCTCGGGAGAATTGAGCCACATGCGGTCGTTCTCGCCCATCGGGAGGCGGTGGCCTGGTATCGTCAGCCCCTTGAACCCTTCGTCAAGCAGCCTTATGGCTGATGGGAGGAAGCCGGGTTTGCGGAAGTCACACATACCGCTGACAAAGAAACGGTCAGGGTACATACGTGCCACTTCACGCAGGTAGGAGTTCTGTTCTCCGTCAATGAACTCCTGTACGACGACGGCGGCAGCCACCTGTGCATAGTCCATGTTTGAGAGAAACACCTCGGCAGTGTTGCGTCCGTCAATGAGAAACGGCGGAAGCATCTGGCGTTCCTCTCCCATGAAATCGGCACGACCGTTTGGAAGCGGTCTGACGGGTTTGCCGTCTACCACGGTGTCCTGTCGGAGCCACAGATGTGAGTGGGCGTCTATTATGAAATGTTTCATCTTATGAGTTTTTCCAGCGCACCCTCATCTGGTCGCCTATTATTTCACGTACTTCACGTACAAGGTTCTCATCCATGGGCTCTTCGACGAATTGGATGTTTTTCTTTACATTGTCGGGGTTGGCCGAACTGAACAGGGTGGTAGCTATACGCGGATTGCTGACGGCATACTGTACTGCAAGTTTCTCAATCGGGTAGCCCTTGGAGTTGCAATGGGCCACGGCCTTCTGACATGCCTCTACGAGACTCTTAGGTGCGGGATGCCATGCCGGCACGCCGCGCTGGGACAGAAGTCCCATCGAGAGTGGGGAGGCGCTTATGACACCGATGCCTTTTTGCTCGAAAAGGTCGAGGTAGTCAAGAAGCATGTCGTCATTGAGTGTGTAGTGACAGAAATTCATGATGCTTTCTACCATCCCCTCGGGAGTGTGTTCTACTACCCATTTGATGTTTTCGGGTTGGAGGTCGGTGATGCCCACATGCCCTACAACGCCTTTCTCGCGGAGTTCTGCGAGTGCGGGAAGGGTCTCGTTGACCACCTGGTCAAGGTCTGCGAATTCGATGTCATGTACGTTGATGAGATCGATATGGTCGATGCCGAGACGTTCCATACTTTCGTATACACTTTCTTTGGCTCGTTTGGCAGAATAGTCCCAGGTGTTGACTCCGTCTTTACCGTAACGCCCCACCTTGGTGGAGAGGTAATATTTTTCACGCGGGATGTCGCGCAGGGCTTTTCCGAGTACTGTCTCAGCCTTGTAATGGCCGTAGTAGGGAGAAACATCGATAAAATTCATTCCGCTATCCACGGCTACTTGGACAGCTTCGAGGGCGCGGGCCTCGTTGATGTCGTGGAACACTCCGCCAAGCGATGAGGCGCCGAAGCTCAGAGCTGACACCTTCATGCCTGTTTTGCCTATTTCATGAAATTCCATTGGTTGTTATTAAAGAATTTGCTTATAGATGTTTACAATTTCTGACAGGGTCACTTCGCGCGGATTGCCGGGTGTGCAGACGTCTGAGAGAGCCTGCTCGGCAAGTCGCGGTATGTCGTTTTCGGTGATTCCGAGTTCGGAGAGATGTCGTGGTATACCGACTTTTACTGCAAGGGCTGTCACAGCGTCACAGGCCGCGATAGAGGCCTCCTCGGCGCTCATTCCTGTCGTGTCAATTCCCATGGCGCGGGCGATGGCCGGATATTTGTCAAGACAACACTCCATATTGAACCTCATCACGGAGGGTAGGAGTATCGCGTTGGCAACACCGTGGGGTATGTCAAACAATGAGCCGAGAGGATGGGCCATTCCGTGAACGAGTCCTAAGCCTACGTTTGAGAATGCCATGCCCGCTATATACTGGGCCACGGCCATGCCGTTGCGGGCATCTGCGTTAGACGGTTCTTCGACGGCCACGGGGAGGTCGCGGCTGATCATGCGTATGGCCTCGATTTCAAACATGTCCGACATTTCCCACGCACCCTTGGTGATATAGCCTTCTATGGCGTGGGTAAGGGCGTCCATCCCCGTCGCGGCTGTAAGGTCGCGTGGAAGGCTGTACATAAGTTCTGAGTCTACGATTGCTACCGCAGGTATGTCGTTGGGATCTACGCAGACCATCTTTTTCTGTTTCTCCTCGTCGATAATCACATAGTTTATAGTGGTTTCGGCTGCCGTCCCGGCAGTGGTGGGAAGGGCTATGATTGGTACACTCTTTTCCTTGGTGGGTGCGCATCCTTCGAGGGAGACTATGTCTGCGAACTCGGGATTTCTGACCACGATGCCTATACCTTTGGCAGTATCGATGGCCGAACCTCCGCCTACCGCTATGATTAACCCGGCTTCCGCTTTCTTGAAGGCGTCTACACCGTTTTTGACGTTGCTCACTGTTGGATTTGGCTTGACGTCTGAGAATATCTCATATTTGATGCCGGCCTCGTCAAGTATGTCGGTCACCATTCTTGCCACACCGAATTTAATCAGTCCGGGGTCGGTAACTATCATGGCCTTGTCTTTGCCAAGTCTGCTTACTGCCTCGGGGAGCATTTTTCTCGCTCCTGGCCCGAAGTAGGATACTTCGTTAAGGATAAAACGGTTAATCATTTTTCAGTTGGGGTATTAGAGTGGTTATCCATTTCAATATGCAAAGGTACGCAGAATCCGCGAGATTATGGCATGGATTTGGTAAATAAAGTGATTGGAAACTCCGTCATATGTTGGAAATATGTTCGAAAATAAGTGGCAGATTGTTCGTTCTCGGCGGTAGATGTTGTAACTTTGTATCTTCGTAACCAGTCATAGTATATCATGAAGATTTTTTTCGAGCAGAAAAAGCCGGGACGTACAAGGCAGGAAGTACAACCTGTCGCAATGGATATTAGCGGTATACCGTCAACTACGGGCGGCCTGATAGAGGCGACTGTGCGTAAGGTTGTAGAGGCTTTCAATCGGCGGGTGGCCGGGAGGGCGTCTGATATTGATGCCGACAATGGAGGCTGTGTATTGTCTGATGATGCTGTCGAGGCACTTGTGGCAGTCGGACGTGTCTCGTTCGGTGTTGTTTACAATGAACGGTCTGTTGACCCGGACGATGCTGTGGCCACGGCGTTGCAATGTTATGAGGACGGTATGTTCCGAATGTTTGTAAACGGTAAAGACACAGGGCCGGCCGATACGGCTCTTGATCTTCATGAGGGCGATACTGTGACGGTGGTGCGCCTTACCTTGCTTGCCGGAAGGATGTGGTAGATGAAAAATATTGATTAATCTCTGAATTTATAGATTATGCGTATATCATGGAACAAATATCTAAACAATCTGTGTGGCAGGTATCTTGACAGCCTTAGTGCCGGATATGACGGGATAACCGGCATGGCTGGCGATGTGAAGAGACTTACAGGTGAATTTATAAAGGATATAGACTGTGACAACCCGGATAAAGACTTTACGGCATTACTTAAAACATATGTAGCGGCGAATGAGATTCATGATATCTCTTTGCTGTTTGAAGGAAGGCTGCGCTCTATGGCCGATTATCTTCTTGGAGAGGAATGGGCCGGTCTTTTTTTCAGATATATTAAAATACTGGCCGAATGTCCTTATACGGAGGGATGGTTGCGCCGGTCGCAACGCTCACATGATATAGGTCTGCATATTAACGGTA
This sequence comes from uncultured Duncaniella sp., assembly GCA_910578615.1. GTDB lineage: Bacteria > Bacteroidota > Bacteroidia > Bacteroidales > Muribaculaceae > Duncaniella. The sequence continues at coordinate 78,664 of CAJTRI010000006.1, read as the reverse complement.
TACGTGACATACTGGCAGGCTTTGTGCGTCTGCGGGCTTGTGGGCTTTCTACAACGGATATACTCCGTGGCGGAAGGTCGGTTGAAGAGATAAAGGAGCTTGAAAACGAGCTTGATTATGGCCTTGATGGCTGGCTGGCTGCAAAAATAGATTCGGGAGACCGCGAATGCATGGATTTTCTTGCGGAAGCCATGACCTCCGAAAATAACTTCAACCGTATTGGCTATGCTCATTTCAGGGCTATTGCAAAGAGCGGTAACGAGGAGCTTCTGGAACTGGAAGGAAGACTTCTTCTTGCAGCCCGTCTGCAAGAGGGACTGCGTCAGGCCATAGTAGAGACTATGGACGCAGGGCGTCCGAACAGTTTCATATATATTCTGGGAATAATACGTGAGAACAATCTTCATCGTTTTGCATCGGTCAAGCGTGGTCTGGCTGTTGCTACCGGCCTTGGCGAGCAGGACGCGCCTGAACGGATTACCGATAAGTTTGTCGAACTTGTTTATCGGTATGTTTCAGAGCCGGATGAAGCTGTGAAAGCAGTCGGCAGTGATGATGCCATGAAGGTATATCTCGCTCTTTGGGCCGTAGGTTTTTATGATGTGCAACGTATAGCAGGCCTTGTGAAGGAGCTGATTTTGTCAGCGCCGGCATACAAGGTCGAGGCTGCCATGCTGATGCTTGGCTGTACACAGTACGATCGCCTTAATAGTGAGCTTGCCTCGCTTGCCATACATCGGCGTCTCTCTGATCATGGGGTGGTTGCAGGAGCCTTGTCATATTATATATCTGATTACGGTTTCAATCTGTATCTATACAATGCTGAGCCGGAGTGGCCCGCTCTTGACCGTTTTTTCAAATCGAAGGAAGAAGCTGTCAGTGATTTCCATATGCTTTCAGAACTGCATGATTCTATTGCATCTAAGGAGACCTTCGATCCATATGTCTTTCCTTGGCTTGAAAGCTCTTTGAGCCGTGGTGATGTGGCAGACAGAATATGCAAGATTGCGCTTATGGTCGGTGACTTTGGAATTACAGACCTTGCCTTGGGGTATATTGACTCCATGGAGCCGTATATGCGTGCCTGTTATATCAAGGCCCTTCTTCTTAAACCGCAGAGCCGGAGACAGGTCGAGGTGGCTGTGGAGCGGATGGCTGACAGGGGAGCCGAGGCCCGCAGTGTGGCCTGTGAGATCGTGGTCAGACTTCACAAGGAAGGAATGCTGACTGACGGTGATTACCGAATGATGATAGAGCATCTGCGACTGAAAGCTGCCGAGATGCGTGTTACCGTCATAAAGATTTTTGGTTCTCTTCCAGACGTAAAGGCGGAGTCGATAGTTAAAGAACTTCTTGCCGATAAGTCAGCTGACAGGCGTCTTGCAGGGCTTGATATTCTGAAAAACTGGTCTGACAAGGGGGAACGCCGTGAGTTGTTGCTCTCCTTGTTGCCGAGTGTCGTTGCCATTGGCCGCCCGACAGTCAAGGAAAAAGTATTGATTGACGCTCTTGCAGATGCAGAAAGTATGTCAAAACCAAGTTATACGCTTTCCAACGGCTTCGGGTTGTATGATCCCCGGTCAGAGATGGATATACACGCGGAGTCGCGGCTCGGACTTGACGGGATTGGCCGGCTTCTGAGATTTGATAATCCGGGAAAGACGGTTGAGATTATAGATAAGATAAGGAATCTGATTGGAGAGAATGCGGATTATGAATATGTCAACTCGTCAGGAGACAACACTCGTTTCGGGAATAATATATATTATAACAGATGGAGCAGGGAAGGTCTGAAATGTCTCGCTCTTCCTGATAAATGGCGACAATTTTACGAGAGTGAGATTTCCACTCCTGAAAACATGCTGCGATTATATGTGGCGGTGAGACGTCTGAATCCCGATGACGCGCCGTTTTCTCCGATTATCGAGAAATTGTTGGGACATGACTATATTTCCACTACCATAAGGCAGAAATATGATAAGCCGTACATAAACGATGCACTGGCCTCTGTCGAAACGCTCTTTGAGGAATTTGGGTGTACAGAATGTATATTGGATGCTATCACGGATGTTGTAGCCTATGTCGCTGTGAATCTTGATCCTGAGGACGCAGTGAGAAAATACAAGCGGTACCCGGATTGCTGGCATAACGAGACGTATGTGACTGTCTATTCAGTAGAGCCTCTTGACACTCTTTTGGGGATATTGTGCAATTTTTCGGACAGATGTCCCGATGATATATTTGCCCGTAGCTTTGCGGCACGTTATATACTTTATCGAAAGACCGGGTTTGTCAAAGGAGGAGCTACGGTGTCTGATATGGAATATCTTCGTGCGTGGAAGATGGGGATTATCACTGACGAAGATGTATGGCGCGAGATGATGGGCCGTGAACATTCTGCCGGGATCGTAGAGGGGCTTACCGGGCGTCTGCCGGGCGGAACTGACAGATATGGCTCTACCAGAAAAAAACAACTTACACATGATGAGTGCGTGTTGGTAGAAAGAGCCGTAAGCCGTATTCTCGACATAGAATTGAAACGTGGCGATACTCCTACCGAGGTGTCTCCCCTTGCTGAGAGTATACGTTGTGTGAAGGGGATAGGCTATCTTGTAGAAATACTTAAAGGACTTGGCAAGGACAAACCATCGATCTATGGGGCGGCTCACAACAAGCGAAACATGTTCAGCCATCTGCTAAGATCCTGTTCTCCGGCTGACCATGATACAGCTAACGAACTACGAACCATGGCCCGGAAAGCCGGGATTACGGCCGAGAGACTGGTTGAGGCGGCGATGTTTTCTCCTCGTTGGCTCGAAATCGTAGAAGAGGCAACAGGATGGAAGGGGCTGACTTGTGGCGTTTATTATTTCCTTGCCCACACAGGCGAACAGCTTGATGACCGCAGCAAGTCATATATCGCCCGTTATTCCTCGGTAACCCCGGAGGATTTTGCCGACGGGGCATTTGATCCTGCATGGTTCCGAGAGGCATATACAACATTGGGTAGAAAGCGGTTTGAGACGGTGTATGAGGCGGCGGGATATGTATCCGAGGGAAACCGTCACACCAGAGCCAGAAAGCTTTCGGATGCAGCTCTCGGTATTCTCAGACCAAAGTCTGTCAGGAAGGAGATTGTTGCGAAACGTAACAAGGACTTGGTGGTTGCCTATGGTCTTATACCTCTGGGGCGTAACCGTCTTGCCGACCTTCGTGAACGTTATGCTTTTCTTAACCAGTTTCTTAAAGAAAGCCGGCAGTTCGGAGCACAGCGTCAGGCCGGAGAGAGTCGCGCGGTCAAACTCGCGCTTGACAATCTTGCCCGTACAGCCGGATATGGCGATGCAACACGTCTCACATGGAGTATGGAAGCCGACCTTATAAAGGAGGTGGCCGGGTATCTGTCGCCGAATGTTGTTGACGATGTCACGGTCTACATATCCATTGGCGATGACAGGCCTGAGATTGTCATGGAAAGCAGGGGGCACAGGTTGCAGAGTATGCCGTCCCGCATCAAAAAGGATAGGTATATCATCAGTCTGCGCGAGATTTATGGCAGACTCAAAGATCAGCATGTGAGAGGACGGGCATTGTTGGAACAGACTATGGTCGAATCCTCGGAATTTACCGCTTCGGAGATACTCCGTCTACATGACAATCCTGTGATATGGGGCATGTTATCGCGGTTGGTTCTTGTAAGTGATGCCGGTGATTTAGGTTTCCCCGGAGAAGATGGGGCAACGTTGGTCGGTGCTGGTGGAAACGTGACTGTTCTGAACAATGATGACAGGGTGAGGATAGCGCATCCGTATGACCTGTATATATCCGGCTGTTGGAACGAGTATCAGACATGTCTTTTCGAGCGTCGTTGGCGTCAGCCGTTCAAACAGATTTTCAGGGAGCTTTATGTGCCCACATCGGAGGAGGCGGCTCAGCCTCGTTCTATGCGCTATTCCGGCAATCAGATAATGCCGGCTCGGACGGCAGCTTTACTGAAAAAGCGCGGGTGGACGGTAGACTATTCTAACGGTTTGCAGAAAGTGTGCTTTCATGGCGATGTTACGGCCGTGATATATGCTATGGCTGATTGGTTTTCACCTTCTGACATCGAGGCTCCTACGCTTGAATATGTATCATTTTATGAACGCCGCTCTTTTCGGGATAAGAAGATTGGCGATGTGCTTCCGAGAGTATTTTCCGAGATCATGCGCGATGTGGATTTGGCGGTAAGTGTGGCCCATGTGGGAGGTGTAGATCCAGAGACAAGCCATTCCACCATCGAGATGCGTCGTGCCATTGTGGAACACGCGTTGCCTATGTTCGGTATAGGGAATGTGGTGGTTTCGGGTAATTTTGCGAAAATCAAGGGTACATACGGATGTTATAACATCCATCTCGGAAGTGGGGTAATCCATAGGGAAGGAGGTGCACAGATAGCCGTGTTGCCGGTTCATTCGCAGGCACGTGGCCGTATTTTCCTCCCATTCCTCGATGAGGATCCGAAGACAGCCGAGATTATCTCCAAGATACTTCTGTTTGCGGAAGATACGAAGATAAAGGATCCGATGATATTAAGCCAGTTAGGTTAGGAGAATAACGGCGGATGGCAACAAGTCTTCCGCCGTTATTATTGATTATCTTATCTGTTTACGTAGTCAGTAATCCATGCGCCTACTTCCCGGGTGCCATAAATACCGCCTCCCGGAATCTGGATTTCGGGGGTGCGGACATTGGCTTCAAGAGATGCGTTTACGGCATCACGTATCAGCCGCCCTTCTTCAAGAAGTCCGAAATATTCGAATAGCATTGCCACTGATAGAATCTGGGCAAGCGGGTTGGCGATGTTTTTACCCTTGGCCTGTGGCCATGACCCGTGGATAGGTTCGAAAACAGGGGTCTTTTCTCCTGTGGAGGCTGATGGTAGAAGTCCCATTGAGCCGGAGATTACAGATCCTTCATCGGTGAGGATGTCGCCAAAGGTATTCTCGGTCACCATTACGTCAAAGAAGCGAGGATCCTGTATCATGCGCATTGCCGCGTTGTCAACATACATGAAGTCTGTCTCCACATCAGGATACATTGGGGCTGTCTCCTGAGCTACTTTTCTCCATAGGCGGCTGGATGCAAGGACGTTTGCCTTGTCAACCACTGTCAGATGATGACGTCGGCGACGGGCGTAGCCATAGGCGGTGTGGAGAATGCGCTCCACCTCTTGGCGTGTATAGGAGTTGGTGTCGTATGCATGATCGGTTCCTTCGAGTTTTTCTCCGAAATACATGCCTCCTGTCAGCTCGCGGATGCACACGAAGTCGGCACCCTCAACTATTTCCTTGCGCAGGGGTGACATGTGGATGAGGCAGTCAAATGTCTCTACCGGGCGGATGTTGGCATAGAGTCCGAGTTTTTTTCTCATTGCAAGCAACCCCTGTTCGGGACGCACCTTGGCATCTGGATCATTGTCGAATTTTGGATCACCGACAGCCGAAAAGAGAACGGCGTCTGCCCACAGGCATGTCTGGTAGGTCTCTTCGGGAAATGGGTCTCCCGCTTTGTCTATCGCATCGGCCCCGCAGACGGCGTGTCTGTATTCCACAGTGTGGCCGAATTTATTGCACACGGCTGTCATCACATCTACCCCGCAGGCAGATATCTCAGGCCCGATACCATCTCCGGGCAAAACGGCTATCTTAAAGTCCATATCGTTCTTGTTTGTTTTCAATTATGTTCAACATTTTCACCGTGGCCCGTATGGCGGCCTCGGTCTGGTCAGCGTCAAGCCCCCGGGTCTTTATCGCAGATCCCTCGTAGTTCCATGTTACAGTGGTCTGTACCAAGGCATCGGTGCGTCCGCCGGGAGGGATGCTGACGCTGTAATTGGATAGGGTGGGGAAGGCGCGTCCGAGTTTCTTTGTGTATATGTTTCTAACCGCGCGCATGAATGCGTCAAACTGCCCGTCGCCAGCTGCGGAATCCTGATATTCATTGTCATCGATAATGAGTTTTACAGACGCGGTTGGACGCATACCGTGTGAAAGGCTGAGCGCATAGTTGGCCACTCTGATTCTTGACGGGATGGCCGAGTGTTTCAAGACATCGGCCACAATGAACGGAAGATCGGCCTGTGACACGAGTTCTTTTTTGTCTCCGAGCTGGATGACCCGTTCTGTGACTTTGAGTATATCTTCTTCGGATAGTTCTATGCCGAGGACTTCGAGATTTTTGCGTATATTGGCGCGGCCTGATGTCTTTCCGAGCGCGTATTCACGCTCACGACCGAATCGCTCGGGCAGCAGGTCGTTGTAATATAAATTGTTCTTGTTGTCTCCGTCAGCGTGTACTCCGGCACACTGCGTGAATACGCTTTCCCCGATTATCGGTTTGTTCGGCGGTACCTGTATCCCAGAGAATGATTCGACTATATGGCTCACTTTGTTAATCTTGCCCTCGTCTATACCTGTGGTGGCTCCGAGTCTGTCATGCAGGGCTGTGACAGAGCTTGACAGTGTGGCGTTTCCGGCACGTTCCCCAAGTCCGTTGACAGTGCAATGAACGCCTTTTGCCCCTGCACGGACGGCGGCTAAGGTATTGGCTGTGGCAAGGTCATAGTCATTGTGGGCATGAAAGTCAAAGTGAAGGGCTTGATAGCGTCTGACCATCTCTCCTATATATCCGAGTGTGTCAAACGGGTCGAGAATGCCGAGTGTGTCAGGGAGAAGGAATCTTTTTATAGGCAGATCTTTGACCGTGTCCATTAGGGCATAAACATAGTCTGCCGAATGTTTCATCCCGTTACTCCAATCTTCAAGATATAGGTTTACTTCAAGCCCCTCTCTTACGGCTCGTTCGGTTTCTTCGGCTATTGCGGCAAAGTGTTCGGCAGGAGACTGCCTGAGTTGGAGGCGGCAGTGTTTTTCGGAACCTTTGGCAAGAAGGTTTATGACCTTTGCTCCGACCTCTCTGACCCAGCTGACAGACCGGCCGTTGTCAAGGAATCCAAGAATCTCGATTGATTCGAGACATCCCGTGCGTCCGGCCCACGCGCATATGCGGCTGACGGTGGAACGCTCTCCATCGGAGACTCTGGCTGATGCCACCTCTATGCGTGGAACGTGCAGCTCGTGGAGAAGAAGGCGTGTGATAGCCATCTTCTCCGATGTGGAGAATGACACTCCCGACGTTTGTTCGCCGTCGCGGAGTGTTGTGTCCATTATCTCTACCCTCATCACTTACGGGATGATTCCCAGGCCTCGGTATCGGAACGGCGGGAGAGAAGGTATTCCACATCGTCAAGACCCTCTGACAGGCACTGTTTTTTATAAGGATTGATGTCGAATTTCTCGGTTCGCCCGGTGGCGAGATTGGTCACTGTCTGTGACGGGAGATCCACGCGCACCTCAGTGCGGTTATCGGCGGCAATGGATGCGAAAAGTTCGGCAAGAAACTCTTCGCTGACTGTCACGGGCAACACGAAGCAATTTAGCTCGTTCTGCTTGTGTATGTCGGCAAAGAAACTTGATATCACTACACGGAATCCATAGTCATGTATGGCCCAGGCGGCATGTTCGCGTGAAGAGCCTGAACCGAAGTTTTTTCCGGCCACGAGGATACACCCTGAGTAGGCCGGATTGTTGAGGACGAAGTCAGGGCGGGGATTTCCAGCTTTGTCATAACGCCAGTCACGGAACAGATTGTCGCCAAACCCTTCGCGAGAGGTGGCTTTGAGAAAGCGTGCCGGGATAATTTGATCTGTATCAACGTTCTCCATAGGAAGAGGGACACAGGTAGAGGTTATGGTAGAGAATTTTTCTTTCATCTTGGTCGGGATTTTGCGTTAGACTGTCCTTGGGTCTGTGATTTCGCCTGTAACTGCCGCAGCGGCCGCTGTCAGCGGGCCCGCGAGTATGGTGCGTGCCCCCGGGCCTTGGCGTCCTTCGAAATTTCGGTTCGATGTGGATATGGCGAGTTTGCCTGACGGAATCTTGTCATCGTTCATCGCGAGGCATGCCGAACATCCGGGCTGTCTTAGCTCGAAACCGGCTTCTTCAAGAATTTTGTCGATACCTTCCTCACGTATCTGTCTGTCGACATTCCACGAGCCGGGTACGAGCCATGCGGTCACTCCGGGATGTTTCTTTCTTCCCTTCACCACGGACGCAAAGGCTCGGAAGTCCTCGATACGTCCGTTGGTGCATGAACCGAGGAATACGTAGTCTACCTTTTTGCCTATGAGTTTTTCACCGGATTTGAATCCCATGTATTCGAGGGCTTTACGGAATGATATTCTTCCCTGTTCGTCATCAGCAGGAGGGGTCGGTACAGTCTCGTCTATACCTATTCCCATACCGGGATTTGTGCCGAAGGTGATGCGCGGATCTATGTCCTCGGCTTGGAATGTGACTTCGCGGTCGAAGCTGGCTCCGGGATCCGAAGGCAGTGTGCGCCAGTAGGCCACGGCTTTGTCCCACTCTTCTCCTTTGGGCGCGTATTCTTTTCCCTTTACATATTCAAATGTTGTTTCATCTGGTGCGATCATACCTCCACGCGCACCCATCTCGATAGACAGGTTGCAGACGGTAAGCCGTTCTTCCATACTCAGATTGCGGATGGCTTCTCCTGCATATTCCACAAAATAACCTGTTGCTCCCCCGGTGGACATTCGGGCTATGATGTAGAGCGCGATATCTTTTGCGGTTACTCCGGGCCGGAGGCGTCCTTCGACATTGATGCGCATCGTTTTTGGTTTGTTCTGGATAATGCACTGCGATGCAAGTACCATCTCCACCTCGGATGTCCCTATGCCGAAAGCCACGGCACCTACGGCCCCGTGGGTCGAAGTGTGGGAATCGCCGCATACGATTGTGGCTCCCGGAAGTGTGAGGCCGTTTTCCGGCCCGATGACGTGGATTATCCCGTTTTTGGGATGGCCTATCCCGAAATATGTCACGCCGAAATCTGCGGCATTTTGCCGGAGTGTATCCACCTGATGTCGGGAAACGGGATCCGATATAGGCTTGTCCTGCCCGATGGTGGGGATATTATGGTCAGGAGAACAGAAAGTGCGTTCCGGGCGGAATATTTTCAGACCTCTCTTTCTCAGTCCTTCGAAAGCCTGCGGGCTTGTAACCTCGTGGCAATAATGTCTGTCTATATAGAGTTGGTCGGGGCCGTCAGGAATGTGGTTGACCACGTGGGCGTCCCATATTTTGTCAAATAATGTCTTGGGCATCTGTCTCAGATATTTGGATTGATGGAAATGGTCAGCGAACGAATTTGTTGATGGCATCGATAAAGGCTTCCGCGCTGGCGGCCACGATGTCGGTATTGGCAGAGAATCCATAGTAGGAGGCTCCGTCATGTTCTACCGTCATGTGCACCTTCCCTATGTCGTTACTGCCCTTGTTGATGGCCTGTATCAGGAATTCTTTGACAAGCATCTTGCGCCGTATGATGATTTTGATTGCCGAAATGGCAGCATCGACAGGGCCGTTGCCGGATGCGCAGGCCTCGAATTTCTCTCCTGCGATGTCAAGTCCGACACTTGCCACGGAGTGTAACCCGACACCCGATGTGACTTGTAGGAAATCAAGCTTGATGCGGCTGGTAGCCTTGCGGTGCTGTCCGGCCAGCATGAGGACGTCATCATCGTTAATCTCTTTCTTTCGGTCGGCGAGTCTGAGAAATTCCTCGTAAGCTTTGTCAAGCTGTTCGGAGGTAAGCTCTATTCCGAGCACGTGGAGGCGGTGTTTGAGTGCCGCGCGGCCGGAACGGGCTGTGAGGACTATGGAGTTTTCGTCAATTCCTACATCGCGCGGGTCTATTATCTCGTAGCTTTCTCGGTTTTTGAGAACTCCGTCCTGATGGATTCCAGAAGAATGGGCGAACGCGTTGCGCCCGACGATAGCCTTGTTTGGCTGCACCGGCATATTCATGAGGCTTGATACCATACGTGACGTTGACGTTATCTTCGTGGCATTGATGTTTGTGTCAATGCCAAGTTCCCGATGAGAGCGGAATGTCATCACCACCTCTTCGAGGGCGGTATTTCCGGCTCGTTCGCCGATTCCGTTTATAGTGACTTCGGCCTGGCGTGCACCGTTGGCTATACCGGCCACGGTGTTGGCTGTTGCCATACCGAGGTCGTTGTGACAATGAGTGGCTATGGTCACACGGTCTATTCCATCCACATGTTCCATCAGGTACTTTATTTTTTCTCCGAATTCCCATGGCATACAGTAGCCGGTGGTGTCAGGGATGTTCACCACGGTAGCCCCTGCCTTGATGACTGCCTCTATGACGCGTGCAAGATATTCATTGTCGGTTCGTCCGGCGTCTTCGGCATAAAACTGCACATCTTCGACAAATTTCTTGGCGTAGGATACGGCACGGACGGCACGTTCGATTATCTCCTCGCGGTTAGAGTTGAATTTATATCTGATATGCGGGTCTGACGTTCCGATGCCTGTATGTATTCTGGGATGTTTGGCATATTTCAGAGCGTCAGCAGCCACTCGGATGTCGTTTTCCACGGCGCGTGTGAGCGCGCATATCGTTGGCCATGTGACGGCTTTGGATATTTCAACCACAGAATTGAAGTCCCCCGGACTTGACACGGGAAAGCCCGCCTCAATGACATCTACACCGAGATTTTCGAGGGCTTTTGCCACCTCTATTTTTTCTACGGTATTGAGCTGGCAACCGGGCACCTGTTCGCCGTCGCGGAGAGTCGTGTCAAATATGAATAATCTGTCGCTCATGATAAATTTGTGTGAATTTGAATTGCAAAGTTAATAATTATTTCTAAATTCAAACAAATTTTTATGATTTTTTAGTTGGAGCTATCTTTTTTATTTCAAATAGTGAGCAGGGCCGAATATGATTCATCATGGATTATATAGTAAATCATCTTGAATAGCAGAATTCCCTTGTTAAGAATTTATATCCTCTGAGGGATTTTATTTATGAGAGTAATAAGGGGAAGGATGTTGTTTTCACAGATACAAAGGAGGCTGCGGTTGAGATGTTGACGAAATGAACCGAGCTAAATACTATCTGCCAATCCTTAGACAGTTATGCGTATGTCACCGCCTATATTCCAGAGTAACCTTTTTTAATCCTCGACAGGCATGCCGGTTGTGTGTTTGTGGGAGTGGCTGATGTGAGAAGTTTCATTTGGTCATACTGGAAAAAAGTCTTAACTTTGTTGTATGGCAAAGTTTCAGATTATAATCCTCGGATGTGGCTCGGCTACTCCGTCTGCCCGTCATCAGCCTTCATGTCAGGTTGTGGACTTTCGTGACAAGTTGTTCATGATTGATTGTGGCGAGGGTGCGCAATCACGGTTCAGGCAGATGGGGCTGAAATTTTCGCGACTCGGACATATATTTATATCACATCTTCACGGTGACCATTTCTTTGGTCTTCCGGGGCTGTTATCCACGATGTCATTGCACGAGGTGCAGGGAACAGTGACTATACACGTTTTCCGTGAGGGAGCTACGTTGTTGAAGACCTGGATGGATTTTTTCAATCACAAGTCATCGTTTGATATTGAATATGATATTATCGAACCGGGGGAACGCAGGATTGTATATGAGGACTCTTCTCTCACGGTGGAGACGTTTCCGCTATGCCACAGGACAGAGTGCACGGGGTTTATTTTCCGAGAGAAGCCCAAGCTGCGTCACTTGCGCGGAGATATGGTCAGGTTTCACAAAATCCCTGTCTCAATGTTGCAGAAGATAAAGGAAGGTGCTGACTTTGTCAAGGATGACGGTACGGTGGTTCCCAATGCGGCGCTGACCACGGCTCCAGATCCTACGGTCAGCTATGCGTATTGCAGCGATACAATGCATTCGGTAAGGGTTGCCCGAGATATAAAGGGGGTTGACACGGTATATCATGAAGCCACGTATGATGAATCGCTAAGAGGTCAGGCGCGTGAGCGCGGTCATTCTACGGCAGCCGAGGCAGCCGATGTGGCTCTTAGGGCCGGAGCACGGCGCCTTATTATCGGTCATTTTTCAAAACGCTACGTCAACGGTGAGGGTATTCTTCTAAAAGAGGCCCTCGATGTTTTTCCTCAAACGGTTCTTGCCAATGAGGGGCTGCGTATAGACTTGTTATGACGGAAGCTCTCAGGCGATTCCGAGAAGTTCTATTTCGAATATGAGCGTGGATCCGCCGGGAATTCCCGGCTGGTTGGATTTTCCGTAGGCTTGTTCGGACGGTATGTAGATTTCCCACTTGTCACCGATGTGCATGTTTTGGAGGGCGATAATCCATCCGGGAATGAGTTCGCGCAGCCTGAATGCCGGGGCCACGCCTCCGCGACTGCTGTCAAAAGTCTTGCCGTTGATAGTCTTGCCTACGTAGTGTGCTGTGACGACACTGCTGCGGTTGGGGGTGGGGGAGGACTGGTTGCCGCGTTTCAATACTTTGTAGAGTATGCCTTTGTCAAGGGTCTGTACTCCCGGTTCCTTGGCTTTTTCTGCAAGCCACTCACGGTTTTTAAGTATGTAGTCCTGTTTTGCCATATCGCGCAGGTCTTCTGGAAAGTTTGGTTACGATTCTGTTTGGAGAAGGGCAAAAAAAAGACCACATCAGAGCAAGATGATGAAACTCCGAGTGACAGGATTTGAGTGCTTG
>CAJTRI010000006.1:35957-66009 GCA_910578615.1 uncultured Duncaniella sp. | reverse complement strand
CGTTGTAATCCTCCGGGCAGTGTGCCTCCCGAAATGGGATGAGGCCCGCCATCGGGCGACGAAGCTTGTCTCGGTATTTCAGAATAAATTGAAGAGTTTCCCAATCGTCTCTGATGTGATCCGGTATTTTTATAACGCAAAGTTACAGCTTTTCGTTTAATGTTGCAATAGGTGGAGATGTTTTTTCACGGATTACACATCTTAAATTTTCCACAACATAAAAACCGCAATGGTTATTTATGATTGGAATAGCTGTATTCGTCAGAAAAAACAACTGATGAATACAGCTATACGTTATTCAAGGTTCATATTGGTTGTTGATGATGATTTTGATTGTCTCGGATATTTTGTTGTCAGTAGCTGTCGCTACATAGACACCCGGTAAAAGCCCGCTTATCCGTCCTGTACGTTTTGTAGTGGTAGCCGCGACAATCCCATTGGCATTATGGAGTGTCAGCAGGGAATATCTTTCACCGAGTTCATAGTGAACTGTGTCGCCGGTCACATAGAGTCCAAAGGTATCATCTGCGATTTTTTTTTTAATAGACGATGTTTTTGCCGGATTAAATAAAGAGGTTGAGAATCGGCTTGCTGCCTTTCCGTTGTCAATAGCCTGTACCCCCCAAGTGTATCTGGCGTCCTCAAAGGGAACCTTTACCGAATAGTGTGTCGTTGTCAGCGCGCCGGTGAGCTGGTCGGTCTTGATGAACCCGGTAGCCGGGTCGGCTGGAATGACGGTCATGATGGTATTTGTGTCGTCCTTTTTAATATATAGGTTGTAACGTAAGGCTTCCGTGGGGGTGGTATCGTCGGCCGGGGCATCCCATGAGAATGTGGCCATGCCGGTTGTCTTGTCATATGACATGCTCAGATTGGCCGGAGCGTCAGGAGCCAAGTTTGGTACTATCGATGTCGATGTGTTGCGATATAGCTCTGTGTTGCAATCCTTGCCGCATGGTGAGGAGTGTGCCCATCCCATGTTCCAGACATCAAGCAAGCCGTCTCCGTCATAGTCAATCAGGTGGTTGTTGCCGTGGCTGATGCGTGAGAATGAACCGAGCTTTCCGAATGGGTCGTTATAGTAGGCATATGAAGGCTGGAATAGGAAATCGCCCCTGTTGAGGTAAACCCACGTAGTGATTTCGTGAGTGGCGCCATGGCCACCGACAAGAATGTCAACGAGTCCGTCGTTGTTTACATCACCCAGGGCCGGAGTCGCACCGTCTATTCCTTCAAACCCACAGAATGAGTCGTTAAGCATTGAAAATGTACGGTCTCCGTTATTGCGGTATATGAAAAAAGACTTGGTGCTGCCACCTCCCTTATTGGCCGAAAAGCCTGTTACAACGATGTCTTGATAACCGTCGTTGTCAAGATCGCCTATGGCACACGATGCGTCATATGAGCCATAGAGGCGCTCTGGTCTCTCACTGAAAGTCCCGTCTCCGTTATTCCAGTATACATGGAGATTGCCTTCGTTCAGACCGTAGCCGGAAGAAACAATGTCGAGGTATCCGTCATTGTTCATGTCTGCGAAATAGACAGAGCCTCGTGCAAGAGGGATGAATTCATTAGTGCCGTTGAGAGGTTTTTCAACTCTGGTAAAGCGTTCTCCGCCATCGTTGTGGTACAAATACACTGCGCGACGGTCTCTGTGATGGAGTGTGACTCCGTTCTCCTCTGTATCGTAATCATCTCGCCCTGTCACTATGATGTCCGGGAATCCGTCATTGTCGTAGTCTCCGACCGATACCCAGTGACGGCCCCGGCCACCATCGGTATCATTGTATATAGGTGCAATTCCCATGGCCACGTTACCGAGGTTTGTTTCTTCGAATTGGCCGTTGCCGGTGTTTTTGAAAAGCAGCGCTGTGATGTCATCGATACAGCCAAGTTCTTTGTTTGACAGACCGGGGACAAAGAGATCGAGCAATCCGTCATTGTTGAAATCAATTGCAGTCGGACAGGCATAGTATACAGGATATATCGGGTTTGATGTGTGAGAGAACCCGTTGTTTCCATCATTATGGTACATGACCGACATATGGCTGTCAGAGCCTTCTGCATGTGGGTCTAACCCGGAATATATTACTTCAAGGCGTCCGTCGTTGTCAAAATCTCCCCATGCCACATTGTTGCGGTCGGAAGTGTGGCGGAATTCGTATGTAACTTTTCTGAATGACGGAACAGTTACCGAGCCGGGTTCCGGGAACCGGGTATAATCATGAGAGTCGAGATTATCGTGATTCTCGGTATATTCAAAGTCCTCGGTGACGTAAGCGGATATACCGGCATCCATAATCTGTTGGCCTGTACCCTGTTTCCCGCCGATAGCTATAAGGTTCCATGAATTTGGTTTAAGTGTTGCCAGAGCTTGGTCAGAAATATCCATCGGTGTATAGTTGAACACACATCCTGATCTGGATGCGGCAAGGATACCGTTGAGATATATCTCTATGTCATCATCGTGGAATACTGTGAAACGGAACTTGTTGATAAGGGCTTCGTCTATGTCACCGAGATAGAACCATCTGCGCATGAAGATCTGGTTGGTAGTCCAGGGTGTGTGGGCAAGATATGCCGAGTTGGCAGGCAGATTGGCACCGAATGCAGCCTTGCCCTCACTCCATGAGCTGTCGTCAAATCCTTTTTCGAACCATCGTCTCGGAACGTTGTCTGTGGTATAACGCCATGTGTAGACATGCTCTTTTGCAGTGGAGAGAATAGTCTTGATTTTCACGTCACTTCGCGGCATGTTGACACACTCAATGATTTTATCTCTTAGCAATCCTGTGGGGGAGTGGGGTTTTATAACCTTGCGGTCATAGGTCATGATACCGTTTTTCTCTATCTCCACATCTGAGATCTGCGTGTAGACAGCTGCGTTCAGCCCTTGGTAATAATAGTCCTGTATCTGGTTGCAGAGTCTGTTGAAGAATGCGGTGAAATCCTCTGATGTCTCTACCGTGGTATATTGGAAATCTCCGCCGGGCCAGATGTGGCCGGGGACTTTTAGGGTGATACCGCCATACTCGCCACATACCGAAGCCCGGTTTGCATTGTTCGGACATGACGGTGACGGGTAGCTGTGAGTGTCTATTATGTTTCCTATTTCGGCATCTACCCAGCCGCTGGCACAGCATATCAACGATGATTTGCCGAAACGGGCTGGCACGAGGTTATTGACCCATCCGTCAACGAGTCTGGTCATACGTTCGGTATCAAACTGTCCCCAGCCTTCGTTAAATACCACCCAGTGGACGATGGAGGGGAAGTTCTTGTAATATTTCACTATCCGTCTGGCCTCGTCTTCAAAGGTTTTCTTTGCTATCTCCTCGCTACCTTTCGGCAGATTGGGGCTGGGCATGTCCTGCCATACAAGCAGTCCTTCACGGTCACAATGATAATACCATCGGGCTGGTTCGGTTTTGATGTGTTTACGCACCATGTTGAATCCCAGATCCTTCATTATCCGGATGTCATAGAGCAACGCTTCGTCAGACGGGGCTGTATACAATCCGTCGGGCCACCATCCCTGATCAAGCGGGCCCATCTGGAAAATCTGTTCGTTGTTCAGGTAGATGCGTGGCACTCCGGCATCATCTTTTTTGACTTCGATCTTACGCATGGCGCAATAACCGCTCACCTTGTCTGTCACAACCCCCTCTTTCAGTATCTCCACTTCGAGGTCATAGAGATAAGGGGATTCCGGCGACCATGTCTTTATGTCTCCGCCAAATATGACGGAGGTGGCTGTGGCTGTTTTTCCGCCTTTCAATTCGGCTACGGCCTTTCCCTCCTTATCCTTGACAATGGCGTTAAAAGCAAGGGAATTATCACCCATGGATGTGTTGACTCTTAGACGCAGATATCTCTGGTCAAGACAAGGTTCTATCTCCATGTCGGTTATATAGACATTGTTGACAGGTTCGAGCCAGACACTCTGCCATATACCGCTGACGGCAGTATACCAGCAGATTGAAGGGTTTTTGGATTGTTTCCCGGTAGGTTGGCCCTGGACACCTGTATTATCATAGATATATACGGCTATTTCCTGTTCGCCACCTTTCTTTAACGCCGGAGTGATGTCGAAGTAGAACGGGTCATAACCGCCTGTGTGGCTTCCGACTTTGGTTCCGTTCACATAGACTACGGTCTCCCAGTCTACTGCGCCAAAATGAAGGAGTATGTTTCTGCCGGTCATTGATTCAGGCAGGACGAATTTGCGTCGGTACCAGTAGCATTGCTCGTCGCTTTTCTCCATTACGCCTGACAAGGCTGATTCGATAGGGAAGGGCACAAGTATCTCCTTGTCATATTCAAATGTTGACGAATATGGCTCACCGGCTATACCCTTTCGCAGGTTCCACAAACCGTTGAGATTCATCCATTCAGGACGTTGCATCTGCGGGCGAGGGTATTCGGGCATAATGTTTGCCGGATCAATATGTTCTGCCCAAGGAGTCATCATAGGCCCTTGCTTTGCTTCCCACCCGTCGGCTTTGGCTGTATGGGTGGAAATAAAAAGCGCAGCCAATAACGCCAAATAAGTCAGTCTCACTTTTTTCATTGTGTTGTGTCGGTTTTTAG
Source organism: uncultured Duncaniella sp. (assembly GCA_910578615.1). GTDB lineage: Bacteria > Bacteroidota > Bacteroidia > Bacteroidales > Muribaculaceae > Duncaniella. Next base: position 61,419 of record CAJTRI010000006.1, on the reverse strand, counting down.
GTTTTATGATTCAAGATTATGTAACGCAAAATTATGGTATGGGATATAATGAAAAAATCACGTTGCGCCCAATAAATAAAAAAATCGTGGTATTTATATTTCGTATCTGTCTGAAATCCCGGCACTATTTGAATTATTTTAATCCGAGACTTAAAGGGAAATAATTACAGCGAGTCAGTTAGCATAAACTAAATGCTGTCTAACTCGCTGCTTTTCGGAATCTAAAACTATCTTACTGCCGATTGTTTTTTCACAAAAGTCCCGGCAGGACAAATTAAATGATGTACCTATTTGTTTTTGTTGTCAGATGGAACCATTATGAAGCGGTCAATATCTATGGTGCCGTTTTCTACACGCAGATCAATGTAACGTGAGTCTGTGTCAAAATCAACAGCCGGAAGGGAGACTGACAGCCATCTGTCAGATACTGGAACCGATATGCTTCCTGTGGCATCAATACCGTTGACGCTCAGATGTATCTTGCTGTCGGGAGACGAGGCACGGATCACTAAGGTTATATTGTACTTGCCCGGCAGGAAGACCTCGGTAGAGTAGCGCATCCATTCTTTTCCTTTGATTCCGGCTACATAATGGCCGCCATGGTTCAGAGGTCTGATACCTGTGTCATCCCGTCGGTATTTGGTTTTCTTGTCTGGAATTTCAAATTTGTGAAAGGCATAATGTTCGCCGCCCCGGTTGTAGTCCTCCGCCTCTACAATGAGTGCCTTGCCGTCAATACGCACTGCGTTTTTGAACGGCTTGCCCCAGTTTTCAACAACATTTATGGTTCCGTCCTTATCGATTCTGACAGGGTCGAAGCACACAGACCTTAACTCTCCCCGTCCTGAGTAGTTGGATGTGTGATAGAACACATACCATTGCCCCTTGTATTCTACAATAGAGCCGTGGCTTGTGCCACAACCTGTGGGATAGAGTATGACCCCTTTGTCAACCCACGGCCCGAGGGGAGAATCACTGATAGCATAGCGCATACGGTTCCCATCGGCACCCGGATGATTGTCTGCATGTGAAAGATAGTATTTCCCGTTGATTTTGTTGATCCATGTGCCTTCGTGAAAGTCTACGAGTCCCTCCATAGGATGTGGTTCTTCTGCGAGTCGTGTCCAGTCGTCAGGGTCGAGGCGGGCACCTTTGCATTGGCCTCCTCCTCCGTTATAGAGATAGACCTGTCCGTCATCATCGATAAAGACGCATGGATCTATAAGGGATGCTGCTCCTTTCACATAGCCTGTCACTTTGAAGTCCTTGTCAGGATATTTGCTTTTAGCGACACCGACGCGCCAGTCGTGGCCGCCCCAAGGCAACGGTTCGTTGACATGGGGAAAGAAAAAATAGTAGTTTTTATCCTTAGGATTGTAAGCGCAGTCTGGTGCCCACATCCATCCGTCTATACCCCATCCGTCCTGTTCCTTCACGTCATTGGAGTTGAGGATTTCTCCATGGTCAGTCCAGTTGACCATGTCTGTTGTGGAAAAAACGTGGTATCTGTCCATGCGGTCACATCCCCATGGAGGTTCTATGTCGTGGCTGGCATATATATACAGCCGTCCGTCATCCCATACATGGGCTGAGGGATCTGCCGTGTATAGAGGCCCTGTGCTGTCACATTCGAACATCGGTGATTTGAATTGGACGAATAGCGGATTGCCCATCTTCTTGGTGACAGGATATTCGGTATCGCTGGCCGGACAGGTTTCAGCATGTGAGGTAATCGCCGTAGCGATGAGCAAAAATGTTAGAAGTCTCATCATCAGATAGGGTGTTGGTGGCTCGTAATATCCTCTTGATTAATGGTTGATCCAGCCCCCGTCATGGAACAGGATTAATCCTGCTTCATGACGGGTTGGATACATACTTACAGTCATCTCAATAAGAATTCTTTTTGTAGCCGGATATCGCCTGATGAGGCTCCTACCATGATGTTGTAGTTGCCCTTCGGAGTCACGAACCGTCCGCTACTTTCGTTCCAGTACCGCAGATCCTTCTTTGGAATATCAATAGATATTTCAGTAGACTTGCCCTTGGGAATGGAGACACGCTTGAAGCCTCTGAGCTGTTTGACGGGCATTGGGACGCCGGTCTCGGGATAGGTCACATATACCTGGGCTACCTCGTCTCCGTCACGTCTGCCTGCATTATTGACTGAGAAAGTGACATTGACGTTTTCGCCATTGTCGGTTACTTTCATATTGCGATAATTGAACTTGGTGTAGCTCAGACCATAGCCGAACTCATAGAGCGGATTTCCTGTGAAGTGCTGGTATGTGCGCCCCTCTACACTGTAATCGTCAAAGGCCGGAAGTTCGTCAAGAGAGTTGTAGAATGTCAGTGGCAGACGACCGCCGGGATTATAGTCTCCGAAGAGTACTTCGGCCACTGCATTTCCACCTTGTTCGCCGGGATACCAGGCATCTATTATGGCGGGTATGTTTTCGTCAATCCAGTTGATGGCGAGTGAGCTGCCTGCGACAAGAACAACCACTGTCCGAGGATTGATCTTGTAGATTTCACGGATAAACTCCTGTTGGTCAGCAGGGAGTTCGAGGGTGTAGCGGTCTTGTCCCTCGCGTTCGATAGACTTGTCTATACCGAGGACAGCCACTGTCACGTCACATTCGGCGGCAATTTTGCCGGCCTCGCCGTAAAGCTCGATACGGTCACGGGAGTCAAGGTCTGGCGCTTCCCAGTAAAGACGGGCAAAACAGTCTCCACCGCCGTCAAAATATTCTACCACAAGGTCGTAGCTTTTTCCGGCTTCGAGTTCGATTATTACTTTGTCGTCAGCCGCAGGACGTTCTACCCATGCATCAATAAGTTTTTTACCGTCGAGATATACGCGGCATCCGTCATCGGAACGCATCGTCAGAGTATATTTGCCTGAAACGGTCGGTACGAGAGGGCCGCTCCATCTGGCTGACATGGGAGCTGTGGGCAGGAACGGATCCGGCGGACGGTTGACTGGGTCGTAATACAGTTCTTCCTCTGTGCGGACGGCGGGTGTCCCTTTTAGCTCTGTATTGTTGAAATACTCGGCTTTGAGTCCTTGTGGAAAGAAACTCTTGTTGATGGGTTCGTAGCCGGTAGAACTTGAAATCCATGGCGCATGTACGATTTTTACGTCATTTCCCACGCGGTTTCGGATACCTTCAAGGACATTGACAGGAGGGTTGACAGGTGTACCGCTGTAATCTCCGAATTCGCATCTGTCTGCGTTAAGCCCTACGACAGCAATAGATTTTAATTTTTTCGGGTTAAGCGGAAGGAAGTTCTTTTCGTTTTTGAGTAGAACGATGCTCTGACGGGCTGTTTCGAGAGCGAGATCCTGATGCTCCTTACATCCCACCTTGTCAGGACTGATAAAGTTGTAAGGGTTCTCTTTTGGATCGTCAAAAAGGCCAAGCAACATACGGCCACGCAGGATGTGGTAAGCGGCCGAGTCAATCTCGGCATCTGTGACGCGGTAGTGCCGGTATGCATCGAGAAGAGGCTCGCAATAAACGTCATGGGCACACTCTATATCCATTCCCGCCTTCATCATCAGAACGGCGGCAGTCTCGGTGTCGCGCACGAACTTGTGTTGTGTCACCATCCATGCCGGAGCGCTGCAATCGGATACGACATATCCTTGGAATCCCCAGTCTTTGCGCAGTACTTTGTCAATAAGGTAATTGTTGACAACACATGGTATTCCGTTGACAGCGTTGTAGGCTGTCATTATCGATTGGGCCTTTCCGTCAACGATACATTTCTCAAATGCGGGAAAGTAAAATTCTCGGAGGTCTCGTTCGCTTATTACGGCATTACAGCTTGCGCGGTTGTGTTCCTCGTTGTTGGCGGCAAAGTGTTTGGGACACGCTGTCGCTTTCAGATACCTTGGATGGTTGCCTTGGATGCCTTTGACAAATGCCACGCCGATCTCGCCTGTAAGGAACGGGTCTTCGCCATATGTCTCGGGGGTACGGCCCCAGCGCGGGTCTCGTGCCATGTTGACGGTAGGAGACCAGAACGACAGAAGGTCACTTGATCCCTGGGTCTGTTTCTTGCCGAGTCCGAGTTCGTTCCATTTGCCACGGGCTTCGTCAGATATGGCTGTAGCCACTTTGTTGACCAGCTCTGGATTCCACGTTGCAGCCATGCCGATAGCCTGTGGAAATACCGTGAATTTTCCGGGGCGCACCACGCCGTGCAGAGCCTCGTTTCCATGATAATATTTATCGATTCCGAGACGTGGGATGGCCGGGGCATTATGGGTCATGAGCGAGATTTTCTCCTCTACGGTCATCTGTGAGAGAAGATCCATGATGCGGTCGTGCATCGGAGCCGTCATGTCCTCGTAAAGCTCGTGGCAGCACTGTGCTCTTAGGGCGTTTCCCGATGAGAGCGTGATGGCAAGCAGTGCTCCGGCGAGTATTTTCTTACTGAGAGTCATTGCTGTATTGGTATTATAGGTTGAAGGTGTTGAATGATTTAGGCTTTACTGTGATATTGAGATATTTCCCATCCATTTTTACGGAGAGTTTTTTTGCCTTGTTGTCACGGTTGACAATCATGACTGCCCGCCGGCCGTCAGGGTTGACAAAGGCGAGAAGGTCGTCTCCTTCGGTGACAAGTCTTCGGGCTCCAGGATTTACAAACCGGCACAGATGTTTCATAAGATAATACTCAGGATTATACGTGACGGTCTTGTCATCCTTGTTGACGGAGATGAGAGCGTTTTGCTTCCATCCCCAAGGGCTGGTGCCTTCGTGGTCGAGCACCATGTTCCAATAGATGAATGTGCGCGAGCCGTTTGTGAGGTAATGGCGCATCTGCCACCAGGTGTGTTCTGCCGCAGCCCAGTCGTTTGACCCGTTGCCACACTCAGCCTCTGTGTGCATGACTTTGATTGACGGATATTCTGTATTGATGTAGGGTATCGCTCCCTTGCCGTCCCATTGGAAACCGGCGCCTTTGATATATCTGGCAGCGGGAGCATAGTCGAGAGCCGTACGTGTATAGTCGGGATTGTCACGGTTGATTGTGCCAAAATAGATATCCGTATCTATGTTTTCTTCTTCGAATTTAGGCCCGAGGAAGTGACCTATAAAATAAGCAAGGTCTTCGGGACGCCAGACGCACGACGGGAATATATGATTAGAGCATGGCTCGTTCTGGACGTTTACAGCCTCTATATGGATGCCTTCCTTTTCGTATGCCTTAACGAATTTGGCAAAATATAGAGCATACGCATCAAGATAGCCACGCTGCATTTTGAAGCCGGTCGTGGGCAGTTCGAGTTCGTGCTCTGCCGGAAGACCGTTGTGGTCTGTTCCGCTTTTGTCATAACCGCTGCTATAATGGTTGTTGGTCTTCATCCATGCGGGAGGACTCCATGGCGAGGCCCATATTTTCAGGCCCGGATTTACCTTCATAGCCTCCTTGATGTAGCGCATCAGGATGTGGCGGTCACGGGCAATGCTGAAATTCACCATTTTGAAATCATCTGCCACATCGTTGAGAGAGTAGAAGTTCATGCCGTAATCGCTGGCGCCGATCGGCATACGGCAATATGAATAGTTTGATTCGATAGATGAGAAAAGGTTGTTGATGACACTGGCTCGCTCGGTGTCATCGAGGGCGCATAGCGCGTCCCAGCCTATTTCGTTGAATGTTCCGCCAATGCCGTCAATAATTTGGGCCTCATTGTCGGTGACAGTGAGGATATCGGCCCCGTCAGACGGTTTTGACGTCCATGAAGGGACTTTCTCTCCTACCCAGTAGGCATTTTCAACCGATGAGCGCCATTCGGACTTGTCTGCCGCTATGGCCGGGACGGCCATAGACACGGATACCGCTATGATGACAGATTTAATATTCATGGTTATTTTTCAAATGTTAGCGTATTGAACGAATCTGGTTTCATGGTAAATGATACCACGTTTTTGCCTATTCCCACAGACATGTGTTTTGGCTCGTTGTCTTTGTTGGCGACAAAGATCACGGTTTTTCCATCCGGGTTTAGGAATGCGAGTATATCTTCGTCATTGCCCATGGTTTTCATCTTTGACGCACCCGGTTGCACATAGTGGCTCAGGTGCTTTATAAGATAAAATTCGGGGGTGAAGTTGATTTTTCCTGTCTTGGAGTCTATTACAACCATCGCGTTCTGGTTCCATCCCCATGTGCTTGTCCCCTTGTCGGCAAGGATGGCATTCCAATACATATAGGAGCTGACACCTCCCTTGATATAGGTTTTCAACAGCTCATAAGTATGTCTGGCCGCCTCCCAGTCGAAAGTTCCGCCGCCACATTCGTTTTCGGTCTGCATCAGTTTTATATTGGGATAAGTATCGGAAATTTTACGGACAATGTTTTTCCCTTCCCATTGCAGTCCTATCCCTTTGATGTATTTGCCGGCTTCTGGATCGTTCATCACGAGGTTGACATCCTCGATATTGCCGCAGTTTATTGTTCCGAGCCATAGTTGCACTTCCGGATGGTCGGCTTCGAAGCGCGGCCCCAGGTGTGAGGCTATGAAGTTGCGCATAGCTTCGGGAGTCCACAGGCATGTGGGCCATTGGTTGCGTGTGTAAGGCTCGTTCTGGAATTGGATCATTTCGACATTGATACCTTCGTCTTTGTAAGCTGTGATAAACTTTGAAAGATAGAGCGCGAACGCGTCAAGATAGCGTCTGTCCTGAATAAAATGGTCACCTTCAAGCACCTGGTTGTCCTTGTCCAGATCGTTGTGGTCGCCACTCTGGGTAGCGTAGTGATGGTTGGTCTTCATCCATGTGGGTGGACTCCATGGGGATGCCCAGAAGCGCATCCCGGGATTGGCTTTTTTCACAGCCTTTATATAGGGGATATGGGCGTCATAGTCACGCTTGATACTGAAATTCCTCATCTCGAAGTCTCCATCAGTCTCGTTGAAACTATACCATTCGCGTGAGTAGTCGTTGGCTCCTATTGTCAGGCGGCAGTAACTGAAACCTACCCCTTGGCCGGGAGCGAAAAGTTCGTCCATCAGTTTCCCGCGTTCTTTTTGAGGGAGCATGTTGAACGCGTCCCAGCCAAGTTCGTTGAGACATGTGCCGAAACCCTCCATGGTCTGTTCTCGGTAACGGGTGACATTTACATCATTGACCTTGTCAGGGTCAAATGGGGCCACTGTCACTCCTTTCTCCTCGTGCCAGCGCTCCGAGTCGGTAGTAGATATCCATGTCACATTGGCTGCATTGGCGGTTACCGTTATCCACAGGGTAAACGCCGTCAATATACGTGCACTTTTAATCATAAAGTCATTATGGGTTCGAAAGCTTATAAGATATGTTTCTGTTATTAATCGCGGTTTTGTTATTTTGTGATTGGTTGTCGCCCCGGCCTGTCACTCATTTCAAGAACCAGTGTGCCTCCGTCGGCTATGTCTGAATGATTGAACCACGGGGTATCGAGCCGTTTGCCGTTCAGTGTCATTGATGTGATATATTTCTTGTCTGTGTCACATCCCTTGGCTACTATTTGGAACTTCTTGCCGTTGGACAGGGTTATCGTGGTCTCTTTGAAGAAGGGTGACCCTATCGTGTAGACAGGTTTGCCCGGAGTGACGGGATAGAATCCGGCCATTGACAATACTACGAATGCCGACATTCCACCTCCGTCCTCATCGCCGGGAACGCCCATAAGGTCGTTACGGAACCATTGACGGATGAGGTCACGTATGCGTTTCTGGGTCTTCCAAGGAGCACCAGCATAGTTGTATAGATAGGGTATGTGTAGAGACGGTTCATTTGCCATGGAGAACTGTCCGACATTGCCTGTCTGGTCTGGGAGTTGGGCGTAAAATTCATATTTGCTACGGCCCAGCCACTCGTTGAATGTCTGGTCGAGATTAGCTATGAATTTTTCATTGCCTCCCATCAGTGATATAAGGTCGGGGATGTTGTGCTGCACATCCCATCGATATGTCCATCCGTTGTTCTCTGCATAGAATTCACGTGCACCCGGGCCGCCGGAGAACCGATAGTCAAAGTCGGGTATGAAGTTTCCATCCTTGTCTTTGGGGTGGAAAAACGATGTCTCGTGATTAAAAAGATTTCGGTAGTTGTAAGAGGCTTTCATAAATTTCCGGGCATCGGAGTCGTGTCCCAGCTTCTCGGCGATGATTGACAGGCACCACTGGTCATAGGCAGTTCCGAGTGTTACCGGGACTGGTTGGCGTTTCTCCCAGTCGTTGACATCCGGCTGGGTCTCATGTTCGCCGGGAGCGAGTGCCGGGATATATCCGTTAGCGGAATAAAATTCGTTGAGCCATCCGGCACGTGATGCCGACCATGGCGCGAGGGTCTTGTCTTCTATCGCACCTCTACATTGTTCGTAGGCTTTTTCAAGATCAAAGTTTTCCAGCCCTTTTGCAGCGGCATCGGCCACGACAGCCACGCCGTGGTTGCAGTTCATGCGGCGAGAGTCGCCTGTGATTGATGGGAATGTCGGAAACCAGTGGTCATGCGACTGGTCAGCCGCCAAAACGAAGGAATTGATTATATCCTCCTCGGTCGAGGTATCTATGAGTGTTCTCAACGGATGTGTGGCACGGTAGGTGTCCCATAGCCAGTCATCGGTGTAAAACGGACGTCCCATGTCATCGTGGACTTTGTGGTCTGACGCACTGAAATATCTGCCGTCCTCGCTGATGTTGACAGGGCGTTCGTAACAGCGGTAAAGCGAGGTATAGAAGACCGCCATGTCGTTTTTGTCTCCTCCCTTGACGTTGATGCGTCCCAGAGCCTCGTTCCAGATGTCGCGTCCCTCACGAATGAGCCTATCGATGTCGAAATGAGGGATTTCTCGTTCCAGATTGCGTCGCGCCTGGTCGGGACTGATTAGAGATACGCCGTATTTGACATTGACCGTTGATCTGCCTGAGAACGACATGACGGCACATGCATCATCACCTCTGCCGCTCTTGACCGACATATCCGCCCGGTCACCGTTGAGTATTATTCCGCTTGCGATCGGGGCTTTGTCTGCAACCATGCAGATATATATTCTGACATTGCCCCACGTCTGTTGCCAGCCTGTTATGGTGTTGCCTGAAACTGAGATTTCTCCGCTACGGGCATTGAGGATGATGTGGCCGTCTGACTTATCAAGAAAGTCTAAGGAATACATGGCCGAACGCTCGGCAGGGGAGAAACTGACATCCACTCGGTGGTTGTCTATGGAGGTAGTGTAGGAGTATGGGGTAATCCTCTCGTTGTCCCAGTCGGTGCGTACCACCTGCCGTAATTCCCGGACAGGCTTATGTGTTGCCGACAAGTCAAAGACAGTGTTCTCGCGGTGGTTGACCACCATGACGGGCAGTCCGTGGATGAAATCTTCCGTGTGGTCACCACGGCGCGGGTAGACTCTCAGCATACTGTTTGGACGGTGGATTGTAGGATATGTCGGTTTCAGCAGATGGCTTATGTTGCCCATGTAGGGGTTTACATAATCGACAGGATGCGTTGCTCCGGCTACTCCTCCGGCAAGAATAATAGTCGCGGCTATGAGCGTGTTTCTGAAAGCAAGTTTTGTCATGATTGGTATCGATTATCTCGGAGGACAAAGTTACAGACGAGTCGCTGAAAAACATAACACGGATGTGTCTAAAAAAAGAATTCTGGTAGCAAAACACGGATTAGGCCGTCATAGGGCCGAAATGACGGTTTGTGAATGGTCATAAGCGGTATGTTTTGATTAATGACAATTATTTTAGAGCCTTGGATGCGATGCTGGTTAAAATAATAGATGGATCCGGGATATGTCGAAAATAATCCCGGATCCATCTGGTATTTTTTACCGAGACGGCACCTTTTTTAAGGTGTGCTTATCGCACGGCGTATCGAGGTCTCGCTCATGGTGACCCAGCAGGTTTCCTGAGCATCATTTACTATGACGTTATCCTTGAAACGGTAGTTCATCACAAGTACGGTATGGCCGTATGTCTTGTCTACATAGAAGTAGTTGTCATCGGCACCGCCGAGTTGTTCTACTTCCAGAGATCCGTAAGGAGTAATAGACAGGGAATTGTCATCGTTAAATGTGATAGTCATCGCATATCTGTCGATATCCTCTTCGGTTACCGATGCCGTGGTATAGGTATGGGTTCCGACAAACATGCGGATGCTGTTCTTGGTCAGAGGTGCGGCTATGCGGGTGACGGACACGCTGCTGGCCATGTCTCCTGCCGAAGTGTTGCGAGTCTCCCGTCCGGTCGTCTGATAATAGGTGGTAGAGGCCATTGTGGCGTAGGAGTTTTTCAACACCACGTTGAAGAGCACTCGTCGTTTGTCAGGGTTGATTTCATAGGCCGAGACGTCTTTGATGCGCATCGCTATCATATATGATTTGTCAGGACTGAGGCCGTCAGGGCGAATCTTTATAGGGAGAAGCGAGTAGCTATCAGGGTTTGAGGCGCTGAGAACGGTCTTGAAATCCTCGATGTCATAGTTTTCCCGGGGTAGGGGAAGTGCATATTTTGACTCGTCAAGGTCAAAGTTGCGGTAATTGTACTCATAGAGGAGGTTGTCATCAGGTTCCATCTCTACAATGACGTCACGCTTGATGTGTTCGGTTCCGCCGCAATAGAGCGAGAGGTATCCTGTCGATTCTTCTCCAAGTGAATGTTCTGACTTGAAGATAAGGTCATCGTTGCTCAGGACATATATGACTTTCTTGTACAGTTCGCCTTTGAACTGGTCGTCCTCGTTACAGGCTGCCAATCCCAGGATGGGAATAAGACAGAGTGTTATGATGGTTTTTTTCATCTTTGATTGTCGGTTTAATAGGGGTTATAATGGTTACCATCCGGGGTTCTGGTCAAGGATGCGAGATTTTCTTACCTCGTTACGTTCCAAGGGCAGGAATACCATTTTCTTGTCTACGATGCGGTTTCGGGCATCGGCATGGTTGACGATGGTGCGCTCATAGTAATTTTCATTGCTGTTGGCATTGATGTTCATACCGACCAATGGCTTGTTCTCTTCCTCCTCGTAGATGCCCCAACGGCGGATGTCGTAGAACCGGCGTCCCTCGCACAGCATCTCTATGAGACGTTCGTGCTTTACGGTGGCGTCCATGGCTTCCTCTGAGGCATATTCACCTGTGGTGAGTCCGGGCTGGCCTGAGCGGAAACGGATCTGGTTGAAGGCAAAAATCATTTCGTCAAGGCAGGACTCGCGAGACAAGGTGTAGCTTTGGCCGCTTTCAAGTGTTATTTCGTGGGATGATTTGAGGTGGTTGACAGCCTCGGCATAGGAAAGGAGGATTTCTCCATAGCGTATGATGGGGAAGATTTTGTCAAGACGCGTTGAACCGTCGCCGTTATACCAGTTGTCGTCCGGGTGGATATACTTTTTCAGTACATAGCCGGTTATACAGGTGTTGCGTGGTTCGGATATGGCTTTGTCAGGGCCGGCATTTGAGCCGTTGTAGTAGTAGATGGTCTGTTGCCGGAAGTTCTGGTTCTGGCAGGAGCTTGCGGGCCAGTAGCACCCGTTGAAGCCGATACTTGCGTAGAAACGCATCTCTCTGTCTACATACATGTTGTGGGTGCCGCGCAGGAGGCGGTAGCCTGAAAAGTATTTCAACAATCTCGACGAGCCCACCTCGCTATATTCTCCGTCTGCGCGGGCTTGGTCTATTGTCTTGCCGTTGACCATGCGGTATTCGTCAATAATCTTCTGCGGAACACACATGCCGTTATATCCTCCCATGAAGATGGGGAACGACTGGCGTGTGTATTCCCGTGTCTTATCGGACTTCTTACCCCATATCAGTTCTTTGTTCTGCACGGCATAGGTATTGCCGTTGAACATATTGGCATAGGATTTCAGCGGGTCGATGTCCCCTGCGCCATAGGGGAACGGTTTGTCCGACACATTCTCCGGCAGCTGAGGAGTGGCTTCTGTCACGTCTCCGCCGATACCGTTGGATCTCTCGATTGTGTGGAGCTGGTAGCGTCCCATATCCATCACGCGTTTACAGGCAGCGGCTGCGAGTGCCCATTTTCGCTCATCGTAAGTCTGAGATACGTAGTGTACGCCGTCAGTGCAGCGTGTCCAGTCACCGAAATATCGCCGGGCCGATACTCCTCCGTTGAAAGCGTCGCTGGCCGCATGGAGACGTACACGGGCGATAATGGCGTATGCAGCTCCCTTGGTCGGGCGTCCGAAGTTGAGGATGTTGACGTCCTCGGGTATGTTCTGTGCGGCTACTTCAAGTTCGTTGCAGATGTAGTCGACTGTTTCGTCAAACGTGGCTCTCGCACGTTCGTAATCAGATGATTCGAGGTTGTTGTCAAACACCTTGTCGCCAAGGAGCACGGCAGGGCCGTAGTTCATAAGGATGAAATAATAGGAATAGCCACGCAGGAAGTGTGTGTAACCCACCAGTTCGGCTCGTTGCAGAGGTGTGATGTCCTGGCATTCGCCTATACGGGCAAGAATCATGTTGGTCTTGCGAATGATCTTATAGCATGTGTTCCATGAGTTCATGCCTTTTAGATCGGAGGAGTTTACCAGTCCGAGTCCGAGAGCCTTTCCGTGGAACAGATCAGGATCCATCAGCGTGAAGATCTCATCGGAACCTGTGATGCCGGGAAAGGGGTCGTCACCGAAGATACTGCTCTCGTCGGGGAGTTCGCCGGCGGCTCCCCAAAGGTATTTTTCGAGATTTATGCGCCGGGCGAATATAGAGTCATATTTTAAAGTGTCGTCAAAATAATGATCGACATCGAGATAGTTGTCACATGCTGCAAATATACCGCTTATGAACGGTAAAAGCATGAACCAGAAAATTTTTTTCATATTATCTATGATAGGGAGTGTGTTTTAGAAGTTGACATACATCTGTACCGAGTAGGTGGTCGGTATGGGATAGGCAGCGCCGTTGGAGTTGGCCTGTTCGGGATCCCAGAGTTTCATGGGGCTCCATAGACAGAGGTTGTTGATGACAAACTGCAAATCCATCGACTGTACACCTATGGTTTTGAGAATCTTGCCGGGTGTGACACGGTAGTTGAGGTTTATCTCTTTCAGACGCAGGTAGCGTGAATTTGACCGCCAGAATGTTGATAGCTGTTTGTTGTTGTTATTGGCACCGTAGCTAAGTCGCGGAAACCGGGCATTTGGGTTTTCGGTTGACGGATCTCCTGAGTAGGAGGCGGGAATCCAACGGTTAGACGGGTCTGCAACGATAGAAAGCACGTTGCCGGTTTCTCCGTTATAGAACGGTATATATCCTTCACCTCCGCCATTGTCGCCGTCATGAACAAAGTAATAATCTGTATTGCCCGTGCCTTGGAACAGGAGACTGAGGGTGAGTTGTTTCCAGCGCACCTCCCCGCCGAATCCATACATCAGCTTTGGATAGTTGGGGTAGGAGAGAGGTACTTTGTCGTCTTCGTTTATGACACCGTCGCCATTGACATCCTTGTATTTGATATCACCGGGGAGATAGCTGCCGAATGTCTGCTTGGGGCTTTGTGCCACGTCGAGTTCGTCACGGAACAGTCCGAGAGCTATATAGCCCCTGAAAGCATTGCGCACGTATCCCGAGTAGTTCTGATAGTCGTAGGGTTGTAGGGCCTGTTCCCAGTTCTCGACCTTGTTGACCGAATAAGTAAAGTTGCCACGCACGGTGAATGACCAGTCTCGGTTGATGTCCTGTGTATAGGAGATATTGCCGTCAGAACCCCAGCTTTTCATTTTGCCGACGTTTCCAAAAGGCATCTGCGTGAGACCTACGTAACCGGGTATCTGCTCGCGGCGCTGGTATATGCCGTCACGTTTGTCGGAGAAGAAGTCTACCACGAAGTTGACCTTGTCGTTAAACAGGCGTCCCTCTATGCCGAGGTCGGCCTTGATTGCACGTTCCCAGCGCAGGTTGTTTGCGCCGACACGCTCCTCGGTGATATATCCGCTCGAACTGCCCCAGCCACCGCCGTTGCTGCCTATCTTCATGAGTGTCAGATAAGGAAAACGGTCTGATGTCAGACGGTCGTTGCCCACGGTACCATAAGAGGCGCGTATCTTGAAGAAGTTGAGGACGGGGTTGAGGGCCTTCATAAATGAATATTGGGTGGGCACCCATCCGACAGCCACTGACGGGAAGAAACCGAAACGGTGTCCTTTCTCAAAATTCTCCGAGCCGGTGTAGCCGAAGTTGGCATCGATGAAGTAGGTGTCGTCATATCCGTAGGTCATGCGTCCCGATACTCCCTGGTATCTTATGGGGATTGCATACATGCTTTTCAGAGTAGCGTCACTTGTCTGGTCACTTTGGTTGCTGTTCTGCTCATCACTCATGTAATAGTAAAGAAGCGCGCCTACGCGATGTTTTTGGTTGAAAAGTCTGTCCCATGTAGCGGTTGCTTCAAGGTGGAATTTGTAATATTGTTCTTGTCCGCGCTCATATTTTGCCGGCTCGGCATCCACACGTTTGATGATTCCGAGTTCACCGGTTGATTTTCGGGTGGTGGCATAATACATGTCGGGACGGATGGAGCGTTTCTCGTTAAGATTGGTTTCGTTGTCATATGCCCCCTGTACGCGCACTTTCAGACCTTCGGTAATCATCGAGAGGTCTTGGGTCAGTTCAAGTGTGGCCTTTCCGCGATAATGGCGGATATTGGTCATACCGGTGTTATTGAGCATCACATATGGCGAATAGGCATTGTCGGCTCCATAGGCGGGGAGATGTCCTGTGGAGTAGATGGTAGGAATGGTGATAGGGGTGAGGTTGCGTGTGGTTTTCCACAGGTCATCGGTATTCTGGTTTCCGGGTTCTTTCTTTATCGAGAGGAAACCGTCGGAACCGAAGTAGAGCTTGGTGGTACGTGTCAGGTTTATGTCAAGGTTTATACGATAGTTCATTGTCTGGTAACCCACCGCTGTGGAATATTTTGAACTCTTGTCCTGACGATAGGCGGAGGATTCGTTACTGTAACCCAGCGAGAGATAGTATCGGGCAAGGCTGCCGCCACCTCTGGCGTTGACGAAATAGGTCTGGGTCAAAGAGTTTTTGTGAAGAAGCTCTTTCTGCCAGTTGACATCGGGGAACAGGTCAGGGTCAAGGTGGTACTTGATAATGTCAAGTTCCGTATTGGAATAAAGCGGCTGGTTTCCGCGTACCATGCGTGCTTCGTTTGCAAGCTTGGCATAGTCATAAGAGCCGAGATATTTGGGCATGTTTGTAAGATGTGAGATGCCGAAGTTCACACGGCCTGTCACTTCGAGTCTGTCAGCATTGCCTCGTTTGGTCGTGACAAGTACTACGCCGTTTGCACCGCGCACGCCGTATACTGCCGTTGCAGAGGCATCTTTCAGAACAGAGAATGACTCGATGTCGGCGGGATCTATCTCGCTCAGGTTTCCTTCAAGGCCGTCAATGAGCACAAGTGCCCCGCTATTGGCTCCGAACGTTCCGATACCGCGAATCCAGAATTCGGATATGTTCTTTCCGGGCTCGCCGCTTGACTGCATGGTGATTATGCCGGGAACGCGGCCGCCGAGCATATTCTGGATGTTTGTACCCGGTGTTTTGAGGTCTTCTACGTCCACGCTGGTAACAGCTCCCACCACACTTATCTTACGCTGTGTGCCCATACCTACCACGACTGCCTCGTCAAGTACGTTGGCGTCAATTTCAAGATGTACGTCAATGTCGCTCTCGCTTTGTGTGATGAGTTTTTCAAATGGTTTGTAACCGAGGTAAGACACAACCAGAATGTCGTTTTTACCGATGTTGAGTCTGAATTGGCCGTCAATGTCGGTGACTGTACCCGTACCGGGACGGTCTTTTATAAAGACACTCGCGCCCGGTATTGTCTGCTCGGTTTCGTCATAGACCGTACCCGAGACTGTGATAAGCTGCTGGTCTTTCTGTGCCCACGCGATGGTGGTGGCAAAGCACAGTAGCAGTATCATTAATATCGCTTTTCTCATTACTTGGTTTATTGGTTCGTTGTTACTTATGATGATTACTCTATGGCAAGACGCCGTATGCACTGGTTGTTGAAATCACCGATGTAGATTATGCCTTCCTTGTTGATACACACTCCGTAGGGATTGTCAAAAAGAGCTACTTCGGGACTTCCGTCACGGTATCCGGCCTCACCGGCCTGTCCGATAACGGTGCTTACTTTGCCATCGGGCGTCACTTTGCGGATTACGTTGTTCTCCGAGTCCGCGATATACATGTCATCGTTGCTGTCGAGAATAAGCTGTCTTGGAGAGTGGAACTGTGCGGCCGAACCGTTGCCGTCGAGGTATCCGGGTTTGCCTGATACGCCGGCTATAAGGGTGTGGCGCTTGGTAGTTATGTCGTAACTGTAAATACAGTGGTTGTTGGTATAGGCTATGTAGAGCATACTCGGATTTTTCTGGCTGAAACACATGTAGGAGTCGCTTCCGCTCATGAGACCGTTGTCTACCAGGCTTGCATAGCCGGTCAGAGGGTCGAAACGGTAAAGGATGCCGTTCTTTGCGCGGATATACATGTAGCCGTTCACGGTACACATGGCGATAGAGTGCTTGAAATCAAATGTGAGCGTCTCTCCGGCCTCGGCTTTAAGGGACTGTTTCATTGGACTCCACATGTTTTCTGATGACATTGTCCAATAGTCCAGACCGTTGTCAGTCGGGATATATACTGTATTGCCGTCATCTAGCATACAGGGCTGGTTGAGAGGAGCGCCGGTGTCAGGTATGAGTAGACGGCTCTGGTCTTCATCCTCGTTGACGAGTATGACTTTATTGTTGTTATAATAGCTGTCCCTGTTGCGGAGGCTGGCTATGATGTTGTTGTCTTTGTCAACCGCGAGATATGTTACGTGAGGCATGGTGGTCTGTGCCAGATTGCCGGTCGAGACTTCGTCCGGGGCATCCTTTATGCCGCACACCGTGGTCACGACTGTCTGGATATGGTAGTCGAACCGGCTTTCGTAGTTGTAGCGCTTGCCGTCAATCTCGACAGATACGGGACATTCGATTAGTCCGTTCTCATCCCCTTCACCCGGCTTGCGGGGACATATGGCATAGATTTTCTCACCCACAGATGAGATGACGGCGGCTGGACGGTCGTTGACATAAACCTTGATTTTTGAAAGGTCGGTGCCGAAGTTTTTGCCGTTGAGTATGATCTGTGTGGCCACTCCCCCTTCGGTGGGGTAGAAGTCTGTAAGCTCAACAGGTAGATTGGGATTATATGTCCCTGATGGCTGGTCTTTGTCTTCGCCGCACGCGGCCATTAAAGCCATGGCCACGACTGCGCCCCCGAAAGAAAGCGCTTTACGTTTAAACAAATTGTTCATGTGAAGATTGATTATTTGAGGTTGTTGAATATTCCGAATCCGGCGGTTATTTTCTAATTAGTCTGAACAGTCTTGCGCGGTCATTGAAGAGCTTGTAGGTCATGGTGTCGCCGTTGATTGTGACCGCTTCGTCTGTCCAGCATTCATAGCTTTCTGATACATCTATGGCATCGCCGCTTATACCGAGCGAACGGAGGTCGAGGGTGATGTCTTTATCGCCGACACTGTAATTGAAATGTGCGATGTAATAGGAATCCTCGGTTTCAAGATAGAACAGGTCTACCGATTTGTTGGCCCCGGAGAGGATGTGTCCGTAAGCGGGTCTGAATGACTGTCCGAGACGGATGACGTCATTGACTTTCTCCACGGTTGAATAGATTGTCGCTTTTTTCTGAGATTCTGCACTGCCGGTGAACGAACCCTGTGTGCTGAGATTGTCGCCGAGCATACAGTAGCCTGTAACGGCGCCGGTGGTCATGCGCGAAATATTTTCGGCCTCGCTGCGGTTGCCCATTACGAGATGGTCAGGGTCGTTATAGCAATATACACGGTTGAGCCACCAGCCGAATGACAGGCTGTTCATCATGTAGCTTGTGTGCCACATCTCCCCCCATGCGTCACAACTGATGCGGCGTGCGTGGGCATATTGTGAGGGGAAGATGGGTGCTATTGACTCGACTATGAAAATGTCGTCTCCACAACGTTCCCGCAGATAGTTCATACCATAGTTATAGGCCTGTACGCCTGTCGTGATTTCGGGGAGATAATAACTGTCGGCTTCGATTATTCCGTTGGTAAGGAAGTCAAGCTTTATATATTTGAATCCGCAAGACTTAAATTTGTCGATAAAGTAGTTCAGACGTGACAGTGTGGCAGGAGCGGTCGGATCCATACATCCGGCGCCACAAACGGTCTTGACCCTTCCGTTGACTTTAAGATGTCCTTGATGGTAATAATAGCCGTTGTTTCCCTCGACCGGGCGTGAGCCACTGCCCGGGAACCAGTCGCACCAAGGGGTGTAGTAGATGCCCGGAGTCTGTCCGTTGGCATAGCAATGGTCTGCAAACTCTTTTAGCTGATCCCAGTTAAGATTGTCCCAGAACGAGTCGAGACCTACGAAGACTATGCCGTCACCAAAACGGCCCTTGTTCTGAATATTCTCTTTGAGAAAGTCTGAGGCTGATACGACTCCTTCATAGTTGACGTTTCGTTCCATTCCTCCCCAGCTGTTCCAGCCGTATGGTGTACCTCGGCCCCATTCGCGTTTAGGTGCTATTGCGGCACAAACTTCGCCAAATGTCTCCATGCCGGTGCGCCAGTCGTCGTAAAGGCCGACCATCATTCGAGCCGAGCTGACGCGTGGCGCGGTGACAGTCCCGTGAGGTTGCAGTCGGTTATCGCTTTCATCGCGGGTGACAGAGTGTGTCACTCCGCTGAAACATTCCAGATTGGTGATTTTAGCTTGTGTCAGAGGGCTGCCTGTGATGCGTATTGCCGATTTCCATGTATCGTGATCGACTGATCCTATAACCATACCTTTCTGGGTGTTGCCGTTGAAGATCGCAGTCACTTCAAACGATATGCTGTCGCGTGCCACCCGCCCGGTGGAATGTGAGGTGGAGCCACTGGACGTACAGCTCAGCGGGTATGAGCCGTAAGTTATGAAGCCGTCATTGTCAAAAGGCACAGTCAGAAACCTGTTTGTGAGGTCTTGCGGTAGAAACAGGTTGTCGGCGTGTGACACGATTGGTGCGATATAGTTGGAGGAGATGTTTGCGCCGTTCTTTCCCACGAGTGTTACATCTGTAAGGAGGAAGTCCTTATCGTTATAGAGGTAAAACGCCTGTTCTATATCGGGGGTATCGGTGGAAACGGATGTGTATCTGACTGTAAATTTTTTCCCTTGTCCCACCTCGTCGGCAATATCGATTGTCGAGTAGGCCACTCCTTCATAGTCGGCAGTATTCATCAGTTGTCCGCTGTCCTTGAAGAGTACGGTGACATCTTTCAACACCGCGTCACCCTCTTTGGCAAGAGTGGTTAGCCGGGAGGCCCCGTCATGGCTGACAGTCCATCTGCCATAAGTGAAATCATTGGCCCGGCAGGTCTGGGCTTCGACACTGATGAGGGAGCCTATGACAATGGCGGTGTGTAAAAATATTTTCGTTGCTGTCATTTCGAGATATTATTTTTAAGGAAAATGTATAAGAGTCCGGCGTACATTCGTCTATTGCAAATGTATTAAGATATGTTTGCAAATAGATAACCGTATGAGACCAAAAAATAAAACAATCGGCCCAACTTGCTTTGAGCCGATTGTTAGCAGATGTTATTTGGTGATAAATTGCGTTTAAGACATGGCAAACGATATTTTTCAATATTAATCAAGGCTTTGATAACCGATAGGCCGTCTCATAAACCTCTGGTGAAAGAATGTCTCCGTGGTGTCTTTTAATTCTTATTTAATAGAATTAAGAAGGTCTGTTTTGCCTTCGTTGACGAGTTTGAGGATGAGTTCGCCGAAGAGCGAATTCTGCCATGCGAACCATGCTCGCGTGTAGTCGTCAGGATTGTCCTTGTGGAATGATTCGTGCATGAATCCGGTTCCGGCATCGGTGGACATAAGGGTGGAGATGCAGGTGGCTATCTCCGTGTCGTCAGTAGAGGTGAAGGCCTTCATCATGATGCTCATGGGCCATATCATATTGAATCCAATATGTGGGCCGCCAATCCCTTCGGCCGCTTTCCCGCGAAAGAAATACGGATTGTCTTCGCTCCACACCAAGCGGCGTGTATTCTGGTACACGGGATCGTCAAGTTCCACATCGCCCAGATAACCCATTCCGAGAAGACTCGGCACGTTTGCATCATCCATTAACAGGTGGTTGCCGAATCCGTCTACCTCGAATGCGTATACTTTGCCGTATTTAGGGTGATCATATACGGCATATTCTTTCAGAGCGGTGTGTATTTCATCGGCCAGAGCATCACATCCGGTGGCAAGACCTGTGTTGCCGTTCACGCGTTTCAGTATCTCCGAGGCTTTGCGCAGCGAGGAGACGGCAAAGAAGTTGGAGGGGACGAGAAACAGGAATGTCGTGGAATCATCGGAAGGGCGGAAGGCCGATGCCACGAGTCCGACCGGATTGACCGGGTGGCCGTATCCGTGGTTTATCATCGTGTCTGTGCCACGCTCGGTCTTGCGTTCAAACTTGTAGGCACCGTTGCCATCCTTTCTCTGCTGGTCTTTCAGAGTGGCTAATACAAGTTCGATGGCGCGCTGCCAGTCTTCGTCAAAGACTGATGTATCTCCCGTTGCCAGCCAGTATTCATAAGCAAGTCTTATCGGATAGCATAGAGAGTCTATTTCCCATTTGCGTTCATGCAGTTCGGGTTTCATGTCGGTCAGATCGCTCATCCACCATCCTCCCGTAGGGCCGTCGTTGAAAGCGTTGGCATACGGGTCGAGGAGAATGCACTTTATCTGGCGGCGGATAACTCCTGCAATCATCCTGCGCAGATTTTCATCACGTGCGGCAAGGTGTACATACGGCCAAACCTGTGCCCCTGAGTCACGAAGCCACATGGCATGGATGTCACCGGTATAGACAAAAGTGTCATCCTTGCCCTCTTCATCCACACGGTAGTGCACGGTGGTGTCAAGTGTGTTGGGGAAACAGTTTGAAAACATCCATGCCAGTTTGGGGTTGGTCAGCATCGATTTGACGCGTTCGATTTCCTGCTCCACAGCTTCGGAACGGAATAGTCTCTCGGCTGGTCGTTGTGATACATATACGGCTGTGGCATCGGCAGGCAGTGAGATGTTGGTTGCCGGTACATATGGTGCCGCTAACATGGCACCGATGAAGATGGAGGTCTTTAATATATTCATTTCCAAAATATTGTCGGTCTGTCGGTCATTGTGAAACGTATCTCGCGGGCTTGGCTGATATCATCCCAGGTAAGATGATGGTCGGTGAGGCGGCGTCCGTCTACGCTGACGCTCTTTACATAGATGTTTTTATCACTTATATCGTCAGCGCATATGTGTAGTTTTCCTGAAACGCCTCGGTCTATTTCAAATTCGGGAAACTGTGGCGCGCCGATGGCAAAGAGGTTGCTCCCCGGCGTGACGGGATAGAATCCCATTATAGAGAACAGGTACCATGCCGACATCTGGCCGCAGTCATCATTGCCGTTAAGTCCGTCAGGCGCGTCATGGTAATTGACCATGGTGTGTTTGTTGATGAGTTCCTGGGTTTTCCATGGCCTGTCACAGTAGTTGTAGAGATAGATATAGTGATGGCCCGGTTCGTTGTCGTGGCGGTAACGGTTCTCGTTGAAATTTCGGTCGAGTTTTGCGGCAAAGGCATCGTTGCCACCCATAAGCCCTATCATTCCCGGGATATCGTGTAGCACGCAGAACAGGTATGTCCATTTCGAGCCTTCCGTCATGCCGTGATGGTCGGTATCATCAATATCAATCCATGTTCCGTCATAGTTCCTCGGAAGCATGAAACCCTTGTCCTTATTGTAGACATTGCGGTAGTTCCCAGCCCATCTCATGAGGGAGTTGTAGTCGTCCGTCTTCCCGAGCTCGCGTGCAAGCCGGGCCACGCACCAGTCGTCATAGGCGTATTCAAGTGTGCGGGAAACAGATTCGGCTGTTCTGTCGTCAGGTACATATCCAATCGTATGATACCAGCTTGAACCGGCACGGCCCTCAAAGGCCGTCCACCTGTCACGGTCGCCATACCGGCGTGACGTGTCACTGTCCGGGGGAGTCATGGCATTTTTGCGCATAGCCTCGTAGGCAAGGTTTACATCATATCCGCGTATTCCCTTCATATAGGCATCAGCGATGACGGCATCGCCGTGTGTCCCTACCATGATGTTGGTATATGTAGGATTAGGCCATATGGGTATCCAGCCACCCTCTTTATACATTTGCAATAGTGCTGTGATCCAGTCGTTTGTGAGACCGGGTTCTATTATTGTCATTAATGGATGGAAGGCTCGGAATGTGTCCCATAGAGAATAGTCGTTGAAAGACACCCCGTCATGTATCTTGTCATCAAACGCGCTGTAATAGCGTCCATATTCCGAAAACTCCCGTGGGAAAAGGTAGCAGTGATATAGAGCTGTGTTGAAAATGCGTTGTGTCTCATTGTCTACACCTTTGACTCTCAGTTTTGACAGTTTTTCGTTCCATGCTGAACGGGTGGATGCGATGAGTTTTTTTATGTCGCCGTCTGCCGGGAGTTCGCGAGACATGTTGTCACGTGCTTGGTCGAGGTCGATGAAAGAAGTTCCGACAGAGAGTGTCACCGCCTCGCCGTTTCGAGTTTCAAAATCTATATATGCCCCGGATCGTGTTCCTTCTGTCTCGCATTGTCCCGGATATATCACGTTGTCCGACCAGGTGCCGAAACGTCTGATTTTTTTGTCAGGCCTTATGACGAAATAACCTTTGAATCCGGGGAGTTCGGGGCCTATCTGTGCCGACTGGCGGTCAGGGTTGTAACCGATGATTTCGTTGTTGACGGTATCGACCTTTATCCATCCTTTGATTGAGGCTATGCGCGGCCCGTAATCGTTACACCAGTCTCCCAGAGCCGGATTAAGGTTGATTCCTTGGATGATGACGCGGGCACTGTCGGTGCGCGGGTAGGTGAAACGGAAGATACCGGCTCTTTTTGCCGCTGCGATCTCGGCTTTTATCTTTCCCGACGGATTGTCGAGCGTGACAGTGTAGTGGGCCGGGGTGGCTTTCTCGTTTCTATGCGAGAATGGTATTTTGCGTTGTTCCGGCAGAGGACGAACCTCGCCTCCTGTCTGTGGCATAATGGACACATATCCGTAGTCTCCCATCCACACGGTGGGTTGGTGTGACGCCATGAACCCTATGATGTGAGAGTCATCATAGACGTAGGCCATTGTTCCCATCTTGTTTTCGCGTGTCTGGGGAAGGAAGTTGGTCATAGCGAACGGCTCGCCGACAAAGGGTGCTGTTCCTCCTTCTCCTTTTAATGCCGTTCCTACCAGTGGATTGACATAATCGATTGGTTCGGTCGCAGCTCCGGCTGAGAGTGTCGCAAGCAGCAATGTTGTGGAAAATATATGTTTCATTAGCTCTGTTGTGCGGTGTGGAAGTTTTGGAACCATATTCACGTCATTTAAGAATCCATTCACAGCTGTCCGTGACCGTTTTCCCGTCTCGTGTACCTATGACCGTTATCTCGTTTTTACCGGGATGCAGCGTCACCTTGTCCCATGTCGCTATGCCAGATGCGGGAGTCACGGTCGATATGGTGGTACCGTTGACAAGTAGCAGGACTTTGTCGCAGTTGGAATAGACTTTTATCTTTGTGTCGGCATGTTCGCGGATTACGTGACGCCGTGAGGTGATATAGGCCATAGGTTCCTTGTTCCATTGTGCCTTGTAGAAATAGAAGGCGTCTTTCGGGATTTTGCGGTCATATGTTACGAGACCTTTGTCATTTGTACCGCGTGTGTCTCCCTCGTTGCGTGACGCGCTGGCAAAATCAAACATGTTCCATACCCATGTGGCCCATACTCGCGGACGTTTTACAAGTTCGGCATAATTTCCTTCGTGGACAGTTGCCTGCCATTCCTCCGGGTGGTAATGTCCGTCGGTCTTTGGAGCCGACTTTATGTAAGGGTCATGGTCATGGATGCTTGCTCCGGCTCCGTATTCGCTGACAGCTACCGGCTTTCCTCTGTTTTTCCAATCAGTTGACGGCCCCATGGCAGCCGGTTCGGCCCAATACCATCCCGGATAATTGTTATAGGCTATGTAATCGGGGATATTGTTTTCGGGGAGGTCGTCTTTGTTGGTTGCCGCCACTGTGGGACGCGACGGGTCTTCGGCATGGGCAAGATTGTTGAGTTCTTCAACAATACCGGGCACTCCCGACCTGCCGGCTCCCAGTTCGTTGAAAAGGCTCCATATAAATATGGACGGGTGGTTATAATTCTGCCTTATTAGCTCGACAAGCTGTGTCTTGAGGTTGTCGGCAAATTTCGGGCTGTCTGTACCATGGCCGACAAATGGAATTTCCGCCCATACGAGCAGTCCGTTTCTGTCGCATAGATCATAGAAATATTCTGAATGAGGGTAATGTGCGAGTCTGACGGTGTTGGCTCCGATTTCCTTGATTAGGGCCATGTCCTCGTCATGCTCAGCCTGAGAGATGGCCCATCCTTTGCCGGGGCGGTCTTGATGACGGTTTACACCGGCGAGGCGGCAGGGTGTCCCGTTGAGAGAGAATCCTTTTTCCGGGTCTATGCTGAAATATCGCAGGCCGATTTTCTGTGACAATGTGTCTATTACGGTTTTTCCGTCAAGAAGTTCATGGAATACGGTATAACGGTTGTCAGGAGAATCCGTGCTCCACAGGGCCGGGGAACCGACTTCATAATCCTGCGATACGGCCACCTTTCCATCGGCATCCTTGCCACACCGTGTTGACCGCGAGGCCACGGTCTTGCCGTCGGGTGCGGTTATGGTGGTGCGCAATGACAGATTGTTTTTGCTTTTGAGTGCCTTTCCGTCCAGTTTTGTGACGATGTTGAGCTTGGCGATATCATCGCTGACCTCTTTCTGGGTTATATATGTTCCTGGAGAGGCATAGTCAAGAGGTGTGATGCAGTTTTCGGGAAGCCACATAAGTTTTACAGGACGATAAATGCCGCCGAATATGGTGAAGTCTCCTTCAAGTGGTGCGATATTGTCATTATGGGCATTCGTCGCTTCGACTGTTATTTTATTGTCTCCGGCATGAAGCATATCGGTGATTTCAAAACAGAATGCGTTGAACGCTCCCTTGTGGTTTCCTGCGTTTATTCCGTTGACTTTGACATCGGCCTCTTGGCTTACAGCCTCGAAGCGCAGGAATGCCCTTCTGCCTTTCGGGACTGAATCGAGGCTCAGGATGTATTCGTAGCGGGCGCCCCCACGATAATAATCGGGAGTCAGACCGTCTTCGGCATTCCACGAATGCGGGATGGTCACAAGCTCCCATTGGCGTTGTTGGTTGCCGGAAGGATTCTTGGAAAAGAACCACTCTCCTTCAAGCGCCATGTTGT
>CAJTRI010000006.1:34038-35947 GCA_910578615.1 uncultured Duncaniella sp. | reverse complement strand
ACAAGGCGGCAGACAGGAAAAGTGTGAGACAAAATCGTGACATGGTTTTAGACTTGTTTGTCGGGTTTGTTATTCTTTTGCAAAAATACGGATAATAGGTCTTAATCTTAAAGACGCAGGGAGCCAAAATTTGCCAGATTCGTGTCATAGGCGCATCGCTTTCGCTTTAAATAGCTCATACGCTACTAATGTGCTATTTTTTGAAAACATTGTTAATTAAATTATTTCTACATTTGTGGTCAGAATCGTAACCAGATGTATTTCCATGAAAAGACTATTTGCAATACTGGCTTTTGTTTTGTGTCTCGGCGATATGGCCGTGGCTCATAACAATCCGTTTCGTCATTATTTCAGATGCTACACCAAGAAGGACGGCTTGTCACAGACCGATGTCAAGGCCATCATTCAGGATAGTTATGGTTTCATGTGGTTCGGTACGCGCAACAAGCTCAACAGGTATGACGGTCACACTATCCGTGTCTTTGACTGCGTGGATATTGATGCAAAGATGCGTGACAACAATGTCTCCTCGCTTTATGAGGACTCCGAGCGGCGGTTGTGGATAGGTACAGACAACGGTGTGTTTATATTCAACCCCGATGACGAGGTGTTCACATATATAAGCGATGCCGCTGACGACGGTGTCCGTATGACAGACTGGGTATCGGCTATAAAGAGCGATTCTGTTGGAAATGTGTGGATCGTGTTGCCCAACCAAGGATTGTTCCGCCGTGATAAGGCCGGGAAACTGTGGCACTATACATTCGGCAATCCTGATGAACCGGATAATGGTAGTTCCCAAAGTCTTTGCATTGATGCCGGTGGCCGTGTATGGATTGGGACAAACGGTCTCGGAGTCTATCTTTATGATGCGAACGGAGACCGTTTCACCCAGTATCTTGGAGATAGCTCCGGCTCGACCCTTCGAGGTGAAAACATTTATAAAATATGTGATTATGGTGAGGATCTTGTTATAGGTATCCATGAAGGCAAGCTGAGGCGCCTGAACAAGCGTCGCAACGTGGTGTCGGACTTCAAGGCCCAGGAGGTTCATTATAAAATCATACGCGACATCGCAGTAATTGACAACGAGCTGTGGGTGGGTACGCAGTCCGGTGCATATATCATAAATGAAAAAGAAGGCACGATAGAGCATGTGTTCAATGACCCTATGTGTTCATACAGTCTGTCTGACAACCAGATAAGCTGTATATATCGTGACAAGGAGAACGGTATATGGGTCGGTACCAATATGGGAGGCGTCAACTATCTTCCTCACCATGGGATGGAATTCATACGCCACATTCCGCTTAGTCGTGACCATTCGATCAGTAGCAAGCGTGTCCGCGAAATGGTCGAGGACGGTTCGGGAAGGATATGGATCGGTACCGAGGATAAAGGTGTCAATATATATGATCCCTCCACAGGTGTTTGCAGTCGTCTGGGGAAGGATGTGGGTCACAGTCTGACGAGCGACAGAATCTTGTCCCTTCTTGCCATCGGTGACAAGGTATGGGTAGGTTTTTTTAAAGACGGTCTGGATATCATACAGAATGACGGGACTGCGGTGTCTCATTATTCCGAGTCACAGATGGGACTCAATGAGCCGAGCATATATGCCATGTGTCGAGACCGCCGTGGAAACGTATGGATTGGAAATGGTTGGGGTGTGTATCGCTGTGACCCTGTCGCCATGACAATGGAACACAGGCCTGAATTCGGTATGAACTATATTTTTGACATAATAGAGACATCTGACGGCATGATATGGGTGGCCACGATGGGAAACGGTGTGTTCCGATATGACCAGTCCTCGGGCGACATCGTCCACTTCGAACATGACGAGAATGATTCAGGCACGCTGAGTTCCAACTCGGTCAGCGGTATCTTCGAGACGTCTCGTGGCGAG
>CAJTRI010000006.1:0-34028 GCA_910578615.1 uncultured Duncaniella sp. | reverse complement strand
GTTCTCGACCGATCGCGGCGGAATATGCCGTTACAATGAGAGTGAGAATAATTTCACAACGATATCGGTAGAACATGGCCTTCCGGATGATACGGCATATAAAATGCTTGAAGATAAAAATTATAACTTATGGTTTGGAACTAATAACGGATTAGTACTTTTTACCCCCCCCGATTGCAAAATTAAAACTTTTACTACTGAAGATGGTCTGCCATCTAATCAGTTTAACTATAAGTCGGCAATTGAAGGATCTGACGGAACATTTTATTTTGGCAGTAGTGAGGGACTTGTATCCTTTAATCCATATCATCGTCTCAGCAACACATATGTCCCGCCGGTCTACATAACCAAGCTGACCATAGACGGAACCGATTACTATGTTATAGATGACATTGACGGTAAGCGGTGCAGTATCACCAAGGTCAGGGAAATCGAGCTTGACCACAACCGCAGCAGCATAGGCATTCAGTTTTCTACCCTCAGTTATACCGAACCGTCGGCTAACGGATATGCCTATAAAATGCAGGACGTAGATGAGGACTGGATATATACCACTGATAACCAAAGTGTGTCATATGCCAATCTCGCCCCCGGAAACTATACATTCCTTGTCAAAGGATTCAACAATGACGGGGTGTGGCAGGAACAGCCAGCCGTACTTAAAATAAAGATTCTGCCGCCGTGGTATCTATCGATATGGGCATATATCCTATATGGTGTCATCATAGTGGTGATTTTATGCGCCATGGTGTGGTGGATCAAGCGGAAGGATCACAACAAGGCGCAGCAACAGCAGAAACTCTTTGAAATTGAGAAAGAGAAAGAGCTGTATCGTTCCAAAATAGACTTTTTTACCCAGATAGCCCATGAGATACGTACTCCTTTGACGCTTATCAACGGGCCGTTGGAGTCGATGCTTGAAATGGATATTTCGGATAAGGATATACGCGGCAATCTGAAAATAATGAGTCGCAACACCTCGGAATTGCTTACGCTCATAAACCAGTTGCTTGACTTCCGCAAGATTGACAATAACCACATGGTGTTGACGTTCACCGCCGTGGATGTACAGGAGGTTCTCAATGATGTATTTCAGAGATTCAGGTCTATGGCTCTTTCGGAAGGGCGCCGTATGGAACTGACTCTCAGTGACGAGCCTGCGTATGTCTCGGGAGACAGGAACGCGCTTGTCAAGGTGTTTAACAATCTTTTCTCTAATGCGATAAAATATTCGGCATATGATATTTCCGTTAAAGCCACTGTAAATGATGGAAACATACGGATAATCTTTGTCAACGACGGCCCATTGATTCCTGACGAACTTGGAGAGATGGTGTTTGAGCCGTTCTATCAGATGAAGCGTAATGCCAACGAACATGCCAGCTCAGGCATAGGGCTTTCCCTGTCACGTTCGCTGACCGAGATGATGGGGGGTGTCATCAGGTTTTCGCAGTTAGACGGCATGAATTGTTTCACGGTCGAGTTACCTGCTCTTAAAGATGAGCTGCCGGCTGCAATAAGAGCTGTAAACGACAATACGGCCTATGAGGCTGAAGAGATTGTCGAGACTGATGACAATGCGGCCGAGACCATCCTTATTGTCGAGGATAACAAGGAGTTGCGAAACTTCTTGGTTGACAAGCTGCGTCACTCGTTTATGGTGGAACAGGCGGCCAACGGGGTCGAGGCTCTTGAAATACTGTCGGCGCGGCACGTAGACCTAATAATATCTGACATAATGATGCCTGAGATGAACGGTCTGGATCTGTGCAAAGAGGTGAAATCAAATATCGAGTACAGCCATGTCCCGATTGTGCTGCTCACCGCCAAGAACGACCTTGACAGCAAGGTCAAAGGGTTGAAGGTAGGCGCGGAAGCCTATATTGAGAAACCGTTCTCATTCAAGTATCTGATGGCGCAGATAACATCTATTTTTGAAAACAGGCGGAGGGAAAAGGAGGCATTCAGACGCAAACCGTTGATGTTCAGCCCGCAAATAGGTATGAACAAGGCTGATGACGAACTCCTTGCCCACATCGTGTCGATAATTGAGGAAAATCTCGTTGATTCCAATTTCGGAGTAGAGCGTATGTCTGAACTGGTGAACATGTCGCGTTCAAGCCTTCACCGCAAGATCAAGGCATTGGCCGGTACGTCGCCGACGGATTTCATCCGTCTGATAAGGCTTAAAAAGGCGGTCGAGCTGATCTCGTCCGGCAGATATAGGGTAAGCGAGGTGTGCTTTCTTGTGGGGATGAGTTCGCCGTCCTATTTTATAAAACAGTTCCAGAAACAGTTTGGCATGACTCCCAAGGAGTTTGAGTTGCAGTGCCGTATGACGGATGAGAAAAATGCCGATGTGTCACAGGAAAAGAAAAACAATAAGATTTAGAATTATGGAAATAAAGAAAGAGTTTGACCGATTATTATCGTTATGTATCTGCGTGCTGACCGTGGCCGGAGCCTGTGCCGCCGACTGGGTTCAGGGCGGAGTGTGGACTGATACGGACGGTAATAGGATAAACGCCCATGGAGCGGGTATAATGTTACATGAAGGTATCTATTACTGGTATGGAGAGCGTAAGGGTAAGGATACTTATCGGTCGCCCGGGGTGGGTTGGGAGTGCTATCGCACCGAGGCCGGTGGTGTGTCGTGTTATTCCTCGCGTGACCTGAAAAACTGGAAATTCGAAGGTGTGGTGCTACAACCTGACACTATCGATTCTGCTTCCGACATTCATCCTACCATGGTGATAGAGCGTCCCAAGGTGGTATATAACGACAAGACACGCAAGTTTGTCATGTGGATGCATATTGACAATCCCTATTACAGCGCGGCTCGTGCGGGAGTCGCGGTGGGGGATAGTCCCACAGGGCCGTTTACATATATCCGTTCCGAACGTCCCAACAATTCCGAGTCGCGTGATATGACCGTTTTTAAGGATGATGACGGCAAGGCTTATCATATTTATTCTTCCGAGGGCAATTCGACACTCCATATCAGCCGTCTATCTGACGACTATCTGTCTCAGTCAGGCAGTTTCAGCCGCAACTTTTCAGGTCGGTTTCGTGAGGCTCCCGCCATATTCAAGCATGACGGAAAATACTATATGGTGACATCCGGGTGTTCAGGATGGTCTCCAAATGAGGCCGAGTGGGCCGTGGCGGCATCTATTATGGGGCCTTGGAAGACAATCGATAATCCATGTCGTGGAAAGGACGCCGACAAAACCTTCTACGGACAGAGTACATGTGTCTTTCCCGTGAATGACGGTAGCCGCCGGTCTTTTATAATAATGTTTGACAGATGGAACAAAAACGACCTCATTGACTCGCGATATATGTGGCTCCCGATTGAGCTTAACGGTGATTCAATGATAATTCCGTGGAGGGAAAAGGTTGACGTATACAATTCTATGGCTGATATTGCAGCCGAATAGGATGTCTGTAAATTTAGTTAAAACTTTCAATCTAAGATTTTTAGAAATCTTTTTTCTCAGAGGATATGGGAAAAGCCTTATATATAACCATGTTGACCGTGACTCTCGCTGCCGGGTCTTCTTTTTCTGTCGTGGCGCAGACCACGCCTTTGACTGACAATGTCAGGTTTTCCAAGGTTCCTAAGCCGGTTCCGGCCCAGCCGGCAAAGGGTGGTGCTCCTGCCGGATCGTTTTATCATAGCCAGTTCGCCGGAGTGGCATGGGGTGACTATGACAACGACGGGTATATGGATCTTTTTTATTCAGATGTCAATACCCATGTCAGTAAATCTGTCGTACAGTCTAATCTTTATAAAAACAATGGTGACGGTACTTTCACGAGGCTTCTGTCACCGTTCGGAGGGGTTGCCTATTCATGTCCCGTGTGGATTGATATAAATAATGACGGCCTTCTTGATATGGTTCTGCCCGGTATCGCCGGATATGATTATGCTTGGGAAGATGAAAAGACACAGCTTGACAAGATTGTGACCCGGGTATATGTAAACCGTGGCCCGGATGAGGAAGGCAAAGTGGTTTTTGAAGAAATGGCCGACCATGGTATCCGTCCTCTTTTCAACGGATGTTCGGGAGGCAAAGGACACAATTGGGTTTCGGCCGGTGACTATGACAACGATGGATATGTTGACCTGGTTATGACCGGGTTTGACGAGGCTGCCCGTATGGCCGGTGAGGAGCCGATGGAGGCGTGTCGGGTGGTATATCTTTATCGCAACAAGGGGGGCAACGGTTTTGAGATTCAGAAACTTCCTCTTGGAGACAGGGAGTTTCACGGCATGACGGATGGAAGTGTCGAATTCTGTGACCTTGATGGTGATGGCTATCTTGATATATTCAGTACCGGGTATGGGGCTACACGTAATTCCGAGACCCATATATACTGGAACAACGGTGACGGTATTTTTACCGAGGACACCGCAAACAGATTTATCGGAGTCACAGATGCGTCATGCATGGCATATGACCTTGACAATGATGGCCTTGCCGATCTCATTATGCCGGGATATTATTTCAATACCAAGACCAAGATGTTCCAGATCTATCGCAATGAGGGTGACAGAAGGTTCTCGCTTGCGGATACTTCGGATCTTGAAGGGATTGATGGTGCCCAGATCTCGATAGGTGATGTAAATCATGACGGTTTCCCGGATATCCTTATCGGAGGTCACGGAGTGGCTCATGAACATACCACATGGCTGTATATCAACAGAGGCGACATGACTTTCAAGGCATATGGTGCTCACTATGATGACCTTTTTGGAAAAGCCGGTCATTTCAGCCGGGTGACACATGGGGCGCATCAACTGGTGGACTATGATAATGACGGTTTTCTGGATGCATGGTTGTCAGGATGGGCCAACGGAGGGTGCTCGGCGGGCTGTCTTGCAGAGCTATACCACAACGACAGTGCTTCAAAGGGTGCGACCCCTAATGCAGCTCCTTCGGCCCCTGTCGGACTTAACGCACACATGGATAATGCCACAGGCATCGTGGAACTTTCATGGAATGCAGCCACCGATGATGCCACTCCTTCCGAGGCACTGCGTTACAATGTTTATATCAAGCGTAAAGGAGATAGCTCTTTCTCGATGACTGTTCCGGCCGACATGGTTACAGGATATATAAAAGTCAGTAGGATTTCCGGCGAGGTGAGGCGTTGCGGTTATAAGGCGCGTATAGTCTCTGCCGGTGAGTATGAATGGGGTGTCCAGGCTATTGATAATGCCAATACCGGCGGTCGTTTCGCCATGGGGGCTTTCTCCGCCGATCCTTCTGGGATTGGCGATGTCGTTACTGACAGGACGCTGGATTTGTCAGTGGTAGGCAATGTGGTTGAATATCATGTTGAAGGGAACGGAACTCTTGATATTTATGCTACCGACGGCCGGTCGGTCTTATGCAGTGATGTCAAAGGAAGCGGATCACTGGCACTTGGCGTTGAGCCGGGTGTGTATATTGCCCGCTTGTCATGCCGAGACGAAAACATGACTCTAAAAGTTATTGTAAGATGAGACATTTTCTTGTGTTGGCCGGCATGTTACTGCCGGTATTTGCTATGTCGGCACAGTCAGTTACCGATATCGGTAGTTCTCCGTGGCGTTTCTCAAAAATTGTCCGCAATGATGGAAATCTTGCCCCAAAGTCATTGATAAGTGTCGGGCCTCGAAGTGTCAGCGAGTTGTCTGACGGGGATGTGACCCGCAACAGGGAAGCGGATATGCGACAACCTCTTGCCATAGACCTCCATGATCCGTATATGCTGTCATCAATTACCTTGCACTATGCCGGAGATGCTGTCTCGTATGCATCTGTGGCAATAGAAGGCAGTCTTGACGGCAATGAGTGGACAGAGATTTCAGACGCCTCGGTATCACGCAGGTGTGATGTCAACAAGACAAATGATCTTGCCGCCGTGGGTGAGACATTCGGGTATGTCGAACGTGTCAACAGTACATCCGTGACTATCGGGGTAGATAGCCGTTATCGTTTGCTGCGTGTCAAATCACCCGTGCCGTTCAGCGAGATAGTCATTACTCCCGAGGCTGCCGATGAGTTTGATTCCGCCACATTGTCTTCATATGGATTTGATGACAGTGAGTGGGAGCAGGTGGGAATTCCCCATTGTTATAACGAGCGTGATACCTATCTCAACTCCACCAAGGGGGAATTGTGCTGGCGTGGTGAGGCATGGTATCGTAAAAAGATTAAAATCAGCAATAAGGAGCGAGACAAGCAGATATTCTTAAAGTTCAACGGTGTCAATATCGGTATGACATTGTATGTCAACGGACAGCCGGTAAATATGACCACCACGGCAGTTCAGCAGCCTTCCGATGTCACCCACATCGGAAGTTCCATACCTTTCGCCGTCAATATCACTCCATATGTAGAGTGGGACAGGGAGAATCAGATTGCGATACGTGTCTCTAACTCGCGAGACACGTTCTTTACATACCCGGAGTTTGCTGAAAACGAAGGTTTCGGACAGGCCATGGGGGGAATTGTGTCGCCTGTGTATCTGTATACAAAGAACGATATACATATTCCGTTTAACACATATGCCCCTCATGGAAAGTGGGGTACTTATTTCGGCACGATGTATGCGTCGGAGAGTCAGGCATGGTTGAGATTTGTTACGTCGGTAGAGAATGGTTCCGGCAGAGACAGCGATGTGCGTCTTGTGACCGCATTGAAAGATCGGGATGGCAAGACTGTGTTCTCACGTGCAGCCATAAAGAAGGTTGCCTCCGGCTCCATGGCACAATTTGATTTCTCTGGCTGTCTTGAAAATCCTGTTCTTTGGTATCCCGTAGGTTCACCGTCAGGCGGCCCGTATCTGTATACGGTTGAAACCTCTGTCTATGTCGGCGGCAGACTTAAAGACCGTGTGACTGAGAAAATGGGTATCCGTACCGTAAGGTGGGACAATGATTATTGTTACGTCAACGGTGAGAAAACAATTCTTCGCGGCTTTGGCTATCGCAATAGTTATCCAGGCCTCGGAGCCGCCGTCCCCGTGGCTATGAGGTGGGAAGATGTGAAACGCATAGCCGACTGTGGCGGCAACACCCTGCGTGTCGGGCACCAACCTCCATTCATGGAGGCAATAGAAGCTTGTGACGAGTATGGCGTCATGCTTATACTTAACAGTGGAGATAACGAGTGGGCGCTGAAAAACGAGCCTGCCTGTACCTATAAGCAGGAATATGACCGTGATGCTGTTATAGCTTTCCGCAATCATCCGTCGGTAGTGGTGTGGGAGTCAAACAACGGGCTGGCCTATGACGGAGACCGCTATCTGCCGTCGCGCACCCTTGCCGAGGTGAAGAAGTGGGACTATATAAATCCGCGCATAGTCCTCAACAGAGACGGTTATCCGCCCGAGTGGGATCGTGGTGAGCCTGTGGTTGTAGGCTATACCAACCGTTATGGCAAAGAGGAAGGATGTCCCTCTCTGAATACCGAGGTGTACGGTACAAATTGGAGTGGAAACCCGAGTTTCTGTATTGCTCGTGATGACTATGACAATGAGGTAACGTTTTCCCAATATTATGTCGAAAACTATCTTGCCGACCTTGACGGCCGTGCGTGTGGATGGATTGACTGGATGCTTGCAGAGACCTACGGGGAGGGTTATACCATCTATCTCAACGGACGGCGTGACCAAAAGAGCCTTGGTTCATGCGCTATGGACGGTAACCGCATCCCCAAATTGAAATACCGCATTTATCGTGACGCTTTATGGAATTCCTATGACCGTCGTCCGGGTGTGGCATTACAGTCCCACTGGAATCAGTCAGGTATCGTTGATGTCAACGCATGGAGCAACTGTCCCGAGGTGGAGCTGTTCCTTAACGGCCGCTCGCTGGGTATTGTGACTCCTGACAGCCGTACGCGCAGGTGTACATGGAAGGATGTCACATGGTCTCCCGGTGTTATAGAGGCAGTCGGCCTTGACTCGGAACGAAACCCTGTATGCCGTGAGTCGGCAACCACATCTGGCGATCCTTATGCCCTGGAAGTCACAGTCCTGCCTCAATCCGATACTCCTTCCGGCACTAAATTCCCATTACGGGCAAATGGCTCGGATGCGTTCATAGTCAATGTCCGTGTTGTGGATAAGGATGGCAACTGGTGTCTGCGTGCCGACAACCTGCTATATTTCGATGTGTCAGGCGAGGGGGTCTACAAGGGTAGTTATAACTTCTATATAACGGAAGACGAGGATATGGGTTATCATGCTCCCGGCGATCCAGAACTCAGGGCCGAAGGTGGACTGATGCGTACGGCCGTCCGTACTACATTCACCCCCGGCCCGATAACTGTATCTGTATCATCTCCGGGACTAAGGTCAGGAGCTGTGACGGTCAGCTCAAAGAAAATATAACAGACACATCATCTCTTATTTGTCTTTACATATCTATAAAAACCATGATGAACAGATATTCATTATCCTTGCTTGCCCTTGGAATAACTTGTTCCGTAGGGTATGCCGAGGTATCCCTTCCGGCATATTTTTCGGACAATATGATAGTGCAGCAAAATTCAGCACTTGTTGTCTCGGGACATTCGTCTCGTCCCGGCAGTACCGTGACTGTCACTCCCGGATGGAGCAACAGAAAGTATACCGCTACTGTCAATCATGACGGAGTTTTCTCTCTGTCTGTGCCTACGCCTAAGGCCGGAGGCCCTTTCACTCTTGCGGTCAGCGATGGTGATTTGTTGACTTTTGACAACGTACTTTCTGGTGAAGTGTGGTTGTGTTCCGGGCAGTCCAACATGGAGATGCCCGTAAAAGGATGGGGACAGGTGATGAATTGGGAGAAGGAGCTTGCAGAAGCCGGACATCCGTCAATACGCCTTCTCCAAATCAAGCGTGTGAAGTCTTCTGTTCCGCTTACAGCATCAGAAATTGAAGTGACCGGCAACGGATGGGCTGAATGTTCGCCTGTGAGTGTTGAGAATTTCTCAGCAGTGGCTTATTTTTATGCCCGTGCTCTCGCCGATAAGTTAAACGTGCCTGTCGGAGTCATTGATACATCTTGGGGCGGTACCCCGGCAGAGGCTTGGACTTCGATTCAGACACTGCGTCATGTGGTCGGCATTGACCGTCATGCGTCCGAGATAGCCGACTGTGGCGGTGATATGGCCCGTCTAAAAGCCAAGCATGAAAAAGACCTTTCGGCATGGGCAGACGAGATGAATGCCTGTGATCCCGGTATGGATGGCGACAAGGCTGTATGGGGTGCAGTGCCTCAGAGCGGCTGGAATACGATGGAACTCCCCGGAGCTATGGAATACAAGGGCCTCCCGGACTATGATGGATCTGTATGGTTTCAGCGTGTCATCGAGATTCCTGAATCATGGGAAGGTAAGGAGGTGACACTCAATGTAGGTAGGATTGATGACGAGGATGTTACATATTTCAACGGTGTCGAGGTGGGACGCGGAGGAGGTTACTGGATTCCGCGCAGTTATAAGGTTCCGGCATCGGTTGTCAAGGCCGGCAAGGCGCTTGTGGCCGTCAAGGTACAGGATAACAGCGGTACCGGCGGCATATGCGGTGATGCCTCCGAGATGTCAGTAGAGTCTGGTAATGAACGCATATCCCTTTCCGGGATATGGAACTATCATATCGGTGTCCCTTTGGACAAGCAGCCTCGTCGCCCTGAATCGCCTGAGAGCCAGAACTATCCCGGCAACCTGTACAATTCCATGATACATCCCCTTAATGATTTTCCAATCAAGGGGGCAATCTGGTATCAGGGAGAGTCAAATGTAGACCGCTGGGAACAGTATACGCCTCTTTTTCAGGCTATGATAGGCAGCTGGCGTGATGATCGTGGGACGGATTTCCCATTCTATTTCGTACAGCTTGCCAATTTCCTTGACCGTCATGATGTCCAGCCGGGATCTACATGGGCGCATCTGCGCGAGGCTCAGGCAAATGCATTACAGCTCGATAATACCGGGATGGCAGTGGCCATAGATATAGGAGAGGCCTACGACATCCATCCTAAAAACAAGCAGGAGATTGGTGAGCGGCTTGCACGTGCCTCCCTTGCCGGAACCTATGGAAAGGGCATATATGCCCCTCCCGCTCTAAGTTCGATGAAGGTTAAAGGCAATAAGGCTGTTATTACCATGGATAATCCTGTGACGGTCAGGGGTGACAAGGCAACAGGTTTTGTTATATGCGGGGCTGATATGGTGTTCCATCGTGCGGATGTCACTGTAGATAAGAACATCATAACCGTTACCTCGCCCGATGTCAGCCGTCCTGTGGCTGTCCGTTATGGCTGGGCCGACAACCCTGCATGTAATGTCTATGGTACTGACGGTCTGCCGGTAGCTCCTTTCCGTACAGATTGCTACCGTTGAATCATTATTTAATACTTGGTGAGACGGTTGAGTTATTTATTGGATGCACAGTGTTATGTTCGAGGCATGAAAGTTGTATAAATTTGCGTCAGTACAACTCTCGCTGTGACAAGCACTTATAGTTAACCAAATACATAAACAACCCAAACCATTATCATGAAAAAGATTTATACTTTTTTGATTGGTCTCGCGGCTTTTTCTCATGCCGGTAGCGTTTACGCTCAGGATCTCCGCATTGAGACCACCAGTCAGAGTGGTGTCGAAATTATCGAAGGAGGTAAGTTCGACATCCTTCATCACATGATCTCCAACACAGGTAGTGATACAAAGGTCTGCCTTGGAGAAATAGACTTCGGTGCCGACGGTGAGAAATATAAGGCGGCGGGTATCGATCTGGCCAACGGCTGGGGTACGGACGGCTGGGCCATCCTCCATGCCGGTTCGGACTTTGAAAGTTCTGTCCCTTTCACGGAGATACCGCTTAACGAATATAAAAGCTATTATGCCTATCGCCGTTTTGGTGCCAATATGGGCTTCAATGTCAACGGAGGCATCAGCGAGGGTGTGATTATGGGTGATGCCGGAGCTCTTCAATACACCAAACCCACCGGCAAACAGAAGGTATATCTGACATTCTTCGGTGGAAACGGCAATATCTTTGCGGTTAATTTCTATGAAAAAGAGCTGGCCGAAGAGGACTTCATCAGTGAAGAAGATAGCGAATGGGGTGGTGACGGCGGTATCCGCCTTCGCTGGCCAAGTGAGGACTCACGTTATGCCGACAAGCGTGTGGAAATCTCGGTCTATGACTCTACCCCTGCGGTGCCTGTCGGGGAAGGTACGGATTTCAAGGATGTCCGTATTGATGAGCAGAAAAATGACGAGGGCATCGTGACAGGCAACAAAGGCTGGGGCTGGACTAATGACGGCTTTATCGTTGATTATGGAACTGTGGATTTCGGGAACAACCGTTTCGGACAGCTTGTGGTTGAACTCAACCATGGCAGCAACAAGCTCACCGATTATCTTGAATTCTATATCGACGAGGTTGCCGAGGCCAATAAGATAGCCGAACTGTGGTCTGGACGCGAGTGTCCTGAAAAGATATATCCGTTTGCGGTCAATATAGACGGCATCAGCGGCAAACACAAGGTGTTCGTAAAATGGGTCGGTGGAGGCACAAACGTGCGTGACCTTAGCTTCTACGAAGGCACTCCTTGGACTCCGGCTACTGCATGTGGCGTGACGCTTGCAGACGACCTTCCGTATGATGACGCTTTCCACTATTCGTTTGAAGGCACAGTCGAAGGTGTCGGCGGCCCGTGGAACTGCGAAATCAAGACTGGTGGCAGATGGGACAACGCCGGAAATGTCGGCTACACCGGCAATGGCACGGTTCTGTCGTTCTATATGCCTGACGGAGAAGGCATCGATTTTGGCAACAATATCTATGAGACTATCGTCATCAACCACTCGTCCGAACCTTCATATATCGGTACGATCGAAGAGTCTAACTTTGCGTTCTACGTAGACCTTGACCCGGATTTTGCTTATTCAGAGGATGATTGGAAGTCAAATCTCGATATGATTCTTCAAGGTCATGAACCTATTGCAATAGTGCGCCTTCAAGGAACTGGCGGATGGGGCACACGCCGTCATGTTCGCGGAGATATTCTTCGTGAACTCAGTGGAACCCACGAACTCTTTGTTGTCTACAATACTCCCGAGAGCAGTATCGGTGCCAATGTTTACGATATCTATCTCGAACCGGGTCAGGGCCAGTCTGGCATAGACTGCGTAACAACTGAAAACGGTGTGGATGTTTATGCAGAGGCCGGTGATATTGTTGTCAATGCCGGAAATGATACCAAAGTGTCCGTGTATGGTCTCAATGGAGTTGCCGTTGTCAATACTACCGTTTCAGCCGGAACCCACGGTTTCTCGGTTGTCCCCGGTTTCTATGTGGTTAAGACAGTCAATGCTGCCGGTACATCCGCAGCAAAAGTTATAGTGAAGTAAGATAGCGTGAGCTTGATATAAGAATTCTGCAAATTAACAACAAACCAATCAGCCCGATAGCTTTATGCTAAGTGGTTGATTGGTTTGTTTTTGAATGACTATATTCTTATATCGAAGTTACGTTGATTAGTAGGATTGCCATAAATGGTAACCTTACAAAGCGTTCCATATTATTCTATTTTAATTTTTCTTCGGTTGATGATATAGATTCCATTCTTGAGATTTGAAACTGCTTCCTCCATGTTTTTGTATTTTCCTATGCAAATACCTTTAAGATTATACACTATTGCGGGTGCTTGCGAAAAGCTTTCTGACGGTATCTGCAATGAAGAAAACGCGCTGACAGGCAGATGGCAGTCAAACCATTCCATGTTGCGGCGCAGAGCGGTTTTTATTCGGTCTGCCCTAAGACCGGCAGTCTGTGACGGATCCTCATTCCATCTTTCGCAATCATTTTTCCATGCCTTGTCAAGCGGCAACACTGTTTTCTCAATATAGTCGTAGATTTCTGATAATCGTTCGGGGTATACCTCTTTCCATACCGATTCGACCGCCTTGCAGAAGCTGTCATACTGTATGATTTCACCTATCCAATGTGGTGTTATGGCATAGTGTACTTTCATTCGGAAGGTATAGTCTGTCTTTTCACGATTGTAGCATGCCAGATCCCAGATTGGCCCCGCTATCCACTTTGCATTGTCGGTTAAATCCTTATGAAGATAGAAACTGCCGTGAAAACCGTCGGGATTGTCCATAACCTCTTGTAGTATGAAGAACCGGGCCATGCTTTCCACATCGATATATTCCTCCCATGCCGTCGAGGTCTTATCAGAAGAATAGATTGCAGTGTTTATTGCCTTAAACTCGTCAGTAAGCCACTGCAATTGGGCATTTGACAAATCTTCCGGCGAATGATAGCGTAGTGTAAGGTTCCATCTATTGTTTTCCGGAATAGTGATCTGACATTCGTCATGGTAGTTGTCTACCTCGACAAGCCAGCCTCCCCTTATCAAATCGGGATTTGTTTCCTTGTCCTGTTGTTCATAGATATTTACCCGGTTTTCGTCAATGCGTATGGTTTCGGTCAAAAAATACAGCCCTATATAGTCATCGTTCAATACAACCTCGACGGGTCGAAAACTCGGTGTCCACCTCATATCCATAAGTTTGCCCAACTGTAATCCGGCAACTGTATTTTCAGTGGGTTTCAGCAATGCCCAATGTTTGCTTTTAGGCATACCCATTATTGCGGTCTTTTTTTCGAGTTTGATTTTATATGGCTTCTTAGGGCTTTTCCACGAAGAATGACCTCTACCCCTTATTTGCATCGGCAATGGTTCTCTCTCGGAGCCAAGAGGCTCTACACCGTCAGTTCCCATCG
This sequence comes from uncultured Duncaniella sp., assembly GCA_910578615.1. Lineage (GTDB taxonomy): Bacteria > Bacteroidota > Bacteroidia > Bacteroidales > Muribaculaceae > Duncaniella. Next base: position 20,246 of record CAJTRI010000006.1, on the reverse strand, counting down.
GATCAAGTCGGTAAGAGGCATTTAGATATACCTCCTTAGACACAATAGGCTTATGGTTTTCAGTATCTATATATAACACGGGCAATGTGCCTGATACAGATATTGTCGATGAAACGGGTGGTTTTGTCGCTTCTATTTCATCCGTACAGGAAAAGAGCGTCAATACAGCTACAAAATAGCCGATTACCTTCATAGTATTTATCATAACTGCTGTTTTAACAGTGAAATTAATTTAACGTGGGTTAGATATAAGAATTCTGCAAATTACCAAGGACAAAATTATGGAAATTTTCGGTCTTGCCGATGACTTTTGCAAATATTTCTTGCTATAATAAAGAAAGCTTGTGATGTATGGTCATCTGTATAAAAAAACGATGCCAGCGATACACATCGCCGACACCGTATCTATCAACCTATCATTTGTTCTACTATCTTCTTGGTGGACGTCCGCCTCGGAAACCGTCGCCTCGTCTCATGAAATCTCCTGCTTCTTGCGGGCCTTTGCCTTTGCCGAAGGTGTTGAAACGATAGCTGACAGAGACCATAAAGTAGCGTGAAAGCGACATATAGTCGATGTCGTCAATATAGTTGGCCGTGACGTTGCGGCGGATATTGTTACGCTGGTTCAGAAGGTCATAAGCCCTGACAGAGAGGGTGAGAGCCTTGCTGCGGAGGAACTGTTGCGATATGGATGCATTCCACATAACAGTTTTTGTGTCATAACCTGCCGCATAACCTGAGGTGGCTGAGTAGTTGACATCAGTCTGGATATTCAATCCCCACGGTGTATAGTAGGTGACATCCATACGTCCTCCATAGCGGTGGACAGTCATATTGCCATTGCTTTGCAGCGAGTTGTGAGTTAGCTGTATATTGTATTGCGGCCGCAGTTCGAACTCGAAATTGTCTGGTCGGAACGATATGCCCGGACTTTCGAATACGTTGAATGACATTGATACATTGCGTTCACCGTTGTTGAATCCGACATTGCGCTGGGCATTGCCGAAAATGTGGTTAGAAATAATCCATTTCTTGTTTCCAAGGGGCATGGAGAACATGTTCATGAGACGCCCGGTCCATACACCGTTCACGTTCTCGTAGGTGGTGAGTCGTGCCGATGTGGTTTTGTCGAAGGTTGTCTTGGATACTATGGCGTTCTGTGTGAATGAGAAGTCGGCCATAAACATGATGGAACGCTGGGCTTCCATGTTGAAGTCCTGGAAACGTAAATTTACATTGTGGCTGAATGACGGATCGAGGTTGGGATTGCCTCGCTTTATGTTCAAAGGATCCGATATGTCATCAACCGGCTGTAACTGGGATATTGACGGTTGTGACGAGCGTCCTCGGTAATTGGCCTGAAAAGACCTGTTTTTTGAGAACTTATAACGCATACGCATATAAGGGGCGTAGTTCCATACCCATCGTGTGGGAATATTTCTATCAGAGTTGATATAGTCGATGGATTTTGACATCTGTGGGACGAACGAGAGACCGGTATTGAAGTTGAACTGCTTTGACGTCTTTCGGTATCCTATCGTTAAGTTCTGATTGAAATATTTGTTACGGAATGAGTTGGAGTAATCCGGGTTGGGATCTGTGTCGGGAGGAGGGAGTATGTCGGAATCATATCCTTCGGGCTTGTCATATGTGAGCCTGTCGGCGTTGTTCCATTGGTAACGCATACGGTAGCCTACCTCCATTGAATGGCCGTTCTCTGGATTTCCGATAGGCTCAGTCCATGTGAGGCGCGTTCCGACACGGTTTGCCCATGTATGGTTGTCAATAAACTGGTCGAGAACTTCGTCTGTGTCATCAAGATGTTTGATTATGTCAGAGAAGGCATTCTCAGTTTCTTTTGTATCTGAGAATCCGAAGTCTGTCATTATAGAGAACGAACGTCCTTTACGGCTCTTGAAACGATGGGAGTAAATCAGACGCCCGGTGATATCATAAGCTGTGCCACGGCTATCGTTGAGATTCTCTTGGTCTGTAACAGGCCTTAGTTCCTCCGAAAGGTTGGATTTTGTCTCAGATGAGTATGATTTATTGTGGTTTATGGCGAAAGTAGGACGGAATTCGAGGGTGTTGAACGAGTCAGGCTGCCATAATATCCTGAAATCTCCGCGAAGGTTGTTGCCACGGTCACGTGCTATCTTGCGTGTGTTCTCATAGCTCACAGAGTCTGTGAACAGCCATTGGCGGTCTTGACGGTTACGGGTGTCGCGGACGGTATTGGAATACATCACGTCTCCTCCCACTCGGAATATCTCGCCGTTGCCGATATTGAAGTTGAGACCGATTGATCTCGATGTGGTTATGCCTTGGCCTCCTCCGAACCTACGGAACTTGTTCCCGTTGTTGTCGGTGAAGCCCATGTTGTTGGTATTGTTCACGTTGCCGAGAAGGGTTATCTGGTTCCCTTCCCAGAAACGGTTGACATTGAACATGGCTCCGTAGCGGTCATCGGTTCCGTAGCCGGCCTCGGCCGAGCCGAACCATCCTTGGTTCATACCTTTCTTTACGGTGAGGTTGATGACAGTCTCGTCCTCTCCGTCATCAACGCCTGTGAGACGAGCCTCGTCGCTTTTGCGGTCTACCACCTGCAACTTGTCAATCATGTGGGCGGGTAGGTTCTTGGATGCTACCTGGGGGTCATCACTGAAAAACTCTTTGCCGTCAATGAGTATCTTTGATATGGATTTGCCGTTGGCCGTTATTTTGCCCTCGCTGTCAACCTCCACACCCGGGAGTCGTTTGAGGAGGTCTTCCACAACGGCGTTAGGCTGTGTACGATAGGAGTCGGCATTGTACTCGACAGTGTCTTCCATAACCTTTATGGGTGTTTTCGTTGCCACGACCGTGACTTCGCCGAGCAGCTGTGAGGATTCCTTCATCTGTATCTCGCCAAGACGAAGGTTGGAGTTCCCTACGGTAATATTTTGTCCGTAGGTAGAATATCCTATATATGAAATATCGATTATATAGTTTCCTTTTTTGACATTGGTGATTCGGAATTTTCCGTCAAGATCAGTTGTGACACCTTTTACAAAGGCAGAGTCTTTTGCTGCGAGCAGACGGACGGATGCCTCCATAAGCGGATCGGATGTGTCGCGGTCTTTAACTATGCCGGAGATGTTGGCCGCAAACGAGGTGGCGGCTAAGATTATTAACAGGAAAAAGGTAGCGGTTGCACGGGCAAGGGAACTCATTTCAAATGTGTGAATTTTGGTGTTTCAGTTTCTGGAATACATTCTTTAAGACACACCATGACGAAAAAGGTTTAGGCAAAGTTTGGTGAAAAAATGTAAAAACTACACTGTCCTTTTCCTATACAGTAGCGAAAGGATTATACCGCGTGAGAGGAGATAGAGGATGAAGGCTGTCCATAGACCGTGGTTTCCCATAAAGGGGAATAGCAGAGTGTATGATACAAAAAACACAATCGTTGCCACTATCATAGACATGAGCATGGCACGTGTGGCGGTCAGCCCTATGAAAATGCCGTCCCAGGTGAAGGCCAGAAATCCCGCGAACGGTATAACTATGACCCAGTTGCGAAACTCTTCGGTCGCAGCAATCACATCTCCGTCATCACTCAGAAGGCCTAATATCTCTGTCCCTGTCAGAACGTATATGACTGTGAAGACTGACGCTGTGGCTGTTCCCCACTTTATAAGTGCATTTACCGTGTGGTGCAGCCCTGCGCTGTCACCCGCGCCCAGTCTGTTGCCGCTGAGGGATTCTCCGGCAAATGCAAATCCGTCCATGAAGTAAGAGAAAAAGACAAAAAACTGCATCAGGAGTGTGTTAACGGCAAGAATCAAGGTTCCCTGACCGGCGCCAGTACGGGTGAACCATACAGTTACGGCAATGAGGCATATAGTCCGAAGAAAGATGTCAGCATTGATGGAGAAAAAACGTTTGATCTCTTCAATCCTTAATATTTCGGAGAAAGGTGGGAGGGAAGGGGAGTATCTAAGTCTTGCCATAATCAGACAAACGATTGCCCCGAGCCATTGTGCCGACAGTGTACCGATGGCAACGCCGTCAATCTTCATTCCGAATATAAACACAAGGCCAAGGCTGACAGCAATGTTGGACAGGTTGATTACGAATGATACCAGCATAGGGGCCTTTGTGTTTTTAAGTCCTATGAACCACCCGGAGAACGTATAGGTGGTAAGCACGGCAGGAGCGCCCCATATCAATATGGAGAAATAGCTCCCGGCCATCTCTCTGACCGTCCCTGAGAGTTCCATCAGGTCAAGGGCCATAGGCCTGAGAAGCCCGGACAGCATAATCATGACAACCGAGATGGTGATGGCTACGAGTAGTCCTCTCGCCAATACGAGTTCCGTACGTCGGCGGTCAGAGGCTCCACATGCCTGGGCCGACATGCCGCTTGTCCCCATGCGAAGGAATCCGAACAGCCAGTAAAGCATATTGAAAATGGTTCCTCCTACAGCTATGGCGGCTATATAGGAAGCATCACCCATATGTCCTACGATGGTCACATCCATCAGTGCGAGAAGCGGTGTGGTAATGTTGGTTATGATTGACGGTATGGCGAGTTTCAGTATCTCTCGGTCTACTGGTCTCATGATTTGTAATTGTTGTATTCTGACAAAAAGACAAAAGAAACAGAACACGTTGAGGTTTCTGTCTCTTTTGTCTTATATGATATTTCTAATAGACTCTTTTAGATAGTCTTGGCGCGTAGCGAGTCCCAGATGAGATAGATGATGAGCAGTGCGTAGACTGCAAGGCCGGCCCACTGGGTGGCTATGGCGCTCATGGGGTTGGCATATTCGAAACCGAGGAAGCGTGTCAGTGCGGCAAATACTCCGAAAAGGGCTCCTCCGGCTATGAGTCCCGATGAGATGAGCGTGCCTCGGTCATTGCGGGCTGCGTTGAGTTTCTTGTCTTTGGAGCGGCTGCCGACAAACCATGCGACAGCGCCTCCGACGAGTAGCGGAGTGTTGAGCGTGAGAGGTATGAACATGCCCAGACAGAATGCAAGTGCCGGAACTCCGAGCCAGTTGAGGAGCACGGCAAGAATGGCACCTGTCATGTAGAGTATCCACGGGGTGTCTCCGCCTGTCATAAGTGGTTCTATGACCTTGGCCATGGCGTTGGCCTGCGGGGCGATAAGTGCGTTTTCGCCAGTGAAACCATATACTTGGTTGAGAAGAAGGATGACTCCGCCTACTGTTGCCGCTGATACGAGTGTGCCGAGGAACTTCCATGTTTCCTGTTTCTTAGGTGTAGATCCGAGCCAGTATCCTACTTTGAGGTCTGTGACAAGACCGCCGGCCATTGAAAGGGCTGTGCAGACTACGCCGCCTATCACCATGGAGGCGACAATGCCGGAAGTGCCGTTGAGACCGATGGCCACAAAGATGGCCGATGCCACTATGAGGGTCATGAGCGTCATGCCTGATACGGGGTTTGATCCCACGATCGCGATCGCGTTGGCGGCCACGGTGGTGAATAGGAAGGCGATGATTGTAACGACAATCCATGCCACCAAGGCCTGCCAGAAGGTATTTATCACACCTGCCCAGAAGAAGATAAAGACGGCGACAAGGGCTATTGCGATGAAGAACACGATATGTTTCATCGAGATGTCCGTCTGCCATCTTACGGTCTTTTCGGAGGAGGCGTTACCTTTCAGTTCACGTGAAGCGAGACCTACGGCATCACGGATTATGCCCGATGACTTTATGATTCCGATGATTCCGGCCATCGCGATGCCGCCGATACCTATGAGGCGTGCATAATCGCCGAATATCTCATTGGGTGTCGCAGCCTGTATCTCGGCAGCCCCGTAGGTTCCAAGCAAGGGGATGACAACCCACCAAACAAAGGCTGATCCGGCGAAAATAATGAAGGCATAGCGCAGACCGATGATGTAGCCGAGACCGAGGACTGCGGCGCCTGTATAGCAGCTTAACGCGAGTTTGGTCTTCTGAGCGAGGGATTCACCCCAGCCGGTGAGTGTGGTATTGAGATGTGCGGCCCACCATCCGAAAGTCTCTAAAAGATAGTCATATATACCTCCTATGAGCGAGGCTATGACGAGTGTCTTTGCCTGTCCTTGGTTTGACGAACCCTTGGCGAGGCTGCTGGCCAGCACCTGTGTGGTCGCCGTGGCTTCGGGGAAAGGATATCTGCCGTGCATGTCCTTAACGAAGTATTTTCGGAAAGGTATGAAGAACAGTATACCGAGGATACCGCCGAGGAGCGAGCTGAAAAAAATCTGTATGAAGTTGACAGAGATATCGGGATATTTGTCTTGAAGTATGTACAGGGCGGGAAGTGTGAATATGGCTCCTGCGACAATAACGCCTGAGCAAGCGCCTATACTCTGGATTATCACGTTTTGACCCAGCGGGTTGTCCTTTTTCAGTGCCCCGGAAAGTCCTACGGCTATTATGGCTATCGGGATGGCGGCCTCGAATACCTGTCCCACTTTGAGTCCGAGATAGGCGGCTGCCGCGCTGAAAATGATTGCGAGTATGATGCCTGTGGTCACCGAATAGGGGGTGACCTCGGCATAATCCCGCGCCGGATGCATCACCGGTCTGTAAGATTCGTTTTCGCCGAGTTCGCGAAACGCGTTTTCGGGAAGTTCTGCCGGATCCGCGTCACGGTAGATTTCTTCTTGCGTTGTTTTTGTTGACATGATGATATTAGAACGTGAGGTTATTTTTCAGAGAAATAAGACGGTGGCAACGGACGGCAGTTGTACTGGCTGGCCATTATCTCTCCATACGCGCCGGCCGAGCGCAGGGCGATAAAGTCGCCACGTCTGATGGCCGGAAGAAGTTCGTCTTTGCCGAAACAGTCAGATGATTCGCAGATGGGGCCTACGATGTCGTAGTGGTGGCGTTCGCCGTTGGGCGATGAAAGGTTCTCTATCTTATGATGGGCGTTGTAGAGAGCCGGACGTATAAGCTCGGTCATACCGGCATCAACGATGGCAAATCGCTTGGTTACGCCTTCTTTCACATAGAGCACACGCGTTATTAGCGATCCGCACTGTGCCACGACAGAACGTCCCAGCTCGAAATGCACTTCCTGTCCCTCGGATAGTTTCAGATGGTTGCGGAATGTGTTGAAATAGGTCTCGAAGTCTGGTATGGGATGACGGTCGGGCTCGGCGTAGTCGATGCCGAGTCCGCCTCCGACATTGATTGACTTGAAACGTATGCCTTTTTTCTCATACTCTTCGACCAGTCGGTTGATTTTCTCGCAGAGCAGGATGAAAGGCTCTATTTCGGTAATCTGTGAACCGATGTGGAAATGCAGGCCGCGCAGCTCGACATTATCCATCTCCTGTGCCGTTCCGATGATTTCGGAAAGCTGTCCGAGATTTATTCCGAATTTGTTCTCTGCCAGTCCCGTAGTGATGTATTCGTGGGTGTGGGCATCGATGTCCGGGTTGACACGTAATGCCACAGGGGCCTTACGGCCTGCCTTTCGGGCCAGTTCGTCAATTATTTCCAGCTCCGGGAGAGACTCGACATTGAAACATTCTATTCCTGTTTCCAAGGCGAGTATTATCTCCCTGTCGCTTTTGCCGACTCCTGCATAGACGATTTTTCCGCCCTCGAATCCAGCCTCGACAGCGGCGGCGATTTCGCCGCCGCTCACAGCGTCAACTCCGAAACCTGCCGCCTGGATGCGGCGTAGGATGCCCGGATTGGCGTTGGCCTTTATGGCATAATGGACTTTGAAGCGAGGATCACGGGCTGTCCGCTTGATTTCGGCAAGAGTGCGGTCAAGCAGTGACAGGTCATAGAAGTAAAACGGTGTCGGGAGTTCTTTGAATTCTGATACCGGGAATCTTGCCATGGTGGGGTCAGTTGTTGAATAGACGTTCGCTAAGGAGGTTCAGGGCTTTGACCTTGTCCTCGCTGCGTATGAGGAATGAGATGTTGTAGTTGGAGCCGCCATATGAAATCATTCTGACGGGGATGTCGGAGAGAGCTTCCACAGCGCGTGCCTCATAGCCGGTGTTTGTCCAGTCCATGTTGCCTACCACGCATATGATTACCATGTCTTTGTCAACGGTCACTGTCCCGAACTTTTTAAGCTCGTCCACAATTTCCAGGAGGAAGCGTTCGGAATCGATGGTCAGCGACACACCGACCTCGCTGGTGGCGATCATGTCGATGGGTGTCTTGTATTTCTCGAATGTCTCGAATACACGGGTGAGGAATCCGTAGGCCAGCAGCATACGGGAGCTTTTTATCTTGATGGCCACCACATTGTCCTTGGCCGCGACTGCCTTTATGCACGGGTCTGTGATATTGTTGTATATCAATGTCCCGTGAGCCTCAGGTTCCAGGGTGTTGAGCAGACGTACGGGTATGTTGTTTACCTTGGCCGGGAGGACGCAGGTGGGATGTAGAATCTTGGCTCCGAAATAGGCAAGTTCGGCAGCCTCCTCGTAGTGGAGTTCTCCTACCGGGGAAGTCTTTTCGACAAACCTCGGGTCGTTGTTGTGCATACCGTCAATGTCTGTCCATATTTCGATTTCCTCGGCCTCGATGGCCGCGCCGATGAGAGATGCCGTATAGTCGCTGCCTCCGCGTTGGAGGTTGTCTATCTCGCCGGTTGAGTTACGGCAGATGAAGCCCTGTGTGACGAAGATGTCAGCGTCCATGTATTTGTCCAGAAGTGCTTGGAGATGCATCTGGATATGCTGGACGTCTGGTTCGGAGTTCTGCCCGGTCTTCATGAAGTCGAGCGCGGGTAGCTGTTCGGCGTATATGCCTCTCTCGTTGAGGAGGATGGTCATCATGGCCACACTCATCATTTCTCCTTGCGCGAGGATGATTTTCTCCTCGGTCTCGCTGAACGTCTCGCGTGATGTGAATGAGCGTATATAATTGAAACAGGCCTTGATTTCCTTTAAGGCGCGCTCGCGGCTCTCGTGCTTGTCATAAAGCTGGGCTATGGTTTTGAGATACTTTGATTCAAGGAGATTGATGGTTTCCTTGGCGCCGTTGATATTGCGTTTATAGAGATAGCCGGCTATTTCCACGAGGGTGTTTGTAGTACCAGACATCGCCGAGAGGACGATGATGTTGCGGCCGCGGGGAGCCACGAGGTCGGCTACGTGGCGGATTCTTTCTGCCGAGCCGACGGACGTACCGCCAAATTTTAATACTTTCATCCTAAAAAATGCAATCTTTTGTAGTATTTTGCCGTCAAAGTTACGAAAAATATCTCAGAAAGTTGTCGTTTTAAATTATTTTGTGGACATTCGTTTCAAAAGGTTATAAGAAGGCACTATGCCGAGTGATCCGGCATGGGACAGGTCGTTGAATGCGGCTTCTTTGTTGCCGAGATACAGGTAGACGTATCCTCGGTTGAAGTAGGCTTCTCCGAAATCCGGTCTGAGTTCGATGGCCCGGTTGAAGGCTGTCAGCGCCGTGGTGTAGTCACCTTCCTCAGCCAGCATCACGCCTCTGTTGTAATAGGCTATCGGCATGGAGGGCGAGAGTTTTATCACTGAGTCCATGTCGGCGATGGCGAGTCTTGACGGACGGGCGGCCTGTGTGGATGGCCGTGATTCGTCGGACTTTATGCGCGAGGCAAGGAAACGGGCGTTGGCACGTAGCAGGTAACCGAGTGTGAAGTCGGGCGATATGGCTATGGCTTTGTCAAGGTCGGCTATGGCGCTGTCGTAGTCGCGCAAGGTCATGAAATCCATAGCCCGTCCGAAATAGTCTATTGCCCGGGGTGTGTGGCTTGCTATATATGAATTGTAGTAGTTGATGGAGTTGAAGTGCAGGGTAGCTGTTTCCTCATCGGTTATCGATGGTTCGTGGTTGGTCACTTGGAGAAGCATGCGGAGTATGCGGGTGGCGTTTATATCGTCTACCTCGCGGACATAGTCTCCGTTCATTTTCAGCTCGGTTGGAGAGGTATAGTAGGTGATGTTGAAGATAGGTTCGAGGGATATCGTCACATTGCGGTCTTGTACCTTTCCACGTATTTCTTTGTTATTGAACACCTGTTCGGGTGAGGAGTTGTCGGCAATGGTGGTGAGTGATGTGAAACGCCTCTTCACTTGTTCCTGTGTCTCTTCCTGTATTTCGGCAGTATCATGTCCGTCACTGTTCATTTCCGCAGTGTCAGGGGTGAACGGGGATTTACTGTTTATCCTGACACGTGTCTTGGCAAGCGAGAGGGATCTGTCGTAGTCTTTTTCGGCATCACGGAGGTCTCCTTTGCGCCGTTTTACATCGAAACGCACGAAGTAGGCGGCGGCGAAGTCCGGGAAAGCCTCTATCACACGGTCAAGGTCTGCTATGGCGGCGTCATAGTTTTCAATGTCGGCGAGGAGGATGGCACGGTTGTACAATGTCTTGTAATCGTCGCGGTTGATGTCGAGAACGGATGTGAAGTCATCGATGGCGCGGTTTGTGTCGTGAACCTCGGCTCTTAGGACTCCTCGGTTGAAGAGCGCCATGGTGTTCAGGGGTTCGAGTTGGAGGGCGTAGTCGTAGTCGGCGAAGGCTCCTTGGAAGTCATCCGTCATGTATCGCAGATAGGCACGGTTTATGAAGAATCCGGCATATTTTGGTTGCAGCTTGATGGCCTTGTCCATATCTTCGAGAGCCGCCGGATAATCCTTGCACGAGGAGATGGCTATGTCGGCACGCATCACGTAGCCGTTTACGGCATTGCTGTTGATGGACAGGGCCTTGTCTATATCCTGACGTGCGCCGACAGTGTCCTTCTCTTCCAGTCTCAGGCGTGCGCGTCCGAGATATCCGCCTTCGAAACTGGGAAAACGTTTCAAGAGTGTGCCGAACGTTTTGCCTGCGCCTTCGAAATCCTTGATGTCATGTTGGGCCACGGCCTTGTTATAGAGAAGCCCACGGTTTTCCGGAAGCATTTCAAGGGCCTTGTCATAATCTGCGATTGCCTCTTCGTTTTTTCCGAGATTCTGACGGGCCACGCCGCGCACCTCCCATGCATCGGTTATGAACGGGTTGCGTTCAAGGGCGAGAGAGGCATCGTTTTCGGCTCCCTGATAGTCATCGAGGTTTAGTTTTGCTATGGCCCGGAAGAAATATGGCTGCGCAAGATGTGGCTTTACGTTGATGACTTGGTTGAAATACTGTATCGAGAGTACATAGTCCTCAAAATAAAGGTTGTTACGACCGATGCGCAGAACCTGGTCGGTATTGATCTGAGCAATGGCCGGAATGGCGGCGGAAAAGGCTATGGTGAGCAGGAAATATCGGATAATCTTTGGCATAATGGTTGCAAAGTTAGCTAAATGGTATGAAAAAGAGCGCAAATTAAGTTTTTTTATGGCAGAAAGCGGTAATTTTGCATCATGAATTTATAAAGTTTATGGGCATTAGATTATTGTTTTTATTGGTGTTGGTACTGCATAATAATATAGCCAAGTCTTCGGGGCTGGACGACCGTCTTTCGGATATGGGATTTGTGGAAGTATCCACTCTTGGTGTAGAGGTGGAGTTGATGTACGGACGGCCTGACAATTTTACGGGGGCTGTTTTATATTCGGATTTGTCAGGAGCGTGGCTGCATCCTTCCGCAGCGAAGGCTCTCGGGGCGGCTGTAAAGGCACTCGAAAGGGAAGCGCCGGGCTATAAGCTTCTGGTCAAGGATGCAGCCCGTCCGATGAGTGTGCAAAGAAAGATGTTTGATGCTGTCAAGGTGACGTCCAAGGCAAATTATGTGGCCAATCCGGCCAAAGGTGGCGGTCTCCACAACTATGGTCTTGCCGTGGATATAACGTTGCTGGATCCTGAGGGGAAGGAGGTATCTATGGGGACGCCTGTGGATTATCTTGGCAAGGAGTCTCGCATTGATAATGAGGAGGTGATGGTAAGGGCCGGGACTATAACGGCTGACGAAATGAAAAATCGCCGGTTGCTCAGGAAGGTGATGCGTGAAGGCGGTTTTAAGACCATCCGTAACGAATGGTGGCATTTCCAGATGGTAAGCCGTGCCGTGGCGAGAGCGCGTTATCGATTGCTTGATTTTTGAAAAATAAAAAAATCACAGGAATCGTGAGAAATATCATGATCCTGTGATTTTAATCGTATAGGCCGGTGTTTCGTTGGTGCTTACATATTATTGAATTGCTTTACCTTTATCTTGCGTGCCGGATCGCATGAAAGACCTACGCCGAGTTTCTTGAATATCTTGTGGTCAACCTCGCCGAGCATAACCGTGGAGTGAACTTGGCATCCTCTTAGCTCGGGGAGTTTTTCGAGAGCGTGGCGACAGTTCTCGTCATGGCGGCTCAGCACAGAGAGAGCCACAAGAACCTCATCGGTATGGAGGCGCGGGTTATGGGAGTTCAAATAGTTTGTCTTGGTATACTGGATAGGCTCTATAAGCTGTTGTGGTATCAGCTTGACCGAGTGGTCTATACCTGCCAGATGTTTCACCGCGTTTAGGATCAGTGCCGCGCTCGGGCCGAGGAGGGTACTTGTCTCGGCCGTTATGATTGTTCCGTCGGCCAGTTCGATGGCAGAGGATGGAACGCCGCTTTTTTCGGCTCTCTTGCGTGCGGCCACGACAGGACGCCGGTATGAGACATCTATTTTTGCCTGATTGAACAGAAGGGCTATCTTGTTTACCTCTGCGTCATTGGCGTCACCTTGTGCAAGGCGGTTGAGAGCTGTGAAATAACGGAGTATTATCTCGTTTTTAGATGCCTCGCAGCACACCTCGTCATCGTTGATGCAGAAACCGACCATATTGACACCCATATCGGTTGGAGATTTGTAGGGGTTGTGGCCGTATATGCCTTCGAAGAGGGCGTTGAGCACGGGGAATATCTCTATGTCGCGGTTATAGTTGATTGCCGTCTTGCCGTATGCTTCGAGATGGAACGGGTCAATCATGTTTATGTCGTTGAGGTCGGCGGTTGCGGCCTCATAGGCGATGTTGACAGGGTGTTTGAGGGAAAGGTTCCACACAGGGAATGTCTCGAATTTGGCATATCCGGCCTCGATGCCACGTTTGTGTTCGTTGTAGAGCTGACTGAGACATACGGCCATCTTTCCGCTTCCCGGCCCGGGCGCTGTGACGATGACGAGCGGACGGGAGGTCTTTATATAGTCATTCTTGCCGAATCCTTCATCTGAGTCAATGAGTGCCACATTGTTGGGATATCCCTCGATTGTATAGTGGCAGTATGTCTTTATGCCAAGGCGTTCAAGGCGCACCCGGAAGGCATCGGCGCTGCTCTGGCCGTTATAGTGGGTGATTACGACCGATCCTACGAGAAATCCACGGTTCTGGAATTCTGTGCGGAGGCGCAGGACGTCCATGTCATAAGTTATACCGAGGTCGTTTCGGATTTTGTTTTTTTCAATGTCACGGGCGCTGATGACGATCACTATCTCGGCCTGATCCGAAAGCTGGTGAAGCATGCGCAGCTTGCTGTCGGGCTGAAATCCCGGTAGCACGCGGCTTGCGTGATGGTCGTCAAAGAGTTTTCCTCCGAGTTCAAGATAGAGCTTGTTGCCGAAGTTGGCGATACGCTCTTTGATGTGTTCTGACTGTATCTTGAGATACTTGTCGTTGTCGAATCCGTATTTCATAACGGGTTGCAAAGTTAGGTCTTTTTTGCCTTAAAAGCAAAAAAGACCTGTAATTTACATTATAATAATGAGTCTATGCGAGTGATATCGGGTGATGAGGGCGAGATTATTCCTTTGTGCCAGAACGTATTCCGTAGAGATATGCGAGAAGAGCCATCTTGCCCCTCATCGTCTCACGCGGTGTAAACTCTGAATTAACCCACATGTAGCGCTGGTTGAAGAATGATTCCTGTTCGGGCCAGTTTCCTTCCCATGAGGGATAGCATCTGTTCAGGAGTATGCGCGCATCGCCGCCGTTGTTTTCCGTCCATGTCTCAGTGCCGTTGAACGGTGTTTGTCCTGGGTGTGTGCCGGGGCTTCCGTCGTTGCGTCCTGTGGAATATACGTCGGTGATATGTCTCTGGCCCAGACCTGTCATTTCAACTGTATTAGATGGATTGCGACCAAGTCCCCATCCGGCTTCGGCATACATTGCTTCTTCGAGCAGGGTACGTCGAGCCTCGTTGTCGGCGATATGGTGAGCAAGTATCACGAGATGAAGGTTTTCGGATGTGCGGTGTCTGGCATCGTTTGCAACCCTGCGGGAGGGACGTAGCTGGAAATGCCTGAGGTTGTAAGAGTCGGCATGATGGTTGATGCTTGATTTCAGGTTCTTGTAATGTCGCGGATAATGCCTCTTGTGTGGACATGCCAGATAGGCTGCCGCTCCCCATATCTGGCAGAAACCCGGGTCGTTGCCGTTATATGTTTGGAATATCGGTGATTTGTCATAGGTTACTCTCGAAAGCTTTACCATTATATCTTCCCATTTCCTGTTTCCAGTGGCATTATACAGAAACGCAGCGGCCATATGTTTGAAGTCGACAGCCCTCATACCCATGCTGCCGATGTCTTGTATGTCGTTTAGCTGTTGGTCTTCCTGCTTTTCAGCAAAATGGAATGCATTGATGGCTTCCATTTTGTAGTATGTTGCCAGTTTGTGGTTCCCGTTTACTCTGAATGCATCAGCCATAATCGCGCAGTTGGCTGCATTGGCCCATGCCGCCATGGTGGTACATCCTGCCTGGAACATTACAGACCAGTCGGCAGAGGGATTTGTTACACCTTGCGAATAGGCTTCTCCGTCACGTATGCTAAGAAAGAAATCAACCTCGTTGCGAGCTTCGTCAAGAAGGTCTGGTATGCCGTTGCCGCTTTCACGGATTCCCAGATTGTCATTATCCATCCTTCCATTTGTGAGTATGAATGGCAGGAGCATGTCGTAAATATTGCTTACATGGGCTATGTGGCGATCCCAGTCGAAGGCATCGGAATGTCCGCCTTTTGCTTTTCTGGTTGTGGGATTTCCGGGAAGGCGGTGTTGCCAGAATATCGAGGCGTCTGCTTTTTTGAAATGAGGTTCGTCCCAGACATCGCCTCTCAGATTTTTCCATACAGGATGCCATGGATGCAGGTCTGTCAGATATATTTTGACCTCCGCGTCTGCCTGAAAACGTGGTTGCCGAGGGATAGGCACGACTTTCGGAGTATCTATCGGCTCGCCGAGGCGCATGTAGTAATATCCTCTGACAGAGTTGCGGAATGGTTCGTAATAGGCATCCTCCGATACGTTGAAATCCATACTGCATCCCACATCCTCTACCACAAGGCGGTAACGTCCGGCAGGGCAGGATGGAAAGTCTATCGTCCATACGCCAGATCCTGTTAGGTTCCTCCTCCCTGCCTCATATTGTGAGTCAGCGACCGACTTCCATCCTCTGACTTTTCCGATCTCGGTCTTTGTCCGAGTGCCAATGTTGTACAGATATACATTGCGTCCCTCCCATTCCCGATAGTCACGCGGGCCTCCGTCGCCGAGCCACATGTAGAGATCGGCATGGTTGGTTTTCTGTGATGGGGTATAGCCAGCCTGATTGATATGGATTGCTTCGGAAAATGTGTCCCATATGTCGAACTTTATTTCACCGCCTTTGGAGTCTGCTCCGAGTATTCCGTCTATCTCTACCTTGTAGCTGCATCCTTGTTTCATCGGTTGCGGCAGTTTGAGAAATATCCAATGGTCAAGTTCGCTTACAAGCCTTACGTCTGTGTTCATCGGTTTGGATTTACGCCATACGGCCTCCGGGACAGTCGAAGTGAAATCCGTGTCATCGGTAGAGCTTATTTTCCAGAATGACGTGTTGCGGATATTGGCCACGTCAAGATTGTTGCCGAACACAATTAGCGAATCGTCTCCTGCGGCGAACGAATGTCCGAGGTAGGCGCTCTTCCCGGTTCCGTCGTCCCTGTATCTGACTTCTCCGTCACGGAAGTGCAGCATGAGGTAATCCTTATCAATGGCGTTTATTCCCATCAGTTTGGACGCGTCTGCAACCTGAGGAAATAGGAGTGTCATGGCAAAACAGAGGCATATTGTCTTTTTCATGGTGATAAAATAGCGTTAGTCTTGTTTTTTATGTTTTTTCACATGCAAATATAGTGATTTTCCAGATGATACGTGTAATCAGGAAAGATATTAGGGCATAGATTGTTGTACGGACATTGTCGTTGATGGGTGACATGTCGGTTCCTTTATCGTGGATATTGCTTATATTCCCTGTCTCGGGAACTGGTATTGGCGGTTAGTCATACGCCGGTTGCCGGGTTTGAGACATCAATTCAAAATCCAATGGCATCAATAAAAGTAAAATTCCGATCCTCAACGGTGGTGGGTAACAAAGGTACGGTTTATTACCAGATTATCCACGAAAGAAAGGTGAGGCAGCTGCACACCGATTATAAAGTCTTCCCATCAGAATGGAATGACAGAAGTTCGCGACTCAACTGTACGTCAGACAATGACCGTTCGGTATTTTTGCTCTCTATGAGAGAAAGAATCCGCTGGGACATCGAGCGTCTGACCAAGATAGTGCGCAATTTCGAAAATAGAGGCCTTTCCTACACAGTCGAGGATGTGGCAGAGGAGTTTGAGCGATATTCCAAGGAATATTCGCTTTTCAATTACATGGAGACTCAGATTGTCATGCTCAGACAGAGGAACAAGGCCCGCACCGCCGAGACTTATAGGGCTGCCCTTAACTGTTTCAGGAAGTTCCGTAACGATGAGGACATAATGCTCGACGCTATTACCTCTGATTTGATTGAGCTGTATGAAACAAGTATGCAGGCAAGAGGCAACACACCTAACACCACCTCTTTCTATATGCGCATAATCCGTGCGGTCTACAATAGAGCGGTGGATGACGGCATCATAGAGGACCGAAATCCTTTCAAGCATGTCTACACAGGTGTGGAAAAGACGGTGAAACGAGCTTTGCCATTGTCGGTGATGAGGAAGATCAAGGCTCTCGAACTGTCGCTCTTGCCACAGGTGGACTATGCCAGAGATATGTTTCTTTTGAGCTTCTTTCTCAGAGGAATGAGCTTTATAGACATGGCCTTTCTGCGCAAGACGGATCTTGCGGGAGGATATATTATTTATCGCCGCCGAAAGACGGGCCAGATGTTGAAAATCGAGTGGACAAAGGAGATGCAGCTCATACTTGACAAGTATCCCCGGAATACAACCAACTATCTTCTGCCTATAATAACGAGAAACTGTGCCAATGAACGACAGTCATACCGAAACACGGCTTATAAGATAAATCATCATCTTAAAAAGGTGGCTGAGATGGTCAAGGTGGCAATCCCGCTTACCATGTACTGTGCACGCCATAGCTGGGCATCTGCCGCCAAGGCTAAGGGAATACCTTTGAGCGTAATAAGCGAGGGTATGGGGCATGATTCCGAAACCACCACACAGATATATCTGGCAAGTCTGGATACATCAGTGATTGACAAGGCCAATTCGAAAATACTATCATCACTTTAATGACAGACGCTTGTGATGTAACGTTATCTCTCGGAAAGAGATACTTATACAGTTGCAATATCTGATTATTAGAATATTAGATGTCCTAAAAATCATAGAATTCAAACAATGGATACATATCTGGATAAAAAACTGTTAGAACAAAAAAACAAAATTATTGACTATGAAGACAACGTTTGTCTTTTGACACCTATATGTTATCAATGTATTATCCAATGTGTTATATCTCTATCTTATTCAGAAAGACGATAAATTAATTTTGTATATCTGATTAAATATCGTACCTTTGCAACTGTATAAGTATCTCTTTCCGAGAGATACTGTATCAAAATGTCTTAATAGCCATACGGTTATTTTCATAAAATAGTCAACAGTGTTCAGTGTTCCTGTGACTTATGAATATTTTGAGCCTCAGAGTCTGTCAATACATGATTTTGGGGGAGACAAAGATTTATCCCAAAAAACGGTTGTTTAAATTTTGATGGATATATCTCCGTCTACCTGTGATTCAGTGATTTTCTCCATGCTTGTGCGGGAGGTCTCAAAGAAAAAGAAAGCCTCTTCGGCGAGATTGTATATCGCTACAATCAAGCGCCTTGAAGAATATTGCGGTAGTTCAGAGGTCGTTATTGACTCGGTAGATTCCGAATTTGTTTCCGGGTTTGGCCGGTTCTTGTTACAGAAGGGACTGAAAGCTACCTCTGTAAAGCAGATGACAATGATTTTCAGGGCCTTGTTCAGACCTTTTTTCGGCAAGGACAGGTTAACGCTGTTTGAAGAGGCATTTGGAGAGATTGACTCCTCGGTGGTAAAAAGTGTCTGGGCACCTGGATTGGAAGATTTCAAGAGACTGGTTTCTGAAAACTTTGGAAACAGGCAGTATTTTGAGAAAATTAGAGACATTTTCATGCTTTCATTTTATGATGGAGGTGCTACGTTTGATGAGATAAGGACTGGTATCGACAAAATAGAGAGAGCCGGACTGCCACAGCAGATTTATATTATAAAGAGGTTTTCTCACAGACATGGTGTGTCCGCCGAAAAATTTCTGTCAAATCTTACAGTCCATGAGTTCGAGTCTGCTCTTGGCTCAATAGGCTACCTTTCGGGGATGAAAGGTAGGCTGGGGGAGGAGTCCGCTGTTGCTGGCTGGAAGAAAGTGGCTATGCAATGTGGTATCTCCGAGGAAACCATTATGGCTGTGACAGGTAACGGCCATGTGCCGGGATGTCTCTCGCAACCGGGTCATATGGCTGTGTCAGAACAAGATAAATCACGTGCAAAAAAGATTGTCGCTGATGCGATAGTTCCTCTCTCTCCCCGTTGGCATGTCATGCGTTGTTACAAAGAAAGCCCCAAAGACACGGAGGCTGCCATACGCTCAGCCGGTGTTTTGGCTGACTTTGACTTTTTTGAGACATTTGCCGTTCCCGTCTCGAAAGGCCTGTCCGGCAAGGATATAGGTATGTCATTGCTTGGATCTACGCTTTTTTTTAACTGCACGCCTGAAAAGGCGGCGGAAATAAAATCAGCGCTTGGGAAATCCGTTTATGTATACTCTTTGCCCGGGACTGTGGTTCCTGCTCATGTTTCGGAGTCGGAGATGAGGACTTTTATGCTACTGTGTGACGTCGGTACCGATGTGATAGCCCGTCATTTCCCGGATTATGAGATTCCAGCCCCCGAGAACTTCATCGGTAAGAAAGCCCGTATAGTATCCGGCAATTTTGAGGGTCTGCTTTGCGACGTGGTCAGGAGGTCGGACAATGAATACAAGGTGTTCGTAGATATCAAGGCTTTTGGCAATATCAAGGTTTCAGGCAATGTGCCTTACGCCTTTCTAAAGTTTGAGTCATGAGGGAGGATGATTTACAGACACTTCTGTCTCTTTGTGCCGGGGCTGATTTTGAAAATCCCGACAGTGTGAAGGCTACGGGACATCTTCTGGTATCGTTGTTGCAGATAAATGGAGGGTTCTCGTGCCAGACAGATAAGGCCGCTGGAATGAGGAAGATTATAATCGTCTGCAAGGATTGGATATACTCGGTGGAACAGAATATATCTGTCATGCCGGCTCATGGCCTGATAGGAGTAGCCGGTTTTTATGATCTGGTTCATCGTGCTGTATACCACCGTCCGGCAACTGATTTTGTCAACAGTCAGTTTCAACGGGTGTTTGACGCCAGAATACATGGCGACAGACTTGTGGACGAGACCGAGCTTATGATGATGATACACCAAGGACTGGTAAGGCGAGACAGGCTATATCTTGACAAGCCGTTATACTGGTCATCAGCCACGTTGTCAGAATGGTATAGAGAATGTGAAACTACATGCTCTTTCCGGGACACACCGCTATCGGAAGCTTTGAAGCGTGTTGCTGTGATACTCAATAAAGACCTGTCTGCCTACAATCCGTCACCCCGGCTATTCAAAGAACGTCTTGCAGGGAAATATCTTCCATGCATTGAGAATGCAGGCATCGATTGCGATGCGGAATCTCTTTCGGCCATGCTCCTTTTTATCAGGGCCGTGGAATTCAACTTGGGAATCAACGAGACTCTGGACGGGTGTGAATCCAGACTGCTTGACCGGCTCTCCTGCGCCTATGAACTTGACAGGGCAGAAAGAGAGGCTTTTGCTATTGATTTTGGATATAAAAAGGAAGAAAAGATAATAAACTGATATATTACACCGTGTCAAATATGGAAAAATACAATATCGCCGTTGCCGGAACCGGCTACGTCGGACTCAGCATAGCG
>CAJTRI010000005.1:115184-139179 GCA_910578615.1 uncultured Duncaniella sp. | reverse complement strand
GCTATTACCACACCGGCAGCGTCAAGGACGGGAAGCTGCTCGTTGGACTGGGCGGGGGGATTGGGGAAATCGTAGTCTTCGCACGACACCGCTGCAAGCCCGAGAGCAAGTATTGAGAAAAATGCTAACTTTTTCATTCTTGTTGGATGATTGTTTATTTAAAGTTTTTCGTAGTGGCGCCTCATGGCCATTTGCATCCCGGGGCGCCACTACAAAAGATTTTACTCGGCGACAGAAGCGGGTGCCACTGTCATCTTGCCGGTATTGGTATCAAGGGTGAACGTGAGCTGGCCGCCTTCCCAGTTGAATGTCCAGCAACCTACACCTGTCACACACTCATAAGCCTGTCCGAGAGTAATGCCGACATTGTCACCATCATTGACACCTCCGGCATAGGGAGTTTCGCCCCAGCCTGTCAGTGCGGGATATATACGGAAGTAGATCTCATGGGCTGCAATGTCGAAAGTATTGGTATAGATACCTGTCCCGCCACGGTCAATGAGGCGCCAGTCTTCATAATACGGGGCATTGCCTTCTGACGGCTCCACCCATTTTGCGTTATCCGCGAAGTCTCCGCAAAGATACACGTAGTTTTCCTTTACTGTGGCACCTGCGGCCATTGTCACCTTGTAGGCAGAAGGATCGGAGAGGTCAACGGTGAATGTCACGGCTCCGCCGGCCCAGTCTGTGCTGGTGTACCACGCGCCCTTACCGGGAACGGCAGTATGAGCCACAGGCTCGGAAGTAATGGTAACCATTTCATTCTCGTTATCTACACCGTGAGGCCCGATAGAGGGAAGGGCGTTGTCGCCACCCCAGCCTTTGAGAGCGTTATAGAAACGGAAGTACTGCTCTCCGGCAGGAATCTCGAAGGATCCTTCGTAGACATCTGTTCCGACGCCGGTCTCTTCGAGCATCCAGTCGGCAAACGCATCGGCATTTCCGGCAGAAGGCTCAACCCATCCATTGGGAGAACCTACGAAATAGATGAAGCGAGGGATGGCAGGGAACGGGTTGTATACCTGTATACCGGCCAGTGACACAACATTAGAGGCTATCTCGCTGCCTTCGATACCGGTAAGGTTGGCACGCACGCGGAACTTCACGTTCTCGAACGGTGCCACACCGTTTTCGGGATAGGACGAGAATCCGTCAATACCTATCGACTGGCAGAGAAGCTTGGCAATGTCCTCGGCCTTCACGTCAAAATTGGCCTGATTTGCGGTGACAGGTGTAAGGGTATAATAGTTGGATTCGACGGCAGGCTTACTTTCAGTACCTTCCTCCGCTTCGACAAACTCTTCGGCGGTGGTCATGTCCAGAAAATAGTTCGTCACAAGTGACACTCCGTAGTCGGGCTGCGAACAGGTGAAGTTGACAAGATCTCCCTCTTGAAGGATGAGAGTCTGGTTGGCCATGGGGGGAGTGTTGAGCACAAACTCCGTCGGCGCACTGTATACCGGCTCCTTGTCGTCCTCACACGCGGTGAAGCCGAGGGTGGCAACAGCGAGAGCTGAGAAAATATATAGTTTTTTCATCTTTTAGATAACGATTTGGGGATGAGGGGTTGGTTTAATAACCGGGGTTCTGCTGATAACCGGCCTGGGTGACCACAGAACTTGGGAGGGGATAGAGGGCGCATGAAGCGGGGAGGTCGCCACCCTGGCGGCTGCCACCCTTCCAGCTCCAATTGTAGCCTGAAAGATACTGGCCATAGCGGAGGAGGTCGGTACGACGGTTGTTTTCAAGATAAAGTTCGCGGGCACGCTCGTCACGTAGGGTCTCGAGAGTGAGGTCACTGTCTACCCAGCTTGCAAGACCGGCACGGCCACGGATGTAGTTGACATATGTGAGGGCCGTTCTCTTGTCGCCGGCTCCGTGGAGGATAGCCTCGGCTGCCGAGAGATACATTTCGGCAAGACGGATGACAACATAATCAGCCTCTGCACAGTCCTGACCCTTGAAATCGGGTTCGGGCTTGCCGTCGCTGCCAAGGACGGTGATAGGCTCGCCCTTGCTGTCAAGACGGAAGTTTGTATACTTCATGGGGATATAGCCGTTGGAGCCATAGTGACCCTGGTCAAGAGCCTCGTTGGACTTTTCGAAACCGAAGGCCGAGGTCAGCCAGTTCTTGACACGGATATCATCGGACTGCGAGCAATCGGAATCAAGCCACTCGAACTTGTCAACAAACTCCTCGCGGGCTGTCATACACTTCCAGCCTGACTGTGCGACATTATACCATGAGTTGACACACCATCCCTTGGTGTTGGGGTTGAATGAATAGTCACGGCCTGCATAAGAATAGGAAACGGTCTTTTCCCAGTCCTTGGCCTTGGCATATTTCTCAACGGCCTTGTTGTAATCGGCCTCATTTGCATAGTCAGCACGATTAGGCTCGGTGAGAGTCTCCTGCACACCCTGAGAGGCTATGAAGCCTTCGATGAGGAATGTGGAACCGGCATAGTTTTTGAGGTTGGACTCGCTTGAAGGAATAGTCCAGATGTTCTCGCTCACAGGGTTGGAACCACCGATAGAATATTCACGGTTGTTGGCTGCGAAGAGGTTGTGATAGTTCTTGGCAAGACCTGAACCCTGGAAACCGGAGCCTTTCAGACGGTTGATGACGGCGTTGGCCTTTTCAAGACACTTGCCCCACTGCGCGGTACCTGTAAAAAGCTCGGCATTGAGGTAGAGCTTGGCAAGGATGGCGTCACAGGCGTCCTGTCCTACGAAGCCCCAGTAAGGCTTCTTGGCATCGGCGCCGAAGGAGGCGGAGACCTCTTCAAGGTCGGCTACGACACGGTCAAATACCTCGGCACGGCTGAGCTGGGGAGGAACGGAACCGATGGGGGTGTTCTCGTCAGCATAAGGCACATTACCGAAAAGAGAGAGCATGTAGTAGTAGCAACCGCCACGAAGGATGCGGCACTGACGGATATAGTCCTCGGCCTTGGCTTTAAGCTCAGGGGTGTTCAGGTGGAAGAAACCCTTGCTCACAGTCTGAATGAAGTCATTGCAGAGGGTGATGTTGATGGTCAGACGTCCGTAGGTACCTACGAGCACCTTGTTGTTTGGAGCCACGACACCATATTGGAGTGTACCGAAGTCCACGTCGTCCTGCGGAAGCCAGTTGGCCTCGTCAGTAGGAATCTCTTCAAGATTGAAGATGGCACGCTGGAAGGTCGACATACCGCCGTCAAAATTGTGGACAGAAGCGTTGCCGTTGGCACCGTATGTGGCAAACTGCATGTAGACATCGCCGAGGACAGCGTTCATGTAGTACTCGGGATCCTTTGCGAAGTCAGCGGCCGTGAGTTCGCGGGGGTCGGTGGGGAGCAGGTCAAGGTCGCCGACGCAGGAGGAACCCATGGCGAGAGCCGAGACCGCGATGCCCATCGAGATGAAATATTTATTGATTTTTTTCATTGATTCAGAGTTGTTGAAATCTGTTTGTGACGGATTACGCTTAGAATGTTGCTACGATACCGAGAGTACAGGTGATAGGACGGGGATAGACATTGTTGTCGATACCGTCAAATACCTCGGGGTCAAGACCTTTGTACTTGGTGATCACGAAGGGATTCTGCACGGCTGCGAAGAAACGGAGTTTGAGGGCGTTGTTGAGGATGTTGTCCATTGTGTAGCCCAGTGTGATGTTGTCGCAGCGGAGGAATGAGGCGTTCTCCACATAGTAGCTGCTAAGAGCGCTCGGAGCGACGGTGGTGAAGAGATACTCGTCGTTCATGAGGTTGTTGAGCTGATAGCCGAAAAGATTGTTGACAGGACGTGTACGGTCAAATCTGGGATTGTTGTACACATAGTTGCCGAGGTTGGCACGGAGTGTGATACCGAGATCCCACTTCTTATAGTTGAACGTGTTGTTCCAAGACATTGTCCACTTGGGTTCGGGAGAGTGGTATACGATGCGGTCTTCATCGTTGATGACACCGTCGGCGTTCTGGTCTACATACTGGCCTTCTACGGGATTGCCCTGAGCGTCATAAACCTGCTCATAGACGAAGTAGGAGTAAGCGGGGTGGCCCACCATGTGGAATTGGAGACCGCCGCCTGTACCTGAGGGAGTTCCACGTGCCTCGATCTGCGAGGTCTCGGCATCGCCTGTAAGCTTGGTGATCTTGTTCTTGTTATAGGCAACGTTGATGCCGGTGGTCCAGGTGAAGTCATTGGTGACTACGGGACGGGCTGTGGCGTTGATTTCAAAACCGGTGTTTTCGAGCGAGCCGATGTTGCGATCCATATAGTTGGAGGTGTTCATACCTGCATTGGGCGAGAAGGCAAGAAGATCCTTGGTCTTGCGGAGATACCAGTCGGCGGCAAGGGTGATGCGGTTGTTGAGGAATGCAAAGTCAAGACCTACGTTCCATGTGGTAGTCTCCTCCCACTTGATGTTGGTGTCATATGCCTTGGGATAGAGGACGTTGATCCACTGGCCCGAACCGTTGGGGTCAAGATACTGGAAAGGCTTGGTGGAGAGAGTATAGGTAGCCATGTAGGGGAAGAGACCGGCAACCTGCTGCTGACCTGTCACACCCCAGCCAAGACGGAGTTTGAGGTCGTTCCACCATCCACGGGTCGGTTCCATGAACGGCATATTGATAAGCTTCCAACCAAGAGCCACGGAAGGGAAGAGGCCCCAGCGGTTTTCCTTGGAGAAACGTGACGATGCGTCATCACGAAGTGTGAATGTCAGAAGGTATGTGTCGTCAAAGGTGTAGTTGATACGGCCGAAGAACGATACAAGCTGCTGCGGGCCTGACCAAGAGGTCTTGGGGACATTGTTGTAAGACTCGCCGATGTGACTTTCTGAATCAGGATTCTCACTCAGAGTCCATGTATTACCGGCATAGCTTACGTTATAGCCGAGAGTGTTGATGAGTGTCTGCTCACGGCCGTGGTAGTCAAAATGCTGCCATGAGTAACCGGCCATAACGTCAAGGTTGCTCTTGATGGCCTCGAAATCCTTGCGATAGTTGATATAGAAGTCAAGAAGGGTGTTGCGTTGAAGCTCATACTTGTGGTGGTGTGTTCCGGCACCGTCTTTGTAGTTGCCGCGCCATGCCATGATGGAGTTCTGGGCCACAACGTCGTCCCACTCGTTCTTGCTCACCTGATATCCGAGGTTGAGGTTGAAGTGGAGTTCGGGAAGGAAGTGGAGTGCATAGTCGATTTGGAGGTTGCCGGTAGAGCTGTAAACTTTGCCACGCTTGGTCTGATCGTTGAGCAGCTGCACGGGGTTCTGTCCGGCATTGGTCTCGGGAAGGCCGTTGGCAAAGATATTGGTGTAACCGTTATAGATAGGGGCTATCGTGTTGCCGGCAGCATCGATGGTGTTGTAGGGGGAGAAGACGGGGAGTGTCGGAGAGAAGCTTGAAGCACCGCCGATGGCACCCATGTCGGCCTCCTGAGAGTCAACATAGGTTCCGTTGACATTGGCGTTGACCGAAAGAAGTCCGTTGAAGAACTTCGGGCTGAGGTTGATGCCCACGGTGGTACGCTTCATTTCAGAAGTCTTCACGATACCCTTGGAATCATTGAATGTAGCGCTGACACGGTAGGGGAGCACGCCTGCCTGACCGCCTACGCTGAGAGAATAGTCATGTGAGAATGTGGTGCGGAGCACTTCCTTCTGCCAATCGGTGTTGACGAGGGCAGCCTCTTCGGGAGAGAGGAAGGGCGAGTTGAGATTGTCTTTTGCCTGCTGGTTGGTGTAGTTGTTGACAAAATCGCGAAGCTGGTTACCGTTCATAAGATTAAGGGTCTTACGTGCGGTGGCAACATGGAAGTTGGCCGAGAAGTTGACCTGCGGACGACCGCTCTGGCCCTTCTTGGTGGTGATGATGATGACACCGTTGGACGCGCGGCTACCATATATAGCGGTGGCGGAAGCGTCTTTGAGGATGGTCATTGACTCGATATTGTCAGGTGACACCATTGTGAGGGCGTTGGTTCCGCCGGCCATATCCTGGCTGTTCATGGGCACACCGTCAATAACGATAAGGGGGTCATTGCTTGCAGAAAGCGAAGCTCCGCCACGGATGCGGATGGAAGCACCGCCGGTAGGGTTACCGCCGTTGGTTGTAACTACCACGCCTGGGCTTGCGCCTACAAGCATGTCGGAAGCCGTGGTGGCTATACCTGCCTCGATGTCATCAGGCTTGATGACGGCGACCGAGCCGGTGGCATCGCTCTTTTTGACAACACCGTAACCGATGGCCACAACCTCGCCGAGCACGAGGGAGTTTTCAGTCATTTTGACGTCAATCACTGTCTGACCGTTGACAGCGACATCCTGTGTCTCATAGCCCACGTAGGAGAATACGAGAGTGCCGTCTGAGGGAACCGAGATGGAGTATCTGCCATCGATGTCGGTGGCCGTACCCATTGATTCGCCCTGGACGAGCACACTTGCGCCGATGAGGGGTTCACCCTCCGGATCAATCACGGTACCTGTGACCGTAATCTTCTGCGCCAAAGCTGGGAAAGCAAAGCATACAGCCAGTAAGGCTGCAAGCCACACTTTCCGACTCATTTGAAAACAAATGTTCTTCATGCAAGAGTTTTTTAGAAAGTTTTTTTGTTGTAAAGTATATTTTATAATCTCTAAATTAGGTCCTTGATGAGCGGAAAGAGGGGAAGTCAGCGCAGACGGCCGTGGTTCATGGATTATCGGGAGGCATGGGAGGTGCATACATTGTCTGCCTTCGGCGAAGCCGGAGGCAAAGTGTCGGTCATGACCGACAGCGCCCTCACAAAAAGAGGACAGCGGTCTGTCAAAGAAGTATAGTTCGAGAAGACTCGATTGTCATGGTCCGGTTTTATGCGGTAAGAAGAACCGGGGGGCGGCGGAAAGAATCGGCGGAGGGAATTTTATTGCATTACGATTACGACAAATTG
This sequence comes from uncultured Duncaniella sp., assembly GCA_910578615.1. GTDB lineage: Bacteria > Bacteroidota > Bacteroidia > Bacteroidales > Muribaculaceae > Duncaniella. The sequence continues at coordinate 132,261 of CAJTRI010000005.1, read as the reverse complement.
ACTGCTTGCATGGCCGATTGGGCGGGGATAAACCGATGGACTGGTTTTAACAGCCCGGTCTCTCTGAATTAAAAAATCCTTCTTTTGTATGTTCTCTACATTTCCCTGATCGGAACCCTCTGATAGGCTCTTTAAGGAAGTTTGGAAGCAAGATGTTGAATCTCAATTCCGAGGCAAATGTAAAACAAATTTCCCATATATTCAAATTTTTTCACAAAAAAGTGATGACGCCTTTCCCCTCCCCCACTCTCGTCATCGCACCGACATCCAACAGACATGAGAAGCATAATACGATATATATCATCATGTTTTTACTGTTTTTTTACACTCCGTTTGGATTTTTTCATTATCTTTGCGGATGTAAAACCATGACCATGACGCAGTGAAACCTATCTGACACCTTAATATATTATAAGGAGCATTCAGAAACTTTAACCTCAGTCTCACTACTCATCGTCCCCTCGTATCGCACTCAGTCAGTCGCCTGTCCTAACACGTCAGGAACCTAACGTCGCCATGAAGATTGACCAGAAAAACATAAAATACCTGAAAGCTCTGGGTATCACCATCCTCGCCTTCCTTTTGTCACAGGTGTTACTTTCACCTCTGACATTTTCTGCCGCGACCATGATTTCCACTCCCGGACGTAGCGACTTCACAATCACCGACTTTTATTGCCATGTGGCCGACAAAAGAGCCGTGCGCGTCCTTGACCATGACGTAGTGATAGTGGATATAGGCGCCTGCGACCGCGACGATATAGCCGGAATATTGGAAATCGTCTCAGTCTGCGAGCCTCGCGCGGTTGGAGTAGACATTCTATTCGGAAAGCCTCATGAGGATGACAGCCGGCTCATAAATGCGCTGCGCGGATGTCCCAACCTTGTCATGGCCCTGTCCGTGAAACCAGACACGACCGACATACAGCGCTTTGCCATAGACCATCGGTCATTTCTGGCAGACAGTCTCTCCCCATTGACCGCTGCGGGAGCCACGAACTTCCCTACAACCGAGAGTGACAGGACTATACGCGATTTCAGGGTGGAATTTCCATGTGCATCAGACACAGTCCCGTCATTCGCTCTCGCTCTGGCCGAAATAGCCGCCCCGCTCCAAGTGGAGCACCTGAGACAGAGAGGAAACCGCGAAGAGGTGATAAACTTCTGCTCGCGCACATATACCACATATCTCCCGGAAGAACTTCCAGACAATGCCGACAGGCTCAGAGACAAGATAGTGCTCCTCGGCTCTCTAAGCCAGACGGAGGACATGCACACCACCCCAGTGAAATCCGCCATGACAGGTGTGATGATACATGCCCACGCCCTCTCGACCATCCTGTCAGAAGAATACTTCTTCAAACTCAACAAGTGGTGGAACTGGGCCATAGCCTTCGTATCATGCTTCTCGGTAGTGGCCATGAGCATGTTCATACCTGTTTCGATCAAGTCTATGAGCATGAGAGTGTTCCAGATCATACTTCTATACATCACCATCCGCTACGGCTATGACCTGTTTATAGACTTCAATATAATTGTCAATTTCTCCTACTCGTTGTTAATGATCACTTTCGGACTTCTGGCCAATGACTTCTGGGTCGGAACCGAGGGATGTCTCGGATGGATGAAAGGAAAAATGGCAAAAATCCGAACCTTTAAGCTAAAAATCAACACATCGCGATGAAAAAGTCACTGGCATTAATACTTTTTATCATTCTTACGGTATTTTCCGCAACGGCACAATATATCCTTCGAGACTTCGGAGGACAAGTGCTCATCGAGAAAGGCGGAACGTCATCCCCCGTCAGCAAGGAGATGAAGCTCTCCGGCGCCGATATTCTGAACATACCAGACGGAGGCTTCGTGGAACTATTAAACACTTCGAGCCACAAACTATTCCGTTCCACACAGACCGGGCGCCTCAACATTGTCAAGATTATGACCAATGCCGAGATGCAGGCAACCGACAATGCAGGCGCCATCCACGGCAACCTCCATGGCATGACGGGAAGGAAGAACAAGCGTCAGGTCTACAACGAGACCGGGATGGTGATGCGCTCCACCACCGCCCTCGACCCTGCCGTGGCAGCCATGAACCTCACGGCCGAGAAGCTGTGTGAAAGAGTTGCCGGCGCCATCCGCTCATATGACTTCTCCTCACCCGCACCCATGCCGGCAAACATAACAAGCGATACCGCCACCGGCATGAAGGTGAGAATAGACAATGTTTCCGACTATCCCGTATATTTCAACATATTCAGAATCAGCCCCGGAACAGCGAGGCTGGAAGTATCCGAGCTTGGACAGCCGATAGGCAACTATATGCTCGGTAACAACCAATCTGTCACCCGCGAACAATTTTCGAATCCCGAACCCGGCTATCGCCACATAGTACTCATAGTGCCGGTGCCCTTCAACCTTAACAGTCTGCTTAAAGATGTCGGGGATATGATGAAAAGGGAGTCCCTCCCCGCCCCCGATACAGACCTACCGGTATATATGAAGCTGCTTGACTGACAAACCTGAAAAACCTTAAATCCACACATACCCCCTATCCTTGCAATAACAATTAATCACATAGAAGCAATGAAACCCACATTCCAATCCATGGCCAGGCTCACGATCTGCACCGCACTGACAGGTGCCGGGATCATGACCGCCACTGCCAACGAGACCTCCGGAACAGAAGCAAGACAACCTAAGATCAGCTATTCTTTCCCACAGAAGAAGACACCTAAAAAGTTGCTAAAATATTCAAGCGCGTTCTTCTCCGTGTTTGACAACAAAGTCTCAACAATACAAGGTACACCTTACTTCGATATAGACAAGAATCAAATCAAATACGTGGAACTCTCCCCCTCATGTTCCCATTATGTCACCGTTGTAAAAGGAAAGAAAGAGAACACTGCTATAATATATGATTTCGGTACTGCCGACAACATCATACACAAATTCAAGAATAAGAAAATAGGCAACCCCACGGCGGCAACCTTCACCCCGGATGCCCGCAATATAGTCATAGCCTCATCAACAGGACTTAACATCATCGAGACAAAGAAATATGAGGTCGTTGACCGCATGGATCTACCGTTCGAGACCAACAAGATGCTGTTCAGCAACAATGCCTACTTTCTGGCCATCAGCGACAGTTGCCGCGTGGCAGTGCTTAACTATGCGGACAAAAGCATACGAAAAACGTGGGACTTCGGCGTCAAGGTAAACTCCATGGCATTCAACCGCGACAACACCGAGCTGGCCGTCCTGACAGCCGACGGAGTCCTTAATATTTACGACACACGCAACTTCATCATCAAGAAAACCATTGATGACCTCGGACAGGGAATCTCCTGCGACTATAATCTTGACGGTAAATATATATCGGTCGCCACATCCCCCGAAATCATAGCCGTAATCAACCTCGTGAAGGACAACGACGTGGACTTTGTTAAAATCGACGAAGGTGATGTCACTTACCTGACATTCCTCTCGGACACCCGCAACAACACTATAATGGCCTTCACCTCCTACAACAACGTCAACGCCCGGCGCATGACCAAGCTCGAACCATATTACGGCAAACTCATAGCCGACCAAGTCAACGAGCGCATGAACGAATGGCTCAAAATGATGCCTGGCGAAACCATGGAAGACTACCGCGCCCGTGTTACCGACGAGTCTCGCGCACAAATGAGGAAGCTTTTCGAGGAGGAAATCTCAACCAATCTCGCCGGCGACCCCGTAGCCGCCGCCCAAGTGGCTCTCGGAAAATACGACCGTGGTAACGGAATACTGGCCATAGACTTCGACAACATGCCATCGATATTCCTGCCTGTGCCGGAAGCCGATCTCGGCGCCTTCAAAACTGCAAAATCCCTGAATTTCAGCGATGCAAAGTATGGAGTCATGGCAGATGACAACTTCGAGCTTATCTATGCCAAGGTATACAACTCGGAAAACGGCCAGACCTATATCTATGACAATCTTGACCGCGTCCCCCTCAACTTCATGGACGGTGACGACAACGTGGTATCGCTCGAAATAATCCAGCAGCAACAGATGGAGGAGATGAAACTCCAAGAAATCCGCCGTAAGGTATTCGATGAAGCCAAGAAACGCAATGTCATTTCCGACCATACAAACATCACCGTAGACTCCCGTGTGGAAGCCGCATATAACGCCGCCGGAGACAAGATTCTCAACTATATCGTGAAATTCTCCTATGAGGTAGACCCCGAGTTCTCGGTAACCGAGGACTTCGCTCCCGGCAAATACCACGTGGCCGAGTCCGGCGCCGCCTCATCGATGCTCTCCATTGTGAAAGAAGCCTTTGAAAACGACTTCGCCCAATACATAAAGACAGGAAAGCAGCTCCACATGAAGATCTATGGCACTGCCGACGCATCACCCATAGTCCGTGGGATCCCCTATGACGGCACATACGGAGACTTCGAAAACGAGCCGGTCTACAAGAACAGCCAGCTTACGAACATCAGCGTAAATACCTGCGAAGGCATCAAACAGAACGAGCAACTCGCGTTCATGCGTGCCATGGGCGTCAAGGACTATCTTGAAAAGAACGTGGCAAATCTCAGCAACATGAACTCCCGCCATGACTTCTTCATCGATGTTGCCGAAGAGAAAGGAGGACAGTTCCGCCGCATCACCACAGAGTTTACCTTTGTGGACGCATTCTAAGTGAAAACGTCTGACAAAAAGATATGAAACAAACCGTTACCTTAACACTAATCACAACCTTACTCTCCGGCGGGGCGATCATGGCCGACACAGCCCTCTCCGCCGGAGAGTCCGCGCCCTCGCTCGTAAACGATTCCGGGATGATGGGCGGCGGGCTCCTTGACCCTTCGGAAGGGATGATGAACCCGGGGCCGCTCGTCAATGCCGACTCCCTGCGCCATGCCGAGATGCTGGCCACGATAGACCGCGCCACCACACTTTACAAACATCTGAAATGGCAGAAAACGGAGGGTGAGGAAGAAAGCGCCATCTATCCAACCGCCATGAACTGCTATGAGACAGCCCTCAAAGGTTTCGAACTCGCAAAGGACAGTCCATCAGACCAAGACCGATGCAAGAACATGCTCCGCGACATAAACCGCGACCTTCTCGAAGGAGCCTTCTTCTATTCGGGAATCAATGACAGCGAAAAGATGAACGCATTTGCCCGCGCCGTGGTGGACACACGCCGTATGGACACCTTCAAAGGTGAGACATTCCCCGGAAATGCCTCGGCCTATCCCGCCATCGTCTATTGTGCGGCATCCTCTGCCTACAATGCCAAGGAATATTCGCGCGCCATAAGCTATTTCGACGAATACCTGTCTACCGGCGAGACCCGTTCGCTGGAGAAGATATATATCTTCCTCGGACAGGCATGTCTCAATACAGGAGAGTACGGACGCGCCATAACAGCCATGACCGAGGCACAGGAAAAGTATCCGTCAGAATACAACTATCTCCTCATAGCCATGCAGGCGTGTATGGACGGAGGACGGGCAGAGATGTTGCAGGGATTCCTCGACAAGGCTCTATATTTCCGTCCCGGCGACGAGCAGCTTCTCATGATACAGGCCAAATTGCAGGAAGACCGCAGGGAATACCAGCAGGCCCTCGATACCTACTCCGTCCTTGACGGTATCAAGCCCAACAACCTCGGGATAGCCAAGCGCATGGCCCTGTGCTACTACAACATGGGGGTCAACTATTACAACAAGGTCATCTTCGAGACCGATGAGAAGGAGCAGAAAAAGTATCGACGGCAATGTGACTCATATTTCGAGGCCGCAACGCTAAAACTGGAAGAGGTGCTTGCCAACGACCCCCTATCTATGAAATATCTCAAAGCCCTTGCCGTCAGTTACGGATGTCTTGGCAACATGGAGAAGTTCGAAGGGGTCAACACCCGCATCAAGGCTCTCGGACAGACCCCTGTCGAAGAGAAGAGCCTGCCGTCCGAGGTCACTTTCAACGACCGCAATGCCCCCAACTTCCTCGCCTCGGGATCAGAGAATCCCTCCGCCGTGGGAGAAGCCCCCATATATTCAGACTTCGCAAAGAGCTATATCGAGAAACGCCTTACAAAGTGGGTCGGCAAGGGAGAGTTTGAGAAAGATGACACATACTCGTCACGTGTCAACGATAACACTATCCGCAGCGAATATGACCGTCTCTTAAAGGATGCCGAGAAAGAGTATCTCACACTCTACACCCGCCAGTTGCGTCCTGCCGACTTCAGGCTGAAACCCTACGATGCCGGCTCCGAAATATATCTAATAGAGTCAAACTACGGCCCGATATTTCTCCCCGTCCCCCTTGCCAACGGCGAGGCGGAAATCTTCAAAGCCAACTGGGAGACCATGAAAATACACAACCCGAGCTACTACATCAACGAAAACAACGTCTACATAGCCGGAATAACCTTCGTGACCTCCTACGGTAAAAGCTATACCTTTGACAACTCCAAGAAAAAGGAGTATGCACAGACCCACGTGACAATAGACTTCGATAAGATCCTCAAATGTGCAAACGACCATAATACCGGCATCCCGGAAAATATAGCCCACATAAACCGTGAGGAGAAAATCATCACGGCCCAAAGCGACGTTGACCGCAACATCCCGTCGACAGGAAGGGTAAACTCATCGACATTCGCGGTAATCATAGCCAATGAGAAATACTCCACTGTCCCACACGTGGAATCGGCTCTTAACGACGGAGAGACTTTCAGCCGTTATTGCAACCTGACACTCGGCCTCCCCAAAGAGAACATACGCATCTACCGGAATGCCACGTTCGGACAGATGAACCGCGCGTTCGCCGACATACGCAACATAGTCAGTGCCATGGACGGCAAAGCCGACGTAATCTTCTATTATGCTGGCCACGGTCTGCCGGATGACGCCACCAAGAGCGCCCTACTGCTGCCTACCGACGGTGACGCGCTCGTTCCTGAGACATGCCTTAAAGTCGACAAGCTCTACGCCGACCTCGGATCGATGGGCGCGTCATCCGTAATGGTGTTCATGGACGCATGTTTCAGCGGCGGACAGCGTGACGGAAGCATGCTCAACAAGACACGCGGAGTAGCCATAAAACACAAGGATGCAGCCCCTCAGGGCAATATGTTCTCCCTTACAGCCGCCTCCGCACAGGAAACCGCGCTCCCCTACAAGGAAAAGAACCACGGACTATTCACATATTACCTGTTGAAAAAGCTCCAAGAGACGAAAGGCAACGTAAGCCTGAAAGACCTTTCGGAATATGTCACTGAAAACGTCAAACGCCAGTCAACCATCATCAATGCCAAGCCGCAGACCCCTCAGGTCAACACTTCGGGCGAAATGTCGCAAATCTGGCACAAAAAGAAACTTGTAAACTAATATGGTATATATCCGCTTCTTCATCGTCCCGCTCTGCCTCCTGTTTTCCATCGTTGCAACAGCCTCGGACGTAAAGAATATCCGTGGAGAGTTCACTTATTACGGCGACAAGAACGACTCGCGCGAACAGTGCCGTATCCAGGCCCTCCAAGGAGCCAGGGTACAGGCCCTCGCCCGCGAGTTCGGAACCATAATAAGCCAGGACACATACCAACGCGAGACCATGACCGACCGCGATGAGTCAAGTTACTTCTCATCCATGAGCCTGACATCCGTCAAAGGGGAATGGATAGCCGACACGGGAGAGCCTACATATGAATACAGCCTCGATGACGATGGCTGCTATGTGGTGAAATGTACCGTGAACGGCACGGCGAGGGAGATCTCAAACGAGGCCGCCGAATTCGAGGCACTCGTCCTCCGTAACGGAACCACCACCCGTCATTCTGACACCCATTTCCGCTCGGGCGATGACATGTACCTCTATTTCCGCGCCCCCTCAGACGGATACGTGGCCTGTTTCCTTGCCGATGACAAGGAAAACGTCTACTCCCTGCTCCCCTATCAGGAAACGGCCGATGACGATGTGAAGGTCAGGAGAGGACGAGAATATGTCTTCTTCGATCCTGAAAAAGCCGACAAAGCTCACGGAAGAGTGGACGAACTGGTGCTCACCACCGATGACATGGAGCGAAACTCGGTCTACGTGGTCTTCTCTCCAAAGCCTTTCGCCCGCGCATTGGACAACCATACAGCTGACGACATCCCGCGCTCCCTGTCACGAGACGACTTCGCCAGATGGCTGGCAAAATCACGCAGGAACGACCCTAAAATGGGGGTCAGGATTATGAATATCGAAATCACAAAATAAGAAAACCAATCTAACTTACCATATAACAACAAAAAAATTGAAGATTATGAAAAAACTTCTATTCATGTTGGTGGCCGTGTGCCTCCTCCTCCCATCAGCCGCCATGGCCGATGATGACAAAAAAGCTGCAAAGGTCGCCGAAAAGGAGCGCAAAGAACGACTGAAAGAAAACAAGAAGGAGAGCAAACGCAAAATCAAGGAACTCTCCAAAGACGGTTATAAGGTTCTTGGCTCCTCACGTTCGCTCGAAAGTATGCTTATGGCCCACTATGACAAACTCGACAAGGCCGGCGACGATGCACGCGAATTCGTAGGCATCGCCACAAAAGTCCGCTCCAAGAACGTCGGCAAGCAGATGGCAGCCAACAATGCCGCGATAGCCTACGTGCAGGAATACCGTGAAATGCGCGGGCGTATGCTCACGGATGTCACCGCCGACGGATCTATGAGCGAAAGCGAGTTCGAACACTTCTACTCAGCCTTCGAGAGCGAGATACAGAAAGACATAAAGGGGGAGATGACCGAAAGTTTTTCAATAATAAAAGACAATAAAAACGGGACATACGAAGTACAGTCGTTCTTCATCGTAAATGAGAACGCGGCCACCAAGACCCGCCTCCGCAGCCTCGAAAACGCACTGAAAGAGAGCGAAGCCGCACAGAAAAATGCCGAGCGCATATCAGCCTTCGTCCGTGGCGAGAAGTAACAATATCGAATCCATCGAGGGAGCGTGCCATCTCCTCTCCACGCTCCCTCCATTCATAAACAATCGTGATTTTATGAAAAGAAGCCTTCTCACGCTTGCTGCCATTGTTATGGCACTCTCAATACAGGCACAGCAACAGAAAAAGCTGCCTGCCAGAAAGTCGTTCGAAGAGTTCCGCAAAGGACTACATGATGACTACAACTCGTTTCGCAAGGGAATCATCGACCGCTATGCCGACTTCCTTGACGGAGTGTGGTCAGACTATGAGCAGTTCAAAGGAGAGGAGGCTGACTCCAAGCCCAAACCCAAGGTTGCCCCCGTGGCCGACGGCTACGTACCCGCCGAACATCCGGCCCCTGTGGTAACCATCCAGCCGGCACTTCCTCCCAAGGAACCGGCCAGACCGGCAAAACCCGTGCTCCCGGTTATACCAGAACCCTCTCCCCGGCCGGAATTTGGATTCAATTTCTACGAGATTCCTCTGTCCATGCCTGAGACTAACATCAAACTGGCCATGCGCATGGACGGTACCAAAGACTATGCCTCGCAGTGGCGCAAACTTGCCAAAGACCCTGAGGCACAGATATTAATACGCGAGGTGGAACGCAAGGCCGCCGAACTCGGTCTCAACGACTATCTGAAATACGAACTGGCTTCAAGCTATATAGACGCACGTTATTCAGGCGCCTCCCCGTCATCGAGAATGTCACTCAAACACTTCATACTCACCAATATGGGTTACGGAGTACGTCTCGGCATAAACGGTCACGGACGCGCGTTGCTTCTCGTCCCCTGCCGCCAGTCGGTATATGCAAGAATGTTCATCCGTATAGACGGGACGAAATATTATGTGTTCGGGACTGATGACAACGATCCATCCGTTATGGCAAATGCCACTATATCAACCTGCGACCTGCCAAAAAACAATGATCCGGGAATCCCGATGGATCTGCGCATAAACGGGCTGAAACTACCATATACGCCTCACAGATTCGACCTGTCATTCCGAGACCTGAAAATCAGCGGCGAGGTAAATGCCGCAATCTTTCCCGTCCTCTACCGATATCCCCAGATGCCTACGGCTGACTTTGCGCGCTCATCCGTCTGTCAGGAAGTCAGAGACTCCATAGTCGCCCAGTTCAAAGCCCAGCTCGGCGGCAAGGACGAACGCACGGCGGTCGACCAACTGCTCCAATTCGTACAGGGGGCTTTCGAATATGCAACCGATGACGAATTCCACGGATTCGAAAAACCTTATTTCTTTGAAGAAACCCTCTTTTATCCCAAATGCGACTGTGAAGACCGTGCCATCTTCTATACCTATCTTCTCTGGCACGTGCTCGGTGTAGAAAACCATCTCATAAACTATCCGGGCCACGAAAGCGCGTCCGTGAAACTCTCGTCACCTATCAAGGGGGACGCCTATCAGTATGAAGGATCCACATTCTATATCTCAGACCCGACATTCATAGGCGCACGCACAGGGATGTGTATGCCAAACTACATCAACGATTCTCCGGGCGTGGACTACCATTACAAATAACCCCACTCACCACCAGGTATGACATAACATTCGCGCATACTTTTAAACAATTAACATTTTCCATCCTTTTATGTAGTCAAGAGTGTCCAGCAAGGTTTGTTCTTTTCTGGGAAATTGTCTAATTTTGCATCGTTCACATTCTAACCGACTGAAAAATGAATATACTTGTGACCGGCGCAAACGGCCAGCTGGGCAGTTCGCTGCGCAACTCTGCCGCCAACAGCACCGACAACTACATCTTCACCGATGCCGCCACTCTTGACATAACCGATCCCGAGGCAGTGGAAAAAGCGGTAGCCGAGAACAACGTTGACGTAATCGTCAACTGTGCCGCCTATACCAACGTTGACAAGGCCGAGGATGATGCCGAACTGGCCGAACGGCTGAACGCCAAGGCTGTCGAGCACCTCGCCAACACCATTAAAAATGCCGGAGGTACCCTCATACACATTTCCACAGACTATGTGTTCGGCGGAGCACTCGGAAACACCCCGCGCACTGAGGATGAACCGGCTAACCCAACCGGCGTATACGGGCTCACAAAGCTACACGGCGAACAGGCCGTAGAGCGCTCGGGATGCAAAGCCATCGTCATACGCACCGCGTGGCTATATTCAGAATATGGGAAGAACTTCGTTAAGACTATGCTCTCGCTCACAGCCGACAGGCCGTCACTCTCCGTAGTCTTCGACCAAGTCGGCACCCCTACCTATGCGCAGGATCTTGCCGATGCCGTCTTTGACATCATCGAAAACCGCAAGATGGAAGGAAACGAAGGTATCTACCATTACTCCAACGAAGGTGTGTGCTCATGGTATGACTTCACCGTAATGATTGCTGACAATGCCGGACACACCGCCTGCGACATACAGCCGTGCCACTCTGACGAGTTCCCCTCAAAGGTGGTACGCCCCTCCTATTCCGTACTCGACAAAACAAAATTCAAGAAGACATTCGGCCAGAAAATACCCAACTGGATGGAATCTCTCGCAATATGCATGCAAAACCTCAAAGAAAAATGAAACGCAACATAATCATTACCGGTGGCGCCGGCTTCATCGGCTCCCATGTAGTCCGTCTCTTTGTTAACAAATATCCCGACTACCATATCATCAACGTTGACAAGCTCACATATGCCGGCAACCTCGCAAACCTGACCGATATAGAGGACAGGCCCAACTATACCTTCGTAAAAGCCGACATATGTGACTTCGACAAGATGCTCAGCCTTGTGAAGGAATACAACGTTGACGGAATCATCCACCTTGCTGCTGAAAGCCACGTAGACCGCTCGATCAAGGATCCTTTCACATTCGCAAAAACGAACGTGATGGGCACACTCGCCCTCTTGCAGGCCGCCAAAATCTACTGGGAATCACTCCCGGAAAAATACGAAGGCAAACGATTCTACCACATATCCACTGACGAGGTCTACGGCGCTCTCGAACTCACCGCCCCAGAAGGCATCGAGTCTCCATTCACCACGGCGGCCTCGTCAAGCGAACATCACCATGCCTATGGCGAAGAGTTCTTCCTCGAAACCACCAAATACAATCCCCATTCCCCCTACTCGGCCTCAAAGGCGGCAAGTGATCACTTCGTTCGTGCCTACCACGACACCTACGGAATGCCTACCGTTGTTACCAACTGCTCCAACAACTACGGCCCGTACCAGTTCCCTGAAAAACTGATACCTCTCTTCATCAACAACATTCGCCACCGCAAGCCTCTACCTGTCTACGGCAAGGGTGAGAACGTCCGTGACTGGCTATACGTGGTAGACCACGCACGTGCCATAGACACCATCTTCCACGAAGGAAAGACTGCCGAGACCTACAATATAGGCGGCTTCAACGAGTGGAAGAACATAGATATCATCAAGGTTATAATCAAGACCGTAGACCGTCTTCTCGGCAATCCCGAAGGACAGTCTCTCGACCTCATCACCTATGTCACCGACCGAGCCGGCCATGACCTCCGATATGCCATCGATTCACGAAAACTCCAAGCCGAACTCGGCTGGGAACCATCTCTTCAATTCGAGGAAGGTATCGAAAAAACTGTCCGCTGGTATCTCGACAATCAGGAATGGATGGATAACATCACCTCCGGCGAATACGAAAAATATTACGAATCAATGTACAAAGACCGCTGATGAAGACCGCCCTCATCACCGGGATAACCGGGCAGGACGGATCATATCTGGCAGAATTGCTTTTGGAAAAAGGCTATGACGTCCACGGCATGATAAGACGTTCGTCTGTTGATTTTCGCGAACGGATTGCCCATCTCGAAGGACGCCGTAACTTCCACCTCCACTACGGCGATCTCGGTGACTCGATGAGCATTATACAGGTGGTGGGCAAGGTGCGGCCTGACGAGATATACAACCTCGCCGCACAGAGCCACGTGCAGGTATCTTTCGATGCCCCCGAATATACGGCCCAGGTGGTAGCCACCGGCGTGCTCCGAATACTTGAAGCCGTGCGCAACTGCGGACTCACCGACTCCTGCCGCATATATCAGGCTTCCACTTCCGAGCTTTACGGCAAAGTAGAGGAAGTACCACAGAGCGAGACAACACCCTTCCATCCCTATTCTCCCTACGCCGTGGCCAAGCTATACGGATTCTGGATAGTCAAGGAATACCGCGAGGCCTACGGGATGTATTGTTGTTCCGGCATACTATTCAACCACGAGAGTGAACGCAGAGGCGAGACCTTCGTCACACGTAAGATAACTCTTGCCGCCGCACGCATAGCGCAGGGAAAACAGGACAAACTTTATCTCGGCAATCTCTCGTCAATGCGTGACTGGGGATATGCCCGCGACTATGTAGAGTGCATGTGGCTTATACTCCAACAACCTCATCCTGATGACTATGTAATAGCCACCGGCGAGCAACACTCTGTCCGTGAATTCTGTCAACTCGCATTCCGAAGAGCCGGCATCGAACTCAGGTTCGAAGGCGAAGGAGCCGAAGAGAAAGGTATAGACACAGCCACTGGGCGTGTCCTTGTCGAAGTCTCCTCCGACTTCTACCGCCCCACAGACGTGGTAAATCTCCTCGGCGATCCCTCCAAAGCCCGGCAGGAACTTGGATGGAACCCTCGCAAGACATCTTTCGAACAGCTTGTCAACCTCATGGTTGACTCCGACATGGCAAAGGTGGCAATAGAAAAGGCCTCTGACCATGTAAGAACCAATCTCGCCGAATACCTTGAAAAAGGAATCGTGAAATAATCCTATTCCGTCAGAGAGAAAGCTCGGGCCGGCTCATGCGTGATGCCGGCCCGTTCTGATTCCGACATTTCCGACCGGCATACCTCCATGCTTACATTCTGACTACACACAGCCCCTATTTTCTGACTTTTTACCTATTTTATTCCATTTTTAATGACATTTGTTTTGTGGTTTCGCGGTTTTTACGTAACTTTGTCGCAGTTTAAGAGCTGTTAATGGCAAAATGCTTTTTATTCACACTCTTTTTCGCTAATTAAGAAAATTAATTACACTTTATATAAACAATACTTAGTTTCCAAAATCGAAGGTATGAAAGCAGTAGAAGTGATTGACGATCTGAAACGTCGTTTTCCCAACGAGCCTGAATACATCCAGGCCGTGGAAGAGGTTCTGACCACCATAGAAGACGTATATAACGAAAATCCCGAATTTGAGCGCTACAACCTCATCGAGCGCCTCTGCATCCCTGACCGCATCTTCGCTTTCCGCGTCTCGTGGGTTGACGACAAAGGCAAGGTGCACAACAACATGGGCTACCGCGTGCAGCACAACAACGCCATAGGCCCCTACAAGGGAGGTATCCGCTTCCATTCCAGCGTCAATCTCTCGATCCTCAAATTCCTCGCCTTCGAGCAGACTTTCAAAAACTCACTGACCACCCTCGCCATGGGTGGCGCCAAGGGTGGCAGCGACTTCTCGCCACGCGGCAAGAGCGATATGGAGGTGATGCGTTTCTGCCAAGCCTTCATACAGGAACTATGGCGCCAGATAGGCCCTGACACCGACGTGCCCGCAGGAGACATCGGCGTAGGCGGACGCGAGGTCGGCTACATGTTCGGACAATACAAGAAGATGGCCCGCGAATTTACAGGTACCTTCACCGGCAAGGGCCTTGAATTCGGAGGCTCGCTCATACGCCCCGAGGCCACCGGCTACGGCAATGTATATTTCCTTCTGGAAATGCTCAAAACACGTGGCATAGACATCGCTGGCAAGAGCGTCGCCATCTCAGGCTCGGGCAATGTCGCGACCTACACCGCGCAGAAGCTCCTCAGCCTTGGCGCGAAAGTTGTATCCATGAGCGATTCAGACGGCACAATCTACGTGCCAGAAGGTATCACAGAAGAACAACTCGCCTACATCTTCAAACTGAAAAACTTCTATCGAGGCCGCATCCGCGAGTTTGCCGAAGAATATGGATGCCAATACTTCCCCGGCGAGCGTCCATGGCATCATGCCAAATGCGATATCGCCATGCCGTCGGCCACTCAGAACGAGATTGACGGCGATGACGCACGCGCCCTCATCGCCAACGGCTGCATAGCCGTGAGCGAGGGAGCCAACATGCCCTCTACCCCCGATGCCATCCGCGAGTTCCAAAAGGCCCGCATCCTCTATGCACCCGGCAAGGCTGCAAACGCCGGAGGAGTCTCGGTATCAGGCCTTGAAATGGCCCAGAACTCACAGAAGCTCTCTTGGACGGAAGAAGAGGTCGACGCCAAACTCCAACACATCATGAAAGACATACACACGCAATGTGTAAAATATGGCACAGAGTCTGACGGATACATCAACTACGTCCGTGGCGCCAACGTTGCCGGCTTCATGAAGGTGGCCCGTGCCATGATGGCACAGGGTATCCTGTAAACATCGACAAGGGACATACGAAACGGAACAAAGTTTCAAAAGAACCGTCTTAAAAAGTGAAACGCCTCACGGGGTGTTTCACTTTTTCGCCATATCTCCTTGACATTGTTGCTATAACCGTCATACATCGTCACACATGCCATCTTGGTTGGCTTCCTATACGATTCATCACGTCCAATCATGGTTTATAATCATTTTCACAACCTTTTAATTGATATTTGAAAAAAAATTATTAAATTAGCCGTCCAATTAGTTATTACCGATCCCCTTCTTCCGGTTTTCCGAGTGAATTCCGGCGGAAACATTTTATCACTATACCCCTTAACCGCTATGGAACTGCGAGACCAGTCCGCCACACCCGAAGAGGTGAAGGACAACGCCCCTCTTGAATCCCAGCCCGCTCCTGAGGCTGAAACCGTGAAAACTGACTCTACCGCCACCGAAGAAACGGCACCCGACTCCGAGAACACCGAAATTTCTGCCGAACGCACGGAACGTCAACGTCCCCTCTGCAAGGAAGAGATTCTTGATGCACTCGAAAAACTTTCCGTCCTCGATGCCGAAGAGATCCAGCCCGATGATGTGGCCCGACTGAAACAACAGTTCTATCTCCTGCGCAACGAGGAAATCCGAACCGAACGCGAGGCCTATGCCGCCGTCGAAGGAAACAATTCCGATGAATTCACCCCCTCTCCCGATGAGGCAGAGGAAAAGGCGAAAGGACTTCTCAACATCATCAAGGAGAAGAAAGCAACACAGCGCGCAGCCATCGAGGCACGTCTCCAAGCCAACTATGAAAAAAAGAAAGCCATCGTGGACAGACTCAGGGAGCTTGCAGCCGACACCGACAATGTAAACCGCCTGTTCCCCTCTGTACGCGAGATGCAGACGGAATTCAAAGAGATAGGCGACGTCCCCCAACAGGTGGCAGCCGACCTCTGGAAAAGCTATCAGGATGCCGTGGAGCAGTTCTATGACCAGTTAAAAATCAACAAGGAGCTTCGCGACTATGACTTCAAGAAAAACCTTGCCGAGAAAGAGGCTCTGATAGCCGAAGCCGAGAAGCTGCGCGAGGAAGAGGATATCATCGTGGCATTCAAACGCCTCCAAGAGCTTCACGAGCAGTGGCGCGCGATAGGCCCCGTCAACAAGGAGGTAAGAGAGGAGATATGGACTCGCTTCAAGACCATATCGGCAGAAATCAACAAGAAATACCAAGACTTCTTCGTAGAACGCAAGGCCCGCGAACGTGAGAACGAAGAGGCCAAAACAGCCATCTGCGAACGTCTCGAAGCCCTTGACTTCTCCTCATTGTCGACATACGCGGCCTGGGACGCCATGACAGCGGAGTTCCTCAAAGCACAAGAGGACTGGCGCAAGCTCGGATATGCTTCACGTAAGGCCAACAACACCCTGTTCTCCCGTTTCCGCGCACTATGCGACAAATTCTTTGCCGCCAAAGCCGGTTTCTTCAAAGAGATGAAAGACGTCCTCGCCAAAAACCTCGAACGCAAGATAGCCCTCTGCGAACGTGCCGAAGCCTTGAAAGACAGCACCGACTGGCGTGCCACATCAGACGAGCTGTCGGCCATGCAGAAGGAATGGAAGACAATCGGCGCAGTGGCAAAAAAACACTCCGACCAGGTATGGCACCGCTTCCTCGCCGCATGT
>CAJTRI010000005.1:0-115174 GCA_910578615.1 uncultured Duncaniella sp. | reverse complement strand
AAAGAAAAACACATTCGGCACACGTCGCAACGAACGCGCAAATCTGGAACAAAAACAAGAGATTATCGAGAAGCTCCGCGCACTTGCTGATTCCGGACTGGCGAAAGAAGAAGCCATAAGACATCTGAAAGACCTTCAAGCCGAATGGCAGAGCGTGGGCCACGTCCCCTTCGCTGAGAAAGACTCCATATATGATTCTTACCGCGCCGTAGTCAACAGCCTCTATGACAAGTTCGAACTATCGCGCAGAGGAGCACGCATGGAGTCGTTTGAAAACTCTCTCAACGAAATGGGAGGCGACCATAACCGCCTCATCCGCGAGCGCGAACGCCTGCTACGCATATACGAACAGCGCCGCAGCGAGATAAAGACCTATGAGAACAACATGGGCTTCCTTTCAGCACGTTCCAAAAACGCCGACTCGATGCTCAGGGACATGCAGCGCCGTATGCAGCGCCTGCGTGACGACCTCGCCGATCTCGAAGCCAAGATCAAGAGCATAGACAGCAAGCTCTGAGAAGTCTCTCTGACTTAACAAGGTTTAAGATTTAGACCAACCATGGCCATACGCCATTGTCTAAATCTTAAACCTTTGAACTTCTATATCAAATCCTGTAACAAAAAAGCCGACAAATGAGTTCGAAAAAGGGGAAATACGGACGCCACCTCCACCGCATCCTCGCGGTGGGTGACTTCATAGTGCTCAATGCCGTCTTTATACTGCTCCTGCTTATCTATCCTGATATAAGCTCCATACATTCAAGGCTCACATTCCTGCTGCTCAACGTGGCCTATCTGCCCGTATCGCGTTTTCTCGCCGTCACCCTCAGCGAACGAGCGTTGCAGATGGATCGCCTCATCCGCTCCTCACTATTCGCAGTGATAGCTCATGCCTTGGCCTTCTTAGCCCTTCTTTATCTTTTAGGCATAGATGACATTCCGTGGCAGACATTCGCCGTATTCTATGCCATGTTGATTCCGGCCCTGACCCTGTGGCGTATAGGCACACAATCCATAATCAAGAACATGCGCTCACGCGGGCGCAACTATACACGCGTGGTCATAATCGGATGCGGGGCCACCGGCGAACGACTTTACCGCGAGATGGCCTCTGACGCAGGATTCGGCTATAACGTACAGGGATTCTTCGACATATACTGCCCACCCTCCTTTCCATTCAAAGACCTGTATATAGGAGATCTCGGAAACCTTGACGAATGGGTTCGCAGACACGACACAGAGGAGGTGTTCTACTGCATATCCGGTGAAAACGGCGAGGCAATACAGCTCACAGTAGGGCTATGTGACGAACTCATGATGAAGTTCCATTTCGTGCCCCAGATCTCTCCATACCTCGCCCGCAATCTGCGATCCTCTTTCATCGGCTCAGTCCCGATGCTCGAAGTTCTCAACAACCCACTCGAATCTCCCTTCAACTCGGCACTGAAACGTGCATTCGACATAGCCTTCTCAGGCATGTTCCTGCTCGTCTCACCCATTATCTTAGTCCCGGTAGCGATAGCTATAAAGCTATCCTCGCCCGGGCCGGTCTTTTTCCGACAGGCCCGCACAGGCTACATGGGACACGAATTCATGTGCTGGAAATTCCGCACCATGCGTGTCAACGCCGACTCCGATTCCCGCCAGGCCAGCAAGGATGACCCGCGAAAAACCCGTGTCGGGGACTTTCTGCGCCGCACGAGCATTGACGAGCTGCCCCAGTTCCTCAACGTGTTCCTTGGCGACATGTCGGTAGTAGGCCCGCGCCCTCACATGCTCAAACACACCGAAGACTATTCGCGCCTCATACGCAACTATATGGTGCGTCATCTCATAAAGCCCGGCATTACCGGCTGGGCTCAGGTCAGAGGCTTCCGAGGACAGACCGAACAGCTATGGCAGATGCAGGGACGCATCGAACACGATATCTGGTACATAGAGCATTGGAGCTTCCTCCTCGACATCAAAATCATCATCCGAACCATGCTCAACGCCCTGAGAAAGGACGAAAACGCCTTCTGAGCCAATGCCAGACTTCCAGCAAAAAGCCACAGCGCTTCTGCGCCGTTTCTACGGCTACAACACATTCCGACCATTACAGCTCGACATCATAGCCACGGCAGCATGCGAGAGACGCGACTGCGTGGTGCTCATGCCCACAGGAGGAGGAAAATCCATCTGCTATCAGATACCCGCCCTGCTGGCCGACCGTGGGGTGACCATCGTTGTCTCCCCCCTCATAGCCCTCATGAAAGACCAGGTCACGGCCCTCACGGCCAACGGCATCCCGGCCGCCGCAGTCAACTCCATGCAGTCAGAAGAGGAAAACCGAGTTATACTCGAACAACTATACTCGGGCCGTGTCAAGATTCTCTACATTTCACCCGAACGTCTGCTCATCGAGATAGACCGCTGGTCATCCGACCTCCCCGTAGCCCTCTTCGCCATAGACGAAGCCCACTGCATCTCCCACTGGGGCCATGACTTCCGTCCCGGCTACACTCAGCTATCACGCATCAAGGCCCTCTTTCCATCCGTCCCGGTAATGGCTCTCACCGCCACTGCCGACCGTCTCACACGCGAGGATATCTCCCACCAGCTGCGTCTCTCAGACCCCCGATTGTTCATCGGCTCCTTTGACCGCCCCAACCTCTCGCTCCGCGTCATAACCGACCCGGGAAAGACGCGGCGAATCAACCATATATGCACCCTCATAGACCGTTATCCCTCCGATTCAGGAATAGTCTACTGCCTGAGCCGCAAGATGGCAGAAGAAATGGACAGACAGCTGTCGGCCAAAGGCTATCGGTCTACAGTCTATCATGCCGGACTATCCGTGAGCGAGCGGAACATAGCCCAAGACAGTTTTATCAATGGCGATGTTCAAGTGGTCTGCGCCACAGTGGCTTTCGGCATGGGGATAGACAAAAGCAACATCCGATGGGTGGTACACAACAACATGCCGCGCAACATCGAAAGCTATTATCAGGAGATAGGGCGCGCCGGCCGTGACGGATCCAAGGCAGAGACCGTACTCTTCTATTCCTATGGAGATATAGCCATGCTCCAGAACTTCGTGGACGAGAGCGGTCAGAAGGCACTGAATGCCGAGAAACTCAACCGCATGAAGGAATATGCCGAAGCCTCGCTGTGCCGTCGGCGCATACTCCTCAGCTACTTCAACGAGACCATGGACCACGATTGCGGCAACTGCGACGTATGCCTCAACCCGCCGGAACACATCGACGGAACCATACTCGTACAGAAGGCCCTAAGCGCCATCATACGCATCAACGGCTCGGCAGGAATCCACATGCTCATCGACATACTCCGAGGGGCAGGGCGACAAGATCTCATACAGAAAGGCTACCACCTCATCAAGACCTACGGCGCGGGACGCGATCTCTCCTTTGCAGAGTGGAACACCTACATATCGCAGATGATACAGCTCGGGCTTATAGACATAGCCTACAACGAGTCAAACCATCTCAAAGTCACCCCCTACGGCAGTTCCATCCTTTCTTCACGCTCACCTGTAAGGCTGGCCCGATTCGTGCCTTTCGAGAAACGAAAGACTGGCCGCGCAAAGACAGTCGAGGAAAACGCACGTACCCTCAATCCGGCAGAACGTCTTCTCGAATCCCTCAAAGACGTGCGTCTGAAACTGGCCCGCAAGGAACAAGTACCACCATACATCATATTCACCGACAAGGCCCTGCTCGAAATGGTACGTACCGAGCCGGTAAATATCGAGGAATTCGCCCGAGTGGAGGGTGTGGGCGAAAGAAAGACCGTAAGATACTGGAAACCATTCGTCACAGCCATACGCCGCCACAAAGGCATAACCGAACCTCTCGGATCAGGCCTTTCACACGAGGAGACACTTCTGCTTCTCAACTCGGGATACGATATCCCGGCCATAGCCGCAGCCAAGAATATCAAGACATCCACAGTCTACAACCACATAGCATCGCTCATTTCGTCTGACCGGCTGACGGACTTCTCTGCCGTAATAACCCGTGACCAGTATCTACGTGTAATGCAGACGGCCACTGCCCATCCCGAGACCCTCTACGAACGTCTGACACCCGAGATACCAGACGGCATCATACGCATCGCCCTCGCCATCTCCGACCAGCTCCTCCGTAAGAAAGCCAACGAATAAAACAATATATGGAGAACAACGACACCAACGAAATGAAATGGGAATTGCTCGGGAGCGAATATCTCTTCCGACGCCCGTGGCTGACTGTCAGGCGCGACACAGTCCGACTCCCCAACGGCACCATACATCCCGAATACTATGTACTCGAATATCCGGCATGGGTCAACGTCATAGCCATAACCACTGACGGAGACTTCGTGATGGTGAGACAATACCGCCACGGCCTCGGTATAACGGCGACCGAACTCTGCGCCGGAGTGGTAGAGCCGGGTGAAGACCCACTCGAAGGAGCCAAGCGGGAACTGCTTGAAGAAACCGGCTATTCGGGGGGTACATGGGAACTGAACAGCGTCATCTCGGCAAATCCCGGCAGCCAGAACAATCTGTGCTATTCCTACATAGCACGCGGAGTCACGCTGACATCAAAACAAAATCTTGACTCTACCGAGGACATACGCGTCCACCTTCTCTCCCCTCGCGAGGTCTACGACATGCTGCTGGCCGACAATCTCAAACAGGCCCTTATGGCCGCCCCGCTCTGGAAATACTTCGCCCTAAATCCTCCTCAATAGATCAGGAAACATAAAATATTATAAAGTACAGCGCAAACCGGCTGCGGTTTGCGCTGTACTTTATAATATTCGGAACTTCTGCCGTCAGTTGGAAAGGGTAATAATCACCAGTCCCACCACAAAGAGGACAAACATAGTGGCGAGAAGCGAGAGTGTCGCACGCGAGGCTCCCTTGAATTCCTTCCATACGAAGAACCCCCAAAGGACAGCCACGACGGGCGCGGCATTACTAAGCGCATAGGCTACCGCAGGATTGGCACTGCCAGCACCCATAAAGCTGACAATCATACCGCTCATCCATATGACACCACCGAGTATACCTATCAGATGGGTACGCATGGAGCCGCGACGATAATCGGCCATGGTGACCTTATTGCCTTCTACCGGATTGCGCATGGCTATTGCGTTGAATATCGGGGTCGAGACAAGGATTCCGATCGCGAAACCGACAATACCTGTATAAGGTGTCAGCGTTCCCGTGCCACCGGCAACATACTCGGGACTGAGAGACTTCACTATAAGACCATAGAAGAATATCAGTCCTATACCCGAAACCACAGCCAGAAGAATACCCTTGACAGGGGTAGAGTTGTTGGTTGCAGAAATCATCCCATAGACCTTGCCGCAGATGAGGATGGCGGCAATGATAATGGCGATACCTATCCACAGCATAGAAGAATTGCCGGGATATACCTCGCCGCTCAGAATGATGAGGAGATAGTTGAACAGAATGCCTCCTATCCAGCCCAGACCGCCACCGATGGGAAAGCCGATTGACATTCCCGCTATAGCTATTGCGGCTGTAAGGAAGATGTTGGCAAAGTTCCAGACCACACCTCCGAGAATGGCCCATTTGAGGCTGTCAAAGTCAAACTCACGAAGATTGTCTATGAACGACGGGCCATCGCTTCCGAAAGTGCCGAGCGTGAGAGCGCCGACAAGGGCCGTGACAAAGAGACCTATGGTAAGATCCCAGTAGTAAAGCTCGAAGCTCCACTTCTTGTCCTGCACCATCTTGAGCGTGTTTGACCACGACCCCCAGCAGAGGCAGCAGTAGATGCAACAGATGATGGCAAGGGCGTAATTGCTGACTAATACCATTGTGTCAGGAATTTATTCGTGAACGTATAGTTCCCATCCGAGATAGCTCTCAATAGCCTCCTCAATGATACCTGCCACATCGGCACGGCACATACCCACATGGTGCTCGAAACCGTTCTTGCATATATATTTCATCAGCTTTTGAAGCTCGGGAACCTCGGTGACCACGATGCATCCGTCCATTCCGTATGGGTCGTTGGTCATCCTGCCCTCGCCGAGATAAGCCTTGATGCAGCCGCGAGGATCGTCAGTAGATATGCGGAAATATGTGAAGGGGCCTTCGCTGACTTTGGCATAAACGGCGCCGAAGGTATTGATCTTGCCGAGTGTGCGGCCAAGAACGCCGAGAGGGCCGAGACGGAGATTGTCATTGCCGATAAAGTGGCGGGGGAAGTTGCCACAGTGGGTGCAGACACACTTGTTGCGCTCCTCGGCAAAATTGTTGTTCCAGTCTGCAAGCGCTGCGGGCTTCTTGGAGGCGAGTGTCAGAGCAAGCATAGACACGGCTCCGGCAATGTCGGTCTCACAGGCGGCCGGTATGTTCTTGTCACTGAGCATACTCATAGTGACACAGGCGGCACATCCGTAATTCTGTTCCAGAGAATCCCAGCACTGGATGGCCACGGCGTCAACCTGGTTGGCCTCTACCCAACGCTCCACTGCCAGTCCGAAGCGGCACTGTCTGGCCACCTTGTCCTCATACTCGGCAGGTACCTCGGCATAACCACGGGTCTTGGCTATGTAGGCTGCAAGTTCGGGATCGTCAGCCTTGATGGACTCGGCTGCAAAGATAATCTCGCTAAGGTCGGCGGGAACCACCGTGATGCCTGAACGTTGGAGAAGTTTCTCACTCGCACGACAGGTGTTGAAACCGAGAGGACGGGTGCCTATCTGCCCTATGCGGCAATGGCTCAGCCCGTTGACGACACGACATATTCCGGCAAAACGGTTGATATCCTCAGCCAGAAGGGGTGAATGGATCGAATATGTGTGAAGGGTGGTATCTGTGAAGGGTATGCCATACTGATAGAGATTGTTGCATACCGAAATCTTTCCGCAGAAGGCATCACGACGGCTGTCGAGATCAACCTTGTCATTCTCGTCATCACAGGCCTGCACGAGCACGGGCACATTGAGATCGGCAACACTGATGGCATTGATTATACCTATCTCAAAGCCGAAGTTGGGCAACGATACGATGATACCGTCAATGCGGTCACGGTTCTGGCGGAAAAGCTCTGCGCATTTCAGACCGTCCTCGCGGGTCTCGATACTGCTGCTCCCGGTTGGAGTGGCATCCTCAGGGAGGATAACATAGTCATAGCCTTGTTCTTCAAGTGTTTTAAGAAGCCGGGCACGCACATCGCGGGCAAGTTCGGAGTTGAAGTAGGCGCGAGTTCCGATTATCACGCCGAAACATTGTTTCTTGTCAGTTTTCATCTTTGTATTTTTAGAGTTTAAGGATTGTTTTTACATAAGTTTTCCAATAGCCGTCCTCCATCCTTCACGCCACTCTTTCATCAAGGGCCTGACGGATGCATCAGGCTGCTTCACGGCACGGCTCTTACGTGTGGCCGCAGCCTCTCCGAATGTCTTCCAGAGACCGAGAGCGTAGCGGTTCATTATGAAGGCACCGTAGGCCGATGCCTCCTCTATATCGGAGATGTCAACCGGCACGTCGAGACAGTCAGCCTGGAACTGCATTAGGAAATTGTTGCGCGTCGGGCCTCCGTCTACCCTAAGGCCTTTGACGGATATGCCGGCACGCTCGGTCATAGCACTCACGAGGTCGGTAATCTGATAGGCTATCGATTCAAGCGCCGCACGTGCCACATGGGCCTTGCCGGTGTCAAGAGTCATACCGAAGACAGCCGCGCGTGCCGCAGGATTCCACCATGGCGCCCCGAGTCCGGCAAAAGCCGGCACGAGATATACCCCCTCGTTGCTTTTAAGGGAGAGAGCGAGTTCCTCGGTCTCGGCGGGAGAGCCGATTAGCTGCAACTTGTCTTGAAGCCATTTGAGAGTGGCGCCAGTGCAGTGGATATTGCCTTCGAAGGCATAGAATATCCTGCCAAGCGCAGCAAATCCAACGGATGTGACAAGCCCCTTTGGCGCTGCCGAGGCCTCCTCGCCGATGTTGACCATCACCGATGATCCCGTACCGTAAGTTGCCTTTCCGAGTCCGGCCTCAAAACATGTCTGACCCACGAGGGCACCATGTGAATCCCCTATGGCGCCGGCTATGACAATCGGGGTATCGAAAAGTCCGTCAAGCGTGGTGACACCGAATATACTGTCACACGGCAGTGGCCGGGCAAGCATGGAGCGGTTCACGCCGAAGAGACCGAGAAGGTCGTCATCCCAGTCCATCGTGTGGATATTGAAGAGCATCGTGCGCGATGCGTTGGTATAGTCTGTGACAAAACTGCGTCCGGCAGTCAGCTTCCATATCAGCCATGTCTCTATGGTGCCCATGGCAAGACGGCCAGCCTCGGCCATCTCACGCGCACCATCGACATTGTCAAGCACCCACTTCACACCGCTGGCCGAGAAGAACGGGTCGATAAGAAGTCCGGCCTTGGAGCGGACTGTCTCCTCATGACCGGCCTCAACAAGCTTGCGACAGATCTCCTCGCCGCGCATACACTGCCATACGATGGCGTTATGCACCGGGAGGCCGGTCTCCTTGTCCCATACCACCACGGTCTCGCGCTGGTTGGTTATGGCAAGCGAATAGTGGGTGGCCTCAGGCACCTCGCCGTCAAGGAGTTCCCTGATAGCCAAGAGCGTATTGTCATATATTTCCATGGCGTCATGCTCCACCCATCCCTTGCGGGGATAGATCTGGCGATGGGCCACGTTGACCCTTTTAAGCATCCGGCCCTCAGAACTGAAAAGCATCGCCTTTGTGGCCGATGTGCTCTGGTCGATGGCTATTACTTGATTTTTCATGGTAGATTTAAGGTAGAAAATTCTAATTTCGCGAATTTACGAAATTTTTCGCGGTTTTTACAATACCTTCCGCGTCAAATCCGTAATGATGGAAGATTTCCGGCGAGGTTCCGTGTACGACGTTCTCGTCTGGTATACCGACAATTTTCAACGGGACAGGATTCTCGGCCAGAATCTCAGCCACCATAGCCCCCAGACCTCCGAACCTGCTGTGTTCCTCAACCGTTATTATGCGACTGGTCTCACGAGCCGCGTCAAGAACGGCCTGTTCGTCACAGGGCTTGATCCATGACATGTCCAGCACACGTGCCTTGATTCCCTCGGCGGCAAGAAGCCTGCCGGCCTGTAATGCATGATATACTGTCTCGCCGGCGGCTATTATGGTCAGGTCGTTACCTTCAAGGAGTTTCACGGCCTTGCCGGGAGCGAAATCAAAATCATCATTCTCATAGACATCAGGAACACCCGCACGTCCCACGCGCACATATGTGGGACATGGATAGTCAATAAGTATGTCAACAAGCTTTCTGGTCATGCGCGCATCCGAGGGAAGCACTATGTTCATACCCGGAAATGTGCGCAGGACTGCGATATCGTGAAGACTGTGGTGGGTGGCACCGAGCGCTCCGTAAGCCACTCCTCCGCTCACGCCGAGTATCTTGACAGGATTCTCGCTATAAGCCATGTCCACCTTTACCTGTTCGAGCGAACGGGCCACATAGAAACATGCCGGCCCGCAGGCAAACACCTTCTTTCCGCTATGGACGAGGCCCGAGGCGATACCGACGGCGTTCTGTTCGGCAATGCCGCACTCTACGAACTGGGCCGGAAGCTCTTCGGCAAAATCAGTAAGCGTGACAGACCCTCTGGCATCAGTGGTCACCACCACTATATCCTTGTCCTCGCGGGCCTTTACGAGGAGTTCGTCGGTGAAACTTTTACGACAGGCTTTCATGATATGCGTTTCTCTAATTCTTTGATTCTATCTGTAATCTCCTCAACAGCCATGGAATGCTGTTCGGCGGTGGGGACACCGTGGTGCCACGAGGCCTTGTTCTCCATAAAAGAGATGCCTTTCCCCTTCGTGGTCTCAGAGATAAGAAGATGCGGCTTTCCACATGAATAGTCAATATCCCCGAACGTGCGCACCACGTCTGCCATATCGTCGCCGTTCATGCGTATAACATCCCATCCGAAAGCGCTCCAACGCTCCTGTATGTCATCAAGGGCCATAACGTCCTCGGTATTTCCACTGATTTGGAGATGGTTGCGGTCGATGATGGCGACAAGATTGTCAAGATGATAGTGCCCGGCAGCCATTGCAGCCTCATAGATGGAACCTTCTCCCTGCTCGCCGTCACCCATCAAGACATAAGTACGATAAGGACGGCTGTCCATCTTGGCGGCTATCGACATCCCCACACCTATCGAAAGACCATGGCCCAGAGCGCCGGTGTTGACCTCTATGCCGGAAACCTCGATAGTAGGATGGCCGGAAAGAATAGACCCGTATTGGCCGAGTGTGTCAAGCACACCGGGAGCCATAAAGCCTTTGGATTCGAGAGTGACATAAAGAGCCTCCACACAATGACCCTTGCTGAGCACGAAACGGTCACGGTCAGGATCCTTCACCTTATCCGGCGAGACATTCATAACGTCATAATAGAGTGCTGTCAGCACGTTGAGGCATGAAAGGTCGCCTCCGATATGTCCGGCATGGGCGGCATAGACCACATCGATGAGCCGCCTGCGGTTTCGTTCGGCCTGTAAGACCAGTTCTTCTATTTTCATTGGCTGAATTTGTAGGTTACGCTACAAAACTATCAAAACGAAATCATACGACAAAACAAAACGAAAGTAAACGAAATTAATTTAACATCATTTAATATCTCGTTTTTGAAATGGATTTTAGAATGTACCGTCAAACGAAACCCTCTGAAAATTTTTAGTAACTTTGCAGAAACAAAAATCATTATTATATGCCAAGCACGATACCCGAAGCCCTTGAAGCACTGCGCAACGGAGAAATCATAATAGCCGTGGATGACGAGAACCGCGAGAACGAGGGAGACTTCATACTTGCCGGCGAATATGTCACACCCGAAAAAATCAACTTCATGCTTACCCATGGACGCGGACTTCTCTGCGTGCCACTGCCTCAGGAACGGTGTGACGAACTGCGGCTCGGACGCATGACCGACTCAAACACATCTCTGCTCGGAACACCATTCACAATGTCAGTAGACCTCAAAGGCCATGGATGTACTACCGGCGTCTCGGCATCAGACCGCGCCGCTACCATAAAAGCCCTCGTGTCAGGCGATGTCTCGGCATCAGACTTCGCTCGCCCCGGCCACATCTTCCCTCTCTACGCCCATCCCGACGGGGTAATAGGACGGGACGGACACACCGAGGCCCTCGTAGACCTCACACGTCTGGCCGGACTGCGTCCGGGCGGTGCCCTTATAGAGATACTCAACCCTGACGGAACAATGGCACGGCTGCCTCAGCTTGAAGAGATTGCCGCGCACCACGGGCTGAAACTCGTGACGATAAAATCACTGTCAGAATATATAGCCAACTCAAAATAGTCCGACAATGTCCGTACAGCAACGTAGAACCAAGATACTCGAATTCATCCGCGAGGACGGACATGCCAAGGTGCAAGACCTGAGCCGGATATTCGGAGTCTCGGAAGTCACCATCCGTCTCGATCTCGAGGCCCTCGAAGCAACCGGGGAAGTGCAGCGCGAACACGGAGGCGCATTCCTCACCGGCGTGGGCACTTTCGCACGCACCGGCAAGCTTTTCAACCAGACCAACGTGGAACTCAAAAAGGAGATAGCACGCAAGGCGGCCACCCTCGTAGCCGACGGTGAATGCATCATACTCGACTCTGGAAGCACCACCACCGAGATAGCGCGCCTTCTGGCCGGACGCAAGGATCTCACCGTCATAACCAACGCCCTTAACATCGCCCTGATACTGGGAGAAAATCCCGGAATCAGCCTCATCGTGACAGGAGGAGAATTCAAGGCACCTACCCTCTCGCTCACAGGGCGCCTTGCCGCAGAAAGTCTCGCAAGTTTCCATGCATCCAAACTGTTCCTCGCCACTGCCGGAATATCCCCGACCCTACAACTCACCTATCCCAGTCTCAGCGACCTCGAAGTAAAGACTGCCATGATCAACGCCGCAGACGAGGTATATCTTGCAGCCGATTCATCTAAAATAGGGATAAGCGCCATGGCATGTCTCGGATCATTCGGCATGGTGGATACGATCATTACCGACTCCCTCATAACACCAGAACAAAAAGCCCTCCTGACCAATGCCGGAGTCAAAGTGATGTAAAGTCATTTCAGAACTTTATTAGAGTAAACGAGCGCACCCCCGTAATGCCGTTCAGACAGCAATACGGGGGTGCGCTCGTTTACTCTTAATTGTTAATATAAGGCTTAGGTACATACAAAAAAAATTGATTGTCGTCTCGACAACCAATCTTTTGTTAACCTTAAATCTAATACCATGAAAAACACGTTGCAAAGGTAGGGCCTTTTGAGGATTTGTGCAAATGTTGAGAATGTTTTTTCTTTGTTTTTAACAAAATTTTGCGCATTCAACGCCATATTGAAGGGTTTTTATAGATTTATGCCAGTTTTATTCCGATTTTGTATCATTTTGCCATATTGCGGAGAATACTCCGCAGTCCTCCTCGGCTCCGATTTAAGCAAAACGGCCAATCATAACGCCAACACTCTCAAAAACTGCAAGTTGAAACAAACAATAGGATTTTTGTCATTTTTTTACTATCTTTGCGAGAACAACCAACCCACCGATGAGCAACGACAACGACATCACAGACGAATTCATCCCCGAAGAAATTGACGAGAACCCTTCGGTAGAAGTGTCTCCCGTCAAATACGACCCCAGAATCATTGTCGATACCACCAATGACACCGTGCGCCACCAGTTGCGCGGCATGTACCAGAGCTGGTTTCTCGACTATGCGAGCTACGTGATTCTGGAACGTGCCGTCCCGCATATCGACGACGGTCTCAAACCCGTGCAGCGGCGCATACTCCACTCAATGAAACTTCTTGATGACGGACGGTTCAACAAGGTGGCCAACATCGTGGGCAATACCATGCAGTTCCATCCCCACGGAGACGCCTCGATCTACGAGGCACTTGTACAGCTCGGACAGAAAGAGCTGCTTGTGGAGACACAGGGTAACTGGGGAAACATACTGACAGGAGCCGGGGCGGCGGCAGGCCGTTACATCGAAGCCCGTCTATCACAGTTCGCCCTCGACGTCGTCTACAATCCCAAGGTAACGGAATGGACTCTGAGCTATGACGGGCGCAAAAAAGAGCCTGTGACATTCCCGGTCAAATTCCCTCTGCTCCTGTCACAAGGGGTGGAAGGTATAGCCGTGGGACTCTCTTCAAAGATACTCCCGCACAACTTCAACGAAATCATCGATGCCGCCATAGCCCACCTCAAAGGGGAGGAGTTCACACTCTATCCAGACTTCTTTACCGGCGGCTCAATAGATGTCTCACGCTACAATGACGGCGAACGAGGCGGCGCGGTAAAGATTCGCGCCAAGATTGACAAGATTGACAACAAGACCCTCGCCATCACCGAAATACCTTATGGCAAAACCACAGCCACGCTCATAGAGTCAATACTGAAAGCCTTCGAGAGCGGTAAGATCAAGATACGCAAGGTGGACGACAATACCGCCGAACATGCCAACATACTGGTACACCTCCTGCCGGGGACATCCAGCGACCGCACCATCGACGCCCTCTACGCATTCACTGACTGCGAAATCTCGGTCTCACCGAACTGCTGTGTCATCTCTGACAACAAACCCCATTTCATCGGTGTCAGCGACGTCCTACGCCACAATGTCGAGGGCACACGCGAAATACTTCGCCGCGAACTTGAAATACAGCTATCCGAAGTGCGCGAACAACTCCACTTCGCATCCCTTGAACGCATCTTCATCGAGGAACGCATATATAAGGATAAGGAATACGAGGAAAGCCGTGACCGTCAGGAGGCAGTCAATCATATTCGCCGCCGGCTGGAACGCTGGGCCGAATCGTTCATTCGTCCCGTCACCGATGATGACATCATCCGCCTCTTCGAAATCAAGATGGGGCGCATACTGAAATTCAACTCCCTAAAACAGGATGAACAGATAGCCGCATTCAAGGCCCGTATAGAGGAACTGCTCGGCCATCTGTCACGTCTCACCGAATATACCATAGCGTGGTATGAAAGGCTTAAAGCCAAATACGGCCATTCGTTCCCACGCATGACAGCGATACGCAACTTCGACTCCATACAGGCGGCCCAGGTAGCCGAAGCCAACGAAAAACTATATATCAACCGCGAGGAAGGGTTCATTGGCACGTCTCTGAAAAAAGACGAATATCTCTGCAACTGCTCATCGATAGACGATGTTATCATCTTCTATAAGGACGGACGTTACAAAGTGGTCAAGGTACAGGAGAAACTCTCAGTAGGCAAAGGCGTTATCCATGTGGACGTCTTCAAACGCAACGACTCGCGTACCATCTACAACGTGATATATCAGGACGGCAAAGGAGGCACATACTACATGAAGCGGTTCCCTGTAACGGGAATAACGCGCGACAAGGAATATGACCTCACACGAGGCACACAGGGTAGCCGTGTCTGCTGGTTCTCGGCCAATTCCAACGGCGAGGCAGAGGTGGTAAAGGTAACTCTCAAACCCAAATTACGACTCAAAACCCTCCAATTTGACGTCGACTTCTCCACCATGAAACCCAAAGGACGCGGAGCCATGGGCAACATCGTGACCCGCAACGATGTGCACCGCTTCACTCTCAAAAAAGAGGGCGGGTCGACTCTCGGAGGCCGCGATGTATGGTTTGATCCCGATGTAAACCGACTGAACTATGATAACAGAGGCAACTATCTTGGCGAGTTCAATTCGGGAGACCTCGTGCTCGTAATACTTAAAAACGGGGAATACTATACCTCTACCTTTGACGCCACAAACCATTATCCCGAAAACATTCTGCGCATCGAGAAATTCTCGCCTCACAAGGTATGGACAGCCATCCTCAACGATGCCGACCAAGGCTACCCTTATCTGAAACGTTTCACATTCGAACCTACTTCCAAGCCCCAGCGTTTTCTGGGAGAGAACGAAAAATCATCACTGATCGAACTCTCCGATGACGAGGGCGCACGCTTCGAAATCGTCTTCGGGGGCGCCGACTCGGTACGGCCTTCCATAGAAGTGGTGGCACGGGAATTTGTGTCAGTAAAATCATTCAAGGCCAAAGGCAAACGACTCACCATGTTCAACCTCGCAGAGGTGCGTCCGCTCGAACCTCTGCCATCGGAAGAACTTGACGACAACGAAGAAGAGACCGAACCAGACACCTCGGACGACAACCAATACGTCATCGACGAGAAAAGCGATGACGAAGTGCGCGACGAACTCACCGGGCAGCAACGATTATTCTGATGACACGTCTCTCTCTGCTCTCGGCCCTGCTCCTCGCCATCTCGTTCACAGCCTTCTCACAAAAAGCCGAGAAACCGCTGCGCCCGGTCTTCGCCGCCTATACAGTCGAAGCCGGCACCTCCCGTCTGGCCGACACATACCTGACCCCGCTAAAATACAACGGCTGGCACACAGCCCTTGGCTACAACCGCTATCAGGCCATGCGTTTCGACCCGTCAAGATGGACGATGCGCCTCCATGCCAACATATCCTTAGACCGAACCAACAATCCCGCGCGCAACGCCACCATGTGGAGCATGCTCATATCGGCCGACTGGGGTATGATGCACAAGTGGCGCCCTTCGCCGGGACTGACCCTCGCTCTCGGAGGATCAACAGGCATAGAAGGGGGTGTCATCTACAACAACCGCAACGGCAACAACCCGGCCTCGGCGAAAGGGGCATGGACGATAGGCCTGACTGGCTACGCGGCATTAAATCTGAGACTCTGGCGCCTCCCGGTGACATTAATGTACCATCCCGTCCTGCCGGTCACAGGTATCTTCTTCGCGCCTGAATACGGAGAACTATATTACGAGATATATCTCGGCGACAGATCCGGACTCGTCCACGGTGCATGGTGGGGCAACCGCTTCCGGCTTGACAACCTTCTGACAGCCGACCTCCACTTCGGGGCCACCGCCCTGCGCATAGGGTACAGCGGCCGAATCCTCACATCCAAAGTCAACCACATAGTCACACGCCACTTCACACACGCCCTCACCATAGGGATCAGCGGCGAATGGCTTTCGATAAATCCAAGAAAGGGCCTCCCGGAAAAGGCCGGTATCATTAACGCCATCTACTGATGCAGAGACTCCTTATATACCTGTCTGTCATGATGACACTCTCACTCGCCTCGTGCCATGACATAGAAGAGTATGCCGATGACCCGCGTGGCAATTTCGAGGCCCTGTGGACAATCCTTGACGAGCATTATTGCTTTTTCAGCCAGAAAGGGGTGGACTGGGATGCAGTCCATGACAAATATTCAAGGCGGATAGGCCCGGAGATGACACGTGAGGAGCTTTTCATAGTCTGCGCGGATATGCTTGATGAGCTTCGTGACGGCCACGTAAACCTTTCGGCTGCATTCAACACATCATATTACCGCGCATGGTGGAGCGACTATCCACAAAACTTCTCCATGCGCCTCATAGAGCACAACTATTTCAACTATAACTACCGCCAGACCTCGGGAATGCTCTACGGCTTCCTTAGCGACAATATTGGCTACCTCTACTATCCGTCCTTCTCTCAGCCGGTGGGAGAAGGCAATCTCGACAACGTGCTCTATTTCCTCTCCTCGGCACGAGGCCTCATAATAGATGTCCGTGACAACGGAGGAGGCGCGCTTACGAATGTCGAGACCTTCGTGTCCCGCTTCATTACCGAACCATTCATAGCCGGCTACATATCCCACAAGACAGGGCCGGGCCATGACGACTTTTCCGAACCAAGAGCGTTTACCTTCAAGCCTGCGGCACCCGGACGCATACGCTGGGGCAAACCTGTCATAGTGCTGACAAACCGTTCCACCTTCTCGGCAGCCAACAACTTTGCCTCCGTCATGAAAAACATTCCCGGAGTAAGGATTGCGGGAGCCACCACCGGCGGAGGTTCAGGAATGCCATATTCTTCTGAACTGCCATGCGGATGGTCGGTAAGATTCTCGGCATGTTCAATCCTCGACTCGCGCCGTGAATCCACCGAAAACGGAGTGGAACCGTCACCCGGATGTGCCGTCGATATGACACCTGCCGACTACGTGGCAGGACGTGACCCCATCATAGAGCTTGCCATAACCCTGCTCAGCGAATAACCGCGACATTACCGCACCTTAACACTCCATACCGACACCTAACTTTGCAGTGTAAAACCCTTAATTCAACACTGCATCATGCGCGACATCAAGAAAATCATCATCCATTGCACCGCCACTCCCCGAGGACGCGAAGTCACTGTCTCCGACATTGATCGCTGGCACCGTGCCAGAGGATGGGCCGGAATAGGCTACCACTACGTCATATATCCTGACGGGGCTATCAATCCGGGACGCCCTGAACACAAGGCAGGCGCCCACTGCGCGGGCCACAACTCCTCGTCAATAGGCATAGTCTATGTGGGAGGACTCGAAACAGACGGAGTCACGCCTGCCGACACGCGCACCGAGGCCCAGCGTTCGTCCATCCGCTCCCTTGTGAGCGGGCTGCGTTCACGTTTTCCCGGAGCCACCATACACGGCCATAACGAGTTTGCGGCAAAGGCTTGTCCATGCTTCGATGTGGCCTCTGAATTCCAAACCTGACACCTCATCCCCCAACACAGGCCTCAGAATTAACTATTCGGCATTTTTGTAACTATTTTTAAGAAATCCTTGCATAAAAATAACTTTTTGTTTATTTTTGCAGCGAGACAATGCTTATTTCTAAACCAATTTTCATTACTCTATGAAGAAGTTCTACATCACACTCGCAATGCTTCTCATGTGCATCCTCGCGATTGCCCAAGACAAGACCGTGACTATTGTCACTGACAATACAGAGGCAATGTTTGTGCAGGATCCCGACACCTACACATCTATGCAATGGGAACAGGATTCCAAATCGGTGCAACTCACCATCAGTTCCTATGTATACTCCGTACAGTGCCGGGCAAACTCAGGATACAAGATTGTCTCGGCCAAGAAACAGGACGGCACAGAACTTGTGTCCGAGCCGGGTTCATATGTATACCTCTATTCGGAGAGCCTCTCCGACGGAGACGTCATCACATGCACAACTGCCGAGAAAGAGCCAAAGGTATTCGTCTGCAAGGCCGATCCCTCGATGGTCTATCTTGACATGAACGACAAGCAGTTTCTGGCCGAAGACCAAATTGACGGACAGTGGACGGTGCAGATGACAGACGATTCATATCTCTATATCAAGGCCCATCCTGACCACATGATCACAGAGGCTATCGATCAGGACGGCAACAACCGCGTCTACTCCCCTACCACAGAACTCTCTTTGTCAGGCTACTCCATGGCTGACGGCACGACTACTTATACTGTAAAAGCCTATAACCTGAACGATGCCCGCACAGACGCCTTCACACTCGAAGTTGACGGAGACCCGTCCAAGGTAGTGTTCCGCCGTCAGGGCATATATCAGGACGTCCCTGTCACCGAGTCTGCCACCGAGGTTCGTTTCAACCCTGCCACCGAACTTCCCATATCGATATCCCCCGCCTCATACGGCTCAAACCTCTATAAGGTGACTCTCAATGGCGAGAATGTGGCCCCGCAGGGTTCATCGTGGCAAGTAAGCCCCATCAACGGCGACATAGTGAAAGTATATACCGAGTTCCCTGACATTCAGGTTCCTGTGAAATTCTCGTTTGTCAACGAAGGCACCGAGGATGCCATCAGGGTATCTGTAAACAACGAGGAAATACCGGCAGAGCAATGGCTGGCCGCCGATTTCACCGTCAAACTCGGCTCAACCCTCGGAATCTCCTTCAACAGCAACAAATACAACGTGACTCTCACGGAAAACGGTTCCAACATATATGCCTACGGTTCATATGCAGTCACCCTCGTAAACGAGAATGGCTACGAGTTCGGCGTCACGGCTGAGAAACTCCCCACCTATACCGTAACCCTAAACTGCAACGAACCGTCACAGCTTGAAGGATACTTCGGCTACGGCACCGCCAATCCGATAGCCATCACCGCAACCACCAACGTATTAGAAGTCTCACAAAAAAGCAACTCTATACGCCTCGTCCCCTCACCGACAGGAATAATCAAGAACGTGACCACCTCGACAGGCGAGACATTCTCCAACTATGACGAGATAAACATCTACGTCAATGCCGACATGACCATAGACATCACCACCGAGGAGTTCGTACGCGCCAATAAGGGTGTACTGTATCTCGCCAAAGGGCCGGGCAACGAAGATAACGGATGGACATATTCCAGTTTCACACTCTCGCAGAACAAACCCCAGCAGATCCAGATAACGCCTGTGGTGGGTTATAACTTCTTCGACTATTCCGAATACGACATGCCATTCAATATCGGTCTCTATCCCGATGAGAATGCCGGAATATATCTGAACGATGTACAGATCTTCAAGCAGCAGTACGGCGCAGCCTATCCCGACCTTGAAAACTTCCAGAACGGAGACGTTATCAAGATCTATCCCGCACCCGTAGAGCCTTTAACCGTGACCAACGAGATTCAGGACGGTCTTGAAGTCGAATTCATCACCGACTACTTCCGCACCCACGATGTCAATGCCGAATCTGTATCGGTGCTTCCGGGCACACGTTACACCATCCGTATCCGCACTGAAAACGCAGATGTAAACGTACTTGTAGACAATCAGGCTGCCGAGCCTGATGACGAAGGTAACTATAATGCCGACATCAACGCCGACACCAAAGTAGTCATCTCCCGCCGCTCGGCTATCGGCACTGTCGGAACCGACACTGTTAAAAAATGTCAGGATGTCTACAACATGCAAGGAATCCTTGTGAAGTCCGCAGCCTCACAGGCCGACATAGAGTCACTTCCCGCAGGTCTATATATCATAGACGGACGCAAGGTAGCCATCCGTTGATACTACCTCCGACCTGATCCATATCACAGACTTCCTACCGGCAAAAGAGAACATCCGATCTCTTTTGCCGGTTTCACCCGTCTTTCCCTAAGCATCATAACTTACACCATTTTTTTGTACTATGCGCAGATATCTGATTATCCTTCTGGCTCTCTCCTCTACGAGCGCCTACGGACAATGCAAGCTCGACCTAGGCTCTCAGGCCCGTCTCCATTCGGCGGCCGTGACACGGACTGCCGACGGACGCCTGAATGCAAAATCCCTTAACGACAGTCAGCTCCGTGCCTTTATCACTCTCAACGAAAACGCCACATCCGAAACTCTTTCACAGCTCGGCGTTACCGTGATTTCCTCACGAGGCAGCATCGTGCTGTCCGAGTTTGACCGCGACCTCATTCCGGCCCTCGAAGCCTCCCCGGCAGTCAAGTCAATCAATCTCGAAAAACCTGTCTCTGCAAAGCTTGACCGGGCACGCGCCCTCACAGGAATCGACAAGATCCATGCCGGCACCGACCTTCCGCAGGCCTATACAGGCAAGGGGGTTGTCACGGGTATAGTGGACGGAGGCTTTGACCCAAACCACCTCAACTTCAAGAACGCCGACGGCTCGACTCGTATCGAGAGTTTCTGCTACTACCGACCCACCCAGAGCGGAGACCGTGTGGAACAGATTGTCGGAGCCGACGTCATCCCCGAGATTGATACCGAAGACGCCACAAACTTCCATGGGACACACACTCTCGGCATCATGGCCGGAGGATATCGTGGCAAGGTAAAAGCCGCCACCATGGGCGAATTATCAACTTCGGTAGACGAGACTGACAATCCATACTACGGCATCGCCTATGATTCAGACATAGCGATAGCTTCGGGAGCCTCCACCGATATGTACGTGGCTATGGGCATCGAGACTATTCTCAATTATTCCTACTACAAAAAAGCACCTGCGGTAATCAATCTGTCGCTCGGCAGTAACCTCGGCCCCCACGACGGCACCTCCGCCCTGTGCCAGTATATCGATCAGGTATCGGCTCTTGACCGTGTCATTGTCTGTATGGCGGCCGGCAACGAGGGAGCACTCCCCATCTCCATAACCAAGACTTTGACCTCCTCGGATGACAACCTCCTTACATGTTTCGACCTTTCGGAGCCGGTGGCCGAATATCCCAACGTGAGAGCCGGACAGACATATATCTATTCCGATTCAGAGAAGCCATTTGTGATACAGGCGATAGTTGTCAACAAAAACCGTGGCGCAGTGGCCATGCGTATGCCCCTCGGAGAGACAGACGGCGCCATGAAATACTGGGCAACGTCTCCTGAATTCCAGACTGAGAGCACAGACATAGTCTCACCACAGCTTGCCAAATGGTTCAACGGCTATGTCGGGGTAGGTGCTATGTATGACAAAGCCTCCGGCCGATACTACGCCGTCGTAGACTGTATGCTTTGGGACAACACCGATACGAACCCCGATGCCGCCTACGCACTTGGAATACAGGTGACAGGTTCGGAGGGACAACGTATAGACCTCTACGGAGACGGACAGTTCAACCACTATACATCCTTCGGTATAGACGGATTCATTGACGGCGGTACCGACGGCACCATATCTGACCTTGCCACAGGCAAGAGAGTTGTGGTGGTAGGCGCCTACAACACCCGTGAGCGCTGGGCATCGCTTGATGGCGGGATATATGGCTATGATACAGGTATGGTGCCGCAGGACGAGATTTCTTACTATACATCCTACGGCACACTGATAGACGGACGCGCACTCCCGCATGTATGCGCTCCCGGAACAGCTATAATATCGTCATCCAACGAATATTACCTCGAAGCGGCACTGGCAACCGATGCCGAACTACAAGCCGCGACCTCGACAGAGGGACGCCGTTACTCATGGCACCAATGTGCCGGGACATCAATGGCAACCCCTGTCGTCTCTGGTGCGATAGCCCTGTGGCTTGAAGCCGATCCCGACCTTACGCCCGAAGACATTCAGGACATCATTGCAAAGACTGCGGTGAAAGACAAGGCCACGGAGACCTCTGGCAATCCTGTACAGTGGGGAGCCGGCAAATTCGATGCTTATGCCGGACTCAAAGAAGTACTGGCACGCAAATCGGGAATATGCACTCCCGTGACCACTGATTCGCGCCTTATGGTGACACCTGTCGGCCACCGTCTGTACGAAATCTTCCTTGCCGGAGCCGGCCATATAGACGCAGCCATCCATAATCTCGCAGGAGTACGGGTCTTCAACCACACTTCGGCCGGAGACCAGTCGACAATTGACCTCTCTTCATTACAACCCGGAATCTACATACTTACCGTCAACAACCAGTCCGCACGGATTGCCATAAAGTAAAAACCTATGAAACCTCACTATCTGATTCTTGCAGGAGCCATGCTCGCCATGGCACCATCCGCATCAGGTGCCGGAACCGATAAGCCGATTATCGAATTCCACACCACACTCTATGAACTCAACGGTGTGGAAAACGCCTTCCACATCACACTCGGCACCACTGAGAAAAGTGTCTATGACATAGATTTCGGCTTCGGGCCTACCGAAGTAGAAGTCGAACCTGCCGTCTTCTCTTCCGAAGACGGAGATATCAAAGGCACCGTAATCTCCGGCTCCGTCAACAAAGACGGAATGGTGCGGATATACGGAGATCCCGCAAAGATTGACTACATCGACATGGAGGGATGCTACATAACAGATATTTCATTCCCCGAGCTGACAAACGTGGAGATTCTCAACCTCCAATACAACGAGCTTCTGGGGCTTGACCTTTCCCACATGCACAAACTCCAAGCCCTGTATGTGTCAAACAACACCTTCTCGGCAGAGACCCCTCTCATCGTAGGCCCTGACAAACCGGATCTCACCATTCTATCCATGAGCATCATAGACCATATGGACCAGTCGTTCTCACTGCGTGACTATCCGGCCCTCGCCTCGTTCGACTCATGGAACAACAAAGACCTCCGTGTCTGCGACCCGACAGGATGTCCCGAACTCATGCGAATCTCCATAGACGTCACCCCCGTAGAGGTTCTCGATGTCAGCAAGAATCCCAAACTGATGATTCTAAACATATCGGAAACCCGTATTAAGGAGATAGACCTGACCAACAATCCGTATCTTACGGAATTCTATTGCACACACTCGGGAGTTGTCAACTCAGACGTGAGGCTGACAGAACTTAACCTCGGTTCCAAGCCACACCTCCAACGATTCCTGTGCAGCGACAATCTTTTCAAGACACTCGACATATCGGGCTGTCCGGCACTCATAGACCTGAACTGCGCCGGCAACCTCCTCACCTCGATTGATATATCCAACAATCCCGATCTTTATTCAGTAAATATATCACGAAACTACATGTGTTTCGCGACAATCCCCGACAGTCGCAACACATTCAACGAATATTACTATTCACAGATGCCTATCCCGGTCGACCGCTCCTATCCCGTGGGCACAGAGATAGATTTCTCATCCAAGGTCAACCGTCCAAACAGCACCACGACCGCCACAGTCTATGTGACAGATGAGTCGGAACCACTCAATCTCATACCGCTTGACAGAGACAGCTACTCTTACAACAATGGAAAACTCACACTTCTCAAAGAAACTTCCGACTCTCTCTATGTAAGTTTCACCAACAGCGCCCTGCCTGACTATCCCATGACTACGACCAGATTCGTGGTCAAGGACGCCAATGATTTCGGCAAACCCTCGGCAACCGCCATATTCGCACTCTCATCCACTGTATCTTCGTTTGAAATGGCAGTAGGCATTGCCGGCGCTACCACGGAGCAACCCGTCACATTCTCGGTAGACTTCGGTGACGGCACACTTACCGACTTTACCGCCACAACATCCGGGATACCGTCTCAAAACAATGTCACAGGCACACGCAAGGGCAACGGAACCGTCACCGTATACATGCCGGAAGGTTCCGATCTGACAGCCTTGGCAATGCGTGACGTATCGCTCCTACGCACCGATCTCTCTGCGGCCCGCTCACTCGGAGAACTGGAAATCACAGGATGCCGACTTGCCCGTATCGACCTCAAATGGAACCGTTGCCTAAGCTATCTCAATCTCTCCGGCAACTCCTTCACAGCCATAGATCTCGCTACCGACATAAAAGGATATGACAAGAACGTCCTCTCAGACATCGACCTATCAGACAACAAGATTTCCCAACTCGGCCTCAATGACCATCGTACCATCCAGAATCTCGACCTAAGCAACAACCAGCTGACAGAGGTTCCGATGAAGAGTATGACCAATCTTGTGTCGCTTGATGTCAGCCACAACAATCTCACGACACTGTCACTCCAAGACTGCGAGGCCCTTACCACCCTCGACGCGTCAGACAACAGACTGGTAGAGTTCTACCTACCGGCATATACGCCACTAAGCTCTCTCAATCTGTCGCTCAACGACTTCAAACTCCCGGCTCTTCCTGCCGCCGATGCCGTGGCCGACTACATATATGCTCCCCAGCATGAATATCCGCTCCCCACAAAGGCACCCTCTATCAACCTGTCTTCGGAATGGCTTGATGTGGACGGGAAGACGACGTCTTACAGCTGGCGCTCAGTCTCTGACGGTCACGAACTGACCTCTGAACAAATCTCCGGCGACAAAGGCCTCTTCTCATTCACAGACACCTCTGTCGGCGACATCTACTGTCTCATATCCCACCCTGCATTCCCTCAGTTCAGCGGTGAAAACGCCATCCGCACTTCCAATGTGGAGGCTGCCGAGATGCCCACGAACCTCTTTGCCACATTCACGACCGTAGAGGCAGACACTGCCACCATAACACTCACTGCCGCAAAAGCCGGCAACGCAGTCTACATCGACTGGGACGGCAACGGCAATCTCGAACAATACATCCTTGCCGAAAACTACATCTCTTTCAAAGCCGAAACCAGCAAGGATGTGAAAGTGAGATGCTATTCTTATGACGAAGACGAGGGTCTGACAGTGTTCTCTCTAAGCGATGTGGCTCTGAAAGACATGGACGCATCCAAGATGAAAGGACTTATAGCCTTCACTTGTTCGGAGTCACAGCTTAACGAAGAAGACATATTGCTCCCGGCATCCCCCGGTCTCCGTGAACTTAACCTCAGCGGCAACAAGATTGTCTCCACAGAGCGTTTCCATAACTATACCG
Organism: uncultured Duncaniella sp.; assembly: GCA_910578615.1. Lineage (GTDB taxonomy): Bacteria > Bacteroidota > Bacteroidia > Bacteroidales > Muribaculaceae > Duncaniella. The sequence continues at coordinate 89,999 of CAJTRI010000005.1, read as the reverse complement.
ACCTATCAACCCTTATCCTCACCGACAATGACCTTGACAGGCTGGATCTTTCCAAATTCAAGAACCTTGCCATCGTACATGCCCCCAATAACAACATAAGCCATGTCGAACTTGACAATCCGGCAATGTGGGAGCTAAACCTCATGGGCAACAAGCTGGAAGACATCAATCTTAAAGGCATCCCCGAAATAATCCAGCTCTGGCTCAGCGACAACAATCTCTCCTCGATAGACGTAACCTCTCTGGCCAACCTCCGTGTGCTTGCCATCGGAGGAAACCGTCTCTCGTTTGCCACACTGCCTCCCGTTAGGAGCGAATACTATGTGTATGATTATTTCGTCCAGCAGCCAATTGAAATCACAGTCAATGACGGCAAGGTCGATCTGTCATCCCAGACCGAGGTAGATAGCAACAAAACCACCTATACATGGTTCATCGATTCCCCGTATCTTGACGAAAATAACCAGCTTGCGGGCGAAAGCCTCATCGAAGGTAAGGAATACACCATTGAAAACGGCATAACCACCTTCCTCGCACCGTTCAGCCACATAATGTGCGTGATGACCAACCCCGCATTCCCCGACCTCTTCCTTATGACCACGTTCATCAACGTGACAGCCAGCGGGATTGACAGCATAGAGTCTGACGGCTCCGAGGCTCCTGTCGAATATTTCAACCTCCAAGGTATACGCGTCAACGATCCGGCCCCCGGCATCTACATCCGCCGCCAAGGTTCGTCAGTCAGCAAAGTCATCGTAAAATAGACCTCACGACATCACCGTCATCCATGTCCCCCTGCCGCCCGCAAGCGCCAGGGGGACTTCTGTCAGAAAGAATTTCTAATTCGATATTTCCTTTGACTTTTTGCAGGGAATATCGTAACTTTGCAGCGGGGAAATTATTCCTTCCCCCCGTTGATATTATGGAACAGCCCTCAGCCTCCCCTCTCAGCATCGACAGCATCATAGACCGTCTGTGCAGCCTTGACGACATGCGCCACGTATGTCCGAGCCGGCGCCATGAGGGTGCCCCGCTTCTGTCAAACGCCTCGGTGAGACGTATCGTGGCCCTGGCCTCAGGCATTATGTTCCCGGGGTTCTTCAACGACAACGTGGAGTCAGCCTCAGTCATGCGCTCCACTCTTACCCTCGCCTGCCACGAACTGCGGGGGCTTCTTATCCACCAGATCACTGCCGGACTTTCATTTGCCGACTCAGACTGCGCAGTCCCTATGCACGAGATAGAGGCTACGGCAGTCCGTGATGCCGAGACATTCATCTCTCGTCTCCCGTCCCTCCGGCGGGTTCTTGATACCGACATAGACGCAACCTATCTCGGAGATCCCGCCGCAACCTCCACTCACGAGGTAATAACCTGCTATCCCGGCCTAAACGCCACCATCAGCCACCGTATAGCCCACGAACTCGTCAACCTCGGCGTCCCGGTGTTGCCGAGAATGATTTCCGAACAAGCCCACTCGGACACCGGGATAGACATCCACCCCGCAGCCACCATAGGCAGCCGCTTCGTCATCGACCACGGCACGGGGGTGGTCATTGGCGCGACAGCCATAATCGGCGATAATGTAAAGATATACCAGGGAGTCACCCTCGGCGCCAGAAGTTTCGTCACTGACGATTCAAACAATCCTGTGAAAGGCATTCCGCGCCATCCCATAATAGGGAATAACGTGGTGATTTATTCCAACACTACGATTCTCGGACGCGTCACCGTAGGGGACGGGGCTGTCATCGGAGGCAACCTTTGGGTGACACGCGACGTGGCACCGGGAGAGAAGCTTATCCAAGCCCGTGGAGAGAACTTCCGCTCAGTAGAGCAAACCAACAGTTAGTAACTAAACGCAAATCTCATAGACTGATATATGGAACAGACATTTGAAATGGTAGCCAAGACCCTCAAAGGACTTGAGGATGTGCTGGCCGAAGAACTTCGCTCACTCGGCGCCCTTAACGTGAAGCCCGGGCTGCGCATGGTCTCCTTCGAGGGAAATCTGGAAATGATGTATCGAGCCAATCTCTGCACCCACACCGCCCTGAGCATCCTCAAACCTATCTACAAGTTCATGGCTTCTGACCCTGACAGCCTCTATGAGATGGTGAAGGAATATGACTGGGGAAGCATCCTGTCCGTTGGCAAGACATTCTCGATAGACACCACCGTCCATTCAGAAGTGTTCACCCACTCCCGCTTTGTGACATATCGCGTCAAGGACGCCATTGTTGACTGGTTCAAAGACCGTTTCGGCGAAGACAAACGTCCCGGCGTACGTCTCAACGATGCCGACGTAATGATAAACGTCCACATAGACAGCGACCGCGTCACCCTTTCGCTCAACTCATCGGGAGAGTCACTCCACAAACGCGGATGGCGCGAGGCCTCAACCGATGCCCCCATCAACGAGGTTCTTGCCGCCGGCATAATACTCAAAACCGGGTGGCGCGGCGACTGCCCGCTTGTAGACCCCATGTGCGGCTCAGGAACATTCCTGATCGAGGCTGCGCTTATAGCATCGGGCATCAAGCCCGGTTCATTCCGCAAAGGATGGGCCTTCGAAAACTGGCGGGAATATGACCCGGAGCTTTTCGAGAAGGTGCTGAACGAAGGGGAAGGGCCACGCGAGATACCGTTCAAGATATATGGCTCGGACATCTCGCCCAAAGCCGTATCCATAGCCGAGCGCAATATCCTTGCTGCCGGGGTTGACGAGTATATAAACCTGCGGGTACGTCCCATACAGCAATGGGAAGAGGCTCCCGCCGACGGCATTCCGGGAGTCCTCGTCACCAATCCGCCTTACGGCGAGCGCCTCAACCCTGAGGATATCGAAAATCTCTACCGCATCCTCGGCACCAAGCTGAAACGCGTCTTCACAGGCTATCACAGCTGGATTATCTCGTCCAACGAGGACTGTCTCATGCATATAGGCCTCACACCCTCTGTCAAAGAAGAATTGCAGAACGGAGGCATCGACTGCCAGCTACGCGAATACGTGAGCTTCGAAGGCTCCAAGAGCGACTTCCGCAAGGGTGGAGGCTCCATAAAGGAAGACCGCCCGGTACGTTCTGCAAAAGACCGTATCGCCCGCAAGAGCGATGCCGAATGGCGCAAGGACGCACGTGACAAGGGTATGGGAGGAAAGCGTTCGAAACGAGACTCCGAACCTCGCCGTGGAGCAGAGAAACGCACGCCTCTCAGCGAGTTATACCGTCCAAAGAAAGGCGGATTCGCACGCAACGAGGAAAGCCGCAGAAGGTTCAAGGAAGAGACAGCCCGCGAAAGCGAGGCAGAGGAACTTCTCCAACGCAAACGCAATGTCCATGCCCTCAAAAGCCTCGGCGAGACTCCGAAGACTCCCTCCATTCCGCCGTCCGAAGGGCCGTTCATGCGCACTCGCCGCCGCTGGAAACGTCCTGACAGCGAGAACAACGACAACAAAGCCTGATACATCCCACGCCATCCCTTCATTATCATCATAACACAACCCGTCCCCTCATGTCAATACAGCAAAACCTCAACACACTGCGTCATCCAGTGAGCAACCATCCCGAAAAAAGCCCGTTCAACGCCGGAGAGACCCTCTGCGAACAGACCGAACCTCTCACCGTCCTTCTCCTCGGTTCGGGAGGCCGCGAGTGTGCACTGGCATGGAAAATATCACAAAGTCCGCTCCTGCGACATCTATACATAGCTCCCGGCAACGGGGGCACAGACGCATATGGAGAGAACGTCCCCCTGTCCCCGCTCGATTTTGAGGCTATCGACCGTTTCGTAGCCGAGAAGGGTGTCGATATGATAGTAGTAGGCAACGAGGATCCGCTTGTTGCCGGAATATACGACTACTTCGACGGTCGCGATGGCGCCCCTCTCGTAGCCGGGCCGTCAAAGGCCGGAGCCGCCCTCGAAGGCAGCAAGGACTTTGCCAAGCAGTTCATGGTACGCCACGGCATACCTACCGCACGCTACCGCAGCTTCACCGCCGAGACCATAGCCGAGGGTGAGAAATTCCTTGAAGAACTCTCTGCCCCCTATGTCCTAAAAGCCGACGGCCTCGCCGCCGGAAAGGGTGTACTGATTCTCGATACCCTTGAACAGGCCAAGGCCTCGCTTCGCGAGATGCTTGGAGGAATGTTCGGCGACTCATCCGCCACCGTGGTCATAGAAGAGTTCCTCAAAGGCATAGAATGCTCCGTGTTCGTCCTGACCGACGGCAACGGCGGCTATCGGATACTGCCCGTCGCCAAAGACTACAAACGCATAGGCGAAGGAGATACCGGGCCAAACACGGGCGGAATGGGAGCCGTCAGCCCCGTGGCATTCGCTGATGCCGACTTCATGCGCAAAGTAGAGGAACGTATCATAATCCCCACCGTAAAAGGACTTATCGATGACGGAATTACCTATCGTGGCTTCATCTTCCTCGGACTCATCGAGGTTGGTGGCGAACCAATGGTGATCGAGTACAACGTCCGCATGGGCGACCCTGAGACCGAGGTAGTCATGCTCCGCATAGCTTCCGACCTCCTGCCCCTTCTCGCTGCGGCAGCCGCAGGAAATCTCTCGACAATGCCGCTTATCGAGGATCCCCGCTATGCCACGACCGTAATGGTTGTCTCAGGCGGATATCCCGGCAGCTATCCCAAGGGCAAGGCCATAACAGGCACCGATGCCGAAGAGGCCATACTCTTCCATGCCGGAACCACACGTCAGCCCGATGGCACGCTCGTCACCTCCGGCGGACGCGTCATAGCTTGCAGCTCATACGGAAAAAACCTTGACGAGGCACTTGCCGGAAGTTTCAAGGCCGCGTCTGACGTCATGTTCGAAGGAAAATATTTCCGCCGCGACATCGGCGCCGACCTTCGGGCCATAGAGGAAGCACGCAAATAAACCATACAGATGACCCGAAGGGAGAAACACCTCACCAACGTCATTCGTTCGCGCGGAGTGGCCGTGCTGCTCATACTCCTCGGAGTATGGATGGTATCGGTCGCTCCGGGCATCAGCCTGTTCTCACCACTCTCCGGGGCGGCTCTGCTCATAACCCTTGCCACTGCCGCCGTCATGATCAGCGCCAACCGACAGTTCAATCTCCTCCGCTCTACCTCACTTTTCTATGCCGGTCTCTTCGTCTTCTCATGTGCCGCCACCCCCAGCCTCTTCAACACAGGATTAGTCCCGCCGTTGCTTGCACTGACAGTCATGGCCGCGATGTGGATAATGTTTACCATCTACAACGAGAGACGCTCTGACCGCCGCATCTTCATCATCTTCGCCATGCTCAGCGCCGGGGCCGTGCTTGACTGGACATTCCTCTTCTTCATCCCTGTCTTTATAGCAGGGATAGGCCAGATGAGGATATTAAGGCCAAAGAAGATTATAGCCGCCCTCATAGGCATCTTAACACCATGGTGGATAGTTCTCGGACTTGGCATCATACCGATTCCGTCCGTCCCGCGTATCTTCTTCACCCCGCCGTCTCTCCTCTTACACACACCCGGCATATGGCCCTTTCTCGCCACGGTGGCCTTTACCGTGACCATCGGATTCTTCACTGGTTCGCTTAGCCTCATCCGTATACTCGGATTCAACGCGCGTGCCCGTGCCGTCAACGGCTTCCTTGCCCTCATCGGCATAGCCACCGGCTCACTCGCCATCGTCAACTTCACCAATCTCACTACCTACGTAGTCCTTCTCAACGCCTGTGTGGCCTTTCAGGTGGGACACTTCTTCCGCGCCACGGCATCCCGTCGCGGCTACATATTCATGCTCTCACTCATCGCCGGCTATGCCGGACTATACATATGGAGCATCCTCTCATGAAGATAGTAATAGACCGCAACATTCCATTCATCGCAGCCCCTCTATCCAGGATAGGGGAAGTCATCTCTCTCTCGGGCGACAAGATTACGAGCGCCGAAGTCCGAGATGCCGACATCCTCGTCACACGCACACGCACACGCTGCGATGCCGCCCTTCTTGACGGGAGCCGATGCACCCTTATAGCCACTGCCACAATAGGCACAGACCACATAGACCTTGACTACTGCCGTTCACACGACATCACCACGGCCAACGCACCCGGCTGCAACGCACCGGCGGTAGCCCAGTGGGTACTCGCGGCAATCAGAGCAATCCTCCCTCCCGGCAAAACACTGTCAGGCAGGACTCTCGGTGTCATAGGTGCAGGAAATGTAGGCTCTCTTCTCATACGCTGGGCCAAAGGCCTCGGAATGGAAATACTCGTGAACGATCCCCCTCTGCAAGAGAGCGGGTGTACCTCTTACCGCTTCTGTACCCTTGACGAGATAGCGCGCAATGCCGACATTATCACCGTTCATACCCCCCTTACAACGGAAGGCCCCCACCCTACACGCCATCTGGTCGACAGCAGGTTTGTCTCCGCCCTGCGCCGAAAGCCCATACTCCTCAACGCCGCCCGTGGAGCCGTGACGGAGACGTCGGCACTCATCGACGGTCTTCGTGCCAATCTCATCTCGGACGTGGGGATAGACTGCTGGGAAGGAGAACCGACCATAGACCCTACTCTTCTCTCCATGGCCCGTGTGGCCACTCCCCATATCGCCGGATATTCACGCGAAGGCAAAATAAGGGCCACCCAGATGGTGCTTGACGCCATCAGCCGTCATCTGCGGCTCGACACCCCCCTCATTGCCGATGCCGGCCCCCTCCACCCTGTCCCGGACACCATAACCGAACAATCCATCGGGTATGATATAATCGCCGATACCCGCATCCTCCGCTCAGACCCCTCATCCTTCGAACACCATCGAAACACCTACCCCCTACGCCCGGAACCAAAAGTCACTCAGTAAGATAAAACAGCAACAAGACCATAGCGAACGCCGACAGGCATATTCCCTATGGTCTTGTCTTTTACTATATCGGTTCACTAAAAACCGCTCTCTATGGCGTGGCGGCTCTCCTCCATCAACACCTCGACATCATGGCCGCCGACAGGAGGAAGTATAGGCTCATGTATGGTAAGCGAGATATGGCCCGGACGTGGTAGAAACCTGAAACGAGGCAGCACGTCAAACGCGCCGTCAATCGTGACCGGCACAACAGGCAGACCGAACTCCACGGCAAGTCTGAAAGCTCCCCTCTTGAAACGGCGCATACGCCCGTCCCACGTCCTGGCACCCTCGGGAAACACAGCGAGCGACATACCGCCCCTAAGCTGCGCCTCGGCAGCCTCCATGGTGCGGCGAGTCGCAGCCACCGACGAACTATCCACAAAGATCTGCCCGCAAGCCTTGCACGCCCATCCCACAAACGGGATACGACGCAGACTCTCCTTCATCATCCACCTGAAATTATGACCCAGCCAGCCGAAAAGCGAGAAAATATCAAACGCTCCCTGATGATTGGCAACGAAGACATACGATGTCCCAGAATCGATGTTCTCCCGCCCCCTGACACTCACCGTGACAAAGTTGAGCCAGCAGAACAACCGCGCCCAGTAAATCTCGGGATAATATCCCCACCATCGGCCATAGCCGAGCGCCGAACCGGCCACCGTAGCCACAGCCACAACAATCGTAGCCGCCACGACAAGCGGGCACATGATCAAAACCTGATAAATTCTATATAAAACCAGCATACCCGCAAAATTATAAAAACTTTTTGCGCAAAACAAAAAAATTACTAATTTTGCAGCCGAAACCCGGACGAGTCCTGCACAGATCTGAAATGCAGGCAGCCGGTTCCCCGTAGGGAATGTTCCGCCACTGGATTCAGGGTGGGACATAAGGCATACATACAGCCCCAATCCCGAAAGTCGTTCCAGCAGGCCCATAACATGCCGCCGGACGACATTGCCTCCGTCCAGCCATAAAGGCGCACACCGAACGGAGGGAATGAGAACTATATCAACATCCCAGACAGACTTCAATCCCGTCCAAGCCACAGCACGATGCATTCCAAGGCTTGGTCTTTTCACCATACCGCAAGGCCAACAAGCCATGCGGGTCTTGTGACGGGCATTTGTTTCACAACCTTAAACACCTCCACCCACAAAAAAATGTCACACAGTTACAATATCGCCGTTGCCGGAACCGGCTACGTCGGACTCAGCATAGCGACCCTCCTCGCGCAGCACAACCGCGTCACGGCCGTCGACATCATCCCCGAAAAGGTTGAACTCATAAACCGCCGCAGGTCGCCCATACAGGACGAGTACATAGAGAGATACCTCGCCGAAAAGCCGCTCGACCTCACGGCCACGCTCGACGGGGCTGCGGCCTACCGCGACGCCGACTTCGTGGTCATCGCGGCCCCGACCAACTACGACCCCGTCAGGAACTACTTCGACACATCGCGCGTGGAGGAGGTCATAGACCTCGTGCTCGACGTCAACCCCGACGCCGTGATGGTCATAAAGTCCACCATCCCCGTCGGCTACTGCCGGTCGCTCTACATGAGGTACGCCTCGCGCGGGGCCGGGAGGCTCAACCTCCTCTTCTTCCCCGAGTTCCTCCGCGAGAGCAAGGCCCTGTATGACAACCTTTACCCCTCGCGCATCATCGCCGGCATCCCCCGCGTCATGGAGGATCCGCGCTTCGCCGTGGAGAACGACGCCATAATGAGCCTCACCGACATCGGCCGGCTCGACAGGGCGGCCCGCACCTTCGCCGGCCTCCTCTGCCAGGGCGCCATCCGCGAGGACATCCCCGTCCTCTACATGGGCATGAAGGAGGCCGAGGCCGTCAAGCTCTTCGCCAACACCTATCTGGCCCTCCGCGTCAGCTACTTCAACGAGCTTGACACCTACGCCGAGGTCAAGGGGCTCGACCCCCAGGCCATAATCCGCGGCATAGGCCTCGACCCCCGCATAGGCAGCCACTACAACAACCCCTCCTTCGGCTACGGCGGCTACTGCCTGCCCAAGGACACCAAGCAGCTCCTTGCCAACTACGCCGACGTCCCCCAGAACATGATGACGGCCATAGTCGAGAGCAACCGCACCCGCAAGGACTTCATAGCCGACCAGGTCTTGAAGATGGCCGGCTACTATAATTACAGCGCCCACAACTCCTACGGCACCGCCCCGGAGCAGGAATGCGTCATCGGGGTGTACCGCCTGACGATGAAGTCCAACTCCGACAACTTCCGCCAGTCCTCCATACAGGGCGTGATGAAGCGCATCAAGGCCAAGGGTGCCACCGTGGTCATCTATGAACCGACCCTTGAAGACGGCTCCACCTTCTTCGGCAGCAGGGTGGTCAACGACCTTGCCGAGTTCAAGCGCCTCTCCCGCGCCATCCTGGCCAACCGCACCTCTCCCGAGCTTGCCGACGTTGCCGAAAAGGTATACACACGAGACCTGTTCGAGAGGGACTGAATATATCATAAATAACTTTGCTTCCGATTGTTATTGAACATGCCGTCCGAGGATAACAAGCGTATAGCGAGAAACACCCTGTTCCTATATTTCAGGATGGGTATAATCATGCTTGTCAAGCTTTACACATCGCGTGTATTGCTTGACGTGCTTGGTATAGAAGACTATGGGGTGTGGAATGTGGTGGCAGCCTTTGTAATCGCTTTTCAGTTCGTAAGTTCTCCGCTTATAACCGCCACTCAGAGATTTCTCAACTTTGACATGGGAAAGGGTGGTCAAAGATTGAACCGAATATTCAACACGTCGCTTCTTCTATTCATCACCACCGGGGTTGTGATATTATTGGCGCTTGAAACAATCGGGTTGTGGTTTTTAAACAATAAGATCAACTTTCCGGCCTCACAGATATCCTCCGTTAACTGGTTGTTCCAGTTCTCCTCGCTCACACTTCTTGTCAATATTATAAGAATGCCATATGAATCAGCTCTTATAGCCTATGAACGTATGTCGTTCTATGCAGCAATATGTATAGTCGAAGCCTTTCTTCTGTTAGGGATTGCGTTTATACTCAAATTCAGCTTTATAGAAAATAATCTGGTTCTTTACGGCGCACTCAATCTAATCTCTGCGACAACCATTCTTATAGTCTTCATACTGTATTGTACCAAGCATATCTCATGTACGAAACTAAAACCTGTATATGACAAGTCATTGGTCAGGGAAATAGGGACATTCTCAGGATGGAACCTGCTTGGAGCCGGTGCGGCCATGACTTCTAACCAAGGTATACCGATAGTAATAAATATCTTTTTCAATGTGGCATATAATGCCACATACGGTATAGCCATGCAGGTCAACAGCGCTATATACAATATAATTGTAAATTTTCAAAAAGCGGCAAATCCACAGATTGTAAAAAGCTTTTCGGTCGGAGAACTGGATAGAACCGGCTATCTGGTCTTAAATGTCAGCAAATTCTCGTTCCTTATTATGTTTGCTGTGACCTTTCCATTGATTATGAATCTGGAATATGTGCTTGGATTATGGCTTGGTAGCAATATACCTCCCGAATCAGTAAGGTTTGTGACCCTTACACTCATATATCTTTTGTTTGTGTCATATTCAGGGCCGATAGAGGCGTCCATATATGCATCAGGCAATATAAGGACATATCAGATTGTATATTCGTGTCTTATCCTAATGAATATAATTCTGGCCTACATCTGTTTCTATATTGGTTTGCCTGTCATATGGGCCATTATAGTCAAGATTATCACTGAGAATATTGTAAATCTTTCAAGGATTCTATATGTGAGGTCAAGACTGGGGTTGAGTTTGTGCCGATCGATTCTGGGAATGTATTTTTCAACGGCATTGTTGATACCTGTATTTATGATGTTATGGCATTTCATAAAATCCGCAGACATCTTGGATAATGGTATTACGCAGGTACTTATAACCGTACCGTCATTTTTTATAATTTACGGATTGTCTGTGTGGTACTTGTTTCTATCTTCATCTCAGAGGCATATGATCAAATCAAAAATTCTGTCTTTTCAAAAAAGGTAATCCTGAAAAATTGTCATGGTCTATAACATTTTTTATCTCAACATATACTGTTGTTTGTGGATTATCGCTTTGATATTATACAGAATTACACATAAGAACTTCGGTGTCCGAGGGGTATTGCTATCTACTTATACTATGATTGCGATATGTTCAGCTCATCTTTTTTGCAGCCCTGAATATCGTTATTTATTTGATGATCTGACATTATTCCCGTTTATATATCTTTTCGGAAGTATGCTTTTATTCTCAAGTCCGATATTGAGAACTGATGAGAATAAAATAAAGAGGATTGTTGTGAACCGTAAGTGGTTCATTTATTGCAGTTGTTTTATATTGGCATGTTTTTTATTCCGATTGCCAACTCTGTTGACAAATGTACAAGAAAGGCTCTTCGAATTGATATTTTCATCTGACTTCGGACAAGAGGCCTATTCAGAGATGCGAACACGCTCATCTCAACATAGATCGCAAGGAGACTTTGTTTCTGTGATTGTTAATTCGTCTATCGGATTGTCTTTGCCATTCTTCTTTTATGCCGTTTACAGTCGGAAGTTTAGTCTCTGGATGGTTTTAGGACTTGCAGTCAGTGCGTTTACAACTCCTATATTGGGCTTACTGAACGGATCAAGATATGCGGCGGGAAAGTTCGTTATAGTATCATTCTTCTTATTTATCTTTTTTCTTCATTTTTACTCAGATAAAACTAAACGCAAATTAAAGTTTTTTGCAATCTTAGCCGGTGCATTGATATTAATTCCATTTTCAGCGTTAACATTAAGTAGAAGTGGTGGCGATGGCCGGACAACTTACATGTTTATAGAGCGATACGTCTCGGAGGGGGCTCTGCACTTCAATAACCATGCGCTTGATGCCAATGGAACCCGAGAAGGAAATTTCACAGCAGGAACCTATAAGTATCTTTTGGGACTGAATGGGTTGATTTCTTCGAAAGATAGATTGTGGAAATATAGACATATGAAAATGAATGAGTCGATATTTTCTACATATGTGGGTGACTTCTGTCTTGATTATGGGCCGTTCATTACAATAATAATATTTTCGGTGTGTGCTTTCTTCTTCACACGTTCTCTGAGAATCCGAAACGGTACATTTACCTTTTCCCAGTACTTGATTTATTACATAGTTCTTTCTATCTCACTTGGATTTTTTCAATATCCATGGGGGCTTATAAATGGAAATTTGGAATTGCTTGTCACAGTTGCAGTTGCAATACTGTTCCATAAAGTTTCTCGGTCAAGGGTTAAGAAGTTGGCCAATAATTCAAATGTAGATTATGAATCACCCTCTTGTCAGTGTAATAATCCCCAATTATAACCATGCCCCGTTCTTAAAGGAACGTATAGACAGTGTCTTGTCTCAGACCTATGACAATATCGAGGTTATAATTCTGGATGACAAATCGACTGATCACTCAGTCGGAATAATAAATGAATATAGACATCATCCGAAAGTCAAAGAGATAGTGCTGAACGAGGAGAATTCAGGATGCACATTTATACAATGGCAGAGAGGATTTTCGATGTCAGAAGGCGAATGGATATGGATTGCCGAGAGTGACGATGTGGCACATCCTGACTTCCTGAAACGGCTTGTTGAGAGTGTCTCTGAAAAGCCGGATGCCGTATTGGCGCTTTCCGGCATACAGATTATTGACGAACATAACAATAAGGGCAACTGTCTATGGGCAAGTAAGACTAAAAGAGTCATTGCACGCAAGGGAAAAGATTTCATAAGAAGAAGCCTGTATCTGGGCAACCATCTATATAATGCAAGTAGTACGATTATTAGACGGAGTGTGCTTTCGGATATACCGGGAGATTATATGAGGCTTGGAGCATCCGGGGATTATCTTTTCTATATCGAGCTGGCAATGCGTGGAGATGTTGTCGAAGTTCCCGAGGCTCTGGATTATTTCCGTAGGCACAGTTCCACGGTGACCCCGCGTCTCTATTCTTCCGGCGTCGCTTTTGAGAATGCCCACAAAATATACAGGCGTTTGAGAGCCCTCGGATTCTGTAACGGGCTTTACAGGTATGTGCTTGTCGGATTCCGTCTGTGCCAGATTGACAATAACAAGAGGTTCAATTCTCACGAAATAAAATCACGGCTGCACCGTCTCTGGGCAGCCGAGGTGTCAAGCTCTGTCCTAGCAAAGATTTGCTATATGGCATACGCGCCTGTCAAAAGACTATATTCCACTTTATGGAAATGAAAGACAATATATCAAAATTTGATTTCTGTTATGGTTGTGGGGTATGTGTCAGCGTATGCCCTGTAAAGATAATAGATTTTGAGGAAAATACGGATGGATTTTACTCGCCCGTTATACGTGATCAGGACAAATGTATCAACTGCGGGTTGTGTTTAAAGACTTGTGCCTTCAACCACAAAGAGTTGTGTTCGGAATCTTCAAAGGTCAACGCTTATGCCTCTTGGAGCAATGTCCCGGCTGTAAGAAGACGGTGCTCATCGGGCGGAGTAGGTTTTGAGATCGGACGTCTGTTGATTGAAAGAGGTTACAAGGGTGTAGGTGTCAGATACAATGTCAAGGCTGAAAGAGCCGAGCACTATATAGCCTCTACAGTTGACGAATTTTTGGCCTCGACAGGTAGCAAGTATATTCCGAGTTACTCGGCTGATGCCTTGAAAGCCATTGATAGAAATCAAAAATATCTGGTGACAGGCACACCATGCCAGATTGATTCTTTCAGAAGGATGATAAGGCATTTTAAAAAGGAGGACAACTTCGTATTGATGGATTTCTTCTGTCACGGGGTTCCGTCACTCCTTTTATGGCACAAGTATGTGTCTGAGCAACTGGAAACAGTCGGAGAAATATCCGCTGTGGAATGGAGAAGCAAGATAACGGGATGGCAGGATTCGTGGTCTATCAATGTTCATGACGCAGATTGTTGTCAGCCAGTGGATTGGCATGATTCGTATCAGCTAAAAATTTGGGGAAAAAAAACATTTTATGCGTCAAGGAAGTCACAAGGAGATCTGTTTTTCAAATTTTTCCTGTATGACAGCTGCCTGAACAAGTGTTGTTACAAGTCATGTAAATATAAGATGTGCAGTTCGGCTGCGGATATACGTATCGGGGATTTCTGGGGCAGAAAGTATAGCTGTAACCAGGAAGGGGTAAGCGGCGTTCTCGCACTTACTGATAAGGGTAATGACTTGATGAATGAGATAGCAGACAGGTGTACTATTATAGAAGAGACCTCTGCAGAGTTAACCTCCGGGCAGATGGCAAGGATGCCGCGTTTCCCGCTACTTTACAGACGTCTGGTCAAAGATCTTAAAAGTAGCAAATCTCTTGAAAAGATAGCCGGTACTACATTGAAGTACCAATGGTACCTCTCGGTTCCTGACAAGATAATAGACAGACTTAGGAAAAGATTATGGAAAAAATGACAGTCGGGATTCTCTCCATGCAGAGAGTGATTAATTACGGATCCTTCCTGCAAGCATATGCCTTGAAGAACATCCTATTGAAAGCCGGAGCCGGAAATGTCAGGTTTATAGACATAAAACCCGGCCGACAGCTTGAAGGAATGGAAAATCACGGGTTCAGATATCGTCTCAGAAGGCTGTATGCCATGTGCAGGGTGATATTGAGAGGTGATATGATGGCAAAGAGGAAAACTCTGAGATTCATGTCACAGGTAAGCCGGAAAATACGTGAAAGCTGGCCTGAGCTGGGAATTGATGACGATAAATCCATCCCTTCTCTCGTGGTGATAGGTAGTGATGAGGTCTTTCACTGTTGCCAGCCGACACCATGGGGATATACGCCTCAGCTTTACGGAGACATCCCTGAAGCGGAAAAGGTAATAAGTTATGCAGGATCATTCGGTCATACCACTCTCGAAAAGTTAAAGAAACAAGGTCTGGATACCGAGATAGGGAAGACCCTGTCACATATGGACAGTATTTCTGTCAGGGATAGAAACTCCTATGATATAGTGAAAAAACTTACGGGTACCGGCCCGGAGATTCATTTTGACCCTGTGTTGATATATGGGTTTAAGGATGAGATTGCGGCAATGCAGCCACCCGTGGAACGAAATTATATATTATTGTATTCCTATCCTGACAGGATAAACAATAAGGATGAGATAAAGGCCATCAGGGACTATGCCAGATCGAAGGGCAAGAAGCTTATATGTATAATGAGCCGGTATGAGTGGTGTTCGCAAGCTGTGGTCTGTAAGCCTCTTGATGTGCTGAGATGGTATAAATATGCCGATGAGGTTATAACCGAGACATTCCATGGGACTATTTTCGCCATTATAACCCACAAGCCATTTGCAACGATAGGCAGAGATAGCGCGATGGCCAAACTGACATCTATGTTGAAGCCTTTCTGGCTGGATGACAGAATAGTCGGCAACGACAATACTTTTGGCCGTATATTCGAACGGAATATCGATTATGATTCGGTCGAGAGGGTGCTGGATGCCGAACGTGCCCGGTCTGTGGAATATCTCGGAAATGCAATTTCAGGCATGATAAGATGAAAAAGTTATTGTTATTCTGCGAGGCATTGCGCAACCGTGCCGGCATTGAGAGAATGACAGTCGAACTTGCCAATCTTCTAAACGGTGATTTCGCGATAACGATTGTGACCATTGACCCGTTTAGTCGTGAGGAATGTCCTTATGTCATTGACAGTGACATAGAGATTGTTTCACTGAATTCCCGGTTTGAAAAGTCTATTTTCTCGTTAAATCTCAAAAATATCAGGTTGCTTCGCAAGGTTGTCAAATCACGGAGGCCTTCCGCCATCATAACCGTGGCAACCCCGTTGGTACGCATATCTGCTCTTGCAATAATAGGATATGGGATTAGAAACATAGCTTGGGAACATTTCAACCTTTATGCCGGTTCCAGAGCCGGCTCGATATATAAAACCATATCCACATGGCTTGCTGACAGAACGGTGGTATTGACAGAGGCTGACGCAGTGGATTTTAGTAAAGCCTATGCACGGGGTATAATTTCGATTCCCAATTTCACGTCAATCGGAGAAAACAGGCCGTCTGATATTTCAGCCAAAACACTTCTGGCGGTCGGTCGTCATGAGATCCAGAAAGGTTTTGATATGCTTCTAATGGCGTGGGCCAAAACGGATGCGCCGGGTTGGACATTAAGAATTGTGGGTTCAGGAAGCCTTAGAGAGAAGAATGAGGCCATTGCAAGAGAAGTGGGAGTGGATACGAGAACCGTGTTCGTTGATGCGCATCCCGGAATAGCCGAAGAGTTTCAGAATGCCTCCTGCTTTGTATTATCATCTCGTTTTGAAGGAATGGTCGTCGTGCTCCTCGAAGCAAAGATGATGGGACTGCCATGTATAAGTTTTGATTGTCCCAACAGCCCCAGGGAGGTGATACGTGACGGAATAGACGGCGTCTTGGTTCCATCGGAGGATATAGAGGCCTTGGCAACGGCATTGACAGAAAATCTGAATGCGCCTCGCCGCCTTGCCGAGATGGGCGAAAGGGCACGTGAGGATGCAATGGTTAGATACAGCCCGGATGCCGTAAAAAAAACATGGTTGAATCTGTTAAGCTGAGTTTATGAAAATATTACATGTTGTTCCGTCTATTTGTAACGGAGGTGTGACAAGCATCCTCTACAATCTTACAAAGAGTCAAAGAGCGGAAGGTCATGAGGTTACTATATATGTCTCTCGTCCTCAGCTACTACACAAAGAGGAGGAATTCAGACAGTATGGTGTAAACGTAATTGCCAGCCGTTATAAGAATCGTCATAATCCGCTACATATATGGGAGATAAAGAATCAGCTTCCAAAATATGACCTGGTACACGTCCATTTATTCCCGGATCAGTTCTTTGTTTCGGTGGCATATAAGTTGCTGCCTGAGTCACAACGCCCTGTACTTGTTACGACGGAGCATAATACATATAATAACCGACGAAAGATAAGTCTCCTAAGGTATTTCGATCGTTGGTTCTACAATGCATATGACGCTATTGTCAATATCAGTGATGCTTCTAAGTTGAATCTTGATCGATGGCTTGATTCAAGAAGTCTGTCAAAGAAAAGCATTACGATTATAAATGGTATTGATATAGCGTTTTTTGCTGATGCTCCCGATATTCTAAGAGAGGAAACAGGTATAGCTGATGATGACAAAGTCGTTATCATGGTGTCTCGGCTGGTACATCCCAAAGACCCTGTCACACTCCTTAAAGCCATTTCGAAATGTGATGAAAATACCCATGTGGTATTTATAGGCTACGGGCCTCTTGAAGACTCGTTGAAATTTATGGCAAACGATTTGGGTATGTCACACAGAGTACATCTGTTGGGGCGGAAAGAAAGTGCGGCTCCATATCTTAAAGGGTGTGATATAGGGGTATTATCCACTTACTGGGATGGTTTCGGACTGGTAGCGGTAGAATATATGGCTGCCGGCCTACCGGTTCTTGCTTCAAATGTCGAAGGGTTGAGAGATGTGGTGGGACGTTCAGAAAGCCTATTTGAAGTAGGTGATTATGAGACCCTTTCAAAAAAAATCACAAGGCTGCTCAGCGATAATAAGGCATATGCGATAGAGAAAGAATTCTTTTTAAAAAGAGTATCGCTGTTCGCAGTCAACAAAATGAATACTGAATATCTCCGATTGTATTCACAACTAATGTCCTACAGATAAATGGATATTAAAAAATTAATCAAATATCAAATACTTAGTTAGACACAAGCCTATGCGTATGGGAAAGTTTATGCCACTTACTACTGACAAAATATGGACAAAATATACACGTGCTGGAAAGTAAGCAACTGGTTCTACCGTCATAAGATGAGACCTGTGGCAGCCTTGGGAAGATTTGTAATCAGGGTAGTTTTCTCTGCGGATATACCTTATAATCTCACCATAGGAAAAGGAACCCGTTTCCCACATTGCGCTTTGGGTAGCTTGTTTCATCCTTCTACTGTTATCGGTAGGAACTGTAAGATTCTTCATGGCGTGACTTGTGGTGGTCGCGGAGGATATAACGGTCTGCCTGTTATCGGAGATAATGTATGGATAGGTGCCCATGCGCAGATTCTGGGTAATGTGAAAGTTGGTGACAACAGTATCATAGGTGCCGGCTCAGTGGTTTTAAAGGATGTTCCACCATATTCGGTAGTAGCCGGAAATCCGGCAAGGATAATCAAGAGTGTTAACGAATGTAAATGGGGGGGGTAAATTCATCTTCCTGAGAGCTTGACAATCAGTAATAAACCGTATTTTAATATAAAGATCTTTATATTACCATGAATGATTTTGGCTTAGTATCCATCATCACGCCGTCCTATAATTGTGCAGGTTTTATTGGTGAGACGATTGAGTCTGTCTTGGCGCAGAGTTATCGGAATTGGGAGCTGCTTATAACCGATGACTGCTCTACCGATGGTTCGCGAGAGATAATATCGGAGTATGTACGGAAGGATTCGCGAATAAGGCTATTGTGTCTTGATAAGAACTCAGGTGCGGGAGTGGCAAGGAACAATTCTATCCGTGAAGCTAAGGGGCGTTTCATCGCATTCTGTGACAGTGATGACAGGTGGTATCCCGAGAAACTTGAAAAGCAGTTGAGTTTTATGGCTGAGAAGGACTGTGCGTTGTCTTATACTTCATATATAACTTGTGACGAGGCAGGCAGAACAGACGGAATAGTTGTGTGCCGGCAGACTGAGACTTTGCGTTCTCTGACCCGAGATGACAAAATAGGATGTCTGACAGTGGTCTATGACACCGAGAAGGTCGGGAAGGTCTATATGCCGGCTCTAAGGAAACGTCAGGACTGGGCCATGAAACTTAAAATCATGAAGTTGTGTCGCAGAGCCTACGGAATGAAGGAACCGCTTGCAATCTATCGTCACAGGGATTCGTCTCTGTCAAGAAATAAGACGGCGTTGATAAGGTATAATATTGCCGTTTACAGGGAGGTTCTGGGATGGAATGTGTTCCGGGCCTATTCATATTTTCTGTTTGCCTTTCTTCCAAGCTATTTCATGAAACGGATATCAATAATGTATATAAACAGATAGGACGCATTTCTTATACTCCCCGAATCGGCTACTAACCGTATAAAAATTTCGGCAACCAAATTTTGGTTGCCGAAATTTTTGTATTGATGGAGGAGAGGAGGGACGTATTAGATCGTTCGGTTTCATGGTGCAGCCCTTCCGAATGTTGATTTTCAGTCGATGTTGACCACGGTTATACCTGCTCCTCCGAATCGGACATCCTCATCGTGGAAGTTGTGGATTCCAGGTATGGTGTAGAGGTAGCTGCGGACTGCCTGACGCAGGGCGCCTGTCCCGGTGCCGTGAAGGATGCGTACGCGCGATGCGTTGAAGCGTATGGCATCGTCAATGAAGTATGTCACAGCTTGGATTGCCTCGTCGGCCCTCATGCCGCGTATGTCTATCTCTTGTTTAAAGTTAAGTTGCCGTTCGTATCCCGAGTCGATTGTAGACATGCTGAGACCTGTCTTTTTCTCCTCCTTAGGTCTGGCATCTGTCACGGAAAGGCGCGAGGTCTTCACCGTGGTTTTGAGGTTGCCGAATGCCACGATTGCATTCTTGCCGTTTACTTCGAGTACGGTGCCTATTGTGCCTTGCCCGTCGAGCCTTACGTTGCATCCTTCGGTGATTTCGCGGTCTTTTGGGGGGATTACGGCCTCTTTCTGTTTGCGCTTTTTTGGTGCGCGTGCGAGTACTGAGTGCTCTTTACTCTCTTTTTCCTTTGATTGCTTTTCGAGATTTGAGCGTTCCTCTTTCAGGCGTCGCCGGGCTTCAAGTGTTGCCTCTCGTTCGGCATTTGCACTCTTGATGTCGGCTATCGTACGCTCAACCATGGCATTAGAGGCATCGATGATTCTCTTGGCTTCGGCTCGGGCGTCATCAAGTATCTCGCGTCTCATGGTGCGCAGGGTATCGGCGTCATCGGCGTAGCGGCTGAGCCTGTCATCAAGCTGCCTCTCTTTTTTCTTTATCTCTGCGCGTTTGTTTTCCCAATAACGTTTGTCACGGGTGATGTCGAGAAGATATTTGTCAAGGTTCACGTAGTCGCTGCCTACGATTTCCTCGGCTGAATCAATAATATTTTTCGGCAGACCTATTTTCCGGGCTATCTCTACTGCGAACGAGCTTCCAGGGGTGCCGATGGAGAGACGGAAGAGGGGCTGCATGAGATGACGGTCATACATCATTGAGCCGTTTATCAGTCCGGGAGTATCATCGGCGAAAAGTTTCAGGTTCTGGTAATGGGTGGTGACTATTCCCCACATTCCTTGTCGGTTCATCTCACTGAGAATGGCTTGGGCGAGTGCCCCTCCTATCTGTGGTTCTGTGCCGGAACCCATCTCATCAATAAGAAACAATGTTCCCTTGCGTCCTCGGACGAGCATCTGTTTCATGCTGCGCAGATGGCTTGAATAGGTGGAGAGGTCATCTTCAAGAGACTGGTCGTCACCTATATCTACAAAGATGTCTTTGAATACTCCGAAGTGAGAGTTCTCGTAGACAGGAGGCAGGAGTCCGCACTGGGCCATGTATTGAAGCGTGCCTACGGTTTTGAGGCAGACCGACTTGCCGCCGGCATTCGGGCCTGATATGACGAGGATGCGGTTGGCGGAGTCAAGGGTGATGTCTATGGGTACTATTTCTCTACCCTGTTTTTCAAGTGCCAGCCTTAGTCCCGGATGGCATGCGTGATACCATTCAAGCTCTTCGCGGTCGTGAAGGTGTGGCATTATTCCGCCTACGGCATCGGCATAACGGGCCTTGGCGTTTATGAAGTCCAGACGGTAGACTACGGAGGCGGCTTCAAGCAGCTCGGGTATGTGGGGGCGGATGGAGTCGGCGATTTCCGTGAGTATGCGTATTACCTCGCGGTGTTCCTCCATTTCGAGTTCGCGTGTCAGGTTGTTGGCCTCTACCACTTCCGCCGGTTCGATGAATATAGTCTTACCTGAGGCAGATTCGTCATGCACTATGCCCTGTATCTGGCGCTTGTGCATGGGGTGGACTGGAATCACGAGGCGTCCGTCTCTGACTGACGGGACGGTATCGGCATCAAGATAACCTTGGGAGACGGCTTTTGCAAGGACATTGCGAAGGATGGAGTTTATCCTGCCTGACATGCTTCGCAGACGGCGGCGTATGTCGGCGAGGGCCGGTGAGGCGGTGTCCCTGACCGTGGCCGTAGTCTCATCTACGGAGCGGTCGATAGTTGCGGCAAGAGTGGGGGAGACGTATTCGAGCGGACGGCTGATCTCGTCAAGTCTTGGGTAGGGCGTATTGCCATTTTCGGTACGGCTGCGTCTGAAAAAAGATGTTATGTCGTTGAAACATCCGAGCATACGGCGCACTTTCACCAATTCCCTTACTTCCATGAAGGTACCCGGAATCCTCACAAGCGAGAGAGACGAATCGATGTCGTTAAGCCCGGTGAATGGTATGGTTTCCTCGTTGTGGTTGGCTGCCACCATTTCTGCTGTGGCGCACAAGGCGTCTTCCACGGCATTGAAATCCGTGAGAAATGCCATTTCTTCGCAGTATGTGCGTGATCCCGCGCAGCGACATCTTTTGGACAGTTGTTCGCGCACGGAGTCAAATCCTATCTTTTGTTCGGTTTTATCTGGGAAAATCATGTTGTGGTGTTTTGGACGGCGGTGACAGCGGAAGGGTTATGACTATCCTTGTTTCTTGCCGAGCTGTTTTTTCAGCTTGGCGGGGGTGAGGTTCTCGGGATATTCTGTAAACGGAAGGCGCAGTGAGCATCCTTCGCGGAAACGGCTGCACCCGAAGGCTGTCTTTCCTTTCAATATGTGGCCTTGGTGGCATACGGGACATTCCACCTGTTCGAATTTTGTGGTGCGTGGTGCTCTCGGTTTGGTAGGTTTGGGATTGCCTCCATCCGGCTTGTCCGACGGCGCTTCGGGACTTTGCGGCCCCGGCCCAACATTTATTTTTCCGTGGCTGTTGTCACTGAGCACGTTGATCACGATTTCGTTGATGAGCACTTTTAGCTCCTCGATAAATCCTGATGCAGGATAGTCGCCTCTCTCGATGCGCCTTAGTTTGTTCTCCCACAAGCCTGTCAGCTTGGCGCTTTTGAGAAGTTCCTCGTGTATAGTCCCGATTAGTTCTATTCCGGCAGGAGATGCCATTATTGATTTCCCCTTCCTGTGGATGTATTGTCTTTTGAAGAGTGTCTCTATTATGGCCGCACGGGTTGACGGGCGTCCTATGCCGTTTTCCTTCATGGCCTCGCGCAGTTCCTCGTCGTCTACGGTCTTGCCCGCGCTCTCCATGGCCCTTAGGAGTGTTCCCTCGGTGTAGTATTTTGGGGGTTGGGTGGTCTTTTTGACAAGGGATGGTTCCTGTGGGCCGCTTTCTCCTACGGTAAAAGGAGGCAATATCCTGTCATCATCGCCATCTTTTGCATCTTCCTTCTGCTGGGTTTCAAGCACCTTGCGCCATCCGGGAGCTGTGATGACCTTGCCTGTCGCACGGAATGAATATCTGTCCACTTCGCCGGTGACCGTGGTGGTGAGAAATTCGCAGTCGGGATAGAATACGGCGATAAAGCGCAAGGCAATAAGATGATACATTTTCCGCTCGTCTCCAACAAGCATGTTGGGGGCCTGTCCTGTCGGTATGATGGCATGGTGGTCAGTGACCTTGGCGTTGTCGAACACCTTTTTGCTTTTTGGCAGTTTGCCGGCGAGCACCGGGGCTGTCAGGGACGCGTATGGTGTCATGGCCCTAAGAGTGTCAGGGACTTTGGGATAGATATCCTCGCTCAGATAGGTGGTGTCAACGCGTGGATAGGTGGTCACTTTCTTTTCATAAAGAGACTGGATGAGACGTAGTGTCTCGTCGGCAGTCCATCCCCACTTTTTATTGCATTCGACCTGCAATGATGTTAGGTCGAAGAGCCTCGGGGCCGATTCCCTTCCCTTTTTCTCCTGAACATCCTTTATAGTCATCTCTTTGCCACGGATGGCTTCGATGGCTTCCTCGGCTTCGGCCATGTTTTTGAATCTTCCGGCTGTGGCATTGAAGGTAACCTCACGATATACCGATTTCAATTCCCAGAAATCCTCAGGCTTGAAGTTGGCAATCTCGAAATGGCGCTGGACGATAAGGGCGAGGGTAGGGGTCTGGACACGTCCTATTGACAAGACGTTGCCCGGTGAGGAATATTTGAGAGAATAAAGACGAGTCCCGTTCATGCCGAGTATCCAGTCGCCGATGGCGCGCGAAAGGCCTGCATGATACAGGTTGTCAAATTTTTTCTCTGGTTCAAGGTTTCTGAATCCCTCGCGGATGGACTCGTCGGTGAGTGACGAGATCCACAGTCTCTTTACGGGACATTTCACACCGGCCTTCTGCATTACCCATCTTTGGATGAGTTCGCCTTCCTGTCCGGCGTCACCACAGTTTATTATCTCGGTAGCCTTTGACGACAGGTCGGCTATTACCTTGAACTGCTGTTCATAACTCTGTTGCGGGATGAGTTTTATGCCGAATTTTGGCGGAATCATAGGCAGAACGCCCAGTGACCACCTTTTCCATCCCTCACTGTAATCATGAGGTTCTTTGAGCATACAAAGATGTCCGAATGTCCATGTGACGCAGTAGTCTCCCCCTTCATAGTAGCCGTCGCGTTTGGTGCGGGCCCCGAGGATTTCGGCTATGTCTTTGGCTACGCTCGGTTTCTCCGTTATGCAAAGTATCATGAATGGTGATGGATGATTGGATGTTTTATTTCTTTGATTTTATCGGCTTTCTGGTAAACTTTATAGTGCTTTCACCGCGCGGGGTCATAATCTGGATATTGCCGGATGCATAGGGTTTCTTTGTCGGCGGAAAGTCAAGTTCTACCGCGATCTGTCCGTCATCCTCCCATTGGAAATAGCGGTTGAAATCCACACCTTCCATGTCGCAACAATGTATGCCGTCGAGTTTTACGGCGTCCACTCGGTTTGATGTATGTGGTTGGCCGAGCAGTCTTCCGAAGACACGGGTCACCTCCTTGCGGTAGTCGATACTGTCGATGTGAAGCATGAGTCCGTTTTCCGTAGTGTGGCATTCATAACCCCTCTCTATTTTTGCCGAGACCGTATTCCCCATGGCCACAGCTGTGATGATAAGCGCTATAATCCTTTTCATGGTTGCAAAATTAGTAAAATTCCGTGTGAATGGCAAATGTGGCTTGGCCTCCTCTTGTCGTCATTGGAGATATTTTTCCAGAGTCTCTATCGACGGATTGTATGCCACAATCTTGCCCTCGGGGTTCACAAGGTATGAAGAATATCCGTCAAGAGGTTTGTAGCCTTTTAGAATTGCCTCGGCTTTCACGTCCTTTATATGGAACTGTGTGGAGCGGTCAAGACCGTCCTTGTTGACAAGTTCTGAGAAGAGAGCCTGGTCATCATCTGTATTGACAGAAACAAGCTCTATCCCCTCTCCTTTGTGACTGCGGATGAATCGGTCATATTCTCCTGCGGCTATACGGGAGACAGCGTTATGTGAGTCCCAGAAGTTTACCAGTACGTATTTTCCTTTCAATGTTTTTAGACTGACGGATTCAGCCTCGTTCCGGGCTTCGCGTACCATCGGTGCTGCCGGCGTCTGCCGTGTGAGCCGCAGGGCAAAAGCCCATACTGCAAGCACGGCCACGAATATATATAATATATATCTTAGTCTTTTATTCATATATATATAAGACAACCGTCCCTCATCTAAGGTTCAGCCTATGGTTGGCGATATAATAAATGTGTAGGCTATCAAAGTTAAAATTATGATAATTTGCAAATTTTTCTTCTGAAAATTTTGTAGATTATAGAAATCGCTATATCTTTGCACCGTAATCCAAAATAACAAACATAAAACCAGATGACGCGATTTAGCACATATCCTTTCTTTCGTTATTTTTATTTTGCAAAGAAATAAAGACGGGATAAGCGTGCACAAATCCGAAAATCAACCATTGTTTGAAACATCAGCAATATATCACACGATAACCAATCCCGTTCTTCTCTATCGGAAAGGAACGGGATTACTTTTTTAATTAATAAAGGACATGCAGACTAAGAAGGTAACCATACAAGGTGTCTCGGGTTGTTATCATGACGCGGCCGCCCATATTTATTTCTCGCCGGGAGAGGTCGAGACAATACCGTGTGCCACGTTCCAGTCTATGTTTGACACGCTTTCGTCTGACGCTTCGTTGCTTGGTATAGTGGCTATCGAGAATACTATCGCTGGGTCTTTGCTGCAAAACCACGAGTTGCTGCGCCAAAGCTCTTTGAGAATTATAGGCGAGTTGCGACTGAGGATTTCCCATGTGCTTTGCGCCCTTCCCGGCCAGACGGTAGAGGGGCTGACGGAGGTGAATTCCCACCCGATGGCTCTGATGCAGTGCGAACAGTATCTCCGCAGACACCCGAATCTCAAAATGGTCGAACGGTTTGACACAGCCGGCAGTGCCAGAGAGATAGCCGAGGGAAATCTCACGGGCCATGCCGCTGTGTGTGGCGAATATGCCGCCAATTTATACGGCTTGGAGATTCTTGAACGGGGCATAGAGACCAACAAACGAAACTTCACCCGTTTTCTCATTCTGGCAGATCCGCTTGTCGCTGCCGAGTCCGGGCCGGCGGAGCGAGACATCGACAAGGCTTCGATAGTCTTTACGCTTCCCCACACGAACGGCGCTCTTTCCAAGATTCTTACAATACTGTCGTTCTATGATATGAATCTCTCCAAGATACAGTCCACACCAATCGTAGGAAGGGAATGGGAATACAGGTTTTATGTGGATCTCACTTTTGATTCGCTTGCCAGATACCGGCAGGCCATAGAGGCTGTGCGTCCGCTTTGCCGCGACCTTTCTATTCTCGGTGAATATGCCGAGGCCCGGATGACTCACTGACATAAACACAATACACAATTATGGATAAGAAGATTCACCCCTCACTTAGGGTACAGAATATAAAGGAATATTATTTCTCCACAAAGCTCAAAGAGATTGCAGTCATGAAGGAGGCCGGCATCGATGTCATATCGCTTGGCATAGGCGGCCCGGATCTTCCACCTCCGGCCGGTGTGATCAATACGATGGCCGAAGCGGTGAGAGTCCCTTCCAACCATGGCTATCAGCCACATATAGGTGTAGCCGAGTTGCGCGAGGCATTTGCCCGGTGGTACAGAAGATGGTATGGTGTGGAACTTGATCCAGCCAAGGAGATTCAGCCTTTGATTGGTTCGAAAGAGGGGGTGACGCATATCTCGCTTGCGTTTCTTAATCCCGGTGACAAGGTGCTTGTCCCCAATCCCGGTTATCCCACGTACTCTTCGATTTCGCGGATGGCCGGTGCCGAGGTGGTCTATTATGACCTTGTCGAGAAGAATGGATGGCAGCCTGATTTCGAGGCGATAGAAAATATGTCTCTGGACGGTGTCAGACTGATGTGGCTCAACTATCCCCATATGCCTACCGGGGCACGTGCCTGTCATGAGACATTTGAGAAAGCCATAGACTTCGGCAGGCGTCACGGCATAGTGATAGTCCATGACAATCCATATTCCTTTATCCTTAATCCTGAGCCTCGGAGCATTCTTTCAGTACCGGGAGCAAAGGAGATTGCCATAGAGCTTAACTCGTTGAGCAAGAGCCATAATATGCCGGGATGGCGTGTCGGGGTGGCCGTGTCCAATCCTGAATTTCTTTCTTGGATACTCCGTATAAAGAGCAACATTGACTCCGGCCAGTTCAAACCGCTGATGCTTGCAGCCGCAAAAGCCCTTGATGAAGGGCCGGAATGGCATTCGTCTCTGAATGAGGCATACAGGGAACGCAGGGTCATTGCCGAGGCAGTGATGGAGGCGCTTGGGTGCAGCTTTGATCCTTCTCAGGCCGGATTGTTCTTATGGGGACGTATAAAGGATGATGATGTTACTTCCGAACAGCTTGCAGACAGGGTGCTTCGCGATGCAAACGTATTTATAACACCCGGATTTATATTTGGCTCTAACGGAGACCGCTATATACGTATCTCTCTCTGCGCGCCATCTGAAAGATTGTCAGAAGCACTCGAACGAATCAAAAATCTTCAAAAAAACTGATAAAATGGAAAATATACAGCCCCTTGCCATAGACGGAAACAATCTTGACCGTCCCATAATAATATCCGGCCCGTGTAGTGCCGAGACAGAAGAACAGGTTCTCGAAACAGCCCGTGGCCTCGCGCGTGCTGGTGTGAAAATCTATCGTGCCGGTATATGGAAACCTCGCACCAAGCCGGGTGGTTTCGAAGGCGTGGGCATTCCCGGA
This sequence comes from uncultured Duncaniella sp., assembly GCA_910578615.1. GTDB lineage: Bacteria > Bacteroidota > Bacteroidia > Bacteroidales > Muribaculaceae > Duncaniella. The sequence goes on along the minus strand of CAJTRI010000005.1, from coordinate 62,660 downwards.
CTTGCATGGCTCAACAAGGTGAGGGAGGAGACCGGCATGAAGGTGTCAACCGAGGTGGCCAACCGAGGCCATGTTGAGGCCGCTCTTGAATATGGTGTAGACCTTCTATGGGTTGGAGCGCGTACATCGGCCAATCCTTTTGCAATGCAGGAGATTGCGGATGTGCTCAGAGAAAGCGGATGTGATATCCCCGTCCTTGTCAAGAATCCCGTAAATCCCGATATAGAGTTGTGGATAGGTGCTCTGGAACGACTTTACAATGCAGGTATGACAAGGCTCGGAGTCATTCATCGCGGTTTCTCCACATATGGCCGCCAGATATACCGAAACCATCCCCAGTGGCGTATACCACTCGAACTTCGCCGCCGTTATCCGAATCTCCCGATAATCTGTGACCCGAGTCATATAGGTGGCAAACGTGAACTCATAGCCTCTCTGTCACAACAGGCTCTTGACATGGGTTTTGACGGCTTGATTATCGAGAGCCACTGCAACCCGGACTGTGCGTGGAGCGACAAGGGGCAGCAGGTGACACCTGAGGTACTCAGTGTAATTCTTGACAATCTTGTGTTCCGCGATGCCCCAGTTCCTACCGAGAACCTTGTCCATCTGCGCCGTCAGATTGACCAGCTTGACAATGACCTTCTTGAAGTGCTTGCAAAGCGTATGAACGTGTCTCGTGAGATAGGTCTCTTCAAGAGGGATCATAATATGCCGGTGGTTCAGGCCACTCGCTATGGCGACATAATGACATCGCGAGTTCTTGCTGCAAAGGCTATGGGAATGAGCGAGGAGTTCATGCGTTCGATATTCTCCTCCATACACGAGGAGTCGGTAAGGATCCAGGTAGAGCTTAACAAATGAAAATCCTTATACTCGGTGCCGGAAAGATGGGATCGTTCTTCTGCGACCTCCTTTCCTTTGACCATGATGTGGCTGTATATGATCCAGACCCGAGGCGTCTGCGTTTCACATTCAATGCATGCCGCTTCTCATCTCCTCATGAGATAGAGGCCTTTGCCCCGCAGTTGGTCATTAATGCAGCTACTGTCAGATACACTCTTGATGCATTCCGCGAGATACTTCCGTTGGTTCCTCCTACGGCTATTCTCAGTGATATAGCCTCTGTCAAGACCGGGCTGCCGGACTTCTATGCCTCATGCGGACATCCGTTTGTAAGTACGCATCCCATGTTCGGGCCTACCTTTGCATCTCTTGCAAATCTTGCGGACGAGAATGCCATAATAATAAAGGAGGGTGACCATCTTGGCAAGGTGTTTTTCCGCGACATATATTCGCGTCTCGGGCTTAACATTGTGGACTATACCTTTATGGAGCATGACGAGACCATAGCCTACTCTCTGTCTATACCGTTTGCGGCGACACTTGCATTTGCGGGTGTGATGAAGCATCAGGAGGCTCCGGGTACCACCTTCAAGCGCCACATGCAGATAGCGAAGGGGCTTATGAGTGAGGATGATTATCTTGTATCCGAGATTTTATTCAATCCCAACACCCCCGGGCAACTGGCAAAGATACAGGAAAAAATGTCTGAGTTGCAATCAATTGTAGAACGACGTGATTCCGAGGCTATGAAGGCCTATCTATCGTCAGTCCGCGAGAACATCAGATAGAGGGCTGTGCCGTAGAGGCTTTGTCGTCCAGCATCCTCCTCACAAACGTAAAGCCCCCGCCGGATTTGGTTCCGGCGGGGGCTGCAAGCTGGATTGAAGGTTATATAAGGGATTTTACCCTGCGCTTATTAGTATTTGCGGCGTTTCTGCTCGTAGACAAGAGTCTTTGAGGGCTGGTCGCAGACCTCTACCGGGCCGAAGTATTGGATGGGGCCGGGATAGGTATAGCATGTCTCGGTCTTCCATGCGTCACGCTCTTTGGCGAATTTCAAGAAGGGTGCGCCGTCAAGCTCTACGAGGGCTTTGCGAATCACGGGTTTCATCTCGCCATGGCGACGTTCCATATTCATCATCATAGTGATGGGTATACCGCCTGAAATCCAGTTTACTGGGGCGAAAGTGAGGTTGCGGAGGCTTGACATGTAGCCTGTCACACCGGCTCTGATGAGGCATGCGGCTGTGAAACCGAGACCATAGCAGTAGTTGGCATCAAAGTTTGACGGGTCTGCACAGCGGCCTTCGTAGCCGAAGAAGTGGTGCATGGTGGCATATTTGCCTTTGTATTCGCCTGTGGCGGTGAGCTGTTCGAGACGTTTTCCAACCATTTCAGAGAGAAGTTTCTCGGTCTCTATGAGTGATACCTGTACGTTGCCGTGGGGATCGCGGTCAAGTGTGAGCTGGCGTGCCACACCGGCGGGTAAGGATTCATATGTGGCGGCATTTGTCTCGGAGAGATTGCCGATTACCCATGCACGCTGATCTTCGGGGGCGATTGAGGCAAACTCTGCCGATTTTGCGGCGAGAAGGTCGTTAAGCTCGGCGATAAGTGCCTTGACAGCCGGGATGAATTCGATCAGTCCCTCAGGGATGAGGACTACACCGTAGTTAAGACCCATATTGGCACGAGCCACAACGGCCTCGGCGATTTCGTTGACCACCTGGTCAAGGGTCATGTTCTTGGCCTCAACCTCCTCGGAGATTATACAGATGTTGGGCTGGCATTGGAGGGCGCATTCAAGGGCGATATGTGAAGCTGAACGACCCATGAGCTTTATGAAGTGCCAGTATTTCTTGGCAGAGTTGCAGTCTCGCTGGATGTTGCCGATTACCTCGGAATATACCTTGGTGGCGGTGTCAAATCCGAATGAGGTTTCAATGACGTTGTTTTTGAGGTCGCCGTCAATGGTCTTGGGTACTCCGATAACCTGTACGCCAGCCCCGATGGCCTTGTAATATTCCGCAAGGATGGCGGCATTTGTATTGGAATCGTCACCACCGATGATTACAAGAGCCTTGATGTCGAGTTCACGAAGAATTTCGAGACCCTTGTCGAATTGTTCCTTTGTTTCAAGTTTGGTGCGGCCGGAGCCTATAATGTCAAATCCGCCTGTATTGCGGTATTCATCGATGATCTCTGCCGTAAGTTCTTTGTATTCGTGGTTAACGAGTCCGCCGGGGCCCATGAGAAATCCATAGAGGCGGCTCTTGCGGTTGATGCTTTTGATTCCGTCAAACAGACCCGAGATCACGTTGTGGCCGCCGGGAGCCTGTCCTCCCGATAAGATAACACCGACGTTGACTGGTTCGGACTCTTCGTTTTCAGTAGCTTTCTCGAATATGATTTCGGGGAGTCCGTAGGTATTGGGGAAAAGGTTTTTGATTTCTTCCTGGTCACCGGCCGACTGGGTGGGTTGACCTTCTACAACTTTTACTCCGCCGGTCAGGACAATGGGGAGCTGAGGACGATAGGCCGCACGGGCTATCTGCAACGCACTTTTTTTCATTGAACTATTATGATTTGTATTGTACTGATTTCAATGTGAAATTAGAGGTGCAAAGTTCGTAAAAAAAAATCATAAATTCAACCTTACGGAATACTTTTTATCGAGCGAGTGACAGATTGATGTTGAACCCGAAAGAGGTGTTTGTAGTGGGATAGGAGGTCGATGAAACGATAGGGGTATTTATCTGATGGTCAAAGAAAGCTCCGAGAGTGAGACGTCGTGACATTATGTAGCTGGCCGTAAAGTTCATGTTGAGTGTCCTTGTACCTGACGTCGCCTGGGTGTAGGCTGTCTCTATGCGGCGGATAAGGGCCTGGGTCTCCGCAAATGAGAAGTCTCCATTGATGGTGAGGTCATTGGATATGCCTCGGCCGGAACCTTTCATTTTCAGCACGGTGTTGAAACCGATTATCTTGTAGCCGAGGCCGATGGTGAGTCCGCGCTGGTTGGCTTCCACTACCTGTCCTGCGGAGGTGTTGAGGGTCAGTGTGCGCGAGTCGCGGTATTCGGCTGAGATAGTCATGTCGTTTTTCAGCGTGGCGGCAGCACCTATGAGGGGTGCGAATTTCTCGGTAATGGCGACGGAGGAGATATTATAGGGTGACGATGGGACAGGATTGCCAGTCAGCTCGTCAATCATAAATCCTTGGTCGCCGTTGCCGCCGGCAGCTGCCCAGTTAAGAAACGATGAATATGAACCCACACTATACGTACACTGGTATGCATGGTTTAGTGTAAAGCTCTTGAAGATGTTGCGCATATTGCCGAGGTATATGAGCCCGTCATATGTCACTCGCCAGTTGGGTAGGGCGTTGGCGAACGAAGGGAAGGGTGAGAGGTATTGTTTCTGGGGGTCGGTACCCGAATATGCGGCTATGAAGGCTGGTATCAGCACGTCGCTTGATGTCGGGCTCACCGTGCCTACTGAGGGGTTGAATGGCTGTCCGGCATTTATATTGCCGGACATTATGCCTCCTTCGGGATAGTTAAGTCCGAGGTAGCTCCCTTCGATTCGTCCTGATATGACAGGTATGTTTTTCAGGAACTGGTTGAAGGCTTCGGAGTCATAGCCGTTGTCGGCCTTGAAGTGTTTGAGAGCGGTTTTAAGGGCCACATGGGTTTTTGTATATGAACCGGCCAGAGTGGTTGGCATGTTTTCATACATAAACTGGGTGGAGCGGGTGCGGTTGTCGGTGCGGTTGGTCGTAAGCACTATTTTGAGCCCCTTTACAGGTTCTACGGTCAGTTCTATATTTAACTCCTTGGTGTGTGCCGATATGGCAGGGGAGGTCTGGCCGTCATCAGTGATGAGCCAGCCTCGTTTCAGAGCTTTGTCTATATAGCTGTCTCCTGCAAAACCGAATGCGAAGTCAAGTCCGGGAGACAGGGGGCCATAGCCATTGCTTTGACCGAATATATCGCCTATCCTCGGGCGGAAGAGGGGAAGTGAGAGCGAGCGCGTGTCACGGAAGCGGACTGAGGCACTACGGGGGGACATCAGGAATCTGGAACCATATTCTGCGACTTCGCGCCAGAATGATTTTTGTTCTTTGAGAATTTCCTCTATTGTGAATTTGAGATTCTGGCTGCCGCGTGTGAGAATCTCCACATTGTTTGCATCAATGACTTTGTGGGTGACACGGAACGGCTTGCCGTCAGTCGTGGCGGCTGTGACCTTTACCTTCTTGTTGCGTAGGTTGTGTTTGATCGTTATCGTGGTGTCTGTTTTGAGCATGAACGAACGTTCGAACTTCTTGGCCTTTCTCTCGGCTGTCCGTGCTTTCTTTGCTTGGAAACGCTGGTTGACGGCCTTTGTGAACGACCATTTGTTATAGAGGGTTTCGAAGTTGATACGCCCGTCGGCATTGACGGCGGCTTGGTTTGCGATGGAGTTGCCCATAGAGAGGCCGTCAACCTCGGCTCCGCGATCCCATCGATATGTGGCATTGTAGGAGAAGTTGCCGGTAAGCCAGTCAAGGACTGGGATTCGGCTGAACGGGGCGCGGTAATTGACCACGAACGACTGGTTGTAGCTCCATGGTGTGCCGAGATTGAGGATGCTTTGGAGCACGGTGTCTTTCCACTCCTTGTATTTGTCGGGGAATAGCTTGCGGTTGACGGCTCCCATTGTCTCGTCTATGCGTGCCGAGGTGTTGGAATTGAATGTCATGCTTAGGGACTTGGTGAAGTTCCATGACAAGGCGAACTGGCGATCCCATATGAAATTCTTGCTGACAGAGACCGGGAGTTTGAAATCCACATCGGTCTCAGAACGGGTCTGCATCTCGTAGTAGTAACGAGACATAGTGGTCAGGAAGGATATGTTGGTGGGGAAGTAGTTGAATTCCCATTCTTTGACGAATCTTGCGTTTTTAGACTTGCTCTTTATGAATGAGAACGGTTTCCAACCCTTGTTGTAGGGAGAATATGTGTACTGGAACGATCCGCGATAGTCGTTGGTGTGTTCATATTCCGTAGTGGGGTCGCTCTTGGCCTGCTTGTTGAAGGAGAAATTGAACACGAAGTTTGCCGGATCCCAAGGTTTCGGAGTCTTTGATTTCACATCAAATTTTAGACCTGAAATAGAGAAGCTCTTTACGGTGGAATGTTCGACCGCATAGTTCATTATCGAGTCCTTCTGAGATTTTGTCACACAGGCATCGAGTGCGTCTTTAAGCTCCACGTCCTGGTCAAGAGGATTGTATTTTGGAGTGATTTTTTCTTTGGCGACAGAATAGTATATCGGGGCGCGGAGTTTGGCTTTTTCCGGGAGGAACCGTCCCGCATCTATTTGGAGTGCGAAGTTGTATTGTTCGTAATCGTCCATACGGCGGGCGTTAAGCGGTTGGTCTACCGACCCGAATCCTGCTGTCTCGACATGGGCGCCTACATTGATTGTGGCGATGTCTGAGACGCCGACATTCATGTTGCCTTTTGCGGCCCATCCGCCTTCGTTGTTGAAGTCGGTCACTTTCAGTTCGTTGAGCCATACTGTGCCATCCTTTGTGGTCGGGGAGTTGTTTCGGACACCTATAAGCATGACGCGTATGTCACTGAGAGAGGGGTTGCCTATCACAGAGACTCGGTTGCGTTCGTTTTCAGGGTCACGGCCGGAATATATGGTGCCGAATCCCACTCCCGGCTCCTGCTCGTTTTTGGCCCTGTTGCGCTCTTTTTTGATGTTTACGAGGGTCTGTAAGTCAAAATCAAGATAGTTGTTGCGCGGCCACACTATGGCGCGGTCGGTGGGATTGTCATAATATTTTCCGGCAGGGGTGAGTTCGAGGGGAACTTCGTATTCGTAGTAATTGCTTTTGACGTCCGAACCGAGGCGGATGAATACGGACAATTCGCCGCTTTTCAGATTGGTATGGTCGTCAATCAGCTTTTCGGCATGAACCCACATCTGCATACGCTTGTAGTTGCGCAGGTCAAGGAGGGTGTTCTTGTAGACCCCACGCGCGTCACCTGCTTGGAGTCCGATAAGTTTCATTGACATGGACTGCTCGTTGAGCTGCACGATCTGGCTTTGTCCGGGGTCTGAGATTCGGTTTACGCCGGGAGGCAGCACATAGTTGACAGGCTGGCGGTCTGAGTTCTCCTCGATATTCACAACCGAGATGTCAAGCTGTCCTTCGGCAGGAGCGTCGCCACGGGAGTTGAGGTTGAACTTGTATGGACGCCATTCCCCTTTCACGAGTTCGAGTGTGGCGAAGCGAAGATGGGTCACGGCCTTAAACCCAGTCATGAACATACGGGCGAAACGGATGGTCGAGAAGTCAGAGATATTTCCCACTACTTTTTCGTAATCGTTCAAAGGTATCTTGAATTGGTACCATACGACCTCCTGAGTGGAACCGTCTGTGTTTGGGACTATGCTGACCTGTTTGTCTGTGATGTAGTTTTTACCGACTTCGAGATCTTCTGGCCTGATGGAGATTCGGTATTGGAAATAACGCTCATACTCGTTGAGGGTGTTGTCCTGGTTGATGTCCTCCACGTCGGGGAGTGAACGTGATGACTGATAGAGAGGGTCTGGTGCATCGTCAGGCGAGAGAGAGTTCCCTTCCACGCCGTTGTATCGTTTGTAACGTTCGAGCACGCCGAGACGCTCCTCATCGTAGTCATATCCACGGAAGAAGTGATAATTGTCGCCGGCAGGGTCGTTGAACGGGGAGAATGCATCGGCCTGCATCTTTTCTATGGCCGCCGGAGAGAGTTTTTTGCGCAGTCCGTCGAGATATTCTTGATAGGAGGAGAATGTGAACTCGTCATCATTTGGCAGTCCGTCCAGACCTACGTCTTGAAGTATTCGTGCCCCGGAGTTGTTGTCAAATGCGTAAGTAAGGGAATTCTGGCGCGACACACGGCCCCACACTGTTTCGTCGAGATATTGGTTGTCGCCGTCAACCGGCATACCGTTCTCATAGCTTTTCAATCCGTCTTTGAGAATGTCTTCCGACACTTCTCCGAAGTTGAGATAGAGGTCTCCTCCTGAAAGATTGTCGTTTTCGGGATCAAGGAATGGTGACAGCATCCAGAACTGTACGTACTCTATATTAGAGGCCTCGAAGTTGGTATTGTCCATCTTGCGCATGATACCACCCCAGCGGCGCTCCGGATAGAGGAGGTTGCCTTGGTCGTCGATGTTGGTTGCATCGAGGTTGTAAGGCCCTCGCTCGGAGGGATAGAAGGAGAGGTTGAGCGTCTGGATGATATTGCTTTCACCGTAGTTCTGTTGCCGCCCCGGAAATACCTCGCGAAGCGTTATCTCACGGACATAGGGGTTGTTGAGCTGTTTCACATCGCTTTTTATGTAGCCCGGACACATTGATGAGTTTCTTGCCGTGAACATGCGGTCGATGGTATACCAGTTGAGCAAGGCGCGGTTTTTGCCATAGTCCACATTGTTGCTCAGGGCCGCCTCTGGGAAGAGTGCGTCGCCTGACGGGTCATAAGGTGTTGCGGCAAGGAACCATGCATACGGAGAGCGTAGGTCGATGCCTATCTGGGTTGATTCGAAATCATCTATATAGCTTGACCCTTTGTTGGAGCCGCTTTTCTGGGTATGGGGTATAAGATGGGCGAATTCGGCTTGCAGGCTCAGGGTTGAGGGAGCGGTGGCGTTTACCGTGGGAATCTTGTTGAGCAGGTTGGTAAGCCACATGAACTGTGTGTTGTATTGGGCGTTGAGGCCCCACATCGTGTTGTTGACAATCTCATCGCCTATATTGACTTTCTCTGTGAGTGCTTTCTCAGAGAAATGGAGCACCGTTGCACCGAGATTGAAGTCTTTGTTGAACCTGTAATTAAGGTCAAGTCCGAGGAGCGTCTTGCGCTGGGTGGAGAAAAGTGACTGGTTTTCAAGAGTTACGTTGATGCTCTGGCCGGAGTCTATTATGCTCTGGTTTGTTATTGTCACTATACCCATCGCATAGTCGACGGTATAGTCCGAGTTTTCCGTTAGTACCACGCCTCCCGCTGTCACCACTACCGACCCTCTGGGGACGTTCATGGCGTTCAGCCTTATCTGCGAGCCTGACGATGCCTGGTATCGGCCTTTCAGCACGAATTTGTTTTTGTCGGCAAACTGGCGTGCGACTATGAGTGTGGAGTCATAAAGTTCCTGATAGACGTACTTTTCAGCAAGTACCGGGTTGGCTATCTTTTCGGCAAGGTGTTTGCCGAAAGGTTCCACGACAGGGAATATTATCTTGCCTTGTGACGACATTATGGTATATCCCTCGATGAAGTCAAAAAATCCATCGGGGTTGGAGGCCTCGTTGGTGTCGATGCGGTCAAGGTTCATCACTTGGAGCAGAGGCATGTCGGATATACCCGGTACAGGGAGATAGTTTATCTCGGTGCCTGTGGTGTCACTGAGATATTTTATATTGAGTCGGAAGTTCTGTTTCTGTACCTGGTATGCCCCGAGTGAGTAGACGTTTTTCATCATTAGATCCCACATCGGTAGTTTTGGGTCTACCGTGGTAGATTTCAGCATTTTGAGATAGATGGACTGGTCGGTAGTGGTAATATCGGCCGAGAACTCGCCCACCTGATATACTTGTCCGTTATAGGTGTATTCGTATGCCACGCCGAGCACCTCGTCAGCGCTTAGAGCGCTTTTGAGCGAGATGTATCCGAGTGTGGAATTGAGGGTGTATTCGCTTGAAGACAGTAGACGCGCTGACTCTACTTTCTCGTAGTCCATACCTCCGTCTATGCCGTAAGCGGCGAGGGGAGCAAGTGCCTGTGTGACGGTGTTGATGTTTCTGGCTCCGGGATAATCGGTCTTTATTACCGAGAGCAGGTTGTTGGACGAGTTGGACGGTACTGGTATGGACGGGTTGGGAGTCCAATAGTTGTTGGAGATGACATTTCCCTCGCCGAGATCCATGAATGCCACGAAGTTGCGGCTCTGGTCAAAACGGCTGTTCTTGTTGGTCACCCATACCTCTATACGTGTGATTTTTATACCCGAACTTACAAACGGGAGTTTTGAGGCAAACCGGTCATAGTTGTCGCGGAAGTAGTGTCCGAGAAAGAAGTGTCGGTTTTGATCGTAATTATCTATACTTACGGAGAAATCGGTGGTCTGTGCGCCTCCTTTCGAACTTACGGATGTTGATTGTGAGTTTTGCTGCGACACGAGGGCCGTGGCCGTGAGTTTCCCGAATTGGAGTGTGGTTTTGAGACCAAAGAGGGCCGTGCTTCCGCGTATGAGGCTCGACCCGGTTGTCATAGAGACGTTGCCGGCCTCGATGGATTTGACAATGTCGTCTTCCTTGCCTTCATAGGCCAGTTTGATGTTCTTGGAGTCAAAGTCAAATGTGGCGTCCGTATTGTAGGTCATGTTGAATTTCATACGGTCGCCTACCGATGCCTGCACAGTGGCCTGTATCTTCTGGTCAAAGTCAAAATAGGTCTTGCGCCGAGAATCAAGAGACAGAGCGGGATTGTCGGTCTTGTTTGACTTTATACCCATTGACATGTTGACGGAACCCTGTGTTTTGAGACTCACACCTCCCGGGCCGAAGATTTTTTCAAGCGGCCCGAGGGCAAAGTTCATGTCAAGTATGTTGAAGGGTTCCTTATCAGCCGCTCCACGGACGCTCTCTGCATTCCTTTCCCTGAAATAATTACGCATTGACTGGCGGTTCTGCCATTCGTTGAATTGTTCGGGTGTCAGATAGAACGGGGTGGTGATGTCACGTTCTCCGAGTTTTGTGCGGATTACGTAGCATCCGAGGTCTGGGTCATACTCGGTCACAGTACGTATGTTTGACGGAGTGGATAGGTCTGACGCTATCTCGTCACGAAGAATGTCATTGTAGTTTTGCGGGATGGCATTTCCCACGGCATATGTTGTCAGGATAGTGTCAGCCGCCGTTACAAGCGGGGATGAAGGGATGACTGGCGCCGGCGGATTGAATCCCGGGCTGACGAACTGCCCTCGGACATGCAATGACAAAGCGGTAAGCCCTGCGACAAGGCTTACTGCGAGCACTGCAAGATATATGATTCCAGGTCTTTTCACTTACATCATGCCCAGCGCCTGCTTGATGGCTGTCTCGACCTTGACGGAAGGGTCGGCGTCAAATATGCGGCGCAGAACCTTTTGCGACTGTGGCCGTTGGAAGCCGAGGGCTGTGAGGGCTGCGAGTGCTTCTTCGTAGACCTCTCCTCCGATGACAGGTAGTCCGGGCTGTAAGGATAACGTGTTGTCTGTCGGTTTTATTTTATCTTTCAGGTCAACAATTATTCTCTGGGCTGTCTTGACGCCTATCCCCTTGACGTTTTTGAGTCTTGAATGGTCTCCTGAATTGATGGTCACTTCGAGGTCGGCGGGAGAGATGGATGACAGTATGAGCATGGCGGTATTAGGCCCTACGCCTGATACACCTATAAGGAGGCGGAAAAGTTCGCGCTCTTTCTCGGTCATGAAGCCATAGAAAGTCCATGAGTCTTCACGTATGATTTCGTGAATGAGGATCTTCACTTCTCCCCCGCAATTTTGAAGGGCCTCGAAGGTGTTAAGCGAGATATTTATGAAGTAACCAAGACCGTTGTTGTCCACCACGATGTAGGTAGGGGTGTTTTCGGTGACAATACCTTTAATATAATCGTACATTTTTCTTAATTTTGCACAAAGTTAAGCATTATCCCGCCAAAAACCATCAGGAAAGGGGTTCCTATCGGATGGCTGCGGGTATTTTTTAAGGAAAACAATCTGAATAAATGTCGCAGGAAACAGAACGAATAGAGTGGTTGCGTGGTGAGTTGAACCGCCACAACCATGCCTACTACGTGGAGAATGCTCCTGAAATCAGTGATAAGGATTATGACATGCTGATCAAGGAGCTTGAATTACTTGAATCCCGTCATCCCGAGATGGACGACCCATTGTCTCCCACGAGGCGTGTGGGTTCTGATCTCACAAAGGGTTTTGCCCAGGTGGTACATGTTAGGCCGATGCTCTCGCTTGGCAATACATATTCTGTTGGAGAAGTGGATGAATGGGTGGGACGTTGCAACGAGATGCTCGGTAATGCGGGCGGATTGAGCTCTGTGCCCATTGTCGGTGAGATGAAGTTTGACGGCACGAGCATATCTCTTATGTATGAGAAGGGGCGTCTTGTCCGTGCCGTGACACGCGGAGACGGGGAGAAGGGCGATGATGTCACAGAGAATGTGAAGACCATCCGCAGCATTCCTCTCGTTCTTGCCCCAGGCGACTGGCCGGAGTCTTTTGAGATCAGGGGTGAGATAGTGCTTCCTTGGAAGGAGTTCGACAGGCTCAACGAGGAACGTGCGTTCAACGAAGAACCTCTTTTTGCGAATCCAAGAAATGCCGCTGCCGGAACTCTGAAAATGCTCAATCCGGCCATAGTGGCCGGTCGCGGTCTTGATGCATATTTCTATTATCTTCTTGCTGATGAGTTTCCGTCAGACAACCATTACGACAACATGGCCAAGGCCAGAAAGTGGGGTTTCAAGGTCAGCGATGTGATGACTTTGCTGGACTCAGAGAAGAGCGTCAACGAATTTATCAGTAAATGGGATAAGGAACGCCGTGAGCTACCTGTCGCTACGGACGGACTTGTTTTCAAGGTCAATTCTCTGAAACAGCAGTTAAATCTCGGATTCACTTCCAAGTCACCGAGATGGGCCATAGCTTATAAATTCGCGGCCGAAAGGGCGCTTACACGTCTGGATCATGTCTCGTTCGAAGTGGGCCGGACTGGTGTCGTAACCCCTGTGGCCAATCTTGATCCTGTATTGCTCTCTGGCACTGTCGTGAAAAGGGCGTCTCTGCATAACGAGGATATTGTCAAGGCTCTCGACCTGCATGACCATGATATGCTTTATGTGGAGAAGGGAGGGGAGATTATCCCTAAGATAACAGGTGTGGATATTGATGCCCGTGAGGCCGGGGCGGAACAGGTAAGATTTGTTACACGATGTCCTGATTGCGGAAGCGAGCTTGTCAGGATTCCCGGTGAGGCCGCATGGCAGTGTCCAAACAAATATGGCTGCCGTCCACAGATAATAGGTCGTCTGGAACATTTTGTCGGACGGCATATGATGGATATAGAAGGGGTGGGAGAGGAGAACTGTGTGTTGCTCTATGACGCCGGACTTGTCAGGAATATTGCCGATTTCTACACACTTGAAGCAGCCGGATTGGAACGTCTTGACCGTATAGGGCCACGTACGGCCCAGCGTATCATAGAGGGGGTGGAGGCCTCTCGTAATGTGCCTTTCGAACGTGTGCTGTTCGCTCTTTCAATCCCTTATGTAGGGGAGACTGTCTCACGCAAACTGGCCAGGGCTGTCAGGGATATAGATACTCTCATGGCAATGACAAATGAGGAGTTGGTGGCAATAGATGATATAGGCCCGAGAATAGCCGAGGCGCTTGCCGAGTATTTTTCCTACGAGCCTAATCGTGAGATTGTGGCGAGACTTAAAGATGCAGGTGTCCGGCTGCGTATGGCAGATGTGGATGAGTCTGACAGGTCAGACAGTCTCGCCGGTCAAACCATAGTGATAAGCGGGGTATTTTCCCGACATTCGCGTGAGGAGTATAAGGAAATGATAGAGAAAAACGGAGGCAAGAATGCCGGTTCCATCTCTAAAAAGACATCCTTTGTGCTTGCCGGTGACAATATGGGGCCGTCCAAGCTTGAAAAAGCCCGTTCGCTCGGAGTCAGGATTGTCAACGAGGATGAGTTCTTGAAAATGATCTGACCACCATAGTAGTCATGAAAATTAAACTGGCCGCTTCTCACGAGGCGGCCAGTTTTTATATATATATTTTAATTGTGTACCTAATCAATAATCTTTTGTACCTTTACCTAATAATCGTTAGAATATTGAAATCCATCAACTGATTAAAATTTTACACATCGCAAAGTTAAGATAAAAAACGTCTAAAAGGAATAGCTAATCGGCTAATCTAAATACAATACAATCGAAATTAAATGTATATATTTGATAATAAGCCTTGAATCCATTTAAGTTATATTGGTATATCTAAATAGAATTGCTGTAAATTCCGGCTAATTTGCCTCTTGGGAAGGGTGTATAGAGGAGGCTTATAAATCATTCTATCTGGGTGTAATATGGTGTAATTTTTACATTTATTATCACCAGGCTTGCGTCACCGTAGAATGTGGTAAACCCTGTAATAACATTGTTATGTTATAATGATAATATGTATACAACAAAAAGAGCTGCCTTCTCACGAGGGCCGCTCCAAACAGAATCTAACGTAGTGAAAACTTATTAATAAATCTAACGAAAACTAATCTTTTTACCTATTACCTATTTACTATGATATAATCTCAAAACATGATGGTGTTAAAACAAGTGCTTTTTGTATGTTGCAACATCGGATTGCCACTTCGGCAGAAAGGCTTTCCCTTTCGTTGCGATACAAAATTAGGGGCTATTTTCATAGAAAACAACACCTTTGGTCGCACATATAATATATATAAACGCCATTCATGATTAAAATCATTGAAATACAGGGATATATCTTGCGTGATACTAAATGTTATCTAAATAAGAACTTAGGTGTATTTCAATAAATATAACAAATTATACGGCGCCGATTCGTTTGATGTCATCGTCAAACGTGGCTCTGTTGATGGCACGAGACCTCATTTTGTTTCTATATGTATATATTGTATTTATTGAGATTCCGAGAAAGCGGCTGATCATAGTAGAATCTTCAAATCCGAGTCTTGTGAACGCCGAAATGCGTAGTTCTGTATTAAGCATGGTCGGAGACGGGGTCTGTATCTGCTTGTCAGGCATAAGCAGGCTATTGATGTTCTCTATGAAGTTGGGAAACAACAACAGAAACGCATCGTCAAATACGTCATAGAACTTTTTACGTTGTTCTTCGAGTACCGTACCGCTTTTGATGTATTCCATAAGGGCTTCGGTCTGGCCTGTGGTAATCTTGCGTTTGCATAGTTTGTTGTATTCTTCAAGGCTTTCCATGTAGCTTGAACATAGATTCATGAACTCGCCTATATAAGTGTCTTTCGCAAGATTTGCCCTTGCAAGCTCTTTCTCTGTCTCTCTTAGCTGATTGACCTCTTTGCGTTTGTCGAAGACCAGTTTTACAATTACGAGTAAGAGGACGAAGAGGGTTATCAATGAGAATACAAGCATTCCGAAACGTTCTTTCCTACGCTGTTCGATATGTTTGTTTGATTCAAGCAGGGCGTTTGATATTCTCATCTGATTGAATTTTGTATTTGCTTGGATAGCCTGTTCAAGAGATACGGAAGTGTAGTTGTGCGTACGTGTGTAGTCGTTCATGCTGTTGAGCAGTTCTCCGAGTCGCAGAAGTGCTACTTCGTCAAGACGTGCCTTCTTGATATTGTCTATCGCCGCCATGCCGTAATGATATGCGGCAGCTTCGTTATTCCCGAAAGTTCGGTAGTGCTCTCCGAGAAGCGTATGGGCTATATGGTACTGGTCGTTGTCTGGTTCCATCAATTCCAAGGCTTTGTGGAGTGATTTTTCCATTGCATAGAATTGTTTCTTACCCAGATTTATCAATCCTTCTATTACATAATAGTCGGAATTCTTAGTGGACAAAAGTTTCAACTCCTGTTCGGAGTGCGTTATCCCTGATGCTATTAAATCAGTATGATCAAAGGGCTGGTATTCATTGAATGTTCCGAGGGTGAAGTATATAATGCGGCATATGTCGTGATATATGTACTGGTTGTAGGGGTGTATGCCACGTATCATGGCATAATCGAGGTCAAGGAAGCATTCATGGACGAGGCCTCGGTTGAAATATTCCCGTGCTCTAAGAATAACTATTCGCTCTGCGGAGATTGAGTCTTTAAGCGTGATGGCCAGATCGTATCCGTCATTAAGGATCGCTATTGCAGAGTCGGTTGATAATGTGCGCTGAATCATGGCGAGTTCCAATGACAGTCGCAGTTTCTCGCTGCCTGATTCGGCTGAGTTCAGTAGCTTTCTGGTGGAATCTGCTGCATGCATCCGTTTTTGGACATATATGTCCCTGTCCTGGATTATTCTGTCAAGATTGTCCAGTACCTCGGAATAGGAACGATTGTAGTCCGGCATCTTAGGATTGTCGGCTGATAATCGAAAAGAGAGTAGGATGGCGATGATGAATAAAAGGCAGGATTTCATGTTTTGACGTTAATTGAAATGTGGAAAGGGAGAACTAAGACGAGAGGAAATAAGGTAATTGTAGAGACTATATTAAGCACAAATTACACTTCTGTTACAAAGTTAGTCAAAAAAACACCTCTTTTGTGCCGATTAGTAAATTTTAACATGCGCCTTGTCCGGCATGTTGTTTTTTGACAATATTTATTATTGTATAAGGGATCCTTTATCGGGCAATAATGCTGTTTCAAGACTGTTAGGTCATGAAAGCACATGAGGTTAAAGTTTGTCTGTCTTTATTTGGCAGACAGGGAAAAATGAATTAAATTTGATGTATATATAACAAAAAAGAAATAGGTGTAACGTATGCAACAGGAATTTGCTTCCCGTCTGCTTGAAAGTGCGGTCACGGAGTTGTCAAGGCTCCCGGGAATAGGGCGTAAAACTGCCTTGCGCCTCGCACTTCACATATTGCGCTCGGATGAAAGCGTGGGTGTTGCTCTCGGAGAGGCGGTAATCAACATGCGCAAAGGGGTGACATATTGTCGGGAATGCCACAATATTTCCGAGACGGAGCTATGTCCCGTATGTGCCGACGGCCGCAGGGACAGACGTACGGTGTGTGTGGTCGAGACTGTCAAGGATGTTATGAGTTTTGAGAACACGGGACAGTATGACGGTCTTTACCATGTGCTCGGGGGGGTGATCGCACCAATGGACGGCATTGGTCCAGAGCAGATAGAGATAGAGTCCCTTGTCAGAAGGGTGGCATCCGGCGGTGTTGACGAGGTGATTCTCGCTCTTGGCGCGACAATGGAGGGGGAGACAACCAATTTTTATATATACCGCCGTCTCGCCCCTTACACTGATGTGAAAATAACCCAGCTCGCACGAGGTGTGTCTGTGGGCAATGAGATAGAGTATACCGATGAGATTACGCTTGGACGTTCGCTGGTCAACAGGACTCTTTTTTCTGACAGCATAAAGAGGTGACTATCTGGAATCCTTCGGATTTGTTATCGTTATGCCGTTCATGGTGACATCGTCAAGGATGACAGAGGGATATACGCATTCGAAGTCTGGACGGGAGGCTTTGACATGGATGTCCCGAAGGGTTATGTTGCTTACCGTGTCAAGCGGGTTGCCGTTGATGATGCCGAGTGACATGCAGTCCGTGTGCACGTTCTCTATCTGGATGTTCCGTACTGTACCGAATGGCTTCTCATCGAAGCCTTCAAGGTCGAAGAACTGTGTCCACGGTTTCATGTCAATAACGCTTCCGCATGACCCTCGGATGTTTCTGACCGTGATGTCTTCATAGATCTGGTATGTGTCCGGCCGCATTTTGAGCCGGAGTATCGCGCTCCCGGTGGCTACCTCGCAGTCACGCATCTCGATGTTTTTAGCATGGATACATTCGCTGCCCATTGTTATGGCCCCGTGCAGGTTGGATCCGAACACGCATCTTTCTACAAGTATGTTTTCCACTAAGCCGTTTTCGGCTGAAAGATGGGCATGGACGCCTTTACCGCCTTTGATGCAGACTCCGTCATCGTCACAATTGATGTAGCAGTCGTGGATGTGGACGTTGGAACATACGTCAAGGTCTATGGCGTCACTACTCGGCGCACGGACTGGTTCGCGTGGAGCGGTGAGACGGCTGTTGGCTATCTCGATGTCGTTGCATTGGTAGAAGTGGGTAGTCCAGAACGGCGAATTGCATAGGGTAGGGCCGTCAATCGTTATGCTGTCGCATCCCCACATGAATACCAGGCGCGGACGGCGGACTTCAAGATTGGTGCATGAACGTCCTTCCTTGCGGCGCTCCTTGCGCAGGTTCCAGAACTGTTTCCAATACCGCAGTCCGTTGCCGTTGACGGTGCCCGGGCCGGTGATACTGAATCCGTCTACATGATAGGCATTGATAAGTGCGGCATGATAGTAGATGCTTCGTCCCTCCATGCGTGACGGTATAAGCGGGAAGTCCTTGATATCGTCCGACCCTTTTATGCACGAACCTTCATCAAGATGTAGTGTCGTGCCGGGTTTGAAGAATAGAGCGCCTGACAGGTATGTGCCTTGTGGCACTACGATGCGCCCTCCGCCTTCGGCTTCCGCCCGGTCGATGACACGCTGGATTGCTTCGGTCTGTACCTTGGTGCTGTCGTTCTTTACGCCGTGCTTGGTAAGTATGTAATCCTTGGCCGATAGAGGCAGTATGGCTGCAAGAGCGATGAAGGTCGATATCATCTTTTTCATCGGGCGTCACCGTTGTCATTGAGATTATAGATTTCCGGCTTTATGAATCTGCGCAGTCCGGGGATTTTTTTGGCAAGTTCCGTGGCGGCAAGACGGGAGACAAGAAGTCCTCCGAGTATGTTGAGGTGGGTGTTGTCAACTTTTCCGGCCGGACAGAACTCATATTTCCCGGCGGGTATCCACATGAACATGTTCTTGGATAAGGTCGGGCCGAGTTGCTGGACAAGTTCGCGGGTGGCGCTGTTAAGGTCTATGAATGGCACATCCTCGGCCTTGGCTACATTTCTTGGGGAGTCGAGGTATGCCCCGTGTGTCTCGACCAGAATATCTCCTTCGTTTGCCGGCATGGCTTGTGCTGACTTCCAGTCTTTCTGCTTGTCATCGGTCTGGGCATGTGTTGTCCCGTCAGGAGCCGGAAAATTGCGGCGGACGATTGAATTCATCAGTATCGGGTTGGCTCCCTTGGCTTTAGCTTCGATGACGAATTTGCGTAGATTGTCGTCAAACGAGCCTCCTGCCACGGTATGACGGGATGGATCATGGCTCTTCTCATCGTTGTGCCCGAACTGTATTATCAGGTAGTCGCCGGGGCGCATGAGTTCTCTGACCTTGTCCCATCTGCCCTCGTCGATAAAACTTTTTGAGGAACGGCCGTTGACTGCGTGGTTGTCAATCTTTACGGCTCCGTCAAAATAAAGCGGTAGCATCTGGCCCCATCCTCGTTCTTGGTTCTCTTTTGCAAGTGGTTTGTCAGCCATTGTGGAGTCCCCTATCATGAATATTGTGACTGTGTCGGTAGGTTCGGACGCATTTGCGGCGGTGAACGGGATGACGAAGGATATGATGATTGCGGCTATGTTTTTCATGGCTTGGTAGGTCAATGTTTTCTTTTTGTGACGGTTACTTTTACAGGGTTCTGGCGCAGCCTCTGCCATTCTTTCAGGTAGTCAAACCATTCTTCTGCGCTGCGTGGTGACGTCTTGTCGCGTAGTGCGGCAGAGGTGAATGCATATTTTATGTGGCCTTTTTGGTCTGGTCGGACAATGGTGAGATAGTTGACATCGTCTTCTATCGTTTTTGCAAGGTAAGGTGTGCCGACGTGTATGCCGAGACCGAGCGTGTCGGATAACTCCGGCAGGTTTTTGTCAGGGATATTCGAACCCCAGCTTCCGGCAAGGCCGTCGGCGTTTATGAACCCGCGATTGTCGGTAATCAGTTTCTGTATGCCTGTGCAGTACGTTCTGCCCGAGGTTGATGGGGACAGGCATATGTCTACCTCGTAATCACGGCTTCCGGCATAGACGGTATATCGCTGTGTCATGTCAGTTTTTACACCGTCAGACACCCAACCCTCGTCAATAATCTCGATTATGGATCGTACAGGCCCTGTGGTCAGGATGCGTTGTGTGCGCGTGCTTACAGAGTCTATCGTGGTTGGTTTCCCGTTTTCCCATCCTCGGAACGAGCCGAGGGCCACGCTGGTGCCGGCCCAGAGGATGTCACGGCCATAGCCAAGACCAAGCTGTTCTTTGGTGGTATAGAAGTTTGTCTCTGCGAGTTCGAGTCGAGGTGTGTTTTTGGCATAGAGGTCTACGCTCTGGCGATTGTCCATGTAGACGCGTATCGCGCTGTAAAGGCCTTCAAGAACCGCGCCGTGTCCGTATATACTGCTGTACATCTGCCTGTTGTCTGCACTGCCGGGATAAGATATGGCATTTATTTTGGGGTGTTTCCCGCTTTTGTCATTTAGCTTTATATGGGCGTAGGTTCCTGGCGTGAACTCCTTTGTCTCGTTTCGCGATGATAAATTTATGGTGAGTTTCTTTGATTCAGAGCCTTTGAGATCCATCAGCAACACGAGTTCGTCAGGGCGCCCGTCGAGGTCGAGGTCGTCGAGTTGGTATGGTATTGACTGGTATCCGGGGATAGACACAGAGTTTATCTCCTCTTTTGACGCGGGGATGGCTATTGTGACGGGGACATTCTCGCGTGGAGTGGGTAGCGGGTTGGTAATGTTGACAGATAGGGACAAAAGGAGGGCGTATATTGTCGAAGACATTGTCTGTGTGGTATTAGGAATGTGGTTGTGAAAAAAAGGTACAAAGAGCAATGTGGCCGTAACGGCTGTATTGAATCTTTGTACCTTGGAAAAATCTTTAAATAAATGTGTGCAGGAGGAGGCGTGGCTGGAAACGATGGCTTTTATTGACCAAGGTAGGCTTTGAGCAGGTGGCTCTTCTGGCCTTTGAGGCGGCGTATGGCCTTTTCCTTGATTTGTCGCACGCGTTCGCGTGTGAGGTCAAATTTTGCGCCGATCTCTTCAAGCGTCATTTCCTGACATCCTATTCCGAAGAACATTTTCAAAATCTCGCGCTCACGGTCGTGGAGCTGTTTGAGGGCGCGGTCTACCTCCTTTGACAGGGATTCCTGTGTCAGGGTGGCATCGGCCATAGGAGAGTCATCGTTGGTGAGGACGTCGAGAAGGCTGTTGTCTTCACCCTCTACGAACGGGGCGTCCACAGAGATGTGGCGTCCGGAAACTTTGAGGGTGTCGGCAATCTTGTCGACAGGCACTTCGAGTTTCTCTGCAAGTTCTTCCGGCGAAGGGCGCCGTTCGTTCTCCTGCTCGAATTTAGAGAGTGCCTTGCTGATCTTGTTTAGCGAGCCTACCTGGTTGAGCGGGAGTCTCACGATGCGGCTCTGCTCTGCAAGGGCTTGGAGGATGGACTGACGAATCCACCACACTGCGTAGGAGATAAACTTAAATCCGCGTGTTTCGTCAAACTTTTGTGCTGCTTTAATCAAGCCGAGATTGCCTTCGTTGATCAGGTCAGGGAGACTGAGCCCCTGATTTTGATACTGTTTGGCTACGGAAACAACGAAGCGTAGGTTGGCACGGACGAGTTTGTCGAGAGCGCGCTGGTCTCCCTGGTGAATGCGTTGCGCGAGGTCTACCTCTTCCTCTACGGATATAAGTTCCTCACGGCCGATCTCTTGAAGGAATTTGTCAAGGGATGCGCTTTCACGGTTGGTGATTGATTTGGTGATTTTTAGTTGTCTCATGTAAACTTAACGCACATTAATCGCGCAAAGTTAGTAAAAAATCATGAAACACTTGGTCTCTGTTTGGTTAAAAATATAAAACGACGGCCTGAGTGGAGAGCATGTTGTGGTGTCAGTCCCGGAATATGTTGATTTCTGCCTTAATAATTGGGAAAACAAAGAAAAATTAAGTAACTTTGCGCTGCGAAATCCCGCACCTTGCACAAATGGGCGGCTCGCGACGGTAAAATCCATTCACACCCCTGAAAAATCCTCCTGCAAATGGCGGCAAATAAAGTATTGTTCATATCCCAAGAAGTATCTCCTTATCTTCCAGACACGCCGATGTCCGTACTCGGCAGGACTATCCCTCAGACCATACACGGCAAAGAGTTTGAGGTGAGAATATTCATGCCTAAATACGGATGTATCAACGAAAGGCGCAACCAGCTACACGAGGTCATACGTCTGTCGGGAATGAACCTGATTATTGATGACAACGACCATCCTTTAATAATAAAGGTGGCCACGCTTCTGCCTTCCCGTATGCAGGTCTACTTCATTGACAATGACGATTATTTTCATTCGATGGAGGAGAAAGGACTTGAAACCGAACTCCTGAGCGAGGATAATGACGAGCGTCTGATGTTCTTTACCACCGGCGTTATCGAGACTGCCAAGAAGCTTCGCTGGCCACCGGCAGTCATTCATTGCAGCGGATGGGTGTCGGCTCTCGCTCCGTTATATATCCGCAGGAAGTATGGTGAGGATCCTACGTTCAGAAATGCCAAGATCGTGTTTGCTTTGCAGCCAGAGTCGTTTGAAGGTACTCTTGACCCTCGGTTTGTGGAGAAGCTGCGTATGAGTGATTTTGCCGACGAGGATCTTCGCGGGCTTCTTGACGGGGATGTGGACTTTATGGCGCTTAACAAGATAGCGATAGACTATGCCGACGCCGTGATACAGATTACCGAAGATGTAAATCCCGAGCTTGTGCAGTATGCCAAAGAATCCGGCAAGGCGTTCCTCGGCTATGTGGAAGAGGATGAACGCAAGGAGGCATATATGGACTTCTACCGTTCGCTGACCGAGGAGGAAGAAGACTGAAAATGCCTGGTTTCCCACTCTCCCCTATGAAATCATAAGAAATGAGATTCAACAACATTTTTTCATTAACGGCTGTCGCGGCTATCGCCGTCGCTTCCGTTTCATGCGAAGACTCGCTGACTGCCGGCGGCTCGCTTGTCGAGGACGATATCGCTATTGTGCGTGACTCGATGTTTACTGTCACAGGTATCCCGGAGGCAAATCCGTCGGTACGTTCGCGCACTGTGTTGCAGCTTCTCGGGCGTCTTGATGCCAAGGGATATGGTGATTTCTCGTCAGACATAGTGTGTCAGTACATGCCGGCGTCAGAACTTGATACCGTTGGTGTGAAGAGGGAGTATATCGACTCTGTGAAACTCGTCTTGTCAGTCTACAAAGGCGGTTTTGCGGGAGACTCGGTAGCCCCTATGGGGTTGAGCGTCCATCGCCTCAACAAACAGCTCCCGACTACCCTTGACAGTGATTTTGATCCTTCGGGCTATTATGATGAGACGCCGATCGGGGCTACGTCTTATTCTGGTCTTCTGGACGGCTATCCTTATGTTGGATCTGACTCAGAGGGTAGCCTTTATAAGAATATATATGTAGATCTTCCGGTCGAGTTCGGCAGGAGCCTGTATGACCGTTATATAGATTCTCCTGAGACGTTCGAGACGCCTCGTGCATTCGCGCAGTGGTTCCCCGGCCTTTACATAGGCAATACGTTCGGTTCGGGACGTGTCACGCGTATCAGTAATAATTCCATACTTGTCTATTACCATTCTGTCCGTCAGATTGGTACTCCCGAGGCTCCCAAAGATACCACCTTGAACTATGTAGGGTCATATCTCGGAGTTACCCCCGAGGTATATACCAACAACAATATATCATACAAGATGGCGCCCGGGCTTAAACGTATGGCGGAGTCTGGTGAACCGATTATTGTCGGCCCTGTCGGATATGACGTGGATTTCAAATTTCCTGCCGGAGAGATTCTCAGCCGCTATCAGGCTTCGGCCGGCCCGCTCGCCCTTGTCAACTCTCTGTCGTTTACACTTCCCGTGGAGGAAATTGCAAATGACTACGGTCTGACACCGCCCCCTTATGTCTTGATGGTCAAGAAGTCCAAGAAGGATGAGTTTTTCTCAAAGATGCAGGTCAATGACAATATAAACTCATTCTATGCGGCGTATGACTACTCGAAAAAAAGCTATACCTTCTCGTCTATGTTGAACTACATAAACGAGATTATAAAGAAGGGTTCCGTGGAGCCGGAAGATGAGGAGTTTGTCATATGCCCTGTGCTGGTTTCGTTCTTTCCGTCCAATTCTAATTCATATTATGGCTATTATTACGGATATAATACCACTTCGCAATCTGTAAGCTCCATAACACCATATGTGACAGAGCCGGTGATGGGAAAACTCGATTTCGAGAACGCCTCCGTAAAATTTTCTTTCTCAAAACAGACACTATAAACTACTTTGAGCATACGGGTTGCGGACGGTTGCAAGACCTCGGTTCCGGCCCGGACATGTAAACAGCCGATGTCATGACAGGCTTGACCTGCCGGGACATCGGCTGATTGTTGCACCCTATTCTCCTAATCTCACAATTTTTTGTACCTTTGTATTATAATTCCACAAGCAAAGATATATAAAGAAATCATATAGGATTTATGGCAAAAGCTATAGTCGAGACCCCGTTGATGAAACAGTATATCGCGATGAAGCAGAAACATCCTGACGCGATATTGCTTTTTCGTGTAGGAGACTTTTATGAGACATTTGCGGATGATGCGGTCGCTGCCTCCGAGATTCTCGGAATCACGCTGACCCGCCGTGCCAATGGTTCGGCCCAGTATGTGGCACTTGCCGGTTTTCCACATCACGCGCTTGACACATATCTGCCCAAACTTGTCAGGGCCGGAAAGAGAGTGGCAATATGCGAACAGCTTGAAGACCCTAAAACAACGAAGAAACTGGTAAAGCGCGGCATTACCGAGCTTGTCACTCCCGGCGTATCGATAAATGACAACGTTCTGAACCACAGGGAGAACAACTTTCTTGCAGCAATACATTTCGGGAAACAGGTCTGCGGGATAGCATTCCTTGATATCTCTACGGGTGAATTTCTCACAGCCGAGGGGAGCCTTGACTATATAAGCAAGTTGATGGTGAATTTCGCCCCGAAAGAGGTGCTTGTCGAGCGCGGCAAGAAGCGTCTGGTCGAAGAGTCGTTTGCCGAGAAATACTATACATTCGAGCTTGACGATTGGGTGTTTACCACTACGTCAGCCATGGATCGTCTTTTGAAACAGTTTGAGACCTCGTCTCTGAAAGGGTTCGGCGTTCATTCCATGTGCTCTGGCATAATAGCTTCCGGGGCCATCCTGCATTATCTTGATATAACCCAGCACACTCATACCGGCCATATCACGTCGCTGGCGCGGGTGGAGGAGGAGATGTCTGTAAGACTTGACCGTTTCACCATTCGCAATCTTGAACTTGTGAGGGCTATGGGTGATGACGGAAAGAGCCTTCTCGATGTCATAGACCGTACAGTGAGTCCGATGGGTGCGAGACTTCTGCACCGCTGGCTTCTTTTTCCGCTCAAAGACCCGAAGGAAATCAACAAGCGTCTTGACATAGTGGATTATTTCTTCAAACAGCCTGAGCATCGTGAGACATTGTGTGAGAAACTTGGACAGGTGGGTGATCTTGAACGCCTGATCGGGAAGGTCTCCGCATCAAGGGTTAATCCGCGTGAGCTTTGTCAGCTCAAAAACGCACTTCTGATGATTCCCGTTATCAAGAGCATATGTCAGGAATCGGGAGAGCCGGCACTGGTATCAATAGGAGAACAGCTGAACCCGTGTTCCGGCATTGCGGAGAAAATCGGCAGGGAGATAGCCGATGATGCACCCACCGCGCTCAACCGGGGACAGGTCATAAGGGATGGCGTTGATACGGAACTTGACGAATTGCGCGAGATTGCCTTCAAAGGCAAGGATTATCTTGCAGGATTGCAGCAGCGGGAAAGCAGACGGACAGGTATACCGTCGCTTAAAATCGCATACAACAATGTTTTCGGATATTATATCGAGGTGACGAATACCCATAAGGACAAGGTGCCGGAGGAATGGGTGAGAAAGCAGACACTCGTAAATGCCGAGCGATATATCACTCAGGAACTCAAAGAATATGAGGAACGCATCCTTGGCGCACAGGACAAGATAGCGGTCATAGAGCAGAGAATCTATTCCACGCTTGTTGCCAGAGTGTGTGACTATATACCGGCGATACTACTTGATGCCCAGCTCCTTGCCCAGCTCGATGTGTTCAACTCGTTTACCCGTCTTGCTATCGATAACCGCTACAACCGCCCGGTTGTCGATGATTCACTCGAAATCTCCATAGTGGAAGGGCGCCATCCTGTCATAGAGCGAGAGCTGCCGCCGGGAGAGCCGTATATTGCCAACACGGTAACTCTTTCCAACGACGGTACACAGGTGATGATGATCACGGGGCCGAACATGTCGGGTAAATCCGCTCTCCTGCGTCAGACCGCGTTAAACGTCCTTCTGGCCCAGATTGGTTCGTTTGTGGCAGCCGAAAGTGCCCATATCGGAGTGGTGGACAAGATTTTCACAAGGGTAGGTGCCAGTGACAATATATCGCTGGGAGAATCTACTTTCATGGTGGAGATGAACGAGGCCGCCTCGATATTGAACAATATGAGCGAACGCTCGCTCATTCTTTTTGACGAACTCGGGAGGGGAACTTCGACCTATGACGGCATATCTATCGCATGGGCTATCGTGGAATATATCCATGAATACGGAAACTCACATCCTAAAACCCTTTTCGCCACGCATTATCATGAGCTGAACGAGATGGAGAAAAGTTTCTCGCGGGTAGTCAATTTCAATGTATCGGTCAAAGAGATAGACGGCAAGGTGGTGTTTATGCGTAAGCTTGCCCGTGGTGGAAGCGAGCATAGTTTCGGCATACATGTGGCCAAACTCGCCGGTATGCCGCAAACAATAGTGAAAAGGGCCGGACAGGTATTGAAACATCTTGAAAAGGCCAACCGGGACAGCGACGCGCCGAAGGCATCGCTATCAACCCTTGACTCGGCAGCCGAAGGGATGCAGCTGTCATTTTTCCAGCTTGATGACCCGGTTCTATCCCAGTTGCGTGACCAGATTCTGGGGCTTGACATAAATAATCTGACACCTATGGCCGCTCTCAACAAACTGCATGATATCAAGACGATTCTGACCGGCAAATAGGATGTTGTCCGATTGAAAATTAATAATCTGGTTTCGGATAGGGTGTATGGGTACGCATTCGGAGCCCCCATGTTTGGAATCAGTCTCTTTGATGGCGTTTGTTAAGTTCATATCTGTCTGACATAGAAAATCGTCATGGTTTCTTGCTCTACTCAGACAGAATGGCTAAATTTGCATATTATATTATTCAAGTATGAACATTCGTTATCCCATATATGCGCTTTCGCTTGTCTCGGCTCTTTCCGCCTTGTTTCCTGAACAGGCAAAAGCCGGTTATCCGTTGGATTATGAAGTGTCACTGACTGCGGGTGGGGGCAGCGGGGAATTCTCGCCGTATTACATGTCTTCTCTGCGTGGCGGCCGATTCAGCCAGCAATACAATATACAGGCAGAGGCATCTGTAAGCCGTAATATGGAGACCAAGCGGAGGTTCAGCTATGGTTTCGGTCTTGATCTTATCGCTGGATACTCCTCGGCTGTCGATTATGGGCGTTACAATGCGTCTTCATCGTCATGGAGCAGTCATGCCGAGCGTCCGTCTGCGGCATGGATCCAGCAGCTTTACGGAGAGGTGAAATGGCGTTCGCTATTCCTATCGGCGGGTGCCAAGGAGCGAGGTTCGGCACTTCTGGACAACAATCTTACAAGCGGTGACCTCACAGAGAGTGGCAACGCCCGCCCTATACCTCAGATAAGGGCCGGTTTCATAGACTTCCAGGACATACCGTTTACTAACGGGTGGGTGCAGATACAGGGTGAGGCCGGTTATGGCATATTTCTGGATGACAGGTGGTGGGAAAACCATTATAACTACTACAACTACCACATCACCAAGGATGCGTATTATAACTACAAGCGTCTGTATTTCCGCAGCCGTCCTTCCGAACGTTTTTCTGTGACGATAGGTATGCAGGCCGTGGCAAAGTTCGGAGGCAAGGCATATTATTATGATAAAGGTGTGTTGTCAAAGACAGAGACGTTCAAGTCTGATTTTACTACCTTTATGAAAATGCTCTTTCCTTATGAAGACGGCAAAGAAAGTTTTTATACAGGGAACCATCTCGGTTCATGGGATATGCGGGCAGTCTACCGTCTCAATGACGGCAGTCATCTGTCTGCCTACTTTTCATTTCCATGGGAGGATGGTTCAGGCATAGGCAAACTCAATGGCTGGGATGGCCTGTGGGGACTTGGATATCGTGCGTCTGAGCCGGGGTTGCTCAGCGGGGCTGTTATAGAATACCTTGATTTTACCAATCAGAGCGGCCCGTTGCATTTTAATCCGTCAGATTTTGAGGGAACCACTATTCCCGACCATGTGTCCGGCTCGGATGATTACTACAACAATATAGGTCACAACTCATATGCCTATTACGGCATGTCGATAGGAACTCCGGCTCTTATGGCCCCGATTTACAATACCAATGGTTATCTGGCCTATAAGGCCAATGCCATGAGGGGATTCCATGTCGGTTTAGAGGGGTATATAACGCCATCTCTTGGTTATCGGCTCAAAGGAGGTTACCGCAAGGCATGGGGAAGCGGATATGTATTGTTGCCACAACCGCTGCATCTCACGGCGGTGATGGTCGAAGCCGACTGGCGTCCGTCAGCCATAAAGGGGCTTACGGTAAACGGCAGGATAGAACTTGACCGTGGGAATATGCCGTGCAATTCGCTTGGCGCTATGGTGACTGTGAGATATAGCGGTAATTTTAACTTTTAGCAGATACTGAATGAAGGCAAGGATATTTTTAGGCTTGTTCACGGCTCTGATATTTCTCTCATCGTGTACCCGCAACAACGGTGATATAGGCGAGCTTTTCGGTCGCTGGCGAGTGGAGACTGTGAAGGTTGACGGTGTGGAGGAGAAACTCTATGATGATGACACATTGCTCTACACATGGTCGTTCCAAGGATCTCTGATGTTCATATCCGTTATAAATCCGGATAATTCCTATTATAACATAATGGGCACATGGAGTATGGCGGACGGAGTCTTACATCTTGATTTCAGCTATAAAGGAAATGACGGAGACAAGTATTATGACCCTCCTGAAAATCTCCATATGGTCAAGGATGGAGTGTCGGATATGAAGGTAATCCGGCTCACCTCACGGAAAATGACTCTCGAACGGGTATCGGAAGAGGGGGTGAGGTATGTCTATCATCTTAAAAAGGCTTATTGACAATCCATGAATCAACATAAGAAAAAAGTACTTGTTACGGGAGCCGACGGGTTTATCGGCTCACATCTTTCAGAGGCTCTTCTTGGCAAAGGTTACTCTGTACGTGCCCTGAGCCAGTATAACTCATTCAATAACTGGGGATGGCTTGAAGGTATATCCCATCCAGACCTTGAAGTGGTAACGGGAGATGTGCGAGACCCGAATCTCTGTCGGGAGATTGTAAAAGGGTGTGATACTGTCTACCATCTCGCGGCATTGATAGCCATTCCGTATAGTTATGTCGCACCTGACAGCTATGTAGATACCAATATCAAGGGCACTCTCAATATCTGTCAGGCAGCGAGAGACTGTGGTGTGAGGCGTCTTGTGGTAACCTCTACGAGCGAGGTCTATGGGACGGCTATAAGCGTGCCTATAAACGAGTCGCATCCAAAGCAGCCGCAGTCACCTTATAGTGCTACCAAGATAGGTGCCGATGCCATAGCCATGAGTTTTTATAACGCGTTCGGGCTTCCTGTGGTCATAGCCCGGCCTTTCAATACTTACGGCCCACGTCAGAGTGCAAGAGCCATCATTCCGACTATTATTTCACAGATAGCGTCAGGAGAGACTCGTATCAAGGTGGGAGACCTCACGCCTACAAGAGACTTTAACTATGTCCTTGACACCGCCGCCGGATTTATCGCCCTCGGAGAGGCCGAGGGTGTGGAAGGCAGGGAAATCAATATTGCCACCGGCACCGAGGTAAGCATGAGGCATACTCTCGACCTCATTGCCGGGATAATGGGCAAGGATGTGGAGTATGTGGTTGATCCGGCCCGTCTGCGTCCGGCAGGAAGCGAGGTGTTCCGTCTGTGTGGAGACAACACTCTGATTACGTCACTGACAGACTGGCGTCCGAGATATGGCATCGAGGACGGCCTCAGGGAGACGGTCAAATGGTTCACGAAACCCGGTAATCTTGCCATGTATAAGGCCGGAATATACAATGTGTGATTAGTTTAGCCTATGGAAAAGAAGCACCTTAACATTCTGTTTCTCGGAGGAGCCAAGAGGGTTTCGATGGGACGGAAGATAATCGAGGCCGGACTGCGACTCGGAGCCGATGTCAGAATATTCAGCTATGAACTGTCCCGTCAGGTTCCTGTTGCCGCTATTGGAGAGGTAGTCATAGGGCTTAAATGGAATGATTCCGCTATTCTCGAACATCTCCATTCGGTGGTAGAGGAATACCGCATTGACGTCATGCTTCCGTTTGTGGATGCGGCAGTGGGTGTAGCCGGTCTTTATGTGGCCAGATACAATGATGTCTGGGCGCCAGTTGTCAATCCTTCTACTGCGGAAATCCTTTTTGACAAGCTTGCTTCCGCAACGGCTTTTGAGGAAGCCTCACTTGATATCCCCGAGACTTACAGAGGCGGTCGTCCTGTATTTCCGCTTATTGCCAAACCGCGTCACGGGTCTGCATCCAAGGGACTTATAGTGATAAACGACATCCCCGAGTTCCGTCGTATAGACAAGGTTAGGGACGAATATATCCTTCAAAGATACTATCCGGAGCGCCGTGAGTATACGGTGGACTGTTATATAAGCCGTGATGGCGAGGCGTTGTGTATAAGTCCGCGTGAGAGGCTTGAAGTGGTGAATGGCGAGGTGTCCCGTACAGTGACTGTGGACGACCCTGAACTTTATGAGGCTTCTCTGAGTGCTATATCGCGTCTTAGACTGCGCGGAGCCGTGACCATACAGTATCTGCGAGACCGTGTGACTGGCAGGCTGATGCTTATGGAGATAAACCCGCGTCTTGGCGGAGGTGTCGTATGCTCTGTACATGCAGGGGCGGATATACCGGGGCTTATCCTCAAAGAGGCTCTTGGTCTCAATCCGGCTGTAATAAAGGACATTAAGCCGGGCACCCTGATCTGCCGTTATTTTGAAGAGACTGTATTCTATGTGTAAGGACAAATTGAAAACACTTATAATAGCCGAGGCTGGTGTAAACCATAACGCATCCATTGAGCGTGCCCGTGAGATGGTCAGGGCTGCCGCTAAGGCAGGTGCTGATTATGTGAAATTCCAGACTGCGGTGCCGGAGCTTGTTATCTCATCCATAGCTCCGAAAGCGGAATATCAGAAAGAGACCACCGGGAACGAGGAATCACAGCTTGACATGTGCCGGGCCATACATCTTCCGTTGTCGGCCTATGCGGAGCTTGCCTCGTTGTGCCGCGAGGAGGGGATAGGATTCATGAGCACACCTTTTGACCTTGTGTCCATTGACTCTCTCGTGCCTCTCGGCATGGATTACTGGAAAATTCCGTCCGGCGAGATAACCAATCTGCCTTATCTAAGGAAGATTGGCTCGCTTGGTGGAAAAGTGATATTATCCACCGGTATGTCGGAGCTGGAAGAGGTGGAGAAGGCCGTCGATGTGCTTGAACGCAATGGTACACCTCGTTCGGACATCTGGCTTCTTCATTGTACCACGCAGTATCCGACGCCTATGGAGGATGTCAATCTTCGGGCTATGGAGGAGTTGCGGACGCTCGGTACGGCAGGTGTAGGTTACAGCGATCATACTGTCGGAATAGAGGTTCCTGTTGCCGCCGTGGCTCTCGGCGCAGTCATTATAGAGAAACATTTTACTCTTGACAAGTCCCTGCCCGGCCCTGACCATAGAGCTTCTCTTGAACCGTCGGAACTCAAAGCGATGGTTGATGCCGTAAGAAATATAGAGAAAGCCTTGGGATGTGGCAACAAAAGGGTAGCTGACAGCGAGAGGGCTAATATAGAGGTTGCCCGCAAGAGCATTGTCGCCGCGTGTGACATAAAGAAAGGTGATGTTTTCGATGAGGAAAATATAACCGTGAAGCGCCCGGGAGGAGGAATAAACCCGATGGAATGGGATAACGTTATAGGTAAAAGGGCATCCCGGGACTTTCCGTATGATTCCCTGATTGAACTATGAAAGAAGCACTTCGCCAGTCTCTCACACAGAAATTGCAGCAGCGGTTATCACCGATGCAGATGCGTTTTGTGAGAATGTTGGAGATGTCAGAGCCTGAGGTCGAGGAAGAGATCCGAAAGGAGCTGGATGATAATCCGGCTCTTGAAGAGGCTGACCGAGTCAATGATAACGAGGCTGATGACGGCAATTTCAATGAGACGGCCGAGGAGATGCAGCTTGCCGATTATAGGGACGAGGACGATATTCCTGCCTACCGTCTTGAAGCCAGAAACCATAGCGTCAATGACGTATATTTTGAGCCGTTGGCTGTTGACGGGGGAGATTCGATGATGGACTATCTCATGTCACAGCTTGCAGAGACCGATCTTGGTGAAAAAGAACTTGCAGCCGCAAGATATATTATTGGAAACCTTGATGATAATGGTTACATGACCCGTTCGCTTCGGGAAATACAGGATGATCTCTTCATTGCCGGGACTGATGTGGACGACATTACCATTAAGAAGGTCTTTGACGCAATAAGGTCACTCGATCCTGCCGGAGT
Organism: uncultured Duncaniella sp.; assembly: GCA_910578615.1. Taxonomy (GTDB): domain Bacteria; phylum Bacteroidota; class Bacteroidia; order Bacteroidales; family Muribaculaceae; genus Duncaniella. The sequence continues at coordinate 30,191 of CAJTRI010000005.1, read as the reverse complement.
GGGGGCTAATGATTTGCGTGACTGCCTTGCATTGCAGCTTAGGCGTATGCCTTCTGCCGAGGAGCGTGACACTGCGCTTGAAATAGTGTCGCATTATTTCGACCTTTTCTCGTTGAGGCATTATGACCGTATCATGTCGGCTCTTGGAATAGATCGGGACAAACTGAAGAAAGCGGTTGACGTTATTCGTTCGCTTGATCCGAAACCCGCAGGAAGGATAGGGGAGAGCGAGGCTGATTATAGGACTCGTCATATCATTCCTGATTTCTCTGTGGAGGTGGATCAGAACGGGGTCATAACCGTCAGCATGTGCGGGAATCTGCCCGAACTCACGATTGAGAGTAGTTTTGCTGTTGATGATGACAATACGGTTTCTGATATAGCTGTCGGTACACGGCTTGCGGATGCCCGGGCATTTATATCACGTAAGCGTGAAGAGGCCTCAGACTTTATAGAACTTCTCAGAATGAGGCGTGTCACCCTTATGAGGGTGATGGAGGCTATCGCACGTATTCAGCGGGAATTTTTTCTTACAGAGGATGAAGGCCGGTTAAAGCCTATGATACTCAAAGATGTCGCCTCTCTCACGGGCTATGATCTGTCTGTGGTCTCTCGTGCTACCGGCGGCAAGTATGTGGCTACTGCGGGAGGTGTGTATCCTCTGAAATTCTTCTTTAATGAGAAGGTCAGCGAGGATGAGGAATCTTCGTCAAGAGAGATATTCGCGGCTATAAGGGATATTATAGGAGGTGAGGAGCCCGGTTCCCCGCTTAGTGATGATGCTCTTATGAATCTTCTTCATGAGAGAGGTTATGATATTGCCAGACGCACTGTGGCCAAATATCGTGAGAAAATCGGTATTCCTGTGGCGCGGTTGAGAAAGAGACTCTGAGTCATGGCTGTATATGTATTTATTTCTTACTAACTGATGCGATGAAAACGTTTTCAAAGATAATCTCGGCGTTGTTCTCTCCGTTGTTTGTCCCCACTTACGGGATGATACTTCTGTCCTATCTGACTGTAATGTCGGTTATCCCGGCGGGAATACGCTGGTCGGCAATAGGGATTATATTTGTCATCACATGTATAATCCCTCTGTCAGGAATTCTGTCAATGTACAAGATGGGGTTTATAAAGGATGCGGGTCTTAATGAAAGGACTGAACGTACAGCGCCATATCTGCTCGCGGCTGTATGCTATATAGGGGCGGCGTTCTTTCTTATCCGTGTAGGGACGCCATTGTGGATTGCCATGTTTTTTGCAGGAGGAGCGCTTGCCATAGGGGTGAACATTATTGTCAACCGCTGGTGGAAGATTTCCGCTCATGCTGCCGCTGTCGGCGGTCTTGCCGCTCTGTGTTTCCGAATGGTTGCATCGGGATATGCCATATATAATATGAATTTATGGATTTCGGGTGCTGTAATAGTGGCCGGGATGGTGCTTAGCGCGAGGATATATCTTAGATGTCACACTTTGATGCAGTTGTTCTGTGGAACCGCCAACGGATTTCTGTGCGTGTGGTTGCTCAGTATGTTATGATTTGAGACTGTCAAACTTATATATACTTTAATATAATGAAACCAATCGTAAGCATTATCATGGGAAGTACGAGCGATCTTCCCATATTGAAGAAGGCGGCTGACTTTCTTAACGATATGCAGGTGCCTTTTGAGATGAATGCCCTTTCAGCCCATCGCACACCTGCGGAAGTGGAGGAATTTGCGCGTGGAGCCAAAGAGCGTGGCATAAAGGTCATTATCGCGGCTGCCGGCATGGCTGCCGCCCTTCCCGGCGTTATAGCGGCCATGACCCCTCTGCCTGTTATCGGTATCCCCATAAACTCCACACTCAGCGGTATGGACGCCCTTTATTCCATCGTCCAGATGCCTCCGGGCATATCGGTTGCCACAGTCGGTATCAACGCCGGAATGAATGCGGCTGTTACCGCCGTGCAGATTCTCGCTATCGGGGACGAGGCTCTGGCTGAACGCTTCGAGGCTTATCGTTCGACCCTTTCACGAAAAATAGTCAAGGCCAACGAGGAATTGAAGGAGTTGAAATATGACTTTAAAGTAGATTGATTATGTCTCATAATAGCCCGAAGCGCCGTGCGACATGGCCGGTCAGAATCGGCAATGTATTTATAGGCTCAGATTATCCTGTGGCCGTGCAGTCTATGACCTCTACTTCAACAATGGATACAGACGGGTCGGTGGCACAGATAGAGCGGATAGTCAAAGCGGGCGGGGATATTGTACGTCTGACAGCACAGGGCGTTCGGGAGGCAGAGAATCTTTCCGAGATAAGCACACGCCTGCGTGCAGACGGATGTGATGTCCCGCTTGTGGCTGATATCCATTTTAATCCGAAGGCAGCGTTTGCGGCTGCATCGAGAGTGGAAAAGGTTCGTATAAATCCCGGAAACTTTGTCGATCCGGGACGTGTGTTCAAGAAGATTGACTACACTGATGAGGAGTATGCGGCCGAGATTGAAAAGATAGAGCAGGGGCTTGTGCCACTTCTCGACATATGTCGTGAACACGGGACGGCTCTGCGAATAGGTGTTAACCACGGTTCGCTCTCTGACAGGATTATGAGCAGATATGGTGATACTCCTGCCGGAATGGTGGAGAGCGCCATGGAGTTTCTGCGTGTCTGCCTCAGAAATGACTTCCGGGATGTCGCGATTTCGATAAAGGCTTCAAATGTGGTGGTCATGACCGAGACTGTCCGCCGTCTTGTCACAGCTATGGATGATGAGGATATGCACTTCCCGCTCCACCTTGGTGTCACCGAGGCTGGTGACGGTGAAGACGGCCGCATCAAATCAGCCGTTGGAATCGGTTCGCTTTTGTCAGACGGAATAGGAGATACGATAAGGGTGTCGTTAAGCGAGGAGCCGGAATGTGAGATCCCGGTTGCCCGTGCCATACTGTCACATGTTGCCGGAATGGGCGAGGGCACTGTCAGAAATGACGTATGTTCTTATTCACGCAGGCCGAGTGTCTGGTCTGACCGTCTACCGCAGATTGTAGGGCTTGACATACAGCCGGAAGAGCTTGCGGATGCGTGTGAATATAAAGGGTTTGTGCCCGAGGATTCTGATAATCCGGTCATTATTTCCGCCTCAGGCCCCTGTCTGTCCAAAGAGCTTGAAGCTTGTTTGTCAGAAATAAGGGATGTGCCCAATCCGGTGATATTAAAGGCTGTCTATCCTAAACTTGGGAAAGATGAACTTACGGTCGCAGCCTCCATTGACCTCGGGCGGTTGCTCCTGATGGGCTATTCGGATGGTATATGGATAGAGGCTGAGGGGATTGACAGAGAGTGGCTGAACAATCTCAGCCTTAATATTCTCCAAGCAACCCGCCAGCGAATCTCAAAGACCGAGTTTATATCATGTCCGGGGTGTGGACGTACTCTCTATGATCTCCAAAATACACTTCGTGAGATAAAATCCGCTACATCACATCTTAAAGGATTGAAAATAGGTGTTATGGGATGTATAGTCAACGGCCCGGGTGAAATGGCCGATGCTGACTACGGATATGTCGGAGCCGGAGTGGGCAAGATCAGTCTTTATAAGGGCAAAGAGTGTATAGTCAAGAACATTCCTGCCGAGGAAGCAATCGTCCGTCTTGTCGAACTGATAAAGGAAAACGGGGACTGGGTCGAGCCTGACTGATATATGAAGGCCGAAGAGAAATACATGCGTCGTGCGATCGAGCTTGCCGCACATGGCAGGCTCGATGCATCGCCCAATCCTATGGTCGGTGCGGTGATAGTGTCACCTTCCGGCGAAATAATAGGTGAGGGCTGGCATAGAAGATGCGGAGAGGGGCATGCCGAGGTTAACGCTGTTGCTTCGGTTGCAGAAACTTCCCGGCTTCATGATTCTACAATGTATGTCACACTTGAACCTTGTTCACATTATGGCAAGACGCCTCCCTGTGCGTCTCTGATTATAAATAAAGGGATACCTCGTGTTTTGATCGGGACACTCGATCCGTTTGAGAAGGTCTCTGGACGTGGTGTTGCCATGCTGCGTGATGCTGGGGTCGAGGTCGTGACAGGACTTCTTGAACGTGAATGCCGGGAGTTGAACAAGAAATTTTTCACAGCCCACACCTTGCGACGTCCGTTCATAACCCTTAAATGGGCGGAGAGTGCGGACGGATATATTGATGGAAAGATTTCCACACCGCTCACGTCAGTGCTTGTTCACGAACTCCGTGCAACACATGATGCCATCCTTGTAGGTAGCAACACCTTCCTCATTGATAATCCGGGTCTTGATAATCGGTTGTTTGCCGGAAAGTCACCGCGAAGGGTGGTTCTTGACCGTCGTGGAAGGATAGAAAAGGCCGAAGGAGTGGACGTATTGAGTGGCTATCCGTCTCTCGGAGAGCTGGTAGGCGGGATGTATCACGACGGTATAACATCATTGCTTGTCGAGGGAGGGTCTGAGGTGCTTGGCTCGTTTATTGCCGATGGCCTGTGGGATGAGATACGTGTGGAGAAATCCCTGCGGGTTATAAACGGTAATGTCAGTTCCCCGATACTCCCGCACGATGCACGGCTCCAATCCGTCAGAAAGATAGATGGAAATACAATATTGAATTATATAAAATCATGAGAATAATACCAGCACAGCCTGCGCATGCAGCTTTTCTGGCCCATTGTATAATGGATGCCGTAGGAGAGGATATATGTGACGATTTTAGAGGTGAGAATCATTCTTCTGAGGATGTTAAGAACCTGTTTACATCTCTTGCGCTTAGAGAGGACACCCAGTATAGTTATCGAAACGCTCTTGTCGCGATAGATGAAAACGATAATCCTGTCGGTGCCATTATAGGATATGACGGAGCCGGGCTTCATCCCATGCGTGAACATTTCTTCACCGCTGCCCGTGAGATGCTTGGTCGTGATATGAGAGGAATGGAAGATGAATGTGAAGCCGGTGAATTTTATCTTGACACGTTGGCTGTCATCCCGGAACATCGTGGCAAGGGGCTTGCCAAGGTCTTATTGAAGGCAATGATAGAGAGGGCCGTCAAATCAGGCAGACCTGCCGGCCTGCTTGTTGACAAAGAAAACCACAAGGCCAGGCGTCTTTATGAGAGCATAGGTTTCAGGAAGGTTGGCGAACGACCGTTTGCCTTTGTAATGATGGATCATTTACAGATAGGATGATAAAAAACAATTAGGATGCCAGCTGGCATCCTAATTGTTTTTTATGGTGAGAGTGTCATTCTGTGGGTGCGGAGGCGTACACGGTCTCGATGGTATATGCGGAATCTGTGGAACAGAAGCCTTTGTGCATTGCCTTTACCACATCACCACCATCGTTCAGGAACGCGCCTGTCGCGCGGTCGAAGAGACCGCTGCATTCTCGTCCGGCATCGGCATAGCCATTGTCCCAGTATATGATTGATATGTCACGGTCAGCGGCCGCCTTTGCAAGATATTCAAGATAATACAGTCGGAATTTTTCGTCACGCTCATTGTCTCTACGGACACATCCTGTCTCTCCGATATATACAGGTACTCCGAGACGTTTGCCAAGTGATGCAGCCTTGTCAAGTTCGGCAATGAGCGTTTTCTCGTCACTTACCGGGTGGGCTTTGTCCTTATCGGCGGTATGGCCCCATTGTGTGTACTTGTTTTCAAGGGTATATTCGAAAGGTTCGTAAAGATGTACCGCTACGAGCATACGGTCAGGTGTGGGATCGGAAGGAAGTTCGAGATATTCTCCCAAGTCGGTATTCGTGCAATAAGTCGGTATGCCGAGATAGCGGGTAGTGTTGGTGCCTCCTTGGGCGCGTACAGAGTCAACGAACACCTGCTGCCATTCGTTGAAAGCACGGTATTGTTTTCCTCCGTCTGTCTTGTTGTCGCCCCAGCCCCAGCGTCCGTCGTGAATCTCGTTCATAGACTCGAACATCAGGAACTCCCCTTTGTCGGAAAAATTTCGGGCTATCTGCGCCCAGACAGATCCCAGACAAGCCTTGATTCCGGCGTTAAGGGTCGAATCAAGCGGGGCGTCTTTTATGTTCAGCCATGAGCGCGAATCGGCCCCGTCATGGTGTATGTTTATAATGGCGTTGAGGCCGGCTTTCTCGGCATATCCGACAATCTCGGACACGCGTGAAAGCCATGCGGAATCTATGGCGTATGCGGGTGCGGCCCCAATCTTTGTGCCCCATGTCACAGGGATACGGATAGTCGAAAATCCGGCAGCCTTTACGGAGTCAATGGTTGCCTGTGTGACAACCGCGTTTCCCCACAAGGTCTCTCCCGGAGTCCCTCCTTGATTGGCGTCAAGCTGGTTGCCAAGATTCCAACCAAGGCCTATTTTGAAAGTCTGTTCTTTAAGAGATGTATCGTTTTCAGGTTTGGAGCCATTCCCGGAGCATGAGCTGACGAGGCATGGGATAATGGCAGCCGCCATAATGAGGTGATGGGTCTTCATGATAATGTGATGAATATGTATGTTGTTGTCCAATAGTCGCGATGGTGTCTTACGGCTTGATTTTATGAAATCCTTAACGTTAGTGCAAATTTACAGAACTTTGCCCGTTCGCGCAATAGCCTGTGTATTTTCTGTCCGAAAAGACGGACTGGACAGGATTTTATTATTAGAATTCAAATAATCATACTGAAAAGTTGGCATATAGCGAAAGTTTTCATACCTTTGCACCGCCATTACGAATCTAAGCGTCCTACCAGCGCATTTTCAACAAACTTTGATAACAATCAACACCGACCAAAACAATGAAAGCAGATATCCATCCTTCCAACTATCGTGAAGTGGTTTTCAAGGACATGTCAAACGATGAGATTTTCATCACCCGTTCCACTGTTGCCTCCAAGGAGACTATCGAAGTTGATGGCGTGACATATCCCCTTGTGAAACTTGAAATCACCTCCTCCTCACACCCCTTCTTCACCGGTAAGCAGAAGCTCGTCGATACAGCCGGCCGTGTGGACAAGTTCATGAGCCGTTACGGCAACCGCAAAAAGAAATAATCGGAAGGAGAAGGTTTCCTTTCATATTTCGATATCGAAAGAAAATATATGATCGGACACCATGGAATGCGATTCCGTGGTGTCCGGTCTGTTTTTATGTGCGTTTGTTTACACATATAATGTGTCTGTTGACAGACATTCGCGCCTTTGCGGCATATTTACTATATTTGTATAGCCATAATGGAGGGGATATGCAATGAACCATATGCCGCTATGTGGCGTTAATGGAATATCTGTTAGTATATGTAGGATATTTCATTCATCACTTTTAGTCACACAAATATTACTTGTCAATGAGTATGAGTAGTTACAGCGGAAAAATAGGAACAACCGTCTCTGGAGCATATAGGACGGTAAAGGAGAAGACTCCGAGGAGCAAGAAGTTCTGGATTATATTTGCCTTGGTGGTTTTGGCTGTGGGGATTGCAGTCTTTTTCTCATTAAGAAAGCGTCCGGCGCCGGAACATCGTCCGACTGTGGAAGTCGAAGACGTAGTCACCGGCGAAGTCAATATATATGGAGAATATGTAGGCCGTATACGTGCACAGCAGTTTGTGGAAGTACATGCCCGTGTTGAAGGCTATCTTGAAAAGATGCTTTTCAAGGAGGGTTCGTATATACAGAAGGGACAGACTCTTTTCGTTATTGACCCGAGACTTTATAAGGCCCACGTGGACAAGGCCAGCGCCCAGTTGACCAAGGCCCGCGCACTGGCTCAGAAGACCGAGCGCGACCTCAACCGAATACGTCCTCTCCATGCGCTCAATGCTGCCTCCCAGCTTGATCTTGATAATGCCACAGCTGCCTATGAGAGTGCCAAGGCAGAGATGGCCGTGTGTGAGGCAGACTTGATACAGGCCAAGCTGACACTGGGTTACACGCAGGTGACGTCTCCTATATCGGGGTTTATATCCGAACGAGTGGCTGATATAGGTACGCTTGTAGGCCCCGGTAGGAAATCACTTCTTGCCACGGTGGTTAAGAGTGACACTGTGCGCGTTGACTTCTCTATGACTGCTCTTGACTATCTTCGCAGCAAGGACAGGAATGTGAGTTTCGGTGCTTCCGACTCAACGCGTAAGATGAACTCATATGTTACCATAACGCTTGCAGACGGGTCGGTCTACAAGCACCGTGGGATTGTGGATTTTGCCGATCCGCAGGTTGATCCTAAGACCGGCACGTTCTCTGTTCGTGCGGAGATGCCCAACCCTGACCGAAGTCTGCTTCCGGGAGAGTTCACAAAGGTGAAGGTACTTCTTGACGTAAGGACTGACGCCGTGGAGATTCCCACCAAGGCTATGGCCATAGAGAAGGGTGGGGCATTCGTATACGTTGTGCGTCCTGACAGTGTGGTAGAAAAGCGTTTTGTCGAAATAGGCCCGCAGGTGGCAAACAAGACCATCATAGAGCGCGGTCTTGCCAAGGGTGAGAGAATAGTCGTAGAAGGTTATCACAAACTTTCACACGGCATGAAGGTCAACCCGGTGGCTCCTCGCCCCGAAAACGAAGGAAAGGAATGACTATGAAAAGAAATTTTTTTCTTGACCATCCCGTATTCTCGATAGTAATATCTATCGTGGTATTCATTCTCGGTGGCATAGGTCTTGCGATGCTTCCTGTTGACCAATATCCTCGTATAGTTCCCCCGGTGGTGAAGATTACCGCTTCCTATCCCGGTGCGGATGCACAGACCGTCACTCAGGCTGTCGCAACACCGATAGAACAGGAACTTAACGGCACACCCGGAATGATATACATGTCATCGTCAAGTTCCAACTCAGGCGGGTTTACCGCCCTCGTCACATTTGATATCGACACTGATCCCGAGTTGGCGGCGGTAGACATCCAGAACCGTGTCAAGAAGGCCGAGTCGCGTCTTCCTGCCGAGGTGGTTCAGAACGGCATATCTGTCTCAAAGGAGACGGCAGGGCGTCTAATGACAATAACTATCCTTTCGGACGACCCCAAATTTGACGAGGTATATCTCAGTAATTATACCACGCTTAATGTGCTCGACCCGTTGCGACGCATACCCGGAGTGGGAAGTGTTAGCAATGTTGGTAGTCGTTATTATGCCATGCAGATATGGGTGGCTCCTGACAAGCTTGCTGATCTTGGCTTAACCGTCAAGGACATCCAGAACGCTCTCAAAGACCAGAACCGCGAGTCGGCAGCCGGAGCACTGGGACAGGCCCCTGTCACAGACATCGATATAACGATGCCTATCATAGCCCGTGGACGTCTTTCGTCGGTTGCCGAATTTGAGGATGTGGTAGTCCGTGCCGAGTCAGACGGTTCCATGATTCGTCTCAAAGATGTGGCCCGAGTATCTCTCGAAGCTTCGAGCTATTCTACCGAGAGCGGCATAAACGGCGGGAATGCAGCCGTGCTCAATATCAATATGCTTCCTGGTTCCAATGCCATGGAGGTGGCCGAAGCTGTCAGAAACGAGATGGAGGTAATATCCAAGAACTTCCCGGAAGGAATTTCCTACGAGATACCTTTTGACATGACCACCTATATATCGGAGTCAATCCATCATGTCTACCGTACTTTTATCGAGGCATTGGTTCTCGTGATTCTGGTGGTGTTTCTTTCTTTGCAGAACTGGCGTGCCACACTCATCCCGGTTATTGCCGTTCCTATATCACTTGTTGGCACGTTCGGTGTGATGCTCATGTTCGGGTTCTCACTCAATATGCTCACACTTCTGGGCCTTATTCTTGCTATCGGTATTGTTGTTGACGATGCCATTGTGGTGGTGGAGAATGTAGACCGCATCATGAAGGCCGAACGTCTGACACCTTTCGAGGCTACGGCCAAGGCAATGGGTAATCTTGGCAACGCCCTTGTGGCCATGTCGTTGGTGCTTTGTGCCGTGTTCGTCCCCGTAAGCTTTATGCCGGGTATAACAGGCCAGCTTTACCGCCAGTTTACGATTACCATAGCCGTATCGGTAATCATATCCACGATCGTGGCCCTGACCCTTTCGCCGGTGATGTGTGCCCGTCTGCTCAGGCCTGAATCAAAGCGTAAGAAAGCCAAGGTTTTCCGCCTTATCAATGTATGGCTCGGACGCGGCAACAAGTTCTATTGCCGTGTCATCCGTAAGGCTCTTTCATATCCTAAAAGGGTATATGTGGTATTCGGGATGGCACTGGTGTTCATCTGGCTCATGAACGAGTTGAGACCACGCAGCTTCATGTCGCAGGAAGACCAGGGGTATTTCACCGTTGAGCTTGAACTTCCCGAGGGTGCCACTATCGAGCGCAGCCGGGAGGTGACCAACCGTGCTATGGACTATCTTCTCTCTGATCCTGATGTGGAGTATGTGCTCAATGTCACAGGCTCGTCGCCACGAGTCGGTACGAATCCGGCCCATACCCAGCTGACGGTTATACTCAAACCGTGGGACAAGCGTGAGACCGAGGATATTACCGAGATACGGGAGAGAGTACGCTCTGAACTTGCCTCTTATCCTGAGAGCGAGGTCTATATATTCTCACCTTCGGTTATTCCCGGACTTGGATCGTCTGGCGGTTTCGAAATGGTGCTTGAAGCGCGTGGAGATGCCTCCTATACAGATCTTCAAAACGCTGTCGACACGCTCCGCCATTATGCTGCTCTCTCCCCCGAGATTTCAGGTCTTTCCACCTCGATGCAGGCCGATATCCCGCAGCTATATTTTGATGTAGACCGTGACCGTGCCAAAATGCAGGGAATACCAGTCAGTGATATTTTCTCGACCATGAAGGCTTTCACAGGCTCCATATATGTGAATGACTTCAATATGTTTAACCGCATATACCGCGTATATATACAGGCCGAGGCTCCGTATCGTTCCAACAGAGACAATCTGAATCTCTTCTTTGTCCGCAGTGCCGACAATGCCATGGTACCGATTTCCTCTCTCGGGACTTCGCGGTTCACCACAGGCCCCGGCACGATAGGGCGATTCAATATGTTCAACTCGGCAACGGTCTCAGGCGAAGCGGCTCACGGTTACAGCACGGGGCAGGCTATGGCGGCTCTCGAAGAGATTGTCAGGACTCATCTCCCGGAAAATATCGGGGTAGAGTGGAGCGGTCTATCTTATCAGGAAAAACATGAGTCAGGCAATACGGGCCTTGTTCTCGGTCTTGCTTTTCTCTTTGTATTTCTTTTCCTTGCCGCTCTTTATGAGAGTTGGAGTGTGCCACTTGCCGTCATTCTCTCGCTTCCGGTGGCCGGTGTTGGCGCTTATGCCGGAATATGGCTGTGCGGACTTGAAAATAACATTTATTTTCAGATAGGACTCGTGATGCTTGTAGGCCTTGTGGCCAAGAATGCCATCCTTATTGTCGAGTTTGCAAAGGAGGAGGTTGACAAAGGTGCCACAGCTGTCAGTGCCGCTCTGACGGCGGCCAGGCTGAGGTTCCGTCCCATAGTGATGACATCTCTTGCCTTCATGCTCGGACTTCTGCCTCTTGTGTTTGCCTCAGGCCCGGGTTCTGCCGCTCGTAGAGACATCGGCACCGGGGTGTTCTTCGGAATGCTCGTGGCCATAACGGTAGGCATTGTGTTCGTTCCATTCTTTTTCGTGGCTATTGACAAGTTCAACCGCCGTAGAAACAAAAAACACACTAACGCTATATCAGATACTTCAAAATGAAAACCTTATATACCGCACTCGTTTTACTTTCTGCTATCCTTGTGTCATGCTCCGGCGTCAAGGGATTGCAGGAGCCGCATCTCGACCTTCCGTCTTCCTATGTCGGCGGGGTGGCGGAGGACTCTCTCTCTATTGCCGATATGGACTGGTGGGAATTCTATGCCGACGGCCCTCTCAGACAGATTATAAGGCGCACGCTTGAAAACAACCGCGACGTTCTGAAAGCCGCCGCCCGGGTTGAAGAGATGAGACAGCTCTACGGAGTTGAGAAACTAAATCTTTACCCAGAGGTGTCAGGGCTTATTAGCGCTGACAATGAGACAAATGATTATTACAACGGAGGCGGGTATTCCAGTGACCCCGAGTTTGCGCTGAAAGTATCTGTCGGGTGGGAAGTCAACCTGTGGGGCGCCATGACATGGGCACGCCGTCAGGGTGCCGCACGTTACCGTGCATCAGTAGAAGACCTCAGGGCAATGCGAATGACTCTGATAGCCGAGGTTGCCACTGCCTATTTCCGCCTTGCCGCTCTTGACAATGAGCTGAGCATCGTGCGTCAGACCTTGCAGACGCGCAGCGAGTCGCTCGAACAGGCCCGTCTGCGCTTTGAGGGCGGTCTCACTTCCGAGACAGTCTACCAGCAGGCCAAGGTAGAATATGCCTCCACTGCATCGCTCGTGCCAAATCTCGAAAGGCAGATTACAGTGGCTCGTAACGCCATAACCCTTCTCATGGGCGAATATCCGCGTGAAGAACTTGAACGCAGCACACTCTATCTTAACGAAGTCCTTCCCACGGAGCTACCCACAGGCGTCCCTTCGTTGCTTCTCACACGTAGACCTGACCTTCGAGCGGCTTCCGAGAACCTTGCCTCGGCTATGGCCGCAGTAGGACTCTCATATGCCGATCGATTCCCTCGTCTGCGTATCGGACTTACGGGTGGACTCGAAAACGATGACCTTAAAGGTTTTTTCAAGTCCCCGTTTTCTTATGCCATCGGCTCTGTGACAGGATCGATATTTGATTTCGGTCGTAAGAAGAAGAAATACAAGGCTTCCATCGCTGCTTACGAACAGGCACGTCTGTCTTACGAACAGGCGGTAATAACGGCATTTACAGATGTGAGTAACGCCGTTGAGACTTATAGCCGTGTTCATGAGGCTGCCATACTTAAAGCCGAACTGCGCGATGCGGCCAGCAAGTATGTCCAGCTCGCCCATGTGCAATATCGTGGCGGAAGTCTCAACTATATAGACGTGCTGGATGCCCAGCGCCGTTATTTTGACGCCCAAATAGGACTGAGCAATGCATTGCGCGATGAATATCTCGCCGTTGTAGGGCTTTATAAGGCTCTTGGAGGTGGGTGGAATATGACAGACTCTATTTAATGAGACATCACATATACAATATCCCCCCGATAGGCAATCTATCGGGGGGATATTGTATATGTGATGTTTGTTTTATTCGGCTGTGGCCGGTTCGTTTTTCAGCCATCGGTCAAACCAGCGGAAGAACAGGCGTTGCCACATTATTGCGTTCTGCGGTTTGAGAATCCAATGGTTCTCATCCGGGAAGATAACCATCTCTGCCGGTATTCCACGGAGTTTTGCGGCGTTAAAGGCCATCTCTCCCTGAGATGAAAGGATACGATAGTCCAGTTCTCCGTGAGATATCATGATAGGGGTGTCCCAGCGGTCGATGAAGCGGTGTGGCGACAGGGCGAATGTGCGTTGTGCCGTGGCATTGTCCTTGCGCCAGAACGCGCCATAGTCAGGGGCGTCTGCCGAGTTGGCAGGTGCGTTTACAGCGCCTCCTCCCATGTCCCAGTTGGCAAACCATGTTTCTTCGGTTTCGAGATACTGTGCCTCCATGTTGAAGATACCGGCATGGGCCAGTAGCGCGGCAAAGCGTTTGTCGTGGTTTCCTGCAAGCCAGTAGACCGAAAATCCGCCGTAGCTTGCGCCGGTGGCGCCAATACGGGCCGGGTCGATATAAGGATACTGTTTCATATAGTCCACGGCTGCGAGATAGTCGCGCATGTTCTGGCCTCCGTAGTCACCTGATATCTGTTCGTTCCATTCTGTCCCGAATCCCGGAAGACCTCGGCGGTTGGGGGCTATGACTATGTATCCGTTTGATGCCATAAGAGCGAGATTCCAGCGATAGCTCCAGAACTGGCTGACAGCCTGCTGCGGGCCTCCTTGGCAATAAAGGAGAGACGGGTAGGTCTTTGTCGAGTCGAACTCGGCAGGATATACCGCCCATACAAGCATCTCTTTTCCATCAGTAGTGGGAACCATCTTCTTTTCCACCTTTGGCATTTTGATTGATGCGAGAAGCTCGGTATTGACATTGGAAATCTGTTTCACATCCCCGTCGGCATCAACATGGATCACCTCGTTGGGATACAGCATGGAGTGGCGCATGGTGACGAGAGAGCCGTCAGCCACAGGGGCGAGAGCGGCGTAGTCACACATCCCGCTTGCAATGACCTTGACTTCGCGCGAGGCTGTGTCTATGCTGAACACGGGTATCACGCCGTCCTTGGGTGCGAGGAAGTAAAGGCCCTTTCCGTCATGGCGCCATGCGATTGCATCGGCCGTATAGTCCCAGTCGGCAGTAAGGTCTGTTTTGGCCCCGGTTGCCATGTCGAGGGTGAAGATGCGGTTCTTGTCACTCTCATATCCGTCACGTTCCATCGAAAGGAACGCGAGGGTCTTGCCGTCAGGCGAGAAGGCGGGATTTGTATCATATCCTGCCATACCCTCGGTGAGGTTGCGTGTGGAGCCGTCTTCGAGATTGTAGAGATAGAGGTCGGTGTTGGTTGAGATAGCATATTTCACACCTTCCTTTTTGCGACTTGTGTAGACAAGGCTCTTGGAGTCAGGTGACCATGCGAATGACTCGCTGCCTCCGAACGGTTTTACAGGAGCCTCAAAACGAGGCTCGTCGGCCATTATATCAGTTATATTACTGAGTTTAGATCCGTCAAAGTCGGCAATGAAGGGATGGGGAATTTCGGTTATCCATTCGTCCCAGTGCTTATAGTTCAGGTCATCGATTACGCGTCCTGTGGCTTCTGGAAGGTCGGAATAGAGATCCTTGGCCTCACGTGCATACTTGACAGTGGAGATTATGACCACCTTCTTCTCGTCCGGGGAGAAGAGAAAGCCCTGTATACCCTTCTCTATTTCTGAAATCTGTGTGCGTCCCGAGCCGTCAGCGTTCATCATCCAGAGCTGGGGTTTGCCGTCAGCCGGATATACGAACGCGATTTTCTCACCGCCGGCCATCCATACAAAAGAGCTTTCAGAGGCGGGAGTACGGGTGATGCGGGTAAGTTCCGAGCCGTCTATGTTCATCACATAGAGGTCGGCATTGCTCTTGTTCAGCTCCACGCTCTCGTAGGAGATGGAGAAGAGCACCTTCTTTCCATCTGGAGAGACCTTGACCTCGCTGACGCGTCCCAAGGCTTCAAGAGCCTCGATGGTGAATCGGCCGTCAGTCGATGTAAATTCCGGCTTCTCTATGATGGTCTCGTTGCCGTCACCGTTTCCCGTGCAGGAGGCAAGGGTGGCAGCGACTGCTGATGCAATCATGATGTGTTTCAGGTTCATGTCCGCGTCTTATTTTATGAGGTATTGTGAGGAGATGGATTCGTGGGTATGCACGCGACGGATGGTGTCGGCAAAAAGACGGGCCACAGAGAGGATGGTAGCCTTGGGACAGTTCTTGTGGAATGGGATAGAGTTGGTAAACATCAGCTCGACAAGGGCGCAGTTTTCAACGCGCTCGGATGCCGGATCGCTCATAATGGCATGGGAGCATAGTGCGCGTACTGAGCGGGCGCCGTTCTGCATCATGAGGTCGGCTGCCTTCGTTATGGTTCCTGCGGTATCGACCATGTCGTCGATGAGGATTACATCCTTGTCGGCCACATCGCCTATGACGGTCATATTGGCTACGACATTGGCCTTTGCGCGCTGCTTGTGGCAGAGCACCAAGGGCACGTTCAGATATTTGGCATAGCTGTTGGCACGTTTTGCTCCGCCCACGTCGGGTGATGCGATGACGAGGTCTTTGAGTCCGAGGGTCTGGATGTAGGGGATGAATACCGATGAAGCGTAGAGATGGTCAACCGGGATGTCGAAAAATCCCTGAATCTGGTCGGCATGGAGATCCATTGTGATGACACGGTCTACTCCTGACGTCGTGAGAAGGTTTGCCACGAGTTTGGCGGCGATTGAGGTACGGGGTTTGTCCTTGCGATCCTGTCGCGCCCATCCGAAGTAGGGTATCACAGCGATGACGGATGCGGCCGAAGCTCGTTTTGCGGCATCGATCATCAACAGGAGTTCCATGAGGTTGTCGGAGTTGGGGAACGTTGACTGCACGAGATATACCTCGCATCCACGGATGGATTCCTCGAACGAAACTTCAAATTCACCGTCGGCAAAGTACTGGATGTTCATTTTACCGAGTTCGCAACCAAGGTCACGGCAGATTTCCTCAGCCATGTACTGTGACTTGGTCCCGGCAAAGACTTTGATTGGTGGCAAGTTGTCAATCATAAGAATTTTTATGTGATAGTGAAGAGTTTACGCCAACAAGGCGTTTTGGTGACTGCAAAATTACTAAAAAAGATGCTAATTGAGTGTTAATTCAAGGAAAAAATTACGTGCTCTGTAAAAATGGCAGGAACCGCGATACCCGGCAGGGCGGTCGCGGTTCCTGTTATACTTGGGATGTCTGCGTCAGAAGAGACATAGGATAAGGGCCTGTGCGGCTACAACACGCAGGAACATGGTGAGCGGGTAGACAGTGGAGTAAGCCACGGCGGGCGCGTCACTGCCTGTCGAGTTGTTGGCATAGGCGAGGGCAGGGGGGTCGGTGCAGCCGCCTGAGATAAGACCCATGATGGTGAGATAATTGATCTTATAGACGCCACGGGCTATCAGACCTACCACTATTAGGGGGACAAGGGTGATGATAAAGCCCCAGATGACCCACCACATGCCGGTGGTGTTGAAGACTGTCTCGGCGAATCCTTTGCCTGACGAAATGCCTACGGAAGCAAGGAACAGGCATATGCCCAACTCTCTCATGAGCAACGAGGCAGATGACGAGGTATAGGTGACGAGTTTCATCTTGTAGCCGAACCGGCTGATGAGGATGGCCACCACGAGCGGGCCGCCGGCGAGTCCGAGTTTCATGCCGAAGCCCACATTGATTGAGCCGACGATGATACCGAACAATATACCCACGAATATGGTGATAAGGTTGGGTTGGTTGAGACGCTTCATGGAGTTGCCGAGGCGTGTGGCAAGGCGCTCGATGTCGTTGGGGTCGCCTACGACCACGAGGCGGTCTCCTATTTGGAGTCTGAGGCTCGGGGAAGCGAGAAGGTCTACACCTGCACGGTTGACGCGTGTGCAGTTGAGGCTGTATGCGGTGTGGAGACGGAGCGAACCGAGCGATACGCCGTTATACTTGCTCTGTGTCACCACTATGCGGCGTGAGAGGACGGTGCTCTGTACCTCTTCCCAGTCCATCTCTATCTGATGGCCTACTACGCCGTGGAACTTCATCTCGTCTGACGGGCCTATTACCACGTATATCTTGTCACCGACATGAAGGACGGTTTTGGATGTAGGTATGATTACCTTGCCGTCCTGCCCCATGAGACGGGACACCACAAAGTCACAGTCGAGTATCTGGTGAAGTTCGTAGAGGGTCTTGCCGTCAATGAGCTTGTTGGTCACCTCGAACGATTCGATGATGGGCTTCTGCTGGCTTTCTTCCGCTTCGCTTTCGATGGCCTTTATCTCGTCTTCCACCTTAATTTTATATACGGCTTTGACGATGAGCATAGACAGGATGATGCCGATAACACCGAGGGGATATGCGGCGGCATAGCCCATGGCCATGAGGTTGATGGCCTCGGTGGTGCCTGCGGTCTGCTGGGCGGCGGCGAGACCGGGGGTGTTTGTGACAGCGCCGGACATGACGCCCACAAGGGCAGTGATGGTGGTGTTGCCGTCTATATAGAAGATGGCAAGCACTATGGCCACGTTGAGAAGTATTCCCAATACGGCAAGGCCGTTGAGAAGGACTCCGCCTTTCTTGAACGAGGAGAAGAAACCGGGGCCGACCTGCAAGCCTATCGCGAAGATGAACAGGATGAGGCCGAACTCACGAACGAATTTAAGTACTTCCGGGTTGACGACGTAGCCGAAGTGGCCCATGACGATACCCACAAACAAAACGAAGGTCACCCCGAGGGAGATGCCTCCCAACTTGATCTTACCTAAAAAGATGCCGGAGGCGATGACAAAGGAGTAGAGCACCAGTGTGCTTGCCAGCTCCATGTGTCCCGGCCCAATCAGGTCAATTAGCCATTCCATAAAAATAAATCTGCTGGTTTTTGAAACAATCTTTTATGTCCTTAAATTTTGAGGGTGCAAAGTTAAGGATTTTTCACTGGATTTCCACGCATTTTAACAGTCAAATGATGATAAAAAGACTTATTATGTGAAAATAAAGAAAAAATGGCAAAAATAATTTGGCTATTGATGAAAAATATATAATTTTGCGAATGTTAAACCACAGTAACAGTAGCGTTTATTATAACCTTATTATATTAATCTTAAATTAGCCAATCCAGATTTCCGCCATGAGATTCATATTGGCGCTTGTCATAGGCAGCTTGTTCCTGATAACACACGCACGCGAGGTAGAGACGCGATGCGACACGGTGCGTGCCTGTGTCATGTTCCGGCAAGGTGTCGCCGAGATAGACAGCGGTTTCTCGGCCAACCGGCAGGTGCTTGACAAGATAAGGCGTGTGCTTGAAAACGGTTCTGCAAAGAGGGTGCTCATAAGGGCAAGTGCCTCGCCCGAGGGCCGTTCTGATTCCAACAAGATTCTTGCCCGGCATAGGGCAGACGCACTTACCGCTTATCTGGCCGGAATTGCTCCTGTACCTTCTGAAATTTCCGATTGCGACACCGACTGGTCTCTTCTTTATGAGAAGGTTGCGGTATCGGACTACGGATGGATTCGTGAGGTGTGCGACATAATCAAGAACACACCGGTATGGGTATTCGAGGGTCGCAGGGTCGTGGACAGTAGAAAACGACGCCTTATGAGGCTTGACCGTGGCAACATATGGAATGAGATGGCTTTTGGATTCTTCCCTTCCCTGCGTTATGCCGAGTGCTGCATAGTTACTGACGGTACCGATATTTCGGGCGAGACGCCCCTTCCTGTTCAGGACAAAAAGGTTGATAAAGGTCTTATTGCCGAGACGAATAAGTCTGAGACCGATACATGTGCTGCCACGAGTCACGAGCCGGCTTTCGAGACTCCGACTTATGAGGCGATTGCAGGTGAAAAGGGCAGTAAGGTCTTTGTGGCGCTTAAAACCAATATGCTTTATGACGCGGCGCTTGTTCCTAATATAGGTTTGGAGGTGGCATTTGCCGGTTCATGGTCTCTCTCGGCCGACTGGATGTATGCATGGTGGAGCAATAACGCTTCCCACCGTTTTTGGCGCGTTTCAGGCGGCGAAGTTGAGCTGAGAAAGTGGCTGTCTATTTACCCCCCCCCGATATTTATTTGATTCAAAGGCATTTAGCGGGCATCATATAGGTGCCTACTATCAGATGCTTACTTATGACATCGAGTTTGGCGGTACAGGCTACTTGGGTGACCGCTGGACTCATGGTGTCGGCCTGTCTTATGGCTACTCGCTACCCGTAGGTCGTTTTCTTAGCTTTGACTTCTCGATAGGTGTAGGATATCTGTGGGGTGATTACAAGAAATATCGTCCGATGGATGATTGCTATGTCTGGGATAGCACCTCGAAACGTAGTTGGTTCGGCCCGACTAAGGCTGGAATATCGCTTGTCTACATCTTAGGAGGCAGAAAGGCCCGGAAAGGAGGTGGCAGATGAAAGCTATGAGTCTGTTACGACTGCTGACAGCTGTTGCCCTTGGCTTTATGGCCGGAGGATGCGAGCACAAGGATCTCTGCTATGACCACTCGCATATGACAGAGATAAATATCGCATTTGATTGGGCCGACGCGCCAGATGCCGCCCCAATTTCGATGGTTGCCCATTTTTTCACTATGGATGGTGAATATTATCGTCGAGTGGAATTTGCCAAGCGAGAGGGTGGTAGAGCCAGAGTTGAGGCCGGAGAGTATATAGTGCTTTTCCATAACGGGGCTATGGAAGTGGTGAGGGAACACGGGTCATCATTGTCAGATTATATGCTGGGATGTGAGTCTCGTACTATTCTTGAACCTATGGGTCGAGCGGAAACAGCACCACGTCCGCCATATGCAGAGGAACAGCCGGTGGCAGGTGTCCCGGAGGAGGTTTGGACGGGAATGAACACTCATGTGACGGTTCTGCCGGGACTGTCTGGACAGACTGTGACTCTGTCTCCTCGGGTTGCCACTAAGGAATATACGGTTCAAATAAATGATGTGGAGAACATAAGTGATGCGGTAGACCTGAGTGCGGCCATAACTGGAATGTCTTCACGTTATCATCTTTCGGCCCAAACCCATACAGGCCCTGTAAGCACGCTCCCTCTTGGATTGGAGAAGGTCGACGATCATACTCTTGTGGCTCGTTTCAGGGCTTTTGGTCATTGCCCGGAGGGTAGCTCTATCCACACGTTTACAGTTTATACCTCTGAGAAAACATATTATAATTTCGATATAACATCTCAAATGCACTCTGGCTCTGATCCCAACCATGTATTTGTGGAAATAGAAGGACTTAAACTACCTAACGCAGGGACGGGAATGTCTCCTTCTGTTTCAGGTTGGGACAATGTGGTAGAAGAGGAAATAAAGATGAACTGAATATGTAGAGATAAAAAGTAAAACACAAAATAAATTCAATCTAATTAAACCGAATTATGAGCGTTCAATCAAAGTTTGTTCCAAAGTCATGTATTGCCGTGACTTCGATGGCGTTGATGCTTGCCTCTTGTTCGAATGATGAGGTTCAGGAAATCTATCAGGGTAATGAGATTGCTTTCAGCAGCCGTGTGAGTCGTGCTATTCCGATTGAGAAACCAGCCGACCTAAAAAGTTTCAAGGTCTATGCCGATGCAAAAGGATATACCGACATGTTCATCAATGGGGTCGAAGCTACGCCGGAGACAGAAGGTAGCAGCACATATGTGCTTCCGACAAGCTACTACTGGCCTGCCGATGTCGAATCAATTCGTTTTTGGGCATATGGGCCTACCGGGACTGACGGCATAAACATCACTCCTAACATTACGGCTGACGGCCAGGGTTTTGAAGCCTATAAGCCTGTGTCAGATTTGAAAATCGGAGGTAAGAATCATAAGGATTTTGTTGTGGCATATGCTAACGTGAGTAGAAAAGAGGCCACAGGTATGCTTGTTCCTCTTACATTCAATCACGCCTTGTGTCAGGTTCTCGTTAATGCCAAAAAGGGTACTGATGAATCCAAGCGCGTATATGTGAAGGGTGCATGGATTATGAATGCCAAGGCCTCGGGTACTTTATCATTCAATGATCAGGATGCGACTTTGACGAATCACATGTTGTGGAGTGCAGGAACGGAGCTTGCCTCTTATGGGGTCGAACTCAATAGTGAGACTATGCTTACACATGCCGGAGTTACTCTCATAGGAGGGTCGGACGATTCAAACCTTATGCTCATTCCACAGGAATACAAATATAGTGAGGGTGAGACCATCAAGACAAAAGAGACTGGCGCATATATTATGGTGCTTTGTCGTGTGGAGGCAATACATCCCGGCACAACACATCCGGGTGGTGGTTCGACTGTCGTAGAAGGATCTAATCATGTGCATCAGCTTTTCCCGGTAAACAAGGATGGAACATTTGTTAAAGAGGAATATGGTTATACATGTGTTCCCATCGATATTGATTGGAAGCCGGGAATGAAGTATGTGTATAATCTTGAATTCTGTGGTAATGGAAGTGGAGCTGGTGTATATCCTCCCAAGCCCGGTACTGGATTCCCGTCAGATAACGTTGTAGACCGTCCTGTAAAAGATCCTGATGATGAAGATAGCGTTGGGAAGGACGTTGGAGAGCCTGTTCTTGATGACCCTATCAGATTTACTGTTGATGTAGATAAGTGGACAGACAGCACGCAGAACACACCCATGCAGTAAATCAATACCCATCTAACTTTCAATCGGTGAAGATGAGACATACAAGTCCATTACTACCTGTTACGACCAAGGTCTGCCGCACATTCTCGGTATGTGCGGCAGGCCTCGGCCTGTTTCTTATGACGGCCTGTAATGACGACACCTTTGGTCGGAACGAACATCCCGGAGGCATTGATGTGACATTTGAGGTCTCGGCCCCACGGAAATGGATTGACGGAGGTGCCGCAAGGTCGGGAGGCGACAAAGATGTGTCGTTCACCGAGATAGATGGTGATGACGGCACGCGGCTCTACCTTGTCACAGAGGTTAGTCAGAGTGCCGATACCGTGATGCCACTCCGTGCAAGTCGTGGAACGACGGTTGAAACCAAAGATAAGTTCCATCCGTCGTTCGGGTTGTCGGCCATATGCTATGACGGCGTCTGGCCCGATAACGATTCCGACAACGAGTGGATTACCAACTTTGCCCACAATATACGTATGACCCAGTCAGGCTCACAGTACTGGGATGCCTATGATAAAGACGAGAGTCTTGACTGGCTTGGCTCAGGCCGTGTGAGATTCTTTGCTTATGCGCCCCATTCGGTAGATTTTGCCGAAGACGGAGAGAATGGAAGCGCCCTCCACAGCGAGGGTGCCCATAAGGGGATACCGACCATACAATATACCGTGGCAGGAGATGTCAGCAAACAGATTGACCTTCTCACAGCCATGGCAGACTGCGATGCCTCTAAGGGAGGGGCGGTCAGTCTGACATTCGGCCATGCGCTCACAGCCGTGACCGTCAAGACCGGCACTAAGATGCTGGCAGGGAAGGTGACAGAAGTGTCTCTCTCCGGGATCTTTTCAACCGGCACAAACAAAATAGGCACCGGGGAATGGGACGCCGACAAAAGTTCGGCGACGACGTTCACTGTCAAGCCAGAAAAGGAATTGAAACCCGGAAGCGATACAAACCACTACACACCGTCAGGCACGTCGATAGCCGATGGTGAATTGACATTTCTAATGATTCCGCAGACGCTTGGAAGCGATGCGAAACTCACTGTAAAGTTTATAGACGAGCTTACCGGGGTTGACCGTGTGCTGACTGCGTCACTTTCCGGCACATGGGTTGCCGGCAAACATGTGGCCTATTCCATATCGTCAACAGGCATACTCGTAGAGCCGGATATACAGTTGACCCTCCCGGACAGCGTCGCTACCAGCGGATTTGTCCCCGAGATAAGTGTCAAGGCCGTTGCCAATGTATATCAGAAGGGTGATGCCAACAAGAAGAACATTGATCTCAACTTCGCATTGGAATGGTCGAAGGACGGCGGCAATACGTGGGTCGAGGCATTGGAAAATAAGAAAGGGGCTTACACCGGCAGCCTTATGCTCGAACCGCGAGAAGTCTTTTCGGAGATGAGAAAGGGGTTTGCCGACCTCTCGACCATGATCGGTTCGGAGAGCAGTCCCGAGCCTCTTGAAAAAGGGGAGACTGCCAACTGTTACATGATTCATGGCCCGGGATATTACAGTTTCCCCACTGTCTATGGCAATGCTATAAAGAACGGAGCGGACAACCCTTCTGCATATCATTTTGACGGGGTTGTGCCGGATAATGCCAAGGATTATGTCCTTGTCAATTTTGTAGGCCATGACGACATGGGCATATCGAGTCCCTATATTCCGGGGGTCTCTGACGCTGTGCTGGTATGGCAGGATTCCCCCGGCCTTGTGGGTGATGTTAAGTATGAGAACGAACGTGTCAGCTTCAAGGTAGGCAAGGAGACCATCAACCAAGGCAATGCCGTGATCGCGGTAAGAAACAGCGCACACACCATCTTGTGGAGCTGGCATATATGGGTCACTCACTATGACTGGGGAGACGAAAACCTGCACACGGTAACTTCAAAGGGCACAGACCGGGATGAGATTAACAAGACATATCTCCTCACCCCGTGCAATCTCGGATATTGCGACAGGCACGGAGACGATATGGATGACCGGGAATTCCTTGTCCGTGTAAGATATACTGGCGCTGATGACGGAAAGGAATACACCACCGACCCTGAAAAGATTTCCCAGATTAAGATTCCGGGTTCGCTGGCGGGGGACAACACATATTATCAGTGGGGTCGTAAAGACCCTATGCCCGGCGGGATATGGAATGAGGCTACACTTGCTTTTGCAGCAGGAGGAAGCGGGAAGTTCGATACCAACCAGTTCGATATGGTGAACAAGCGTTTGTATTGTACTGAGGGATATGAATTCGGTCGTGATGAAACGGCCCAGTCCATTGGTGAGTCTGTAAAGCGTCCCCATATATTCTTTATGCATGATTATGCTGCGGCAAGAGACAGGATTAGTTATCCCAGTAGTAAATATACTCAGGCCCAGAAAGATTCGTTTGACTTAAAGAATAACATGGATTATTGCTTTCATAATTTTTGGCGCCGCCATTGGCATGGTTATAAGGACAGCCCGTTTGCTTATGGAAACAGGTCGATAATGAACTATTGGGATTCTCAGTTGTCTGCTTTAAGTGAAAGCAATTCTGACAAGCCTAATGGAAGACGTCCTGTGAAAACCATTTATGACCCATGTCCTGCGGGATTCTGTGTCGGTAACCCAAATGTCTTTACCGCGTTTGGCAAAGATGGTAAAACTGATACTTTTGTGAATTCCGGCATTGACTTCATTGTGGAAAAGGGGCATAAGATAGGCTGGACAAAAGACGGTATCAAGTTTTATGCCACCGGGTTGCGCGATATGGGAACTGGTTATAATGTGATTTCTCCGTTTGGGAATATTTCAAATCCGGCTTTTTCCTGCCTGACGTTTATAGTTAGCACGGCATTTGGTTCAGGTGTACCGGAAAATGCTACCGGCCCGTACCATTTTTATAACGGCTCAACAAAACTTGCATATTTTGACAATCGTTCCAACAAATTATTTATATGTGCGGGAACAAATAACTCCTACGGTTTCACCGTGCGTCCTATCAAGGATGAGTTTGGCGGTTATGTACCTTGATATTGTTGTCTGAAAAGACAATGTTTTACATTCAGTTAGGCACCACGGATGATGTCATCCGTGGTGCCTAACTGAATGTTGCATATCGTGTGTCAGAGTATGGGGCTGAGGAGGCGTGCGAGAGCCTGCCTGATTTTCATGTTTCGCGGGCGCCGTGTCCATTCGCTGATTCGCGGACGCGTACACAACTCTGAATCCTTTATAAAACATCCGGCAAGACATGAATTGACCTCGCGGGAATACATTACAATGTTCTCTTCAAAGTTGTGTTCGAAACTGCGGAAGTCAAAGTTGACCGAGCCAACCGTGGAGAAACCATCGTCAATGAGAAGAGTCTTGGCATGTAGCATTCCCCCGTCATATAGAAGAATCTTTATGCCGGCAAGCAGACACTCCTCCACATAACTGAAAGACGCATGGGTGAGTAGCGCGGAGTCGGATTTTCGCGGCATCATGATTCTGACATCAATCCCTGACAGGGCGGCACATTGTAGTGCTGTAAGCAGCCCGTCGGATGGTAGGAAGTAAGGTGTCTGGATGAAGATGCGTTTCTCGGCCTGTGAGATGGCCCTCATGAAGAGCATCGATGCATTGCCCCATCGGTCGGTAGGCCCCGAGGTGAACAGCTGGACGGTGACATCATTGATGACACCCGGAGCCTTGTCAGACGGGCTTCCGGCACAGCCGGCTATATGCGGCTCTTCGAGCAGAAGTTCATGGCCCATGAACTTCCAGTCTACTGCAAAGTTGTATTGTAGTCCTGCCACGGCGCTTCCTGTGATGCGAACGGCTGTGTCGCGCCATCTATTGAAGCGTCGTCCGCCGTCAATATAGCGGTCTGCCACGTTCATGCCGCCTATATAGCCGACTGTCCCGTCTATGACCACTACCTTGCGATGGTTGCGCCAGTTGAGGCGGTTGAGTTTTTCGGGAAAACGTAGGCGGAAGAACGAGTGTACCTCTATGCCGGCATCCTTCATGCGCATGAAGAAGTCGCGCCGGCGGGCGTCAAAGGATCCTATGTAGTCATATATCATCCTGATTTTCACCCCTGCCGCAGCACGTTCTATGAGTATGTCGCGCAGTTGGTGGCCAAGCTCGTCATTAGCTATGATATAGAATTGGAGGTTTATGAAGCTTCGGGCATTGCGGAGGTCTTCGAAGAGGGTCTCAAAATGGGACTGTCCGTCAGAGAAGATGCGTATGTCGTTGGCCGAGTAGACCTGCGAGTCGGCCACAGAATAGAGCAGCCTGATGCAGCGGCGGTCATCGTGGGTGAGACCTTCTTTGACCTTTGCAAGCGGGGTGCGTGTGTCAGCGTTGAGCAGTTTGCGGCGGTTTCGTCGCGATATCATTCTGACATTGCGCAGGCTGCGGCCGAAAAAGTAATAGAGGAGCGCGCCTCCCACCGGGAACAGGATAAGGGCTGTCACCCAGGCTATGGCTTTGAGCGGGTTGCGGTTCTCGCTAAGCACGGAGACTATCATGGCGGCCACCAGAGCCGCATAGGCAGCCCCGAGACACCATAGGAGCCCCGCCGAACTATACCATAACAGCAGATGAGTCATAGAGTGTGTTGTTTTCGCAAAGATAGTGAAAAATCTTTTCTGATGGCACATTAGGGCATCAAGAGTGAGGAAAGTTGAAAAAAAATAGTTAATTTCGTGGCCGTAACAACAATATTTCGTCTGTAATGAACCACGGTTTTCTACGAGTGGCCGCATGTGCGCCCTCTGTCAGACCTGCCGATGTCGAGTTTAATGTCTGTGGCATAATCGACGCACTCCGCCGTATGGAGGAGGACAAGGTGGAACTGACAGTGTTTCCCGAGATGTGTATCACGGCCTATACCTGTGCCGACCTTTTCCATAATACCCGGCTGCTTGACGCGGCCTCCGGGGCATTGCTCCGGCTGCGTGATCTGTCGAGAGGCATGAGAGGCCATTTCGTGGTGGGGCTTCCGATAAGGTACGGAGGCGCGCTCTACAACTGTGCCGCCATAGTCCGCAGCGGTCGTGTCGACCTTGTGGCCAAGTCATATGTACCAGACTATAACGAGTTTTACGAGCGCCGCTGGTGGCGCCCGATTCCAAAGGGACTCACCGTGAGGGTCGATATAGGTGGAGAGGAAGTCGTGATGGGCAACGGACGCGTGTTCGAGTGTCATGGCGCAAAGGTCGGGGTGGAGATCTGCGAGGATCTCTGGGTGCCCGTCCCCCCCTCGTGCCGGCTGGCGATGGGAGGAGCCGAGGTTATTGCCAACCTTTCTGCATCGGACGACCTGATAGGCAAGTATGACTATCTGAGAGGCCTTGTCGGCCAGCAGTCCGCACGCTGCATCTGTGCCTATGCCTATGCCGGTGCAGGGTGGGGGGAGTCGTCGACCGACCTTGTCTTTGACGGAAAGGCGGTCATTGCCGAGAACGGCTCCATCCTTGCATCCAATCGCCGATGGGATCCGAAAGACAATACCGTGATTGCCGATGTTGACATTGAGGCTCTGCGTCGCGAACGATTCCATATGACAACGTTTGCCGACTGTGGTGCCAACGAGGACGCTGAGTCCGTGGTCTATGAGCGACATGCCCGCCGTGGAGCCTTCAAATGGGACGAGGATGAAAAGCTTTTGCGCCGTGTTAATCCGCATCCTTTCGTCCCCTCCTCGGCTGACGCCATGGAACGCCGTTGTGACGAGATAGTAAATATACAGACTGCCGGTCTGGCAAAACGTCTTGACGCCATAGGGTGCCGGACACTCGTGGTCGGTATTTCAGGCGGACTTGACTCCACCCTCGCGCTCCTTGTGGCTGTGAGGGCTTTTGACAGACTCGGTATTCCGAGAAAGGGAATAGTGGGAGTCACAATGCCCGGGTTTGGCACGACTGGACGCACGCATGACAATGCCGTGGGACTCATGGAACATCTCGGGGTGACGGCGATGGAGATTCCGATAGCTGATGCCGTGAACCTTCATTTCCGTGACATCGGGCACGACCCGTCTGTCCATGACGTGACATATGAGAACTCCCAGGCACGCGAGCGAACACAGATTCTCATGGATCTTTCCAACCGTCTTGGCGGTATAGTGCTCGGTACCGGCGATCTTTCGGAGCTCGCCCTCGGCTGGGCCACATATAACGGTGACCACATGTCTATGTACGGGGTCAATGCCGGTGTGCCAAAGACCCTTGTGAAGTATCTGGTCAACTATTTCGCAATGTCTGAGACGGAAGGGTCGGATATCCGTCGCCTGTTGCTCGACATAATCGACACCCCCATAAGTCCTGAGCTTATTCCGGCTGCCGCGTCGGGCGAGATTGTCCAGAAGACCGAGGATCTTGTCGGGCCTTATGAGTTGCATGACTTCTTCCTGTATTATATGTTGCGGTATGGTTTCTCACGTGAGCGCATCCGTTTCTTGGCGCGCCATGCCTTTGATCAGTCTGAATATCCCGATGAGGTTATAGACAGATGGCTCGGCGTGTTCATGAAACGCTTCTTCCAACAGCAGTTCAAACGTTCCTGCCTCCCGGACGGCCCAAAGGTAGGATCGGTATGTCTTTCTCCGCGAGGCGACTGGCGTATGCCGTCAGACGCGTCTCCGACATTGTGGATGAAGCCATGAAACGCCCCGGTCTCCTAACGCTCATCTTCACGGCCATAGTGGCGGGTGCGCTCATTGGTCTTGTGGCTCCCGCATGGCTGTCACGTCTGTTTGCCACGTTCAACGGCATCTTTTCACAGTTTCTCGGCTTCATGATACCCATGATTATAATAGGGTTTGTGACGCCTGCCATTGCCGATATCGGCGTAAGGGCCGGGAAGCTCCTTGTCGTTACGGCCTTGCTGGCCTATGGTGCCACCCTTCTGGCCGGAATTATCTCGTATGGAACCGCATCGCTTACATTTCCGTCTCTCATCGAGGGATTCGCACGTAGCGGTGTTACCGGCGAACATCCTGAGACCGTTCCATACTTCGGTGTCGACATACCTCCGCTCATGACAGTGATGACGGCGCTTGTGGCGGCGTTCATGCTGGGTCTCGGGTCAGCCTTTTTGAAGGGGACGGCGCTTCGAAAGGTATTTGACGAGTTCAGGGATATAGTGGAGATGACCATAAGGACGGCCATAATCCCGCTCCTGCCTCTTTATATCTTCGGCATATTTCTATGTATGTCGGCCCAGGGCGAGGTGGGTATGATAGTGGGGTGTTTTGCCAAGATAATAGGCATAATCTTCTTGCTGCATATATTCCTGCTTCTCATGCAGTATGTCATAGCCGCGCTTGTCGCCCGGAAAAATCCGTTCAGGATGCTGTGGACGATGATGCCGGCCTATTTCACCGCGCTCGGAACCCAGTCATCGGCTGCAACTATCCCCGTCACCCTGCGTCAGACCGTGGCTATGGGTGTGCGGGAGGATATAGCGGGTTTCGTCATACCCCTATGTGCCACCATACATCTCAGCGGCAGCACTCTCAAAATAGTGGCTTGCGCTCTTGCGCTGATGATAATGCACGGCCAGCCACACGACATGGGTCTGTTTATCCACTTTATAGCCATGCTCGGTATCACCATGATTGCCGCTCCCGGAATCCCTGGTGGTGCTATAATGGCCTCGATCGGCCTTTTGCAGAGCATTCTCGGGTTTGACGAGCAGGAAATAGCCTTGATGATAGCTCTTTATATAGCGATGGACTCTTTCGGGACGGCTTGTAATGTCACCGGCGACGGGGCTATTGCAGCTATTGTCAACAGGCTCTTTCCGGTAGAAATTGTTAACAAGAGTTAAAATATGTGCTGATATTTGCATGGAATAAAAAAAGTGCCTACCTTTGCATCGCAAAAACGGAGAACGCTCCATGATTGCAGTAGCAAATTGAAAAGGTCGCGAAAATAGCTCAGTTGGTAGAGCACAACCTTGCCAAGGTTGGGGTCGCGGGTTCGAGTCCCGTTTTTCGCTCTCCCCAGAATGTCCGGGTGGTGGAATTGGTAGACACGCTACTTTGAGGGGGTAGTGGCCGAAAGGCTGTGTGAGTTCGAATCTCATCTCGGACACCTTGGAAAACCCCAAGTATTTGAATTCAAATACTTGGGATTTTCTGTTTTATCCAACCACTTAAAACATCAACTCTGAAATGGTAAAACATATTGTTACATTCAAGCTATCTGGTACTCCCGACGAACGCCTTGACGTGGCACGCCGTTTTCGTGACGCCCTGCTTGCGCTTCCCGCACAGATTGAATGTCTGAGGTCAATGGAGGTAGGGATTAACGAGAATCCCACTGAGG
>CAJTRI010000004.1 GCA_910578615.1 uncultured Duncaniella sp. | reverse complement strand
GTACATTATTTGGTCTCGTGGCCGCTCTATTCATGGGTCAAAGCGCTATGGCCCAGAGCGCTCAGGAAATCAGCTATGTAGAGGATCCCGCTCAGGGCTATCTCTTCAACAGCTTCTCTAACAACTGGTTCATCTCGGCTGAAGGTGGTATCAACTACTACTTCGACCGTGCTAACTCCAAGCGCGACTTCTTCGACCGCTTCTCACCCAATGCCGGTATCTGGGTAGGTAAGTGGTTCTCGCCCATCGTCGGTCTTCGTGGCGGTGCCAACTTCACCCAGGTGAAGGGTCTCGGCAAGGACGGCGGTATCGGTGCTTACGGAACCTTCGAGGGCTACACCAAGTACCATCGCAACGAGTTCGGTGTTATGGCTGACGCTATGGTCAACCTCACCAACTGGTGGTGTGGTTATCGTCCCGGCCGTGTTTACAACGGTATCCTCTACGGTGGTGCCGGCTACAACGTACAGTATGTGCCCAAGCACAACGGCGGATGGTGCCACGGCAGCGATGACAACCTCACAGCCCACGTAGGTCTTATCAACAACTTCGCTGTAAGCAACCACGTAGGTCTCTATCTTGATGTTCGTGGCGTCCTCCTGACCGACGACTATCAGATTTCGGCTCCCAAAAAGAACCACATCGACCTTCAGGCTTATGTAGGTGTTACTTACAACTTCAACAAGACCACTTGGAACGCTCCTATTGTTCCCGTTATCCCCGAAATCCCCAACTGCGACGCAGTTGAGGCCCGTCTCCAGGCTGCCAATGGCCGTGTAGCCGATCTCGAGCGTCAGCTCCGCGACTGCCTCAACCGTCCTGTTGAGACCAAGGTTGCCGAGGAAGGCCCCCTCTGCACTGTTTATTACACCATCGGTAGCTCACGTCTTTCCCGCGTTGACACCAAGGTGCTTGGCGCTGTTGCCGAGGTTATCAAGAGCAACCCCAACACCAAGTACACCGTATGCGGCTGGGCTGACAACTATACCGGTACCGATCAGATCAACGATCGTCTCCGTCACGCTCGTGCCAACGGCGTTGAGAAGGTTCTTCTCCGCAACGGCGTGAACCCCTCTCAGCTTGACGTGACCGTTAACAACGGTAACCTCAACGACATGGGTGAGAAGTTCGTTTCTCTCGACCGTGCAGTTACCATCAAGGCTAACAAATAAGTTCCGTCCGGGTATATCCCGAGGATAAAGTGAAAAATGTACCGCCCGAGGCTTCGATGCCCCGGGCGGTTTATGTATTAATCATTATTGGTGAAGCCGGGGAGAATTCCCGATATTCTAAACAGGATGTGCCCTGAGATTTTTTAAATAACGGACAGGTATCTTTCGCCGGTGTCAGGAAGTATGGCCACGATTGTCTTGCCTGCGGCTTCGGGACGTCGGGCGGTCTCTATGGCGGCAATGAGGGCGGCTCCTGAGGATATGCCAGCGAAGACGCCTTCTTTTTCAGCAAGCAGCCTCATTCCACGAAGGGCGTCACTATCGCTCACTGTCACGACTTCGTCAACCGCATCGGAGTCATAGTTAGCCGGAATGAAACCGGCGCCGATGCCTTGGATCTTGTGGGTGCCGGCTGTGCCGCCTGACAGTACGGGCGAGGATGACGGCTCGACGGCTATGGCCTTTATTTCCGGGCTATGGGCTTTCAGGCCACGCGCGGTTCCGCTGATGGTTCCACCTGTTCCCACTCCGGCCACGATGTAGTCTACACAGCCGTCTGTGTCGCGCCAGATTTCCTCTGCGGTGGTTCTCACGTGGACGGCAGGATTGGCCGGATTGTCAAACTGTGACGGAATCACCGAGCCGGCTATCTCGCGGTGGAGTTCGCCGGCTTTCCTTATGGCTCCTCCCATTCCCTCGGCACCCGGTGTGAGGATAAGTGTCGCCCCGAGGGCTTTGAGCAGGCGCCGACGTTCCTCGCTCATTGTCTCAGGCATGGTCAGGATGAGGTTATAGCCCTTTATAGAGCATATCCACGCGAGGCCCACGCCTGTGTTGCCGCTCGTCGGCTCTATAAGGGTGGCGCCCGGCCCTATGAGGCCTTTTGCCTCGGCGGCCTCTATCATGGCGAGTGCCGTGCGGTCTTTCACGCTTCCGGCTGGATTGAAGCTCTCTATTTTTACAAGGAGACGTCCTTTAAGGCCCAGTTCCTTCTCGATGCGGGAGACTTCGAGCAGCGGAGTGTTGCCTACAAGCTCCGTAAGTGACTGATAAATCTTTGACATATGATGATGAGATATTATTTTTTACAAAGTAACAACAAATTTTCGGAAACGAGTGGTTTGCCAGCTTAATAATTGTTGACAGTTGGAGGGTTGAAATAGCCTTTATTTGACATAAATTAGTAATAAAGGCGCGTATGTAACATAAGTTTACAATATTAAGCGAATTTTAAAATAAAAATTATTTTACATTTGGAAAAAATGCACTACTTTTGGGCGCTCTTTCGGGATAAGTGTGTTCTGACCACTACTGTCGTCTCCTCCGTTAGAGCCACTGGTTAAAGACATCAATCATTAATAAAACATCGTTTTCAGTAACTAAAAATCATGAGTAACACTACTGTAAAACCCGCCAATGGCAAACTTGGCGTACTCGTAGTTGGTCTCGGCGCCGTAACCTCTACCTTCATGACCGGCGTCCTCATGGCTCGCAAGGGACTTTCGAAGCCCGTAGGCGCCATGACTCAGTATGACAAAATCCGTGTTGGCAAAGGTGCTGACAAGAAATACCTCAAATACAATGAAATCGTCCCCATGGCCGACCTCAACGACATCGTGTTCGGCGCATGGGATGTATATCCCGCCAATGCATACCAGAGCGCCATCTATTCAGAGGTGCTCCAAGAGAAGGATATCAATCCTGTAAAGGACGAGCTTGAAAAGATCGTCCCCATGAAGGCCGCTTTCGACCATAACTATGCAAAGCGTCTTACCGGCGACAACGTTATGGAGAACAAGACCCGCTGGGAGATGACAGAGCAGCTCCGCGAGGATATCCGTAACTTCAAGAAAGAGACAGGCGTAGAGCGCGTAGTGGTACTCTGGGCAGCCTCTACCGAGGTTTATGTTCCCGTTGACATGAAATATCACGGAACCCTCGCCGACCTTGAAGCCGCAATGAAGGCTGACGACAAGGAGCACGTAGCCCCCTCCATGTGCTATGCTTATGCAGCTCTCTCAGAGGGTGCTCCCTTCATCATGGGTGCCCCCAACACCACTGTCGACATCCCCGCCATGTGGGAGCTTAGCGAGAAGACAGGTATGCCCATCTCCGGTAAGGACTTCAAGACCGGCCAGACCCTTGTGAAGAGCGGTTTCGCACCCATCATCGGCACCCGCTGCCTCGGTCTCAACGGCTGGTTCTCGACCAACATCCTCGGCAACCGTGACGGTCTCGTGCTTGACGAGCCCGCCAACTTCCGCACCAAGGAGGTATCAAAGCTTTCTACCCTTGAGTCAATCCTCGTGGCCGACGAGCAGCCCGACCTCTACGGCGCTAACTGCGGCGGAGCCGAGGAAGGCGGCCATCAGGGCTACTACCACAAGGTGCGTATCAACTACTATCCCCCGCGCAATGACAGCAAGGAAGGATGGGACAACATCGATATCTTCGGCTGGATGGGCTATCCCATGCAGATCAAGATCAACTTCCTCTGCCGCGACTCTATACTTGCCGCGCCCCTCTGCCTTGACCTTGTGCTTCTCAGCGACCTTGCCGCACGTGCAGGCCGTCACGGCATCCAGCGCTTCCTCAGCTTCTTCCTCAAAAGCCCGATGCATGACTATACAAAGGGCGAGGTGCCTGTCAACCACCTCTTCAAGCAGTACGTCATGCTCAAAAACGCCATCCGCGAGATGGGCGGCTACGAGGCAGACGAAGAAATCGACTAATCGCAGGGCCATACGGTCTCTGACATACACTTATCAATATCCTGGGTTGCAATGCGGCCCGGGATATTTTGATATTGCAAGGCTCTTTTTTTGACTCCGGCCATGCTCTCCGGGTTGCATTTTAGTGGGGTTTTGAGTAATTTTGCAGAGTCATGATCATGCTTGCCACACAGCCTCTTATTTCCCAGCCTGTCCCCATCTTCCTGACGGTGATGGCCATTATACTTGTGGCGCCGTTGCTGTTAAGCCGGTTGAAGATACCCCATGTCATAGGTCTCATCCTCGCCGGCGTGGCCGTGGGGCCTCACGGATTCGGCGTCCTTGCCCGCGACATGAGTTTCGAGGTGTTCGGGCAGGTAGGCATTCTCTATCTCATGTTTCTTGCGGGGATAGAGATTGACATGTACCACCTGCGCAAGAATCTGCGCAAAGGGTTGGTATTCGGACTCTTTACATTTTTGGTTCCTTTGGTTCTCGGAGCCGTGGTGGCCATCCTTGTCCTTGGCATGGCCCTTCCGGAGGCCACTCTTCTTGCCTCGATGTTTGCCGCCCATACGCTTCTTGCCTATCCGATAGTGGCGCGTTTCGGGGTCACTAAGTCTCCCGCTGTGATTATTGCCATAGCCGGTACGATTGTCACCGTTCTCGGCTCGCTCATAGTCCTTGCCGGAGTGCTCGGCGTGGTACGCGAAGGGTCGGTAAGGTCGTTGCTGCATACCCTCATGTATCTCGTGGTCTATTGTGCGGCCATCTTTTATATCTACCCCCGTCTGACGCGCTATTACTTCAAGAAATACCATGACGGCATCCAGCAGTTTGTCTATATACTTTTCATGGTGTTCCTTGCCGCTGCCACGGCCCAGTGGATAGGTATAGAGGGTGTCTTCGGTGCGTTTTATGCCGGACTCGTGCTCAACCGTTTCATACCCGGACGCTCCACTCTCATGGGGCGTCTCGAATTTGTGGGCAACGCTCTTTTCATACCCTATTTCCTTATAGGTGTGGGGATGCTGATCGACCTGCGCGTGGTCACTGACGGATGGAGCACTCTTTACATAGCGGCTGTAATGAGCACGGTCGCCATGGTCACAAAGTGGATTGCCGCGTGGCTCACTCAAAAGGCATTCCGCCTCACCTCGGTTGACCGCAGCATCATGTACCAGCTGTCCAATGCCCACACTGCGGTGGCTCTCGCCGTCGTGATGATAGGCTACGGTATGAACCTGTTCGGGGTGGAGGTGCTTAACGGCACTGTCGTGATGATACTTGTCACCTGTACCGTATCGTCCATGGGGACTGCCCGTGCGGCGTCCCATCTCAAAGTGCAGCTGTTGGAGAAGGAGGCCGAGGAGATGGCCAAGGATGATTCGACCACGCGTCCGCGCACGCTCATAGCCATCTCCAATCCAATGACGGCCCCGTCGATTGTGGAACTCGCCCTTGCCATGCGCTTCCCTGACTCTTCGGTGCCGGGCGATTTCTATGCCCTGCATGTCCGCAACGACAACTCCGCGCCATCGCGCGCCATAGGGCGCAACTCTCTTGATGTGGCCGAGCGCGCTGCCGCATCTGTGGAGGTGTCGCTCACACCGATAGAGCGTTATGATCTCAACTTCATCACCGGGGTGACCAATACCATGGAGGAGCGCGATATCACCGAGGTGGTCATAGGCCTACACCGGCGTACGGCTATAATCGACTCTTTCCTCGGGGGAAAGATAGAGAGCCTGCTCCAATCCACCAACCGCATGGTGGTCATAACGCGCTGTTTCAACCCTCTTTCCACGGTGACACGTATATTCGTGGCCGTGCCTAAAAAGGCGCAGTTCGAGACCGGGTTCCGCCGATGGGTTCAGGCCTTGGGAAATATAGGCAGGCATATCGGACGACCCATGGTGTTCTGGTGCGACCCGTCTACCGAGCCGATGATTCGCACGGTTCTCGCGCAGGCCCGCATAGGGGTGAGAATATCGTTTGACCCGGTTTCAAGTTATGATGACTTTGTGGTGAAGTCGCGTGATATATCGGATGATGACCTGCTTGTGGTGGTTTCCGCGCGTAGGGCCTCGGTTTCGTTTGATAGCGATATGGATGCGGTACCCGAGTTTTTACGCCGTTACTTTGACAGTAGCAACCTCATACTTCTCTATCCGGGCCAGTTCGGTACGGAGCCGCCTATGACCATGGCCGAGGTGATGGCTACCGATATGATCTCGCCTCCGTCGCCGTTCTACATCTTCCTCAGCAATCTCTTCCGCCGTCTGAAAAGATAGGCATTTTGATATGCACATATAATACCATGACCGGGATAAGAGTTCAAAACCTTATCCCGGTCATAGTATATATCTCTTTGGGGAGAGATTATGTTTCTTCGTTGCCAGTCGTTGTCCTCGGATAGTCTACCGTGTAGTGCAGTCCGCGTGATTCCTTACGCTCCTTGGCCTGACGCATTATGAGATACCCTACGTTGATGATGTTGCGCAGCTCGCATATCTCGCGTGTGGCCTTGGAACTTTTGAATAGACGCTCGGTCTCTTCGTAGAGTATGTCGAGGCGGTTCCATGCACGGTCGAGCCTCAGGTTTGAGCGGACTATGCCTACATATGTGCCCATAATCTGTCCCACCTCCTTGATGCTCTGGGTGATTAGCACCATCTCCTCGGGATGGCGGGTGCCTTCGTCGTTCCATGAAGGTATATCTTCCCGGAAATCATAGTGTCCGGCATTCTCCATGGCATGTCTGGCGGCTGCGTCGGCATAGACCACGGCCTCTATCAGAGAGTTGGATGCCAGTCGGTTGCCGCCGTGGAGGCCTGTGCACGAACATTCGCCCACGGCATAGAGCCTCTTGATGCTCGACTCGGCGTTTCCGTCCACCTTTATGCCGCCGCAAAGATAGTGGGCGGCCGGAGCCACGGGAATATAGTCTTTTGTGATGTCTATGCCGAGAGACAGACACTTGGCATAGATATTGGGAAAATGTTTCTTGGTCTCCTCGGGATCCTTGTGGGTGACGTCGAGATAGACGTGGTCGTCACCGTGGAGCTTCATCTCCGAGTCGATGGCCCGCGCTACAATGTCCCTCGGGGCCAGCGATAGGCGAGGGTCATATTTATGCATGAATTCCTCGCCGTTCTTGTTGCGGAGCACGGCGCCGTAGCCGCGCATGGCTTCGGTGATGAGGAATGAAGGCCGGTCGCCCGGATGATACAGGGCCGTCGGATGGAACTGTATGAACTCCATATCCTTCACTGTGCCCTTGGCCCGGTATACCATGGCTATGCCGTCGCCTGTGGCTACAAGGTGGTTGGTGGTGGTCTGGTAGACCGCTCCGGCGCCTCCTGTGGCGATGAGGGTCACGCGGGACAGGAATGTGTCCACGCGGCCTGTCGACGTGTCAAGCACATAGGCGCCGTAGCAGGTGATGTCGGGCGTGCGTCTCGTCACTATACGGCCCAGATGGTGCTGGGTTAGGATCTCGATGGCGAAGTGGTGTTCGTAGATGTCTATATTCGGGTTGGATCGGACTGCCTTTATGAGTGAGTCCTGAATCTCGAAGCCGGTATTGTCTGCATGGTGCAGGATGCGGAATTCCGAATGCCCTCCTTCTCGGTGCAGGTCGAAGGAGCCGTCGTCCTTCTTGTCAAATTCCACTCCCCACTTTATAAGCTCATTGATCTGGGCCGGGGCGTTGCGGACAACCTTTTCCACGGCCTGTGGGTCGGAAAGCCAGTCGCCGGCCACCATGGTGTCATGGATGTGTTTTTCAAAGTCATCTACTTCGAGGTTGGTTACCGAGGCCACGCCACCCTGTGCGAGTGCTGTATTGGCCTCGTCGAGCGTGGTCTTGCAGACAAGGGCCACAGTGCCGTGTCCGGCGACTTTGAGGGCAAAGCTCATTCCGGCAATGCCTGACCCTATAACGAGATAGTCATATTTACGTGTCATCAGAAACGTATCATAAATTCACATGCAAACTTAATCAAAATTTCTGAGAAAACGAAAATAGCGGCAATCGAAACATTCAATAAAAAAACGCTTTCTTCCGGGGATGTTATTTGTTCCTTTGCAAAGACAAAAAAATATTGATTATGGATATTCCTTTACTTACATGGTGCGGCATCGTGGGATGCGTGGTACTGCTTGTTGCCGTCAGGCTGGTTTGTTCGCTGCGTTCCGGCTCCGACCGCAGGCATGGTTTTATCGAGATCGGGAGTGAGAGGGAGGTGTTTTATCTTCCCGGCGACCCTCTTAAACTGAAAGAGAGCGAGTATGATGAGTTTGACGATGTCTGAAAGAGAGGATTGTCCTTCGGCCTCGGAGATATGTGACTTCCTGTCCGAGTATAGCGCGTGGCTGCTCGGATGCGGGGCCACCTGTATCAGGCTTGAAAAGAATGTCGGGCGCATGGCGGCAGCCTGTGGAAAGGAGGTGGAGATAGCGATTATGCCACGCCACGTTCATGTCTCGGTCAGGGATACGGGCAGATCCGGCACTGTCACCGCGATAGCTTCCGTCCGCCACACCTCTGTCAGTTTCTATATCAATACACGTCTGAGTGAGTTGAGCTGGGAGCTGGCTGACGGGAGGGTAGACTTCTCGCAGGCTGTGCGGCGTTTCAGGGAGATTGTTGACGGTGACAGGCAGAACAGATGGATAGTCCTTCTGCTCGTCACTCTTGCCAATGCCTCGTTCTGCCGTCTTTTCGGTGGCGATCTTGCCGCTATGGCTGTCACGGGAGTTGCCACTATGGCAGGATTCTATATAAGACAGCTTATGCTCGGCTATGGGGCGGACATACGGGTAGTGGTGCTACTATGCTCGTTTGTCTCATCGGTTCTCGGGGCCACGGGGATTCTCTTTTCTCTCGGTGACACCCCGGCGGTCGCCCTCGGGACGAGTGTGCTCTACCTTGT
The DNA here is from genome assembly GCA_910578615.1 of uncultured Duncaniella sp. Classification (GTDB taxonomy): domain Bacteria; phylum Bacteroidota; class Bacteroidia; order Bacteroidales; family Muribaculaceae; genus Duncaniella. Next base: position 160,467 of record CAJTRI010000004.1, on the reverse strand, counting down.
ACCCGGCATACCGTTTCTCAATTCGTTCAGCGATATGCTCAACCGCCACTATATATGTGCTTTCAGCCGTTTCTCTGATGCCATCGTGCTCACGGCCTGTCTCTCCATGGGGCTGTGTGCTGGGATGATGCTTATGAATGTGGGTATGTTTTAAAAAAACAGCAGACAGATGTTTTTGCAGATTTTTCAGGATGCATTGTTTGCGGCGATAGCCGCTATCGGTTTTGCGGCAATCAGCCGTCCTCCTCGCAGGGCTTATGTGTATTGTGCTGTCATAGCCGCCATCGGCCATGCCTTGCGATTCGTATTGATGAATGTGGTCACATGGCCGCTCCATATCACCACGGCCACCTTTCTTGCCTCTCTGGTCATAGGGATTCTCGCCGTCTTCCTCTCCCCGGTTGCCCGCACTCCGGCTGAGACATGTTTCTTTCCGGCATTGCTGCCGATGATACCGGGCATGTATGCCTACAAGGCTTTCGGTGGTCTGGCCATGTGTGTGCTGAGCACAGACCGTGAGGCATTCGACATGTATTTCTATCTTTTTGCCTCCAACGGTCTTACATGTATGACGGTTCTTCTCGGCATGGTGACGGGTGCCACGGTGCCGGTCTTTGCCTTTAAAAAAGTATCATTCCGAGCCACAAGATGACGGAAAAATTCGCTATTTTTGCAGATATATGGAACTACGCCAGCTCAGATATTTCGTCAAAGTGGCCGAGACTCTCAATTTCTCAGAGGCCGCACGCCGGCTCTGTATAACGCAGAGCACGTTGTCACAGCAGGTAAGACAGCTCGAAGACGAGCTTGGCACTCAGCTATTGGTGCGCACAAGCCATAGCGTCGCGCTGACAGAGGCCGGAGAGGAACTATTGCCATGCGCGCTTCGGACTCTCCATGAGGCCGGGCAGTGTGTGGAGAGAATACACGACCTTAACAGTCTGCTTGGAGGTACGCTCAACATAGGGGTCACCTATTCGTTCAGTCCAATACTCACCGAGACCCTTATGACGTTCATGAAGCTACATCCCGGCGTCAAGCTCAACATATTCTATAAACCCATGGCCGAACTCATGGATCTGTTGCGCCGGCGCGAGGTGGACTTCCTTCTTGCCTTCCGTCCCTCGCGCCCGGTCGATGGGGTAGAGTCGCACATTCTTTTCCAGAACTGCCTCTCGGCTATCGTAGGCACAGACCATCCGTTGGCCTCGCGGGACAATGTGACACTTGCAGAACTTGAAAAATACGACCTCGCCCTTCCGTCTCCGGGGTTGCAGGCGCGCAATGCTTTTGACCAGATAGTCACGCCCTACAACAGATTCCGTATACGCATAGAGCTTAACGAGGTAAATATACTTCTCAAACTGATTCGGCAGAGCCGGCTTGTGTCCGTCCTTGCCGAGGCGACCATACACAACGAGACCGGCATAAAGGCCGTCCCGCTCGCTATCCCTGACAATGAGATGGCCGGATGCGTGCACACCCTGCGCGATACCTACCGAAAACGCTCCATGCAGGAGTTCATACGTCTTCTCGGAGAGTCTGTCGCCGTCAGAGAGCGTCAGAATGCATGGATATAAGTCAGGGTAGGAGAGGGAGGATTTTGCCGAAATCCCGCCAGTCCTTATTTGTGCGGTAAATCTCAATTGAAGTTGCCGGAACGTGAAGGGTTACATTTCGGAAGTCTTTGGATTCTCCCCAGATGGCAGACCCGGCTGGTGGAATAGGTGATAAACAAGTGATGGATTTAAGCTTTTTGCATTTGGAAAAAGGTGCTCCGTTAAGACGGCGGAGATTTTTGCCGAATGTCACTTCTTCAAGACTGGAACATTCCCCGAATGCTAAAATCTGAATTTCGGAGACATTCTTAGGGATTATGACCTGTTTGAGGGACTTGCAATTATAGAAGGCATAGCTTTCGAGGATTGTAAGGGATGCGGGCAGAGAAATTGATTTGAGCCTGATGCAGCCGGCGAATGCTCTGTGGCCAAGTGCGACAAGGCCCTCGCTGAATGTGATTTCTTCAAGATTCTTACAATCCTCAAATGCTTGGTAGCCGATTTTTGCTATTGTAGACGGTAATATTATTTGTTTGATAGATTCACAACCTTTAAAAGCGTCCGAGATATCATAGACAATGAACCTTTTGCCTGAAAAATCCACGTAATTCGGTATATCAAGCACTCCGCCTGTGTTCGGATTGCCGCTGATGACACAGACGCTGTCAGTCTCCACCGATGTGCCGTCGGAGGTACGTGTGCGCTTGATTTTGTAGTTCAGGCCGTTTCTGACGAAATCATAATCATGGTTATTATCGCTACGATGTAACACTACGTCGGCACTGGCCGTACCGGCATACAGAAAAACTACTATCATGAAAAAGACCTGTGCAGATATTACGGGCAAGCGCATATTGACGTATTGTTTATCTTGTGATGACGATAGATATTTGGTGTTTTTTTACTACCATCGTACGCTGAGTGTTCGGTAAGGTGTGGTTTCATTCGGGTTGGTGAAGCGGATCTCGCCGCTCATGTAGCTGTGGGTCACATTGCAAAGACCTTCGTCGATGAGGTTGCCTGCAAAGTCGTAAAGCTGTGCCTTGTTTCCGTTTATTACTATTGCAAGATTATCCTCGGTCACAAAGCGTATTTCTTTGAATGCTCCATCGATGATCCTCAAAGGTACGCCGGTCTTGCTTAATATATACAGACTTTCATCCTTTACCGCCATAAATTTGTCATACACAAGATATGGCACTATATTGTAGTAGTCGAACTGTATGACTTGGTTCCCGAACGAGTCCATAAGTCCCCATGTCCTGCCATCGGCGGATACTGTCGCGTATCCGTCCGGGGAGATGGGGCTGCAATATCCTTCATGGTAGTCAAATATCATGCGTCCGCTATTGTCCATTATGCCATATTTCCCCTTTTTTCTTACGGCGCGGCGTCCGTCATAGGAAGGTCGGTAAAGCCAGATAGAGTCAAAAGTCGCCCCTTTAATGGACATGGAAAATTTTGTCGCGAGGTCGGATAGGTCTTTATGGCCGGCTTTATAGGCACCTAATGAGAACCATGCGGCTTCCATGTCTCGTATCTTCTTGGATATATGGTCGCAGCCTTGCCCTTTGATGAGCATGACTACATAATAATATTGGGCCTGGCGGGCGTTTCTGGAAGTGTAAGCGAGTTTCTGAAAGATTCGGAATGCTTCGTTGTAATTGTTGTCCTTGTAGTATTCGAGAGCCTTGCTTAGACTTTCCTGAGCGTCGAAGTCGTCAATCATTACGATGTGGTCGCCTTGGACGAAAAAAAGGTCATTCGACTCATAATTCTGTTGTCCGATGACATTCATTTTTGCGGACACGAACAGGGTTGGCTGCTCGAAATCTGAGATTTTGATGCGAGGTTCCACCCAGTCAATAAGTACTTGGTAACCAGACAGTCCTACCGATGCAATTGTGCCGTTATCATGATGGTTGCTCAGTTCGTTATGATAGGTGTCGCTGTGCATAGTCTGTGTGCCCCATTGTTTTTCTTGGGCAAAAGATTTTGACAGGCGGTTGTTTATCACGCATTTTATTTTGCCGCCACGTAGAAGCTGGTCGATGTTTTCCAGATATTCTACTTCTCCTTCGTTGATAAAGCCTTTAAGATTGGAGTTATAGGAGTCGACTATATCCACCGCTCTGGTTATATCCGATGTGCTTTGGACATTCGCTGCTACGGGAGAGAGAATAAAGGCACTGCTGAGGGCAAGAAATGTTCTTAAATTATTCATTGCTTGATAAGGGTGTCTATCAGCCAGCCGGAGTTGGTGCTTTCACGTTCGAATTTCCGAACAACGAACGACCAGCCGGGCACTTGGTTGAAGATGAAATCAATGGATGATACATGGTCTATTTTCAGCTTGCCGTCATAGACCATGGTGAAGAAAACAGTCGTGGGGTCGATAGCTGTATTTTTTGCGGCATAGTTGGTTATGCAGTCTTCTTGCAGAGTAGTGATTTCGTGGAGCGACATGAAATTGGTTTCGTGGTCGTCGGGCATTATCTTAAAGCCATATCCTGTGGCTGTCGGGATGAGATTAAAGATGTCGCCATAAGCCTCCTGTATGCTCCATTTGTACATATTGTCATCAATCGGTTCTACGACAAGTTTAAGACTGAAAGATACCTTTTTCCCATTATAAGTCCCTTCGCAATTTGTTTTGGCATACCACAGGGTGTCGGAATATGCAAGTTTGGTGCCTGATTTTATGACATCGCCGGCAAATTCGACAGCCATAGAGTACAACGGGTCGTCCTCGGATGAGAAATTCCCTATGTTGAAGAGCGTCACTATATTCGGCAATGCGGATTCGATAGAATCAGTGGACGGCCGGTCGGCGTTGAAGCGTTTGATGAACTCATCTACCAGTCCTACCCGTGAGTCGAATATGCTTTCCCCGATATTGGTAAAATGTGATTTTGCTTTTGTGTAGTTGACGCTGCACAAAAGCAAGATCACAGATATGATATATTTCATAATCATACGTTGGAAATTGCGACAGACAGAGGTCGGCTATTATGTCGTATCGGCGTTTAGAGCCGCTCGGTGTGTGTAGCCGTGATGTTTCCAAGCTGGACTATGTATTCCGGGCCGGTGACGGTCTGCTCGACAGTGATATAACACATCACGCTTTTGCGGGTGATGTCTGCATATATGGGTCTGCCGTCCTTGGAGTAACCTTTGAACACTTGCTCGATATAACAGGTGCACATGTAGGTGTCATTGTCAACTTTCTTCAAGTCGCTGACTTTTATTTTACCGACCTCTGTGGTGGTGAGGCTCACATTACCATATTTCAGATTGATAAGATTGTTGAAATAAGTGGACATCGGGGTGGTTCTGACCGCCTTTGTGTTGACGGAAGTTGTCTGCATTGAAACTGCGGGAAACTGTCTACCTCCTATCTCGTAGCTATTCCCTTTTCCTATGAAAAGGTTGAGGGCTTTCTTACGGTAGTATTGGCGTGTCTTGTATGATTTACCCTTGTCTGCCATATAATTCAGATAGTCGCCAAGTTGAGACACCATTTCGGCAGCCCTACGCTGGATAAGGGCTTGATTTTCCTCCTCCTGGGCATTGGCATTAGATGTCCAGATAAGGGTAAGAAGCAAAAGGGATAATATTTTCTTAACCATGATAGTTGGAATAGTCTTTTATTTTAGAAGCTGTGGATGCAATCACTGTTGATAGATTTCACGTACAAAGATCCCGCGCTCATTGATTTTTGCTACCGAGACTCCTCTAAGCACACGTGATGTGGTGAGCCTCCCTACGAAGTCTTCAAGGCTTTGTCGTCCTACCACCACTTCGCTGTCCTGACCGAGAGTGCGTACCTGTATATCGGTGTCGGGTAGACGTGAAAGGAATGCTTCTGCAAAATCTATTCGCTTTTCATCGCTTAGCTGGCGGTTGAGCATAAGGTTGAACGAGGTGTTAAACCAGTTGATTATCTTGTCACGTTCGTCGGTTGATTCGTTATCGGAGGAAGTTTGTTGTCTGGCTATCTCTTCGCTTGTAGGCACGGGTGTCGAAGATTGCTGTGCGACACTGTTGTCCGGGACTTCCGCACTGCCGAGGTTTGATTCCCATTGTGGAATCTGGTTTTCATGGTAACACTCGTTTACGATTGTGTTGACCCTGTCTCCGACATATTTGAAAAACGTGTCCCAATCAGGAGTGATACTGCCATCCATTATTTTTGAAAATATCTCTGTCAGAATGTGAGTGAACACATCCATCGCTTTTTCTCTATTGTTGTCAATATAAATGGCTCTGGATGGTTCCTTTGGACTGCTTGAAGAGAGGAGTATGTCTCCTTTCTGTCCGAGAAACAGTCTGGCGATATTTTCGGAGGCTTCGTTGCTCATGAAGGTATTGCCATAATTGGCAGTGAACGTAGGTGCCGATTTTGGGGAAATGTTGGCCTCTGAATTACAACACATACCGATGGTCACAAGCAGACGGTGAGGTTTGTTTTTAAGTGTCGAGTGTACCCAGCTGAGAGGTACGAGTTTACTGTCGTAATCTTGTGCGAGTGCCATCTGTGGCCATCGTGTCGCATCATTGTAGGCACGAACTCCATGCCCTATATAGTAGAACATGATGAGGTCGTCAGGGCTTGTGGAAAGGTTCTCTACAACTGACTTGCAGTTTTCGGGAGATGTACGCGCCCCGTAGTAGTCATGTAGCACATGGTTATATCCTTTTTCGTCAAGTGCCGCGTTGATTAGGTTTATGTAGCGGTTGTAGAGTTGCTCACGACCCAACACATCCCACTTTCCGACATCGGGGTCAGTAGTGTCTATGAAGGTAATCCAATGTATGGTTTTGGCATTTATGCTGAGCATAGTAGCCAATGTGGCAATGAGGAGTATATATTTTTTCATAAATTATTTCTTGTAGATGGATTCTAAAAGAGGGTCGCAGGGGAAGAGTTGGCGTGAGAATCTCAGAAGTTCGTTGCTTTTAAGGTCACGGGTAAACAGTATTTTGCCGGATTTGTCGGCAATTCCCCATTTTTTGAGTCCGAAATCGAATAGAGCGGAAATCTGCCGGTTGCCGTCCCTGAATATATATATTATCGAAGGATTGAATAAGCCGTATACAGGATTGTCGGAAACATAGTTCTCTGGTGATCCGATTAGAAAGCGGAGAGCGTTTGTGGCATCGGCTTTGAGGTTTATCACGGAGTCGCATCCGGCCGGAAGTGATATGCTCTTGTCGATGGCCTGTGTTGTCCTGGCTGATGACAATATCGAGAATATGCTGTCGCCCATGACTTCGGTGACTGTGGAATCTCCCTGTGCGCTTATATCTTTAAGTCCTGTGTCGGCCGCTCTATGGATGCAGCAGCTTGTCATCATTGTCATACCGATGATTATCAGGGATATAAAAGTGGTTCCTAAATGTTTCATAACTGTGTGTATGTAGAGTCGGTGTCAGAATCCGTAGCGTACAGAGAAGGAGAGATAACCGAGTTTGCTTTTCCAACCTTTATAAGGATGGGTGGCTCCGTCATCGGGAGTGAAATCCTCATTAAACCAGTTGTAGAAGTCCTGCTCATAGCGGAGTGTGTATTGCATGTGGGAATTTGTATCTCCAAACCCTATTCCGACTATGCCATGGAAACCGCTATTGACGGAACTTGTGCTGGAATAAAGTCCTTTGCAGGCAAAAACATAGTCGTAGCTACCGCCGATTTCGAGTACGGGATTTATACGGTTGTTGAGGTAGTTGCCGAAACGTATGTTGAGCAATAGTGTGGGGTTGATTGTCTGGCGGTTGAAATATTGCTTAATGTCGCCCGGAAGAGTGGTTTCGAGGCCACGTTTCTCGTAGCCCACTCTGAAAGAGAATCCTAATGGGGTTAACTTGCTCTGGTAAGCTACCTGATAGGCAACCGCGATGTTGCGCAATTCCCAGTCCCAGTATTTGATGCCTGCCTTTCCTTCCGGGGTTTTCAGAGACTGCATTACACCGAATCTGTTGAATACATTCGGGAACCATGGTGACTGAATGCCGGCTCCGGCTCCATTCAGGAGAAGTCCGTAGATTGAATTGGTCGTGGTTATAACCGGGCGGAAATCCCATTCACCACGTTTTACTTGTGCGTTAGTCCGCGCAGGAAACAGCATGATAGCAGCAAGAGACAATGATAGAAATAAAGTCTTTTTCATAGGTTTATTTTTTTTAATCTTCCATATAGACCTCATTTAATGGAAGATTCGGATTTGCACATGTGTATCCATACTTCCCCACGTCAGGTATGGGGAGATGTATAATCAATGCAAAATTACATAAATGTAGTGTAATTACCCCCCCCGACTGTTAAAAATCCTTAATATAATTAAGCCGGGGTTTAAATGCTTTTATGCTTATAGATGATTACAGCTTTTTCTTTCGGTATCTTGTATCGGATGTGATAATCAAAGGTAAGAATTTACTTCCAGCATTCTGTCTTATCGGCTATTTCGGGGATGGTGGAGGAGTGGTAGACGGGGTCGAGTCCGCGCAGTTTCTGGGATCGGTAGTCATGTAGCAGACGTACTGCGTATTTGCCGAGAAGGAGTATTGCTGCAAGGTTGCAGAGGGTCATGAGGGCCATGGTGATATCCGCGAATCCCCATACAAGGTCGAGCGACATTACGGCGCCGAGGTAGACAATGGCCGATACGGCCAGGCGGTAGATGTTTATAGCTGTCTTGTTGTCCCGGATGAAGCGTATATTGGTCTCGCCGTAATAGTAGTTGGCTATGATGCTTGTGAAAGCGAAGAAGAAGATTGCTATGCTGACAAATGTCGAGCCTATGCTGTGGCCTCCGCCTAATCCAGCATCGATGGCTTTCTGAGTGAGCACTATGCCGTCGTGGCCGTCCATGAAGATACCGCTGCACAGGATGATGAAAGCTGTGGCCGTACAGACAAGAAGGGTGTCAGTATAGACTCCGAGAGCCTGTATGAGTCCTTGTTTTACAGGATGGGAGACGGAGGCCGTGGCGGCGGCGTTTGGCGTTGAACCTTCTCCGGCCTCATTGCTGAACAGACCTCTTTTGACTCCCATTATCATTGCGGCCCCTATGGTGCCTCCCATCGCTTCGTCAAATCCGAACGCGTTGGAGACTATGAGCCTCATTATCTCCGGGAAGCGTGTGATGTTCATGGCCACTATGACGAGGGCTATGGCGATGTATGCCACGGCCATTACCGGGACGACGATCTGGCTGAATTTTGATACTCGCTGCACGCCTCCCCAGATGATTATGAGTGTAAGGACGGCGAGGACTGACGCCGTCAGTCCGTGGGGGATGTCAAATGATGCCGAGAGGGCGTTTGAGATGGTATTTGACTGCACGGAGTTGAAGGCGAATCCGAATGTAAGGGTGATGAGCACGGCAAACGTCACGGCCCACCATCGCTTGTGGAGGCCTTTAAGTATGTAGTATGCCGGGCCTCCGATAAATGAATGCTCTCCTTTTTGTTTGAACAATTGGGCAAGCGTCGACTCGACAAAGGCGCTCGATGCCCCGAGAAGGGCTATGACCCACATCCAGAACACGGCTCCCGGGCCTCCGAGAGCTATCGCAGTGGCCACGCCGGCGAGGTTGCCTGTGCCTACGCGTGAGGCTATGGACAGGGCGAATGCCTGGAACGAGCTGATGGAGCCATGTGACGGCGAACCGGCCGTGTGGCTGACGCGCTTTCCCGATCTGACAAGAAGACGGCACATTTCCCCGACCATTCTGAACTGGACACCCCGTGTGGTGACTGTGAAGAAGATGGCGGCGGCAAGAAGTACTGTCACCATCACATAGTCGGTCAGCACACCGCTCACCGACCCGACGACAGATTGTAATTTCAGGCTGAGGGCGGTCGTGTCCATATTCGGGAGGAGATTAGGAATCAAGAGTTAAAAAATAATATGACTATAACGTCCGATATGTCTTCTTGGTTCCCGATGGTTTCAGATTCACTGTCTGACTCTGTGCAGGTAGGCGTTTACAGCGCCGACAAGGAGGGCGCCACCGGCTATGTTGCCCAATGTGGAAGGGATGAAGTTGGCAGTGACCGACTGCATGACGGTTATATCGGCTCCTTCAAGCATTCCGAGGGGTATGAAGAACATGTTGGCTATACAGTGCTCGTAGCCGAGTGCTACGAAAGCCATCACAGGAAGCCAGCATCCGAAAGCCTTCTCTACCAGTGTTTTGCCCGAAAGGGCAAGCCAAACAGCCAGACAGACGCACCAGTTGGCGCCTATCCCTTTGAGAAAGACCGTCATCCAAGGCATCGAGACCTTTGCCTCGGCCACACGTACCACGGCGGAGTGCCAAGGGTCGGCAGCAGTGAGACCGCATTTGTAGACCATGAAGTAAGTGAATGCCAGAGCGCCGGCAAGGTTGCCGAGATATACCAGTATCCAGTTGCGCGCTATTGTCGCTGCCGAGTGGTCTCCTCTGGCATAGGAGGGGATGAGGAGCGCGTTGTTACCCGTGAAAAGTTCGGCACCGAGGACGACGACAAGGATTAGTCCTATGGGAAAAGCCGCTCCGGCGATAATGCGTTGTAAGGCCGGATTGTCGGCTGTCGCTCCGGGAAAGCCCCATCCGAGTATTACCGAAAGGATTCCTCCGAGTGAGATATAGGCACCGGCCAGAAAGGCCGAGACCATCAGACGGGATAGGTTTTCTTTGGCCAGACGGGCCTTGTTGGCGCCGGCATTGGCGGCAGCCTCGGTGATTTGGGCGGGAGTCAGGATTCTCATTACTGCTCGGTCGTCTCTGGTACTACGATATATGGTGAGGTGGACGGATTGAACGAACGGGAGGCAAGGAACCGATATATTTTCAGACAGGCCCATGCATCGATTGACGCATATACCATCTGTGAGGGGGTGAGTTTTGAGGCCTCCCAGTTGGTGAGGCGCTGGCTCTTGGAGATGCGGCCGCCGAAAAGAATGCCGTAAATCTTTTGCAGGCTCAGGTCAGTGATGTGGTACCGCCGGACTACCTCTTGAAGGTCTACGAAGTTTCGGGGTTCGAACTCGGCGATGCGGTGGAGCACATGGAAATCGTCTTTGAGAGAGAGACCCACTTTTATGACGTCTTCACACTCCATGAATTCTTTCAGTTCCGGGGGGAAGCCTATCTTGTTGAGACGGAAGAGGTAGGAATGGTCTTCTGTCGAGACCTGTATGAGCGAGACTTTGTTTGTCATCCCTTTTCGGAAATTGGGCTTGGTCTCTGTGTCGAAACCCACCACCCGGCACGAGCGGAGGAATCCCACTGCCTCTGCCACATCGGCGGCATCGTCTATGACGGTTATGGCGCCGTCGAATACCACGGTCGGAAGTCCGGCAAGCTGTTCCTTGCTGATGGCTATATGATAGGCGGGATTATTCATTCAGTCTCTGAATTTTGGTGCAAAATTAAAGATTTCCCCCGAGATATCCTAATTTTTCTATATTGAGGGGACAGTGGCAAAGACAGCCGAAGGGAAGTGTCGGGCTGTGTACCGCTCGATGAAGGCCCGGGTGTCGGCGGCTATGACCGCGTCTGTGTCAAAGTGTTCGTTGTAGATGACGGCTGCGAGTTCCAACCCGCGTGACCTGACGGCTTCGAGGGCGAGGATAGTGTGGTTTATGCTCCCGAGTATGCCGTTTGTGACGAGGATGACAGGGAGATGACGCGTAGCGGCGTAGTCGATGGTGAAGCAGTCATCCGTTATGGGTACCATCAGGCCGCCGGCCCCTTCAATGAGAACCACGTCATATCGCTCCGCGAGGATGGCCGAGGAGCGGTCGACGAGTCCGAGGTCGATTTCCTTCCCGTCAATCCTTGCCGCGAGTTGGGCCGAGGCCGGATAGGAGAATATTATAGGGGCTGTGGTGCCGTCAAGATCCTCGGGAAGCATCCCGGTATCCATGATGCGGCGGTGGAGTTCGATATCTTCCGAGAAGCCGGTGTTGCCGGTCTGGATGAATTTCTGGGTCACCACGGTCTTTCCCTGTTCCATGAGGCGGCGGGCTATATAGCCGGTGACGTAGCTTTTGCCGGCATCGGTGTCAATTCCTGAGACGAAATATATATTGTTCATAGAGGCTTTTTAATAGTTATGTAGACGGGGTGGTATGTCAGAGATGCGGTTCCGTCGGAGTTTAGAGGATAGGATGACAGTAGCCGGCGCGTGGCGGCGGGGGAGGTGGTGCCAAGGGAGTTGACTCCTGTCAGCCTGACGTGGCGCAGAGCGTCAGCCGGGGTGGGGAAACGGAGTGTGATAAGTTCCTCGTCAACTTCGGCTCCGGGCATCATTCTTTTTATGGAGCCTGTATCAGGGAAGCCGGTAGATGTCCCTGCGGTGTTGTGTATTTCCTCCATTGTGCGAGGCCCGAAGGTGGATATTAGAGCCGTGCCTCCGGGGGCAAGTACGCGCCACACCTGTCGAAGAAAGGCGGGGAGAGAGTTGAACCACTGGACGGTAGAGGCCGAGAATATGAAAGGCACGCTTTGGTCGGGGAGGCGCATGATGGCGGTTTCAGCATCACACGCAACGGCGGCTATGCGCTCATCGGCGGCCATGCGTATCACAGCGGGACTGAGGGTGAGATCCCATGCCGTGACGTGGCTCCCTTGTGACAGGCGTGTAGTGGCGTAACCGCTGCCGGCTCCGATTTCAAGTATATCGATGCCTTGCGGCACCATTTCGATGAGGCGCCCGGAGACAGCACGTTGCACAGAGGCGTTCTGTTCGTAGGTCTCCGAGGCTTTTCGGAAGCGTTGTTCTACGAGAGACTTGTCTGTGAGTCCGTCAGACAGTATTTCGGCAAAGGGGGGCAGGTGGGAGCCGTGATATGTTGTGATCTCGAAAGCCTCTGTCTCCCATGCCCTGAGCTGGTTGGCTGTCGGTATTATCAGGTCGTTGTCGGCTATCAGTGCCTTGTCCCACATCACCTTGGTCACGGCGCGAGAGCCTATTGCAGCGAGTTCGTCTCTAAGTCCGTCCACATCTCGCTGTGGCAGATGTGTGGAGAATGACTTGTATGATTCCCCGTTTCCGCACATGCGGCGGTAAAACTTGGTCATGTTCTTGTTGTCGAGTCCGCGCAGTGTGCCGTCGAATATGGATTGCGGGATTCCGAGACGGTCATCGACAGGGTGTTGTGTGCCGTTGACGGCGATGCGTGAGGTGACGGGCAGATCCGGGTGGGCGCTTATGAAGGCGGATGCAGCAGGAACTCCGAAAGACCAGGCCAGTATGGCTATTTCGTCATAGGCCGCCAATCGGTCGGCCCAAGATGCGGAGATGTCCCGGTAGTCCCAGACCACCGCTATGTCGTAGCCTGCTCTGGCCAATCCTGCAAAAGGTCGCTCGTCCATCCCCCAGCCGGCAAATAGGAGTACCAAGTGGCGGGACGGGCGGCTATGTAGTATGTCTAATCTCATGTTTTTTGAAAAATTCCTCCAACGGGTCAAGGGCCTCGGCGGCGATCGAGGCCGAGAGACTGAACCGCAGTCTCTCGGTGCCCGGAGGGACGGTGGGGGTGCGGATGGGGAGCACCTTGAATCCGGCCTCGGCGAGTTGTCTTGAAAGTTCGACGGCCAGACGGGGATCTCCGATTACAAGCGGCTGTATATGGCTTGGTATGATACTTGTCCCGGGTTGGAGCGGGGCGAGTATGGCATGTAGGCGTTTCCCGAGCGAGCGCAGGTGTTCGCGGCGTTCATCCATATCTATCATCCTGCGGATCACCCATTCAGTCCATGCCGCTGTAAACGGGGGCAGCGCGGTTGAGAATATGAGGCTTCGTGCCGTATTGACGATGTATTCCCTCACCTCTTGGCTTATGGCCGCGAAGGCTCCCATTGACGCACATGCCTTGCCGAATGTCCCTACAATGACGTCTATGCCGTCATATCCGGCGGAGTCCCGGCATAATCCGAGTCCGTGGGTGCCTTCCACGCCGAACCCGTGGGCCTCGTCGACATAGAGCATCACCTCGGGATGTCGCTCTCTGATGCCGGTTAGCGCGTCGATGTCTGCACGGTCGCCGTCCATCGAATATACGCTTTCCACTATGACGAGGATGCGCTCGTAGCTCCCGGACTCCTTTTCGATTATTCTTTCAAGATGTCTGAGGTCATTGTGCCGGAAGCGTGCGAACGGGGCCTTAGACAGCACCATGCCGTCTATTATGCTTGCGTGGACGAGTTTGTCGGCCACTATCATAGTCTTTCCTGCGCCGGCAAGTGCTGAGACGAGGCCGGTGTTGGCATGGTAGCCGCTGTTGAAAAGCAGTGTCGGACGCCCGTATAGCTCTTGCAACAGGGATTCAAGAGAGGTGTATTCTTCCTGCCTTCCTGCCAGAAGACGCGAGGCCGACGATGTGAGCGGGATGGCGCGCCGAGAGGCTGATGACATGAACTCTTCTTGGAGCGAGGCATCGGCACCAAGACCAAGGTAATCGTTGGAGGAAAGATCTGTGACAGCAGGATGGCTTCCAGATTCAGGGCGCGGTATGGAGCGAAGATTACCCCCGGCGGCAAGCCGGGCGGTTATGTCGGAATAGGTGCTCATCTTATGCAGTCAATCATTTGTTCCACCAGGTAGCGGAGATCTTCATCATTGATGATGTAAGGAGGCATCACATAGACATTTCTCCCGAAGGGCCGTACCCAGATGCCGCGTTCAACACATTTTTTCTGGAACGCACCGACATCTACCGGCTCAACCATCTCTATGACGCCGATTGAGCCGAGGACTCTGACCTCCTTTACACCGGGCAGTCCTTCGGCTGCCGAAAGATGGCGTCTGAGCGAGGTCTCTATATGGGCCACACGTGAGGCCATGTCCTGAGATTCAAGCAGACGTAGCGATTCGATGGCTATCGCACAGGCAAGCGGGTTGGCCATGAAGGTGGGGCCGTGCATCATCACGCCGGCCTCGCCACGCGAGATGGTGTCGGCCACATCGCGCGTTGTCAGTACGGCGCTCATGGTCAGATAGCCGGCTGTAAGACCTTTGCCTATCAGCATGATGTCCGGCTCCACTCCGGCATGTTCCCAGGCAAACATCCTGCCTGTGCGCCAGAAGCCGGTAGCTATCTCGTCAAATATCAGATAGAGTCCGTTTTCATCGCAGAGGCGTCTTGCGGCCCGCAGGTAGGCGGGGTGGTAGAATCTCATCCCGCCGGCGCCTTGCACTATCGGTTCGAGGATGAGGGCTGCAAGTTCGTCTTTCTTACCACGTATGATCTCGGCAAGAGGGGCGATGTCAGACTCATCCCATTCTTCCCAAGGCTTTATTGTAGGAGCCGGGGCGAAATAACGTATGGGAAGTGACGGCCCGAAGGCCCCGTGCATACCCGTGACAGGGTCACAGACACTCATAGCGTTCCATGTATCGCCGTGATATCCGTTGCGGATGGTGACAAAGTTGGTCTTACGATGGTCTCCCGAACGGCTTACGGATGCCTGTACGGCCATCTTCATGGCAACTTCGGTGGCCACAGAGCCTGAATCGGCATAAAAGATATTGTGCATTGAGGGCGGGGCTGCTTTCAGCAACCTTTTTCCCAGTTCCACCGCCGGATGGTGTGTGAGACCGCCGAACATCACATGGCTCATGCTGGCAAGCTGCCTGATGGCGGCACGGTTGAGCGCGGGATGGTTGTATCCGTGTATGACGCACCACCATGACGACATTCCGTCAATGAGTTCGCGGCCATCGGCCAGACGGATTCTGACACCCTCGGCCCCTTCGACCATATATGTGGGAAGGGGATCGAGGGTCGATGTATAAGGGTGCCACAGGTGCTCCCTGTCGAAGGGGTCATGCAGCCCCGCTGAGACATTTTCCATATATTCAGTAATGCATCCGCAAAATTACAAAAAAATATGGGAAAAGCCGAGATGATTCATTCCGTGGACAAACATTCATTGATGGCCTTGATGACTGTATCGAGACGGCCGGTGATTTCCGGGAGCGAGTAATCAGATGTCACATACCGTCCGCCTGTTAGAAGCAGTTTCAGTTTGTTATCATCATCGGTCACGAGTCCGTCAATATGGCCTATGAGCATGGATGCAGTCTCTTCGTCAGGACAGTTTATCTGGAATACGAATTCTCTCTTGGTCATGAATCCGATATAAAGAGTCGTGTTATCATTGAAGGTTCGGTAAAGCCAGAGGTCGGTACCTACGACTTCGCCATATTGGGCAGCCATCTCCTCCTGTTTAGGGTCGTAATATGACAAGTCGAAATCCTTGATAAGGCGTTGGGCGATGACGGCGCGGTCTGACTCGATAGTCACGCGGGCCACGCGTTTGTTGGGTATGGCTACGGCATACTGGCCTTCGAAGTCATACAGGCGGAACGTTTTGCGGTATATGGCTTCCTGATGGGCCAGAAGGTCATAAAGCTTTGTATCGTGACGGAGTCTGCGGAGTGTCATGTGGTAGGCCACACCATTCTCATCTCCGTCATTGTCGGGGTATCCGGCTGATTCTATCCGGGCTTCAAGAAGCTCCATTACGGAACCGGCATCGGCTTGTCCGAGAATGTTCCCGAACATTGACCTGACGTTGTCATTGTTGGCGAGAGTGTTTTTCAGATACTTGTCTGACTCTGCGTTTTCGGTTATATACTTCTGCCAGAGACGTTCGTAGGGATTGCCGGTATAGGATGTGTAGCAGCTCATTATGGCACGTATGAGCAGATGGTTATGACGGAACTGCGGGGTGATGCCTCCTGCATCGAACATGCTGCCGGCCAGTGTGGTGCGTCTCTCGAATTCCTCGGGAGTAATCCCGGATGTGTAGTAAAATAGCACCATTCCTTTGAAAAACGGATGGTGTTCCGCCTTGGTGAATATCTCTTCCCAACGGGAATCTTCCGCTATACGGGAGGCTTTCTCCACCTCTTCCTTTACGGCTCTCAGTTCGTTGGCGTTTTGTTCGTCAGCCCATCCGGCAAGGGATTTGTAGAAGTCATCATTCTCATACATGCGCTTCGTAACGAATCCGGCGAGGCGTGAGAACTTCCTGACGAGTGATCCGACAGGCGAGATGCTGTCTATGTTGGTGTTTTCAACTATGTTCCATACCACGCGCATCCATCGTCTGAAATCTTCTTTGTCAAATCTAATACCGGCCTCTTCGTTGGCGGCGATATATTCGAAAACCGCCCCTATCACGGCCAGCTTGGCAAGGGGTGTCCTGCTTTCCGGGCCACAGAATATATAGTCAGCATTGTTTCTATCCGTCTTGTCCCATTCGGCCACCATGAGTGAGGCTATGAAGTCGCGGTGGGTGAATATGGTGTCAAGAACCGTGTCAAGATGGATTATATACTCGGGATGGGGATCAAGGATTGTGCGGAATATGTCAAATCCGAGATATTCCGTATCGCTCTGCCCGTCTTCTTTGTAAAGGCTTTTGAGAATCTTGTCATCGCGAAGTTCTTTTTCCGTCTTGTCAGATTGCAGTATGTACTTAACGGCAAAGAATCGGATAAAGAAATTCATATAGGCCTTGTCAAATGTCTCGGAGCCTTGCCGCCAGAATATGTCTATCCACTTGGCATCGAGTTTGACAGAGAAATTGAACATGAAGGGGACTTCGGTGCTGTTCCCGCGAGAGAATACCGGGACGAGTTCTTTGAACCTGTCAAAGTCTGCGGAACTTATGAAGTTGGAGATGTCAGCCTTGAAATTCTCGAACGGGCTTAGTTGGAGTCCTCGCGCGTTCATCTTGATATACAGTTCTTCAGATAGATTGAAATGACCGAGAGACTTGACATAGAAACGCAGCAATCCGAGTCCTTCAAGAAGATTGTCACGGCCCGAATCCACGTAATGCCTGTGGATGTCATCAAGCATGGTGAGCATGGCTGTTACCGTGCTGTCCCTGTCAAAAGCCTTGAAATACCATTTTGCCTTGCGGATGGCTTCTCTCGGTGTGGTATCGCTGAGGTCGGCCCTGAATCCGGCAAGCTTGTTGCAGAAAACAGATGACGTCGCCCGTGTCTCATATATGAATCTGCGCAGACTGTCGCGTATTGCCTTGTCGTTGTCATCTCCATCCGTGCATTCGGCGTTGACGATATACCAGTGGAGCAGGAACAGGGTAGTGATGCGTTGCTGCCCGTCAAGAAGCTCGAATATATAGCGTTCGTTCATCTTGCGGACTATGCCGTAGATGAAGTTCATCTCCATTTCGGCCCCTGTGGAGAGATGGGCGAAAATGTTTTTTAGGAATATGGAGCGCACATATGTGCTTTGTCCGTCAGTGCGTCCTTGGGCATAGGGGCGCTGTATCTTGGGGATTACGATCTGGCTGATTGTGGATTCGACTCCCGGGATTACAGATACAGGTTTGTTAAAAAGGTCTGAGAATGAATATAGTTCGGTCATGGGTCAGTCGGCTGGTTTGGTTAGATATTCGCATAGATTCCGATATACATAGTCATGGTATTCTTCCATGTCTTTCCGTGTCCAGAAGGAGCGGTTTGTCCCTTTGGTATCGAAGAATTTGGAGAATACGTACTGGGTGCCGATGGGAACGAACACACCTTGCTTGATACGGTCTATAATGATGCGGCGTTTCGTACAGAAGAGGCTGTTGCCGTATCCTCGGTTGGTCTTTGAGTCAAGAAGTGTCAGATTGCCTATGTTGTTCTTTATTTCATCGTCCTGCTCCTCGTCAGCCTTTTCTTTCAATAGGGCTATGGCATCATCGTAGAGCCTTTTCTCCTTTAAGATTTCGAGTTTATGCAAGTCTTCGTCATTGAGTTCGGCCGGACAGTCGTCAATGGCGGTTTCGATCCAGCGTATCTTGTCCTCCTCGCGTTTTAGGGCATTGGTGTGGGCCGAGTCGATATGCTCTATGTCCCATCCTCCGTTTTTATTGTCGTTCAGAATTTCAAACGGGAACTTGTATATGTCCGATTCTGATTCAGATGCTATATCCTGTCCGTTAAGAATCTGTATGTTGAGGGCCAGCAATAGTTTGAAGATAATGGAACGGCCGTTTCTCCGATAGTCATTGATGATTCGCGGTTTGTCTGTCTCGCCGTCAGTTTCCACCTTTGCCTCTGAAAGATGATGGCGGATGCGGTCTTTGAGGTGGGCTTCGAACCGGCCTCTGTCAGTATCGATAGGAAGGCTGTTAAAGAACAAGATGAGACGAGACAGGTCTTCGCCACATTGGCTGAGAAGGCCTATCATATTGTAGAGACGCGGGGTGGAGTACCAGTCGTCAAGGGTTCGGAACAGTTCCATAACCTCTTGCCATGCGGTTGCCACTTCCTTTTGCAGTTCCGCGCCTGACTTTCCTTCGAAACGGTCGTTGAAGAATCTGAATATCGCGCTGCGCCGTGGGTCTCGGATCTCTTCGTCAGCCTCTACGATTCTTATATCCCACTCTTCTTCGGGCAGACTGACGGCTTTGCCGGTCTTGTAGAGCAGTGAGAATAGGAGGTCGATGCGGTTGGGCATATCCTGTCCTCTTTTTTGAAGGAATGACCAGAAACTGTCATTGTGGAGGGCGTTCTCAATCATTTCCCATTCAAGGGCAAGTTCGGCCTGTCCGATATCGTCTCCTTCCTGAAAGTTTTTTGACATAAGGAAGAGGCCCTTTATCAGCTCGGCGTCTGTGAGACGGATTTTGCCGGTATTGATCTCCTGAAACTCCTTTATCGCGTTTTTGTCATGCTGCTCGTCAAGCTGGTACCACAACACCTGCACAGAGCCTTTCCTGTTATCGCGGGAGGCATTCAGAAGCCTGAAAAAGTCATCGCGTATTATTCTCAGGTTGCCGTCTTCCTTGTACCTTTCTTTGATTATGCGTCCTTCCTCCTTGATCCATCTGTCAATGGACTTGAAGGCTCCCGCCATGTGGAAGAAATCGACATTGTGGTTGTATTTCTCACAATTGTCCTCTTTGAGGAGCTCGTTGGAGATGGTGTTTTCAAGGAAGGAGGCCGACTCGTCGCGGGTGGCATAAAAGATATGGTATAGTTCACGGCCTGTCTCTTCGAGAAGGTCTTCGGGGGTAAGCCCCATTTTATCGACGATATATTTGTATATCAGATACAGCGTGGTCAGACGTTGTTGTCCGTCTATAATCTCCCACACACCTTTTTTACAGGCGTTTTCCAGACTCTCGGCAGGAATTATGTCTTTCAGACGCTCAGGGTCGGTGATTGGACGCGCTATGATAGGTTGCAGGCAGTAGAAGTCTCCTTCTTTCTTTTTGTCATTGGCAAAAGTCAGTAGGTCACGCAGTAGGTCACCGACCTGTTTGTCAGTCCAACGGTAGCCTCGCTGGTAGGCCGGTATGAAGAAATATCTTCCGTCAAGAAGTTCCCCGACAGAGTATTGTTTTATTATATTTGCCATTATGGTTCAGAATAGGTTTGTAAAGGTCTTGTCAAAGATAGTGATAACGTGGATAACTTGCAAGGTCAGGACATTGATTTATATGAATGCAAGATGTCTGAATCGGATGTTTAGGATATAAATGTTAATAAGGGTTAAATAAAAAGCAGGTGATGAACATTATAGTGGCAGGTGTGTTTCTAAGGTATAGTTACTACTATTTGCACTGTGTTTTCATGGTATTAGATTTAAGGTTTTAAGACAGCCGGTCGTCGGGATGACGACCGGCTGTCTGTTTATGGCTGTTTGATTTGTTACAGATTACTTTTTATTGAAAAGAAGCGGGAGGAATTCGGTGAGGTATATGCGCCAGTTTTTCCAGATGTGTCCCTCAGGTGTCTCGTAGTATGTGTAGGGATATCCGTTCTCATCAAATTTCTGACGTAGCTCCTTGTTTGCCTGATAGAGGAAGTCGGTATTTCCTATTCCTATCCAGTAAAGCGCAGGTTTGCTTTCGAACTGTTTTTTAAGTTTCTTGTCCATGTCGGCATATACGGGAGATGTGGTCTCTTTGCCCGGAACTGTGGCCGCAGAGAACAGGCCTACGTAGTCGAACATGTCCGGCTCCATGGCCGAGATGTAGTGTGAATGGAATCCGCCCATAGACAATCCGGCGATGGCGCGGCCTTTCTTTGACTTTACGGTGCGGAAATTGCGGTCGATGAAATTTACTATGTCGGGGAAATGAGTCTCATATGAACCCTCCATTGTGTGGGGTAGCTGGGTTGTGGGAGGTGTGAGGCCCGCAGATGTCTCGCCGGGAGCGGCCTGATGGTCTACATTGCCGTTTGGCATTACCACTATCATGGGCTGGATCTCTCCCTTTGCGGTCATATTGTCGAGAATCTGTATGGCCCTGCCGCATTCAGACCATGAGTTTTCATCACCTCCCATGCCATGGAGAAGGTAGAGGACGGGGTAACGGCGCCCGGAAGTTTCATATCCGGCCGGGGTATAGACGGTGAGACGGCGGTCGGTGCCGAGGATGGGGCTGTGGTACCACATTTTTCTGACTGTGCCGTGAGGAACGTCGCTGACCGCATAATAGTCAGCCCTTCCTCCCGGTATGATAAATACGTTGGTCACGGTGTTGACATCGCGTAGCTGGTAGACGTTGGACGGGTCTGTGATTTTCAGTCCGTCCACTATGAATGTGTAGTTGTAGAATTCGGGAGCGACAGGAGCCGTGGTGGTATATTCCCATAATCCGTCCTTTTCAACGAGGTCTGCCGTACCCGGAGCGTCCCAGCTTCCCCACTCGCCGGAAACAGTAGTGGTAGGAAGAAAATCACCTGTAACCTTTACGCTGACAGCTTTCGGGGCTTGCAGGCGGAATGTGACAGTATTGTCATCGTGTATCTCCGGGGATATCAGCTTGGGGATGCCCCAGATGGCTTGCTGGGCGCAAACAGAGCCTGCATAGAGCAGTCCGGCAATAAGTAGTAGTTTTTTCATGTGGTTGATATTTAGATTGATATGCACAAAGGTAATTATAAATGATGCCTCGTGGAGTTAATAGATGTTAAAATGTATTTTGTGGCGAACTTTATTCAGACCCGTGTGTTTTTAAGATATAGTTACTACTATTTGCACTGTGTTTTCATGGTATTAGATTTAAGGTTAAAAACCAGCGGGCCGTCGAGATGACGGCCCGCTGGTTTTTTTAGGTTGTATCAGAAAGATTGGGGCTTTCTTATTCCTCGGTCTTTGTTTCATCGCCGGCCGGCTCCACGCGGATGAGGTCGAGACGTGTTGCAGAGCGCTCAACGATGGTGAATGACAGACCGTCTATTATGATTGTAGCATCCTTGTCTGGGAGAGTGCCGGTCTCGTGCATCAGATAGCCGGCGAGAGTCTGGTATTCGTCATCTTCCGGGATGTCGAGGCGGAACTCGTCGCGGAGTGTGCGTACCTCTATTCGTCCTGAGAATTCGTATATGCCGGGAGAGACCTCGTTGGCGGTCACTCCGTTTTTGTCGTGCTCGTCCTGTATGTCTCCGAAGATTTCCTCTACGAGGTCTTCAAGTGTCACAAGGCCGGCAGTCCCTCCGAATTCGTCGACTACCACCGCCATTGACCGTTTCTCGCCGAGGAGACGGCGCATCATGGTGTTGGCCAGAAGTGTCTCAGGTGCATAAAGAACCTCTTTGATATGTTGTTTCCAATCACTTACCGGGTCAAAGAGTTCGGAGATGTGGACATATCCCACCACGTTGTCTATGTCCTCGCGATAGACGAGAATCTTGCTGCGACCAGAGGATGTGAAGAGTGCCGATAGTTCCTCGCGAGTCGTGGTATCAAGGTCTACTGCCACAAGTTCGTTGCGTGGCGCCATGCAGTCACGCAGCTGGGTTGACGAGAAGTCAAGGGCGTTGTGGAAGATCTTGACCTCGTCCTCCACCTCGGCTTCGCGCGGGTTTTCGAGATCGTCTATCTTGTTTTCGAGATATTCGTTTATGTCGTTGATTGATAAGGCTCCGAGTCGTGCTTCCTCTGCCTTTATCCCGGCCAGACGCATGAGCACCTTAGAGAGCCACGATGTGAAGGCTGCGACCGGGTAGAGGATGATATAGAAGAAAAAGACCGGGAGCGCGAATATTTTCAGAGAGGTGTTGGGATTGATGCGGAATACTGACTTGGGTATGAACTCGCCTGTGAAGAGGATGACGAGGGTGGAGATGATTGTCTGGAGAAGGAGAACCACCCCTTGGTTGGCTGAAATGTGGCTCTCTATCCACGGCTCGAGCATGGCTGCTGCCCCCATGCCGTAGATGACGAGCATGATGTTGTTTCCCACAAGGATTGTCGAGATGAAGAACTCCTGATGGGAGTAGTAACGGGCCACGATGCGGTTGAGAAGGCCTCCGCGACTGGTGTCGAGTCCGATGCGGACTCGGTCAGCCGTAATAAAGGCTATTTCTACTCCCGAGAAGAAGCCCGAGAGTATCAGGGATACGAGTGTCAGTATAATCCAGGTCATTGGGCGGTGTTGGGGAAATCAGATTGAGTCACGTTTCCTGAAAGAGTTGGCTGGAAATATGCCTGAGACGCGGCGGATGGAATAGCGTGTCAGCTGTTCGTTTGAGTCAAAACCATAGCCTTCAAGTACCTTGTCGCCGGTCTCGATGTGGATGAATGAGTCGGAATATAGTTTGTGCTGCCTCTGATCCCAGAAAAGTTGCTGGGTGAGGAATTTCTCTTTCATGATGTTTGAGATGTCGACGTTGCCGTCCAGCCGCCATATCTGCTTGTTCTTGAAGTAGGTGGCGGAGTCGGCGCTGACCTCTGCCTCGCGACGGAAGAAGTTGTCGAACTTGTCGAGGCTCAGCCCTTCGGGAAAACGCCAGCAAGGCTCTTCGGCCTCGTCGTAGACATACCAGACGGGGGTCTTGATGCGGTATCTGACCACGCCAGAGTCAGAGATCAGGGTCTCGACGTTGCGGGTGAGCATGGTTGGGGTATGCTCGGCGTCGACGTCTGCCGTGGCTATCGGGTTGTCCTCCTTACATGAGGTCGCAGTCAGGCCCGTGACAGAGAGCATGATTGCTGCGGCCGCCGGTAGCAGCCGCATGTTTGAGCCATGGCCCTTCATGATTATCGCAGCTTGTTGCGGAAGAACCACACTTGGTTGAAGTTGACGCCGAGTGTGATGTTGAAGTATTGTTCTTTAAGCAGCGGTGAGGGGGTGGCGCGACGGTTGTGATATTCGAAACCGAGATTTATGACGGTCTTTGATGAGATTGTCGGTATCCCGAAGCCGCACGAGACTCCGTAGTCACGCACATGGTTGTTGCCCACCATTATGTAGTCACGGTTATAGAAACCGCCGACACGGTAGGTCATCCTTTTCAGAAAACCGCCTCTTGGATTGGGGATGTAGCTTGCACCGAGACCTATGCGCCAGCGGTCGTCGAAACGGGTATGGGAGAAGTTTTCAAGCTCGGTATATTTGACCTTGCTCCAAGGCTGGTATGTGAAGTCTGCCTCGATGTGGGCCTGACGGTTCCAGTCCCAGGATATACCTATACCGTAGGTCGACACGAGGGAAAACTTGTCTTTGAGGTTGATAATGCCGGGGGCTATGGTGTCAGGCGCTGTGGAAGAGTTTTGTAGATATTTCAGTACATAGGTCTTGCCGAGAAGAGTCTTGCCGGGTTCGTAGACCGCTCCGATTGTCACGGAGTTGCGGCGTGACAGGTTGGCGGTATACTGGGCGCCGAAGCGGAAGTGGAAGTCCTTGACCTCCATCATCTGTTCGAAGACAGCCGAAGTGCCGTCTGAGGCGTTGGCATATACGTCATTGACAAGGGTTCCGAAGAGATAAGAGGCGTTGAAACCTATGGAGAAGTTTTTGAACGGGGCATATCCGGCTCCGAGATATAGCTGGTTGATGCCGCCGAGGCCCTGATGGGTGGTGGTGCCGTTCTTTATGTCCGAGCCGAAGGCATATCCTACCGAGGAGTAGGGGACGAGTCCCAGACTGACGCCTATCTTGTCAGAGACGGGAAACTGCATGGTGATATAGTCAAGGCCGCCTCCCCAGTCACGGTCTCTGCCGGTGTTGTCCTGACGCCAGTAGAGCGAGAGGTCGGCCCCTATGTCGAATAGGAATGTCATTGAGTCAGCCGCAGCATAGGAGGCCGGGTTCATGGCGTTGATCTGACGTCCTGAGCGCATGGCGTATCCTGTGCCGCCCATCTGGCGCTGGGCTGAGGTGGCGTTGTCGCGGAGCAGGCCGTAGCCGTATTTTGAATAGGGACTTGTAATCTGTGCCGCCGCAGGGACGGATAGAACCGCCGCTAAGGCTATGATGACGAGGAGTAGATGGTGTCTAACTGTGTTCATTATATAGAAGTATTCTGTTTAAACCTTTGCTGACGAGGTGTTCGTCTACGTGGGCGTCGAAGTCGCAGACTGATGCCAGATGATGGCCACATCCGCCTCCGAGTACCGTGACCGTCCCTTCCGGGAGGCGCTTGCGATAATAGTCTATCTGTGCCAGCACGGAGTGTACCACTCCGAGGGCTATGGCCTCGCGTGTGTCGCGCCCCATCATCACCGAGCACAGCCGTGGCATGTCTTCGGGGAAGGGGACGAGTGGAAGCCTTGCCGTGAACTCGTGGAGAGCGCGGAGTCCCATGGATATGCCCGGGGCGATGTTGCCGCCACGATATACCCCCTCGGGATCCACGTAGTCACATGTCACCGCCGTCCCGGCATCCACTACGAGTATGGGTCTGCCTGAGAAATCGCTCCAAGCACCGACTGCGGCGGCCACGCGGTCAGCGCCGAGAGTGGTGGGGGTGCGGTAGTCCACCCGCACAGGAATCGGGGTGTCCGGGTTGAGGCGCATGGCATGGCGCGAGTTGTGGCGCAGATGGCGCATGATTTCGACATCCTCGCGCTTCACGGAGCAGTATATGGCACCCGCGAGAGTGCATGCCCCGGTGAAAGCTGCAACCTTCGCAGGTGTCAGGGACGGCTCCATGCGGAAGGCGACAAGCTCGGTGTCTTCCCAGAGCGCTATCTTAGCCTCCGAGTTTCCTTGGTCTATTGTGAGATAATAGGACACGTTGAGTCAATTAACGTGCAAAAGTAGTAATTAACTCCCGAAAATTCAGAATAGTTTAGAAATTTTCACTTTTTACGTGGCTTTTTCTGTGTGGCTTCCTTGCGGCGTTCTCGCGGAATCATGATGGAGGTATAGATGGTCAGGACTCCGCCGGCCATAGTGAAGGCCAGCCAGTCGTTGCCGGCACCCTGTGGAAGGAATATAAACACGGCTCCTGCCACGAATATAAGGGCCGACCATATCTCCATGCGTCCCAGACGGCGCAGTCTCAGCGGTTCGTCCTTGGAGGGAAGGGTTAGGAAGCGTCCTATAAGGAGCATGGCCGCGCCGGCGGCATATATGTATCCGAAAATATCGTTAGCCATCCTCAGCAGTGGAAGGGCTGCGGCGGCCAGTATGGTCAGCAGGCCCAGATTGGAGAGCCAGAAGCCTGTCGCTGTCTTGTTCATACAGGGGTTGATAGGGTGAGGGTGATTGGTGTGGGTTTATTCAAATATATAGACGTCTTCGTCGGGGTGCTGCATGTGGTGTTGTTCGCGGACGATGCGTTCCATCGTCTCCTTGTCGGTATTGAGCGAACGGTTGAGTTCACGGTAGTAGACAAGCGTGTCAGTGGCTTCGCGTATGCGGGCTTCGAGTTCGTCTATGCGTCGTTCCTGCCTCATTGAGGTCAGCAGGGAGTTCTCGTTGAAGAACAACACGAGCGCGCCCACCACGAGCGCGGCAAGCAACGTGAACGACAGATAGCGGCGGCACCAGTTCAGAAACTCTTTCATATTGTTGCAAAATTACGCAAAATTCCCCGGACGGGCAAAAATAGTTTTACGGTTCAGAGGCCGGGAGACCATGTCAAGGTTCCCGGCCTCTGAATGTGTGTGACGGTTTAGTAGCTAAGTTTCCTTCCGTCCGGCAACAGGGCGTTTCCATGTGCCGGGATGACGGCTGTAAACGGACGCCATGTGAGCTTGTCCCATTGGAGCCGGTCGGTGGACTGTGCTACCGGGAGGTGGGGTAGCGCCGTTCCATCCTTGACGAGCATTATCACAGGCAATTCGGCTACGGATATGTGGTTCCATCCGGGAGAATAGATTGTTCCTGTCTGGTAATCGATCCATTTGTCTTTGCCGGGAAGATAGACATCGCGTGAGGTGCCGGGTTCCATCATGGGGGCTACAAGGATGGATGAACCGAACATGTACTGGTCGTCAACTCTCCATGCACCGGGATCATCAGGGAATTCCACGAGTAATGCCCTGAGCATAGGCCATCCGTTGGACGAGCTTTCCACTGCCTCGGTATAGACATATGGCATCAGTGTGTATTTCAGTTCGGCGCATTTGCGGAAGTAGTCTGTGAAATCCTTTCCGTAGAGCCATGGTTCGGTGGGAGGCGCGCCGTGTACGCGGGTATGCGAGGTCAGGAAGCCGAATGGCAGCCAGCGGCGGTATAGCTCCTCAGGGCTATCGGTGACAAAGCCGCCTATGTCGTGGCTCCAAAACGAGAACCCGCTGAGTCCGAGCGAGAGCCCGGCTCTGAGTGTGCCTTGCAGTCCGGCATCGGTGGTGGCTGCGTCCCCTCCCCAGTGGAGCGGGTAGCGTTGTGAGCCGGCCCACGCCGAGCGTGCCCATATGATGTTTTCGCCGTTAACGCGCTTTGTGATGTCAGCCACAGCCCTGTTATAGCGGACGGGATAGAGGTTGTGTTCGTAGAGTCCGCTGCGACCGTTGGAGTAGATGCCTTCGAGGGGTGCTCCCTCGCCGAAATCCACTTTTATGGCGCTGACACCCTGACGTAGAAGGTTGCCGATTTTTTCTTGATACCATTCTATCGTGGCGGGATTGGTGAAGTCAAGGACGACATCCTCATAAGGCAGTTCGCCGCGTCCGTTGCGGACGTAGAGGCCCTTCTCGACAAGTTCGTTGAAGAATTTGTTTTTGGGAGTGAAGTATGGAAGCTGCCAGAGGCATGTATGGAAACCGTCTTTTTTCAGGTCGGAAAGCATTTTCTGAGGATTGTCGAAGCGGTCTGATGCAAAGGCGTAGTCACACTGCCAGTCTGTTCCGAACCATCCTGTGTCGAAGTGTATCACGTCGGCCGGAATCTTGTTCTCACGCAGTTTCGCAGCCACTTCGCGTCCCTCTTTCTCGCTGAAATATGTGATGCGGCTCATCCATGTGCCGAAGCTCCACAACGGCGGCATTTCGGGACGTCCCACAAGGGCGGTGTATTCGGAGAGAATCTCCTTCGGGGAACCGAGAAAGATGAAGATGTCCATGACCTCGTCAGCCATGAAAAGTTTAGTGGCGCCTCCGTAGGTTGCTCCGAAATCGGCGGTGACAGGGGCCGGGGTGTGGATGAAGACTCCGTAGCCACGGTCACTCATGTAGAAGGGGATGGGCTTGTACATGTCGGCGGTTTCAGGCCCCTGCGGGTCTGTGACGAACATGTTTACTTTCTGTCCGGCCTTGTTGAGGGCGGTGGGGCTTTCTCCCGTGCCGAAGATTTTCTCACCCGGCAGGAGGGAGAACACGGGGTTGACAGACCGGGTGTTGTCAGAACCCCTCTTGATGAAGCTGAACGGCTGTACCTTGACCTGCGTGGAGTCGTTGTCGCTCCATGTGCGTGTTTTGGTCAGCAGTTTGCCGTTGCCGTCGCGCAGGGTTATCCGCCATGGGTGGCGTGATATTTCAAGAGAGCCTGCCGATGATGTGTATGTGACCGAGGCCGGGGTCTGGGATACTTTCCATGAGGCCCGGTTGACGGGTACCTCTCCTGCAAGCATAGGGTCGTCAGCAGGTTCTTTCGGCTCTATGGGCGATGTGTATAAGCGGATGCGTATGGTGCTCTCGTCCACCGGGTCTACCCTGAATCCGAGAACCGGGTCGTTGTCATAGGCCGTGTCCGGGAAATCAAGGGAGGAGAGTGGTTGCAGCAGATAGGTGTTGGCATTGAAGGCCTGCCGGGGCATGAGCTGGTGGCGCTTCCATCTGACGGCTCCACGCCCGGTAGAAGGATCGAGCGAATCGAGCGAGTCAGCAAGGAAATAGTGATGGCTTAGGTCTGAGAAGTCTCCGCTCAGGTCACGAGATTGGCTTAGAAGATATTCCACCCCGTTGTTGGTTCTGAGCTGTGATGATGCGGATGTGGCTAATAAGACTGTGGCAAACGTGGTAATCAGATGTCTGTGTAAGGCTGTTTTCATGTTATGTGTGTAATGACTTGTAGATGTCGGTCAGGCGTCCGAACGCGGCCGGCAGGGAGAAGCGTCGGGCAATAAGGGCATGGGAGGCGGAAGAGATGCTGAGTCGGGTCTCCCTGTCGTTGATGAGGCGTCTCAGGGAGGCTGTAAGGGCAGGTATGTCACCTGGATTTACGAGGAGCCCTGTCTCTCCGTCGGTTATGACCTCCGGGATGGAGGCTATCGGGGTTGATATGTTGGGGATACCTCGGGCCATGGTTTCAAGTATGGTCATTGGCAGCCCTTCGTTGTAGGATGGGAGGACGTTGATCATGGTTTTTTCGAGAAATCCTTCCTTCATCTCTCCGTCCACCCACCCGACGTGGCCTATCCTGTGCCATAGTCCGTGACGTGTGATGAGCGCCCTGACCTGTTCCTCTTCCCCGTCGCCGCAGAGCAGGAACCTGACGTTGTCAGGGAGTTCCGGGTCAAGCAATCGTATCGCCTCTATCAGGTCGTAGGTGCCTTTGCGCTTTCCGAGGCGTCCGAGGAACATTATGTAGCCGGAGTCTGGATAATATGGGTTTGACTCAGGGACGGGGACGGCATTGTACAGCACCTCCACTCTGGCTCCGGGAGCCTTTGACCTAATCATGTCCACAAGGCGCCGGCTGAGTACGATGTTCGCGTCTGCCAGTTCGAGCGTCCGCGCTATGAATCGCCGGTGACGCGGTGATACGGATGCATGATACTCCTCGAACTCCGCTCCGTGATGGTGTAGCACCGTCTTCACGCCAAGTCGGCGGAGAGACCGCAGGAGTATGGCCTTTCTGACAAAGCTCCCACGCTCGGCTGTGTGGAGATGGGCCACGTCTATCCGGCCACGCAGGGCCATGGCCATTATCCTTACATAGGCGAGGGCAAAACAGGCTATGAGCCGGAGCTTGCCTCCGTCACGATGGGTGGGGACGAAGGTTATGCGCACATCACCCTTGCCGGCATAGTCGAGATATCCCTTGACCACGCTGACCATGCCTCCTTTATAGGATAGGGCCGAGCAACACATCAGTACGTTCATAGAGGCAAATGTATGCATTTTTGATGAAAAACCAAAATGAAACGGAAATTAAACACGTGCTTGTGCTTTATCATCTTTTTTAACTACCTTTGCAATCATATTCAGACCATTTCACAGATGAAACGACCATTATTGCTCACGGCCCTCGGGATGTTGCTCGCCGGGGGTGGCGTGGCCGGGGCGCAAGTCAACAGTCCCGACGCCGGGGGATACCTTGAACGAGGCATCCTCATGTTTGAGGATCACAATTATAGCGGGTGCATAGACCAGCTTGCCCGTATCCATGCCCTTGCCTCGACGCCGGGGCAGAGGGAGGAGGCATTGTTCTATCTCGGAAAGGCGACACTCGGTCTCGGCGATGACGAGGCACTTGGGATTCTCAACCGTTTTCTGGAAGACTATCCGATATCCCCCCGCCGTGCCGACGTGATGATGTCGGTGGGTGATTATTATTATCACCGTGGAGAGTATGCGCAGGCTCTTAACGAATATGCGCAGGTCAACCCGGGCGCGCTCACATCAGCCCGTCAGGACGAGATGAACTATCGCCAGGCCTATTGCTACATGCTTCTCGGGGAGACGGACACGGCGGCCTCGCTGTTCCGCACCCTTCAAGGAAAGACGGAGTGGCGCAATGCCGCCCGGTTCTATCTCGGTTACCTTTCATATGCGAAGAAGGACTATGATTCGGCCCTTCGGTATTTCAAGGGTGTCGACACCTCTGCCGCTCCCGGAAACGCAGTCCCTTACTATGAGGCACAGATAGCCTTCGCGCAGGGTGACTATGACAAATCCCTGTCTCTCTCCAAAAGCCTTCTCGCCAAGGGGACGGTGCCGGAGTTTACAGCCGAATGCAACCGTCTGGCGGGAGAGTCGCTATACAATCTCGGCCGTTCGGCGGAGGCTATGCCTTATCTGTGGAAATATTGTGCCGAGGCCGCCAAGGCGTCCCCGTCGGCATTCTATATCCTCGGTGTTGACGAGTTCGACAAAGGGGACACGGACGCTGCAATAAAACTCTTCCAGCAGGCCATAGGCTCTCATTCGGCCATGGAGCAGAGCGCGTGGCTGTTTCTCGGTCAGGCTTACTTGAAGAGAGGCGACAAGACATCGGCAATGATGGCATTCGAGAATGCCTACCGTGTCAACTATGACCGGGAGGTACGTGAGACGGCTTTCTATAATTATGCCGTCGCACGTATGGACGGCGGACGCGCGCCGTTCGGCAACTCAGTGGCACTTCTCGAAAACTTTCTCGAAGAGTATCCCGATTCCCGCTATGCCGGTGACGTGAGGCAGTTCATTGTCAACGGATATATGACAGACAATGACTATACCTCGGCTCTCGCTGCAATCAACAAGGTCAAGTCTCCGTCGGCAGACCTTCTTGCCGCCAAGCAGAGAGTGCTCTTCGTCCTCGGAACGCGTGAATACTCGTCCGGGCGTCTGGCTGACGCCATCACCCACCTGACCGAGGCACGCGATATACGTGGCGGCGATCGTTCCATAGTGCGCCAATGTGATTTCTGGCTCGGAGATTGCTATTATACACGTGGCAATTATGATGATGCCGCCAGATGCTATGCCGCTTACTACGAATCTGCGCCTAAGAAGGATAGCGGGGATATAGCCTTGATGCGTTACGCTCTCGGATATACCCGTTTCCAGCAAGAAGAGTATGCCAAGGCTCTATCCGACTTTTCCAACGCTCTTGCTCTTTCGGCCCGGCTCGGCCGGCAGGAGGCTGCACGCCTCGTGCCGGACATACATACCCGTATGGCCGACTGCCGTTATTATCTCAGTGACATTGACGGGGCGGCCGCAGACTATAAGAAGGCCTATGACCTCAACCCGTCTTCGGCTGACTATGCCCTCTATCAGTATGCCCTCATGAAGGGTTTGCAGCGTGACCATTCCGGCAAGATATCACTCATTGACGAGCTTATTGACAAGTTCCCCTCCTCGGGCCTTATACCGGGCGCCCTTCTTGAAAAGGCTGAAAGCCAGTCTGCAACGGGCAATACCGATGCCGCGATAAAGACTTATGGAGAACTTGTCCGTCTCTATCCCGGGACAGCTCCCGGACGTAACGGCTACCTCCAACTGGCCATTACCTACATCAACCGTGGAGAACGGGCAAAGGGTATAGAGACATATAAAAAGGTTATATATACCTTCCCGTCCAGCGAGGAGGCACGTGTGGCTGCCGATGACCTAAAACAGATATATGCCGCTGACGGAAAGCTGAAAGAATTTGTGGCGTTTGTCAATTCCGTCCCCAATGCCCCCCGCTTCGAGGCTGACGACATAGAGCGCGCGGCTTTCACGGCTGCGGAGAATGCCTATATCAATTCCGGCGCCATAGCAGGTCTGACAAGCTATGTCAGGGAATATCCCGAGGGTGCCTCGCGTGCACGTGCGCTCTATCTTCTCGCTGAGGACGCATGGAACTCCGACCGTGCTGCCGAGGCCCAGGGCTATGCCTCACAGGTGCTTCTCGAATATCCTGACTCAGAGGTGGCTGAGGACGCACTCCTTGTCAAGGGACAGGCTGAGGCCGCTCTCGGAAAGACTGAGATTGCTTACAGTACTTTCAGCGAGCTTGAAAGCCATGCGTCAGGGGCCAATATGCTCCGTGCCGCCCGTCTGGGACTGATCCATACGGCGGCAGACCTCGGCAAGTATGCCGATGTGGTCAATGTGGCTGACAAGTTGCTCAAATCCACCGCTGCCAATCTGCCGGCCGATATGAACGAAGTCCGTTTCTTGCGCGCCATGGCCAATGAACGCCTCGGAAATCTTGATGCCGCTTATGCCGACTGGGAGGAGCTTTCCGCCAACCCATCGGACATCAACGGGGCCAAGAGTTCCTATTATCTCGGACAGTCTCTTCTCGACCGAGGCAAGACAGACCGTGCCATGAAGGTGGCGGACAGTCTTATAGCCTCTGACACTCCCCACCGTTATTGGCTGGCCCGTGGATTCATCCTTTACAGCGACATCCTCCGCAAGCAAGGAAAGGCCTTCGAAGCCGATGAGTATCTCAAATCACTCCGTTCCAACTATCCCGGCAGCGAGGCCGACATCTTCGAGATGATTGACTCGCGCCTTAACACCAAGAAGTAATGACAATCCGCCATATAATACCGGCACTGTTGCTGGTGCTTCCGTGCTCGCTCCAGGCACAGGATCTTCACAAGGAAATCACCGTGGAGCAGGAGATTGTTCCCACTAAGCGTGATGCGTCGCGCATAATGGTTCATCCCCCCGTGACGCTTCCACCGCTCAAAGCCTCGGGGCTTACGTTCAGTGACCGCACCGTGACTACCGCTGTCCCGCGTTCGATAACAGTCCTTGACCCTGTGGCATGGGGTGACCGCCTTTATTCGTCACCTTACCGTGGATATGTGGATCTGGCCGCCGGGATGCCTCTCTTTGATGCGGCGGTTTCTGCCGGATACCGCATTCTTGACGATGACCGTACCCGCCTGAGTCTGTGGGGACAGTATGACGGTGCGGTTTACAACCGTGGCCGTGATCTTGACGGTGGTCGTATGAAATGGCAGGATCATACCGCCTCGGTAGGTCTTGACCTGCACAGGGCGGTAGGCAACAGATCGTTTGTTGATGCCGGTGTCGACTACACCTATGCCACACACAAACTCGCTGGAAGATACTCATCATATACCAATCCGGCCGGACGCCTTAACGCGGCTGTGAATTTCAGGTCGTCGGCTGCCGGACTGGATTATTCGGTGGCGCTGAAATATCGTAGATTCGCATTCGGAAAGGCCAAGAATCTGTCTGTATTGGATTCCTATGTGCCCGTTACAGACAAGACAGAACTGCCTAATGTCAGCGAGAATCTGTTTGGTGCCGTTCTGACAGGAGCTGTCTCAACCGGCGATAATTCCTGTGCCGGGCTTGATGTGGATGCCTCGTTGCTACGCACTTCAAGCCACTATGGTTTCGTTCCGCCTATCGGCATGTCGGACTACGAACTTATATCTGCGAAAACCATGGGGCTTATGACTCTGACTCCCTATTGGATGACTCGTTCGGACAAAGTGACTTTCCGTGTAGGGGCAGATGTGGATGTGGCTGTTAAGTCGGGCAACGCCGTGCGTTTCTCTCCTGATGTGACTTTTGCATGGTCACCTACACAGGTTTTCGGGCTTGAACTGAAAGCCCATGGCGGTTCGAGGTTTAACACTCTTTCCGGCCTGTATGACATCACCCCCTATCTGACAGGGGTAGCGGCTTATACGGAGCTTAGCCGTATTCCTTATGCCTTTGACGGCAAACTGACCATGGGGCCGTTTCTCGGCAGCTTCATAGAGCTTTTCGGCGGTTATGCCAAGGCTGACGGATGGCTTATGGGGGCGGCAGGCAGTTTCTATCCCGGTGGCGGCGTCCTGTATGGTGTGGATCTCAAAGGATGGCATTTCGGCGTTGCGGCAGGTTATGACAACGGCAAGCGTTTTGCCATACGTGCTTCATGGGAGACAGCTCCGTCGGAATACAACAAGGCTTATTATGAATGGCGTGACCGTGCGAAGCATGTCGTGAAGGCAAATCTGAAACTGCGTCCTGTGGACAGATTGCTGATAGAGGCTGTATATGAGTTCAGAGGCGGTCGTTGCGAGTATGCCTTCAACCCCGAAGCTGTCAATGTTCTCGGACTTCCTTATCATGAACCTGTGCGTCAGAGCCTTCGCGCAGTTTCCGACCTGTCAGTCGGAGTAGGCTATGAGGTCTCAGACCGTCTGACGCTTTTTGCCCGAGGCGAGAACCTTATGAACCGTTCCTGGCTTTATCTCGGAGACAGGCCTGTTCAGGGCACCCATGTGCTGATAGGTGCCGGATTCAAGTTCTGAACGGGCGGATGATATTTTGACGGCCGGTGTTTCAAATGCAGATTGAAACACCGGCCGTTTTTTTTGTTGGCTCCTGTTTATGGGGTCAGAAGAGAGGTGTGTTAAACGAACTTCTCTAACAATTTATGGAACTTCTCGGATATGCGGTCGTTGGCAAGGTTGCTGATTGAGCCGAGATGAGTGTGTTTTACTTCCCTTACCGGGCGGTATGTTCCCTCCTGTACTTCGAGGCCCACCTTCTTATAGGCTTCGCGGAAAGGCATTCCTGCAAGTACGAGGCGGTTGACCTCCTCCACGGTGAAGAGATAGTCATAACGCGTGTCTTCAAGTATATCGGTTCTGACCTTCATCTGCGGTAGCATGAACGAAGCCATTTCGAGACACTCGTTTATTTCGCCCACAGCCGGGAAGATGATGTCTTTAAGCAATTGCAGGTCTCGGTTGTAACCGAGAGGAAGATTTGCTGTGAGAAGAGCTATCTCGTTGGGGATGGACTGGAAGCGGTTACACTTGCCGCGCATTATCTCGAAGACATCAGGGTTCTTCTTGTGTGGCATTATGGATGAGCCTGTGGTAAGTTCGTCCGGGAAGGAGACGAAAGCAAAATTCTGGCACATCCACATGCACACGTCCATGGCCATTCTGCCGAGGGTGGAGGCTATCGAGGCTATGGCCATGGCGGCAGCACGCTCGGTCTTTCCGCGTGACATCTGTGCTGCCACTACATTGTAGTGCAGGTCTGAGAATCCGAGTAGTCTCGTTGTCATCTCGCGGTCAAGTGGGAAAGAAGACCCGTAGCCGGCAGCAGATCCGAGCGGGTTCTGGTTGGCTATGTTGTAGGCCGCGAGAAGCATCTGCATGTCGTCCGCAAGGCTTTCGGCATAGGCTCCGAACCACAGGCCGAACGAGGACGGCATTGCTACTTGGAGATGGGTATAGCCGGGCATGAGTATGTCGCGGTGCCTGTCACTCATCTCTATCAGGATGTCGAAAAGACGTCCTGTCGCAGCGGCTGTCTCTTTCAGCCTGTCACGCATGAATAGTTTGAGATCGACCAGCACCTGGTCATTGCGGGAACGTCCCGAGTGTATCTTTTTTCCTACGTCGCCGAGACGTTCGGTTAGCATAAATTCCACTTGTGAGTGGACATCCTCGATTCCTTCGTCTATGGTGAACTCGCCACGCTCTATTATGCCGGCAATCTCGTCGAGGGCTTTGAGAAGGATTTCGAGTTCGGAGGCGGTGAGCAGCCCGATACTTTCGAGCATGCGTATATGTGCCATGGAACCTTGCACGTCATAGCGTGCGAGTTGGAGGTCGAGTTCGCGGTCTCGGCCCACGGTGAAGTTCTCTATCATCTTGTCGGGCTCGAAGCCCTTGCTCCAAAGTTTCATAAGGAAGTGATTATCTTTTGGTATTTTTCCACGGCATCGTGGATTTCAGAGAGGAGGACGAATTCATCGGCTGAGTGTGAGCGGGATGATTCTCCCGGCCCTATTTTGAGCGATGGGAAGTCATACATCAGCGACATATCGCTTGTTGTCGGGGACACGAAGGGAACTCCCCCGAGGGCTTCCGCAGCCTTTACAAGAGGGTGGGTTACAGGTATGACGGAGGCTCTTACCCGGGTGGAGCGCGGGGTCAGTGTTGTGTGGTTGCTGACCGTGGCGCGCATCATCGCCACTACCTGTTCGTTGGAATAGGCGTCGGTAGTACGGATATCAGTCACCCAGCGGCATATGTCAGGTATGGCATTGTGCTGCCAGCCGGCCTCTATCTGGGTGATGTTGATCCCTATCGGCCCGAGAATGTCTGAGACACGGGATGGGGCGAATCCACGCACGCAGTCTATGTCGGCCATGGCGCGGTAGATGGCATTGACACCCTCGCCGCGTGCCGCATGTCCCGTGATGCCGTGTGTCTCGCAGTCGAGAACGACAAGTCCGCGTTCGGCTATGGCCGGGTTCATCCCGGTAGGCTCGCCCACTATGGCTGCGTCTACCTTGTAGCCTTTCCCGGCGAGATGCGGAAGGAACGCTCGCATACCGTTCTCGCCGCCCACCTCTTCCTCGGCTGTGACTGCGAGTATCAGATTGACTCCGAGAGTATGGTCTCGCAGGCTGAGGAATGTGGCGGTAAGAGCCGCGACGGAGGCCCCGGCGTCATTGCTTCCCAGTCCGTAGAGCCGGTCTCCTTCGATGGCCGGCGAATAGGGATCTCTGGTATAGCTGGCGGCGGGGCTGACGGTGTCATGATGGGAGTTGAGAAGGAGTGTGGGCCGTGAAAGGCTATATCCCGGAGCTACGGCATATATATTGTTGGCAATCCTCATCGGCTCGGCCCCGTGAGAGGCGAGGAAGCCGTGTATGAGGGCTGCCGTGCCATCTTCTTCCCGCGAACGGGACGGGGTGGCTATCATGTCGCGCAGAAGCTCTATGTGGGGAGGAAGGGTCATTTTCGCAATATGGTTCCGATATTGTTCCCGAGGTTGTCGGCATGTTTTATAATCACGCTGTCAACCCCCTCGTCAATTGCCCGGAAGGAGTTGTCGAGTTTGGGTATCATACCCTTGTTGACAATGTCGCGTGCCCTGAGGTCGGCATATATAGCCGGGGTGATGAGAGGAATCAGAGAGTCCGGACGGTCGATATCTTCCATGACCCCGGGCTGTTCGAAACAGTACACGAGGTCGGTCGGGAGTATGTGCGAGGCTCCGATTGCCACTGATGAGGCCACGGTGTCGGCGTTGCAGTTGAGGAGAGTGCCGTTGCCGTCATGGGTGATTGCGCAGAAGACGGGGGTGTACCTCATGCCGAGAAGCGTGGCTATCAGTCCGTCATTGACACCGGCAGGTGAGATGTCCCCTACGAATCCATAGTCTACCGGCTCGGCCGGACGGCGTGTGGCGGTGATGGCGTTGCCGTCAGCACCGCTTAGGCCTATGGCGTTGCACCCTTCGGCTTGTAGCATGGAGACTATGCGCTTGTTGACAAGCCCTGCATATACCATTGTCACCACGTCAAGGGTCTCGCGCGATGTGACGCGGCGCCCGTCTATCATGATGGTTGGAATGTCGAGCTTCTGACTCAGCCTCGTGGCTTCTTTCCCTCCGCCGTGGACGAGGATTTTCGGGCCGGAGACAGAGGTAAACGACTTTACGAACCGGCCGAGTGCCTCGGGGTTGTCTACGACGTTTCCTCCAATCTTGACTACCGTGATTCTATCCATCTCAAAGGGATTTTAGCATGTTTTTGAGCACTACCTGGGCTGATATTTCGCGGTTTGCCGCCTCTGGAATCACTATGGAGCGCTCGCTTTCTATCACGTCGTCTGTGACTATCATGTTGCGGCGCACGGGGAGACAGTGCATGAAGAAGGCGTTGTCGGTCAGGCCCATCTTCTCGGAGTCCACAGTCCATGCACGGTCTGTTGAGAGCACTTTTCCGTAATTTGGATCGGCATATGCGCTCCAATTCTTGGCATAGACGAAGTCTGCGTCTTCGAGGGCTTTTTTCTGGTCGTATTCCACACGTGCGTTTCCAACGAACTCAGGTGCAAGCTCGTAACCTTCGGGGTGGGTAATTACAAACTCATAGTCTGTGGCGTTCATCCATTCCGCGAAAGAGTTGGGGACGGCCTGTGGCAGGGCCTTGGGGTGTGGGGCCCATGTCATCACCACCTTGGGGCGTTCCTTGGTCTTGTATTCCTCGATGGTGATAAGGTCGGCGAAACTTTGCAGAGGATGGCGCGTGGCGGCCTCCATGGAGAAGACCGGGCGCCCGGAGTATTTGATGAACTGGCTGATTACGCGCTCCTCATAATCCTCGGCCTTGTCTTTGAGACCGGCGAACGAACGGACGCCTATGATGTCGCAGTAGCATCCCATCACGGGTATCGCTTCAAGGAGGTGTTCGGGCCTGTCTCCGTCCATTATCACGCCGCGCTCGGTTTCGAGTTTCCATGCGCCTTGGTTTATGTCGAGGACTATCACGTTCATCCCGAGGTTGAGAGCCGCCTTCTGGGTGCTGAGGCGCGTGCGGAGAGAGGAGTTGAAGAATATCATCATGAGGGTCTTGTTGCGCCCGAGGTCGGAGAACGCGAAGCGGTCGGCTTTGAGTTCGAGGGCTTCCTTTATGGCGGCGTCAAGAGGGCCTATGTCGTGTACGTTTGTGAAATGTTTCATAGCTTAGAGGAATTTTTCGAATGTTGAGAGGAAGATGTCGGCCTGTTCGCGTGTGATGCCGAGGGCTGGAAGGAGGCGGACTGTGTGTTCGCCGGCACCGCCGGTGAATATGTGCCCTTCGAAGAGGAGGCGTCGCCGCAGGTCGGAGGCCGAACCCTTTATCTCGATACCTATCATGAGTCCGCGTCCGCGAATCTCTGTGATTTCAGAATTGCGTGCGGCCATCTCGGTAAGGCGGTCTATGAGATACTGCCCTGTCTCGGCGGCGTTTTCTACAAGATGCTCGTCCTTGATGACATCAAGGACAGCCACTGCGGCGGCACATGCGAGATGGTTGCCTCCGAAAGTGGTTCCGAGCATACCTTTCCAGGCCTCTATGGAGGGAGAGATGAGCACGGCGCCCATCGGGAAACCGTTGGCGATGCCTTTGGCGCATGTTATTATGTCAGGACGCACTCCGGCATGTTGGTGGGCGAAGAAGTTGCCTGTGCGGCCATATCCGCTTTGGATTTCGTCAAGGATGAGGAGTGTGCCTGTGGAGGTGCAGAGGGTGCGGATGGTGCGTAGGAAGTCATCCTCTACCATGCGTATTCCTGCCACGCCCTGTATGCCTTCGATGATGACGGCGGCAAACTCGCGGGTTTCGAGCTTTCCTTTCACTGCGTCTATATCGCCGAGTGGGACGAACTCTACATTGGATGTGGCGTTGAAAGGCGCCTGTATCTTTGGATTGTCCGTAGCCGCGACTGCTCCCGAGGTGCGGCCGTGGAAGGCGCGATCCATGGCAAGCACTTTGGCTCTGCCGGTAGAGAAGGAGGCCAGCTTCATGGCGTTCTCGTTTGCCTCGGCGCCCGAGTTGCATAGAAAGAGCTGGTAGCTGTCATATCCGCTGAGACGTCCGAGGCGGTCTGCCATCTTCTGCTGGATGGAGTTCTTGACCGAGTTGGAGTAGAAGCCGAGCCGCGCGGCCTGTTCGGCCACGGCCTTGACATAGGCGGGGTGGGCATGTCCGATGGAGATGACCGCGTGTCCTCCGTAGAAGTCGAGGTAGCGGGTGCCGTCGGCGGTGAAGACCCAGGAGCCTTCCCCCTTCACAGGTTCTATGTCATAGAGGCTGTAAACGTCAAATAGGTTCATGTGTTTAAAATGCTGAGGGTTTGAGTGATAATCCCGTCTTCTCGTGCAGTCCGAACATGAGGTTCATATTCTGCACGGCCTGTCCTGAGGCGCCTTTGAGCAGATTGTCTATGGCGCTGAGGATGAGGAGCTTTGAGCCGTGCTTCTCGACCGAGAGCACGCATTTGTTTGTATTGACCACCTGTTTGAGGTCAACTGGACGGGCTGAGAGATGGGTGAATGGTGCGTCGGCATAATAATCGGCATATAGTCTGCGGGCTTCCTCCTCTGTGAGGTCGGAATCAAGATATGCGCTTATAAATATACCGCGCGGGAAGTCTCCACGGACAGGGACGAAGTTGATATGTGCATCAAGGCCGGGTTGGAGACGGGAGAGGGTCATCCGTATCTCTTTGAGGTGCTGGTGGCCGAATGCCTTATAGACCGAGATATTGTTGTCCCTCCAAGAGAAATGTGTTGTCGCGGCCGGCTTCACCCCGGCACCTGTGGAGCCGGTTATGCCTGTGACATGGATCTCGCTGTTGATCTTGCCTGCGGCGGCAAGGGGAAGCAGGGCGAGCTGTATGGCGGTGGCGAAGCAGCCGGGATTGGCCACCTTGCAGGAACCTGCCACATCGTTGCGGCGCGCTTCCGGGAGTCCGTAGACATATCCTTCGGACTCGTCACGGAAGTCTTGTGCAAGATCTACCACCTTCACACCTTCCGGGAGGGTGTTTTCTTTCCAGAACCCGGCGCTGAACCCGTGGCCTTGGCAGAGGAATACCACGTCGACAGTCGCGAGGTCATAGTCAGATGCGAATGTCATATCGGTCTCTCCGATCAGGCCCTCGTGGATGTCGGACACGGGGACACCGGCATTGGATGTGGAGTGCACCCATTCCACCTTTGTCTCGGGATGGTTGAGTAGGAGTCTCAGAAGCTCCCCGGCGGTATATCCGGCACCGCCGATGATTCCTGCCCTTATCATGCCTTACCGTTGCGTTTCTGTACGTTGTGGTATATCTTCATCTGGTTGCCGAGGATTTTGGTGAATCCCTTCACGTCATCGGCACTCCAAGCCTTGTTGACTTCGCCGTATTCGCCGAAGTCGGTCTTCATGAGATCGAAAG
The DNA here is from genome assembly GCA_910578615.1 of uncultured Duncaniella sp. Lineage (GTDB taxonomy): Bacteria > Bacteroidota > Bacteroidia > Bacteroidales > Muribaculaceae > Duncaniella. The sequence goes on along the minus strand of CAJTRI010000004.1, from coordinate 119,350 downwards.
GTGAGTCCACGCCCACAAGGGTGAATCCATAGGGGCGAAGGGTCAGTTCGACAGTGCCGCTGACGTTGGTCTGTGAGCTTTCGAGATAGGCCTCCATATCGCGCATCACAGGTTCGAGATACTGAGACTCGTGGAGGAACATACCGTACCATGTGCCTATCTGGTCTTTCCAGTATTGCTGCCACTTGGTGAGGGTGTGTTTTTCGAGCATTTTGTGGGCTGCGATTATCACTATCGGAGCGGCAGCCTCGAAGCCTACACGGCCCTTTATGCCTATGATTGTGTCTCCTATGTGCATGTCGCGACCTATGCCGTAGCGTGATGCGATACGTTCCACCTCTCTGATGGCGTCGACACGGTCGGCTATCTCATGACCGTTGACGGCGGTAAGTTCGCCACGCTCGAAAGTGAGACGCAGGGTCTCTTCGCCGTGTTCGGTTATCTGGCTGGGGTAGGCGCTCTCGGGGAGGGTCTGTTCGGAGTGGAGGGTTTCTTTTCCGCCTATCGAGGTGCCCCACAGGCCTTTGTTGATGGAATATTCCATCTTCTTGAAGTCGGCCTCGAAGCCATGCTTTTTGAGATAGTCTATTTCATACTCGCGTGTGAGCGTCATGTCGCGGGTAGGGGTGATTATTTCGATTTCGGGAGCGAGGATCTGGAAAGTGAGATCGAAGCGCACCTGGTCGTTGCCGGCACCTGTCGAGCCGTGGGCAACGGCGTCGGCGCCAATCTTTTTCGCATACTCGATGATGGCGATGGCCTGGAAGATTCGTTCGGAAGAGACGCTTATGGGATAAGTGCCGTTTCGGAGCACGTTTCCTGCAATCATGTAGCGGATGCTCCTGTCATAGTAGTCGCCTGTGATGTCGAGAGCGGCGTGGGAGGCGGCCCCGAGGGCAAGCGCGCGTTCCTCGATACGTCTGAGGTCATCAGCGTCAAACCCGCCTGTGTTGGCGATGGCGGTGTGCACTTCATAACCGAGATCTTCGGAAAGATATTTGGCGGCAAACGATGTATCGAGACCGCCGCTGAATGCGAGAACGACTTTCTTTTTCATATTTTATATTGTAAGGGGAGTAGGTATTGTTTCTGGAACGGGGTTATTTGAGTCTGAGGAGTTTGCGTAGCTTGTTGGTTATCCACATCAGGTAGGGGCGGCTCTTTGACGGACGTTCGAGTCTGGCCTTGGGGTCGTAGAGCATACCTGTGCATAGACACATGCGCCGGTTGTTGCGTTTGAGGATGTCAAAGTTGACACAACCCTGACACCCGGCCCAGAACTCCTCGTCATCGGTAAGCTCGGAGAATGTTACAGGCTTGTAGCCCATCTGGGAGTTTAGCTTCATCACCGGGAGGGAGGTGGTGATGGAGAAAATCTTGGCGAAGGGGAAACGCAGGCGTGCCAGTTCGAAAGTCTTTGACTTGATGCGGGCCGCGAGTCCGAGTCGTCGGAACTCGGGATCGACTATAAGGCCTGAGGTGGCCACATAATCACCATGCTCCCAGCTCTCGATGTAGCTGAAGCCAATCAGACGGTCGTCACAGAGGGCCACCACGGCTTTGCCTCCCGAGATTTTCTTTGCGATATACTCGGGTGAACGGCGTGCTATGCCGGTGCCTCTTTGGAGGGCCGATTCGTAGATGAGGTTGACAATCTGCTCGGCGTATTTTACATGTTCTTCGTCGGCAAAAACAACCTTAATCTGGTCATTGTTCATCTGACTCAAATTGTAAAGGGAATAGAATTGATTTCAATCAGTCTGCAAAAATAAGAATTTTAATATCATTTTTGCAGGAATTTTGTTTGAAAAGGGTGATTTTGTCGCAAAATCGACCGTAATCGTGTACTTTTTCTAAAATTTCACCACAATCTCGGCGCAGAGCTTGTCATTATCGCCGGCAGACGGGTTGATACTTCGTCGGTAGAAGTATTTTTCATAGGATACTCTCAGGTCACATCGGACAGACTCCCTGAGATATGTCAGCGTGGCACCGCCGGTGACGCGGTTGCGGCCCGGGTTGTCGGTGACGAGAAGTCCCTCATCGTTTCGTGTGCCTGTGCTGTGGTCGGTCATTCCGTCAAAACGGGCCTGAAATGACGCTTGGTTGAAGACACCGGCCTTGACGGGAAAGCGATAGTCGGCCCACACATTGTAGCCGTTCGCGGCTTTGTGGCGGGCATGTGTGTAGTGTTTGTTCAGATATTCACCTTCCAGAGTCCAGCGTCCGGCACTCCATGACGCGCTCGCGCCAAGAAGGTTGATTCTTGCATGGTCGGGCGAGATGGTCTGTGCTCCGGCGGCGATGGTGACGTTGCCTATGCCGAGAGTGGCTTTGCCGGCAAACGCGAGTTCGCTGACCCATACGTTCTGGTCTGTAATGGAGGTGGGGTTGAAGGCTCCGGCATCAAGGCCGAGACGTCCGAAGGAGAGAGGCATGGTGTAGCTGAGTCTGGCTCCTACACCGCGCACGTTGTTGATATCCTTGCCTATGAAGGAACGGTTGGGGAAGATGTAGTTGCCCGGGCCTCTGAAGCAGTCGGTTCCGAACGGGAGACGGAACTGGCCGGCCTGTAAGGAGAGCGGGTCACATATCCCGAGTCTTGCCCATGCGTCAAGAATCTTCATGACGCCTCTGTCGCTGAGGTCTGTCTGGATGAAGTAGCTGACAGGGGCGGCTACCTTGCCGGCGATGCTGAGACGTGCGTTTCTCACTTGGAACCGGCTCTCGGCCTCGGCTGTCGAATATTCATATCGCGCCCTCACCACGCCGTGTATGGCGGGCTTGTAGTCAACCTTTGACTCCTCGGCGCCGAGTGGGAACACGGCGAGAAGGATAAGGGTGATGGTGGCTATGTGGCGGATAATCATATTCATCATTTGTGTACGGACGGTCTTTTTTAGACGGCGAGTGAGATGTTTTTTTCCGAGGCGAGGCGACGGATATTCAGTATGGCGTAGCGCATACGGCCAAGGGCAGTGTTGATGCTGACTCCCGTGGCTTCCGCGATTTCCTTGAAGGACATGTCACGGTAGTATCTCAGCACCACCACCTCGCGCTGCGGGTCGGGGAGGGACATGACGAGGTTGCGAAGGTCGTCGTTGACCTGTATGGCCACTATTTCGTCCTCTATGTTTCCCTCGCAGAGGTCACGGCGGTTGAGGAAGTCGGTCTCGTCCTCGTCTGTGGATACGGAGTTCTCGACCTTTTCCTGGCGGAAGTTGTCGATGATGAGGTTGTGGGCTATCCTTGTCAGCCAGGCACTGAACCTGTTTCGTTCGGAGTAGCGTCCCTGCTTGATGGTGACGATGACTTTGACAAACGTCTCCTGAAAGATATCATCGGCGAGATCCTTGTTCTTCACAATGTGGAAGATGTAGGAGTATATCTTCTGTTTGTGGCGTTCGAGCAGTACGTCGAATGCCTCGTTGTTTCCGTTGGCATAAGCCTCGACAAGGTTGCTGTCGGTCAGCTTAGTCAGTTGCTGCATTGGTTTCTCGATTGATTGGTTAGAGTAGCAGTGTTCCGATAGGCAGGATGGGTTAAGGTTGTTAAAAATCATTAAATTAAGATAGGGTTGGTGCAATAACTGTGGTTTTCAATATGCAAAGATAGCAAAATGACGGCATTTGTGCAATCATGTTGACATTATTTAACCTCTGTCGCACAATAAGGCGCAATCTGTCGGGCCTGCGGGTTTGTTATAAATATAAGTAAATACAAGTTAACTTATATATGCGAGATTTATGGATTCTGAGCTGTATATCATTTCGGGATGCAACGGTGCCGGGAAGACCACGGCATCGTTCACCCTTCTGCCCGATGTGCTCGGGGTGGAAGAGTTTGTCAATGCTGACGAGATAGCGGCCGGCCTGTCTCCCTTCAATCCGGCGCGTGTGGCCTTGGACGCCGGGCGCCTGATGCTTAAACGCATCGGCGTGCTCATGTCAGGCCATAAGACCTTTGCCATAGAGACCACTCTTGCCACGCGAAGTTACGGGCGCCTGATTGACAAGGCCCATGCCCTTGGCTATATAGTCCACCTGCTCTATATCTGGCTGGCGTCTCCTCTCGAAGCCATAGAGCGTGTGGCCACAAGGGTGAGGGAAGGTGGACACAATATCCCGCGTGATGTGATTGTGCGCCGATATTACCGTGGCATAGACAATCTTAAAAACATATTCATGCCTAAGGTAGACTCCTGGATGCTTGTTGACAACAGTATGGGACGTCATCAGGTGGTGGCTACAAACCTGGGGATCTATGACCGTATGGCTTACGACAGGATTATAAATCATGACTGACGCCCAGCTTGCGATATTTTACGGGAGGATGGAGCGCGGTTTGCAGCTGTCCGTCCTCAGAACCTTGCGTAAGAAGGTGCTGATGGATCGTGACGTCATCTATGCCCGTCGTGACGGACTGCCTTTCGGTATGTCTGCCAGAGAGGCCCTCCGTATATACGAGGCGGCTGCGCCTGTATCGGAAAGGCGATGAGCATGTGTTCAATAATAGTGAGAGGGAGATCCGGCACCGGGTCTCCCTCTCACTATTATGTTGGCGTATGGCCGTGGATTATTTGTTGTCCATTACGGCTGCATCGAGGCTTGCTATGGCTATGAGGTTTATGATGTCGCGCACCTCGGCGTCCACATTGATGAAGTGGATGGGTTTCTTCAAGCCCATCTGGATGGGGCCGATGCTCTCGCCAACCCCCATTTCGAGCATGAGGCGGTAGGCGGCGTTTGCGGCGCTGAGGTTGGGGAACACGAGGGTGTTGACATCCTTGCCGCTGATGCGGTTGAAGGGGAATACCTTGTCGCGCACGGACGAGTTGAGGGCGTAGTTGATCTGCATCTCTCCGTCAATAGGAAGTTCGGGACAGAGGTCGTGCATCTTGTCAACGACTTTGTGGACAGCCTTGCATTCGGGATCGTTGTTGGAACCGAAGTTGGAGTAGCTGACCATGGCCATCACCGGGTCGTGGGCGAAGAACTTCACGGCATCGGCGGCGAGACGTGTGACATCCATGAGGGTGTCTTCGTCCATCTCGCCGTTGACCATGGTGTCGGCGAGGAAATATGTCCCCTTGGTGGTTTCCATCACGTGCATGGCGGCAAAGTGGTTGTAGCCGTCACGGATGCCGATTACCTCGCGTGCTATGTCGCCTGTGCGTGTGCTTGCCGAGCGTGTTCCGGCTATCAGTGCGTCTGCATCGCCGTTCTCCACCATCATCATGCCGAAGTAGTCGCGGTCAAACATCTTGTCAAGGGCACTCTCGAAATTCTCACCCTGCCGCTGGTGCTTTTCAGCCAGCATGGAGGCGTATTTCTCGCGGCGCGGTGCTTCGCGGTCATGGCGCAGGTTGACAATCTCGATTCCCGAGATGTCGACGCCGAGGCGTGCGGCACGCTTCTCTATCATCTCTTCGTTGCCGAGGAGGATGGGGGTGCAAAGGCCGTCACCTGCTGTAAGCACGGCGGCACGGAGCATATTATCGGTGTTGGCTTCGGCGAATACCACTCGCTTGGGATTGACGCGTGCGGCTTCGTGGATGCGGCGTGTGAACTTTCGGTCATTGCCTTTCAGGCGCAGGAGCTTTTCGTCATACGCGGCCCAGTCTGTGATGGGACGGCGTGCTACTCCGCTGTCCATCGCACCACGTGCCACGGCGGGCGACACCGAGGTGAGAAGACGTGGGTCAAACGGGGTGGGGATGATGTATTCGCGGCCGAATTTGAGGTTGGCGCGGCCATAGGCGGCGTTGACAACCGGCGGAACCGGGAGTTTGGCGATGTCGGCTATGGCGCGGACGGCATAGATTTTCATTGTCTCGTTGATCTCTGAGGCGCCGCAGTCAAGGGCGCCACGGAAGATGTAGGGGAAGCCGAGGACGTTGTTGATCTGGTTGGGGTAGTCCGAACGGCCGGTGGCCATGATTATGTCGGGACGGGCGGCGGTGGCAGCCTCATAGGAGATTTCGGGATCAGGGTTGGCAAGGGCGAAGACGATGGGACGCGGAGCCATGCTCTTGACCATCTCGGGGGTGACGACATCGCGGACTGACAGTCCGAGGAAAACGTCGGCATCTACCATGGCCTCTTCCAGAGATGTGATGGGGCGTGAGGTGGCAAAGTAGGCTTTCTGTTCGTTGAGGTCGGTGCGCGATGTTGAGATGACACCCTTGGAGTCGCACATCACCACGTTCTCCCTCTTTACGCCGAGAGCGATGTAGAGCTTGGTGCAGGAAACGGCAGCCGCGCCGGCACCGTTGACCACGAGGCGCACGTCCTCAATCTTCTTTCCCTGTATTTCGAGGGCATTGAGCAGTCCGGCGGCCGAGATGATGGCGGTGCCGTGCTGGTCGTCGTGCATGACAGGTATGTTCAGCTCCTCTTTAAGCCGTGTCTCTATCTTGAAGCATTCCGGGGCCTTGATGTCTTCGAGATTGATGCCTCCGAATGTCGGGGCGAGGGCCTTGACGATGTCTATAAACTTGTCAGGATCCTTTTCGTCCACCTCTATATCAAAGCAGTCAAGACCTGCGAATATCTTGAAGAGAAGGCCCTTTCCCTCCATGACCGGCTTTCCGGCGAGGGCGCCTATGTCGCCGAGGCCGAGGACGGCTGTCCCGTTGGAGATTACGGCCACGAGATTGCCCTTGTCCGTGTAGTCATACACTGAGTCAGGGTTGTCCTTGATTTCAAGGCAGGGATATGCCACGCCGGGAGAATAGGCCAGCGCGAGATCGGCCTGGGTGGCGTAGGGTTTGGTGGGGATGACTTCTATTTTTCCGGGGCGCGGATCGCGATGGTATTCCAGCGCCATTTCCTTGGTGACTTTTGCCATGTCTCTAATATTTTTTTCAGATGCAAAAGTAGTGAATTTAGATGATAAAGTTACAAAATGTTATGAAATTTAACTCAATTCCCTCTAATGTTAAAAATAACTACCTGTTTGGTGACAGCTATGACACATACGCATTTTATGTGACAGGATTGTCAGGTTTTTTGCTTATTTTGTTGCACAATAGCTACGATTTGTTTAATTTTGCGTGTCTCACGAATAAACATTGTCACATAATAAAAACAACCATTATAAAAATTCATCTTTATGAAGAAAGCTTTACTCTCGCTTGCTGTGGCGCTCTTCTCGTGCTTTGGAGCATCGGCTCTCAAGCCACTGCCGCAGATACAGCACCCAGGCTTCATGTCGTGTCCTGCCGTTGAGTTCGGCTACGCGCCGTCCCAGAAAGCTCCTGCCAAGGCCGAGGCTGAGGAAGGTGTCAACAGCATAGACTTCTCTCCTGCCGGGGATCCGTATAGTGCCATCGGTTTCGAAAACCAGGTCACCAATGACCGTTTCTGCGCCGCCATCAGGATGTCGGAAAATGATGCCACGATGTATGCCGGTAACAAGATTTCCTCTATCAGTGTCTACACCGGCTGTCGTAATATACAGGGTGGTGCCCAGAGAAACTACATCAGGTCATGCACCGTCTTCCTTACCTACGATCTCCAAGGTGAGCGCATACTCGAAAAGAAGCTTGATTTCAAGTCACAGGCCTTCACCAAATATTCGGTCGAGCTGGACGAGCCGTTCACCATAGAGCCGGGCAAGGAGCTATTCATCGGTTACGAGGTGGCTATTATGGCCTCCAACGACCTTCCCATAGTGATTGACGGGCTTCTCCACAGTACCGATGATGGTGGATGGCTTGCCACTTATGACAAGACCAGTAATAAGTGGAAGTGGAATAATGTATCAGAATATTACGGTTTCAACTGTATCTCTGCCACTATTACAGGCGAGTCTCTTCCCACCAACGCCGGTTACGTAGTGGATATGAGCGTTCCCCCCACCTCGTATATCGATACTCCCTTTGTTCTTCAAGCCCTCATGCGCAACAATGCGTCCAATCCTGTATCTGATATAGAACTGGCCTATACTGTCGGTGACAACGAGACTGTCTACAAGACTATAAATATTGACACTCCGCTTAAATATGGTGAGGAAGCCATTGTCGGTATAAACGGCCTCACATATTCGAAGCCCGGGATTGGTATACCTGTCAAGGTTGATATAAGCAAGGTAAACGGCGTGGACAACACCATGGAGCGTCAGCCGGCAGAGATGTATATGAATTTTTTTGCTCCCGGAACAGCCTTCCCCACTACTGTCGTATCAGAGGAATTCACAAGTATTCATTGTGGCTATTGTCCTTCCGGCATAGCTAACATGGAGATTATGAAGGAGAAATATAATGACGGCTCTTTCATCCTTGTGGCAGTACACTGCCCTATGGGCAAGCAAGATCCGATGACTGCAAGTTCGTTCTCGAAGCTTAGCGAATATTACGGAGGCGGTCTGCCCGGATCGTTTATAAACCGCATGTACAAACAGACTCCCCAGGATCTGGAAAGATATGAAGAGTATTATGGGATGATCCACGGAATACTGTCGCCCGTCTCTATCTCGGCCGAGTGTGCCTTGAGTGAGGATAAGAGATCAGTGATTATCAATACCACATCTTTGTTCGGTATCGACTGGGATAATTCCAATGACAACTACCGTCTGTCGTATGTCCTTACAGAGGATGAGGTAGGGCCTTACTATCAGTCTAACTATTACTCGGGTGGCGCTAACGGGCCTGCCGGAGGTTGGGAGAATCTGCCTTCAAGTGTAGAGACTTATTATGGAGATGTGGCCCGCTATATGGAGGGTTATCCCGGTCTTGGCAAGACTCTGCCCGCAGAGATCAAGGCTATGACACCCATTGAGGGGACACGCACCATCACAATCCCGTCAAATGTGCGTAAGATCGAAAACATGAATGTGATTGTTTATGTTATTGATAACAAGGAGAATGTCATCGTTAACGCATGTAAGGTAAAGTCTTCCGAAATCAAGGGTAACGAGTCTTCGGCTATCACCGATATCGAGGTTGACAGCAATGAGAATGCTCCTGTGGAATACTTCAATCTGCAAGGTGTGCGCGTGGAGAATCCTTCGAACGGTCTCTTCATCCGTCGCCAAGGCACTGATGTGACGAAGGTCATCCTCTAAATCCCTGTTAAGATATAATCTGATATAAAGTAAAGAAACCTGACTATGTCGTTTTGGCACAGTCAGGTTTCTTTGTTATTTATAAGGATAATTAGTATTTTTGTAGCCGTAAACATGGGAAGGCTCTTAGGTATAATCATATTGGCTGTTGCTTCACTCGGCGTTTCGGCGGCGGAGAGGGCCGACTCGTGTGGATCTTGCAGTGACGCAGGCTCGACTTACTGGATAAGACAGTTGGTCGACAACGGTTTCCGCATCAATGATACGCTTGTGTGCTATCCCCGTTTTCCGCGTTTCTGTCTGAATGTGTATAACTGGGGTGACAGGACGTTCAATTCCTTTGACAAGGACTACGTGGTGGGTACTGGTAAGAACTGGAAGCTGCAAGCCAAGAGTTACAGCTGGTTGGAGACATCGACGATGATGTTTCCGAAGCGTTCGCAGATCTCGATGCATTCCGACCTTTACAGTGATGCCGGTTTCTCGCTCAGCTTCATGGCTGTCAGCGTAGGATATATGTGGAATATAAATTCGATTTTTTCGGATCCCACCAAGCGGCGGACATTCAATTTTGACTTTACCTGTTCGCGATTCGCTGTCAATTACCAGTCAATGTCAAGCGAGGGGGGGATGAAGATAACCCGTTTCGGCGAATATAATGACGGGCGTCATATAAACTACAAGTTCAACGACATATCCATAGATTCAAAGACGCTTGACGCATATTATTTCTTCAACCACCGGCAATATTCGCAAGGAGCGGCTTACAGCTATTCCAAGCACCAGCTGCGTAGCGCCGGAACGGCGCTTGTGGGTGTCAACTTCACCGAGCAGCGCATAACTATGGATTTTTCGGGCCTACCGCAGGAAATGCTTGGCGACAATCCGCTCAACGAGCTGTATTACCGCTCGCACTACCGTTCGTATTCTGTCATGGGGGGATACGCCTATAACTGGGTGCTCAAACCGCGCCGGTGGACGATTAATGCCACAGGTATGGCGGCTGTGGGCTACAAGCATCTGATTGACAGGGCTGAGGAGGTACAGACCCGTGACGCCGTGGCCAATATGTTCAGAGTGAATCTGGCCGCGATATACAATCATCGCGCTTTCTTTGCCTCATGCACACTGAGGAGCTATGGTTTTCTCAATTACAGCAACGAGATAGCCCATTTCAATACTTTCGTCTCAGCCACCGTCACGGCAGGGATAAGATTCTGACCAGAAACAAATTTAGAAGATTTATAAATGTCACATAAACACAATTACCGCTTTGAGACATTGCAGCTTCATGCCGGACAGGAGCTGCCCGATCCAGCCACTGACGCACGCGCAGTACCCATATATCAGACCACTTCCTATGTATTCCGTGACTCGGCCAATGCGGCGGCCCGGTTTGATCTCTCCGAACCCGGCAACATATACGGGCGCCTGAGCAACCCCACGCAGGATGTTCTCGAAACCCGTATGGCAGCCCTCGAAGGCGGTACGGCCGCTCTTGCGGTAGCCTCTGGCGCTGCGGCGGTGACTTATGCGTTGCAGAACATCCTCGGGCCGGGTGACCATGTGGTGGCTGCCGACAACCTTTATGGCGGATCGTTCAACCTGATTACCCATACACTGTCGGCACAGGGTGTCACAAATACCATCATTGATGTAAATGACCTTGATGCGCTTGACCGTGCCATAACACCGTCGACAAAAGCGGTCTTTGCCGAGACTTTCGGCAATCCTAACAGCGAGGTGCTTGACATAGAGGGTGTGGCCGCCGTTGCCCACCGTCACGGGATACCGCTTATTATAGACAATACCTTCGGGACTCCGTATCTGATACGTCCGTTGGAACATGGGGCCGATATAGTGGTTCATTCGGCCACAAAGTTTATCGGAGGTCACGGGACGAGTCTGGGTGGTATAATAGTTGATGGCGGCAAGTTTGACTGGAAGAGTGTCCCGGGCCGGTTTCCGACCATAGCGGCGCCTGATCCCAACTATCATGGTGCGGTTTTTGCCGATGTTGCGCCGGAGGCTCCGTTTGTGACCCGAATACGTGCCGTCATATTGCGCGATACAGGAGCCGCCATATCGCCGTTTAACTCTTTTATACTCTTACAGGGCCTTGAAACTCTTTCCCTGCGTGTGGAGCGACATGTGGAGAATGCGTTGAAGGTGGTGGAGTTTCTTTCAAGGCATCCCAAGGTGGCTCGTGTTAATCATCCGTCTCTACCGTCCCATCCTCATCACGGTCTTTATAAAAAATATTTTCCCAATGGCGGAGGCAGCATATTCACCTTTGAAATCAGCGGAGGCAGGGAAGAGGCATGGCGTTTCATCGACTCTCTCAGGATTTTCTCACTGCTTGCAAATGTGGCAGATGTCAAGAGCCTTGTGATACATCCGGCCACTACAACACACTCACAGATGACATCCGAGGAGCTGGCCCTGTGCCATATAACGCCCTCAACGGTGCGTCTGTCAGTTGGAACCGAGCATATAGACGACCTTGTTGCCGATCTGTCACAGGCTCTTGACAAGGTGTGACATATAGGCCTGATATAAAATCACAGCCCATTCCGAGCTTATTACAAGTTCCACTCGGAATGGGCTGTGATTTATGGCGTTGTTGTTTATTCCACAGTCCAGGTCTCGCCGGCGAGAACCATGTCACGCAGGGATGAGAAGTTCTTACGTGAACGGATGTCGGCAATCTGCGCGTCTATTTCCTCGTTGTAGACCGGCGAATCCACTTCGCGGATGATGCCGAGGGCCAGCGGTAGAGTATGGCCGTCCATCATCGCAAGCTGCTGGTGGAGGAAGTTGGAGGGGGTGTGGGCGTCGTGCACGAGGACATCGTCCATGGTGTATCCGTCCTCGCCCACTTTGACGGCTTTCAGAAGGAATCCGTCGCGTACAAGTCCCAGTTCCTTATCCTTTCCGAAGAGCATCTTTTCGCCGTGTACGAGATGGATTGTGCGTTCTGCACGATATTCCTTGTCGGTGATGGCGTTGTGGATGCCGTTGTTGAATATCACGCAGTTTTGGAGAATCTCGCAGACAGATGTGCCTTTGTGGCGGGCGGCAGCCGTGAGGATTTCCTCGGAAGTTTTCAGTTCAACATCTATCGAGCGGGCAAAGAAGTTGCCACGGGCGCCGAAGACGAGTTCGGCAGGGATAAACGGATCCTCGGTAGTGCCGTAGGGTGAGGATTTAGACACGAATCCTCGGTCGCTCGTGGGCGAGTACTGTCCCTTTGTCAGACCGTATATCTTGTTGTTGAAGAGGATGATGTTGATGTCTACGTTGCGGCGTACGGCATGTATGAAATGGTTGCCGCCTATGGCAAGGCCGTCTCCGTCACCGGATATCTGCCACACGGTCATGTCGGGCCGGGCCACCTTGAAGCCGGTAGCTATGGCGGCGGCTCGGCCATGGATGGTATGGAAGCCGTAGGTGTTCATGTAGTAGGGGAGGCGGGAGCTGCATCCGATTCCTGAGATTACGGCTGTCATGTGGGGTGGAACCCCGAGCGCCGCCATGGCCTTGTGGAGAGAGTTGAGGATGGCGTGGTCGCCGCAGCCGGGACACCAGCGTACAGGGTTGGAGTTCTTGTAGTCGGCGGGAGCGTATTGTGAGATCTGATTGTTTTTCATATCTTATTTCTCCTCCATGATTTGGTTGACACGGGCTGTCACCTCGCTGACGAGGAATGGCTGGCCTTGGATTTTGTTTATGCGCTTGATGTCGAGGTCGGGGAATCTGCTTTGGAGGTAGTCGGCAAACATACCGGTGTTAAGCTCGGCCACTATGATCGTTTTGTAGCGGCGGAGCACCTCGGCTGTGTTGGCAGGGAGGGGGTTGATGTAGTTGAAGTGGGCGAAGTCTACGGGAGTTCCTGCCGCACAGAGTTCTGCGGCGGCAGTCCGCAGGTGTCCGTATGTACCGCCCCAGCCGACAAGTATCGTGTCGGCTCCCTCGGTCTCGATTGTTTCGAGTGGCGGGATGTCGTAGGCTATGCGTGCTATTTTTTCGCGGCGGGTGTTGACCATCTTCTCATGGTTGGCGGGGTCGATGGAGATTGCGCCTGTGTTGTAGTCTTTTTCAAGACCGCCCACGCGGTGTGCGGCACCTTCGGTTCCGGGAATGGCCCAGTCGCGCACCATGGTTTCCTCGTTGCGTGAGTACGGCTGCCATTTCTCTGATATTTTGTCGGTATTGAGCACCGGCGGGTTGATGGCCGGAAGTTCTGATGCTTCTGGGATGCGCCATGCGCTGGAACCGTTGCCGATGAAGGCATCGGTCAGGAGGATTACCGGCGTCATGTGCTCCAAGGCTATGCGTGAAGCCTCATAGGCCATAGTGAAGCAGTCGGTAGGTGTGGCTGCGGCCAGAACCACTACCGGCGATTCGCCGTTGCGGCCATAGAGGGCCTGCATGAGGTCGGTCTGTTCTGTCTTGGTCGGAAGGCCGGTCGAAGGGCCTCCGCGCTGCACATCGACCACCACAAGGGGCAGCTCGGCGATAACGGCGAGGCCTATGCCCTCGCTTTTGAGAGCGAGTCCCGGGCCTGATGTGGTTGTCACGGCCAGAGAACCTCCGAACGAGGCACCGATTGCCGAGCATACGCCGGCTATCTCGTCCTCCATTTGTAGGGCTTTAACGCCAAGATCCTTGCGTTTGGCAAGCTCGTGGAGTATATCTGTGGCCGGAGTGATGGGATAGCTGCCGAGGAAGAGGGGACGCCCGCTCTTTTCGGAGGCAGCGATGAAGCCCCATGCCGTGGCGGTGTTGCCGTTGATGTCGGTATAGACTCCCGGGTCGGCCTTGCCGCTCTCGATGCGGTAGGTGGAGACGGAGGCGTGTATGTTGTGGCCGTAGTTATATCCGGCCTCTATGACCTTTGCATTTGCCTCGAAGATGGCCGGTTTGCGGGCGAACTTGCCTCGGAGCATGCGGAGGGCGCTTTCGAGAGGGCGGTCAAAGAGCCAGCACACGAGGCCGAGGGCGAAGATGTTACGGCATTTCAGGACGCTCTTGTTGTCAAGCCCGGACTCTGCGAGCGCGGCTTTTGTCATAGTCGTGACGGGCACCTCGACCACCTGCGCGTTGATGTTGAGCTCCTTGAAGGGATCGGAGGTCTCGAAGAGGGCCTTTTTCAGGTCAGCCTCTTTGAAAGAGTCGATGTCGACTATGGCCACGCCTCCCGGTTTGAGGAAGCGGACGTTCTGTTTGAGGGCTGCCGGGTTCATGGCCACGAGCACATCGCACTGGTCTCCCGGGGTGTGGACGTCCATTCCGACGCTCACCTGGAAGCCTGACACGCCGCTCAGCGAGCCTTGCGGGGCGCGCACTTCCGCCGGATAGTCCGGGAAGGTTGACACCTTGTTACCCAAGCCGGCCGAGACATTGGTGAAGATGTTGCCGGCAAGCTGCATACCGTCTCCCGAGTCTCCCGAGAAACGAACCACAACCTTGTCGAGGGTCTTGACATTAGTATTGTCTGTCATAATACCGTTTTATATTAGATATAATTATTTCTGGTTGAATTTCAGAGGTTCCGGCTCGGTATCTCCGTTGACAACGGTACGGCGCACGGCATAACCGAGCGTGCGTCCGTCAAGCGGCGTCCAGCCACATCGGCTGACCACCTCGCTGTCGGTCACCTTGTGGCCTGGGAGGGGAAGTTTTTCCACCATGACGAGGTCGGCGGCATATCCGGGCCTGATGAAGCCACGTTTCTCTATGCCGAATATCCTCGCAGGGGCATGGCACATAAGCTCTACCACGCGCTCTATTCCGATTCCTTCGGCATCGGGATCGTTGTCGATGAGATCGAGCATGGCCGGGAGCGAGTATTGTATCATGGGCATTCCCGAGGCGGCTGTCAGTGCGTCACCCTCTTTCTGGGAGGCGAGGTGGGGTGCATGGTCGGTGGCGATGGTGTCTATGGCACCTCCGGGGCGCAGTTCGCGGATAAGCGCTATGCGGTCAGATGCGTCCTTTATGGCAGGATTGCATTTGACGCGGCTTCCGAGTGTTATGAAGTCATTGCGGTCAAAGAGGAGGTACTGTGGGCATGTCTCGGCTGTGACATTTACCCCTCGGGCCTTGGCCTCTTTGATCAAGGCCAGTTCTTCGGCCGTTGAGATGTGGCAGATATGCACTCTGGCGCCGTGGCGTCCGGCAAGTTCTATGGCATGGCGTGTGGCGGCGATACAGGCCTCTCGCGGACGCATGTCGGGGTGGAGTTCAACGGGTATCCCTTCCGGGTGTCTGGCTGACAGATATTCGCGCGCGGCGCGTATTATGTTCTCGTCCTCGGCGTGTACGGCTATGACGGCAGGTGATTTATCAAACAAATCATCAAGAAGGGCCTCGTTGTCCACAAGCATGTTGCCGGTCGAAGAACCGAGGAATAGTTTCACCCCGGCCACACGTGAATAGTCGGCATTGAGCAGCTCGTCAAGATTGTCGTTGGTGGCCCCTATAAAGAAGCCGTAGTTTGCCTCTGACACCTCGGCGGCTCTTGCCTCCTTGGCTGTTACATCGGCCATAGTGACGGTGGCAGGGCGTGTGTTGGGCATATCGACGAACGATGTGACCCCACCCGCCACGGCGGCGGCGCTTTCGGTGGCCATATCGGCTTTCTCGGTCAGTCCGGGATCACGGAAGTGGACGTGGGTGTCGATTACGCCCGGTATGAGATAGGCCCCTCCGCAGTCGATTGTCTCGTCTGCATCGCCCGTGAATCGGCCTTCGCCTGTTGCGGTTATGACGGGGCCGTCGGTGAGTACCCATCCACGGCGGGTCGTGCCCTCGTTGACTATAAGGGCGTCAGTGAAGAGTTTCCGGCTCATTTTTTACTGTAATCTGGATATTTTGTGAACATGCTGCTCCATTTTAGTCGGATGACACCGAAAAGACCTTCTCCGAATATGCCGGAACTCATCTTTGAGACTCCGAGGACGCGGTTGACAAATATAATGGGGACTTCGGTGATTTTGAAACCATACTTGTAGGAGAGGAATTTCATCTCTATCTGGAATGCATAGCCTTTGAATCTTATATTGTCAAGGGGTAGTGCTTCGAGCACCCTCCGGCGATAGCATACGAATCCGGCCGTGGCGTCATTGACGGGCATCCCTGTCACAAGGCGCACATAGCGAGAGGCGAAATAGGACATCATGACGCGCCCCATGGGCCAGTTGACCACATTGACGCCGGTAAGGTAACGTGAGCCGATAGCCACGTCGGCGCCCTCTTCGCAGGCTTCCACAAGTCGTGGAAGGTCTTTTGGATTGTGCGAAAAGTCGGCGTCCATCTCGCATACATATTCATATCTACGTTCCAGCGCCCATTTGAATCCGGCAATATAGGCTGTTCCAAGTCCCAGTTTGCCCTTGCGTTCGAGGATGTGGAGGCGTCCGTCAGATGATGGTATCATCTCCTTGACAATCTGAGCCGTGCCGTCGGGCGAATTGTCATCGATGATGAGGATGTCAAAGCGCCGGGGCAGTGAGAAAACCGCCTCGATTATAGCCTTGGCATTCTCTTTCTCATTGTAGGTCGGGATGACTACGAGACTGTCGGCCCGGTGGGTGATAGGATTGGTCTCCATCAAAATTCAGTTACATGTTGGAGCTGCAAATTTACATATTTAATCCCTTACAACCAAAATAAAGTTTCAAACAAATCCGCCATAAAGCCAACGGATTGTAAGTTTGAATAGTTGTTTTGTGATGATGTGTTACAGGCGGGTGCGTGCCGGATAACAGGCGATGAGGTATACCCGGATGATTGCAATGCCAAGTCCTATAAAATGTGTTAAATTGTTGTGCAGAAGGGTCATTAAATGGTATCTTTGTAAAAAATGATTTAAAATCTGTTCCATGAAAAACAAATGTTGTAAAATAGGCCTTGTGATGAAATCGTTGCAGGCTGATTTCTTCAAAGTGATGCAGAAAGGTGCCGAGGAATATGTGGCAGAAAGCAAGGAATGTGAACTCTTGTCAGTCGGCACCAATACCCAGACGGAGGTAGACTTGCAGGTCTCGCTGGTAGAACGGCTTATAGACGAAGGTGTCGATGCCATCGTTGTTGTCCCGATTGATTCCAAGGCCTTGGTGGCTCCTGTCGTAAAGGCTGTGAGAGCCGGTATAAAGGTGGTCAATATAGATATCAGGCTTGATGAGGATATGTTGCGCGCCGAAAGTGTCTCGGTCGATTTCGTAGGCCCTGACAATTTCGCGGCATCTTATGAGGCCGGCTGCCGGCTGGCTTCCTCCTTGTCGTCCGGCGACCTGGTTGTGATGGTAGAGGGACTGTCGGTGGCCGACAATGCCCGCCAGAGAAAGGCCGGTTTCGACAGGGCTATTGCTGAAAGCGGGCTGGAATGTGTGGCAAGCCTGCCGGCAGACTGGGAGACCGCTAAGGCAGAGAGTGTGTTCAGGGACATGTATCTCGCCCATCCTGACATCAAGGCGGTCTTCTGTTGCAACGATGCCATGGCGCTTGGTGTGATAGACGTATTGAAAGAGGCCGGCTGCAAGGGAGGAGATATAAAGGTGGCGGGATTTGACAATGATGAGGTCATGAGACCTCTTATTGACGAGGGATGGCTCTTTGTAACGGTTGATGCCTATGGTTCGCAGATGGCCGTGGAAGGTATCCGACATGCCATGACGCTACTTGGGGAGGACAGGTGTTCGCTTGGAGACAAGTCCACGCCGTTTACTGTGGTACAATGAGCGTGGAAGGCATGATGCTACTTTTTTATCTCAAAGTTTGCAAGATTTGATTTGTTTGGATTCTTTTCGTATATTTGCGAAAAGTTTCACATTACCTTATTTCTAAATTTCAAATGAAAAAACTGTTTACAGCGCTGTTGCTATGCCCTGGGCTGGGCGTGGTGGCTCAAAACATTGATTTCGACTTTCCTAACAGGAATTCGTCGGAAGTTACGGAACCAAACTATATTCCGTGGCCTGTGCCACGTACAGACAAAGACACGTTGGAACTCGACAACGGCATGACTCTGATAGTGGCCGGAACCGAAGGTGCAACCGGGGTGGGTTCCAACTGGAACAAACAGACCGTGCAGTCAGGACTAAAACTGTTCGGAGACGGTGTCCTCGCCTGCAAGATAGAGGATGGCAACATGGTAAAACTCACCGAGGGGTCTACGGCAATCGAATTGACAATAAAGGATATGACTCCCGGCAAGCATTCAGTAATAGCCTACCATCATAATACAGATAAGAACCAGGTGCTTCCTCCTGTGACGGTGGAGGTGGACGGTGAGGTCAGGATGACAGGCGCTCTGTACTCTACCAACAAGGAAGGACTTAAAAAGTCCGATGTAGGTAATTCGTATGTAGAGTTTGATGTCACTGAGGGGAAGCCGGTTGTCATCAAGTATAAGACAGTCCCTGAGGCCGGGGTGGAATATTCCACCACAAGCATCCAGCTGGTAGGTCTCGAATTTGACGTGAACCCTTACGGAATCTTGGACGAGTTCCCTGAAAACCATGATTTCCATGTAGATGCCGATGGCGGTCATATGACGTTCTCTTGGAAGGGTGCCGATGTGGCTGTCTCACACAAGCTCGTCTACGGTACCGACTCCACTGCTGTGGCCAATTCGGTGGCGTACCAGTATGAGGGTACGGCTCCCGAGTTTGCCGCCGAAGGATTCTCGCCACTTCGTCGTTACTGGTGGCGAGTGGACGAGGTGGATGCGGACGGGACTGTCCACAAGGGCCGTGTCAAGACATTCCAGCCCCGCCGTCTCGCATTTCCCGGAGCCGAGGGTTACGGCCGTTATGCCATAGGCGGCCGTGGCGGCATAGTCTACCATGTGACCTCTCTTGAAGATGATGCCGAAATGCCCGGCACTTTCCGTTACGGTGTGGAGAAGCTCAAAGGCCCGCGTACCATAGTGTTTGATGTGGCCGGTGTCATCGCTCTCAACTCTCGTCTGGTCATCAGTGACAAGTTTGTGACAGTCGCAGGCCATACGGCTCCCGGGCGTGGCATATTGCTACGCAACAAATCGTTCGGAATGCAGAGTGACGGTATCACACGTTTCCTCCGCCTTTATCTCGGAGGTGCCGATGACTGGAACGACTCTATGGGCGGCAACCCCAATACATCGGACGGTATGGGTATGACCGGCAATGACCATTCCATCATGGATCATTGTTCCATAGCATGGACACTCGACGAGGGTTTCTCCTCACGTGGGGCCAAGACCATGACCCTGCAACGCACTATGATCAGCGAGGCCCTGAACTATGCCGGTCATGCCACCCAGTATGAGCAGCAGGGACGTCATGTGGCCCACGGCTATGCCGCAACGATAGGCGGCGGTGAGATGGGCAGTCTTGTGGGATCATACCACCACAATCTCCTTGCCCACTGTGAGGGTCGTAATTGGAGTATATCAGGCGGTCTTGACGGCGCAGGGTTCTATGACGGCCATCATGACATCTTCAATAACGTGGTCTATAACTGGGGCGGACGTGCCACAGACGGCGGAACCCACCAGCTCAACTTCGTCAACAACTATTATAAGAAAGGCCCTGCGACAAAGCAGAACAGGCTTTTGCGTCATCAGTTCGAGGGTGTCGGCAAAGGCACCCAGAGCGCCTATGTGAACGGCAATATCCGTGAGGAACTTGACGGCACAAAGACTCCCGACAAGGAAGGCGTCACTTATGAATATACCCTTTCCAACGGACAGGTGCTTGACTGGGAACCTTGGAATCCCGAACCTTACTTCGAGAGTTTTGCCAATGTCGAGACAGCTGAGGCGGCTTTCAAGAACGTCCTTTCAGACGTTGGCTGCAACATGCCCGAATTGATCAACCATGACATCCGTATTGTCAACGAGACCATGACAGGCACCACCTCCACCGTAGGACGTTACACCAAGAAGCCCGGTCTGCCGGACTGTGAGAGTGATGCCGGAGGCTATGCGTCACTCAATATAGTGGAGGAGTCGCGTGAGGCCGGATGGGACTCTGACGAGGACGGTATACCCGACTGGTTCGAGGAGCTTACGGGAACCGATCCGATGACCCCAAATAACAACGAAGACCGTGACGGAGATTTTTATACCGACCTTGAAGAGTATCTTGCATGGATCGCGGTTCCCAACTTCCGCATCGAGAACGGGCATGAGACGGCGCTTGGAGCCTACTTTGCAGGTTACAAGGCCCCGTCCTATGATGTGGTGGAGTGCCCGGAGGGTGTTACTGCCAAGATTGCCAACGGCCTTCTCTCAGTAACCGCGACCGAGGCTGCTGCAAAACTTTTTACCGTGAAGGTAAAGGCTTCGGAAGAAGGTATCAGCCTCACTCGTTCGTTCAACTTCGCATATCCCCAGGGAACATCAGCCATCGGCTCTGTCTTGGTTGATGAGGAAGATGCCGGCGGATATGGTCCCATGTATGACCTTCTGGGACGCCGTGTAGAGAATCCACGTCCCGGAATATACTTGCAGAAAGGACGCAAGGTAGTCGTGAAGTAAGACCTGAATCCCGGAATTTATAACGGCCATGGACTGTGCAGACAGTCTGTGGCCTTTTTGTTTAGGAGATTAACATTGCCTCAGATCTATGCGCGGTTTTCATAATTCTTGTTAAAACCATTGTCATTGCGGGGAATTGTCATTACCTTTGCAATGAAAATAATAATACTGACGAATAAGTAGGGTCTCGTAGCCGCAAGCCTCGGGATTCTAAATTTTTTTACGTCAGACGCAAACCGTTAACTCATCCACTAAACAGCACCATTACCATGGCAATAACTTACATGACCAAGGAAGGTTATAAGAAAAAAATGGAAGAAATCGCGTTCCTCGAATCCGTGGAGCGTCCACGTATATCAGCCGCGATAGCCGAGGCCCGTGACAAGGGTGACCTCTCGGAAAACTCTGAATATGATGCAGCCAAGGAGGCCCAGGGCATGCTTGAAATGAAGATCGCCCAGCTCAAAGACCTTGTGGCCAATTCGCGCATCATTGACGAGAGCAAGCTCAACAACGAGGAGGTACAGATTCTCAACCGTGTCAAGATAAAGAATATTGCAAACGGCATGGAGATGGAATACACCATCGTGGCCGATTCCGAGGCCAACCTGAAAGAGAAGAAGATAGGTTCGTCAACCCCGATTGCACAGGGTCTTCTCGGACACAAGCTCAACGAGGAGGTGGAAATCAAGGTTCCCGCCGGACTTATGAAATTCAAAATCACAGAGATCAACTTCTGATAACCCGCACACGGAAAGGAACCATGGTAATGCCCACGGTTCTTTTCCGTTTGATAATCCATTACTTATCTATGGCAACGATATTCAGCAAGATAGCTGCCGGGGAGATTCCCTCCTACAAGGTAGCCGAGGATGAGAAGCACTATGCCTTCCTTGACATCAATCCCGTGGCGCCCGGACATGTGCTTGTGATTCCGCGCAAGGAGGTAGACTATATATTTGACCTCTCGTCCGAGGATTATCTTGACCTCATGGCGTTTTGCCGCCGTGTGGCCAAGGCTCAGGAAAAGGCGATGCCTTGCAAACGTGTCGGAGTGGCTGTCGTGGGACTGGAAGTGCCTCATACACATGTGCACTTACTTCCGATAAACACCGAGGCCGACATGGATTTCTCGCACAAGCAGACTCTTCCTGCCGAGGAGATGGCACGTATCGCCGAGTCCATAGCCTCCAAATTTGAATAAGGGGCTTGGCTGCGCGTAAGATGAAGAATTTCAGGTCTGATTGTTTTCTAATCTGCATGTTATGAAGAGACTTCTGTGCTGGATCGAGGCCATGAGGCTTCGGACACTCCCGGTAAGTATTGCCGGTGTGGTCTATGCCGCCGCTCTCGGGGCTGCGACATGGCATTTTAGTCTCACACCATGGTTGATGAGTCTCTTCTTTGCCCTTCTTGCGCAGATAGCGAGCAACTTTGCCAACGAATATTTTGATTTCAAGGCCGGACTTGACCGTCCGGGACGCGAAGGCCCACGCAGGGGTGTCACAGAGGGTGATATCTCCCCGCGCGCCATGCTCTGGGCCACATTCCTCACTCTCGGTATGGCTTGCTCTATAGGTATAGCTCTTGTCGCACTGTATGGCGAGTGGTGGATGTATGTGGTCGGGATAGTCACGGCATTGGGTGCTATGGCATACAGTACCGGGCCTTATCCTCTTTCACGTCACGGACTTGGCGAAGTAGCCGTAGTGGCTTTCTTCGGGGTGGTACCCGTCTGTCTTACCTATATGCTTATGGGCGGCCCGTGGGGATGGTGGCTGTTCGCTTCATCTGTCGGCATAGGTCTAATGGGCGCTAACGTGCTTGTGGTCAATAATTACAGAGATATGGACGATGACCTTGCCGTGGGTAAGCGCACTCTTGCAGTTATACTCGGACGTCGTGCGATGTTGTGGCTTTATGTTGCAGACGGTTTTCTTGCCGGTATACTCACCTTTCCGGGATGGCTTGCCGTGTCACGTATCGGTTTTGTGTTTCCGTTGCTCTACATAACCATACACGTTGCGCTTTCCGTCCGTCTTGCCTCAGGACGCGGACGTGCGCTCAACCCATTGTTGGGAATGACGGCGGTGTTGATGCTTGTCTATTCGTGTGCATTTCTGGTTCTGTCCGTGATGTAGTGAACAATCTGACGTTGTCGGAGGTTAATTATGTACCTACAACTAATTAACACTCACAACTATGAGCAAGAAAGTCAATATAAAGGGGACAAAGACAGAGAACCTTCTCGTCGCCTCCTATGTGGCTGAATCTACAGCCTATTCCAGATACATGTTCTATGCGGCCCAGGCCGATAAGGAGGAGTATTTCCCTATCGGAGAGATGTTTCGCGAGACTGCCGACAACGAGCTACGCCATGCCAAAGTATATTTCAAGTATCTCCAAGGCGGCCAGGTGACTGTGGAGTCAAAAGTTGATGCCGGTATCATAGGCGATACTGCCACCAACTTAAAGATCGCAGCCGAAGAGGAGAAGAACGAAGGCTATGTATTCTACCGCGAGGCCGCCAAGGTGGCTGCGGAAGAGGGATTCAAAGAGATTGCAGAGCACTTTCTTGCCATAGCTGACGTAGAGGAGCACCATCACAAACGTTTCCTTGCCTATCTGAAACAAGTCAAGGAAGGCACGGTATGGAAACGTAACAAGCCCATAAAGTGGCAGTGTATGGTATGCGGCTATATCTTCAAGGGCACGGAACCTCCTGAGGTGTGTCCTGCTTGTGACCATCCTCGCTGTCATTACAAGGGACTCGACATGTAGTCGTACCGAAAAGAGTGAATCAAGTTAGAAAACCGACAAAGTCCCGGAGACAACCGTCTCCGGGACTTTGTCGGTTTTCTTAATAAACGCGAGTTCGATATAAGGAATCTGCAAAATCGACAATAAAACAATCATCCACTTAGTTTCAGGCTAAATGGCTGATTGTTTTATTCTTGGAGTATCGAATTCTGATATCAAACTCATGTTAAACAGCTCATATAAAGAGAATTTGATTTAGACAAGGCTTTTTAAAATTATTTTGTCTGCAAAATGCTCGTTTTTACAGATTCCGGACCGTTTATATCAATACGATTATCAACTTTTTTTCCATACCCGAATGTATAGGTGAGATTAATTGAAAAAGTTCTCCCGGTTTCTAAATAATTATATTTTGTGACATAATTCGGTGAACTATAATGAATCCAACTTTTTCGTTGATTGTTGAATACGTCTTCGATTCTAAAATCTAAATAGAAATTATTAGTTCCGTAGGTTAAAGACGCATTCCAATTATCCTGTTTCCAAGATCTCTCCATTCCGGATACACTCAGATCCTTATATGGGCCCTCATACCACAACTCTAATCTGAAATTACCTATTGTATAGTCAGCGCTCCCCGACAAGGAAAAGTGGTTGAATTTATCCTGATATGCGCCTCTAACATAGGTATAATGCCATTGAGGAGAAATGCCAATAGAAAAGCTATCGTCAAAAAAGGAACCTCTTAGTTCTATATTCGCTCTTACATTATCCGATGGCTTTGCATTTATAGTTTCTTTTATCAAGCCTCCGGCCTCTAAAGGCGCTGGTGTATATCTTGATATGATGCTATTATATGTTTTTACATATCCAAAACCAAAAGACATAGTTAACCATCTCTTGGGTATGTACGTGGAATGAATGTAAGTATCCCATGAAGTGAGATTTTTAAGATATGGATTTCCTATAAGCCATAATAATTCAGATGTTTTAACTTGGACTGGATTTGATTCACTTGCAGATGTTGGACGCATATAAAACTGTAAGTTTCCATTTAGTGAGAATTTATGGGTAGGATTCCAGTTTATTCCTGCGCTTACAGTGGGATTTATTGTATGTTGATAGATGTCTCCAATCTGCCATAATGATGCTAAGACACCGGGTTCAACAGACACACTTACAGATTGTGTGGGTGTCCAATTGATTTTAAATGTGGTTGATATTTCTTGTCGGGATTGATTTTGTCGAGTATTTGTTGAACCGTTATAAAGTGTTGAGTACCAATCTAAACCACATACGGTTTTTAGCTGAAATAACCAATCTTTTGATGGAATAAAAGACGGTAAAATTATGAATTTACAAGAATTTACATCCTCAAAACTGCTGTTGTTAATTGGATTAGATTCTCCCATTTGATTAACGGAAGAATTTTTGTTTTTTGCGTAGGAATATAACCACAGTCCGGATAAATACCATTTGTGTGACAATATAAAATAATAGTTTCCTGAAATTTGAGGAGTAATACTGTTTGAAGTAAGATAGTCTGATGTTGTTTGCGAATTAAATAGATTTTCCGATCGAACATTATGACTATGTGATCCACTCCCTGGATTTCGATTCCATCCCAAAGATATAGTATGAGTAATACGAGTTTTATCTGTTGAATATTTTGCATTTAATGCACAGCGAATACCTTCATCCCTATTAAAACTATGGTTGTCCTCTGTCCTATTTATAATTTCATAATTTTTTTGTTCATAAAAAATATCTCGATATTGGGTTTCTCCTGTCATGTGAGAACGGTGGTCTCTATAATAGTTCCCTGAGAATAGGACGCCATAAGTCATTCTTTTATATACCAGTTTTGAAGAGGCTGTATAATAACCATTATTTGGGATTTTCTGAAATAGATTAACTCTACTAACCCCACCTGCTTCATATTTAGACATAATAAAATTAACAGCAATTTTTACTCCTTCATAACTGGGATCAGAAGGGTTTTCAATGTACTGCACTCTTTTGACATCCTTAGGCCAGAAGGTAGCTAAATCTATATTGTCAGCTTTTTCGCCATTTATAAAAATGGGAATTATTTCGCCTGATACATTTACAATTACCCCGTCTTTTTCTTTTATGAACGGAAGATGCATGGATTTAATAAGTGTTGCCGGACTGTTTGATAATTTTTTTTCTGATTTTGATGGTATGAAGTTAATAACACCATTCTCAATCCATCCGCGATCTCCAAGAACTACAACTTCATTAAGTTGTCGAGGAGAAATAGAATCATTGGATTCTGCATATAAGTTGCAAAATGTAATATATATTATAAAAAAGACAAATAATCTCATGGGTGCAATAGTTATTTAGAAATCATACAGAAAGAATATTCGAAGATTTCCATTATTATGTTGTCAATCTCTTCTTCGGAATAATTGAAAGTACTTTCTTCAAAATCAAGCGAATCAAAAGCACGCTGTTTACAGCCTCCTCCATTATCTCCTCCGACGAACTCCATATTAGCAGACAGAAGAGCTGACTCTCAGTTCCCAGCGGATACATCCATAGGGAGGCTTTCTATGAATGCCACAATTTTGTTTGTTCTTTGATTCTTGCTGTGTTTTTAAGGGGTTGTTAATTACTAAATATAGTTCTGAATGGAAGAGCCTATTTTGAATTCATAAGGATTGAGTTAAAAACTCCTACAAAAGCAAAATTAATTAAAATTTAGTTTCCACCCGAATATAATCAAAAATATATATTCAAAATGAAACAATATAAAAATAAAAAACAATAAATAACGTTAGTTCGATATAAGCATCAGAACAAAGTCAGTTGATTGTCCTCAACAAACTTCAGCGATATGGACGGTTTCTTCTGGAAGAAGCAGTAAGTAGCAATGGCACTCAGGGCATTGGTTATGAAATTAGCGAATGACCGATGTCTTTAGTGCTTAATTCGAGCGATGTTTTTAAGTCCGTCATTTACAGATTCAACCAAAGCTCTTTTGCGAAATCAACAATAAAATAATCAGCCACTTAGTGTCATGCTAAATGGCTGATTCTATTATTGATTTTGTAAAATCCTTATATCGAACTCACGTTAATTATTATTGTTTGTCAAAATATGTGTCAAGAACGTCGCGGGCGGCGGTGAAGGAGCTTTGTAGATTGGCGAGTACGCGCATCTCCTTGTCGGCGAGCATTTTCTCAATCTCAGGATTGTGGTAGAAATGGTTGCGTAGCTGTTCGTCAATCGTCTCGTACATCCAGTAACGGGCCTGTTGCGCACGTTTTTGTTCGAAATAACCGTTCTTCATTACGAAGGCAAAATAGCGGTCGATCATGTCCCAGACCTCAGGAATTCCCAATTCGAAATAGCCTGAATAGGTCAGCACTTCGGGAGACCATCCAGATGCAGGGGTGGGGAAGAGGTGGAGCGCGCTGCGAAACTGTGTCTGGGCGAGTTGTGCACGGGCTATGTTGTCGCCGTCAGCCTTGTTTATGACTATGCCGTCGGCCATCTCCATGATTCCGCGCTTGATGCCTTGAAGTTCGTCCCCCGTTCCGGCCAGCTGGATGAGCAGGAAGAAGTCTACCATCGAGTGGACGGCGGTCTCGCTCTGTCCGACACCTACGGTCTCGACAAATATGTTGTCAAATCCGGCAGCCTCGCAGAGGACTATGGTCTCTCTTGTCTTGCGTGCCACGCCTCCGAGCGAACCGGCCGAGGGTGAGGGACGTATAAAGGCGTCAGGATGGATGGAGAGTTTCTCCATGCGCGTTTTGTCGCCGAGTATGCTTCCCTTTGTCCTTTCACTGGACGGGTCAATAGCGAGGACTGCGAGTTTGCCGCCTGATTTCAGCACATGTAGCCCGAACACGTCTATAGATGTGCTTTTCCCGGCACCCGGCACCCCTGTGATGCCTATGCGGCGTGACCGACCGGAATGGGGCAGGCATTTCTCAATCACTTCCTGAGCAAGAGCCTGGTGGGCCGGGGAGAGGCTTTCCACAAGGGTCACGGCTCGTGAGAGTGTTGTAATATCCCCTTTTATGATTCCCTCGACGAGTTCGCCCGAGGTAGGGAGGGGTGTCTTGCGGCGTTTTTTCAGATAAGGGTTGACAACCGGGGGCTGTGCCACTCCCGAGTTGACGGTGAGACCGTTGTATTGCTTGTCGTTTTCGATATGTTCCATAAGAGAGGGGTCACATTAGTTCGGCAACCACCCTCACCATTGTAGAGGGGTGCTCCGGGTCGTTGGCTATGATGTTGATGCGGGCGTTCAGGAGTTCGGGTTTCTCAATCAGCGCCGGCGTGACTACGACCTCGGCCTTGGTGCTTTTGCCGGGCTTGATCTTCATGTCCTTGGCCTTGACTGATACTGCCGGATCAGCGCATGATATGCGCCTTATGACGAGAGGGGATTTTCCTCGGTTGGCGATTGTGAACGTGCGTTTCAGGGGCTTGTCAGTCTTTGAAATCCGTTCAAGGTCTATCGCTACCGGCTCGACATCTATGACAGGGGCTTCAGCAAGCTGGGCCGCTGTCAGACGAGAGAAGTCTTCGCTGATGATGGCCACGGTCTGTATGGGCCGGCTGTCAGGAGAATCGGTGTCGGGATGGAAAATGAACTCGTCCGTGAGGGTGCCCCATTCCGAACGCGGGGCATGGAGCACCGTGGAGATGATGAATTGTTCGCCCGGCCCTACGGTAGCGGGCTGTATCATCACATTGAGATATTTGGGGTTGCCGGTGACGTATGGATGTATGGAGTCGGCAGTGGCGTTGTAGCCCTCGATATACTGTCCCGAAGTCTCACCGTTGTAGACTTTGCCGTAGGGGATATTTGTGGAACGAAGTTTCACCCCGCTCTCTCCTACTGATACAGGGAAGCGGGTGCGCAGTGTGTTTGATGCGCCGATGACGGTGCCGCGTATGGTCAGTGTGGAGCGCAGAGGGGTCGTGCCGCAGTCCACCTTGATTTGTTTGGAGAATTTGCCCGGACGTCCCTCCGGGTCATATCCTACACGTATTACGGCAGTATCACCCGGAGCTACCGGGTCAGTGGAATATTCAGGTTTGGTGCATCCGCAGTTGGCACGTGCTGAGAGTATGGCCATAGGCTCGGTGCCTTCGTTGACAAGATAGAAGTCGCAATAGACGGTTCCGACGTTTTCGTCAAAGGCGCCGAAGTCATGTTCGCGTGTCATCCATTTTCCCTGCGCCATGACTGCGGGCGCGGTCATGGCCGGCAGTAGGGCTGTCAACATCAGTTGTGTTATGCGATTCATGGGATGACTACGCCGTTGAAGGTAAGCTTTATGCGCTTGGAAGAGTTGGAGAACTGCACCTTTACGTTGCGGTTCACCTCTCCCTTGTAGCTGCGCGGGTCGAACTGTATGGTTATTATACCCTTCCTTCCCGGAGCTATCGGTTCTTTGGGGAATTTCGGCTTGGTGCAGTGACAGCCGCCGTTGGTCACGGTCACCACGCTGACAGGTGACTTGCCGGTGTTTGTGAACTCATATTCCATTTTCACCAGTCCGCCGCCTGCGGGGACGTTGCCGAAGTCGATGCGCGTGGTGGTGAACCTTACGGCATCATTCTTGGCCGCCACGGCCACAGCCGTGAAGCCCAAGATAAGCATGAGGGTCAATAGGAGCTTTTTCATCATACGCAAAAGTACATAAATTTTTTGATAAATCTTTTCTGCCTCTGTAAAACAATCCAAAATAGTATTTTTATCCGTTGTCAGGGTGTTTTCTTCTGCGTGTCAGGACGTTTTTTTGATGGATTTTGATTAATTTTGCAGCAAATCGCATTGAAATGAAACATTTGATAGCTACGCTGCTTTGCGCAGTGACGTTTGCAACGGCCTTTACGGCCTGCGGGGGCGGCTCCAAGGAACAGGCTGCTCCGCCTGCCGTTGTAGCCGAGGTGGAGGAACAGAACACACAGTTGGCCGAGGCCTTGTCGACCGGGAATCTGAGTGTCGCGTCCGAGATGGCCGACAGTATGTCTGTGTTTGTTGACGATTTCACTCCTGAACAGACCGTGCAGGTGCTCATGGCTTTTCTGTCAGTCCATAATGACGCCGTAAAGAAGAAAGACCGCAGACGTGACCTTGAAACCCTGCGCAAATATGTGGATGTCTATGACATAGCTCTCAGTGCCAATCCCAAGGACACGCGTGCGGCTTTTGATAAGGCACGCAAGGTAAATCCAGCGGTCAATTTTGACTCCCTCGCTGCGTCTTTCAGAGAGAAGCTGACGCAGTATGACGCCATACATGACGGATCGCTTGTCAGTGACACTCCGGCCTCAGACGCCGTGGGCACCGATTCGTTGGCCTCGTCATCCTCTTCCACAACCGGCAATACTGCCGAACTTCCTGTCCAATACCGTCCGGCCGAATGAACATGGAACTACTGAAAAATCATACCGTCCGCAAGGTTCTCTCCTTTATAGGCGGACTGGCGGTTATAGCCGTTATAGCGTTTGCATTCTTTTATCCCGATGCCAGTCAGGGTAACGAGCTTCGCCAGCATGACATGCAGCAGGGCGCTGCGATAGGGCAGGAGGCCAAGGCTTACGCCGAGGCATCGGGAGAGGTATCCCGATGGACAAACTCCCTCTTTTCAGGGATGCCGACATTCCAGATCTCTCCGTCCTATCCGTCAAGCGCGCTTTACAGCTGGATTAATTCCGTGATGGGACTTGGCCTGCCTTCTCCGTCCAACCTTATAGCCATGATGATGGCGGGATTCTTCATCCTTCTCCTTGCCATGAGGATGAGATGGGGAGTGGCGCTTCTCGGGGCGATAGCCTACGGGTTTTCGACCTATTTTGTCATAATAATAGGTGCCGGACACATATGGAAGTTTGTCACTCTCGCTTATATACCGCCTACCATAGCCGGTGTGGTACTGTGCTATCGGGGACGTTATCTGGCGGGAGGGGCTTTGGCGGCGTTTTTCGCCATGATGCAGATAGCGAGCAACCATGTCCAGATGACATATTATTTCCTATTTGTCATCCTCGGCATTTCCATCGCTTTCGGCATAGGAGCTTTCCGATCAGGCGCGATGGCACGATGGATAAGGTCTTCGGGGGTGCTCCTTGTGGCGGCTATTCTTGCCGTGGCGGCCAATCTCCCCAGCCTGTACAATACATACGAATACTCCAAAGAGACAATGCGCGGGCGTCACAGCGAGCTGGCCCAGCCTGCCTCGCAGACGGGCACCCAGACCTCCGGCCTCGATAAGGATTATATAACCCAATACAGTTACCAGCCTTCGGAGACCTTCTCGCTTCTTATTCCCAATATCAAGGGTGGAGCCTCGGCAAGGCCCGAGAAGGGGCATATGGTGGCCATGAGCCTTGGAGATCTTGACGGTGCCGGCGAGGCCGGGGAGCTTGAACAGCAGTATCTCGGTTATATGAGCCAGTATTTTGGTGACCCGGAAGGGACTAACGGCCCGGTATATGTGGGGGCGCTGATATTCGCTCTTTTCCTGATGGGATGTGTGATTGTCAGGGGGCCTATGAAGTGGGTGCTTCTTGTGCTGACTGTGTTCTCGATTGTTCTCGCATGGGGACGGCACGCCATGACCTTTACCGACA
This sequence comes from uncultured Duncaniella sp., assembly GCA_910578615.1. Lineage (GTDB taxonomy): Bacteria > Bacteroidota > Bacteroidia > Bacteroidales > Muribaculaceae > Duncaniella. Next base: position 88,371 of record CAJTRI010000004.1, on the reverse strand, counting down.
TCATGCTCTCGCTGGTTCCGATGTATTCCAAGTTCCGCACCGTCGAGAGTATACTTGTCATTGCCGAATTCACCATGCCGTTGCTTGCCGCTATGGCGTTGCAACAGATAGTCACCACCCCGGATGTATGGGCGAAATACCGTAAGCCGTTTCTATGGTGTTTTGGTGTGACGGTGGTTTTCTGCCTTCTGGCATGGATGGCACCCGGTTTCTTCGGTAGCGCCATAACAGACAATGACCGTATGATTGACGGCTATATCACATCATCTCTCGTCCAGCAGGGATATGACGCAGGGACGGCGCGAGGTTTCTCGCTTGCAAATCCAGATATCTACAATGCCGTCGAGTCGTTGCGTTACGGCCTTGTCCGTGCCGACGCGCTCCGCAGTCTTCTCATTGTTCTTGCAGGATTTGCCTTCATATTGTTCTACATGAAAGGCCGGCTGAATGTAGCGTTGCTTCTCGGTGCGCTCGCCGTAATAGTGTGTATAGATCTTTTCACGGTCAACAAGCGCTATGTCAGTCATGAAAGCTTTGTGGCCAGACAGCTTGTCGTAGGCCCTCCGATTGCGAAGACGCCGGTTGACGAGGCCATTCTTGCAGACACGGCCATGAACTACCGTGTGATGGACATACCACGGTTTTATAGTGCCGATCCGTCATATTATCACAAGATGATAGGTGGCTACCATGCGGCCAAGCTGACGCGTTATCAGGATCTTATCGACCGGCATCTGGGCAATTTCGTACAAGGCACGGAGTCGGATGCCGACTGGAACGTGCTCAACATGCTCAATGCCAAGTATATTGTAGGTATGGACGGTCAGCCTCTTGTCAACCCAGAGGCCTACGGCAACGCATGGTGGGTAGGCAGGGTTGACTATGTTGACGGAGCCGATGCCGAGATGGCGGCTCTGGGCCGTATCGATCCCCGTGTGACAGCGGTTGCCGATTCGCGGTTCCGCAACGTGCTCGGCGAGGGTTCTGCCGTACAGCCCGGTGACACCATATATGAGACCTCATATGCCCCCAATCGTCTGACCTATCATGCCCGTTCGGCCCAAGGAGGCGTGGCCGTGTTCTCTGAGGTCTTCTTCCCTTGGGGTTGGGAGGCCACGGTGGATGGCACCCCGGCCGAGATAGGGAGGGTGGACTATCTGCTACGCGCCATAAGGATTCCCGCCGGAGAGCACACGGTGGAGATGCGATTTGATCCGCGTTCGCTCAGTGTTACCGACAATGTTGCCAAAGTCGCAGTCATCCTCATATATATCGCACTGGCCGCCGTCATTGTCATAGGCGTTGTCCGTCTGCGCCGTAAGTCGGAAGGGAAGTGATGGGATTCATCAGCCGGTGGTGGCGTTCAAAAGGTTATGGCATACATTCTCCATATGCCTTCCGGCTTGTTACCGAGGTGTTGCCGGAACGTGGTCGCTATTATGCCTATTCCGAAATAGAGCGTATGTCAGACTCATCACGGCTGAAACTCCTCTTCCGTCTTGTATGCGAGTTTCGTCCTGCCACTGTGTTCGGGCCGTTTCTGTGTGACGATGAGAAAGCCGTCATACTTATGGCCGACTCACGGGTGAGGTTTGTCACGGAGGCCCATGATGCAGACCTTGTGATTGGATTTCTCCCTCGGCTTATGCGGGAAGGGCAGGTGGCTGTGCTATGGTCGTCTGACGGTGTATGGAGTGAATTCAAGACTTTTCGGCATAGCGGGATGACATTTTCAAACGGACGTTACGGGATAGCCGTCAACCGTCCCGGTATTCCGAGACAGGATTTTGAGACAAGATTTTGACCCGCTCGCTTCACGACATAGAGAAAGTAGTCTCTGATTATGAGATGTCCATGCGCCTCGAACGCGGGCTATCGGACAATTCGTGTGAGAACTATTGCCGGGATGCCCTCAGGCTTATCACGTGGCTTGCCGAGGGGGGGATACCGTTGCGTGATGTCTCGGTGGAGACACTAAGGCATTTTCTCGGTGACTTGCATGACCTCGGGATTGCCGAACGCTCACAGGCACGGATGGTGTCAGGGCTGCGGTCGTTTTTCCGCTATCTCCTCCTTGAAGGCTATATAGAAACCGATCCTACGGAGCTACTCGAAAGTCCGCGTATCGGTCTGCATCTGCCAGAAGTGCTGACCCTCGGAGAGATTGATGACATGATAGCCTCTATTGATCCATCCAAGGAAGAGGCACAGCGCGACCGTGCCATGATGGAGACACTCTATGGTTGCGGACTGCGTGTAAGTGAGCTGTGTGGCCTTGAAATGTCACGAGTATATGCCGACGAGGGCTATCTAATAGTACGAGGAAAGGGTGACAAGGAGCGTATGGTGCCGATGTCTGACACTTCTGTGGCTGAGATAACGGCTTATCTTGAAGACCGTAGCCGTCTTCCGATAAAGCCGGGTGAGGAAAACATTCTTTTTCTCAATCGTCGCGGCCACAGGCTCACACGACAGCGTGCTTTCCAGATAGTACGCGGACTGGCAGAGGCGGCCGGCATACGCAAGACAATCTCTCCCCACACCCTGCGTCATTCGTTTGCCACACATCTTCTTGAAGGAGGCGCCAATCTCCGCGCCATCCAGCAGATGCTCGGACACGAATCGATAGCCACCACCCAGATATACATACACCTTGACACCACAACTCTCCGTTCCGACATACTCCGCTACCATCCAAGAAACAAGGTGTGATGTATTAGAAGAATCAAGCCATAGATAATCACAAAGAGATAGTGGCAATTTTATAGCTGTATTAGGAAAGTACCGCGAAAGATTTATATGGGTGGATTTAATGTTGCTTTTGGAGTATTGTGTTTGTCCTTGACGGAGATTTTCTTAAAAATCCAAAATTCCAACATATGGTAAATGGAGGTTCTCAGGAATTTCAGAAAAATGGTTGGCATGGGATGTATGATGTATGATGTATGATGTATGATGTATCAGCTACATATAATATAGATAGAATATATTCTCTTGATCTTGGTTTTGAGCTGTTACGCGCCCATGCGGAAAGAGCGGCTAATGATTGGCTGAAACAAAGACAATGGTTTAATCAGGATTGGCGTGCGGATATGGAGTAATGTCGTTAAATTAGATCTGTAATAAAGGTTAAGGGTGAGATATAAGGCCTGAGCCTTAATACAAATTATCCCCCTCGCTCCGGCAATGGCTGGGGCGAGGGGGATGTTTAGAATTGATGATTATTAATTTCTGTTTCCCTTGTGGTTAGCGGAGGGTGCCGTTTTCGGCTGCCTGGATCATCTCCTTGTCGGCAGTGATGTAGATTTCGACACGGCGGTTCTGTGCGCGTCCCTCTGCGGTTCCATTGGATGCTATGTAGTCCTGCATGGGAAGGCCTTCGGCTGATAGACGTGTTGCAGCCACGCCGCTGTTGAGAAGGTAGTTGCGGACAGCGTCTGCACGGCCTGTGGATACTCGCTGGTTGACGGCGAGTGTGCCGGTATCATCGGTATAACCGTATATCTGCACGTTTGTGCCGGGGTTGTTGATGAGCGACTGTGCGAACTTGCTGAGATCGGTCTTGGCGCCAGCACTGAGTGTGGTGCCGTTGGTGGGGAAGAGAATACCTCCATTGAAGGTCACCTTGATTGCTTGGAGACCGTTGACATCGGTTGTCTGCTCTATCTGGGCCTGTTTGTCGAGTTCGGCTTGGAGTTCTGCCTGCTGCTTGTCCATCTTCTTGCCGATGAGAGCGCCTGCTCCGGCACCTACTGCGGCGCCTACGCCTGCTCCGATTGCCGCGCCTTTACCGCCGCCGATGAATGCTCCGAGGGCCGCGCCTACGCCTGCACCGCCGCCACCACCGATGAGTGCGCCTTTGCCGGTATTGTTCATTGACGAACAGCCTGTCATCCCGAGGACGCATACGGCGAGCACGGGAATTCCGATAACCTTTAATAGTCTCATATCTTTATATATTTTTAGTTAATCGTGTTAAATCTCCATGCAAAAATAGGCAAAAGTTTTTACAAAAGTCTGCCTTTTTGCAAATTTTATATTCATAATACACTCTAAACCTCTCGAAAGTTTAGCAATTTCCGGCCTTTCTTGTCAGTGTGGCGGAAATTAGCTAATTTCGCGTGTTATTTATCTATACAGATATTTAGATTATGAGCGATATATTACTCGAAGTCCGCAATCTCCACGCCACTGTGGAGGGAAAAGAGATACTGAAAGGTCTTGACCTCACTGTCAGGGAGGGAGAAGTCCATGCCATAATGGGCCCTAACGGCTCTGGAAAGAGTACCATGTCAGGTGTCCTTGCCGGCAATCCCGCATATACGGTGACCGAGGGGACGGCCCGTCTGCACGGTGTAGACCTTCTCGGCCTCGCGCCGGAAGATCGCAGTCACGAAGGGCTTTTCCTGTCTTTCCAGTATCCCGTGGAGATTCCGGGCGTGTCAATGGTCAACTTCATGCGTGCCGCTGTAAATGCCAAGAGGAAATATTTCGGCGAGGAGCCGATTTCGGCAAGCGAGTTTCTGAAACTCATGCGACAGAAGCGCGAGGTGGTAGAACTTGACAACAAACTTGCGTCACGCTCGGTCAACGAAGGTTTCTCGGGTGGGGAGAAGAAGCGCAACGAGATATTCCAGATGGCCATGCTCGAACCACGGCTTTCCATTCTTGACGAGACCGATTCGGGACTTGACATCGACGCGCTGCGCATAGTGGCCGGAGGTGTCAACAAGCTCAAAACATCTAAAAACGCCACCATAGTAATCACCCATTACCAGAGGTTGCTGGACTATATCAAGCCCGATTATGTACATATCCTTTACAAGGGACGCATAGTGATGACCGGCGGCCCCGAACTGGCTCTCGAACTCGAAGAGAAAGGTTATGACTGGATAAAGGAGCAAAACAAGGATTAAGACATGGACAATGCCCTGAAACAATATCTCGACCTCTATGACGCCAATGCAGGCATAGTGGCTGCCGCGTCAGGAGAGCCGATGAACAGTCTCCGCGCCGAGGCCCGAAAGGTGCTTGGCGGCGCCACGCTTCCTACCCGTCACACCGAGGGGTATGAGAAGACATCGGTAGAGGAGATGTTTGCTCCCGACTACGGGGTAAACATCACGCGTGTGGGAATACCTGTCGACGTGGCGGCATCGTTCCGCTGTGATGTGCCGAATCTTTCCACTTTGCTCGGAACGGTAATAAATGACAAGTTCGTTCCCTCGGCCGCGCTTGACGGGCGTCTGCCCGAGGGGGTGACGTTCATGTCTCTTGCAAGGGCCTCGCGCGAGATGCCTGAGATTGTCAGCGCCCATTACGGAAAGACGGCTCCGGCCTCCGATCCGTGTGTAGCGCTCAACACCCTCCTTGTACAGGACGGTGTCTTCATTCATGTGGCACGTGGGGTGCGTCCTGAGAAGGCTCTGCAACTTGTCAATATCTTTCAGGCTCCTGTGGCCCTCGCGGCATTCCGCCGTATCCTTGTCGTGGTCGAAGAGGATGCCGAGTTGAAGCTATTGGTGTGTGACCACACCCAGGATGGCGGGCATCCCTATCTGGCTTCGCAGGTTATCGAGGTCAGTGTGGCATCGGGCGCCCGGCTTGAGATGTGTGCCATCGAGGAGTCGTCTCCTGCCACTACTCGCCACTCCCAGCTCTTTGTGAGCCAGCAGGAAGGTTCTGAGGCGGTAATCAACAACACCACTCTCACCTGCGGGACGTCCCGCAACGATTTCTGTGTAGATCTTTACGGCCCCGCAGCCTCATGCCGTCTTACGGGAATGGCTGTCGGTGGCGGGAGGATGCATATCGACAACTCCACGTCTGTCACACATCATTCGCCCCGATGCAAGAGCGACCAGCTATTCAAATATGTACTTGACGAGGACTCCCAAGGAGCCTTTGAAGGCTGCATAACCGTCAAGCCCTCAGCACCGTTCACAGAGGCTTTCCAGACCAATCGTAACATTCTGGCGTCAGACTTTGCCAGAATGCACTGCAAGCCATGGCTTGTCATCAATAATGACGAGGTAAAGTGCAGCCACGGCGCCTCTACCGGCCAGCTTGACGATGACGCTCTTTTCTATATGCGGTCTCGCGGTATTCCTGCCACTGAGGCGCGTACCATGCTTATGCAGGCCTTCATGGTGGATGTCATAGATACTGTCGGTATCCCCGGATTGCGCGAGAAACTGCGTCATCTGGTCGACCGGCGTTTCTCAGGGACTATCGGCGACTGCGCCACCTGTCGTAATCATGAATAATCTGTAATTTACAATAATCTCTCCAACCCCTACATGGATATATCCCGAATCCGCGAGGAATTCCCTATACTGGGCCGTAGGCTCTACGGCCGTCCTCTCGTCTATCTTGACAATACCGCCACTTCCGAGACTCCTCGGGAGGTGGTGGATGCGGTGGTCAACGGATACACCGTCACGAAAGCCAACGTACATCGTGGCGTACACACCCTCTCTCAGGAGGCAACTCTTCTTCAAGAGGAGGCGCGCAGGCGGGTGGCAGCGTTTATAAATGCCTCGTCTCACGAAGAGGTTGTCTTCACTCGCGGCACCACTGAGGCTCTCAATCTTGTGGCCTCCTCTCTGGGCGGCATGCTGCTCGGCGAGGGTGACGAGTTGATCCTTACCGTCATGGAACATCATGCCAACATAGTCCCATGGCAGCTTTTACAGGCACTTAAAGGGTTCAGGCTCCGTGTGGTGCCTATGCACGAAGACGGATCGCTCGACCTTGACGCTTATCGGTCTATGTTCAATGACCGTACCCGTCTTGTAAGCTGCTGTCACGCGTCCAATGTGCTCGGTACTGTCAATCCTGTCAAGGAGATGATAGCCGAGGCCCATGCCCACGGTGTGCCTTTCGTGGTGGACGGTGCACAGGCTGTGCCGCATATGAAGGTGGATGTCATTGACCTTGATGCCGACTTTTACGCTTTCTCGGCCCACAAGATGTACGGCCCCACCGGTGTCGGAGTCTTGTATGGTAAGAGGGAATGGCTTGAAAAGATGCCTCCTTACCAAGGTGGCGGGGAGATGATCGAGTCTGTCTCCTTCGATAAGACCACCTTTGCCGAGCTGCCGTTCAAGTTTGAGGCCGGAACACCCGACTTCATAGGCATTTCCGCGCTTTCCAAGGCCATCGACTTCATCGAGAGAATCGGTATAGACAATATCGCCGCCCATGAGCACGAACTCCTGCGCCATACCACCGAGAGGCTGCTCAGGGAGGTGCCGGGCATAAGGATTTTCGGTCAGGCTCCGGGCAAATGCGCCATTATCTCGTTCCTCGTTGGTAACGAGCATCACTATGACATGGGCATGTTGCTTGACAAGCTTGGAATCGCCGTCCGCACCGGCCATCACTGCGCCCAGCCATTGATGCGTTCGCTCGGGATAGAGGGGACTGTCCGCGCCTCGTTTGCCGCCTATAATACCATTGAGGAGGCAGATGCCTTCGTTGAGGGTGTCAAACGAGTGTCGGCAATGCTGGAATAAGAATTACGCATATAACAATAGACCGGCCATACGGATGTCCGTATGGCCGGTCTATTGTTATATGCGTAATTATCAGATCCAGCGCACGAATGCGAAGTCCTGACGGTGGGGCAGTTCGGGGTTGTAGGGATACAGACGGTAGCTGTAACGGAACACGCCGGGATCACGGAGCTTGTCGTCTACCTCGAAGGTGACGATATTGCCTTCTTTGGCTACTGCTTTGAAAGGCACCTTGATGATACGTGACGCATCGTTGCCTGACACGCGGTCTACCACGAGTTCAAGGGCAAGGTCGTCGGCAAGGCCGTTGGTGTCAATTTTCACCATGGCCGAGAACTTCTGGCCCGAGATGTTATTCTGGTGTATCTCGTCGTTGGTGTGAACTTCGAGCACCTTGACGCCGTCCCATGCTGCGGCCACTTTGTCCTTCCATGCGGCAATCTCCCTGGCAATCTTGTCATTGTCGGCCGAGAGTCTTGCAAAACGCTTGGCTTCCGGCTCGTAGAAGCGCTCGATGTAGTCTTCGATCATGCGCTGCATGGTGTACTGGGGAGCGATATGGCCGATGGAGCGTTTGATATACTGTATCCACTCGGGCGAGTAACCCTTGGAGTTCTTGGCAAAGTAGAGGGGGATAATCTCGTTTTCGAGCATTGAGTAGATGGTGGCTGCATCGAGTTTGTCCTGCTGGCCTTGGTCGGTATAGGTGCGCTTGTCGGTGAGTGCCCAGCCGGCCTTCTCATCAAGACGGTAACCTTCGTACCACCATCCGTCAAGGACGGAGAAGTTGAGTACGCCGTTCATCTCGGCCTTTTCGCCGGATGTGCCGGAGGCTTCGAGAGGACGGGTGGGGGTGTTGAGCCAGATGTCTACACCGGTCACGAGACGTTTTGCCACGATCATGTTGTAGTCTTCAAGGAAGATGATCTTGCCTTGGAACTGGGGCATGTGCGAGATCTCCATAATGCGCTTTATGAGACCCTGTCCTGCGCCATCGGCGGGGTGGGCCTTGCCGGAGAATACGAATTGCACGGGGAACTGCTCGTTGTTGACGATACGGGCCAGACGGTCGAGGTCGGTGAAGAGCAGGTGGGCGCGCTTGTAGGTGGCGAAGCGGCGGGCGAAGCCTATGATGAGGGCGTTGGGATTGATGCGTTCAAGAATCTTGATGACTGCGGAGGGATCTCCCTGATTGGCAAGCCATTTCTCCTTGAAGTCACGCTTCACGAAGTTGATAAACTTGTTTTTGAGGGCCACTCGCATGTCCCAGATCTCATCGTCATTGACCTTGAAGATATTCTCCCATGCCTTGGGGTCGCTCTGGTGAGAGAAAACCTGGTCGCCGAGTTTGTCGGCATAGAAGGCCTTCCACTCGCTTGCGGCCCATGTGGGCATGTGGACACCGTTGGTGACGTAGCCAACGTGGCTTTCCTCCCATGAATAACCTTTCCAGAGACCGGCGAACATCTTCTTAGATACCTCTCCGTGGAGCCAGCTTACACCGTTTGCTTCCTGACAGGTATTGAGGGCGAAGACGCTCATGGAGAAGCGGTCTTGGCTGTCGGGGTTCTCGCGGCCCATGTTCATGAGATCCTGCCAGCTGATGCCGAGGCGTGCGGGGAAGTTTTGGAGATATTTGTGGGCGAGTCCCTCGTCAAAGTAGTCGTGACCGGCAGGCACGGGGGTGTGGACGGTATAGAGCGAGGACGAACGAACGAGTTCGAGAGCGGTCTGGAAGTCGAGATGCTTCTCCTCCACGAAGTCAGCGAGACGTTGGAGGTTGAGGAGTGCCGCGTGGCCCTCGTTTGCGTGGTAGATGGTGTTGTGTATACCGAGTTTTTTGAGAGCGAGGACACCGCCGATGCCGAGGAGATATTCCTGCTTGATGCGGTTCTCCCAGTCGCCGCCATAGAGTTTGTGTGTGATGGGGCGGTCGAACTCAGAGTTCATGTCGAAGTCCGTATCGAGGAGATAGAGTTTCATACGGCCCACGTTTACACGCCAGATGTGGCTGTAAATGATGCGGTCGTGGAAGGGGACTTCGAGAATCATGGGATGTCCGTTCTCCTCGGTCACCTGCTCGATGGGGAGCTGGTTGAAGTTCTGAGGCTCGTAGTTGGCTATCTGCTGTCCGTCGACGCTGAGTGACTGGGTGAAGTAGCCGTAACGGTAAAGGAAGCCGATGGCGGTCATGTCGACACGGCTGTCGGATGCTTCCTTTATATAGTCGCCGGCAAGCACGCCGAGGCCGCCGGAATAGATTTTGAGACAGTTGCAGAGACCATACTCCATCGAGAAGTAGCTGACGGAGGGGATGTCCTTGCGCATAGGCTCTGCCATATATGCCTTGAACATCTCATACACATGAGCCATGCGGCCCATGAGGAGTTGGTCGGCCATGATTTCTTCGAGACGTTCCGAAGAGAGCTGTTGGAGGAGCATCACGGGGTTCTCGCCCGTGGCGCGCCACAAGTCGTGGTCAAGATCGCGGAAAAGGTTCTTGGCTTCGGAATTCCAAACCCACCATAGGTTTCGGGATAGCTTTTCCAGAGGTTTGAGGGCCTCGGGGAGCTGTGCCTTCACAGTGATGTCGCGCCACACAGGGGCGTTGGAGTTACTTACAGGAAGTTTCATATTAAAACGGTTAGTAATATCTTTTCTTGGATTGGGAGGTTAAAGATTTCTGGTCAGAAATGTATGATATAATTTTTTAAGAGGTTTCGGATTGTGACTGCCCGTTTCTATTTTCTTCTGGATGCTTTTTCGAGTGCGGCGGTATAGGCCATGTCGTAGAAGCGTATGAAATTTGTCCACGAGGCAGCGGCGGCGGTTCTGACAGCGGCGCGGCGTATGCGGCGCATGGTCTTGTCATCGGCGCATGTGAGGTACTCGATGGAATGGGCTATGTTGTGTACTACTCCGTCATAGTTGGAATCGCCGCGTCCTATCACATTGACTCCGCATTCGTCGAAGCTGTTCTCATAGGTTTCGAGCACCCATTGGCCGAAGCCTGAGAGAGATGTGGTTACGGTGGGGACTCCGAACGCCACGCTTTCAAGCGGAGTGTATCCCCATGGTTCGTAATAGGAGGGGAACACGGTGGCATCGGCGCCTATGAGAAGGTCGTAATAGCTGCGGTTGAAGATTCCGTCCGTGCCGTTAAGATAACAGGGTACGTATATGACAGCGACACGCTGGTCCACTGACTCCCAGCCCATATTTCTGATCCGGCACATGACGGCATCGCTGTCTGGATTGTTGAGCCAGTGGGTGAGGACTGGTTCGCATAGGGCGGTGTCTGGCCGGCTGCCTGAGCCAAGGCGTTCACGGAGGTCTGTGCGGGGTTCTTTCGGCCATGCCGGAACCATCACGTAGGCCACCACTTTGCGACAGCATGGGAGGCTTTTGAGTGTGGAGGCCATGTCGAGGTAGAGGTCAAGGCCCTTGTTGCGATATTCGCAGCGTCCGCTTGTAATCATGATGAACGTGTCATCGTCATATTTCTGCCCTGTCAGGCTCGAGGCGACATCAAGCATGACTCTGCGTGAGGCGTCGCGTTCTTCCGCAGCCTTGGAGCCGGAGGGGACGAATCCTTTCTCGAATCCGTTGGGAGTCACCACGTCGGGACGACGTTCGAGAAGTGCCTCGCATTCGCGTGCGGTAATTTCGCTGACAGTCGTGAATATGTCAGCCTGGGTGGCTGCGGCTTTTTCGAGAGAATGTTTGGCCTCCATGTTCAGCTCGCGCGCCATCTGGTCTCCGTCATAGTTGTGCAGATGGTCATAGAGCGGCTTGTTGTTGCCGCAGATACTGCGGCCTATGCTTGTGGCGTGTGTGGTAAATACGGTGGCTACCTTGGGCAGCTTCCATTTCACATACAGAAGTCCCATGCCGGTAGTCCATTCGTCAAAATGGGCCACGACGTCAAATTTCACTTTTCTCGGACGACCTCTCTTGCCGGTGGGAACCGGGGAACCTTCGGGCAGTCCGTAACCTGACGCGAGTATTGATTCTATCACGATGCCTGACGCATGGGCAAATGCACAGCCTTCGTCATAGTCACCGTATGCGTGAAGCGAGTCTACTCCGAAACGTGCCCACATCTCGCCATAAAATTCGTCTTTGACAGCATACATTCCGTCAAAACGGACGAGGACGGCTATGGGGCGTCCCGGGATTTCCCAGCGGCCCACGCGCACGCCTATCCCCTCGGGGAGACGGGCTTTCTTGCACCACGCGGTCAGACCGGGAACATTACATTCTGTAAACCAAGGAGACGGGTTTTCCGCAGACCAGACATCCGGGCCTATGAAAACTGTCTTGTCCTTGTTGACTTTCTGAAGAGTTTTGGCCTTGGTGGATAGTACGGTGTAAATTCCTCCTATCTTGTTACACACTTCCCAGCTGACCTCGAAAAGCAGGTCAGGCTGCTGCGTGGCAGGTCTTTTATCCATTTATCTTAAAGATTTTGTTGTCAGGGTGCAAAGGTACAAAAAAAATCCGATTACCTCAATATATCATTGTCAAAATTAGCGGTTTGACAACTATAATGTGTCAATCTGCCAACAAAACTGCCGGCTCCGGGTGTGTACCAGCCGCTATTGTCGGGATTGTCTGCCGGATGTCTTTGGGTTATGATTTTTTTGCAGAACATTTGCATGGTTATCATGTCGGGACAATGATATTTCGCCGTTCTCCGGCCCTGTTGTCTTAGAGATTGTAACTTGCGGGCTGTATGGCCCTGTGAGGGGTATTCCGGCTCTCTTGACAAAGTCAAAAAAAAAGCGTAATTTTGTGGGAAACAAATAAACCTAATCATAAAATCATGGAACCAACCAAGGCCGCCGGGAAAAGCCGGATATGGATCTACCACCTTTTTGCCGTCTTTACGGTCACAGCGTGGGGGCTGTCTTTCATATCGACACGCGTTCTCCTTGACAACGGCCTACATCCTATCGAGATTTACATCTATCGTTTTGTCATAGCCTATGTTGCACTTCTGGCCATATGCCATGACAGGATATGGGCAAACTCGCTCAAAGACGAGGCTCTATTCGTGGTGTGCGGACTCGTGGCAGGTTCGGTATATTTTATTTCTGAAAATGTAGCGTTGGAATACACGCTTGTGAGTAATGTCTCCCTGATCACATCCCTTCCGCCGTTGCTGACGGTACTGCTCATAGGGCTTGTATATAAGACAAACCGTCCCGGCAAGGGTGCCTATGTGGGTTCAGTAGTGGCCTTTCTGGGTGTGGGGCTTGTCATATTCAACAGTAGTTTCAACATGGCCATCAATCCGATAGGCGACCTTCTGTCCCTTCTGGCCGCTTTCTGCTGGGCCATATACAGCCTCCTTCTCAAACCACTCAATGCCCATTATGATGCCCGCTTTATCACGCGCAAAGTGTTTTTCTATGGCGTCCTCACCGCTATCCCGTTCCTCCTTGTCGAACCAGAGGTGGCCTCTCCTGCCGTGCTCATGAAGCCGGTGGTGCTTTGGAACCTTCTCTTCCTGTCGGCCATATGCTCTCTCGGAGGATATCTGTTGTGGGCATATGCGGTGCTTAGGATCGGAGCCGTCACAGCTGCCAACTATCTTTATTTCCAGCCGGTAATCACTATGGTGTTCTCAGTTGTCATACTGCATGAGTCCCTTACTCCTGTCGGCCTTGCGGGGTGTCTGATGATTCTCCTTGGCGTATGGCTTGCCGATTATCTGGAACGTCGTACAATGTTTAAGAAATAACAATAACATACCAACCATGAAAAAGTTCTTTCTCTCTGTCGCGCTGGCAGCGTCTGCCGTATGTGTCTCGGCTGTGAACCCGCTCTGGCTTCGTGACGCGGCTATCTCCCCCGATGGGAAATCGATAGCGTTCACCTACAAGGGCGACATATATACCGTGCCGACAAAAGGCGGCAATGCGATACGTCTCACGTCCATGCCTTCATATGAGACCTCTCCCGTCTGGAACCCGTCTGGAACCAAGATAGCCTTCGCAAGTGACCGTGAGGGGGGATATGATGTCTTTATCATGGATGCGGCCGGAGGTGAGGCCGTGCGCCTGACCTCCAATTCTGCCGACGAAATTCCCGTGTCATTCACTCCTGATGGAGCGGATGTGGTCTATACCGCAGCTATACAGGCTCCTGCCGCGAGTCGTACTTTTCCGAGCGGGAGATATGGCCAGCTATACAAGGTGTCTGTGACTGGCGGACGGCCTTCGCAGATTCTCGGTACTCCGGCCAGAACGATAAGCTATCTGCCGGACGGTGAGTCGTTTGTATATCAGGATATCAAGGGTGTGGAAGACGAATGGCGCAAACATCACACATCATCTGTCACCCGTGATATATGGCGTTATGACGCTTCTACCGGGCGCCACACCAATCTGACCGCGAGAGGAGGTGAGGACACAAATCCAGTTATGGGTGGTGACGGCGACACTGTGTATTTTCTCAGCGAGAGAGACGGCGGGTCATCCAATGTATGCTCTTTCCGGCTCTCCGACCCGTCGCGTGTAGTGGCGCTGACCCGCTTTGAACGCCATCCTGTCAGATTCTTGTCACGTGCCACTGACGGCACTCTTGCATTTGTCTATGACGGAGAGCTTTACACCATGGACGAACGTGGCGGCAGTCCGGCTAAGGTCGAGGTCGGCATAACACTTGATACCGGGGAGACGGCAGTCCACAGAAAATTCTCGTCCGGTGCTGAAAGCCCCGTTCCTTCCCCGGACGGCAAGCAGGTGGCTTTTGCCAGCCGTGGCGATATTTTCGTGACATCAGCGGACTATCCGACCACACGTCAGGTCACAGCTACGCCGCAGAACGAGAGCCGGCCCTCATGGGGTGCCGACAACCGTTCGCTCTATTACGCGTCCGACCGGGACGGCGTTTCCAATATCTACCGCGCGCGTCTCAGTCGCAAGGATGACCCCGACTTCCCCAATGCCACTCTCATAGAGGAGACCGCCTTGTTTCCAGCCTCTGACGGCATTGACCGTCGCAATCCGCTGGTGTCGCCAAACGGTCAGCTGATCGCTTATATACAGGACAGGCAGAAGATCGCGGTAATGGATCTGACCACCCGCAAGGTCACGATACTGACACAGGGGGAGACCTATACCGCCCGTGACGGAGAGATAATGCTCGACTGGTCTCCTGACAGTGAATGGCTTGCCGCGACAATAGACGTCCACCAGCGCGATCCGTACTATGATATCGCCGTTTTCAACATCGGCACAGGCGAGATGACCAACATCACCAACGATGCCTACATAAACCTGTCGCCCCGCTGGGTGATGGGTGGAAATGCTATTGCCTTTATCAGCGAACGATACGGAATGAAGAACCATGCCTCGTGGGGATCGACTTATGACGTGCTGCTGGCTTTTACCAACCGAGAGGCATATGACCGTTACCGCCTGTCTCCCGAGGATTTCGCCATACTGAAAGAGGTGGAGAAGGCTGCTAAAAAGTCAGATACGCCTGAAAAGGATGATAAGAAAGGAAAGAAAGGCAAAAAGGGCAAAAAAACCGAAGAAACACCTGAGGAGAAACCCGAGGACGCGGTGAACGTGGAGACGGAAGGTATCCATGAACGCATTGTCCGCCTCACCCCGTTCTCTTCCGAGGTGGCCGATGCTTGGATTGACCCGGATGGGGAGAATCTTTATTTCCTCGCCGAGGTAGAGGACGGCCTTGATCTATGGAAGATGAATATGCGTAAGAAGGATATCTCCGTAGAGAAGAAGCTCGGCGCCTCCGAACTGGCCCTTCTTCCAGACGGTGCCGGAAAGAACCTGTTTATCCTCGGCCCCAAGATGATGAAAAGATATGCCGTGTCAGGAGGGAAGACCGATAATATCACTTACAACGCCAGACAGAAGATAGACCCTGTTGCCGAACGCGAATATCTCTTTGACTACATGGTCAGAGAAGAGAAGGAACGTTATCTGGTAAAGGATATGTTCGGTACTGACTGGGACGGTCTGGCTCGTGATTATCGCAGGTTTATCCCGCATATCTCCAACAACTATGACTTTGCCGAACTTGCCTCGGAACTTCTTGGCGAATTGAACGTTTCACATACAGGATGTCGTTATTATACTCCGCAGTATGCTTCAGAACCCACGGCTTCTCTCGGACTTCTTTATGATATGGCCTATGACGGCCCCGGTCTGAAAGTGGCCGAGGTGGTGGATAAGGGGCCGTTTGACCGTGCCTCGTCAAGGCTCAGGGCAGGAGCGGTCATCACGGCCATTGACGGGCTGTCTCTTGACGGAATGGCCGAGCCTCTGTCGGCACTCAATTCTCATATCGGGCGCAAGACCCTTGTGGCCTTTACCCTGCCCGGAGGGGAGAAGGTCGAAGAGGTGGTTCTCCCTGTCTCATCGGGAGCCATGAACGAACTGATGTACAGGCGCTGGGTGGAGCGTAACCGCGCTCTCGTGGATTCGCTCTCGGGAGGCCGTCTCGGCTATGTGCATCTTCGCACCATGAGTGACGATTCTTATCGCGAGATCTATGCTGATGTCCTTGGTCGTTATGCCGGGCGCGAAGGCATAGTGATTGACACACGCTTCAATGGTGGCGGCCGCCTCCATGAGGATATAGAGGTTCTGTTCAGCGGACGCAAATATCTCACTCAGGAGATACGTGGTGTCAAGAGCGGGGAAATGCCTTCCCGCCGTTGGCTGCGTCCGTCAATAATGATTACAGGAGAACACAACTATTCCAACGCCCATGGGACTCCCTGGATGTACAGACACATGGGCCTCGGCAAGATAGTAGGTATGCCGGTTCCCGGTACGATGAGTTCGGTCAACTGGGTGGAGATGCAGGATCCGTCGCTCGTGTTCGGAATACCTGTCGTGGGTTTCCGCACGGCGGAGGGTGACTTCCTTGAAAACTCGCAGCTCGAACCGGATGTTAAAGTGGCCAATGATCCTGCACTTATAGTCAGAGGCATAGACTCACAGATAGAGACTGCCGTCAAGACCCTTCTCAAAGATATCGACAACAAGTAGAAAAAACATCAATCATGGAAGAAATAAAGCAGAACGCACGTTCTCTCATGGAGTTTCTGGACAAAAGCCCGGTTAACTTCTATGCCGTCCGTACCGTGGCCGAACGTCTTGACGCCGAGGGGTTCATCCGTCTCGATGCCGCCGAGGCATGGAGTCTTGAACCGGGTGGGAGATACTATATGGTCAAGAATGACTCGGCGATATTCGGCTTCGTTGTCGGTGACAACGATCCGGCGGCTGGATTCCGCATAATATCCGCGCACAGTGACTCCCCGTGTTTCAGAGTCAAGCCCAATCCGTTGATGCGCACTCCCGAAGGAATAGTCAAACTTAATGTAGAGGTTTATGGCGGCCCCATACTCTATACATGGTTTGACCGTCCGCTTTCTCTTGCCGGGCGCGTCATTCTCCGTGGGGAGGATCCGTTGCATCCTGTCAGGAAGCTGGTGAGGTTTGACCGTCCGCTTCTCACGATTCCCCATCTTGCCATCCATTTCAACAGGTCGGTCAACGAAGGTAACCCGCTCTCCGCACAGAAGGATATGCTTCCAGTTATTGCTCTCGGGGCCGAGACCCTTGATTCAGACCTTCTTCTGTCTATGGTGGCCGAGGCTGCGGGCTGCGGGGTAGGGGATATACTCGACTATGACCTCTCGCTCTATGATACCACTCCGGCCTGCCTGATAGGGCTTCATGATGAGTTTGTATCGTCCGGGCGTCTTGACGATCTCAGCATGGTTCACGCGGCCATGGAGGCGCTTGTGTCGGCTCCTGCGGGCCGACAGACATGCGTGATGGCAATCTTTGACAACGAGGAGACCGGCTCTGGAACCAAGCAGGGTGCGGCATCCCCCGTCCTTGCCGACATGCTCCGACGTGTCACAGATACTTTCGGAGGCTCGCATGAAGACTTTGTACGGGCCATCGAGAAATCCTTCATGATATCTGCCGACAATGCCCACGCGTTCCATCCGAACTATGGAGAGAAATATGATCCGACAAACCATCCCGTTCCCGGAGGAGGCCCGGTCATAAAGATAAATGCACGCTGTAAGTATATGACCGATGCCGACTCCTCGGCTGTTTTCAGCCAGATATGCGAAAAAGCCGGCGTACCTTGCCAGTATTTTGTCAACCACAGTGATGTGCCCGGCGGTTCTACTCTTGGCAATATCCTTACATCCCAGCTTCCATTGCGCGGTGTCGACATGGGGGAGGCAATATGGGCCATGCACTCTGTCCGCGAGACCTCGTCGGCTGCCGACCATACCTATACCATCATGGCTTTCAAGACATTCTTCTCGTTATGAATGCGTTTTTGTGAAGTTTTAAGGACTGTATGTTTCTGAAATAAACATGTCCCGGCTGACCGATATCTTCAAGGTCAGCCGGGACATGTTGTATCGGGCAAGAAACCACGCTTGCCATCAGTCTAAGGTATGCGTATCAGTGACTTCTGAATGATTTCATATTTCGCTGAAATATGAACAAACCGTTATCATATATGGTTTTTAGGTCATAGAATCATTTTAATCCTCACTATATGGACAAACGAAGACTAACCGCAGAAAACGGCAGGCCTGTGGCCGATAATCAGAACATTCAGACAGCCGGTGTTCGTGGCCCTGTCCTGCTCCAAGATCCTTGGTATACCGAGAAAATAGCACATTTTGACCGAGAGGTTATCCCGGAAAGACGTATGCACGCCAAGGGGGCGGGTGCGTTCGGTACATTTACCGTGACGAACGATATTACTGAGTTCACACGTGCCTCCATCTTCTCAGAAGTGGGCAAAAAGACGGAGTGTCTTGTACGTTTCTCTACCGTTGCCGGAGAGCGCGGGGCCGCCGATGCCGAGAGAGACATACGTGGCTTTGCCATGAAGTTTTATACCGATGAAGGAAACTGGGATCTTGTGGGCAACAACACGCCTGTCTTCTTTCTTCGTGATCCCCTCAAATTCCCGGATCTCAATCATGCAATCAAGCGTGACCCGCGAACCGGCATGAGAAACCCTACCGCCAATTGGGATTTCTGGACTTTGCTTCCCGAGGCGCTCCATCAGGTGACAATCACGATGTCGCCACGCGGCATTCCGGCCTCGTTCCGTTACATGCACGGTTTCGGGAGCCATACATATAGTTTCTATGATAGAGACAACAGACGTGTGTGGGTGAAATTTCATCTTAGGACTCAGCAGGGCATCAAGAATCTCACCGATGCCGAGGCAGAGAAAGTGATTGCAAAAGACAGGGAGTCAAACCAGAGAGACCTCTTTGAGGCAATCGAACGCGGCGATTTTCCCCGCTGGCTGATGCAGGTACAGATTATGACCGAGGATGAGGCACGTAAGTACCATATCAATCCTTTTGACCTGACGAAGGTATGGTATCACAAGGATTTTCCGCTCCGTGACGTTGGTATTTTGGAACTCAACCGCAACCCAGAGAATTTCTTTGCCGAGATAGAGCAGGCCGCTTTCAACCCGATGAATATAGTGGAAGGTATCGGTTTCTCCCCCGACAAGATGCTTCAAGGGCGTCTGTTCTCATATGGAGATGCCCAGCGTTACCGTCTCGGGGTGAACTACAACCTCATTCCTGTAAACCGTCCTAAGTGTCCGTTCCATTCTTACCATCGTGATGGCATGATGCGCACAGATGACAACTATGGCCGCACCCTCTCATACGAGCCGAACAGTTTCGGGGAATGGCAGGACTCGCCTGAAAAGAAGGAGCCGCCACTCGACCTCCACGGTGCCGCCTACAATTATGACGAGCGGGAATATGATGATGATTATTACACCCAGCCCGGCAAGCTGTGGCGTCTTATGCCCCCCGAGGAGCAGGCCGTGACGTGTGAGAATACGGCAAGGGCCATGGACGGCGTGCCTCTGTTCATAAAGCAGCGCCATGTCAGGGCCTGTCATAACGCCGATCCGAGCTATGGGTCAAAAATGGCTGAGGCCCTCGGTATAAGTCTTGAAGAGGCTCTTGTTGCCGAAGACCCTGCCCATCCTGAATGGGACGAACGAAACATCCAGCCGTCCGCAAAATAGGCTGTAATGTATATGTAAGAGCCTCCCCCTAAGATTTGACAAGTCTTCGGGGGAGGCTCTTACAACATTGTTTTTATACTATCGTGTTTTTCAGTCTGCCGGGTTTACGGGGTGCCGTCTGGTTAGTTCGAGTTCTATGTCATTGATTGAGACACCCATCTGTTCGAGGAGTACGAGGTAATGGTACATGAGGTCTGATGCCTCGTAGACAAACCGGGTGCGGTTGCCGTCCACGGCCTCTATTCCGGCCTCGACAGCCTCTTCTCCCACTTTCTGTGCTATCTTTTTTACGCCTTTTATGAAAAGCCTTGTTGTATATGAATTTTCGGGCATATCGTTGTGACGGCGTCTGATGAGGTCTCCCAGAGTGCGGATGAAACCGTCTTGGGCGGGAGTATCGAAACATGCGGTTGTTCCTCGATGGCATGTAGGCCCTGTCGGAGAGGCCTTTATTAGCAGGGTGTCACGATCGCAGTCAGGGTACATCTCAACCACTCTGAGATGGTGGCCGGAGGTCTCTCCCTTTGTCCATAGTTTACGACGGGTACGGGAAAAGAATGTCACCAGCCCGGTAGAGAGGGTTTTATCAAAAGCCTCGCAGTTCATGTAACCGAGCATCAGTACGCGCAGGGTGACGGAGTCCTGTATGATGACGGGAAGAAGTCCGTCGGCACATTTTGAGAGGTCGAAATCATTGAAATTCATAATCGTACAGGTATGTTCCGTGAACGTAGATAGGTTTTCAGCTCTTTGATAGTTATCTCGCCATAATGGAATATGCTTGCGGCAAGGGCGGCATCGGCCCTCCCTGAGGTAAGCACATCAGCGATGTCGGCCATTCCGCCGGCTCCCCCGGATGCGATTACGGGAACCGGGAGCGATTCGGCCAGACGGGAATATATGTCCACTGGGTAGCCGCCTCGCGTGCCGTCATGATCCATGGATGTGAACAATATCTCCCCGGCGCCTCGCTCACAAGCCTCTATGGCCCACGGTAGAAGCAGACGGTCGGTCATACGGCTTCCTCCGTGGGTGGTGACATGTATCTCACCGTCCTCACACATGCGCGCATCTATGGCAACGACAATAAACTGGCTTCCATATCTGCGGGCTATCTCGGTTATAAGTCCGGGATTGCGGACAGCGCCTGAATTGACTGTCACTTTGTCGGCTCCTGCGTCGAGAAGTGCGGCGGCGTCATCTGCCGATGAGATGCCTCCCCCGACCGTGAACGGAATGTTCACGCGGTCGGCCACGCGCCCTACGAGGCGTGTGAATGCCGATCTTTCTTCACGCGAGGCACTGATGTCAAGATAGACAAGCTCGTCAGCCCCCTCGGTTGCATAACGTGCGCCGAGTTCCACCGGGTCACCAACATCGGCAAGCCCTTCGAATCTTATTCCTTTGACCGTGCGTCCGTCCTTGACGTCGAGACACGGGATGATACGTTTAGCCAGCATCTGACAATTCCCTTAGGGTGATACGTCCCTCATAGAGTGCCTTCCCGACAATCACGCGGGGGACGCCGTCGCGGTCAAGTCTCTCTATGTCGGCCATGCACGATATTCCGCCTGAGGCTGTGAGGATTATGCCGGGATGTGCCTCCATGAGGTCTCGGTATAGCCCGAACGACGGGCCGGCAAGCATACCGTCTTTTGAGATATCGGTGACAATCACCTGGCTGAGTCCAGAGGGCAGGAAGCGGTTGATGATATCGGTGGCGGTCAGATCTGACTCGTCAAGCCATCCGCTGAGTGCCACACGGCCGTCACGAATATCGGCGCCGAGAATCACGGTATCTCCTCCTCGCTTGTTCAGCCATCTTTCGAACCTTTCGGGCTGTTTCGCGGCCACACTCCCTATGACGGCCCATGTGGCTCCGGCATTGAAGATGTCGCGGAAGTCATCGTCGGTCTTTATCCCGCCGCCCCATTCGATGCGTGCCCCGTTGACTGACGCCATTTTTTCAAGCACCCTCAGGGCGTCAGGAGTGCCGAGGCGCGCTCCGGTGAGGTCTACGGCATGGATGCGCGTCAGGCCCGAGTCTGCGAATGTCTTTACCATGTCTACGGGTGATGATTTATAAGTGGTCTGCCGTTCATAGTCACCCTCGGTCAGGCGTACGCATCTGCCGTCAATAATGTCTATGGCAGGAATAATCTCGATCATAGTTCAAGGAAATTACGGAGTATAAGTTCGCCCGTTCTCCCGCTTTTTTCAGGATGGAACTGTGTGGCGTAGAAATTCTCATATTTGAGTGCGGCGCTGAACATCATGCCGTCCGAGCCGAAGCGGGTTGTAGCAACTGTGTCCGGGCAAAGATGGGCATAATAGCTGTGGACAAAGTAGACGTATTCTCCCGGGCATATACCCTTGAAAAGGCCTTTCTCCATGTTCGAGATAGTGTTCCATCCTACGTGGGGTATCTTGTCTTGCGGAGAGGACTTGACGAAGTGGCGCACATGGGCGTCGAATATACCGAGTCCGGCTGCTGGGCCTTCCTCTGTGTCGCGGCACATCACCTGCATACCCACGCATATCCCGAGGACGGGACGACGGAGATCGCATATGACGCTGTCAAGCCCGGCGCCACGGAGGCGTTCCAGAGCCTCGCCGGCATGTCCCACCCCGGGGAGTATCACGCGGTCAGCCCGGCGCAAGGCTTCGGGCGAGGCGGTCAGAGTCCACTCGGTGCCGAGACGCCCGAGTGCGTTGGTGACGGAGCGGATATTGCCCGCCGAGTAGTCAACGATGGCTATCATAATATTCCTTTGCTTGAAGGGAGCGAGTAGGCGAACTTTTCGCGTCGGACGGCCATGCGGAGCGCTCGGGCCACCGCTTTGAACACTCCCTCGATGAGATGATGGTTGTTTTCTCCGCGCGCCGTTATATGGAGATTGGCACGCATCGCCGATGCAAGAGAGGAGAAGAAGTGGGGATACATCTCTGTCGGTGTGTCGCCCACCATCTCGCGTGTGAATCCGACATCCCAGCGGAAGTCGGTGCGGCCACCAAGGTCTATAAGAGCCATTGCACGGCTTTCATCCATGGGAAGCACGAATCCGTAGCGCTCTATGCCTCGTTTGTCCCCGAGTGCTGATAGCAACGCCTCGCCGAGGGTTATCGCCACATCTTCAATCGTGTGGTGTTCGTCAACTCCGAGATCTCCTTGGCATGTCAGGTCGAGGCGGAATCCGCCATGGTGAGGTAGCTGCGACAACATGTGGTCAAAGAATTTCAGGCCGGTGTCGATGTGGCTTTCGTCACTTTCTCCGTCAAGGTCGAGATATACTGCGATCTTTGTCTCGGACGTGATACGTTCCAGCCGGGCACGGCGTCCTTCTTCTCTCTTCCATGACGGTCGGAGTCCGTCCCGATAGGCGTCAAGCGCTCTGATGATGCGGTTGTTTTCGGCAGGGGTGCCGATCGTTATACGCAGGGTGTTCTGGCAGTGGGGGATACGGTTGCGGTTGCGCACGAGTATGCCTTGTTCCACCAGATAGCCGTAAAGACTGTCTGCATCTTTCACTCTTACAAGCAGAAAGTTGGCATCCGAATGGAATACCTTTTCCACAAACGGGTATCCGGCTATGCATATTGTAAGACGGTCACGTTCGGATATAATCTCTGCCACCTGTGTGGATATATCGTCATCAAGCCGCCTGAGAAGTTCCTTCTGGGTAGGGCCGTTGATATTGTACGGGTATTTCACATTGGCCATTACTTTTGCCACATCCGGGTCAGCGAATGCCATACCTATGCGCAGACCGGCCATTCCTCTGGCCTTAGAGAATGTGCGAAGTACTATGAGGTTGCGGTATTTTGCGAGTAGCGGAATCACCGACCCATAGGGGGAAAAATCCACATATGCCTCGTCTACAGCCACTATTCCATCAAACGCGGAGGCCACTCGTTCTATATCCTCCGGCGGGACGGCAAGCCCGGTAGGATTGTTGGGAGAACATATCCATATCACCTTTGTGTGCCTGTCGGTAGCCGCGAGTATTTCATCGGTAGGGAAGCGGTAGTCCGGCCCGGGAGGCACTTCCCTGTATTCGATATCGTTGATGGCCGCGCTGACGGCATAGACTCCGTAGGTGGGAGACATAGCAATGACGTTGTCACGTCCCGGCACACAGAAAATGCGGTATATGAGGTCAATGGCCTCGTCGCTGCCTGCGCCTCCGATGAAAATACGGTCAGGCTCCACGCCCATTAGACGGCCTATCCTGCCTTTCAGTTCTTTGTGCCGTGGATCGGGGTAGCGGTTTAGTCCAGTCGGGTAGGGAGATTCGTTGGCATCGACGAACGTGTCAATGTCGCCCCCTGAAAACTCGTCACGGGCCGTGGAATAGGGTGAGAGACCGAGTATGTTGGGCCTCATGTAGGCAAAAGGTGAATTGTTCATAATCCCAGACGTGTT
This sequence comes from uncultured Duncaniella sp., assembly GCA_910578615.1. Classification (GTDB taxonomy): domain Bacteria; phylum Bacteroidota; class Bacteroidia; order Bacteroidales; family Muribaculaceae; genus Duncaniella. The sequence goes on along the minus strand of CAJTRI010000004.1, from coordinate 64,341 downwards.
GTGACGGCATCCGCGTGGGCGTCGAGGCCTTCGGCTCGTGCCATGGCTGTGATTGTAGGCGCAAGGGTGCTTAGTCCCTCTGCCGATAGTTCCTGATAAGTTATCTTGCGCATGAAACTGTCAAGGTTAACCCCGCTAACAGATCGTGCCCATCCGCCTGTGGGGAGGGTGTGGTTGGTTCCCGAGGCATAGTCTCCGGCACTCTCTGGGGAGTACGGGCCGATGAATACGCTTCCCGCCGCGTAGATCTCCATGGCTGCATCACGGGCTCGTGCCATGTTGATTATGAGATGTTCGGCGGCATATCGGTTGGCAAACTCTATGGCCTCTCCGCGTGTGCGGGTCACGATGATACGGCTCTTTTCGAGCGAGCGTCCGACAGAGTCGGCGCGGCTGAGACTGTGGCGTCTTGATTCCAGTTCTGCCACTACGCGTTCTGGGAGCATCGGGCAGTCTGTGACAAGCATTGCCTGGCTGTCGGGGCCGTGCTCTGCCTGAGAGAGCATGTCTGCGGCAATGAATGCAGGTGAGGCGGAAGAGTCTGCGAGAACCATCACCTCGCTTGGCCCGGCAGGCATGTCTATGGCCGTGACAGCCGAGACAAGCTGTTTGGCTTTGGTGACGTAGCGGTTGCCGGGGCCGAATATCTTGTCAACTCTCGGGACTGACTCTGTGCCGTAGGCCATTGCGGCCACCGCCTGTGCGCCTCCTACCTTGAAGATTCTCTCTATTCCGGCCACACGGGCGGCATAGAGAATCTCAGGCGCTACCGGGTTGGTGCCGTTTGCAGGAGTACACATTATTATATCGCGACATCCGGCTATTCCGGCCGGTATTCCGAGCATGAGCACTGTCGAGAAAAGCGGGGCGCGTCCGCCGGGAATGTAGAGGCCCACCGTGCGTATAGGAACCGCCCTCTGTTCACATACCACTCCCCGTACTGATTCTACCCTTACGGGAGCCGGGCGCTGGGCTTCATGAAACAGTCGGATCTGTGTGGCTGCATTGTCAATGGCCTTGCGGACATCTGGACTGACCCCCGCTATGCCACGCTCCATCTCTTCGGATGTGACCTGTAACCCCGTGAGTGAGGCTTTGTCGAATTCAAGGGCATATCTCAGAAGCGCGCTGTCACCCTCGCGGGCCACGTCGGTTACGATTTTCTCCACCGAGGCTGTGACCTCCGGGTCGTCCGCAGGGATATTGCGTTCGCAAAGACGGTCTATATCTTTCTTTGCCGGATAAAATATTGTCTCCATCACCTGACTATGTTTTCAAGATTGAGCACGAGGATATCTTCGGCACCTATCGTTTTGAGTTGTTCGATTTTCTCCCAAAGTTCTTCTTCTCCCACCACGGCATGGAGCGAATACCATCCGGGCGCGGCCAGTGGCAGAAGGGTAGGGCTTTTCATGCCTGGCAGTAGTGCCACGGCTTCGTTTATGGCCGCTTCGGGTAGATTCATCAAGAGATATTTCATCCCTCGGCTCGTGAGAATGGAGCGGAGGCGGAATTTCAGCTTTTCGAGTTCGGCTGTCTTCTCCTCTCCGAGTCCGGGTGTGGCTATAAGTGCCGCTTCGGAAAAAAAGACCTGTTCTACCTCGCGCAGACCGTTCTGGACCAGTGTCCCGCCCGAGGACACGATGTCAAAAATAGCATCAGCCATTCCGACTGCGGGAGCTATCTCTACCGACCCGGCAATCTCGTGAATCTCGGCATCGATGCCGTTGTCTTTGAGAAACCTGTCGAGAATCACGGGATAGGATGTGGCTATACGCCGGCCTGACAGCCATGATGTTCCGTCATAGTCAACAGCTTTGGGAACCGCTATGGAGATCCGGCATGAGCCGAAGCCGAGACGCATCACCTCGTCAACCTTCTGGCGTTTCTCGGCCACCTCGTTAAGCCCTACAATCCCGATGTCGGCCACTCCCATAGCCACAGCCTGTGGGATATCATCGTCTCGGAGATAAAGAATCTCCATCGGGAAACCCTTGGCGCGGGAAATAAGGCTCCGGCTTCCCGAACACGCGCTTATGCCTGCATCGGCCAACAGACCGAGGCTTTGCTCGTTGAGACGTCCTTTGGATTGTATCGCTATTTTCAACATTTTGTTTGAAATAAATATGGTTTGGATTGCAAAAATACATATATCGCCCATAAAATCCAAACGTATGACACAAAATCACTGAAAAGAGTGAGATTGTGTCAGAAGGAGAGGGACATCGTATGTGTATCGAAAAAGTCCTGTACGTACTCCCCGGACTGTTGTGTCTGGCGGGTTCGTGCAGGACTGTCTTTAATTTAAAAATGTATAAGGAAGGTTATAATTCTGACGAATCACTTATTCGTCAATCTCGTTGTTGCGCGGATTGTTGTTGAGTTCGCGTGTTTCTTCCCTGACCATTTTCGGGGTGACCTTGTCATCAGTGGCGATATTGACCTCTACACCGGGGAGCGATTTTTCTTTCTTCTTATCCATGTTCTTCAAGTGTTTGTAGTTTAATGAAGAAACATATTCAGATATGCTAAGGTTCAACAACGGCGCCCGGTCACTCCCCGCTCTCTATCGGCAGTTTGTTCAGTTCTTCTATATAGTCAAGTATCTCCTTGCGGCCGCGCTTGTCCTCGCTGGATGTCAGGAAGACGGGAGGAAGCTCTTCCCATGTTTCCATGAGGCAGCTGAGATATTTCTCAACGTTGCGTCGTCCGACATCATTGCCGAGCTTGTCAAGCTTGGTGAAGACTATCGAGAACGGGACTCCGTTTTCTCCAAGCCAGTTGAAGAATTCGAGGTCGATTTTCATAGGCGCGTGGCGTGAATCTATCAGCACGAATAGGTTGGTCATCTGTTCGCGGTGCAGGATGTAGCCTCGGATCATCTTCTCCAAAAGTTCGCGCTGGGTCTTGCCACGCTGGGCGAAGCCATAGCCGGGCAGGTCAACTATATACCATTCATCGTTGATAAGGAAGTGGTTGATGAGCAGGGTCTTGCCCGGGGTCGATGAGGTTTTGGCAAGTTTGGACTTGCCGGTGAGCATGTTGATAAGCGAGGATTTCCCCACATTGCTGCGTCCGATGAACGCGTATTCGTGACGTTTATCGGAGGGACATTTGGTGTGGGTGGCGTTGGAGATGGCAAATCGTGCCGTGTTGATGATCATATATTTTTCGGTTTCTAAGTTTGTTCCTAATCTAACATCAGGCTTATCATGGGTCTTTCGGAGGGAAAACGTATGATGTCGCCGATGGCGGGGGAGGAGAAGGCTATTTCGCCGAGGATGTCGATGGTGACGTCAAAGTCGGGGGTGCCGTTGAAACTGTCGTCTATTCCGCACAGACCGTCACATATAACGAACGTATGGGAGTTGAGGTCGGAGAGCACAGGGTCTTTGACCCTGAGAATCGAGCGGAACCGGGGATGTGCCTTGGCCACGGCTCCGAGCAGGAGTCCGGCGTTGGTCACACGTCCCATTCCGCGAGGCATAAGGCGTCCGCCCATGGAATCGCCCGGTCTTCCGTAAAGTAGGAAGGGGGTATCGGGGTGTAGGTCTCGCAGCGAGCGCAGTGCCGCTGTCCGTGCATCCTCGGTCTCCCCCATGACATCGGTCACCAGTAGGTAGTCTTCCTTTCTGACGGCCCATGCCATTGATACTATTCTCGGGCCGTGGTCTTCATCGTCAGCCGTCATAGCCACGAAGTTGCCTCCGTCGGCATCGATATCGGCACGTATGTTGTCGAAGTCGCGTCTCGTGTGGAGAATGTAGCAGGGACGCATATTCTGGAAACGGTCAAAAGCCGTCCATATATCATCATCGGCAGCATTGACGATCTGTTCGTAACTTTCTTGCACCGGGAAGGAATGGAGTGACGTGAAACGCTGTTCCTTGGTGTAGAAGACTGTCGAGAATCCGAATCGGCGGTAGAACGGATAGAGCGCGCTGCGTGCCGGAATCAAGGCGCATATCATGTCTCCGCGCTCTGCGGAGGCATGGAGGGCGTCGGTCATAAGACGTGACATGTAGCCTTTTCCGCGTTGTCTGCGCTGGGTGGCTGCGCCGCAGATGTAGCCTGCCGGATATACCGCATGATTGAATTTCATCATGTAGCGTTGCAGTAACAGGCTGCTGACTGTCTGGCCCGAAGGATCGGCAAGTGTGAGCGCCTCATCATCGCGATAGACACGGTCAAAAAACATCTTGACATATTCTCGCGAGTCATGGAAGCTCTCCTTCCATATCTTCATTATATCATCTCTCTTGCTCATAGGATATAGTTAGTACATAGTAAACAATCGAGATGGGGTGACGGGTTTGGAAACCGGGTGTGCCAAGATGTTTTTAACAATTGAAAAAACTTCCTGACACACCCATTTTAAATTTTGTCCTTTATTAGTCCTGATGTGCGGGACGAAGGAGGTCGTTGACAGTCTTGACAGGATTGAAGGTCGAGACAGGCACCTCGACGAATACGGTGTTCCAGTCGCTCATAGCTCCGTTCCATAGTCCGGGAAGCTCCATGGCGCGTAGTTCCTTGCCGTGGCTTGACTTTGAGGATATGAAACCTGTGGCGGGATCCACGTAGGACGGGAGGTCGAACTTCTTGCCATGTATGTCCTTGATGTAGCAGACGAGATCGACGGGGTTGAAATGGGTGGCGGTGGCCATCATCTTTTTATATTCATCGTTGGCGGGATCCACCTGGTTGCTTTCGAGAATCTGGGGTGATGTGGAGCCGTCGGGGTTGAAAGCTATGAACGGGCCTCCGCCGGGTTCGCCTTCGTTGCGCACCATGCCGCAGACGCGCAGGGGTCGGTTGAGCTTTTTCTTGAGATATTCCACAACTGCATCATCCTCAATGTCGTCAAGAGCGGCGTCATGCACGTTGAGCACGTTGTTGAGATATTCCACCATACCGTTTAGGTCATCGGGTGTATAGTCTTTCTCTTCGAGTGCGAGGAGGTCATCTTCTATCTGGTCATGGATTTCGAGAAGGAGTCCGCCGAGTATCTCTTTGTAGCGTATGGTGTCGCCGCGTTTGGAGTCAGGAACGACGTTGTCGATATTCTTGATGAAGACCACCGCCGAGTCAATATCGTTGAGATTGCGGATGAGTGCGCCGTGGCCGCCGGGGCGGAACAGGAGATGGCCTTCCTCCATGAAGGGCGTATTGTCTGGGTTGACCGCGATGGTGTCGGTAGAGGGTTTCTGCTCGCTCATGGAGACATTGAACTTCACACCTGTGCGGGCCTCGGTGAGGGGTATGACCTCACTGAGTTTTTCCTCGAACAGTCTGCGGTGGTTGGCTGAGACCGTGAAATGCAGGTTGACGATTCCCTTTGAGTTGGCGGCGGTCTGTGCTCCCTCCGCAAGATGTTCTTCTATGGGCGTACGTGACCCTTCGGGATATGAGTGGAATTTCAGGAGACCTTTTGGAAGCCCTCCGTAGTTCATTCCGTCAGGAAGTACGATGGCTGCTATTATGTCGCGGTTACGCCCCTCTGACAGCATCGTGTCAAGGTCTTTGCCGTAGAGTCTTTCCACAGTGGCGCGGAGTTCGGGAAGAAACGGAAGTTTCTCAATATCGGCTATTAGCGAGGCCACAGGGGAGCCTTCGCTTAACTCGTCGGTTCCGCCGTCCACATATTCGAAAAGGGCTTTGAACATGCGGGATGCGGCGCCGGAGGCGGGAACGAACTTGCACACTTCCCCGCCGTGGCTGAGATATTCGTGCCAGCGTTCGAGGGCGGCGTCTGCCTCGCTCTCGGAGAGTCGGAAGATTCCGGCGTCAACACGGGCGGTATCCTTTATTTTCAGATATGGGAATCCTGTGACAAATCGGTTGAGCTGTGACTCGACTTCTGATTCGCTGATTCCTTTCGAGCTTAGAAGCTCAAGGTCTTCGGGTCTTAACATGGTGTCAAAGGTAGTTTCTACTAAATGATTTTGAAATATCTAACCCCAAAAATAGTAAATATTTCCCAAACTCTTCCTTTTCCAAGGCGTTTTTCATAAAAAAATGTATAACTTTGGAAATATGAAAAGAATTCTAATTGTATCGGGTCTGTTCTGTATTCTGAACAACCTTTTCGCGGCCACTCCCGTGACCTATGATTTCGCCGTGGTTGACGGCGACACTCTCAGGATGGATGTCTATATGCCTGACGGAGAGGTGAAGGCTCCTCGTCCCGCAGTCCTGTTTGCTTTCGGTAGCGGGTTTATAAACGGTTCGCGAAGCAACCCGGATTATGCCTGTTTTTTCGATTTTCTGGCCGATAACGGCATTGTGGCCGTGTCCACAGACTATCGGACGTCCCTTTCCAAGTCAGACCCTGAGAGCCTTGGATCTGTGGCTGGGTTTGCCGAGGCCCTCGGAGGAGCGATTACAGACGCTGTAACAGATTTTTATACGGCTACGGGCTATCTGCTTGCCAATGCTGGAAGTTTAGGCATAGATCCATCCATGATTATAGCCTCTGGTTCGAGTGCAGGCGCCATAACCGCGATACAGGCTGAATACGGACTTGTCAACGGGGCTGTGCCCGGTGGGGTTTTTCCTGATGGTTTCAACTATGCCGGACTTATGTCGTTTGCAGGCGCCGCCGTGTGCTCGGGAGATAGTCTTGCGTGGAAGGCCGCTCCGTGTCCGATGATGCTTTTTCATGGCGATGCTGACAGGAACGTTCCTTACGGGACGGTTTCGGCAGGAGGTGTAAGCCTCTGTGGCTCGAAGACAATAGCCGAATCACTTGCCGGCGTCAAGGCCTTGTGCGAGTTTTACACGATGGCCGGTGCTGACCATTCGGTAGCTGTCTCGCCTATGCATGATAAACTGTACACGATTCTCGGATTCATACGCCACATCCAGAACGGGTCTCTTAAAACATCTCTCGATGCTGTGGAGTTTGTGCCGGGGGCACCTACGGACTACGAGACAGATTTCTCTATCAGTGACTTTATACGGGCCAATATGCCGTGAACGAAGGGATGTTGTCAGTATTGCAGGTATATGAAGGGGACTATGTCGCTTGAACGCACCTGTATCACTGCGATGACGACAGCTGCGAGTATGAGGGCCTGGACGAAGAGCGGGGTCTTCATGAAACCGGCTTTAAGCCGTGTGGCCCATTCCGAAGGGGTCATGTGCAGGAGATAGCCGGCGGCCATGGCTATGACTATGGTCATGTAGCCTTCCACGAACTGTGGCGCCACAGAGATGTGGAAGTCATCGGTTATCTGGTGCCACATCATGTAGAAGTCTTCCATCGATCTTGATCGGAAGAGCATGAATGTGGCAGACATCAGAAGGAATGTGAAAATGATGTTGAACCCTTTGGCCAGCGGGGAGCGGCGTGAGGGAACGGTGACTGCGGTGACCTCGCCTGCGTCAGTGACCACAAGCTCCGATACTGTGGCGGGGAAGAAACGAAGCAGTGTCTTGTGGATGACGAGAAGCGCGCCGTGGGCGGCACCCCATATCACATACATCCACGAGGCTCCGTGCCACAGACCTCCCACTACCATTGTGATGAACTGGTTCAGATATGCGCGAGGTTTGGAACAGCGGTTTCCGCCGAGAGGGATGTATACATAGTCTCTGAGCCATGTCGATAGCGAGATGTGCCAGCGATGCCAGAACTCCGTGGGACTCTGGGCCTTGAAAGGGGAATTGAAGTTTTCCTTGAAACGGAATCCGAGGAGCAGGGCGATGCCTATCGCTATGTCGCTGTAACCCGAGAAATCGCAGTAGAGCTGTATGGTGAAGCCTACGGAGGCCATGAAGTTCTCAAAACCGCTGTAAAGAGCCGGGTTGTCGAAGACGCGGTCAACGAAGTTGCCTGAGATGAAGTCGGCTATGACCATCTTTTTGATAAGGCCGAGAATGATAAGATATACACCTTCTGAGACCATCTCGGACGTGATAACGGGATTCCCTTTGATCTGGGGGAGCATATCCTTTGCCCTGACCACAGGGCCTGCAAGAAGCGGAGGGAAGAAGGTAAGGAAGAAGAGGTAGTCGAGCAGACTGCGGCACGGGCGCAGCTGTCCCCGATAGATATCGACTATATAGCTGATGGAACGGAATGTAAAGAACGATATTCCGGCTGGTAGAATGACATTGATGACATCGACTTTGGCGGTCATGAAGCGGTTGATGGTCTCGGCTATGAGTCCGAAATACTTGAAGTATACAAGCATTCCCACATTGACCGTGACATTTAGAAGTATGATGAGTTTCATCATTACCGTGCGCCCCCTTTCCAGCTCTGAGGCGCGCTGCATTGCCAGTCCCAGGAAGAAGTCACTCAGAGCAACCCCTATGAGGATGAGGCTGCAGAGACCTGACGATTTATAGTAAAAGTATAGGGAGAAAAGGATGGTGAATACCATGCGCCCGGTGCGCCATCCGCGTAGCAGGCGGTAGACCGCCACGAAGCAGACGAATAGAATGAGGAAAAGGCCCGTGTTGAACAGCAGAGGCTGCCGTGCGTCATAGGATAGTTCGCTGACCATCCTGTCTATGTCGATGTTTAGATGTTCGAAAAAGTCAAGACACTGGTGAAAGAGTGCTGTGAACATGTCTGTGAGCTGTTCCACTTCTGTGATATCTTGTAGGGGGATGTTGTGTGGTTTGTGAACGGTATGGTTGTCAACGGTTGTCACGCAGTGCGTCCATGATGGCCTCGTAGATAAGTCGTCCTTCGAGGTTATAGCCGTTGCGGGAATGGTGCACGCGGTCTTTTGCAAAAAGCCCGTTGCTTATCCATGATGAGCTTGCCCCGCTTCCTCCTGCCACTTCATACCAGTCGTAGACGGCTATCCCGTTATCCTTACCGTAGTCGAGGATGGTCTGTCTGAGCGGGGCGATGTTTTTGTTGACGGCATAGGAGCGGGTGGTGCGGTTGACGGTGCGAGTCCTCGCACGGCGTCCTTTTCGCTTCTTGCCTCGTACTTTTACCTTTTTGGTCGTAGTGACGGATCTCTGGCACTCCATGGGTGTTGTCAGAAGTATGAGCGCTTCGGGATTGGAAGTGCGTATGTTTTTGACAAGCTGGTCTATGGAGCGGGCGAAGGCGCGCGTGTCGAGGCGGCCGAACGCCTCGTTGGTTCCCAACGAGATTATGACGAGGTTGGGTTGGAGCGGGTTGATGCCGACACCCACGTTGCCTATGCGGTTGTAGGTCTCATATGCCGCACCGTTGTTGCCTATGGCGTGATAATACACGCCGGGACGGTTGCCGGAAAGGGAGGCGCCGAAGACGGTAAGGTCTCCTGCCGATGCAAAGTCAATGGTTACGCTGGTCTCCTGGGTGGGAAGGACTATCTGTGTGTAGTCTCGTGACGGGATGGCGCGGAATCTTACTTTCTCTCCGGCCCCGTTAGTCACTCCGTTGACCGAGAGACGTCCTGAATGGAAGATGGTGACTGACGAGAACGGGTTATAGTCCTCGCGTTCCGAAGTTCCTACGGTCAGCTCCCCTGTGGAAGTGGTGGGGCGGATAGATGTCCCCGTAAAACCAACGGTCTGCCTCCATGATGTGCTCATCAGCTTGTTGGGAATCCATGAACCGCGACTCTGGAAGATATAGTCTCGTGGCTCGTTTGTCCCGCTCATTTTCAAGGGGGAGATTAGTCCTCGTCCGGCATTGCCGAAGTCATATTGCAGAAGTTCGCGGGTGATACCTGTCGAGTAGTCGGCCTGTACGTGGCTGTCGCCGATGTGGACTATCGATACCGGGTCGGTGGCAGAGGCGGTGAAAGCCTTCCTGAGTTTTGACCAGTCAGCCCCGTTATATATAATGCGGTTGGCGTTTTTCTTGATGAACGTAGGGACGGGGATGTCTATGTCGTCAGCCTCGTCGGGTATCACGACCATGTTTTCCCGGATGTCGCGGTCATCTTCCTCCACGTCCGAGACCACTTCCTCGCCCATCACCTCTTCATCCTCGTCTGGTTGGGACGATGTCTGGGCTTTGAGCGGTGTCGCGGACAGGACAGCGGCGGTTATGGGTAACAGTATGTAGCGAAAATAGTTTAGTCTCATTGCAGATTGTGTTGTATGGCTTTGAAGAGTTCTTCGGCAAGACGTGCTCCTCCTTTGTGGGTCATGTGGATGTAGTCTTTGTTGACGAGTCCGGCATTGCTCCATTCCACTACCGCGCCCTCGCCGCCCATGGCTTCGCGTGTGTCCCAGAAGAGACAGTGTGCGCGCCGGGCCGCGTCACGCTGGGCCGAGATCATGGCTGACGCCGTTGACATTGACTTCACGGTTCCGCCACGTTTTTCGCCACGGTCTCCCACGCCCATCACGAGGATGTCGGCTCGCGGGTAGCAGAGCCGTATGTGATTGATAACCCCTACCATGCGGGACGAATAGACGGAATAGTCTTTTTGTTTGGAGGTCATGGCATTGATGCCGAATTCAAGGATGATGAGGCTGTAATCTACGAAAGGTGTCATCTGATGGCACAGGGACGGACTGACCTTGGTCAGTGTGATGCCCGAGAAGCCGCGTGACGACATGCAGTCGAGACTGACACCGCCGGTGCCGTCGAGCCACACTCCGAGTCCCACGAGGGAGGTGGAGGAGGTCTTGATTTCGAAGGCAGTCGTGGGTGCTGAAACCTCTATGCACTGAACGGAGTCGGAGGCGGCGATATTGCGTTCTTCCCATTCCCCGCCGGCGGTTTTAACATTGATTACAGAATTTTCAGGAGAGACGAAAAGGAACTTTGAACGCTCCCATGAGGATGTGTGGGCAAATGCCTGTGTCCCGTGATAGGTGGCTGTGGCTGTCCCCGTAGGAACTGCGTATTGTTCGGCAAGGTCTATGTATCGCTTGTCACACTTCTTGTTGGCGGCGAAAGTCTTCCACCCTTTGCCTCCCTGTCTTACCGAACGGCGGAATCCGGGAAAGTCGGTATGCATGGATACATATCCCACGCCGGAGCCGCCATAGGTGTTTTGTAGTTTCTCACGCAGATCCTGCGTGAATATGTCCCCTTCGATATAGCTGTCGCCTACCACCGCAATTCTGGCCATTGCTCCCGTGGTGACGGCGTGGCGGAACCGTGCAAGCCCGGTGTTACCGTCTGTATAGTCCTCTATGGCCACTATGTCTCCGAGCCGTGACGGCCGGGGGGAGTGGATGATTGTATCTATGGGCTGGGAGAGCACCGAGTCACTGGCCGTCAGCGGGTCGGTGGATGGCGTCATGGGATTGTCGCCATCATCGCTCATGGCTTTGAGAAGTTCTGGATCCACTTCCTCCTCGTCGGGGTTGGCGGTCTCCTCCATCGCGTCAATCTCTTTCATTATGTCAGAGAAGAGAGAGAAGTCTTTCATCACACCCCCTGTCCATCTTGATAGCGGCAGCAACGATATGGCTACGATGGCGGCGAACGCTATGATGATGACGAGCAGCGGACTGCCTTTTTTCATTGACATATTTTTGTGTTTAGGTCGTCGTGGTATTGGATGAAGTCGGCATCGCGCAGGTCGTTTTCCTCTACAATGTCGCTGTCACGCCTTACGGCAGCCGATAGGATGGCGGTCTTGGCCGTTGTCTCGTCCCATTCAGCCTCCTCCTCGGAGTCAGGCATCAGCCCTCCCCCTGCATAGAGGTTATACAGCCATCCGTTGGTGCCATGGAGCGTGGCATAGGCTGCGAACGCGCAGCGCAGGTTGACGAATGCCGATATATTTCCGCCTATTCTGGTTCCTACCACACCCGAGTAGCATCGGCGACGGTGGTTCTCGTAAGTGTCAATCTCGGCAATCGCCATTTCAAGGGGTATGCCGGCCACGGCGGGTGTGGGATTGAGATTTTCGATGACTGTGGCTGCGTTGAAACTCCCGCTGGCAGATATGGGTGTGCACAGATGTTTCACGGCGCCTGCATGTAGTTCTTCCGGGGCCTCCTTGCTCACTGTCAGTCCGAGGTGGTCGAGGACGTCTGAGATGTAGTCCGCCACATAGCGGTGTTCCCTGATGTTCTTGTCGTCCCATTCCTCGTCTGTGAGTGCCGGCTGTGTCCCGGCAAGGGCCATAGTGTGGAGCGAGTTGTCACCGGCTGCGGCACTAAGGAGAAGTTCCGGTGTGGCCCCAAGCCACAGGCCTGTCTCGGGAGTGAAACAGAGGTAGCGGAATGTGGCGGCGTCAGAGTCCATGTATTCATCTGCTGTCTCGATGACAGGGCGTGATGAGAATAGGGCCTCATGGCGGGAGAGAACAACCTTGCCGCCATGTGTGCGCAGTCGTTGTCTCATACGGGAGAATGCCATTGAATAGCTCTCGCGGCGTGTCGACACGCGGTAGGGGAGCATCTTGGTAGGAGCATAGCGCTCTGTGATGTCTCTCACGTCATCCTCGTCCCATTGCGGGCGTATCCCGGCCATGTAAGGTTCATCGCCGTTAAAATAGCTGATAAAGAATGTGTCGCCCGTGTCGGTGGCAGCGTCATCATCGGTAAACGCGTGGCTCTCTCCGTCGCTGTCAGGAGCTGATGCGAAAAAACTGCACTCTTTTTGACCCGGAAGGGCAAAGAGTGCGAACGGTATATTGTATGTGAGGCATCTGCTGACCGCCTCGGCTTGCTTATCGGTTATCAATTTCATCTTCGAGTGGAACCCCTACAAGCTCGAAGGGGTATGCATCGGTGATTTTAACGTTATAGAACCTCCCGCGCACAAGGGGGCGGTTTTTGTGTATGAGAACCTCGGGATCCACCTCCGGCGAGTCTGCCTCGGTGCGTCCTATGTAGTAATCCTCTTCCTCACGGTCGATGATTACCTTCTGGATGGTTCCTATTTTCTTTTCGTGGATGGTGGCGGATATTTTTTCCTGAATCTTCATTATGCGGTCAAGACGTTCCTGCTTGACCTCCTCGGGCACTGAGTCTTCGAAATGCGATGCCGCATACGTGTCCTCTTCCTCGCAATAGGCGAAGGCTCCCATGCGTTCGAATTTCTGTTCCTTTACAAACTGTTCCAGTTCGTCCATCTCTTTTTCTCCTTCTCCGGGAAATCCTACCATTAACGTGGTGCGGAGGGTTATTCCGGGGACACGTCGGCGTATCTCTTCAAGAAGGGCGCGTGTCTCGGCGCCGGTGATGTGGCGTCTCATGTTGGAGAGCACGTTGTCAGAGATATGTTGAAGCGCTATGTCAAGATAACGGCAGACGTTGGGCCTTGAAGCCATGACGTCGAGAAGTTCCAGAGGGAACTCGTTGGGGTAGGCGTAGTGCAGACGTATCCATTCCACGCCGGGAACGTCTGAGACGGCCTCTACGAGACGGGCTATCTTCTGCTTGCCGTAGAGGTCTGTGCCGTATGATGTGAGGTCTTGTGCGATGACGTTGAACTCCCTGACTCCACGGCCTACAAGCATTTCCACTTCGGCCACTATTTCCTCTATCGGGCGTGATTTGTAACGTCCGGTGATGAGGGGGATGGCACAGAAGGCGCAGAAACGGTTGCATCCTTCGGCTATTTTCAGATATGCGTGGTGGCGAGGGGTGGTTATTATACGGTCATATGATGCGACTGCCGGATGGCGGCGGGACAGTTCGCTGACGAGCCCGGGCCAGTCGGTCTTGCCGAACCAGCGGTCAACCTCGGGAATCTCGTCCGGCAGCTCGTCTCCGTAGCGCTGTGAAAGACAGCCCATGACGAAGAGTCCGTCAATCTTTCCGCTGCGCCGTTCGTCGCCCCATGCCAGAATCTCGTTGACAGATTCTTCCTTGGCGTCTCCTATGAATCCGCAGGTATTGACCACCACGTAGTGTCGCCCTCTTCCAGAAAAGAATGTCTGGTCGGCCATATCGGTCACGGTGAATCCGACATCGGCAAACATTCTCATCAATCTCTCCGAGTCAACGAGGTTTTTGGAGCATCCGAGTGAGATGACCGCGATCTTGTCAGCCATGACCTTATTTTTTTTCACCGAACAGGGACTCGACAAACGCCCGTTTGTCGAATACTTGAAGGTCATTTATTTTTTCGCCCAGCCCGATATATTTCACAGGTATCTTGAACTGGTCGCTTATGCCTATGACCACGCCGCCCTTGGCCGTGCCGTCAAGTTTGGTTATTGCCAGTTCGTTGACCTGTGTGGCGGCTACGAACTGACGGGCCTGTTCGAAAGCGTTCTGCCCGGTGGAGCCGTCAAGCACGAGAAGCACCTCGTGGGGGGCGTCGGGGACAAGTTTCTGCATCACGTTGCGCACCTTGGTCAGCTCGTCCATCAGGCCTTTTTTGTTGTGGAGGCGTCCGGCGGTGTCGATTATGACCACGTCGGCATTGTTGGCAATCGCGCTTTGGAGCGTGTCGAAGGCCACAGAGGCGGGGTCGGCACCGATTTTCTGTTTCACTACGGGGACATCCGCACGGCGTCCCCATTCTTCAAGCTGCTCTATGGCGGCGGCTCTGAACGTGTCGGCCGCGCCGAGCATCACCTTGTTTCCGGCAAGCTTGAACTGTGCCGCCAGTTTACCTATGGTAGTTGTCTTGCCGACACCGTTGACACCGACCACCATAATTACGTGCGGACGGTTGCCCTCGGGCAGTGTGAAGTCTGGGAGTGATGATGTATTGTCGTTCTCGGCAAGCATTTCGGAGATTTCCTCGCAAAGGAGTCTGTTAAGTTCCGAGGAGCCGACATATTTGTCTCTGGCCACACGCTTCTGTATGCGGTCAATGATGCGGAGCGTGGTGTCAACCCCGACATCGGAGGTCACGAAAACCTCCTCGAGATTGTCAAGGACATCATCGTCAATGGTCGATTTGCCGGCAATGGCATGGGAAATGCGGTCGAAGAAGCCTCTCTGGGTCTTTTCAAGTCCCTTGTCAAGAGTCTCTTTCTTCTCCTTATTGCGCGAAAACAGGTCAAAAAATCCCATAATGGAAGAGGGGTTTGGTTAGAATGTGCAAAATTACATATTTTCTGCAATATATCCAACTTATTGCAAGGTCGTGAAAAAGCTTTCAGTAAATTAAAGAACGCCGGTTAGAAAAGAGGGTTTGTGATTAACGATGATTAAAACAAGTGCAAAATAATGTTTATAAGAGTGTGCAATTTTTAATGAAATGTTAACGAATTTCAATTTTGAGGAGATGTTTTAGGGCGCGGGAGGAAAAAATGGTCTACCTTTGTTGTTGAAAATTAGAAATATCACTTTATGATTGAGAACATCCTAACACTCCTCCCGGCTCGACAGGCTGCCGAGCGCCCTGATTCTCCGGCCTTGGCCGGGCAGGATGAGAAGGACAAATGGTATGACATCTCATGGCGGGAGTTTGACCGCCGCGTTGTCATTGCCGCCCGTGCCCTTGCGGCACTCGGCGTAGAACCCGGTCACTGTGTGGCCACATTCTCGGCAAACAGGCCTGAGAATCTGATTACGGATTTCGCATGTTACCGCAACCGGGCCGTGTCCGTATCCATTTATGCGACATCATCGCCAGAGCAGGTGGCATATATAGTGAATGATGCCTCGTGTGCCGTCCTTTTTGCAGGCAATGCCACGCAGTATCATTTTGCCCGTCAAGTGCAGCGCGACTGTCCCGTGCTTCAAAGAATCATTGTTATAAAGCCGATCGAGCTTGACAAGGATGACGAGACATCGGTCTTGTGGAGTGACTTCATGAAGATAGGGGAGCAGGCTGGTGAGTCTGTCGTATCGCTCGTTGAGAAACGTGCCTCGGAGGCGCAGCCTTCCGACATAGCCACTCTCGTATATACCTCCGGCACCACAGGGGAGCCGAAAGGGGCCATCCTGACACATTCCAATTATGACTATGCGCTCGAAGCCCATCGTCTGCGCCTCGACATGCTCAGTCCCGATGATGTCTCGATGGCATTCCTCCCGCTCAGCCATATATTTGAGAAAGGGTTTACCTATGTGTGTCTCATGACGGGTATAAAGGTTGCTGTCAACCGTGACCCTCGTTCCATACAGGATACCATCAAGGAGATTCGTCCCACATGTATGTGCGCGGTGCCGAGATTCTGGGAGAAGGTCTATACAGCCGTTCACGAGAAGATTGCTTCTATGAACCCGGTTTCACGAGGCCTTGTGGGGCTGGCTTTGAAGGTAGGACGTAAGAGGAACCTTGATTACAAACGTCTTGGAAAGACACCTCCTGTATGGCTTGAAGCGGCCTACGGATTCTTTGACCGCCGGGTGTTTGCCATGCTCAGAGGGGCGATAGGTATTGACAAGCCTAATATCTTTCCTACGGCCGGCGCGCCTGTCTCTACCGCGATTGTGGAGTTTTTCCATTCGTGTGGTATAAACCTCGTGGTGGGCTACGGCCTTTCGGAGACCACCGCCACTGTCACCTGCTTCCCTGAGAAGGGATATGTGCTTGGTTCGGTCGGTACCCCTATACCTTTCGTGGACATAAAGATCGGGCCGGACTCGGAGGTGCTTGTCAAGTCTCCTACCGTGATGTCGGGCTATTACAACAAGCCCGAGGCTACGGCTGAGGCCTTCTATGAGGACGGATGGTTCAGAACCGGCGATGCGGGTTATATAGACAAGAACGGGGTCTTGTTTCTGACAGACCGTATAAAGGATCTCTTCAAGACTTCCAACGGCAAGTATATAGCCCCGCAGAATATAGAGACACGTCTCGGTACTGACAAGTTTATCGAACAGGTGGCTGTCATAGGTGATTCGCGAAAATATGTCTCTGCGCTGATAGTTCCCAACTTCGAGATGCTCAAAGCGTGGGCTGCGGAGAAGAAGATTAAGTATGCCTCGATAGAGGATCTTCTTGCCGATACACGTGTCAACCTCATGATGGAGCGCCGCATAGAGGAACTTCTGAAAGGACTCGCGCCTTTTGAGAAGATAAAGCGTTTCACGCTCCTGCCCAATGAGTTTACCATGGAGTCAGGCGAACTTACCAACACGCTCAAAATCAAGCGAAGGGTGGTGGGTGAGCGCTATCGCGATCTGATTGACAAGATGTATCAATAAAGAATGTCTGAACAAATATCATTATAATATCAAAGATTATGAAAGTAGCGATTGTGGGCGCCAGCGGCGCCGTGGGACAGGAGTTTCTCCGTGTCCTCGACGAGCAGAATTTTCCCATTGACGAGCTCCTTCTTTTCGGGTCGGAGCGTTCGGCGGGACGTGTCTATAATTATCGTGGCAAGGATATAGCCGTCCGTCTCCTCCGCGATGAGCCTGATGACTTCAAGGGGGTTGACTTCGTGTTCGCTTCCGCCGGGGCAGGCGTTTCTAAAAAGTATGCCGACGTCATAACCCGCCACGGGGCCATAATGATTGACAATTCGAGTGCTTTCCGCATGGACGATGACGTGCCTCTCGTTGTTCCCGAGGTCAACGGCGAGGATGCGTTCGATACACCGCGCAACATTATAGCAAATCCCAACTGCACCACCATAATCATGGTGGTGGCACTGAAACCCATCAATGATATATCGCCGATCAAGCGCGTTCATGTTGCGACTTATCAGGCTGCCAGTGGTGCCGGACAGACAGGGATGGACGAGCTTGTAAAGCAGACAGCCGAGATTGTCGAAGGTAAGGATGCCACCGTGGAGAAGTTTGCTTATCAGCTTGCATACAACCTTATCCCACATATCGATGTCTTTACCGACAACGATTATACCAAGGAGGAGATGAAGATGTTCAATGAGACGCGCAAGATCATGCATGCGCCGGAACTCAGCGTTAGCGCGACATGTGTGCGTGTGCCTGTTGTACGCGCACACAGTGAGTCTGTATGGGTAGAGACGGAGGAGCCTGTGTCTGTTGAGACCGTGCGTGCTGCCTTTGAGAAAGCCGAGGGACTTGTTGTCGTTGATTCACCTGCCGACAAAAAATATCCTATGCCCCTTGATGCGGCAGGACAGGATCCCGTCTATGTCGGCCGTCTTCGTGCCGATCTGGCCAATCCATGCGGTGTGACATTCTGGCTTGTTGGTGACCAGATAAAGAAAGGCGCCGCCCTCAATGCCGTGCAGATTGCGCAGTATATGCTTGCACATCCCAGAAAGCAGGGATAAGGATTTATTCTGATACATATCCTCTCTTGATGTTTTGAACCACATCCCAAAAGTCTGTTTCTGACTTTTGGGATGTGGTTCTCTTTTTGTGTTTTATCGGCAGAGAGGGATTTTGTTTATATTGGATTGTGTCGTTTACCTGAATGTTAATAACTCTACGCATGAGTTATTAACATTCAGGTAAATATGCTTATTGATATATTATATTGTATATCAAATTATTATATGTGGATATTTAGGAATATTAGATTGTTTCATGGAGGTGTTATTAACATGCTTGAAAAGTTATGAACACGAGTGTTGATAAAATGTTGATAACTTTTTATGTTGTATGCTTGTCAATATCGAATATTATCGCTACCTTTGCATCGCTAAAACAGAAAATGGCGAGATAGCTCAGTCGGTTAGAGCGTCGGATTCATAACCCGGAGGTCCCGAGTTCAATTCTCGGTCTCGCTACAAGACAGAAGGATGTCAAGCTTAGGTTTGACATCCTTCTGTCTTTATCTGTGTATCCATAAACTTTGTGACTTTTGAAGGGAGAGGCAGAGGTTTGTGGAATAAAAGTCTCGTCCCCTTATGGCCGCACGGCCATAAGGGGACGAGACTGATGATATGTTGTGGCGGATATTAGTTTCCGCTACCGTTACCGTTGTTTTCTTCCTTGATGAAGTATGCGAGGTTGGTCACGACATCATATTTTCCAAAATCGAATGATGTGGATGACAGGCCTGAGAGATCGAGATGGAAATTGATGGCTGTGATGCCTGAGGTCAGAGTGCTTGCTACCTTGATGTTGCTGATAGAGCAGTTTTCGACCACCTTGTCAGAGGTATTGTAGAGCTTGTAAGTGGTGTCCGGGTCGGGCAGGATGGTGAAACCTCCGTTGTTGATCTTGATGGGAAGGTCTTTGATCATGAACGACTGACGGGGCATGTTCTCGGCAAATTCACAGTCAACAATCTGTATTGCAGCAGTCATCTTCTTGTAGTCGATCACGATGGTATAGAGATTGTCCTTGGTGCGGAAAGATGTTGCTGTCTCTCCTTCGGCCACGACTGCATAGGAGTTGGTAGTACCGATGTAGAGGCCTTGCACGGGGAAGGTGGTTATCTCGTAACGGTTGTTGATGACGTAGTTTACCAGATAGACCGGGAAGCTTCTGTAACTGCCGTTGACACGCAGAAGGCGGGTCGGGTTGCAGCGCAGGGTGAAGCTGTTGAACACATAGTTGCCCTGCATGGCGTTCTCAGGTGTGATATTGCGCTGGTCGGTGAGATAGAAGAAACCTGAGTTGTCAACCTTCACGGGAAGTTCGGGCAGTTTGAAGGATACCTGTGAAAGCTCGTCGGAATATTTCAGCCCGGAAATCTCCACGCCTACCATGGCATCGGTGAAGTCATATTTCAAAGTATACCGAGGGCCGTCGAAGATTGATGATTCATCGGTTTCGAGGTCGGTGACATAGTTGAAGCATGCCTCGCCGCCATAGTTGTAGGTAGCCTCGTTGCGGGCTTCTTCTCCGCTGCCTAAGCATGAAGAGAATGTGAGTGCGGGAATAACGGCTCCCGCGAGATAACGGAGTATTTTCATATTTTTATACAAAGTGTCTGGTTTTTGCTGGTCTGTCAAGATTATAACGATGTGATTTTGCTATTATTGTCCCTATATGCGCGGGTAGTCTAAATTAATCCTGACAGTGAGACCGCCACGGACAGGGAGTCCGCTCTGAAAGAAGTTATTGCCGATGCTTTCATAGCGGAATACGTCAAAACTTGTGTCTGTGAGGTTCTTGCCCCAGAGGTCGAGAGACCACCAGTCGTGTTCGAAGCGCACGGAGGCGCCGAGCTCGGCGTAGAATGGCTGTCGATAAAGGTTCTCCTCGTCCCAGTAGATGGAGCCGGTACCCCTCAGTGTGGGGGTGAAGGTCACGGCCTTGATCCACGATGACTTGACTGGGAGACGGTATGTGGCGGAAAGGAACAGGGTGTTGGACGGAGCGTAGGGGACACGGTTGCCTGAGAGGTCGGTTATGCCGTTATGGAATTTGCGGAATGTAGCGTGTGTGTAGCCGTAGCTTAGGTTGAACATCCATTTTGTGACGGGCGTATAGTTGAGGGTGAGTTCCGCGCCTACCGAACGTGTGCGTCCGGCATTGGTCATCATGCGCCCTGTGGCATCACCCTCGGGGAAGACTGTCACCTGCTGGTCACGAACATCGATACAGAATGCCGAGAATGTGGAATAGACTCTTCCGCCGTCACATGATATATGGCCTCCTATTTCGTAGTTCCATGATACCTCGGGACGGTAGCTCACCATCTTGTCCACGTCATGCTCAGGAGCCTGCCCCATGACGGACATCATTTTTGATTGAAGGATGTTGCTGAACATCTGGGTATTATATCCGCCGGCCTTATATCCTTTTGCGGCTGAGACAAATATGGCCGAGTTGCGCATGTTGTAGGTGACGGAAAAGTTGGGGAGGAGTTCGCGGAAAGTCTGGCCGAGGCGTCCCGAGTCATGTATGTCTATCTCGCGGCTTCCCATAGCTGTCTGGCCACGCCACATTGTGGCCGAAGTCGAGACATCACTCTTATATGACAGATTGGCGTGCTCGTAGTCAAACCTTATTCCTGCCGCGAGAGTCCATTTACCAAGGTCGAGGGAGCTGCGATGGTAGACAGCGAGTCCGCGGACGGGTTGGCGGAACCGGCTGTCAAGGATGAACTCGTCATCATCCCACGAGAGCCTCATGCCCATCGGGGCCACCGTCTGGTTGACCTTTTCGAGGATGAGTTTCTCTATTCCGTCTTTCTTGAATGTCACAGGGGCGTGCATTCGGTTGTGTTTGTAGAAACCGAAGACTCCGGCGAGCCATCGGTAGTTGCCCTTGTAGCCACGTAGGACTATGTCCTGTGTGACGCTGCGTTCATGCTGGCGCTGGTTGAGAGTGAAATAGCTCAGCGGCATGAAATCCTGATCGAGTGTAAGGTCATCGCTGAGATATTGCAGGCCTGTGATGGAGGCGAGTGTGAACCATGGCGCGGCCCATGTGACGGTGATTCCATCAGTCACTCCCTTACGGTCATAGGAGCATGGATCGTTATAGTCGATTGTTCCAGTCTCTACATATTTGTAGGGGTAGCCGCGCTGCTTGTCGAAGTTCATTGAGAAGGTGTTCTCTATGTTGAGCACTGACGAAGGTCGCCATATGGTTCGCCAGCGCACGGACTCGTCGAGTGCGCGGTCGGCCTTCTTGCCGTTATGGATGTTGGTGAAATATCCGCGTGAGTCGTTGGAATATCCTGAAAGACTCATTGCGAGGCGAGGCTTGATTCTGACATACAGGCCGAAAGATTCGCGCCAGGAGCCATTGGTTGTTATTTCACCCATCAACCGTATTCCCTGATAGTTCATCGGGTTGATGGTATAGACGTTGACGAGCCCGGCTATCGTGTTGCGACCATAGAGCGTTGACTGGGGGCCGCGCAGGATTTCCACACGTTCCACATCGGCCATTTCGAAGTCAAAGGCATTTTTGTTTAGATAGGGTATGTTGTCTACGTTGAGGCCCACGGCCGCCTGGTCTATGCGGGCGCCTATGCCTCGGACATAAATGGATGATGTCATGCGTGAGCCGTATTCCGGCATGTAGAAGTTTGGCGCTATCTCGCTCACCCCTTTCAGTCCGGCCACGTTTAGACGTTCGATCTCAGGCATTCGGACGGTGGTGACTGTGACCGGCTGGCGCAGCAGCGAGCGGCTTTGCTTGATGGCCGTGACACGCACTTCGCTAAGGTTCATTGTTGTGTCTGGAAGTTCTGACGCCGACATGTTCATTGCCGCCGGTATTACCAGTAATGTAAGAAGGGGATGTTTCATTGCACTCTGTTTGGAAAAATGGAGGTGCAAAGTTAAGATTTTCCGGCTTATTTTCAAAACCACTCCCTGATTACGGAGGCCACCGTATCGTGTGGAAGGACAGTGGCTGTGCGTTTGCCTTTCTGGAGCCACACACCGAGTGTGTAAGGCCGGGACATGGCCTCGGCCACGGCTTCTCTGAGCTTGGATGCGGTATGAAACCGTTCTATATGGGTGGCAGGGAATAGGCGTGTGTCGTAGAGATAGTGGTTGCGGAGATGCAGCACGTGATCTGTGTATAGGCCGTACAGATAGTATTCACTGAAACGGTAGGTGTTGCAGAGCCTGTGTTTCCAGCTACCGAATAGCGACCGTGAGGCTATCTGGCATAAAAGGGCTTCAAGATTCCGGCGCTCGAACACGACAGGATGGGCCATGTAGCAGAATGAGTCTGGTTCGGAGCCTTCCGGCAGAGTCATCATTGCGCGTGCCACGCGGCAATACTGGTCATGGTTCGGTTCGTCCTCGAAGATACGTTTGTAAAGCATCCATTCCCTGTGACCGTCAGGGGTGGTACGTGAGATGTCATCAAGTCCGAAAGGACGCAGAAATACGCATTCGGAGTCGATGTTGACCACGGCTTCGACTTCCGGGGTTAGCTCGAAGATGGCGAGCTTGCATATCTGCTGGACTATCCACTCGCGGACGGGAATCGTGAAAGGGGAGACGAGGTAGTGATGGCCGAGCATAGGGAAGGGCAGACGGAACAAGTAGCGCGGCATCAGCTCTCCTTTGCGGTGTATGTGTCGGCGAGAGAAGGCCGGGTTGGATCGGAACATATCATAGTCCTCGTCGTTGACTATGATATAGTGAGGGACATCCGATGAGACGAACCTGTCCATGCTTTCGCACAGAAGCTCGCACTCCCGGATGTCCTTGCTGTATGATTGGGTTACGATTGCGAATACGGCCATCAGGATGTCACTCTTTCAAGCCACTTGACCATGCCGAACATTATACCCATGGATACGAGGCATACGGCGAGGAATACGCCCCATGCTACTTCGATGGGGGCCTTGTTGTAGATAGCCGGGCCTATGAAGAGCAGGAGGTTGCCTACGGCGGTAGCACCGAGCCAGAGCCCTTGGCAGAGTCCCTGCATGTGCTTGGGGGCCACTTTGGAGACGAACGAGAGTCCGAGCGGAGATATGAAAAGCTCGGCCACGGTCATGAAGAAATAGTAGACGATGAGAACCCACGGGCCGGAAATCATGGTTGACTTGACAGCTTCGGGGAGTGCGCGGAACTCTGTTCCTGAGGGATAGCCCATATACATGGAGTAGAGCATCATAAAGAGATAGGCTATGCCGGCGAGTCCCATGCCGATGGCTATCTTGCGGGGAGTGGATATCTCCTTGCCTTTCCGGGTGAGGGAGCTGAAAAGAAGTATGATGAGGGGGGTGAGGATGATGACGAAGAAGGGGTTGACGGCCTGCCAGATCTCGGGGGCGATGGTGGAGGTGTCGACGAAGTCACGGGCGAAGAGAGACATTGATGTGCCGTTCTGGTGGAAGGAGAACCAGAAGAAGATGGCGATTCCAAGGACGGCAAAGAGGGCATACATGCGCTGTTTGATTTCCTTGGCCATGGCGGCTTTCTCTTCGGGTGTGTATCCTACTTCTACCGTGGCTTCCTTGCGTGAAGGGTTGGGAAGTCCTTTCTTGGTGAAGATGAAGATGGTGAGCGATATGAGCATGGCGGCCACAGAGGCGATGAACGAATAGTGGATACCGGTGTTGAAGACATCAAGATAGCGTGTGCAGAACTCTGAGATGTCCTGTCCGGCCTGGTGTCCCACCTGTGTGGCAAGAGCATAGAAGTTTACGGCGGTCTCATCGTTCATAGAGCCTGTGACGCTGAGATATTCATGGCACATTGCCGGGAAACTGGCATTATAGGCCATGCCGTTGGCATTGAGCCACCAGCTGCGCAGCATGGGGGCCACGAATGGGGCCACGACGCCTCCGATGTTGATGAACACATAGAATATCTGGAAGCCGGAGTCACGCTGGGAGCTGTATTTGGGGTCGTCATACAGCTGTCCGACTATGGCTTGGAGATTGCCTTTGAAGAGGCCGTTGCCGAACGCGATGAAGAAGAGAGCCACGCAGGTGAGCGTCAGAAGCCATGAGGTGTTGCCCTCGGTGGCGAGGATGGGCACGGCGAGGACTATGTAGCCGAACGTCATCACGATGAGTCCCGAGATGATGGTTCCCTTGTAGTTCTGGGTCTTGTCGGCGATGTATCCGCCCATGAGGCTGAGCACATAGATGCCGGCGTAGAAGAATGAATAGATGAGTGTGCTGGTCTCTTCGTTAAGACCGAATTTGGAGCACAGGAATAGGACGAGGACGGCGTTCATGATGTAGTAGCCGAAGCGCTCGCCCATGTTGCTCAACGCGGCAGGGATGAGTCCCTTGGGGTGGTTTTTGAACATGATGTTAGAAAGGGGTGATTGGTTTGGTTTTGCAAATGTAATGATTTTCCGTTAAAATCAAAGAAACGGGGGTGAAAAATTTGAGTGTACATGAGCAATACAAGGTTAAGTAATCTTGGGGAGACTTCGGTCTCCTTTTTTGTATTGCTTGTTTTTTCTACCGATTCGCTCTTGGGGGCGGCCTAAACCGCCCTCAAGAGCTTGGGCATCCCCTGCCAGAAGGAGTGAGGTTGGTCTGCTTCTCTAATCAAAGTTTTTGCACTTTGGTTTTGAATCTTCACTGCTCGGCTGACACATTGTTCTATGCTGTTGACAGATCGCTGGATACATTGGGAACAACATCCTTTGTCAGATTTTCCGAATGTGCTTGATATAATCATTAATTTTTACGAAGTACTTATCCATAAAGTTACTAAATTTATGGATATAAAAAAGCCTCAGCTTGTGAAAGTTGAGGCTTTTGCTTAATTGTTTTT
Source organism: uncultured Duncaniella sp. (assembly GCA_910578615.1). Lineage (GTDB taxonomy): Bacteria > Bacteroidota > Bacteroidia > Bacteroidales > Muribaculaceae > Duncaniella. Next base: position 39,463 of record CAJTRI010000004.1, on the reverse strand, counting down.
GTGGGAGTTCTGCAACACCCAACATATGTCAGAATTTGAGGATGATTCCGGCATTTGCAACGAATCCGTCAAGTGGAGCGTATATGTCACGGAATTCGGGATTGCTGATGCTTCCTGTGTATATGGTGTCAAAGCGGGTCTGCCTGCGATCGGTGAAGTTCTCGAAGTTGGCGTATACAGAGAATTTGTCCCAGATCTTCTGTATCATGAAACCCATCGTCACATAGTCCTTTCCCATCAGTCCGTCGGTGAGATGCTGCTCGCCGACATAGTACAGCTCATATCCTATTCTCCAGCTGTCCTCCACCTCATACATCAGCATAGAGTTCAGGCGATGTTTCGGAGTGAGGGTTTTCCTGTGTCTCATGCCGTTTTCCTTTATCCTGGCATCGGTGTAGGTGTATCCGAGAAAAAGACTGAAATCAGAGTACATAACTTTTACGTTGGTCTCGGCACCTTTGCTGCTCATGTTGCCTGCGATGTTGTAGAAACGGTACAGACCGTCAGACTCTTTTTTGAGTTCGAGCGGGTGACGGAGGTAGGTATAGAAGAAGAGCTGATTTACAGTGAATAGTACACGCCCGTCGGCTATGGATGTGCGGTAGTTGAAATCGAGGTTGGCTCCATAGCTGCGTTCGAGTTTATTGAATTCCTTGTCGATAGGGAGCACATTTTCATATTGCAGCCTTTCGCTCTCCTCCGAGAATATTGACGGCGGCTTGTAGCCGAACCCTCCGCCTATGCGTGTGGAGAACTTATTGTTGAACCGGTATAAGGTTGATATGCGTGGCAGTATTGCAAAGCCGTAGTCGTGAACGTAGTCCCCGCGCAGACCGCTTTCAATTATCATCTTTTCACTGATGTTGACGGTGTTCTGGACGAAGGCTCCGAAAGTGTTCAGGCTGAAGTCCCTTGCAGGGATGGATGTGAGCTGCTTTTCATCGAAGTGTTCGGTCCAAGCGTTGGCTCCGGCAATCCATTCGCATTTCTCTCGTGAGTTGATGTATGACAGTTCGCTGAATGATGACCACTGGTCGCCGTTGAAACGGTAGGCGGGGATCTCTAATTTGCGTCGGAACAATGTCACACTGTTCTTCACATTGAGACTGCTGTTGCCATTCAGCTTGTGCTTCACATTCAGCCGTGATGAGTAGCGTTGGGATCTGTTTTTCTCGAAATACGGATGGTCGGAGGTGTGACCGTGCTTTATGTAGTGCATGTCGCCTCCCAGACGGTTCTCGATCATAGCTTCTAAGCCGAGGCTTGCAGTTGTGTTCTCGCTTGGGTAGAGGAATATGGTGGGATTGAGTGTGAACCGGTCAAATTCAGGTATGGCGGTAAATCCCACATCGGACGGGTCATATGCCCAGTTACGGTTGTAGGAGGCAAAGACTGTTGTGCCTGCTTTGTTGAAACGTTGAGAGTAGAATGTGTTAACGTCAAGCCCTTTAGCTGTGGTGCCGTTGAGCTGAACCTGGAAATCACGCTTTTCTTCAGGTGTCTTTGACACAAGGTTGACAAGACCTGCTATGGCTCCGCCGCCGTAAAGAGTGCTTGATGATCCTTTGATTATCTCAACCTGTTTTAGATCAAGCGGAGGTGTCTGTAAAAGCCCCAGGCCGGCGGCCGCACCCGAGAAGACCGGGAATCCGTCTTTTAGTATCTGAGTGTATTTTCCGTCAAGCCCCTGTATCTTTATGAGAGAGTTGCCGGATATTGCCGATGTCTGTTGGGTCTGTATGCCGGTGCTTTCGCTGAGGAGCATACGGATGTCGCCGGGTTTCATGAGGCTCTTTTCTTCCAGTTCCTCTGAGCCGATGAATTCCACGCGTGTAGGGAGGTCATTGAATGTGCGTGTGCCGCGTGTGGCTGTTACCACCACCTCTTCAAGCTCATTTTCTTCCTCTTCCAAGGATATTATGACCGTTTTGTCGGGTGATTGAAGCGGGAATGTGAATCTTTTTCGTTCAGTCTCGAATCCGGTACATGAGAATATGATGGTGTGTGTGCCGTCAGGAATACCTGTGATGGTTACTATCCCTTCAGCATCGGACATGGCCCCTTTGTTACTGCCTTGCAGGATGGCTGTGGCTCCGATAAGGGTTTCGCCACAATCTCCGTCGATGATTTTGGCTTTGAATATGTTTTGTGCACAGACTGACTGTAGCGATAAAAGCATTATCGCTATAAATATACTAAATTTTTTCATTGTTAAGATGATTTATGATTGGTGTGGAGATACCGACCACGACTGTATGAGTCATGACCATGTTATTACCGATAATATTTGCTTAACAATGAACAGGAGGAGGTGTGTCGACTGAAATGAATATGTAGGGTATTCTGTCGGATGTCGGGATCAGGTAGTCTATGTGTGCATAATTGATATGGATGGCGATTGTAGTCCGGGGTGTCACTACGAATCCCGAACAGGTGGTGCATGCTATGAACGGTGAGCAGCAGTCACAATCGTCGCTACATCCATTTCCGCAGCAGTTGTCTGCGCAGTGGCATTCTGCTTCATGCAGCATACAGGTGTCATGCTCAAATGCAGGAGCTGTGCACATGAGCATAACAAATATGGCTAACATGAATGAGATAAATCGCATGAGCAGAGTGTGCCGTTCTGAAATCCGGCTGCAAAGGTACAAAAAATGACGGAAAATTAAAAAGAGTTCATGCAGTCATGAAAATTTGAGTCCGCACGACAAGACAAGCCGCATGGAGGGATGCGGAAATCAACCTCCATGCGGCCTGTATGGTTATGAATCAGGACTTATTTCACCGCTATTTTACGGGTGGTGCCGTCGGTGAGCCGGGCTATGTAGATGCCTGGCATGAGAGATGACGGATCCACGCGCATACCTGACATATTGTAGACTGCCTCGATCTGTCTGTCGGCAGTGTCTGTGGTGATGTCGGTTATTGAGGATGTGCCTTCCGAAACTTTGATAACGTGGCTTACACCCGGTGCCTTTATTTCAAGGTTGCCTTCCACGATGACATCTGCATCATTGTGGCTGAGTGTGAGGACGGTCTCTCCGTAACGTCCGCTGACAGAGGCTTCCAGTCCTGCTATGGAGCTTATGGAGAGTTCTTCGGCAGGATAATAGCTGTCGAGGGGCACTGTCACAGTTGTTCCGTCGTTTGGTATGGTGACTTCGGTCACATTGCTTTTGAGATATGGGTAGGTGGCCAGAAGGTTGATGGCAAACGAGTTGTAGCACGGGCCGTCCTCTCCTTCGATGTATGAGAGCGGGAAGAGGCTTATCTTCCATTCTCTGTTGGCGTAGTTGTGTTTGAGTATATAGGAGAAGTTCATGTTGTCCGGGTGGGGAGATGTGCTCTGCATGGCTGCGAAGTAGCTGAACTTGCCGGAATGGAACCCTCTCACGAGTACTGCGTAGGCTGTGTGGCTGTTGTCGATAATGACGGGTTTGTCGAAGTCGAACGGAATGGTTGCGAGGTCGGCATATTCCGGGCCTTCCGAGAGGATGAAGTCTGAGGCCTTGCAGGTGGCGGTGGCCATGAGCTGTCTGGCTGACTCCTCGGTGTTGAGATCGAGTATGTAGTCCTCGTTAAGATAGTATATCTCAATGGTCAGCTCGGCATCTGGCTGATGGCGGGAATAGGCCAGAAGGTGGGCACCGTCTATCACGAGCGGCGATGAAGAGGGGTAGATGAAGTTGAGGACTCCGTCAACGAATGTGGAATAATTTCCTGCCGATGGGTCTTCGCCGGGGAATGTTTCGTTAAACCATACGAGGTCTGTGAATTCCGATGCGCCGCAGTAAGGTACCCTCGGTTCGCCCCACACCAGCTCGCGGCCTATGAAGCCTAATCCGTCTGTTTCGGGTGAGAAAGGTAGAAGCCCGAGTTTGGTGGGGTCTTCATCTGTGAATGTGACTATTGCCTCGCCTCCGGCCTGGAAGAAGGAGTAGGATGGTTTGAACGTGCCGGTTGCGGCACCCGGGGCTGATGCTGTCAGTACGGGAGGATAGTAGAGGTTGTTGCGCGTCGTGGCTTCATTGGTGTAGTTTGGTGTGTAGGTCACCGTGAGTTTGTCGGGGTCGTTGCTTGTGGCCCACTCGTCGGTTGACGGGTTGACGTTGTAGGCCCATGTGTATGTTGTAGCCTTGCTGTCATAAGGTGACATGTTTGTCCACGTGATGGGGGAGTATACCGGGTATTGGGCCACGGCGGCTGGAAAGTAGCCCCAGCCGGGCTGGCGGTCATAGCCCCAGAACAGGGTCTCCCATGGAAGGTTGTAGCTTACCTTGTCAAGCGGCGGCATCCCTATTGTGACGGCGTCGAGGAAGATGGTGTCTGCCTCATCGTTGTTGATGTAGCGGAAGGCTATCTTGATTTTCTTGCCGGAATACGCTGCGAGGCTGACGGTGTGGCTGACCATCTCTGTCGGGTTGTTTTCAAGAAGTTCGAGCATGGTCATGTCGGCATAGCTGTCAGATATGTCAAGAACCTCCTCCCATTCTCCGTCTTCGGCCTGTATCATGACCATGAGTGTGTTTATGATGGTCGGTTCGCCGATAAACTCGCTCTTGTCATAGTCCACCTTTCCCTCGCTTGTGTCAAAGAAATAGTAAGGCTGGTAGTATGCGTGGAACGATAGGTTCATCCCGTCTTCTACATTGATTTCGGGTGTCACGAGCCATGCGTCCTGTTTGTCGGACGATGGGAATATTGTCATGGTGAAACGTCCGTCTGCGGCAGTCAGTGCTCCTGAACGGCTCGGGTCATATTGGAACCATTTATTAAGAGGGGACATGTCGGGTGTCTCGTTCTTGATGTCGCGTGTCCATCCATCTGGCACCCATGCAAAGTCTGAGCCGTCCGAACCTTCAAAACTCTCGAAGAATGCCACGCCTTCGGGCAGGGCGGCGTTGTTTTCAGGGGCACGGTGGCGGAGAGAGGCCGGGTTGATAACGGAAGATGCCGACTTCATACCGGGAACATCTCTGAGGGGACGGACGGGTATGTTTTCAGGACTCTCGGAGATTTTCGCTGTAATCTGTCGGATAGGGCTTTCGGAAGCGAGATGCCTGTGCTGGCAGGGAAGCCCTTGGGCTGTTGCCGAAATGGTGACAGCTGATGCGATGGCGATTGTGTAAAGTCTGTTCATTAGAGGAATGTGTATTTGTTGATTGGATTTTTCTATTTTGTTCCGCTATCACTTGTCGCGAGGTCGCTGATCCGTTGTTTTGGATTGATTGCAAAGATAAGGTTTTTCAGACATTTTACAAAAAAAGAATGAGTAACGAAGGCCGAAGCACATCAATTACTCATTCTCCTCTCTCCTCAGCGGTATGGACGGGACTCGAACCCGCGACCCCCTGCGTGACAGGCAGGTATTCTAACCAGCTGAACTACCACACCAAGGTTTTTGAGGTGTGAAACAGTTATTTCTGTTTTACGAGTGCAAAGGTAGTGAGTGTTTCGGAATAATGCAAATTTCCGGGCGGCTAATTTTGTATTTGAACCTAATTTCAGTAAAACAGGATTAAATGTAGTTTGTAATTCGGTATAAATGATATGGTTTTATGAGGTTTTTATCTGAAAATTCAGAAAATCCGGCTTGCTACTTGTGCATTTCAGCATCAACAATATTGTATACAAACAGTCAGAACCAGCCGGCATTCTGGCTGGTTCTGACTATTATGACGCATCTTTCTTATGGGGAGTATGCTGGGGGAGATTAGAACGAAACCTTGGCGGTGGCGGTTGATCCGTTGGCGCCTATGGCCTTGACGATATATATACCTGTGGTAAGGCCGGTGTCTACGCAATTGCCAACAGATGTTGAGGAGAACACTGTGCGTCCGCTGAGGTCATAGACTGTGAGAGCCGAGCATTCGCCGTCTACTATAATGAGACCGCCCTTTGAAGAGGTGATTACGAGGTCTGAGTCGGAGTTGATGCCGTCAATAGCTGCCGAGCCTCCACCTGAGGTCTTCACTCCGTTGAGCACGTATGTTAGGATAGTGGCTGTTGGGTGGAATGCGTAGGACTCTGTAGAACCTGCAATGACCGTACCGTCTGCATTGGATATCGGCTGTCCTGAGAACAGGTAGTCGCCCATGATAGGCTCATAGGTGTCAGGGTCAAAGCCTATCTCGATATTGTAGCCTGTGAGGTTGTCAACAACCCATTTTGACATTTCGGGATTGTTGGTTTCGAGATATTTTTCTATGCTGACGAAGTCAGAGGCATCTGCCGGCTTCACATAGGCCTGAGGAGGCATTGCACCCATTACCACCGGAGTTGCGGCAAATATGGTGCCATTGTCATTAATGTCGGTGGTTATGAGGTTGAGTGTGCTGTTTATAGGGCCATAGGTGCCGTCTGCAATATTGAATTCGTATGCGATATATGTGGTAGGAGAATAGAAATCCTCGCCACCTATTTCAGCAGAGCAGACGAATTTCTTGCCGTCAGCAGTCATTGCCATCTGGTTGAACACAAAATTTAGAGACGAGTCAAGAATGTTGTCGAAGGCTTCCTGGTAAGCAATCAGCTGCTTGTTGTATTCATCTGCAAGTTTGTTGTATTCGGCTACGGCTACATTGTAGGCCTCGGCTTGCTCGGGAGTCATGAAATTACCGAGTTTGGGAAAGAGATCCTCGTTGTAGCCGCTGTCAATATATTCTTGGTATGCGGCATTGTACTTCTCTATCTGTTCAGCCGTCATGAAATCTTCATAATTGGGGCCGACCGGGCCATTTTCGGGACAGTAAGGGAGTTCTATATTATTGGGATTTAGGTCTTTCTCCGAGGGGAGTGTATAAGACCATTTCCCGTCTGCGCCTTCTGTGTATATGATCGGATAGTTGATGAATCCAGTCCAGTCAACAATCTGTCCGAGAATGATTTTGCCGTCAGCGCTCATTTCCACAGCGGTGATGTGCTGTGGCTCACGTCCCAGAAAGTCTTTGTCAGGGTGTGGGAGAACCTGCCATTTGGTGATTTCGCCGGTAGGCGTGATGTCTGCAACTATGGGCAATGCATAGGGGGCAGTGCCTCCTGTGGTGTAACCGCAGACACGTGTGGCATCGGCTGATATACTGTGGAAATTGGAAGAGGTTATAGTTTCATCCTTCCAGTCAGGAATGACCATCTTATTGTCGATGATGATGATGGCCTGTTCCATATCGTTTGAGCCAACGGCTACGCCGGCATCGGAGACGGCGCTTCCAAGGCCCCATCCGCCGAGCTGGTCACCCGAATAGTCGAACACGATGCGTCCAGTCTCGTTGTTGTATATCTGGAGCATACCGTAGTAGTTGCTGAGGAGGTACTTTCCGTTGGGAGACATCTTCTGTCCATAGAAGTCTTCCACCATGGACGTAGCCGGTTGTGCGAAGGAACCGATGGAAAGGCTTCCAAGCACTGCAAAGAGTAGAGATTTCTTCATTAATGTAGGTTTTTTGTGATGATTGAATGGTAATCTATGATTGCAAAGATAAGATAAAAAACACAAAAAATACTATTAATGTCGAAAAAAATATGACAAACCGATACTTTTACCATGGGATATAAAAAAAATCGTGGCCTTCGCACGATTCTCTGGGTTGATTACTCGGAATGTCTTTTTGTTTAAAAAGAGGCCTGTGGTGGCGCTCACAGTCATCTGGGTGGTCAGATGTGGTAGAGGAGCGCTGCCGATTCGCGATACCAGTCGCGGACACGGCGGTAAGTTTTGGATAATTTCATAGAGGTCTCGATTTTTTGAGAAAGGTTCAACATCATTTTTTTGAGTCGGGGTGTCAGTGACACCTGTCTTCCTGTGCGGGATTTAGTCGCGTGACTCGTTGCGACGCATCATGCAGTCGCCGGTAGGACGGAAACTGTCGGAACAACCAAGATTGTGAAGACAGTGCTTGACATCGGCGCGAAAGGCCTTGAAAGAAACAGTCATAAGCATAAATATATATAATTAATATTGGAAACTCTTGGGATTACGGGCCGCCTCTGCGGTTCGTGTTTTCCCTTATATCTGTCTTAATAACGCTGCAAAGTTACAAAAAGTTTTTGAAATATGCTGCAAAATTATGCTTTAAAACATATTTTGCGGCTATTTCACTCTTAGAAGGTGTCAGAACAGGGCGTAATGTACACTTTCTTAAAATCTCAAACTGCACCTCGAAAGTTTTTTCAATGGCTTCCGGGATGCAGTTTGTTTTAACTGTTATATTGTTTCGCCCATGCGGCGTTGCAATATATAGATATGTATCCTATAAGGTGGATCTTGATTATTTCACGTAGATCTTGCCTGTCAGTTTGTCGCCGGAGGCGGTGCGGACAGAGTAGATGTAGATGCCTGTATGGAGGGTATGGGTGTTGACCGTTCCCTGGCCTTCGGCTGATACGTTGAGCACCTGACGGCCTGTGATGTCATAGAGTGCTATGTTGGCGTGACCGTCAAGATTGTATTCGAGTCCGGCGGTTGTGTAGCGGACAGGCTTGGTGGTTTCAACAAGCGTGAGTGATGAGTTGCTCGGATTCATCACGAGGGTGTAGGCGATATTGGTGTTTGTCTTGGTGCCGTCCTGAGCCTCGAACATGACGGAGATATTGGTGGGTATGTCAGCTTCGGAGGCATGGGTGTTGATGTACTCGAATTCAAGAGGCTGCTTGAAATCGGCGTTTACCTTTAAGCTGTTTTTCTTGACAGTTGTGCCGGCTTCGCAGCTGCCACCTGCACACATCTGTATCTTCTGGCCTGAGGTACATGTTGCCGATACCCACAGGTTTTTAGTGTATATGTCAGATGAGATGTAAAGCTCGGGGGCCATTATTACTTCGATTCCGTCACCGGTCACCTCTTTCTCTATCTCTGAGAATGTGATGGTGGTGTTAGGCTCGATCTGTTTGTCACCAATCCAGAATGTGAGATTGGCGTTTGCCACGCCGGCCACGAGGAGTGCGGCGAGAAGGAGGTAGAATTTCTTCATACGCTTATAGGTTTTTGTTGATTGTCAATGGTAAATAGTTGAAACCAGGTCTGTTTATTCGGCAGGAGACGTGGTATCGGATATTTTGGCCTTTGCGGCTTGGAGGACGCCTGTCTCATCATAGAAAAACGCAACCACTGTGAGGTTGTTCACGTCCCAGCGTTCTTTTTCGTTGTTGCGCACGGCTACGGAATGCGATAGGGTGGAGTGGACTCCTGATGTGAGTGTCATCTCCTCGCCCCATGTTCCGTTGATGGCTCCACGGAACACGTGGTTGTGCACATAGTCACGTATGAGCTTTGAGCCGTCGCGCTGGCGGGCCACGATGTTGTCTTCTGTCATCCACAGCTGGTAACGGCCTTTGAGGTTGGCTGAGGGACGAAGTGTGGATGTTATCTCGATGGTGGATTTGTCGGCCGACGGAGCGGCCTCGATGTCGATGGCTATCTCAGCCTCGGTAGACAGGGCGTTTCGGACGGCGGTGGCCCAGCTGTCGGAGTTGAGGGTGGAGCCTCGGTTGACGGTGCCTGCCGGCCATGTCTGCAACGTGTTGTAGCGGGAGTCATATTCGTCACCTTCGGGCTGCATGAGGCCTACATAGTCGGTCTCGAAGTTGGTGCTGTTGACTGAGATTCCGAAACCGCCGGCATGTACGCTGACGGCTATCACGTTGTCGCCGTGTTGCTCCTTGATCAGTTCTATCTCCTTGTGGGCGTCAGGACAGTTTCGACAGTTCTGGCCGGTGAAGTCTTCGAGCAGGACTGTGCGTCCCGGAATCACAGGCTCGGTCTCGATAAATCGGTCATCGGCGTCAATGTTGTCACAGGCTGTGAATCCGAGTGCGGGGAGAGCGAATAGAAGGTATTTGAGCGATGTCAGTTTCATTTATGGGAGTGTGAGAGATGAGAGAGAGTTTAGAAATTATAGGTATAGGCAATCTGGAAGCCTCGTGAGGCGGGAACCTTGCGGCAGACCCCTCCGGCGCAGTTGAAGCCTTCGCGTGTACGGCCATAGCTGAGCATCAGGCGGTTGGAACGATAGTTGGCTGTGACGCCTCCCATGTAGTAGTGGGTGCCGGTGTCACCGCAGTTCCACATGTCGCTGAGGGTGAACATGAGATACGGAGCCACTGAAAGCTCCACAAGTCCGTAGGCCCAGTCTTTCTGGTCTTGGCGGGTGGTGAGGTATTGCAGCTCGGTGCGGAGTGTGAAGCGATTGTCAATCGACCATTTGCCGTCAAGTACAAAGATATTGGTCTTTATTTTTCCGGCATGCTCAGCCTCCGAGATTTTGAGAATGTCGTCGTTGACCATCTGGTTCATATACATGAACGAGAGAGAGTAGCTGCGTGAGAGTTTCTTCTCGATCTGTATGTTGAAGTCGTGGTAATATTCCTCTCCCATCTTGAAGAAGGCTGACTTGTATCCGTCTGTACCCGCTATCGAGTTGCCCAAAATCGGGGTGGGGCGGTCGCGGTCGAGACCGCGTATATAGCTGGCGTTGACCTTTATCTTGGTGCCGTATCGGCCTCCGAGAGGGGTTTTGCGCTTGAAGGTATAGGCAAACGAACCTTGGAATGCCCACTCGCCGGGGGCTGCCTGTGTGGCATAGGGATACAGGGCCGGGAGGGAATATGTGTGCTGGTAGGCAAAGGCAGGCATATTGTTGAGGAACACCGATGTGCCTGACATCATCCTCTGTGAGCGGAACGACATATTCTCGCTGCGCTTGGCCTGTATGAGCGCGCTGATGCCTGAGCGTGAGTAGGAACCTGAAAGCATGGCGGCGGTTCCTTTGCCGTAGGTGTAATTGTTGTCAAATGACGGATCCTGTCCTTTCCAGGCAAACTCTCCGAGAACGCCGAAGTTGCCCTTGCGGAAATTGGTGCGCAGGTCAAACGCGCCTACCGTCTTGGGAAGATTGAGGCGGTAGTCCGTGCCGGTGATGTCGATGTCCTGGTCATCCTCGTGTTTGAGAACGTAGCTTGCGCCAAACGTCCAGCCTATCCCTTTGTCGGCGAGACGGCGGGAGAGTTCGGAGATATTGACCTCCATGTCGGCTCCATAGACCTGGGAGTGTTTCTTCCAGTCCCAGTAGCGACGTTGTAGGCCTCCGAGCACGGTGAAGTTGAATCCGCGCAGCGCGTTGACTTTCAGGCGGCCTCCCCGGATGCTGTTGTCTATGCCGAGTGAGCGCTCCTGATATGTGCGGAGTATGAACCCGCTGCCAAACTGCTCGTAGAAGTCACCGGCCGTCAGTTCGAAACCTTTGTAGCGTCCTTTTACATAGATGTTGGGGACACCCCATCCTGCAAAGTCGGGTTCATAGCCCGGAAGCGGCCATTTCATGAATTCGAGGCGCACGCCGGCATCGACGTAGCGGGAAATCATGTTGAGATCCGCGTAAGTGTTGAACAGGATGTCCTTGTCATACTTCCCGGTGTTGATGGCCTCGTCTTCCTTGGGGAAGAGCACGTCGGCCTGGACGCTGCCGTGGAGGGCCACGCCGTTGTCGCCGCCTATGGTGATGGCCTCGGAGACAGCGGGAGCGGCAAGGGCTGCCGCAAGAAGGAGCGAGGAAAGTGACTTGGTGGGTTTCATCTGCGTCGTCGGTAAGGATATAAGGAGGGGAAAGGTTTATTCGGCTGATTTGAGTGAGCGGATCTTCTTGATGATGTCATGCTCGGCGCCGTCTGTATAGCCGGAGTGTGATTCGACTATCTTTCCGTTGCCGTCAAGGATGAGCATATGGGGCACACCCTGTATGCCGAGCGAGCGGTAGAAGTCGCCGTTGGCATCAAGGAGGACGTCATATTCCCAGCCCTCGGCATCCACAAGGGGCTTTACCTTGTGGGTGTTCTGGGCCTCGTCAATGGAGACGATATACATATTCACCCCTGTCTCGTCCTGCCAGTCGGGGTAGAGTTCGTGGATGGCTTTAAGCTCGCGCAGACAGGGTTTGCACCATGTGGCGAAGAAGCTGATGAGATAGGGGTTGCCGTCGTTTGAAAGCGTGGCTGTGTCGACGGTCTTTCCGTTGAGGTCTTTGACCTGGACTGAGGGCAGTTGCGCCGATGCGGGGGCGGTAGCACCCAGTATGATGGCGATTGTCGCGAAAATGCTGAGGATTGTGCGCATGATGATTGGTCTTTTTATGGATTATCTTTACAAAAGTAGTATATTCCAAGTGATTTTGCAAAATGTTTTTTCGGATTTTGCAAAAGCAGATGAATATTTAGATTTGAGGAGGTTGTGCCGTAAACAATAGTTTATATAATGTCACGTGTCTGCCTGACGAGTTTTAAAGGATTGTCTAAGATTCACGTTTTAGGTCGGTAAAACACTTTTTCTTGGGTCGGAAGCAAAGATAGTGAAATTATTCTTTAAGTGGCAATTCCTTAGAGTATAAAATTTCTCTGTCCGTCATTGGGCGGTCGTGGCCTACATCAATCTTGTGCCTCTGAGGAAGTCGGCCGTTGTCATGCGCCGTTTGCCCGGGGCTTGGAGAGAGAGGATTTCCACCGGCGAGTCGGCAGTCCCTACGATTATCCTTGTTCCGTCACACACTGTCTTTCCTGCGGGGATAGGTTGATGGTCTGGGAGTACGGCGGTCTCGAATACTTTCAGTCTGACAGGGTTTTCGCCGGGCAGGACGGTGTCAGTCCATGCGCCGGGATATGGGGAAAGGCCTCGGACGAGGTTGTGGACTCTCTCGGCCGGCCATTCCCAATGGATTTCGCAGTCTTCTTGGAATATCTTGGGAGCCGGTGTCGGTTCTATTCCACCCGTGAGGGTGTCTTGCGGGATGGTGGTGAGGGTTCCGTCTATGATGTCACGTATGGTTTTGAGTGTAAGAGCGGCCCCGAGATGCATGAGCCGGTCGTGGACATCGCCCACATTGTCGGTGGGTAGTATTGCCACTTTCTCTTGGGAGATGATGTCGCCGGTGTCGATGTCATGGCGGAGGAAGAAGGTGGTGACGCCGGTCTCGGTATCGCCGTTCATGACGGCACGGTTGATCGGTGCCGCGCCACGGTAGCGGGGAAGCAGCGAGGCATGAAGGTTGAAAGTGCCCAGCGGCGGCATGGCCCATACGGCCTCGGGGAGCATTCGGAAGGCTATGACGATGAAGAGGTCTGCGCGGAGTGAGCGCAGTTCTTCCACGAATTCCGGGTCTTTCAGTCTGACGGGCTGCATGATTTTCAGTCCGTGCTCGGTTGCACATAACTTCACTGGTGACTGGAACATGCGATGGCCGCGCCCGGCCGGTTTGTCAGGCATGGTGACCACGCCGACCACGTTGTAGCCTTCTCGGACTATTGCGTCAAGGCTTTCGACTGCGAACTCGGGCGTGCCGAGGAAAACTATGCGGAGATCTTCTTTCTTCATCTGAGTATTGTGAATTCAGTTTCGGGTGTTGCTGTGTGATATTGCTGAGTGCTGATGATGGCCGAGGCGCGGTATGTGCCGTCAGGGAGAGGGGTGCGTCCGTCTGTGTCCGTGCAGTCCCATTCCATAGGGAATGTGGCATTCTCGCGTACTGTCACGGTGCGCCCTTCGATGTCACGTATCACCAAACGTGCCGAAGGGGTGTCATTCATGTCGTGTATGAGGTCGAATACCGCTCTGCCACGGGATATACCGGCGGTCTCGAGACGGGCAGGTGGTGCGGCGGGGGATGTGATGAACGTCACATGTTCCTCTGTCTTGTTGCCGGCGGCGTCACGTGCGGTCACGGTGAGCATGTGCTCTCCCTGCGAAAGTCCTTCGGCAGTATAGGAAACCGAATATGTCCCGGCCGAGACAGGCCGGAAGGAATAGGCAGTGCCGGATACGAGGAGTCCGTCAATCATGAGTCTGGGCTTGACGCCTATCATGGCGTTGTTTATGCTGACCCCGCTGCCTGAGTCTGAGAGGGTTATGTCGAATGTCGGGAGGGGGGGCAGGATTGTCCTGTCTGTAATTGCTGATCCGCAGGAGGTTATGGATATGACGGGCGGGTCGTTGTCGGTCTTTGTGGTGTTGCCGACGGGTTCGGTAACGGTCAGCAGTCGTGTCTCTCCGGCAGCCGAAAGGCCGTCAGAGCCAATAAAACTCATGGTCAGGCGGTTGGAGCCTTGGACTGACGAGAGGGGTGGGGTGAGTACCGTTTCCCACCGTCCATCAGTGACGTTGACTATCGTTGTCTGCAACGGTGTCTCTTCAAGCAGAAAGGAGATTGTTTTTCCCTCAGGGTCGTTCTCCGGCCGGGTGGCGGCTTTGTCAGGACTCTCGAACAGGGTCACGGTCAAGAGTCCTGAACGGGAGGTGTCAGTGTTTCCGTCCGCGTCAAGGATAGAGCCGTAAAGGCGGGTGGGTGTGAGGGCGGGAATGCTGACAGGTGTTGTCAGTTGCCGGTCGCCGACATATTCGGCGCTTACCGAACCTGATGATGCCCGTATGGGTAGTGCTGGGTCTCCGAGGAGGTTGTAACACAGGTTGTTTATGCGTTGGGCGATTGTTGTGCCCGTCGAGTTGAAAGCACGGCGGTAGATGTCGCCTATGCAGTCTCCGGGTGATGCGGAGAACAGTTCGGCGGCAAACGCAGCGTTGAAATGCGCGTTGCTGGTCTGGAAGACTGAACGTCCGGCGGCTATGATGGCCGCAGGGCCGTCCGGGCGTCCGAGCCACGCTGTCCCCAGCGAGTTCTCTCCTTGGTCGAAAGAGCCGCTCGAACATGAGGCGAGGAAGATGACAGGCATGGAGCCGAACACGGTGCGGTCAGCCTCGCTGAGTCGGAAAAGGTAGTGGTCTATGGCGTCGCGAGAGCCATGGCCGGTGAAGTTGATAAACGATGGGTTGGAGGCGAACAGACGTCCTACATATTCTTTATGGCTGGGAAACTCGTTGTTCCTAAGGCATCGGAAAAGTCCGTGGTGTGGTCTTGACACGGTGACTCCCTCTTTTGCGGCAATGACGGCGGCTGCGTTGTGCTCAGCATCGGCCATGTGGATAAGGTCATCTCCCAATCCTCCCCATATGATGCACTTGGCAGGGTCTCCCGCAAGCAAGGGGTCGGCAAGATATGCGATGTATTTGTCAATGACGTTTTCGAGTCTGGAACCCGCAAACGGGATGCGCCCCACTCCTATGGAAAGCGTGAGGTCGGATAGAGACGCGAGTGACTGCGGGGTAATATCTGGAAAGGTACCGAAGTAGGAGTCCGCGCAATAGCCCCTTGCGTTGCTTCGGGCCTCGGAAGGATCCTCGGTCTGATAATGGACTGATAGTTCGGATGCCGGATGATAACGGTTTCCTTTTGTGTCAAAATGGGTCTCGCCTATTATGAGGAGGTATCTGAGGGGACGGTCGGGCCGCGAGTGAAGTATGCGGGCCAGACGTCTGAGTGCGTCGGGATGTAAGGCCCCGGACGAGAAGTTGTCCAGGATGTCGCGCTGTCTCACCACGGCTGTTCTGAGTCCCTGGGCTTCCTCGTGGGCAGCAGCGAGACGGCACGCTCCGGTATAGGCATCATCGGTGGCGACGATAAGCATGTCCACGCTTTCCATGGCCCGGAGATCTGGCGTGCCGGATAGTGTTCCGGCGTAGGATGGCTCGGTTATGGCGGGGGAGGGGACGAAGGCCGCCACGCTGTGTCCGTCAGTCATATCTCCCGGACAGATGACGGTGCCTTCATCATAGAACATGCATGGAAGCAGCCTTGGGGAGCGCGGGGTTGTTACATCCATGACGATGGCAGTGGACGGAAGACCCTTCACGGATATGTTTCGCTTCTTTGCCAGTCCGTAAAAATGCATCAGCATTTCGGAACCTTTGTAGACGGCGTTACGGCGGAATATAAGTGAGGCTTGGTCGGCTGCGATGTAGGTAAAGTTCTTGTTGCCTGTGGATATTGAGAGGGTGAGGGTGTCACATCCGGTATCCGGCGTTATCGTCATTCGGTGGTCTGACGAATGCATGTACAGGTTGGTAGATGACGGCTTGCCGATGGATGCATGTTTTACGGTGACAGAGGAGGCGGCGCCTCTGGTCAGTGTGAATGATGGTTTAAGGCCCATCTCCTCGTCGTGTGCTCCCACGACGTTGCATGTAAGGGCGGCGTCCGAGGCTATATCGCTTATATCGAAATCAAACTCGGCCGTGCTCCCGTCCGAGAAGTCTTTTGAGAAAAAGAATAGTCCGAAATTTGCCGGAGTGGTCTGTTCATGCTGCTTGATCTGTACAGATATATAGTTAGTGGCTGGGGCGGTGTCGGTAAACGACCCCTCGTTCTCAACGGCCATCTCGGGAGAGGGGTGAGCCGGGTTCACACATATATAATAATAGGAACCGGACGAATAGAGGTTTCGGTGACGGACGAAAGATGATGGGGACGTCAGCGATACACGGTCGTCGCCCTCCGCGTAGAAGTATACGGCATCATCGCCTCTTATGACAGGCACCACCGGGAGATGGTCAGGCGCCGTGGCAAGTGTGTGGGCCATCTCGACACTTCCGAAACCTGCCACTACTATATTGTCAGTGTCGGTTATTCCCCATTCGCCAAGGCGCTTGTGGCTTAGACGCTGGATACCTTCCTTTCCGGCCCGGACCTTTATCCACGTACCCTCGGCAAGAGATGGCGCATGGCTGGCAACCGTGGAGCCGCATACGGAGAGGGTGGCGGAAAGAAGCAGGGAAAATGTGGTGAGAAGATACTTGGCGCTTGGAATTTTCATCTGTATGACAAACAGCGGCGACATTAATCAGTGTCGCCGCCAGTAAATGACTAAGTAATGTGCTCGAAGCGGGACTCGAACCCGCACGGTCGCAATGACCAAAGGATTTTAAGTCCTTCGTGTCTACCATTCCACCATTCGAGCAGCAGAAGTGGGATTTTCTTCGCTGCAAAGTTAGGAGTAATTTTCCGTATATCCAAACAGGATGACGAAAATTAGCGCGTTGCCTGTAAACCTTTGAAGGTCGGAAGGCGTTTAAATGCCGGGGAGTGTAAAACAGCACCGCCCGCAATCTCCATATACGCGAACGTCATGAAGCCACTCGAAATCCAAGAAATCCTCCTATGGAGCACCATAATAGCCCTTGTTGTACTCACGGTAGTGACCGGGCGCTATATAAACAGAATGCTGACCTACCGTGCCCACCGCAGGGCGCTTGACGAGTTGCGTCGCAGGGCTTTGGAGTCGCAGCCAGTTTCAGAGACAGCGATGGCTCCGGCCACTGCCAATGCCGAGGAGGCTGATTGAACGGGGTCTACAACATGGAACGGAGCACGTCAAGGGTCTTTGCCGCACCGCCTAACGGTGACAGATGTATGGAATAGTATCTCAGTATGGCGTCTGTGACCTCGGCTCGCTCTTCTCGGCTGAAACGGAATGCGCCCATATTGTCAAAGGTCATTCTTGACAGCATGGCGGCGGCCTCGGAAGCCGATGGAGAGAGACATTCGCCATGGAGCGGCGCCGTCATGCGCCAACGACCGTCGCGCATGTCGAGCAGACGCCCCTTTGTAAATGTGGAGACATCAGGCTCTACCCCGAGGATTTCGCCGAGGCGGTAGAGGAAGCATACCGGGAAGTTGGCCGTGGCGCGGCTGTCGGCTCTGTCGAGCCTGTCTGTGGCTGCGGCTACGAAGTCAAACAGTTTTTCGTCGGGCTCCCCGCCTATAACGAGAGAGAGCACCTCGGCGGCAAACATAGCCACCATCTGTTTCAAGGGGTTTGATCGGAGAGAGGCATGGACAGACAGAGGACGTGCCTGTCGCATAGGCAGGACATCGCGTCCCGGACGTATGTCGGTCTCGCATTCCACTATCCCGAGCGGCATTGAAAGCGCCCTCAGCCTTGATGCCTCGCGTCCCTTTCCTGCCGGGAGGGCCATGGCCACACGGCCTTGCTGGCGGCTGAATGCTGTCAGTATTGACTGGGTGTCGCTGTATCGGGTGACTTTGAGTGTTATTATGGATATGCGCATCCTTGGTGCATGTGAATGATTGAGTATGCAAATTTACGGAAAAAATGACTATGTTCCGTCAGCCTTAGTGCCTCTCGGAAGAGAAAAACAGTTGTTTTAGGCGCGATACAGGCCATAAAGATTGAAATTTTCAAAATTTACGCGAAAAAATTTGTTCAAATCGAAAAAGATTCGTAACTTTGCAATCGCTTTTGAGCATAATATGCTCTTGACGGCCCATTCGTCTATCGGTTAGGACGCAAGATTTTCATTCTTGAAAGAGGAGTTCGATTCTCCTATGGGCTACACAGCAACTTAATCAAGAACAACAAGAAAAAAGAGATTTAATAAAGATGGCAAATCATAAATCATCACTTAAGAGAATCCGTCAGACCGAAGCCCGTCGTCTCCGCAACCGTTACTATGCCAAGACTGCCCGCAACGCTGTCCGCAATCTTCGCAAGATGACAGACAAGGCTCAGGCCGAAGCCGCTTTCCGTAAGGTTGGCGCCATGCTTGACCGTCTCGCTTCCAAGAACGCTATCTCTAAGAACAAAGCCGCCAACCTTAAAAGCAAGCTGGCTCACTACATCGCCAAGCTCGCTGCCTAATAAAAGCATTCCATCCCAAGGCTCCTCGGAGCCGGGTGGTATTCTTGGTTAAGAAGGCCCATTCGTCTATCGGTTAGGACGCAAGATTTTCATTCTTGAAAGAGGAGTTCGATTCTCCTATGGGCTACACCTTTTGTCACACCTTTGCCAAGTTCGGCCCCGATGATTTTTATCATCGGGGCCGAACAGCTTTATTATTTCATACATATATTTCTTTGTATCAGCAAGATAAGGATGCCATAGGAAATAGAAAAGCCCCTCTTCCAAATCGGAGCGGGGCAACAACGTATTGGTGAGACTGCCTGAAAGTGAGATTCAGACTGTCAACCCGATTACTTTGCTTGTAAATTCGTCTGGCCCGAGTGTTGACGGGAGCCATGAAATTGGAAATCCTCGGCGCTCCATGCCTCGGAACCAGGTCATCTGGCGTTTGGCAAACTGGTGTATGGCGGTTTCGAGCTGGCTTACCATCTCTTCGCGGGACAGCCGGCCTATGAGATGCAGGGTGATGAATTTATATTCAAGACCATAGTAAATCAAATCCTCGGGCGCTATGCCTGTTTTGAGAAGTCCGGCAACCTCTTCTATCATTCCGGCATCGATACGGGCATGTAGACGCTCTGTGATGCGTCTGCGCCGTGTCTCGCGGTCTACGTCTACACCTACGACCACCGCTCCCTCCACGGGATGGGGTTCGGCTTGGGATGCGGCTTCCGGATGCTCGGCATAATATGTCTGTATCTCGATGGCACGGACGGCTCTCTGTGCCGTATCGACATCGGTCACATTGTGGAGGGTCTTCATCCCTTCAAGTATGCGCGTCAGTTCTTCGATGGGCTTGCCTGTCAGTCTTTCTCGAAGTTCCGGATTCTCGGGAACCTCTGGAAGCCGGAGCCCTTTGAGCACGCTTTCTACATACAGCCCTGTTCCACCACAGAGTATAGGTGTCTTTCCTCGGGAGACTATTTCGGCATAAGCGGCGGCATAGTCACGAAGATATTCATAAAGATTGTACTTGTATCCGGCAGGATGGATGTCTATGAGGTGAACCGGGATTTCGCCATATTCCTCTATATCTTTGCCTGTGCCGAGATCCATACCGCGATAAACCTGTCGTGAGTCCGCGCTGATAATCTCGCCATCAACCGCCCGGGCGAGAGCCACCGCGCGAGAGGTCTTTCCCGAAGCCGTAGGCCCCGTTATGACTATGAGCGGAGTCTTCATCATGCGTCGGGTGACGCCGGACGGCTGCGGAACAGACGGCGCAGGCGGAAGAAGGGTTTGTCCTCGTTGAAGCGTGCCACGTTCATCCAGTGTGTGGAATTGAAGTCCACCTCCCAGTCACAGATTCCGTTGAGACGGAAGAGAGGCCTGTAATTCTTCACTTTGTATAGTCTGCGGCCTTCATAGTCATAGGTTTTCCACGCCATTGAGACTGTGTATATTCTGTGAATCTCGGATGCAAGCATGTGGGAGAGGTCGTGGTTGTGGAGCAGACGTTCCACCTGTGCGAGGTTATACCATTTACCTTTGCTGAATGCAGAGGAGGCCATCACGTCCTTTTCGGCGGGACAGCACACGAAATGGAAAGTGTTGCGTTTTCCCGAAGCCTCTTTTGAAACATATACGAATCGGAAGTCGAGCTTTTCTGTGTGGAGGCGGCTCATGTCGCGGAACAGTGACTCGGCCTCTTTGGCCGAGATCTGGTGCCGGTGGTCTATGACCAGACTGGCGGGGGTGTCAATCAAAGAGCTGTCAGGAATGTCGCCGAACTCCTCGCTGCGGCTGAGATACAGATTGTCACCCGAGACTATGAGATAGCGTACAGCCGTAGAGGCGCCGTGGCGTTTCTCGCTGCCTTCCACATCCTGGAAATAGTAGGCCCAGATGGTAAAATAGCGTGCTCCGAGGTAGAAGACGGAGATGGCATACAGTATGACGGGTATCCAGCCGAAAAAGAACTTGTCGGGTTGATTGAGGTTGACGTTGATGTAGAAGAATATATAATATCCCCAGCTCAGAATCATCTCCGTTATGGCTATTGCAAGCAGGAAATTGCGTTGATACTTGCTCTCCTGAGAGAATAGTTTTCCGAGAAAACCTCGTTCGGATTCCGAGCCGAGGGTGATGAAGCAGTTCTGGCAGGCACTGTAACGACGTCCGAGGAACTTAGACCAAAGTATCACGCCTACAAGCACCGGGGCCACTATAAGGATTGTCAGATAAGGAATATGGTCATTGACAAGACCGGCGTCACTGATATAGTTTATAAGACCTTTGGAGTATATGATACTTATGATGATCATGAGTATGCCCGATATGCCGAGAGTCCAGATGGCTATTGATGGCAGAAGCGGACAGACGGCCCACCGTCCTCTGAGAGAGAAACGGTCATAGAGTATCAGCGCGCCCATCACGCCGAATGTTATGGCAGGTATGGTAAGCTCGGGAAGATAGACGCGCATGATGACGGGGATGACAAGCGCGCCGACGGCCACTATCCAGTTCAACCAGAGGTTGAGGATAGCGCTTTCGTGGGATATTATGCGGTTGGCCATGATATTGTGTTATGTCGAACCGTGGGGACGGTATGACACTCAGAGGTTCTTGTTAAAGTAATCGAGCATCTTGGAATAGACGTTAAGACGGGCGTCGCATCCGAAGATGGAGTGGTTCATATTTGGATAGAGGAACATGTCGCAGAAACGGCCCTCAGATTGCATAACGGAGACATACTGCATTGTGTTCATGAGATGGACATTGTCATCGGCTGTTCCGTGCATTATGAGAAGAGGGATGTTCAGTTTGCCGGCATATGATAGCGGTGCCGATGAACGATAGCCGTCAGGGTTCTCACGGGGAGTGAGCATGTAGCGCTCTGCATATACCGTGTCATAGAAACGCCAGTCTGTCACAGGGGCTATGGCCACTGCACAGGAGAAAAGCGAGGCTGACGGGCCGGAGGTGACGGCCATGAGTGTCTCGTAGCCTCCATAGCTCCATCCGGTGATACCGATGCGGTCTCCGTCGACAAACGGCATCGCTGCCGCCGCTGCTGCGGCCCCCTGTATGTCGATGGTCTCATAGTGGCCGAGGTTTTTGTATACGGCGGTCTCCCATGCGCGTCCGCGTCCGCCCGTGCCGCGTGGGTCAACGCACATCACGACATATCCCTGTGTGGCTGCGTAGTGTGTCCAGTCGGGACGCCAACGGTCAAGGACTTCCTGTGAGCCGGGGCCGCTGTACTGATGGATTATCATAGGATAACGGCGGGACGGATCGAAGTCACGTGGTTTGATAAGGTAGGCATTGAGTTCCACGCCACTGTTTGTCGCAACAGTGGTGAACTCGGTTGCGGGCATGGAGGCGTAGACTGATTTGAGAGAGGCATTGTCTTCAAGGACACGGGCCTTCTTGTCTCCGTCCGATGCATAGAGAGTCACCACGGGAGGTGTCGAGGAGTTGCTGTAAGTCAGACCGTAATAGTTGAGTGACGGGGAGAACCATACAGAGGCATTTCCCTTGTCGGGGGAAAGGTTTTTTACAGAGCCTTTTGGGTCGATGCGTGATACCACACGGTTTATGGCGCCTGTGGATGCCGACTGCACGTAATGATTACCTTTGGCATCAGTGCCGTAATAGGCGGTAACGTCATAGTTGCCCGAGGTGATCTGGCGGGTCATGCCTCCGGCATAGTCATATTGGTAGGCATGTGTGTAGCCTGAACGAGCCGAGAGAACGACAAAGCCTTTATCGTCAAACCATATATCCTCATATGTCAGGGGCGTTATCCACGCTTTGTCTTCCTCGGTCATTACAGCCTTGCTGACACCTGAACGTGGGTTGAGCGCATATATCTCCATGCGGGTCTGCGAACGGTCGAGTGTCACCACCATCAGACGGTCAGCGGAGGAACCGCCGTAGGCTATGCGTGGGATGTATTCGATGCGGGTGTCAGGAAGTCGGAGATTTTTGGTCTTGCGGTTGTCCACGTCATAACTGTGGAGCGAGACCTCGGAGTTCGGCTCTCCGGCAACAGGGTATTTGTAGGTAAACTGTCCTGGGTAGAGGGCATACTGCTTCATGGGGTCACATGTCCCTTCATAAAGAGGGAATGAATATGCAGGGACTTCGGCCTCTGAGTATTTGATATATGAGAGCGTCATATTGTCAGGAGCCCATGCCATGGAGCATGTCGTGGAAAATTCCTCCTCATATACCCAGTCGGGGACACCGTTGATGACGCGGTCAATAGCTCCGTCAGTAGTTACGGCAACCTCGGTGTCATAGTCGATTTTTTTCAGATAAATATTGTTGTCACCGGCCACGAATGCCACCATGCGTCCGTCAGGCGAGAAGAGGGGCGAACGCTGTTTGCGGTGGTTTTCTGACAGAGGGCGTAGGATGCGTGTGCGCAGCTCGTAGACATAATAAGAAGCACGTGTGGAATGGCGGTAGACAGGTTCCTCGGCAGTGGTAACGAGTATCTTGGAGCCGTCGGGACTAAGTGTGAAGCCGTCCACGGACTCGATTTTGTTTTCTCTTGTGTTTGCCACATCCATCACGGTCTCGGCTTCGGCGCCGGTGCGTGTGACATATTTTATTATTCTTTTCCCATCGTCTGACAGGGCAAGGTAATGAAGCCCGTCGGCAGTAAAGGCCGGGGCGGCCACTGTGGGGGGACGGTTAGAAGGATATACGTATTGCTCCAAGCCGCTGAAAACACGGGCGTTCCCCGGTGAGGGAACGGCCATGGCTGCCGGAGCGCTTGCGAGAAGGATGAGTGCGGAAATTGTCTTTCTCATACTACCTAAAACAGTGTTAATTGTGCTTCGTTGTCATTGACAGGCTTGCGTGGCGGTTCGTGATAGCCGAAGTCGGGGTCTTCTTTCTTTCCCCCGGATTGTGCAAACCAGTCTGTATTGTCGAGATCTGAATCTATACGTACTTTTTTGGGGCGCCCTCTTTTGCGGGGTGGGGTAGGCGGTGTGTCGGAGGATGTGACGGGTGAGGGTGATGCCGGCGTATCGGCGGAAGGCGCATTCTGTGATTTTGAGAGTTCAAACTCTTGTAGTCTGCCTGCCAGTTCCTTAATCTCTTTGCGGAGACGCATTTCATTGTTGGCCTGATTGTAGAGATTATTCTCTATGGTGTGGCGCAGTGATGCGTTTTCCTCCATGAGTTTGGATATTCTGGCCTCATGGTCTTCGCGTCTTACGGCATCGAGCTGTTCTTGCAGTTCGCTGATCCGGGTCTCGTATTTGTTTTTGAGTATTTCGAACCCGTCAAGCTGTTCGGCGAGTAGCCTTGCGGCTTCCTCTCTTTCCTCGCTGACTTCTTCGAGTTCGCGTCTCAGCTTGGCAGCTTCGTTTCGGATGTTTGAAAGCATCTCGTCACCCATCCGTGATTTCAGTTCGAGCTGTTCGCGCAGTGTGGTCTGGCGGGCAAGTTCCTGTTCGAGAGAGGCTATACGCTCGGTATCGGCTCCGTCAGATTGGGCGGCGCGGGCTTTTTGCAATTGGTCTGTCAGGTCGGCCACCTCAGATTCGAGGGAGGCGATCCGTTCAAGGCCTTTTGCTATTTCTTCCTCATCGGCAATGCTGCGTTTGCCTGTAAAGAATCGGTCTTTGTCATCATGCAGCCTTGCCACCTGTGTTTCGAGGTCGTTGATGCGGTCGAGCAGGGCGCGTTTCTGGGTGTCGAGACTCTTGCGCAGTTTCCCGTTCTCATTCCTGAGTGAGGCGTTGTCAGCCGCATCGGCAGACGCGGATATTACGGCGGAAACGGATACCCGTTTGCGCAGGCTCTCGGATATGGTGCCTATAAGATATGCCCGCTGTGATTCCAGTGACAGGCAGTTTCTTACGAAGTCAGGCTGCGTCTCGTTAAAGAACTCTATGACAGCATCGAACAGGTCGGCAGGAAGCATCTCGTCATCCTGTGCCGTTTCATCTTCGGCAGTGGTTGTCATTTCCTGCGGATCGGTGGGCCGGTCGCCGGTATCTGCGGATTCGGGAGATGTTGTGGTGACTGCATAGACGGGAGAAGCCGAAGAGTATTCCTCCTCGTCTTCTTCATCCTCATGAGAAAACCCGAAAACTTGTTTTATACCGTTCCAGAAAGACATAATTGCTGATGTGTTTGGTATTAGGGATGACGTTTTTGCAAAGTTAACGTAAAAATCCCAATATCTAAGGGTTTTCTTTAAAAAAGTTTGGCCAGACGGGTAAGATTGCCGTTGGCGCTATGCCATCGTCTTCATCGGCGGTGGTGTTTCAGTATTCCGTCCTCGAACAGGAGGTAGACCCCGTTCTCATATAGCCACATCTCGCGGAGGTAGCTGTGTGTGGCACCTCGTTCCACTTCTTTTGGCGCTCCGAGCGCGAGACGGCATTCCTCCCGGGTCATCCCGTCGGCCACCTTCCCCTCGGTTATAAGTCGCCATGTTTCGGGCGAGACCGATGTATAGCGTGACTGCGGGTCATCGAATGAGAAGATGGTAGGGAATGTGCGTGGTGAGTCCCCTTTGGCTCCGGGATGAAAGAATATACGGCCGCTGACCCCCCTGTTGTCGGTGAAGGCGGCTTTTAGAGAATAATGGTTGTTGCCGGGAGAAACGGAGTCGATATGCACTTTTACGAATTTGCGTCCGTCCTTTATGGGTGTGTCATTGTCGTCACGCCATGCGAGGGTGAGTATATAGAGGTTTCGTCCGTTCATGGCCTTGGCGGCGGCATCGACCACCGAGCGCTGTATGGTGAACGGTACTCCGGGCGCGTCATCTTCGACAAGCCGTGACAGAGGCCGGTTGATTCTGTAAACGAGACGCGAACCCGATGGGGAGGTGAATGAGAGGTCAGTGACAGGAGAGCCGGTCACAGACGTGGTCTCGTCTGAGCCGGAGTAAGTGATGGTGCGTCCGGCCAGTTCTTCTCCCTGCGGGGCCGTGGCGCCGAAAATAAGCGAGATACGCCGGTCTGTGACGATGAATTCCTTGCCGGGACGCCATTCTGAAAGAGGGGCGTCGACGGCATGAGACAGGAATGTGTCCTCGGCTGCGACAGGCTCTCGCTCGCGCCTTACGTCGCCGGCTGTTATCTTGGGTGTAGATTCCACCCCTGTGAAGAAACATCCTTGAAGCACGAGTGTCAGCAGGAGGGAGAGAAATGGGGACAGGGAGGGGATTTTTTTCATTAGGGTTTGTGTCTTCGGAAGATACCGTACATCCGCGTGCTACGGCTTTTTGCTGACACGCGGATGTACGGCATTCAAAAAAACGTTTTATCTGTATTCTTTTCCCAGATTATGGAACATGAAGGAATAGATGTCGGCATACTCGTCGATGACTTTCGAAATCGGCTTTCCGGCGCCATGGCCGGCCTTGGAGTCAATGCGTATGAGTTTCGGGGCATCTCCTGTGTCGGCGGCTTGAAGGGCGGCGGCATATTTGAATGAATGGGCGGGCACCACACGGTCGTCATGGTCGGCGGTAGTGACCATTATGGCCGGATAGGGAGTGCCGTCGTTTTTGATGTTGTGGAGCGGTGAATATCCCAGCAGATATGAGGCCATTTCGGGGGAGTCGGCAGAAGTGCCGTAGTCAGGTGCCCAGTTCCAGCCGATGGTGAAAAGATGGTATCTCATCATATCCATCACTCCCACACGGGGGAAGGCGACTTTGAAAAGGTCGGGACGCATGTTGACGGTGGCGCCTACCAGCAGGCCGCCGTTGCTGCCACCCTCGATTGTGAGATGTTCGGGCGATGTCCACCCTTCCTTGACGAGATATTCGGCAGCAGCGATAAAGTCATTGAATACGTTCAGCTTGTTCATCTTTGTGCCCGCCTGATGCCATTCTTCGCCATATTCGGAACCACCGCGAAGATTGGCCTGGGCATATATCACGCCCTCTTCGAGAAGGAGCATGCGGTTGGCCGAGAAGCCCGGGGTGAGCGATACGTTGAATCCGCCATATCCGTAGAGATAGACAGGGTTAGAGCCGTCTCGTTTCAGGCCTTTCTTGTAAGTGAGGAACATGGGAATCTTTGTGCCGTCAGCCGATGGGTAGAATACCTGTTCGGTCACATAGTCGTCAAAATCAACATCCTCCACCTTTGTCTCGTACATCAGCGTGCTTTTGCCGGTCTTGTGGTCATATCTGTATATGGATGATGGGGATGTAAAGGATGTGAATGCATAGAAGACATCCTCGGGGTGTTTGCGGTCAACCGATAGGCCCACGGTGCCATAGCCGGGGAGGTCGAGATCGGCAGTCTTTTTACCGTCCATAGAGTGTATGGTGACACGCTGGGCTGCATCTTTCTCCCAGGAGAGGAACAGCCGGTCTCCTGAGAAGGAGGCGCCGGTGAGCACGCCGTCCCCTTCCGGGACGAGTTCTTTCCAGTTCTCACGTCCGGGATTGTTTATGTCGGCCACCATGAGGCGGTTTTTGGGTGCGCCAAATGATGTGTACAGGTATATCTTGCCGTCAATCACGTCTATTGGATAGACGATGTATTCCTGATCGGGTGAGACCGTCACCCATTTGTCTCCGCGCCTGAGAAGGAGTGCGTTTCCTACACCCTGCCCGCTGACGGTCACGAACAGTTCTGGCTGGGTCTCGGTGATGTCGGCAGAGTGGAAGTGAAGAGGATTGGCTGGGTCGGAGAAAATGACTGTGTCATCACTCTGAGGTGTACCGATGCGATGGTACATGACGAGATGGTTCTCGTTGGCGTTGGAATATTCCTTTCCGGCCTCGGGCCTCGGGTAGGCACTGTAATAGAATCCCTCAGAGGCAGCATCCCATGCGGCACCTGAGAACTTGGCCCACTCTATATGGTCAGGAAGCAGTTCCTTTGTGGCTGAGTCCATAAGGTAGATCTCATTCCAGTCCGAACCGCTGCGAGAGATGGTATAGGCAGTGTATTTTCCATCTTTCGACTGGTAGACCCCGTTGAGTGCCACCGTACCGTCATCGCTGAGAGTGTTGGGATCGAGAAATACCTCTCTGTCGGTTCCTTCCGGGGTGGAGGAGCGATAGAGCACGGACTGGTTTTTAAGTCCGTCGTTCTCGAAGAAATAATATTTCCCGTCAGACATGCGTCCGGGGAGTCCGCGTTTCACGTAGTTGTTAAGCTCGGTAAGACGTTCGGCCATCTTGTCGCGGAACGGTATGGCATCAAGGTAGGTTCGTGTTACCTTGTTCTCGGCCTCTACCCATGCTGTTGTAGCGGCGGCGGTATCGTTTTCGAGAGGGCGGTAATTGTCAGAGACTTTGAGGTCGAAATAGGTATCGGTTGTCCCGTCCTGAGGTGCTTGGGGATAACTTATGTGTGATGATGGTGATGACTTGGCACAGCCTGATAGAAGTGTTGTTGCCATGACTGCCGTGATGGTTAATAGATTGACTGGTTTCATTCTGATGGTGTTGAGAGATAAGAGTTATATAGTGAGGGATTGGTGATGATCTCCACCGCGTTGGCAAAGACCGGGTTCATGGGATTGACGATGCGCCGATAGGTTGACTGTTCGTACAGGTCGCGGCCTATCAGGCCCTTTATGATGGAGGCTATGAAGTCACGGGAGGTATTGAAGCCTTTCTCGTCATATTCAACTCCCTCTCGGGTGCCGGTCTCCACAAGTTCTTTGAGCATTGCCGGCGTGACGTTGAAACCTCGGTCGAAGTCTTCTTCCGAACGATATTTCTTCTTTATGGCCTTGCGGTTGGCATCTACATAGCTGATGACATAGTTGTTTATGGCGCCCTTCGCGAGAAGGTCGCGGTAGTAGTCTGAATAGAATGTCGTGTCGATCGGCACGAAACGGTCAGGCATCACGCCGCCTCCACCGTAGACGGGTCGTCCGAGACGCACGGTGTGGTAGAGCAGCGAGTCGGCAAAATGTATGCTGTCAGAGCTTGAAAACTCGCCTGATTTGAGACGGTGCAGCATGTCCATGTTGTAGTCCTCGTCATCGCCAGGCTTGTAGGGCTTCTGGATACATCGTCCCGAGGGAGTGTGGTAACGCGAGACAGTCAGGCGTATCATGGATCCGTCAGGGAATGGGAACGGTCTTTGTACCAGTCCTTTTCCGAAAGTACGGCGTCCGACTACCACGCCACGGTCGTTGTCCTGTATGGCTCCGCTGAGAATCTCGCTGGCCGAGGCAGAGAACTGGTTGACCATAACTACCACGCGTCCGTCCTGATATTCGCCGTCCTTCTCGGCCTTATATGCCGAGGAACCGTTGCGTGGAGAGTCGGTATAGACTATCATGTCACCCTTGCGGAGAAACATCTCGGCTATCTCGGTGGAAGGTTTCAGATAACCGCCTCCATTGTCGGTGAGATCGAGTATTATATGGCGCATTCCGTTCTTTTTAAGAGACTTCATGGCATCGGCAACCTCCTCGGCAGTGGCTGCGGCAAAACGCGACACAGCTATGTAACCCACGGAATCATTTACCATATAGGAGGCGTCAACGCTGTAAATGGGTATCTCCTCGCGCACAACACGGAATTCCAGTGTGTCACGCACATTTTTGCGGGTCACTTTTAGATTGGCCACGGAGCCACGTGGGCCGCGCAGGATTTTGAGTATCCCGGAGTTTTTCATCTTCACACCTGAGATGATGGTATCGTTGCAGGAAAGGATGCGGTCACCGGGGATTATACCCATTCTCTCGGACGGGCCGCCGGCAACTGACTCGATGACATATAACGTGTCCTTGACCATCTGGAAACGGATTCCGATACCCGAGAAGTTGCCTTCGAGAGGTTCTGTAAGCTCTTTGGTCTCTTCCGGCTCAGTGTAGGTGGAATGCGGGTCAAGTGTTTTCAGCATGGCCACGATGGCGTCACGTATGACAGCCGAGGTGTCGATATCGTCTACATAATAGTTGGCTATTATCTGTTCGGCATAGACCAGCTTGCGTTCGGGTGGAAATCTATTGTCCGCTCTTGACGCCGCTGCCACAAGGAGCAGGAGGGCCGGTAGGAGCAGGATGGGAAATTTCTTCATTTTTGTATATCGGATAAAGATAAGTATGTGTTTCGTCAGACAGGGTCGGGCAGGAATGGTTTGACGTCATAACCGTTGGCTGCGAGCTCTCTTACCATCGAGGATGAGACGGCGGCGAGTTCCGGAAGTGTGAACAGGAGGACGGTCTCTATTCCCGAAATCATGCGGTTGATGTCGGCAAGATTGCGTTCGTATTCAAAGTCGGCCACGGAACGTATCCCTCTCAGCATCCATCCGGCACCCTCTGTCTTGCAGGCATCTACTGTAAGGCCCGAATATGCAGTCACCCTTACGCGTGGTTCGTTGTGATAAAGGGCCGAGATGTCGGCTATACGGTTCTCTATCGGGATTGCAGCCGGTTTGGAGGCATTGTAGCCGATGGCGATGACCACATTGTCGAACAACTCCAAGGCTCTCTCCACAAGTGAGGCGTGGCCAGTGGTGAACGGGGAGAAAGACCCGGGAAAAAGTACGGTGCGTTCCATCTCGTCAAGTCAGTCCAAAGGGGTATCGGTGTCAAGATGTGAATCATCTTCGACCACGAGGTTGTCAATAATGAAGTTCTGACGCTCCATGGTGTTCTTGCCCATATAGAATTCAAGAAGCTCGGCCACGGCGTCCTCTTTGCGCAAGGCCACACGGTCAACCCTCATGTCGGGGCCTATAAAGCCTCTGAACTCGTCAGGAGAAATCTCGCCCAGACCTTTGAACCGGGTAATCTCGGCGTTGTCCCCTAATCTTTCTATCGCCGCGATGCGCTCCTCATCGGTATAGCAGTAGTATGTCTCTTCGTTTGCCGAGGCTTTCGAGCGGGCGCCGCGTTTGGCCGTCTTGCGGTTGCGGACACGGAAGAGAGGGGTTTGAAGCACGTATAAATGCCCTTTCTTTATCATGTCCGGGAAGAATTGGAGGAAGAATGTCAGCAGCAGCAGGCGTATGTGCATCCCGTCCACATCGGCATCGGTAGCGATGATGACATTGTTATATCGTAGTCCGTCAATGCCTTCCTCGATGTTTAGAGCTGCCTGCAAGAGATTGAACTCGTCGTTCTCGTAAAGGATTTTTGCCGGAACTCCATAGGAATTCTTGGGTTTACCGCGAAGTGAGAAGACAGCCTGTGTCTCCACATCGCGTATCTTTGTGATGGAGCCGGCGGCGGAGTCACCCTCGGTGATGAATATCGATGACGCGAGTTTCTTCTCCTCGTCACCTCTGGGGTCGTTGAAATGGACGCGGCAGTCAAGCAGCTTCTTGTTGTGGAGATTGACTTTCTTGGCCTTCTCGCGTGCCAGTTTGGCCACGCCGGACATAGCCTTGCGTTCTCGCTCCGACTCTTGGACTTTTTTGAGGATTATGTCAGCCACATCCGTGTTGCGGTGGAGGTAATTGTCGAGTTCCGTCTTGATGAAGTCTCCAACGAACTTGGCCACCGTGGGGCCGTCAGGGCCTATTTCGCGGCTGCCGAGCCTTGTCTTGGTCTGAGACTCGAACACGGGTTCCTCGACCTTGATGGATATAGCGGCTATCATGCCGTTGCGTATGTCCTCGTATTGGAAATCCTTCTTGAAATACTCCTTGATGGTGCGTGACACCGCCTCCTTGAAGGCGGCAAGATGTGTGCCTCCCTGTGTGGTGTGCTGTCCGTTGACAAACGAGTAATATTCCTCTCCGCGTTGGTTGGCATGGGTTATTGTCAGCTCGATGTCATCGCCTTTCAGATGGATGGGCTGATAGAGCGGCTCGGTGCTCATATTGTCGCGGAGAAGGTCGAGAAGGCCTCCGCGTGAGTAATACCGCTTGCCGTTGTAGAGCAACGAGAGACCTGTGTTGAGATAGGTGTAGTTCTTTACAAGCGGTATGATGTGCTTTTCCTCAAACTGATAGTCGCGGAAGATGGATGCATCAGGAGTGAAGCGTACCAGTGTGCCGTTTGGTTCGTCGGTAGTCTCTATCTCCTCCTCCTTGATAATCTCTCCACAGCAGTATGTGACACTCTTGGCCTGTCCGTCACGGACTGAGCGGATGAAGAACTCTGTGGAGAGGGCGTTGACAGCCTTTATACCCACACCGTTCAGACCGACCGACTTCTTGAACGCTTTGGAATCATATTTGCCTCCTGTGTTCATCTTGGAAGATGCGTCAACGAGCTTGCCCAAAGGTATCCCGCGTCCGTAGTCGCGCACCAGTACGCAACCGTCGGCCACATCGAGCACAACCTGTTTTCCGAATCCCATCATGAATTCGTCAATGGCGTTGTCAAGGACTTCCTTGATAAGCACATATATGCCGTCGTCAAAGTTGGAGCCGTCACCGAGTTTGCCGATATACATACCGGGACGTCGGCGGATGTGCTCCTTCCAGTCAAGCGTGCGTATGTCTTCCTCGCTGTAATTTGCAGTGGCGTTCGAGTCTACCTGTTCCTGAGAGGCCTCGATATCAAATATATCATCCATTTGGGTCGAATCGGTCATAATGTGCAAAGATAACCAATTTTCCCCGCAAAAGGGAAAGATTTTGCAAAAAAAATCTGCCCTATGGTGGGTTTGAAGGCCGGATCTGTCAATATTTAAAGAAACAGGCAGGCGTCTCCGTAGGAGAGGAATCTGTAGTCTCCGGCGAGGGCGTAATCATAGACAGAGCGCCATGAGGGCGCGCCCGGACGCTGCATCAGGAAGGCCGATACGAGCAGGAGCAGCGTGGATCGCGGCTGATGGAAGTTGGTGACCATTCCTCTGACTATCCTGAACCTGTATCCGGGGGCTATCATAAGCCTTGTAGAGGCCACGAATGTGTCAAGGCCGTCGGCATCAAGGCGGGCGAGGATTGATTTCATCGATTCTGAGACGTCCAGTCCGGGATGGGTTTCGGAATAAGGGTACCACTGGGGCAGTACGTTTGCATCAAGGCCTTCGTGGATGCGGCATCCGAGATGATAGAGGCTTTCGAGTGTGCGGACAGAGGTGGTTCCCACCGCTATGACGCGTCTTTCCGACTCGGCGAGCCGGGCTATAAGCTCTCTTGGGACTGCGATGAACTCGCTGTGCATCTCGTGGTCACCGATGGTGTCGCTCTTGACGGGCTGGAAGGTTCCGGCTCCTACGTGGAGTGTCAGCTCGCGACGCGGAATACCCCTGCGGTCTATGGCTTCAAGGACGCGCGGCGTGAAGTGCAG
Organism: uncultured Duncaniella sp.; assembly: GCA_910578615.1. GTDB lineage: Bacteria > Bacteroidota > Bacteroidia > Bacteroidales > Muribaculaceae > Duncaniella. The sequence goes on along the minus strand of CAJTRI010000004.1, from coordinate 6,739 downwards.
TCCGGCGGTCGGGGCCGCCACGGAGCCGTCGATATGGGAGTAGACTGTCTGGTAGTCGGCGGAATCAGATTCCTCGGTCGAACGGTTGAGGTAGGGAGGTATGGGAATCTCTCCTACGGCACTTATTATGGAGCTGAACGTCACGGAGGGGGCGTCCCATGAAAATTCCACTACTGAGGCATTGCCTTCTCGTGACAGGCGTGTGGCAGAGAGTGTCAGCGGTGTGCCGTCAATTGTCAGACGCATGGTCAGTTCCCCGTCCTTCCACCGTTTGGAATTGCCGACGAAGCATATCCATGAACAGCGCCCGGTGGAGGCGAAGCTGACGGCATAGTCGGAGGGATCTCTCGGTTCGAGACAGAAGATCTCGATTAGTGCCCCGCTTCCGTCAGAGCCTTTACGGAAACGCAGACGTGCGTTTATGACACGGGTATTGTTATATACAAGCACCGAGTCATCCGGGAGAAGTGACGGAAGGTCGGTGAACCGGCGTGTGGACAATTTCCCGTCAGGCTCTTTCAGAAGTAGCAGACAGCTATCACGCTCTTCAAGCGGGTGACGGGCTATCCGTTCGTCAGGGAGCGGGTAGTCGAATTCTTCAATCCTTATATCGCGAATCATAGAGTCTGTTCCGAGAGTTTGATGAGGTCTGCCACGGCTTTTGCTGGATCCGGGGCGCGGAATACGTAGCTGCCAGCCACGAGTATGTCGGCTCCTGCCTTGATCAGGGCCGGGGCGGTGGAGAGATCGACGCCGCCGTCAATCTCTATGACGGCTTCTGAGCCGGATTCGGCAATGAGCCGGCGGAGGCGTTCCACCTTGCTGATGGTGTTTGTGATGAACTTCTGTCCGCCGAATCCCGGATTGACGCTCATGAGCAGGACAAGGTCTACCTCGCTGATGATGTCATGCAGTAGTTCCACGGGGGTAGCGGGATTGAGTGTCACACCCGCTTTCATGCCGGCCTGCCGGATTGTGTGCACCACCCGGTCGAGATGGGTGCATGCCTCCCAGTGCACGTTCATTATATGTGCCCCCGCGTCTCTCACCTGGCTGACATAACGTCCGGGATCGGTGATCATCATATGGACGTCGAGAGGTTTCCGCGCTATGGTGTTTATTGCCGATATTACCGGGAAACCTATCGTGATGTTGGGGACGAAGACACCGTCCATCACGTCTATGTGGATGAGTGATGCTTCGCTGTGGTTGACAATCTCGACTGCCTCGCCGAGACGGGCGAAGTCGGCGGCTAAAAGCGAGGGGGCTACCTGTATCATATCTGTGTTTGTTTAGGGCGTGGCCTTAGTGCGTTATAGAGGATTATGATGACGCAGACCACGCCTATCGCGAGGCCGGCGTAAGTGAGATAGTCGTTATATTCCTCTACCTTGGCGTAGAGCTGTTCACGCGGGACGAGGGTACCGAGCCACCAGCCGAGAACGCCGAGGACGATGTTCCATGTCAGAGCGCCAAGACCCGTGAAGATGACGAATTTGCCTATGTTCATTCTGGCAAGGCCGGCCGGTATGGATATGAGCTGGCGCACGGCGGGAATGAGGCGTCCTATAAACGTGGATATGGCTCCGTGGCGGTCGAAGTATTCCTCTGCATGTCTGACTTTCGCCTCGTCTATCAGACACGCATGTCCCAGACGGCTGTTGGCAAACTTATAGACTATCGGGCGCCCTATCCATACTGACAGGTAGTAGTTGACAAGAGCGCCTATGATAGCACCCAGAGTGGCGAGTCCTATCACTGCGAAGATGTCGACCTCGTGGCTTGTACATGCGAGGTAGGCCGCAGGGGGGACTATGACTTCCGAGGGAAAGGGGATGAACGAACTTTCGATAATCATGAAGCCGAGAACGAGTAGATAGACTGTCGTGGCATCGGCTGTAAGGAATTTCTCCATTATTCCCGCCGGGTCAAAGATGGCGAGGAGGGTGATAAAATCAAGCATTGCCTTTCGGATTGTTGTTTAAGTGAGGGTGCAAAGATACGAAAAGATTTCAAAAAAATTTAAGAACCCGCAGGAATGATTCCCACAGCCTCGAAGAGCCGGGAGTAGTAGGCGGCTTTCTTTTCGATGGAAAGCGGATAGGCGCGGCTCGTAGATGGCATACGCCATATACTGAGTCCGTCGGGACTCTCGACCATCTCTCCCATCCTTGGGATTTCGGTTCCTGTAATGCCTGCTATTACTCCTGCGGCTTTCTCGCCGGTTGTGGCGACGGTATGGCAGTCGGGCATTTCGGCAAGTAGTTCTCGCAGAGGCACCGGGGTGACTATTTCAAGATATTTGTCGGAGGCGTTGTCCCGAAGCCGGCGCACCTCACGGCCTGTATCGTGGAGCGCTATCCCTTTTTCTGTCAGGAAATTCTCTATGTCATCGCGCAGGAATCCGCCGGTGGCATTGTCACGGAATCTCTCAGTGTCGCCATAGAATATCAGGCCCATGACCTTCCAGAAGTCATTGGTCTTGTTTGGGTAATAGAAATCCATGCTCCAACGCAATGGTTTAGGGGGAAACGTCCCCATTATCAGCACTTTTGCCCCGGCGGGTATAAACGGTGGGAACGGATGGGTCTCGATGTTCATCTTAAATAGGTTAAATCATGTTTTTCTGAAAAACAACGAAGCGCGGGAGAGTGTTGACTCGCCTGCGCTCCGCAATCAGTCTGTGTCGTTGACAGGAAATATGTTATTTATTCCTTTACTCGTTCTTTGTAAGAACCGTCACGGGTGTCGACTACCACCTTGTCGCCGATGTTGCAGAAGAGGGGCACACGGATTTCGGCACCGGTCTCCAATGTGGCAGGTTTGAGGGTGTTGGTAGCGGTGTCACCCTTGATGCCAGGCTCGGTGTAGGTGATTTCGAGAACCACGGTTGTGGGCATCTCGCAGGTAAGTATCGTTTCGGACTCGGCGTGTACCATTGCCTCGCAGATGTCACCGTCTTTAAGGAACTGTACGCCCTCGATGCTCTCGCCGGGGATGATGACCTCTTCCCAAGTCTCGGTGTGGAGGAAGTGGTAGCCCATATCGTCCTTGTAGGAGTACTGATAGGGGCGGCGTTCGATGCGTACCTCGTTGACCTTGACACCTGAGTTCCAGGTCTTGTCGAGCACGCGGCCTGTCTGGACGTTTTTGAGTTTTGTACGTACAAAGGCCGGCCCTTTGCCGGGTTTTACGTGGAGGAATTCAACGATAAAGAAGTACTGGCCGTCGATGTCGAGGCACATTCCGTTTTTAAAGTCTGCAGTTGTTGCCATGTGATTGGTTGATACTGTATGGTTTTATTGTCTTGTTTATAGTTTAGTTACAGCCCCCGCAGCAACCTCCGTCGCCACAGTCACCGTTATCGCCACCTCCGCAGCAACCACCGCAGCCACCTCCGCAAGAGGGGTGCAGCTCGGCCTCGGTAGCGTCACGCACTGTGACCACGGTGCCTTTCAGACGGAGGTCTTTCCCTACGAGGGGGTGGTTGAAATCCATCTTTACATGGGCGGGTGTGATCTCGATGACACGTCCTGCTATCTGGTAGCCGTCAGCCGTGATCATGGGGACGCGGGCGCCTACGAATATCTTGTCAGTGTCAAACGCGCCCTTGTCGTCAAGGAAGATGTCGCGGTCAAGGGTGGCCACGTCATCGGGATTGTAAGGGAAGCCTTCCGAGGCGGGGACGGCCACATCGAAAGCCTGTCCCTGCCCGAGTCCTTCGAGAGCGTGGGCGAGAGGGGGAAGAAGTCCGGGGGTGATGCCAAATATGAAACGTTCGGGTTCGGAGGCTTCTACCGTGTGGACAATGTTCTCATTGCCGTCCGGGAGGGTCTCGGAGAGATCATAGGCGATCTCCACATATTTTCCGGGTTGGATTTTTTCCATAGTCAGTCTGGGAGTGGAGGGAGGTTATGCGTTTTCAAGGGTTACACCGGCAAGGTCTGGATCGATCATTATGCGTCCGCAATACTCGCAAACGATGATTTTCTTGTGCATCTTGATTTCCATCTGTTTCTGTGGGGGGATGCGGTTGAAACATCCGCCACAGGCATTACGCTGGATGTAGACCACGCCGAGGCCGTTGCGGGCGTTCTTGCGTATGCGCTTGAACGCGTTAAGGAGGCGCTGGTCGTCTATCTTGGTTTCAAGGTCTTTGGCCTGCATACGTAGACGTTCTTCGTCCTTCTTGGTCTCGGAAACGATTTCTTCAAGCTGGCGGCGTTTTTCGGCCAGAATGTGGTTGCGGTCTATAAGAGACTCTTCGGCAGCGGCGATGTCGGCGTTGCGGGCCTCTGATTCGCGTGCATACTGGCCTATGCGCTTCTCGGAGAGCTGGATTTCGAGTGTCTGGAATTCGATTTCCTTGGACAGGAGGTCAAACTCGCGGTTGTTTCTCACATTGTCGAGCTGTGTCTTGTAAGTGGCGATCTGTCCCTGTGCAGCCTCGATCTTATGCTGTTCCTGTGCTGACTTCGAGCGGAGTTCTTCAATCTCGGCACGATACTTGTCAACACGTGTGTGGAGACCCTCTATCTGGTCTTCGAGGTCACGAACCTCGTCGGGAAGCTCGCCGCGTATGGTGCGGATACGGTCGATTTCCGAGAGGATTGTTTGCAGCTCGTAGAGAGCGCGCAGGCGCTGCTCCACCGAGATGGTCTGGTCGATTTTAGTTTGCTCTTTAGCCATATTATGTTTTTTTCTTTATGACGCGGTCAGACGTATGTCACGGGGTTTTGCTCGCTCTCCGACATACGGACTGCAAAGGTAGGAAATTTTTCGGTAATTATGCGCGAAAAAATTGAAGTACTGCATTTTTCGCTCTCAAAGTGACCTGTGTCGATGATGAGTATGTCACGTCCGAGATCGAGGAAGTCATGGTATCTGACATCTGACGTGATATATGCTCCTGCACCAAGGTCGCGTGCAAGTCTGATGAACTCTCCGCCGGCACCGCTGCAAAGTGCGATACGTGATATTCTGCCATCGTCAGGGCCGGTTGTACGGCGCACCATGGGAGACCCGTAGACGGCCTTTACCCGGTCGATAAGCTCGTTGGATGCGAGCGGATAGGCGGGTCGTCCTATGATTCCGAGGCCTGTGCCCGGCTCATAGCCGGGAGATAGTATCTGCATGTCTGTCAGCCCGAGGCGTTTGCCGAGTTCGTGGCTGATTCCGAGTGATGCACTGTCAAGGGCGGTGTGGGAAGAGTATACGGCCACGCCCGAGGCTATGGCCTTGATGACCGTCCTCTCGGAAGGAGTGGTTCCCGTTATAGACCGCAGTCCTTTGAAGATGAGCGGATGATGGGAGACTATGAGGTTGCAGCCTCTGGCTACGGCCTCGTTGACGCGCTCGGGAGTCACGTCAAGACACACCAACACCCCCGTGCACTCCGTGGTGGCGGGGGATGTCGGTGTCAGCTGCCATCCTGTGTTATCCCAGGATTCCTGGAGTCCCGGATGGGCAAATGACTCTATGGCGCCTACAATATCTTGTAATGTGGGCAAGTAAGGTCTGAATTTTAGAGGGTGAGGGTTGGGGGTGAGGTAGGTTACTGGGCTTTGTCTTTCAGGTCAAGACATATTTGGAGTTCGTCAAGCTGTGACTCATCGATGGCGGCAGGTGCGTCAATCATCATGTCACGCCCTGAGTTGTTCTTTGGGAAGGCGATGACATCGCGGATTGAGTCAAGACCGGCGAGGATGGAGACGAAGCGGTCAAAGCCGAATGCAAGGCCTCCGTGGGGCGGGGCGCCATACTTGAAAGCGTTCATGAGGAAGCCGAACTTGTATTGGGCATCTTCCTCGCTTAGTCCGAGCAGACGGAACATCTTGTCTTGGAGCGAGGCCTCGTGGATACGGATAGAGCCGCCTCCGAGTTCGTTGCCGTTGACCACCATGTCATATGCCGTGGCGCGAACGGCGCCGGTGTCGCTGTCAAGCAGATGGATGTCTTCCGGGTTGGGGGCGGTGAAGGGATGGTGCATGGCATAGTAGCGCTGTGTCTCCTCGTCCCATTCGAACAGAGGGAAGTCAACCACCCACAGGCATGAGAATTTTTGGGGATCACGCAGACCGAGACGCGAACCCATTTCAAGACGCAGTTCGCAGAGTTGTTTGCGGGTCTTCATGGTCTCGCCTGCGAGTATGAGCATGAGGTCTCCCTTTCCGGCTCCGGCACGGTCGGCCCATTTGCGGAGGTCGTCCTCTGAATAGAACTTGCTTACTGATGACTTGACCGAGCCGTCTTCCTCCATCTTGACCCACATGAGTCCCTTGGCGCCTATCTGGGGACGCTTTACGAAGTCGGTGAGCTGGTCGAGTTGTTTGCGGGTATAGCCGGCGCAGCCGGGAGCCACGATGGCACCTACGTAGGCGGCATCGTCGAGAACTGAGAAGCCATGGCCTTCCGTGAGGTCTTTGATTTCGACGAACTCCATGCCGAAGCGGGTATCAGGCTTGTCTGAGCCATAGAGGCGCATGGCGTCGGCCCATGTCATGCGGGGAAACGGATCGGTGAAGTCTATGTCCTTGACATATTTGAAGATGTGTTTCACAAGGCCTTCGAACATGTTTAGCACATCCTCCTGTTCCACAAACGACATCTCGCAGTCAATCTGTGTGAACTCGAGTTGGCGGTCGGCGCGAAGGTCTTCGTCACGGAAGCATTTCACAATCTGGAAATAACGGTCGAAACCGCTGACCATGAGGAGCTGTTTGAATGTCTGGGGGGATTG
>CAJTRI010000003.1:76054-188464 GCA_910578615.1 uncultured Duncaniella sp. | reverse complement strand
TTGCCGACGTTGCCGAAAAGGTATACACACGAGACCTGTTCGAAAGGGACTGAACAATCTGATTATGGTCAAATCTCATCGTGCTTCAACAAGGGTGGTAATCAATACGGTCGCACAATACGGTCGTGCCTTAATTAACATTGTTGTTGCTTTATTTTCAACAAGAATTATACTTTCGGTTTTAGGTGTTGATGATTATGGCATATATTCATTAGTGGCTGGTGTCGTTGCCATGCTTTCATTCATAAGCAATGCTCTTGTAAGTACAACGCAGCGATACCTTTCCTTTCATCAAACAAATTCTGGAGTAGAATATATTTCAATGCTATTTAGCAATGTTATTATATTACACGTCTTATTTTCAATTTTATTGGTAGGACTTCTTGAAATTATCGAGCCTTTTATATTTCATGGATTTCTTAATATTGAGACCAGTCGTATATTGTCGGCCAAAATAGTCTATCAATGTTCCGTTTTTATGGTCATAATGTCATTTATGTCAGCCCCTTTCCTTGCATTGTTAATCTCACATGAAAATATAGTTTACAGTTCCATAGTTCAGATTGTAGATTCTTTTCTTCGTTTGGGAGTTGCTTTGGCAATAACGGTATTTGGAGATGACAAACTAACTATCTATGTACTACTCTTATGTGCAATATCTATATTTAAATTTTTATCTTATGTCGTATACACACATTTAAAATATGAGGAATGTACTCGACCGCGTTTTAGACATTTAAATAAAAGCGTAATTAAAAGCATCTCTGGTTTTCTGGTCTGGCAACTATATTCCACAGGATGTATTGTTGGACGAACCCAAGGTACAGCCATAATCCTCAACAAGTTATTTGGGACATTTATAAACACAGCCTTTGGTATCGCACAACAAGTCAGCGGTGCTATCAGTTTTGTTTCAAGCTCCCTCATAAATGCAATTAATCCACAAATTATAAAAGCAGAAGGAGCAGGAGATAGGAGCAGAATGTTTGAGTTATCAATGACTGCAAGCAAGTTCGGTTTTTTCCTATTATCAATAGTTGTCATGCCATTGGTATTTAATATGGGTACTGTATTAAATCTATGGTTGGGAAATGTTCCACCCTACGCTATTTTGTTTTGCCAAGTAATACTTATAACCTCATTATGCGATCAAACAACCCTTGGATTAGGAACCGCAAACCAAGCAATCGGTAACGTTAAAAATTATTCATTGACAGTTAACACATTAAAGATCATAACAGTTCCATTAATCGCTATTTCTTTATTATTAGGATTAAAATTAGAATACTCTATTTGGATTTATGCGATTATGGAATTAGGTTGTGCCTTATTCAGGATTATATTTTTACATTATTCCGGTGGATTAGATATCAGATTATTTTTCCAAAGAGTATTTGTGGCTCTATGCATTCCTTTCCTATTCCTAATAATATCATACTATACACTCCATAATAGTAATATTTCCTTGTTGGCGATTGTATTGGTAACCTTTGGTATTTCATTGATTTACATATTCCTATTTTTTAAATTCAGCCTAACCTCGCCAGAAAAGAAATTGTCTGTCAGAATCATTTCAAAAATTTCAAAAAAAATCATACCAACAAAATTTACATAATCATCTTAAACATGAATCCACTAACTCCAAGACGTATTTATAGAGGTTTAAAACGGAGATATCTCCAAAAATTTAGTTCGGCTAAAAATTTCGCATCCTATCTGTATTATCTTTCTTTTGGCAGAAAGATAAACTGGATGAATCCTGAGGACTTGAATCAATGGATAAATTGGCTTGAATTCAATACAGATACTACCCAATGGGTGCGTCTTGCAGACAAATATGCGGTCAGGGAGTATATCTCGGAGAAAGGGTTCAACGATATACTTGTACCGTTGCTAAATGTATGGGACAATCCTGATGAGATATCTTTCGATGGATTACCTGACAAGTTTGTACTTAAGATGAACAACGGAAGTGGTGACGTAAGAATCATATCCGATAAAAAATCTGCCGACCTATTCGAGATTAAATCTTATTTCAGGAAGATGTTTTCCCATCGTTTCGGGCTAGATTCTGCTGAGCCACACTATACAAAAATCAATCCTGTTGTAATAGCAGAGGAATTACTTGATGTGTCAAAACAGGATTCTGAATCGATGTCATTGATAGACTATAAATTTTGGTGCTTCAATGGTCAACCATATTGCTGCTTTGTTTGTAGCGATAGGACTAAAGACAGTCTCACGATTGATCTATACACTGCAAACGAGCAATGGGAAAGAATTGATGAACGAAATATTAATTATGACAAAGTTCACCTTAAAGCAACGAAAAACATGCCCCGCCCTAAATGCATCAGTAAAATGTTGGACATTGCATCAAAATTATCTGAAGGATTTCCGCAGATAAGAGTGGACTTTTATGAAGTTGGTGGTAGTGTATATTTTGGCGAATTGACTTTGACCTCGGCTTGTGGTCGAATGAATTACTTTACAGATAAGTTTTTAAAGGAAATGGGAGAAAGATGTAGAATTGGTTATTCTGAAATTAATTGAATAAAATCGCATTTTAAATAAATCGAGACTACCGATTATATTAGACCCGAGAAGAGCTATTTTGTTAATCCTTTAAACCAAAATGAGACTACTTACAATAGTATCTGCATCCTTTCGAGGAGGAGCGACATTCTCGCTTCTAAATCTGCTGCAAGGCCTAATTAAAGAAGGTGTGGAAATTTTTGTTATAACCCCAGAGGATGGTTTCTTATGCGAGGAACTTGTCAAAAGGCATATACCATATCGGATAGTGCCAATTCGGTTTGACGCCTTTCCCCCACTATCCTCAGCCATTGACTATCCGAAATTCCTACCGAGGCTTATTAAACAGCAGTTCATAAATCATCTGGCAATCAGCGAAATACAAAAAATTACATCTGAATGGAAGCCAGATATTATACATACCAATGTATCAGTCATAAACGTGGGGTGGAAAGTCGCCAGAAGGCTTGACATTCCTCACATATGGCACATAAGGGAATATGGAGACAAGGATTTCGACATACACAGATTCCCGTACCGAAAAGAGGCTTTCCGCCGTATCTCTCAGGAGAGTTATTCAATCTGCATCACACGAGATCTTGCAGACTATTTTTCTGTAACAGATAACGGAATTGTAATATATAACGGAATAGAGGAGCCAGAAAACCGCCTAACCAATACAGTTAAGGAGAAAAAATTCATTTATGTAGGTGCTCTGACCACGAATAAGGGAGTGACATCTCTTATAAAATCCTTTGCCGATTTCGCCAAAAAGGATCCCGACCACACCCTGGAACTATTCGGCAGAATATCCTTGTCATACCAAACATCACTACTTAGGTTGATAGACCGCCTTAAAATGAGTCAACGGATACGCATAATGGGACCAACATCAGAAGTCTTCCTCCAGATGCAGAAGGCCAAAGCCATAATAGTTCCGTCCCGATGCGAAGGGTTCGGTCGTATAACTGCCGAGGCAATGCTCAACCACTGCCTCGTCATAGGTCGCGACACCGGCGGGACAAAAGAACAATTTGACAACGGCCTTAATCTCTGCGGTCACGAGATAGGAATACGCTTTATTGATGATAAAGAGATATCTCAAAGCCTTTTAAAGGCTATACAAATGTCCCATGAGGAATACGATATGATCGTAAAGGGGGCTTCCAATACTGTACGATCATTGTACAATACAAAGAAGAACGTATCAGAGACTCTCTGTTTCTTGAACAAGATAAAAGAGGCCCATGAGAATAGAACCAAAAACTGTCGTTAAGGACATAATACGTTTATTCGTAAGAGTGATCTATCCGCTTACATGTTGGACAAAGTTACTCCGTCTGCCATATGAATATTTTTATTCCGAGTGGATATGCCGGAAATACGGATTCCGAAATATCCTGTTCAAACGCAATGTCTCATCCATCCGACACTCTGAACATATCTGTATAGGTTGCAAATCGTCTTTCGGACGAATGGCTGTAATCACAGCATGGACTAACGAATACTTCATCCCAAAAATCAAAATAGGCGAACGGTGCAATTTCGGAGATTTTGTCCATATTACGGCCATCAATAATATAAGTATAGGTGATGATGTTCTGACAGGTCGATGGGTCACAATCACTGACAACTCGCACGGACTCACAGACTATCCATCCCTTCTCATTGCGCCACTGGACCGTACTCTAACCTCCAAAGGCCCGGTCAATATAGGTTCTCGGGTGTGGATTGGTGACAAAGTCACAATTCTCCCAGGGGTCACTATAGGCGAAGGTTCCGTCATAGCTGCGAACTCAGTCGTGACTCACGATATACCCCCTTATTCAGTTGCCGCCGGAAATCCAGCAAGAATAATAAAAACTTTTTTTTAATATGTCTATACCCAAAGTTATAGCTCTTTATCTACCTCAATATCATCCAACGCCTGATAATGATCTCTGGTGGGGGAAAGGATTTACAGAATGGACTAATGTAGCCAAAGCAAAGCCTCTATTTAGAGGTCATTATCAGCCACATATACCAGCTGATTTAGGATTCTATGACCTTCGATTGCCACAGGTACGCGAAGCTCAGGCCAAACTGGCTCGTGAATCTGGCATATATGGATTTTGTTATTATCACTACTGGTTTGGTAATGGAAAACAAGAGTTGGAGCTACCATTTAAAGAGGTTTTAGCCTCTGGTAAGCCGGATTTTCCATTCATGCTCTGTTGGGCTAACGAAACGTGGCATAAAAAATTTTGGAACAAGGATGGTAAAGGTAGTTCCAAGGAAATTCTTGTCAAACAAGAATATCCAGGAAAACAAGACATGATTGACCATTTCTATCATTTGTTACCAGCTTTTAAGGATAATAGATATATTAAATATGATGGGAAACCATTGTTTATGATATATCGCCCACTTGATTATGATCAAATTTCAGATTTTATTCATCTTTGGAATTCTCTTGCTCTGCAAAACGGGTTGAAAGGAATATATTTTATCGGGACTCATTATCGAGATAATCGAAAGAAAGGCTCAGAAGAATTTATTCGTTCAGAATATATCAGTCTAGGTTTTGATGGAGTAAACTTTATTCGCGTAGGTTATCCTCATGAAAATCAAGCATTCCTTTCCCATGCCTTTAAAAGGCTGCGTTCAATGTTCTTCAATATTCCATATATATATAATTATAATAAGATATATCACTTGTTCTGTCAAGAGATTGATTCCTTAAATGGTGTATTTCCTACAATAATACCAAATTGGGATCATACACCTAGAAGTGGTACAAGGGGGGTAGTATTCACCAATACGAATCCACTTAATTTCAGCAAGCATATTGAACAAGTATTGGAACAAACAAAACTCAAAAATTCTGATCTCAATTATATATTTCTAAAATCTTGGAATGAGTGGGGTGAAGGAAATTATGTTGAACCAGATCTGCGGTTCGGACACGCATTTCTAAATATTTTACGTAAGTATTTCGGGATGAATAACCAACCTTAAATTGTCATCGGTTCGATTTGATTCAATTACAACAGTTTATTAAGCACACCATCGGTATTTTCATCAATGAACCAATACTATGCCAAACTAACATGGCATTTAATTTATGTATGGCTAATAGTTGACTCTATCACAGGACTATTCATAAACAAGGGTATACACCTTCCAATATCTCAGGTTTATAAACTCTCTTTAATTGGTCTTATCCTGCCCCAAATAGTCAATAAAAAAAGTCATGTGATAATCATCGCTATACTATTAGTTTATTTTGGATTTTTCATTATAACCCATGGCGTCAACAATTATATATTGTCAGAATCAATAGCTCCATTGTTAAAACCTGTGCTAACATTGTTTGTCTATTTATTTTTTAAAGTATATATACAACATCATGACGATATAGAATTTGAAATAAAATCAAAATGCTTAGTATACATCTCGATAATCATCCTTGGCGCTAACGTTCTACTTGGAAGTCTAGGCTATGGATTTGCTACATATGAGAGTGTTGAAGGTTCAACCAAAGGTTTTTTTGCAGCAGGAAATGAACTAGGAGGCATATTAATCTGTGTGTTACCACTATTTATATATTATATTAAACAGAAAAGTGCTTGGTATACATATATAATTTGTATAACGTGTGTTTTGATTGGAAGCATATTGATTGGAACCAAAACAGTAATATTGTCTGCGATACTGTCTGTATTATTTGTAAACTTCGTATATGGAACAAGACAGATTAAGATAATAATAATATTGTCTGCCTCTGTATCCATCATTGCAATAATATTTTTATTGCAAAAAATCTTGAACGATACAGAATCTGTATTACTTGAGAGATGGTCATATGCTTATAGAGCTGGTGGTTTTGAGAGATTAATATTATCCGGAAGAGACCTGTTTTGGGAAAAGACGCAATTATTATTTTATAATTCGGATTTGTTGACACAATTATTTGGAATGGGAAGCGATATTACCGTCGAACGAGATCAATATGATTCCTTGATACGGAATGGCTATATCGGTCGCCTCTTACTATACTCGCTATTCGGTTATTTTCTTTTTACATCATTTGTAAGGAGACATCTTAACACAGTAATGCCGATTGTTATTTTTGTAAATATCACTATTCTGATAATATCATCCATAGCAGGACACATTATGTACTCTGGAATGGCAAGCCTCTTTATTGCTCTAATTAATTCATATTCATTAATCAAAATTCCACAAACAGGCCAAAATGCACATACTTATAGTATCTAATATGTATCCATCCACATCTGATCTTAGTTTTGGAACATTTGTAAAAACGTTCCATGATGGGGTTATATGTTTATATCCTGATTATATCGTAGATATTGTGGCCATCCGAGGCCGATCTAGATCAAAGACAGGAAAATTGATAAAATATACAAATTTTTATTGTTCTCTTTTATTCAAACTATTAATTCGAAAATATGATATAGTTTATGTACACACCCTGACATATCCTACACCACCTATACGCATAGTATCTTTGTTCAAGAATCTTAATTTGATTTTTAATGCTCATGGTGTTGATGTCCTTACAAAATCAAGATTGGCAGAAAGGTTGAAACAACTATGTAGGCCTCTGTTAAAAAAAAGCAAATTTATCGTTGTACCTACACCATATTTCCGGGATATTGTTAAATCTGAATTTCCTGAGATTAAAACATCCCAAATATTAATATCTCCATCAGGGGGTGTTGAAAAGAACTTTTTTTATTCTACAATAAAAAATAGGAATTATATATTAAATATTGGTTATGTATCCAGAATTGTAAAAGGAAAGGGCTGGGACACTTTTGTACACAGTCTGATGTTATTAAGAAAACGAGGTATCAATTTTAAAGCAACTTTAGTAGGTACAGGTAATCATATTGCAGATCTAGAGAAATGCATCTTGGAATCAAAACTAAGTGACTGTATACATTTTCTTGGACCAATAGGACATGACGAACTTCCAAACTACTATAAAAACCTTGATGTATTTGTATTTCCAAGTGAGAACAATAGCGAAAGTCTTGGCTTGGTAGGATTAGAGGCAATGGCTTCGTCTGTCCCTGTTATAGGCTCCAATATCGGAGGTATCACTTCTTATTTAAAAGATTCTATAAACGGATTTATTTTCCCACCAGGAAATGCGGAGGCCTTAGCCGATTGCATATACAAGATAGCAACAATGTCAGATCAGGAATATTCGGAATTAAGTACAAACGCTTTTTTGACAGCCTCTGAATATGAGTCATCCTATATTTTAAAAGTTTTATTCACCAAATTATTTTCGTGAAATGTCTAAAAAAAAGAAAAAAGTCATTTTTATAGCAAGTTCTGGTGGGCATCTGACTCAATTGCTACAATTGCAACCGTTATTTAAATCTGTGATTATAACTGAAAAAGATACATCTACCTCAGACTTATCAGAACGATTTGACAATCAGGCAAAAATACTATATTTCCCTGAAACAAGAAAAAACAACATCTTAAAATATATCGTTGGAAATATTATATCATTATTTCTAAGCATTAAATATTTCCTTTATGTCAATCCTGATATTATTGTATCTACCGGTGCTGGTATTAGTGTATATCTCAGCTATATCTCCAAAATATTTGGTCGAAAAGTTATATTTATAGAAACATATGCGGCCATAAAAGCAAAATCTGGTGCTGGAAAACTCATATATCCGATTGCAGATAGATTTTATATACAATGGAGACAGATGAAAAAATTCTATCCTAAGGCTAATTTTAAAGGAACTCTATATTAATCTATGATATTTGTAACTGTTGGCACACAACCCCAGCTTTTTACACGTCTTTTTGACGAGTTAGTTAACTTGATTGATGAGAATATAATAACAGATAGAATCATAGCGCAAGCTGGTTCTAATATAGTAACTAATCCATCAATTGAATCATTCGACTTCTTACCATCTAAAAAGATGTTAGAATACTTGCAAGAGGCAAGTCTGATCATATCTCATGGAGGAACCGGCTCTATAATATCGGCTTTGAAATTAGGGAAAAAAGTAATCGGTATCCCTCGGATTGCCGAACTTGGAGAACACATAAATAATCATCAGAAAGACTTGATTGATACCCTTTCACAAGAAAATCTTATCTTACCAGTGTACGATATAAAGGAACTTAAATCAAAGATTATAGAAAGTACATCTTTTGTGCCAAATAAATTTTTAAGCGGACAGGAGGCTCTGATCTCCGAATTAAAAGAATATATTAAATCATGCTGAGTTCAGTCCTCACATGAGACTATACATCAACCAATAATAGGGTTGATGCGTGTTGCCCCTGACAATTTATATGACAGTCAGGGGCAACAATTTTTTATTATACTTATTATATTCGTATACTAATTATGCCATCCGGGTGATGCGGGCGCGGGTGTTTTTGATGCGGGAGGCGTTGAGACGCGGGAGGAGGTCGCTACCCTTTTCAAGAAGGACGCGCGGAACGGCCACGAGTGCCGAATGGTCACGTAGTGTGATGTTCCCGATCTCTTCGGGTGTGAGACCGCCCTGGGCTATAAGAAAGCCAACGATGTCCCCCTTAGAGATTTTCTCCTTCTTGCCGACATTGAAGTAGAGTGTGGCGATAGTGGAACGTATCGGGTTGTCATTGTGGCCGGTCGGTACATAATCCCGGTCGGTGCACACATAGTAAGGGACATCATCCCCTTCGGCGGTAATGACGTATACCTCGCCACCTGCACTCTGGCGCGCGGTGCGTCCGTTGCGGTGAGTCCATGCCTCGGGCGAGACCGGCATGTGGTAGTGGATGACAGCCGAGAGATCCTGTATGTCAAGCCCGCGAGAACCGAGGTCGGTAGAGACAAGCACGGGGGTGGAACCGTTGGCGAGCAGGGCTATGGCGTTTTCACGATCGTTCTGTTCGAGACCGCCATGATAAAGTCCTGCCGGGATTCCGGCCTTGCGAAGGGCCGAATGTATCCGTTCCACGCTCTCTCTATGGTTGGCGAAGACTATCACGCGCCCGTCCGGGAGTGAATGTAACAGGTCTATGAGTATGTCGAGTTTGTCTCGGACGGGAGATTCCACACGCACCACCTGCATCCTGCGACGAGGGGAGTCAGACGCAGAAAAATCAACAGTCACAGGCGACGAGGCCGGAAGATATTCAGGAATCGCGGCAAGCGGAGTCGCAGATGTCAGTATCACAAGGGACAGCCCCGTGAGACGGCGGCATACACGTTTCATCTCGTCGGCAAATCCCAGTTCGAGCGCCTTGTCATATTCATCAAGCACGAGGGTGGACACAGCTCCAAGATCGAGCAAGCCTCGGTTGAGATGATCCAAAAGACGCCCGGGGGTGGCAATAACTATGTCAGGTGTCACCGAGAGAGAGGCTGCCTCCTCCCTCATTGAGTGGCCGCCGTATAATGCCACGGTCTTGAATCCTGAGGCCAGCGGGCGTATGACCTCGGCAATCTGGATCACAAGTTCGCGCGAGGGAGCTATCACTACCGCCCTCACACGGCCCTCCTGCGCATCAAGGCCTTTGAGCAGCGGTATGGCAAATGCTATGGTCTTGCCCGAACCTGTCGGGGCAAGCAGCGTGAACGTTCCACGGCGTGGAATGTCGGACATGCGGCGCTGCATGTCGTTAAGCTCCGTCACGCCGAGACGTGCGGAGATGTTATGTATGATATCTTTTTGTTTCATTCAAAAATAGAGTTAGACGCGGTCTCCTCTGACTCGGCAGCAAGATCGTCGGGTATAAGCACCTCGATTGTCCGTACGGTGACGTCGGTCACGGTATGGTTCTCCATGCTGCGGTAAAGGTTCAGTATGTTATCGGCATAGCGCGAGTTCATGGCCCACCGCCCGCTGAGGCCTTCCCATGTCGACGATATGCCGCGACGGACAAATGTGAAACGAGGGTCGAGAATCCTCTCGCCACGAGGAAGCGGATCGTCACATGCATAGGCATACAGGTGTTGTAGCATGGCTGTGACCCCCTCCTCGACAGAGTTGAAAGAGCATCCCCGGTCGCCACGACGGCGCACACCGAGACCGCAGTAGTTGTGATCGGAAGGACGGACGGCAGTGCCATTGTCGAAACGAAACCAGCCCGTCTCTATAATGGCCTGACATAGGGCTATGTCACCACGTATGCCGTAGCGCTCCCCTATCTCATAGAAGGCCTCTGCCACCTCCCTCTGGAATTCGGGATTACGGGAAGCCACAAACTGATACATTTTCTCGACCTCCACCTTCTGCTTCCCGCGAATCGGAGTCCGGGCTGTGGCGCATGAAGCCACAACGGCAAATACCATTAGTAATAATAAATGTCGAAACGTTTTCATATGCCTATAACAATCCGCAAGTTAGTAATTTTTTCCGAATTGAAGAAATTTTCGTTATTTTTAAGAATCATCGTGGTTAAAGGCAATGGATAAGTACCAATCGCACGCACATCCACGTGCCAATCCACAATGGTTCAGCCAGAAAGGCCAAATATATACACGGTTATTTATTTACAACCCGGATTTCAAATCTGCCGAGAGTAGTATCCTGTCCGAGATTTACGGTATCGGAAGTCACACCGTTGGTCACTACTGACGGCGAGTCAATACACTGTCTATAATAAGGCTGAAAAGCAAATAACAACGCAGTCAAAAGATAGACTCCTGCTATAACCGAACAAAATATGACACGGGTCTTATTAGTAGGCGTATTCCAGTAATTCTCAATAACTATGATTATAAGGCATGCAAAAAGTCCGAGTATCATGCCCAGCCCCAATATGGATTGGAACATGTCTGAGACAGACGCATCAGTGTCTGTAAAGATATTTATGGTACTTAAAAGAAATGTCACGACACCGATAAGAATGCCTCCGATTTCAAGATATCGTTTTTCGATATTCTTAACCTCGTCTTTGACATCCTGTATATCTTTCTTGTCTTTCAGATATATTTGCGATGTTCTGAAAAATTCAAGGCTGTTGTGATATGAAATCTGCTTTTCGCGCAGCTTTTTGTAGTCAATAGGACGTGTCACAGTAGATGGCAGAATAAGCTTACAGCCATCAACCTCTATGATACATTCATCAAACGGAAGTTGGATTGGATAAAACTTACGGTTCTCACACCATTCGATATTATTGTCGAACTTTTCAAGGTAGGACTCAAGCAAATCTATGTTTGAATCATAATCAAATTCCAAGTCTCTCGTTTCTACCTTCCCGCGTATGGCCTTTATTAAAAACTCAATGGCTTTTTTATATGGATAGAAATTACACACCAACGTCACTCCTTGCAGGGCCTCGATTTCATCGATATCTTTTCGCAATTCTTCTATCGAATATTGGTGTTTGACCTTGTAGGACAACCGACAATTGTACATGAAGTTCCTAAGCGTGCATAGCCCATGGTTGTCAAACCTGAATCTATCTTTTTTATAAAACTGTTCTTCATAGGCAGTGTCAAAAAGATGCAGGAGATTGTCTATATGATGAATAGACTTGCCTGTCGAGCAATAGTAGTGCATCAACAAAGCCATGTCAAGCCATGTCCTGTCTTGGAGATACACGCGTTCCTGACAGTCAGTCATATCTGCCTCAGAATACGGATGCTTTTCGTGCACACATTCGTATTGGCTGAAAAATTTGCCTATTTCGTCTGGCAATTGAGGGAAGCATTCACGGCTAATGAACTTCTTATCGCAGTCAACAAGCATTTCAAATGAATCTCCCGGGCGGACGAGCTTTTTTAGTATAAACGCAGCCTTATGTTTTGCCAACTTCAATACTTCCTGACTATCCGGGTCAGAGATACTCTTACATAAAAGGTCTATCTGCTCAATGTAAACCCCGACCTCTTCACGTATTTTATCTTCATACGCCAGATGATGCTCGATATTGCATAATGGTATGATGAGCTTTCGGAGAATTAGAAACGAACTAAATTCTCTTGTCTTACGTAACTCTATTGTGTCTATTTTAAACAAATATTCGTGTTTACCATATTCCAGCTTTTCATCTACTGATACCACAAAAGACGCGTAAGCATTGAATAGAGCGTGAATATGGTTGTCCAACTGTTCATACAGACTCCAAAGCCCTCTCTTGTGTTTTGCAATATCCTCCTCCGTAATACCCTCCGGACAAAGATGTTCCTGAGTCCAATACTTTTCAAAAGCCTTGTTAACCTCGTTAAATTTGTTCCTTCCAACGATATATTCACCACAGAGCAAAGACTTGCTTATTTGGACAAAGCAAAAATCTGAAAAGGATACAATCAGCTTTCTCCCTTTTGCAAAAGACTTGATAGCCGCGTCTTCCGATGACCAATCCAATTGTTCGATCCAGTCATCACAAAACAGCTCCTCATAATGCGTTATACACTCCATCACAAATGGAGCCGGCGACGGATTACTCATAGAAAGGTCGGCTACTACGTATCGAATCAACTGTCATCTTCTCACTCCCTTTGCCATACCATTCAGCAATACCCATGGCGCTAAGCCATGCGTCCCACTTATGAGTAATGTCTACAAGCTGTGAAGGGCGCAAAGACATTAATTTCGGGTTGTTCTGTTTGAGCAGTTCGACCGCCCTGTCAATCCGGGCCTTTTCATCAGCCGACAACCCGTTAAATGAATCTGGATCTTTCTTAATGGTGAGTTCGTAATTACCGAAATTAAAATATTGCGTATCCTTATAGACTATCGCAGAATATACATCGACCTCCACCGGGCCGTACTGCATAGCGCAATAGTTGTCGAAAACACCTAATAAATCCTTATTGCCGTCAAGAGGGTCTTTAACGGTAGACATGAGGAAGAGCAGTTTCAATGAAGCAAGTCGCGAGAAGTGGGAATACATCGTCTTTTCCGAATCGGGCACAGACTGGCTATACCATTCCATGAGTTTATGGATGGCATACTCAAATAGAAGTATTTTCTTGCTCTTCATGTCTATAAAACACTGACTAATGCCGCGAGTTTATGAAACGCGACAACAGCCTATGCAAATTTACAATTAATATATAATATTATAACGTTATCATTCACTTTTTATTATAGCGTAATCCGAGGCTCCGGCAAAAGCCGGGACAGAAGAAAGCAACATGAATCCCACAATCTGCGGCCATATCATTAACCATAAGCAAGCTGCCTGACCAACAATGTCAATCAAACCTAATACCAATGCCTTGCTTTATTTTCCGATAACCATGCCGTAATCTCACAAATTCTCGCTACTTTTGCAGGTATGAGATACTTTTTTTCAGCCGGTGAGGCAAGCGGCGACATCCATGCCGCACAGGTCATAAGACAATTGCGGGCCATAGAGCCGGAAGCCGAGATGGAATTTCTTGGTGGTGACGAGATGGCTGCCGAGGCGGGACGACCGCCGCTTATACACTATAAGCACATGGCCTACATGGGTTTTATAGACGTGGCCGCACATCTACCTCAGGTTCTCGGCAATCTTAGAAAGGCAAAACGCGCCATAAGCGAAATACGTCCTGACGCCGTCATTCTGGTTGACTACCCGAGTTTCAATCTGCGTCTGGCCGCTTATGCCCGTTCACTCGGAATACCCGTACACTACTACATAGCGCCAAAACTCTGGGCCTGGAAGGAATACCGCATCAAGAAGCTGCGCCGAGACGTAGACTTCATCTATTCAATCCTTCCATACGAGAAGGATTGGTTCGGTGAACGAGGTGTCAGGGTAGAATACGTTGGAAACCCGTCGGTAGAGGAGGTTCAACGTGCTCTATCATCCCTCCCATCCGGCAAAGAGTTCCGCCAAATACATAATCTTGACCAACGTCCCATACTCGCCATAGTTCCCGGTAGCCGTGCAGGTGAAATCAAGAGCAACCTCCCGGTGATGGATGCCGTTGCGCGCCGACATCCAGAGGTGCAGGCTGTGGTGGCCGGTGCCCCGTCAATCTCACGTGACCTATATCGCGGACTGACGGATCTACCCGTCATAGAGTCATCAACACTCCGCCTTATGGCCAACGCCAGCGCCGCCCTCGTCACCTCCGGGACAGCTTCTCTTGAAAGCGCACTTGCCGACACTCCACAGGTGGTCTGCTACCGCTCCATCGGGTCTCCGGCCGCCCACGACCTCTTTGCCCGTATTCTTAAAATCCCCTATGTATCGCTCCCTAACCTCATCGGAGGCGAGATCGATAGTGAGACGCGCCGCCGCGTCAACCGCGAGGTAGCGACAAGCGGAGTGAGAGGATGCATAGTCCCGGAGATGCTGATGCACCACTGCAATCCTGACGATGTGGACAGACAGCTATCCCCACTGCTCCGCGACACCCCGGAACGGGAAGCCCAACTCGCCGGCTACATAAAGGTGAGGGAAAGACTCCTTACCGGCAGGTCGGCGGCACAGACCTTGGCCGAAAGGATCATATCCTACACAAAGTCCCGTCAGAACGCGGCAAACGTATAGGTGACACCCACCGTAAGCGCGGGCGATACGCCACCCGGTGTAATAGCCGCCCCTGCCGTGACACCTATGCCCCAGCGCGAACGTCGGGGAGCCGGTAATAACCGGGTCTCCACAACGCGCCTGGGATAGATTGTCAGAGAGTCAAGAGCGGGCCGGAAGCCCGAGACAACCGCACGATATGACGAGTCTTCGTAGACCCTCCGTTCCTCCGGAACAAAGACCGTGTCGCGCCCGACAGGGTATGGA
Source organism: uncultured Duncaniella sp. (assembly GCA_910578615.1). Classification (GTDB taxonomy): domain Bacteria; phylum Bacteroidota; class Bacteroidia; order Bacteroidales; family Muribaculaceae; genus Duncaniella. The sequence goes on along the minus strand of CAJTRI010000003.1, from coordinate 173,203 downwards.
ATAAAACGTGTGGTGATGACAGTCTCGGCCGGGGCCTCTATCCTTACGAGGAATGTGTCTTTCTCCACGACGGTGCGGGTTATTACACGGTCTTCCGCCGAAGCATCTGAACCGTCACAAGAGCACAGGCCCGTGTGATATCCGGCTGCGAATGAACAGACTATTGTGACAACTGAAAAAATGACCTTGCGCATGACTCTGAGGTGTGTTTATAAATTCTTCCTGCAAAGATAGCCATGCTCAAAGGACAAGACAGGGCGATAATGCCGCAAAGCCCGGCCAGCAAAACAAGTATCTCAGCTAAACACCACGGTCTTGTTACCGTAGGAAAGTATCTTGCGCTGGATCTGCTTCTCGACAGCACGGGAGAGCACTATCTTTTCAAGGTCGCGCCCCTTCTTTATAAGATCGCCGACTGTATCCTTATGGGTGATTCGTACAATGTCCTGTTCGATAATAGGCCCGGCATCCAGCTCGGTCGTGACATAGTGACTCGTGGCCCCTATAAGCTTGACCCCGCGTTCAAACGCCTGATGATATGGCTTTGCGCCGATAAACGCCGGTAGAAACGAATGGTGGATATTGATGATACGATTGGGATAGCGGGATATAAAATCCTCTGATAGCACCTGCATGTAGCGTGCAAGCACTATGAAGTCTATACCATGCTTTTCAAGAAGCTCGAACTCCCTCTGCTCCATCTCCGCCTTGTTGTCACGGGTGACAGGGATGACCTCGAACGGAATGTCAAACTGACGGGCCACCACGGCAAGATCCGGATGATTGGATATGATGACAGGAATCTCGACCGCCCAGTCTCCGGCGATATAGCGCGACAACAAATCATAAAGACAGTGTGACATCTTGGATACGAAGATGGCCATGCGCTGGCGGTGGGAGGTGAAACTGAGACGGTAGGTAAGCTCGTAGCGCGAGGCATAGAGGGTGTGGAAATAATCTTTAAGCTTCTCCTTAGGGATAAGGAATTCGGCAAGATCCCACTCCACACGCATATAAAAAATCCCGTTCACACGGTCTACGTACTGGTCGAGATACAATATATTGCCACGGTTGGATGTTATAAACTCCGTGATTACGGCGATTATGCCGGGCCGGTCTGGGCAGTGCATTCGCAACACTGCTGTATCATTTTCGATCATTTTAATTTCATTTTGATTGCAAAATTAATAAAAATCGCACAAAAAATGAAACAATCTATCACATCCGAAATCCAAGAAAGATTATTTAAGCCATCCATCCAAAGGGAATGATGATACATATACATCTATAATCATTAAATCACTGCCCTTGGGCCGAAAGTCCAAGGGCAGTGATTTGGATAGATATGTAGCTCTGCGATTCTTATCACACTTTCCATTGTGGAAATGTCGCTACATGTTTGCCGTATATGCAATGGTTTCTGACACCATCGCCTGTTTCATATGCCAAGTCAGAAAGAATTACATCTCTATGAGCTGCTTTACGCGCTCTTCGAGAGTGGCTTTGGTCTGTGCACCGGCAAGACGGAGAGAGGGCACCTGCTCACCGTTCTTGAAAAAGAGGATGGTAGGTATAGACATGATGCGATATTTTGCAGCGAGGTCGTTCTCCTCCTCTATGTTATACTTGCCTATCACGGCTTTTCCCTCGTATTCCTGGGCGAGTTCCTCTACTATGGGACTCATTCTCACGCATGGGCCGCACCATGTGGCCCAGAAGTCGATAACCACGGGCTGGCCCGAAGCGATAATCTCGTGTACGTTCTGATCTGTCAGTGTCATAATAGTTGATATGATTTATTAATATGGTTTAATCGTTTATGCTGAAATTATAGTCTTCCTCCCTCAGAGTGTCTATAAGTCGACGCGAGATGGGTATTCGGCGCGATGATCGGAGTGTGAGCGAACGGTTTATGGCCGGGTCGAACAAACGGAAGGCAAGCTCGCCGCCTTCACCCTGACGCGGAGCAGAGTTCATATGTTCCTCGATAATCTCTTTGAGCTGGGAGGTAATTCGTGGGACGGAAAGATCTATGGTAATCGAACGCACAAGCTGTCCCCTCACATCTTCGAGCAGCCGTATATTCCTTATGTTGAACCGAAGTTCTGAATTGGCAAAACGACGCTGGTACTGTCCTGTTACGAGCACCGGTGTCCCGGGGATTCCGTAGTTGTGGAAGTCGATAAAAGTCTGTCCGAACAGCATGAACTCCGCCGAGCCGGTGTTATCCTCTATTTTGAGGATTCCGAACATTCCGTTCCTGCCCTGACGTTTCTGGAAATCAACGACCATGCCGCCAAAAGTCAGTTCTACACCTTCGGCCGGTTCGAAATCTATGTAACCTTTGACCGAACACGTCCCATAGGTCAGATCCATATAGTAAGGGTCGAGCGGGTGGGCCGAAAGATACATTCCCACGAGTTCGCGCTCCTTTTCGAGACGATGGGCAGCCGGCCATTCAGGAGCCGGAGTGACAGGAGGACGTCCGGCGGTAGACATCTCGGCATCATCGCCGAAAAGCGACATGGCCGATGAAATGCGGTCATTCTGAAAGGCCTGTCCGTAGCGCACGAGGGTCTCCGTGAATGTTTCACCTTTGATATTCTCATAGAAATAGTCCTCGCGCTTCATGTCGGCGAAACTGTCGAAAGCGCCGGCAAGTATGAGGTTTTCCATCGTCCGGCGGTTGACCGTGCCTGAGGGTACACGCTCCACAAAGTCATAGACACTGTCATACGGCCCGTTGGCCGCGCGTTCGTCTATGATGGCTTTCACCACATTCTCGCCCACACCCTTTATAGCGGCGAGACCGAAACGGATGTCGCCATGGGAGTTAACACCGAATTCCATAAAGGACTCGTTGATATCAGGGCCGAGCACCTTGATCTTCATGCGCTTGCACTCGTCCATGAAGCCTGTGAGCTTGGTGATGTCCGAGCGGTTGCGCGTCAGGATGGCCGCCATGTATTCAGACGGATAGTTGGCTTTCAGCCATGCCGTCTGGAAGGCGACCCACGAATAGCATGTAGCGTGGCTCTTATTGAAGGCATATGACGCGAACTTCTTCCAGTCAGCCCATATCTTGGAGAGCACCTTGGGATCATGACCGTTGGCCTGTCCCCCTTTCAGGAATAGGCCTTCAAGCTCGTTCATCTTGTCTATCAGTTTCTTGCCCATCGCCTTGCGCAGCGTGTCACTCTGGCCTCTGGTAAAGTTGGCAAGCAGTCGCGACAAGAGCATGACCTGTTCCTGATAGACAGTGACCCCGTAAGTGTCTTTGAGGTACTTCTCCATCACGGGGATGTCATAGACTATGGGACTGCGGCCATGCTTTCGGGCAATGAAGTCAGGGATATAGTCCATAGGCCCGGGACGATAGAGGGCGTTCATGGCTATAAGATCCTCGAATGTCGAGGGCTGCAACTCCCTGAGGTATTTCTGCATTCCGGCAGACTCGAACTGGAATGTACCTGTGGTATGTCCGTTGCAATACAGCTCATAGGTCTTGGGGTCTGTGATGTCAATCGTGTCGATATCCACATCAATCCCCTTTGTGAGCTTGATATTGTGTACGGCCTCCTTGATTATAGACAGTGTTTTGAGGCCGAGGAAGTCCATCTTGATGAGTCCCGTGTCCTCGATGATGGAACCTTCATACTGTGTCACAGTGATTTTGTCATTTCCTGACGCACCGGGATTCTTATCTACTGCGGTAGCGACAGGCACCCAGTCGGTGATAGGGTCACGGCATATGATGACACCGCACGCATGTACGCCCGTATTGCGCACGTTTCCTTCAAGGCGCCGGGCATATTCGAGAGTCTCCCTGATGAGCGGATTGTGAGAGCTTAGCTCGTTGGAAAACTCGGGCACAAACTTATAGCAATTGCCGAGGTTGGTTTTCAGTGTCTTGCCGTCAGGGCCGTCGGGCATACGCTTTGGCACGAGATTGGCCAGACGGTTGCTCTCGGGGAGAGGCAGCTGCTCAACACGCGCCACATCCTTGATGGCGCTTTTGGCGGCCATGGTGCCGAACGTGATGATATGGGCCACCTTTTCCTCTCCGTAACGCTCGGTGACGTAGTGGAGCACGTCGGCACGGCCGTCATCGTCAAAGTCCACATCGATATCAGGGAGCGAGATACGGTCGGGATTAAGGAAACGTTCGAACAGTAGGTCATATCTTATGGGGTCAACCTGCGTGATACCGAGGCAGTAGGCCACGACACTTCCCGCAGCCGATCCTCGTCCCGGGCCGACCGATACCCCGAGTTTCTGACGGGCCACATTGATAAAATCCTGCACGATCAGGAAGTAGCCCGGGAAACCCATGGTCTTCATTATATACAGCTCGAACCTTATGCGTTCTTCAAGCTCGTCTGTGAGCGGAGAGCCGTATCGCCGCGCCGCGCCCTCGTAGGCGAGCTTGGCAAGATAGTCTGCCTCAAACTTTATCCTATAAAGCTTGTCATAACCGCCAAGCTTCTCTATCTTCTTGCGTGCGTCCTCGGGAGACAGCACCACGTTGCCGTTCTCATCCTGTGTGAACTCGTCAAAAAGCTGTTGCTCGGTGATGCGCGAACGATATTCCTCCTCGGTTCCGAAATCGGCGGGAATCTCGAAAAACGGCATGATAGGCGAGTGGTCTATGGAATATACCTCGCACTTGTCAAGGATTTCAAGAGTGTTTTCCAAAGCCTCGGGAAGGTCTGGAAACACCGCAGCCATCTCCTGCTGTGACTTAAACCATTCCTGCTTGGTGTAACGCATCCTTTCAGGATCGGTCAGATAGTTATTGGTGGAGATACAGATGAGACGGTCATGCGACTCGGCGTCCTCGGCATTTATAAAATGGGAGTCATTAGTGGCTATAATCTTCACCCCGTTCTTGCGCGCCAGATCAATGAGCACTGGATTGACACGCTCCTGGGCTTGGAATGTCTCGCGATTGCCTCCCGGGAGGTCGGTGCGATGACGTTGAAGCTCTATATAGTAGTCATCGCCAAACACGCTCTTGAACCATTTCACCTGACGGTCGGCCTCCTCTATATCCCCGTTCATTATGAGACGCGGTATCTCGCCGCCGAGACATGCGGAACACACGATGAGTCCCTCCCTATGGGCTGCAAGCGCCTCCTTGTCAGTTCTGGGATGATGGTAGAAACCTTCGGTGTGGCCCTGTGACACGATCTTTATGAGGTTCTTGTAGCCTTTGAGATTTTTGGCAAGCACCACGAGGTGGCGTCCTTTGTCGGTCTTGTCCGACTTGTCATGCAGGCTTCCCTTGGCCACATACATCTCGCACCCGAAAACCGGCTTGAACCGCAACACCTCTTCATAATGCGCTATCTCAGCCTCCACCTCGGGCCTCATCCGTTCGGCCTCTCCGGGCGCAGCCTCGTCAAGTTTCTTACGGGCATCGGCTATCTTGCCCTTGTATTTCCCTTTAAGCTTGCTGACATAGTTGGCAAGTTCCTTTATGCCGAACATGTTGCCATGGTCAGTCAGGGCAAAGCCCGGCATACCGAGGGCCACAGCCTTGTCGACAAGGCCCGTGACCGATGCCTGCCCGTCAAGCAGCGAATACTGGCTATGGACGTGTAGATGAACGAACTGTGGCGCGTCTGTCTGGCTCATGGTATGGTGCATGGGGATAATAAAGGATGAAAACAGAGCCAAAGTTACTCAAAATTCTCCAATACTCTTTCTAAAAAATGTTTAAATAGAGCCTGCGGGCCGCAGGATGACCATCCGCCGTCGTCTGGATAATGCATCCCCAGGCCCGTATCCATCGCCCACGGGAGGTATATGAGTGGGAGTTTACCTGCCACGATAAGAATATGACGCATTACTGACTGAAATATCGCTGATTTAATATTTATCTCATCATTTTTGCTTTTGAAATGAAATTTTCTTACTTTTGCGTGCTATTTCTGCCGTTTTATACGTTATATATTAATATACAGGATAGCACAAATCAAAAGACAATCCACTATGTCATCCGAGAGATTACGCGGCATGGGGGTCGCGCTCACTACCCCATTCAGAGAGGACGAGACCATAGATTATGACGCGCTCGACTCCCATATAGACTACTTGATCAACGGCGGGACTGACTTTATCGTCGTGCTCGGCACAACTGCCGAAACCCCTACCCTGACCCCGGCAGAGAAGCACGAGATTGCCTGCCATATACTCGACTATGCGGGAGGAAGGATCCCACTCGTGCTCGGAGCCGGAGGCAACTGCACACGCGCAGTTGTGGAGGAAATTGAAAGTTTCGACCGTCTCGCAGAGTTTGACAGTATACTCTCCGTGGTGCCTTATTACAACAAGCCTACACAGGAAGGTATGTACCGCCACTTCTCCGCTATAGCCGAGGCAAGCCCCGTACCTGTGATTCTCTACAATATCCCGGGGCGTTCGGGGGTTAACATGAATGTTGACACCATCATCCGCCTTGCCGAAGAATATCCCGGCAGGATTGTCGGCATAAAGGAGGCCTCGGGAAATATGGAACAGGCACGCAACGTCATAACCCGCCGTCCCGAAGGCTTTCTCGTCCTATCGGGAGACGACTCGCTGGCCCATACCATGATCGGTGCCGGAGGGGACGGGGTAATCTCGGTGCTCGGCAACGCCTATCCCCGCCAGTTCTCGGAAATGATACATGTAAGCCTCGACCCTGAGCGTCACGAACAGGCCGCCCCGATGCACCAGCGCTTCTCGGCCCTATACTCGCTCCTTTTCAAGGACGGCAACCCGGCCGGCATAAAGGCCCTCCTACACCTGCTTTTCCCTGACTACCACGAAGTGCTCCGTCTGCCGCTTGTCCCGGTGACCGATACCACCCGCCGCGCACTTGCCGGAGAACTTCTATCATAGGATGACATAAAACATACGCTCTAAAAGGTCGTGACAATGGTCTCGACCTTTTTATTATAATTTTTTTCACAAATATTTGGAATATTAGCGATTGCTTTATTATCTTTGCATACCATTTCATATATTCTACAAGAACCTCGCATCAACGCATCTTCCTGTCATTCAATATTTAATACCATATTATTAACTTTTTATTTAATACCTATCAATCATCACTTTTTATGAAATCAAATTTCTTCAGTGGTATCCTTACAGCCGCGTGCCTTCTTTTCGGAAGCAATGCTGTGGCTGCCTTCAAGGATGTAAAGATTGACCTCACAGGCGGCAATCTACTGACAGAGAGCGAGATTGGAGGAAGCGCCATAAACTTCGGCGTTACGGTTGCCGATGACGGAACCGTAAACCGTGTCGAAGCCACAGACGCCTCCGCAGTCCTCGTAATGTCAGGAAAATTTCACAGTACCGACCATGGCTGGGGCAATTTCAGCTCCACAGTGACCGTAGACGGCCCTGTAAAAATCTCCATGGGCACATGTGCCTGGGGCGGCGATGTGAAGATCGTCGACGCATCTGGCTCCGAGGTCGGCAAATTCAACACGAACACAGGAGAATGCTACCACGGGGACAAGGTTAAAAACATCGCCTCGACCATCTACAAGGGCGATGCGACAACGCTGACCATAAGCGGCGGTAGCTATACCCCCTACTTCGCGGTAGAGGCTGTCGATCCAAGCGAAATCAAAGATGACGCCAAGGTGACATTCTCACTCGGAGAATTCACTGATGCCGGAGAGACACTTCCGGCTCCCGAGACAGTGGAAATCGGCAAAACATTCACCATCCCGGCCAACCACACACTCTATCTTGACGGAAAGACACTTGTAGGCTGGACTGATGGAAGCAAGAATTACGAAATCGGCGATATAGTTACCGTCGAAGGAGACATGGAACTTACACCGCGTTTCGTTGACAACACCGTAAGCCTCGCCGACCGTACAGAGCCTGTCACAATCACATGGAATTTCCGCCGCGACCAAGGCGCTCCCGCAGTAGGCTGGGAAGGCAAGGAAGACTGCTTCTGGGTGGCTCAGGCCAAGATAGGCACCGAAATAATCGACGTGAAGCTCCCATTCTCCACCAAGCCGGGCAAATTCAACAACAAGAGCCACACAGACTGGGTGCAGATAAATCAGGGAACACTCTTCCAGGTTCCGTCATGCAAGGGCGCCGAGATAGCATATGAAAGTTACAGCCCCACAGAGAAAACCACCATCGACGGAGTCATAGTCCCCGCCAACGGTTCCACCAATCCTTCTTTCAAGGTTGCGAGCACCACGGAGACAGTGCCCCTCGATGTGCAGGACGGCAGCTATTACCGCTATGTACGCACCACTCTGCCCGTGGTTGACGCTCCCGCAGGAGACAAGTTCGAAAATGCCGAGGCCACTCTTCACTGGGACTTCACCATGCCAAATGCCGACAAGGAAGAAAAGCCCGTCGTGACACCTGAGAATGCATTCAGCATGACTCCGTTCAGCGTATCGGAAGGTATCGCTTACTCTGGCCCGCAGGCAGCTGTCGAACCAGACGAGACTTACCTCCGATTCCTCGTCACCAGCAGCGGACATCTCGAATGGCGCGTGGTTCCCAAGAAAGGCGTCAAGTTCACACCCACCCGTGTGACGGCCAAAGTGCGCCGCTTCGGAACTGACGGCGGCCTCATCGACGTTGTTGTCAGAAACGACGAGGGTGTCACCGAGACTCTTGAGACAGGCCTCAAACCCCGTCGCGAGAAGACCCTTGCCGAAGACAAGCACAAGGACAATCCCAAAATATGCAGCTCGTTTGACCTCGAAGTCCCCGCGACACTGGCCACCGAGAAAGGGTTCATGCTTGACCTGAATGTCTATGACCTCTCCAACAAGAACATAGGCGTAAGCGACATCAACATCTACGGATTCGTAGACGGTGTGGCAACAGAGGTGAATGTCTACACACTCAGCATTGCAGCCAATCCCGAGGAGGCCGGCAAAGTAACCGTATATCCCTCAGGAACAGAGTTTGACGAAGGTACCGAGGTCACCCTCACTGCCAGCAAGAACTTCGGTTACAAGTTCACTAACTGGACGGATGCCTCAAAGAAGGTCGTTTCGGAAGACGCCAAGTTCAACTACACTGTCAACGCCGACGCGGTTCTCACAGCCAACTTCGAGAAACTCGACACCTATGAACTCGTTTACAGCGTCGAAGGCGGAGCCAACCTCTACCAGGTACAGCCCACCCCGGCTCCTAACGTGGTTGACGGCAAGAACATGTATGAGGCCGGAACAAAGGTGACCCTTACCGCTACCTCCAACCCCATCATGACATTCACCAATTGGAGTGACGGCCAAAGCTCTACCGAGATCTCGTTCGATATGACCGAGGACAAGGAATTTACCGCCTTCTTCTCAGCTTCCGACTTCCTTGCCGGATGGGACTTCTACCGCACAGGCTCCAACGGACGTGTAGCTGACTTCGCATCTGCCGACAACGATGCCGCAAACCTCGTGCTCCGCAACGCCGAAGGTTCTACTTCCGGCTGGCTTGACAAGAGCCATGCAGCCGATCCCAACGGCTACGAGGGCCGCAATGCAGCTGTCAACTGGCGCACTACCGGCCTTGGCGACTATTACTGGCAGACAACTCTCAATGCCGAGGCATTCACCGACATCCACGTAACCGGCGGAATGCTTTACAACTACAATGCCCATACCAAGTATTACGTAGAGGTTTCAACCGACGGAGAGAATTGGGAGAAAGGCGGAGAGATAGCCCTTGAAGGTGCCAAGAACTGGAAGGACTATGACTTCACGCTCCCTGCCAAGTACAACAACCAGAAGACACTCTATATCCGCTGGATCGCTGACAAGGAGTCTCCCGTTGACGGAACAGAAAGCCAGAACGACGGTATCTCCATGAGCGGCACATACATTACCGGCACAGCCAAACTCTTTGACGACGGCACAGCCCCGGTACTTGTTGACTTCGTTCCCGAGGAAGGATCAAACAACGCATCGATCAACGGACGCATCGTCCTGACCTTTGACGAGAAAGTAAAGATGGCCGATGACGCCAAGGCCATACTCCACGGCGCCAACCAGTCAGAGCTCACCCCCGAGGTGACAGGCAAGACCATCATCTTCAAGTACAGGAACCTCTCTTACGGCACATCCTATAAGTTCGAGCTTCCTGCCAACAGTGTGATGGATCTCACTGACAACAAACTCGACAAGGCCGTAGTGATAAACTTCACCACCAAGACCCGTCCTACCGTCGAAAAGGCAACCCTGGACTTCATCGTTCCTATGAACGGTAGCTTCAAGGATGCTATCGAGGCCGCAAACAACCGCGAGAACAAGGATAAACGCTTCATCATCTTCGTGAGGAAAGGCTACTATGAACTTCCTTATAGCGAAACCGAGACAATCACCAAAGACGGTGTGACTCTCCCCAGCCCCATCACTTATCTGACCGCCTCCAACGTATCCATCATCGGTGAAGACCGTGACGCCACAATCATCACCAACCTTGTCAAGGATCCCACCGAACCCGGTATGCCTTATCCCATCGAAGGCCTTCACAACGTGACAACGCTCTTCATCAGCAAGGGTGTGAACAATACATACATACAGGACATCACGTTCAAAAACGGTCTTAACGACAACACCGGCCGTGGAGAAGCTGTCGAAGACAACGGTAACAAGACCATCTACAAGAACGTGACACTCTGGGGTTTCCAGGATACCTACTGTTCCAACAACCAGAACGGACGCTCATACTTCGAAGGCGGTATCCTTCGCGGATGCACAGACTTCCTCTGCGGCAAGGGTGACGTCTACTACAAGGATGTGACACTCCAGATGTGCACCAAGGACGGCAAGGGCAGCGGTTATCTCGCAGTTCCCTCTACCCCCAACAGATACGGATACATCTTCAAGGATTGCGAAATCGTAGGCGAGACCGAGGATATCAACGGCAACTACACTCTCGGACGTCCTTGGGGCGACGGAACTCCCATCGCAGTATTCATCGATACCAAGATGACAGCACAGCCCTCTGCAATAGGCTGGGCCGAAATGGGAACAGGCTGGCCGAAACGCTTTGCAGAATACAACTCTGTAACCGCCACCGGCTCGGTAATCGACCTCTCAGGCCGTAAGACGGTCTTCGGCAACAATCATGCCAACAACCCTGTACTCACAGCCGAGGAAGCCGAATATTACTCTTACGAGAACGCTATGGGAGGCACTGACAACTGGGATCCGGCAACCATAGCCGAGGCTGCCCCCTCTCCGACCGACGTGACCCTCGATGACCTGACAATTTCATGGACAGGCAATGACTATTCCAGATTCTATGTCGTTACTGAGAATGATAAATTTGTAGCCCTCACCATGGAAACATCGATAAAGCTTTTCGGTGTTGATCCGACCGCAGTTTATGGTGTTCGCTCAGCCAACGAGATGGGCGGACTCAGCGAGCCGACATACCTCTCTACATCAGCCATTGACGACGTTGTTTCTGACTCAGAGTCAGAGGTGGTATCTACCATCTATTACAACGTACAGGGAATACGTGTGACATCAGAAGCCAAAGGTATACTCATCAAGGTAGACACTCTGGCCAACGGTTCCACTATCACCACCAAAATCGTTAGATAAAGCAATATAGAAAAGGCCGTCAGGTCACAAAAGATGACAATACCTTTGTGAACCTGACGGCCTTCTCCATATTCTATTCCGAACAAGAATAAGGCTTAGACAACACCATTCCATCCAAAAATTCCTGAGGGAGCTACCAGAGACTGATTATCATCTCGTCTGGTAGCTCCCTCAGGAATTTTTTATTTTACATTGTTGACCGCGTTGACGGTCTTGGCATATATATCTTTACTTCCCGCCCTTCTGATTGATGTCAAGGGGTTGGAGTCCGCGATTACGGAGGAGGGCGTTGACCGAAGGACGATGTCCTCTGAACTTGACAAAAAGCTCCATGGGGTCTACGCTACCACCCATTTCAAGAATATTTTCCTTGAACGAACGCGCGGTAGCGGGATCAAAGATACCTTTCTCCTTGAAAAGCTCGAAACCGTCGGTGTCAAGCACCTCGGCCCATAGGTAGGTATAATACCCAGATGCATAACCGTCACTGCCGAATATATGCTTGAAATAGGGCGAACGGTAACGATAGGCTATGAGAGAAGGCATGTCGAGCCGGGCTGCAACCTCCTTTTCAAACTTATCGACATCCACCGTCTCACCCTCTGCCGGAACATAGCTTCCCCAAGCAAGATCGAGAAGGGCGGCACCGGCAAGCTCGGTGGTCATGAATCCCTGGTTATGGGTCGAGGCGGCTTCGAGTTTGTCAACCAGTGACGCAGGGATAGCCTCTCCCGTCTTGTAGTGGAAAGCATAATCTTTGAGCAGCTCGGGGCTGAATGCCCAGTGCTCGGTAATCTGCGAGGGAAGCTCCACAAAGTCACGGTCTACATTGGTGCCGCTCTGCGAACGGAGCTTGGCACGTGACAACATACCGTGGAGTCCGTGTCCAAACTCATGGAACATGGTTTGCACCTCATCCACCGTCAGAAGTGCCGGTGTATCGGCGGTGGGACGGGTGAAATTGCCCACGTTGTAGATAATCGGACGTCCTACGGTGCCGTCAGGATCGACGAACGAGCCTTTGAACTCACTCATCCACGCGCCCTGACGCTTTGAGGCACGTGGGAAATAGTCGGTCATGAAGACGGCCACATGTTCGCCGGTCTTGGCATCGGTCACATCATAGACCGTTACCTCGGGATTATATTTGGGAGCCTCTGGAAGTTCTGAGAACTTCACGCCATAAAGCTTCTCGGCAAGAGAGAAGATGCCTTTGCGCACATTGTCAAGGGCGAAATAAGCGCTCACCTCTTTCTCATCAAGATCATATTTCTTGGCACGCACCTTTTCGGCATAATAATAATAGTCCCATGGAGCTATCTTTATGCCGGCGCCTTCGGAGTCGGCAAGAGCCTGCATCTCAGCTACCTCTTCTGCCACCTTGGCCTTTGCCGGCCCCCATATTTGGAGAAGGAGATCGTTGGCTGCCTCGGGGGTCTTGGCCATGACGTTGTCGGTCATGTAGGACGCATAGTCCTTGAAACCGAGGATAGCGGCCTTGCGGGCACGTATCTTCACGATGTCGCCGATTACAGGGCGGTTGTCATAGGGAGCCGATGAGGCGAGGCCGGTATACCCTTTGTACATCTTCTCGCGAAGGCCTCGGTCTGAGGCAAATTTAAGCACCGGCAGACGGCTGGGAGCATGGAGGGTGAAGAGCCATTTGCCGGCATGTCCCTTGGCGGCAGCCTCTGATGCGGCGGTAGCAACGGTTCCGGCAGGTATTCCTGCAAGTTCAGCCTCGTTGTCAACAATTATCCCGAAGTCATTTGTGGCGGCAAGAAGATTCTTGTTGAAAACGAGATATAGGTCGGTCAGACGTTTGTTGACCTCTTTCAGCTGCTCTTTCTGCTCATCCGAAAGGAGGGCGCCGTTGCGGGTGAAACTCTTATACGAATCTTCCACCGCCTTCTTCTCTGACGCGCTAAGCCCCAGTTTCTCCCTGTTGTCATATAGACTTTTCACACGCTTGAAAAGGGCCGGGTTCATCGAGATCTCGTCAGAGGCGGCTGACACCATCGGATAGGCCACCTCGGAAATCTCCTGCATCTCGGGGGTATTGTCGGTCTCGTTGAGAGATGAGAACACGAGCATCACCCTTGTCAGAAGCTCGCCGGATTTCTCCATGGCGAGGATGGTATTTTCAAAAGTCGGGGCGGCAGGGTTTTCGGCAATAGCCTTGATCTCGGCACGCTGGCGCGCTATCCCCTCCTCGAAGGCAGGGAGGTAGTCGGAATACTTGATTTTTTCGAACGGCGGGATGTCATAGACCGTCCCGTAAGGTGCAAGGAAGGGATTGACCCTTTCATTCTGGGCATTCATGGCCGGGGGGATTGTTGTCAGCGCCACAGCCAGCATGGCGCCTGTGATAATTGATTTCATTTATTGGTTATATTTGTTTTATGGTGTAGCTTTCTCATCGAAGACAAATGTCGCAAGGAACGGATAATGATCACTTGACGGTGAGTCTCCGCGTTTTAACGAGACGCAGTCAAAGTCTCCCTTGTAGAGCACATGGTCTATGCGGAAATAGAAGCGATTGCCGTGATAGGTGATGGTAGGGCCGAAAGCTGTCCGGGCATATGCGTCAGTCATATCGCTGCCCATGATGGTGCGGACGGCATAGCAGTCCGGGATGTCGTTGAAATCTCCGGCCACAATGACGTTTCCGCCTATCGAGTCAATAGTGTTGCGTATTGCCCGGGCCTGTTCGGTACGCTCGGCAAAAGCCTTGGCCAGCTTTGAGACAAGCTGGTTCTTCACTTTTGAGAGTTCGCGGCGAAGGGCCGCTTCCGAAGCGGGAGCCTTGTCAAACAGCTTCTGGTAAAGCTCCTTGTCCCGTGGTGTAAGGCCAATGCTTTCAAGATGCACGTTGAACAGATGGACGGTCTCATCCCCTATCTTTATCTTAAAACAGGCAAATCGTCGGGAGATAGACTCCGGCAGGCCGAGGTCTACAAACTCGAACGGATACTTGGACAGGAGCGAGAGCTGGTAGCTTACGTTCACCATGCGGTAAGGATAGCGTTCGCCAAGCTCTTCGAGCTGTTCGGGTGTGATGTTCCATAGAGGCCACGATTTTAGAAACTCCACCTCTTGGAGGCTGACTATGTCGGCATCGGTGGAGAGTATGTAGTCAATGGTCGCGTTGCGTGAAAGCCCCGGCACATTTCCACGAAAATCCCAGAAATGGAGCACATTGTATGTCAGGAACGTAAACGAGCGCTGACGCTCCTCCTCGGTGAGCACCCGCCTTCCGATATTGACCGGCGAGAAATTCAGGATAGGGGGAGCGGAGACTGCAAGAGCCAAGGCCATCACAAGGGCAGCCTTGCGCCAGAACACGAGATCAAGAAGAAGCAGAAGGACGGAGGCAACAAGGAATCCCGGAAACATCATGGCCATAATGGCTGCCACCACCACCTCGCCCGGATTGAACATGCCGCCATAGGCCGAAAAAACCGTGGCCATGGCCAGGCCTGTATTGACGGCGGCGACTATGGCGAAAAGCGTGGCCCTTGTCGGACGGATGATGATGTTTCTGAAATATCCGGAGTAGTCCATAACTTCCTATTTAATATTCCGGCTAAGCTCGAAGAGGCGGCGACGCTCGTCGGGAGTGAGTCCTGAATATCCCGATTTCTTTATCTTGTCGAGGATGATATCAAGTTCGCGACGGTCATCGGCGGTCATACGCGGGCCTTTGTCTGCGGGCCGGACACCCTTGCTCACGGCACGCCTCTGCCCCATACTCCTGCCGAAGACGGCAACACGGTCTAACAGACTATTGAGCGGACGGGTTATATCACTCCCCTTCCGAAGCCTCATCGCGAAAAGGACTCCTGTGAGGATGCCACCCACATGGGCAATCTCTCCTCCGGCATTGTTGCCGGAAATACCGACAAGCACCAGCACTATCGTAGCTATCGCTATCCATTTTAAAGAAACGCTCCCGATGAGCAGGAGGTTCATACGGAAGTCGGGCATAAGCACAGCCGTGGCCGTCACAATGGCCATTACCGAGGCCGAAGACCCTATAAGCCATCCTTCGGCACCACCGAAGACCGGGAGCACGTTGTAGGCTGCGAAGAACAACAACGCGCCACCGAGACCGCCGTAAAGATAGAGGGCAAACATCTGGCGCGGCGTGCACCTCATCAGAAACATGGTTCCGAACCAGTAAAGCCACAACATGTTGAACATAATATGCATCAGGTCATACTGGGCGAACATATAGGTCACCACAGTCCACGGGCGCGTGAGCAGCAAGTGGGGAGACGAAGGCATCTCCACCCAGCGGAGCACAAAGTCAATGAGACCCGAACTGCCTGAAAAAATCCCGAAAATCGCGGTCAGCCTCAATGCCACGAACAGTCCGATGTTGATCCACACAATCCTCATCAGCATCCCTGATCTGGCAAACCAGGCACGCATGTCGTCAATAACCGCCATAGCCCGACCCTCCCGAGCCGAATGTGCCCTTCTTCTTCCAGTAAAGGATTATAAGGAATCCGAATATCATTCCGCCAAGGTGGGCGAAATGGGCCACGCCGTCCGACTTGCCCACAGCCTCGCTCATACCGATAAGCACCTCTATCGCGCCCATGCCGAGCACCATCCATTTGGCCTTGATAGGCACAGGGACGAAAAACAGATAGAGAGGGGCGTTGGGAAACAGCATTCCGAATGCCAGAAGTATACCGTAGATGGCCCCGGACGCCCCGATTGTAACGAACGAGTTGAGCATCACCGATATCTGTCGGCTACCCTCGGAAGTCTGCATCATCTGTCCGAGATACTCACGCATCTCAGGGAAATCCATGTGATTGGCATTGGCGAGAAGGCGCACGAAGGTGTCCTCCCATGTAAGCGCCCATACCGCCTCCTGAACGAGGGCGGCACCGATACCGCAGGAGATATAGTAAAACAGGAACCGTGCGCTCCCGAGGGTTCGTTCGAGAGCTATACCGAACATGAAGAGAGAGAACATGTTGAAAAATATATGGGCCACCCCCGTGGTGGAATGCATGAACATATATGTCAGCAACTGGGCCGGATTGAAATCGGCCGCACGGAAGTAATGGAGTCCGCCAAACTGTTCAAGACCCGCGCCAAGGCGTGAGGGAAGCACGAACATTGCAAGCCACACTATCAGATTGATGATAATGAGATTCTTGGTAACCGGGGGCATCTGGCTGAAAATCGAACCGCGATTATACATATTTAATAATAATTTTTTTAATAATCAGCAAAGTTACAAAATCAATCCGATAGTATAAGGGCGGTTAATAAAGTTTAAGGAATAAGCCTCGGAGATAGCTTAAAAAGCAATTATACACTTCGGATTTTAATAGTTGTGCGGATATTTGCCACTGTTTAACAAATTTTAATACCAAAAAGTTTGGAGGCAATGGAAAAATATCTACCTTTGCACCACGAAAACATCGCGGGGTGGAGCAGTGGTAGCTCGTTGGGCTCATAACCCAAAGGTCGCAGGTTCGAGTCCTGTCCCCGCCACCACAAAGGCAAGTCGCAGCAAACCTCTTTTGCTGCGACTTGTTTCTTTTCGGCATTTCGGGTATATTTTACCATATTTCGGATAATGCCGGGACGGAGCCGACGCATTAATTTTGCAGAGCAAAAAAATTATTGAATCATGGAAAAAATCATTGACAAGGAATTCGGAGGCGAACGTCCCCTCTTCGCATCCCACCATCTCGAACTCGACAACGTCACCATACATGCCGGCGAGTCAGCCCTGAAATGCTGCACCGACATCAAGGCACGCAACTGCCGATTTGAAGGAAAGTATCCTTTCTGGCATGTCAAGGGTTTCGAGATCACCGACTGCCTCTTCACTCCCGGCGCACGTGCCGCCCTTTGGTATTCCAGCGACCTGGTCATGAAGGATACCATGGTGGAAGCCCCGAAAATGTTTCGCGAGATGCATGGCATAGACCTTGAAAACGTAAGGATTCCAGATGCACAGGAGACGATGTGGCACTGCTCTGACGTGAGACTCCGGGACGTAGAGGTAGGAAACGCCGACTACCTCTTCATGCATTCTGAAAATATAGACATCGACCGTTACCGTCAGGAAGGCAACTATTCGTTCCAGTATTGTAGAAACGTCGTCATACGCAATGCCGAGATCCACTCCAAGGATGCATTCTGGGGCACAGAAGATGTGACCGTGGAAGACTCCTCGCTTGACGGAGAATACCTCGGCTGGCATTCAAAAAGGCTCAGACTGGTACGTTGCCATATTTCCGGCACCCAGCCTCTCTGCTATTGCGAAGGACTCGTGCTCGAAGACTGCACATTCGGGGAGGATGCCGATCTGGCCTTCGAGGATTCCGATGTCCGCGCCACAATACTGTCTGCCGTCACCTCCATAAAGAACCCGCGCACAGGCCACATCAGGACTGCCGGAGTGGGCGAGACAATTATAGACGGAAACATACTCGCCCCTGCCGACTGTATAATCGAATAAAGACACTGCCGCAGCCCACTATGGAGAATATCTTCGACAACGTACCGTCACGCTCAGGAACCGGCTCATACAAATGGGACTCCCGGCCCGGCATAATACCACTATGGGTAGCCGATATGGACTTTACCACGGCCCCGTGCGTCATCGAGGCCCTGCGACGCAGGGTAGACCACGGCATTTTCGGCTACACTCTTGTCCGTGACGAATATTACGAGGCCCTGACAGGATGGTTCGCAAAGAGACACGGATATACATTCGACCGTGGCAGCGTCATTTATACGTCAGGGGTGGTACCGGCGATATCGGCAATAATCAAGGCCCTTGCCCGACCGGGAGAAGGGGTGATTGTCCAGACCCCTGTCTACAACTGCTTCTTCTCATCTATACGAAACAACGGTTGCCGTATAGTGGAGAATCCTCTATTGCGTATCGACACCGAAGAAGGGGATTTTACCTATGTGATGGACTATGACGGACTCGAATCACTGTGTGCAGATCCCGCCAACCGTCTGCTGCTTCTGTGCAATCCGCACAACCCAGCCGGACGTTGCTGGAAAGAAGAGGAACTCCGCAAGGTGGCAGAGACAGCCTCCCGCCACGGCGTCACAGTGGTCAGCGACGAGATACACTGCGAACTGACCATGCCGGGATATAGCTATACGCCATACGCCACCATCGACAATGGCGCCATAACATGCCTGTCACCCTCCAAGGCATTCAACACCGCCGGATTGCAGATAGCCAATATCGTGACCCCCTCGGACGAAATACGCGCCCGCATAGACCGCGCCATAAATGACAACGAGGTCTGTGACGTCAACCCGTTCGGGGTGGAAGCCCTTATAGCATCCTACTCCCCCGACGGGCTGAAATGGCTTGAAGCACTCCGTGCCTACCTGCACTCCAACTGGCTCTTCACACGCAGACGCCTCGCCGAAGAGTTGCCGCAATGCCCGGCTGCAAGACTCGAAGCCACGTATCTGCCATGGATCGACATCTCGTCTCTCGGCATAGGGGCTGATACGCTTGAACAACGCCTGCTCGAAGAAGGGGGCGTGTGGGTCAACCCCGGCACCATGTATGGCAGTGACGGCTACATACGTCTTAACATAGCCTGTCCCCGCGCCCTGCTTTCCGAGGGCCTTGACCGCATTTTCAAAATACTTAAAACCCTGTCATAGGTGGCAGACATATCGCTCATACGCTCTCAGTCACCCATCTCGTTCGGCCAACAGCTCAGACTTACAGCCAAGCTGTCATGGCCGGCCATGATGGCACAGCTATCGAGCATAATGATGCAGTATATAGACGCCGCCATGGTGGGAAGACTCGGCGCCGACAATTCGGCATCCGTGGGCCTTGTCTCCACATCGCTGTGGCTTTTCTGGGGCATATGTTCGGCTGTCACTATGGGATTCTCAGTGCAGGTGGCCCACAGCATAGGGGCCGGTGAACAGGAACGCGCCCGCCGCATCCTCAGACAGGCCATAACATCGTGCCTTGTATTCAGCATAATCATATCTGCCGTCGGGGGCGCCATAGCCTTCCCGCTACCACGGTGGCTCGGTGGGGAGGAACAGGTGTGTCGCGAAGCTGGAATATATTTCCTGACATTCGTGCTCGCACTCCCCCTTCTGACACTCAACTATCTGGGCGGAGGCATGTTGCGATGTGCCGGCAACATGAAGATACCGGGCGTGCTCAATGTAATGATGTGTGTCCTTGACGTCATATTCAACTTCTTCCTCATATTTCCCTCACATCATTTCTCAATAGGGGCTACGGAGATAGTCCTTCCGGGCGCCGGACTCGGGGTGCTCGGCGCGGCCCTGGGCACCGTCTCTGCCGAGATAGTCACGGCCGCCGCAATGATGTGGTATCTCTGCTTCCGGCAACCCGACATGGCCATAAACCGTGAGCGCGGCAGCTTCCGCCCTACCTCGGACGTCCTTCGGAAAGCCCTGAGGGTATCGGCCCCCATGACACTGGAACATGCCGTCATCTGTGGCGCCCAGATTGCCGTCACTGTGATAGTGGCCCCGCTCGGAGTCATAGCCATCGCCGCCAATGCCTTTGCCGTCACAGCCGAGAGCATCTGCTACATGCCGGGCTACGGAATAGGGGATGCAGCCACGACCCTCGTAGGTCAGAGCTACGGTGCCAGACGTCTCGATCTTGCCCGACGTTTCGGCTATATCACAGTCGGAGCCGGAATGGTAATAATGACCCTTATGGGCATAATCCTATACATCTGCGCACCGTGGGTTATGGAACTTATGACGCCTGTCGAGGGGATCGCCTCCCTCGGGGCGGAGTCACTACGCATAGAGGCCTTTGCAGAACCCATGTTTGCCGCCTCGATAGTGGCCTACGGCGTAATGGTGGGAGTTGGCGACACAGTGATACCGGCCTGTATGAACTTCGGAAGCATATGGCTGGTGCGTCTGCCTCTCGCCGCAATTCTCGCTCCTACAATGGGCCTGCGCGGTGTGTGGCTTGCAATGTGCATCGAGCTTACCTTCCGTGGCTTTATCTTCTTGTGGCGCCTATTCTCAGGCGCATGGCTAAAAAAAGGGTTGTAAGCCTCGGAGAAAATCTGTATTTTTGCAGACATATGGAAGACATTCTTGACAAAAGCCTTGTAAGCGACACATCCATCTGCAACCTTTTGCTCCGTATCGGCCCAGGAAGGCTTGACGCGGCCATATATTCAGTAGTACATGACAACTCGCTGATATACCGCTCGTTTCCACTCCTGACTGACGGCGCCGGCCAACTTCGGTCTCTGGAAGAGGCTGTCTATGACAATCCGCTTCTTCTGAGCGAGTTCCGCCGCATCTACTGTATAATGGATACGGGCAATGCCATGGCCGTCCCGTCCTCCATCGCCGATGAGGCCGACATAGACAAGGTGTTCCGCGCCCTCCATCCCGAATTTGACGGGGAGGTACTTACATCCGCCACCGGCACCCGAAACGCCCTGCTTGCCTACGGCGCGGGGACAGACCTCACAGGGTTTCTACGGCGCACGTTCCACGGCATAGGCATCGACTGCCATCTCTCTACACTCTGCCGGTTTTTCGCCTCCCGCCCGGGCACAGGCAACACTCGCCGCATGGTCTGCAATCTACGTCAAGATGCCGTTGACGTAATCGTTATACACGGCTCCGAACTGCTGCTTGCCAACACATTCTCATTCAAGACCTCCATGGATGCGGCCTACTATATAATGGCAGCACGCAAAAGCCTCGGTCTCAACCCTGAGGCCGATGAAATACTGCTCAGCGGAGACCAGCATATCCGAGAGGAGATCACACCTGTCCTTCGCCGTTTCACATGCCGTGTGATGCCGGTAATCTTCCCGCCACAGATGTTCCGCACGGGCAAGGAATCCCTCCGCGCACCGTTTGACCTTATCATATCACCAATATGCGAATAATCAGAGGAAAATACGGGCGGCGCCGGTTCAGCGTCCCCACCAATATCACAGCCCGGCCCACAACCGACTTTGCCCGGGAGAATATATTCAATGTCATCGAGAATCTCACCGAAATCGAGGGGGCAAGATGCCTCGACCTCTTTGCCGGAACAGGAGCTGTGTCGTTCGAATTCCTGTCACGTGAGGCCGCCTCTGTCACAGCCGTAGAGAAATCAGCCACACAGGCACGGTTTATAGAGAAAGTGGCCCGCGAACTCGGGGAGGCCAACCTGCGTCTGCTTCGCTCCGATGCCATGCGCTTTATCAAGGACGCCACAATGCCGTTTGACATTGTCTTTGCCGATCCACCCTACGACATGGAAGGCTTCGGAGACATCCCGGGGGCCGTGCTCGGGAGCAAACTACTGAAAGAAGGAAGCCTTTTCATTATGGAACATTCCAAGGCTTATGACTTCTCATCGCTCCACCACTTCTACCAGCACCGCTCTTACGGATCGGTCAATTTCTCAATCTTCATAATCGAGACTCACGAAGAACAATCTTCCGAAATATAAAAACACACCAACCGTCTCATAACAACCGTGTGCAGGAACAGCCGAATACGCTTATTCCTGCACACGGTTGTTATGAGGCTGTCTATATGCCTATTCCTCTGTAAGGAAGTCTATCTCGTCAATCAAAGCGCGGGTCAGAGCGCGGGTCATCCGGCACTCAGAGGCAAACTCCGCCTCGGCGAACGGACGCACTTCGGACGCACCCTCAGGCAGAAGGTTGAACAACAGACGGAAGGCCGTGTAACGCTCCATGTCGGAAGCCGAAGTCACCTTCTCCATAGCCAGACTGCGTGCAAACGGCCTATGACGCAACAGACGGTGACACAATATATCGGCAATCTCCGGCGTAAGGACTTCCTCGACCATGCGTCTCGCCATCGTAATATCCACCTCCTCACGGGGATAAAGCATAGGCGCGAGCAGCATACTCTCACGTGTCCTGCGGTCTGACCAAAGCGCGTCGGCAAGACAGCGTGACGGCCCGGTCTCGGCAGCGATATCGATAATCTGAGGCAGATTAAGTCCGAACACCATCTTGTATTCAGGCATTGTCCGACGCAGAGTGTCAGCCACTATGCCGTTGCGCATCGCGAAAAACCGCCTCTTGACAGTCTGTATCTCGTTGAACTCTCTCATTCCGTACAATCTCCTAATAATTTCCCTCCATAAGTTCCCTTGCATCGGGTTTTAGCCAGGCACTCACCTCATAAGGATACACGGCCACATCTATCATACCGGCCGAATAGGGAGCTATCTCGTAAGGATTATAATGGAAATACAGCACATTGCCGCTTATATAAGGCTGGCCCGGATGCACGAACTGCGAAGTAAAGATACCGGCCTGTTCAAGACGGTTCTCCGGCACTTCCAGCTGGCGGGCAAGCGCGGTGCGAATCACAGGCATCACGGAGTCAGCCCCGGCAGGTGTGAGAATGTCTGATAGCGACAACACACGAGCGTTACGCAGGTCATAAGTGAACGGGTGTATAGCCGTATAGGGATGGGCACCTCCGAGATATGACGACAAGGTGACCTGATAGGTGGCCATATTCTCCGTTATCTCCATGACTGTGGCAGTCACGCTTGAAAAGCAGCTGCGCACATTGTCCCCGTCAGGTATCGAGTCAACCCTGACGATATTCTTTTTTCCGGGCATGTCGTCAAACACGGAGGTATTGTCAAGAAACGAATATATCATATCGTTGACATCACGACGCGCCGTGTCGGCATAACAATATCTAAGCAGCGAATCTTGAAGCACTGATATATCAGCGCCTCCGAGCTTGGTAGGCCACTGTACGGACGTGTAGAGATCAAGATACATTGTGTCTGCATCCATCTCTATCTTGTAGTTGCGTTCAGCCGTCTTGATGGTCTGGCAGACCTCAAATTCATCTATCTCAGAAACATCTGTTTTTTTCTCTCCGTTCCCGCAGGCATTAAGAACGAGCAGACATGCCGCGACAGGGAAAGCCAGTGATAATCTTTTCATATTGAGACTAAAAATTATAGTTTGACAAATTTATGACATCAAAGTTGGGCATTTTAATTGACACCGCCAAATAAAAAGCCCTTCCATACAAAATCCAACAATTATTCCGTCACAACTGTTTTATACAAAGATTGTTAAAAAAACAGGGTGATAACGGCGAAAAATAGGACAAATTTCAGGAAAAACAAGCCCTATTAACAACTTTATACGTTTAAAACTTTATTAATTGCGAAAAATTTTGTTACTTTGCACCGCGAATTTACGAAGTTCGCCACACGAATAAGATAATACTAATCAAAACTCTTTAAACTACTATGTCTGAAATTACAGAACGAGTTAAAGCTATCATCGTAGATAAGCTCGGTGTTGATGAGAACGAAGTAACCGAAACCGCAGAATTCACCAAGGATCTTGGCGCTGACAGCCTCGACACCGTAGAACTCATCATGGAGTTTGAGAAGGAGTTTGGCATCACTATCCCCGATGACCAGGCAGAAGGCATCAAGACTGTTGCCGACGCTATCTCCTACATCGAGAAAGCCCAGAACTAATCGACAGGTCAATCTTTTTTCCGTAGCAGGTCACCGTCTTACTCATTCCACATTGACGGCAACAGGCATTACGGATCAGACCACCCTCTAAAGGCTCCACACGCCTCGGCGCGGTGGAGCCTTAAACTTATTAATCCTGCGACCGGCATAACAACACATCCACATCCCGGTTCGTCAGCCAATCAATCCTCTATTTTTATGGAATTAAAACGAGTAGTTGTCACCGGACTCGGTGCCATCACCCCGATAGGCAACGATGTTGAGACCACATGGCTCAACGCCGTAGCCGGAAAGAGCGGCGCCGCACCTATCACACATTTCGACGCCTCAAAATTCAAAACCCAGTTTGCCTGCGAGGTAAAGGACTATAACGCAGCCGACCACTTTGACCGCAAAAAACTCCGCCAGCTCGACCTATATGCACAATATGGCATCGTGGCAGCCCGTCAGGCCGTTGCCGACTCAGGGCTGGAAGAGGCTCCCGGCCTTGACCGTGACCGTGTAGGCGTAATCGTCGCCGCAGGTATCGGCGGTCTTCACACATTCGAGGAAGAAGCCGGCTATTATGCCGTCAACGGCAAGGAACAAGGGCCGAAATACAACCCCTTCTTCATCCCCAAGATGATTGCCGACATTGCTTCCGGACACATATCGATGGAATATGAGTTCCACGGCCCCAACTTCGGTGTGGTTTCAGCATGTGCATCATCCAACAACGCTATTATCGACGCGTTCAACCTCATCCGTCTCGGTAAGGCCGATGCCATCGTGACCGGCGGTGCCGAAGCCGCCATCTATCCCGCAGGTGTGGGCGGCTTCAACTCCATGCACGCCCTCTCCACCCGCAACGACAGCCCCGAGACCGCGTCACGCCCGTTCAGCGCGTCACGTGACGGCTTCGTGATGGGCGAAGGTTCTGTGGTGCTCGTTCTTGAAGAACTCGAACACGCCAAAGCCCGTGGTGCCAAGATCTATGCCGAGGTTGCCGGCGGAGGCATGAGCGCAGACGCATACCACCTCACAGCCACACATCCCGAAGGTCTCGGAGCAAAACTCGCCATGAAGAACGCCCTCGAAGACGCAGGCATGACACCCGGGGATATCGACTACATAAACGTTCACGGCACATCGACCCCCGTGGGTGATATTTCAGAGGTAAAAGCCATCGCGGAACTCTTCGGCGAACAGGCCCACAAGCTCAACATCAGCTCGACAAAATCGATGACAGGCCACCTTCTCGGTGCGACAGGCGCTCTCGAAGCCATGTTCTCCGTACTCGCCTGCAAGAACGGCATCGTCCCCCCCACCATCAACCACGAAGATGGCGACGAAGACGAAAACATCGATTATTCACTCAACTTCACTTTCAACAAGGCCCAGGAGCGTCCCGTGCGCGCGGCACTCTCCAACTCCTTCGGCTTCGGCGGCCACAACGCCACCGTGATTGTAAAGCGTTACGAGGAATAAGCATCCAATAACACGGCCGGAACCTCCGACCTATCGCAAGGGCGCTATATGGATTGATATAGCGCCCTTGCAATATATCAATCAAACCTAAAACATGTCCTATGCCGTTCTGTTTCCGCCACCTTCTGCTGACATCGTTTCTTGCCGCCATACTCACCGGATGTATCGATGATGACACTCCTGCCGAATGGTCACTTCCCACAGGCAGCCTGTTGCCTGACTTCTGCGTGACCACCTCGGAAGGAAATGAGGTCTCCTCCTCCTCCATCAAAGGAAAGCAAGCCGTCATCACATTCTTCAACACCGACTGTGCCGACTGCCGACACGAACTCCCTGAAATACAGAAGGCAAGTGATACCTGCTCATCGCTGGAAATGGACGTGGAATTTCTCTGTATAGCCCGGGAGGAGGATGAGGCCTCCATCTCACGATACTGGTCATCGACAGGACTTACTCTCCCTTATTCCCCACAACCAGACCGACGCATATACAATCTCTTCGCCAATACAGGCATCCCCCGGATCTATATCGTCAGTCCAGACCTCCGCGTCACCGCAGCCTTCACATCGGTGACAGCGGCCTCGATTATCAACGCGTTGAATACCACGGACAGATTCACTGAGTAAGATGGTGTTCCACACCCGCCGGGAAGAACACGGCCCATGTAGAATAACAACGTGCATTGTTCTTTCATGGAATTTGAGTAATTTTGCATCTTGAACCAAATCCATCCCTCCTTTTATGGAAGTAAGCGCAAGTTCTTCAACCGAGGATCTCGGTCAGAAATCAATCGGGCGCCTTTTGGCCCAATACTCCGTACCTGCCATCATAGCCAGCGTAGCCACATCTCTCTACAACATCGTCGATTCCATCTTCATCGGACGGGGAGTAGGAGCCATGGCCATCGCCGGACTCGCCATCACATTCCCGCTGATGAACCTCGTCGCAGCCTTCTGTATGCTCATAGCTGCAGGTGGCGCCACCATCTCTTCAATATTCCTCGGACAGAAAAACTATGCACGGGCCACCGACGTGGTAAACAACGTCTTCTCACTGTGTCTAATCCATGCCGTAGTGTTCGGCGGCCTCGCCCTCATCTACCTCGACCAGATCCTCTATTTCTTCGGCGCGACGGACGAGACCATTGTCTATGCCCGCGAGTTCATGGAAATCATCATATGGGGCACACCGATAGCCTTCATCTTCATAGGGCTTAACAATCTCATGCGCGCCACAGGCTATCCGCGAAAGGCCATGATATCAGCCCTCCTATCGGTCGCTGTCAACATCGTCCTCGCCCCTATATTCATATTCAGACTCGAATGGGGCATAACGGGTGCGGCATGGGCCACAGTGGCCGGACAGACCGTGGCCTGCCTGTGGGTGATGACCCACTTCCTGTCTCGTTCAAGCTCTATACATTTCAAGCTCGGCAACAGATGGCTCTCATGGCCGATTGTAAAGCGCATCTACGCCATCGGACTCTCTCCGTTCCTGATGAACGTCTGCGCCTGTGTGGTGGTCATATTCCTCAACCGTGCCCTTCTCGATGTGGGCGGGGCTGACGGTAACCTATGTGTCGGAGCCTACGGCATTATAAACCGCACCACCATGTTCTTCGTGATGATAGTCTTCGGTGTCACGCAGGGTATGCAGCCCATACTCGGCTACAACATAGGCGCTGGAAACTTCGAACGCGTGAAAAGCACCCTGCGCAAGGGAATCTGGATCGGCGCGGCAATAACGTTTGCCGGATGGGTGATAAGCGAAGGGTTTCCCGACACTGTAAGCCGGCTGTTCACCACTGACGAAAGGCTCATAGCCATCTCACGCGAAGGATTCCGCATATATTTCATAGCCTACCCCGTGGTGGGATGCCAAATAGTGATTCAGAACTTCTTCCAGAGCGTAGGGCGTCCCGGACTCTCGATATTCCTGTCTCTCACACGCCAGCTCGTACTTCTCTTGCCGTTTCTCGTCTTTTTCCCTAAGATATGGGGAATCGACGGGGTATGGGGCTCCATGGCTGCGGCAGACTCTCTGTCGTTCTTCACAGCCCTCGTGACACTCCTGTGGTGGATGCGTCATGTGATGTGCAAAATGGAACTCCGCAAGGAAGCACACTCCAATGCATAAATACAAATGATTGAAAACATAGAAATGCGGGTAGATCCCCGTACCGCAGCGGAACCACTCCGCCTCCAAGCCGCCGTCTCAACCCATCTGGAAACAGACGCCAACCGACTCCGTCATATTGCTGTGACCCGACGTTCGATAGACGCCCGTCAGAAAAGGGTGATGATAAATCTCGGACTCCGCGTATGGATTGACGAGGAACCGTCTTCAACATCCCTCGTCAGGCCGGTCGACTACCGTCCTGTTGACTCCGACAGACAGGCCGTCATCGTTGGCGCCGGGCCGGCAGGTCTGTTCGCCGCCCTGCGGCTTATAGAGTCAGGAATCAGGCCCATAATACTTGAACGTGGCAAGGATGTAGACTCGCGCCGCATCGATATGGCCCGGATATCACGAGACAATATCATAGACCCGGACTCCAACTACTGCTTCGGCGAGGGGGGAGCCGGCGCGTTCTCGGACGGCAAACTATACACCCGCAGCAAGAAACGCGGCCCGGTAGACAAGATTCTCCACATTCTCGCCCAGCACGGTGCCCCGGAGGACATCCTTGTCGATGCCCATCCCCACATAGGTACCGACCTGCTCCCCGAGGTGATAAAGTCAATCCGTGCCACCATTACCCGCTGCGGAGGCGAGGTGAGGTTCGGCACACGCGTCACCGACATTATTTTCAGCCCAGAAGGGCATGTCACGGGAGCGGTATCAACTACCGGCGAGGAGTTTCACGGCCCGGTCATCCTTGCCACGGGACACTCTGCACGCGATGTTTACAGGATGCTGTTTGCCCGCCATGTAGAGCTACAACCCAAGGGCCTCGCAATCGGAGTGCGTCTCGAACATCCCCAACAGCTCATAGACCGTCTACGCTACCACTCTGCCGAAGGCCGGGGAAAATATCTCCCCGCCGCCGAATACACCATGCTCACACGCGTTGACAATCGCGGGGTCTACTCGTTCTGCATGTGTCCCGGAGGATTCATAATCCCAGCCGCTAACGATGACGGCCAGCTCGTGGTCAACGGTATGTCACCCTCCAACCGAGGCACACGCTGGGCCAACTCGGGAATGGTGGTTGAGATTCTTCCCGAGGATATTCCCGATGGCGCGACAGACGAGAGCCGGATATTAAAGATGATGCATTTTCAGGAACGCATCGAACGGGCCTTTTGGGAAGATGCCGGACATACACAGAACGCTCCGGCACAACGCATGGACGACTTCGTTACATCACGCCCGTCTGCCGACCTTCCGGCCACATCCTATGCACCGGGCATCCATCCCGCCCGTATAGACCGACTCCTTCCAAGAGGAATCGCCCGCCGCTTACAACAAGCGTTCAAGGACTTTGACAGCAAAAACCGTGGATTCCTCACCCATGAGGCCGTTCTCATAGGAGCCGAGACCCGAACATCGTCGCCGGTACGCATACCGCGCGACCCGGAAAGCCTTGCACATATCGCCGTGCACGGGTTGTATCCCTGCGGAGAAGGTGCAGGATATGCAGGAGGAATAGTCTCCGCCGCGATAGACGGAGACCGTTGTGCCTCTGCCATAGCCGAAACCCTGCATTAACAAGCGATGCTATCTCAGTCTGTGGTTGTGGAAAGGTATCAGCATGATTTTAGGTGAATCTTCCGAATTCCGTCCCTCTACCATCGTTCTGACATTGACATTCAAAAGCTTGTAAAACATAGAAGGATCATCTCTGAAAAAATTCTTCACAAAGCCGTTGTCCCGATATTTATCGGACAGCGGCTTGCCATTTTCCTCATTCGGTTTCTCTCCATAGTAATATGTCCCAAGCCCGTTAATCATCTCGTTCATCTTGGCCACATCTTCTACAGAATCTGATTTTAGATTTTCCCTCTTATATGCCTCTTCCACAATATCCTCCCTCAACGCTGTCATGCATTTTTCCGCATCCCGTCCCCATATATTTCCGATACATTCCATTATACGGTCAGAAATAAGACCGGGTTTCAAGCGTAGCGTATCAAAAGACCTCTTCTTGACATCTTTGTCGATCGATTTGTCGGTCAAGTGCATGATTGCCACATCAACCTCTGTGTTATAATTTCTTATAAGAATCAAAAGATTGTGAATCTGCTTATATTGCTCCTCGTTCTGGACAAAAGCCTCAGGATGCAGGGCTTCGAGGTCGGCTTTAAGTTTCAACAAATGTTCTTGCGAAGGGTATGCCTTTTTATATTTCCCATCCATTTTGTGTTCTATAGCAAGTGTTATGACCATATTCGTATAAAAATGGCGTACATAATCCATAAGTAACCCCATCTGTCCTTTGGGAGTAATCTTCATGGTGTTTCTCTCGGTGTTCTGCTGGGATATGAACGTCAATATAGCCATGCACATAGAACACAAAGCAATCACACATGCGATGTAATCCCATTGGTTCAACCCGAGATTGTTACCCAGAACCCTGAAAATACCTGAGAACCAAGAAATCAGAAACAAGGAACACATTACTATAAATATAATCTTAGTTCCTACCCTATTGTCCCAACGTACAATCCATAATACGCCAGACTTTAATTTATCACAAAAATCAGCCATTGCAAAAATATAAGTTATTATGTTCTCTTATCAAAAATCCAATGTACCACTATGCCTCTTTGACATATATCTGGGCGTTCTCATATTTCGTGACCCTGACATGTGTACCGGCATGTATAAACCCTGATACTGCCACGGCGTCAAGCGTCTCATCACCGATCATTACCTTTCCGGCAGGACGCATGTCAGTGACAGCCGTACCCTCAGAACCTATATACCCGGCCGGGGCCATATCAACCCCCACAAAGCCGTCTGAGACTTTCAATTCGGTAGTCAGGTCGGTGTGTCGGCGCACCCACTTAGGCCCGTGTGACGATGTAAGGTACCATATAGCCGCGACGGCAAGCAAGATACCGGCAGCAAAGATTGCAAGAGACATCCACACCGATCCGGCATCTGCATGCGTGAGCGTGAATGTGTAGTTCTCTATCAGCCCGAATATCAGCGCAAGCGACACGCAGACTATACCCGAGATACCTGTCACACCGAAGCCGGGAATCACGAACAACTCCAACAATATCAGCACGATGCCGCTCATAAAGAGCAGTATAATCCACGGAGAGGCTATCCCGGTGATATATAGCGGGAGGAAATACAGCGCGGCGGCGATAAGCGCGGCGGCCGACGGAAATCCCATACCAGAAGTGTGCAGTTCCATATATATACCACCTACTATTATCATTATAAGCACTGCCTGTATGGCAGGATTGGTCAGGAAGCCTATCAGACGGTCAGTCCATGTGGGAGAATATTCTGCCATGTCATAGACCTTGACATCAAGCTTGTCAAGCACCTCACGGACACTTTCGGCCTTTCCGTCAGCATATCCCCATCGCAAAGCCTCGTCAGGAGTAAAGGTCAACACACGGGTCGAGTCTATCAGTCCCGGAACCACCACGCGGCTGTCAACCATAGCCTCGGCAATAATCGGGTCTCGGCGCCATTTGAGAGCAGAGTCCGCTCCGACGATACGTCCGTGATGTTCGGCCGTGGCCCGCATCATGGCCCGCATATACGACTGGTATTTGTCAGGCATCGCCGTCCCGTCACTTCCGTTGACCACCGTGGCAGCCCCCATCGATGAACCGGGACGCATATACACCGTGTCACAGGCAAGTGCGATAAGCGCACCGGCAGAAGCCGCGTTATTGTCTACAAAGGCCACCACCGGACGCTCGAAATTCATCAGAGAGGTGCGTATTGAGTCGGCATGAACCACCGACCCGCCGTAAGTATTGAGATGCACTACAAGGATATCGGCCTCCATCTCGCGAGCCTCGCGTAAGGCCTCGCGCGTGTAGCGCCATGTACTCGACCCGATCTCGTCATCAAGACGTAGCATATAGACAAGCTGGTCGGCGGCTATGGCCGTCATTGACAATACGGCAAGCAGCAAGGTGATGAGAATCTTTCGCATATCGGATTATTTATCGTTTTTTTTACGGGTCTGTTTTCCAAATCCCCTTCTGAACCATCCGGGGAGGATACATATTCCTATGACAAGGTAGACATAATAACTGACAAGACGCCAGAAGAGGGCTATGACCAATGCCATTCCTGCACTGGCTATAAGGTCGCCGTAATAAGTGGTGAAGAGCCATTCGCTTATTCCGGCACTACCGGGCGTGGGGCTGACCATGAGAATCACCCACACCACGAACTGCCGGGCAAATACAACCGCCTGACTCGCGGCAGGCTCGAACCCGAGAAACAACGCGTTGACAACAAGGAATCGTGACGACCATGAAACAACGGTGGCACCAAAGCTCCTGACCCACCAGCCGGGAGGCTTGGTGCGCAGCTCACGCCCGGTAGCCTCTATATCCCTCCCAAGTGTGTCAATCCTTCCAGACCAACGACGAAGCCATCGGAGACGGAACAACGAGTTCAATCCCTTGCGGATGGCATGGGGTTTTACGATAATCCCGGTGAAAAGAACCGCAGTCCATATAAAGAGTATACCGTATACTATCCAGAAAGCCGTCTGCAACCCGGTGTTGAATGCCGATCGTTCAAAGCCGAACAAGTCACCGTAAGGGACGAAAAGCATCACCACGGGAAGGGAGACAACATAGAAAAGCTCGTCAAGAAACAACGTGGTCATCATGAGCGTTGTAGCACGCCCCAGCTCGATACCCTCGCGGTTGAGATAGAGCATACCGAAAGCGCTCCCGCCGACTGCCGAAGGTGTGACACACGAGGTGAATTCACAAAGCATGTTCACCCTTATGGCCTGTCCCCAGCGTAGGCGCCTGTCTGTAAGTGTGCGGAACCGCCAACTCAGACCAAAATCTCGACCTATCATGAACATCCACGCCAAAGCTATGCATCCGGCTGTGCGCCAGTCCCACCTGATGGAATGCCACACGGAAGGATCAAACTCCCGGTGGAAAAGCCATAGCACAACACCCATACCGATAGCCACCGGCAGGAATATCTTCCATGCGATATTCAGAATACGCATGTGCAGCGGGCGTGACTGGCTGTCATATAGGCTCATAAGAAGCAGGTGTGAGACGGCAAAGTTACAACTATTACACCCAAGGTCAAAATTTTTGCCTTACAATCTTCCCCGACACAGGAGTAAGAGGAATAGAAGGGAGACGTATCACTGCCCTCGGCGCATGATAGGGTGGAAGAAGGTCACGTAACCTTTCAAGCAGATTCCCGTCAAGAGACGGCGAATCTGTCACTATCACCACCTCTTCTCCCAGACGGTCGGAACGTCTTGAAGTAACATAGGCAGTCACCCCGGCTGGAAGCAACGGAGCCATCACGCTCTCCACCTCCTCGGGATGCACCTTAACCCCACCTGAATTGATGACATTGTCATAGCGCCCTAACCATCTGAACCTGTCAGGTGACAGCAACGACACCATGTCGTTGGTTACAAGACGTCCGAACGACAGCGTGGACGAAACTATAACAAGGCATCCCCTTGCATCAAGAGAGAACTCAAAACCCGGAAGCCCCCTGAACCATTCCTCTCCAAGACGCCTCAGGGCAACATGGCTGCATGTCTCGGTCATACCATAGGTGGAATAAGCCCTTAATCCGGCACTAACAAGTCTGTTCTCAACCTTTGCCGACAACGGCGCCCCGCCCACTATCAGATTGTCTGTGAGCCGGAATGCAGGTGATGAGACAAACCCTTCAATCTGGGACGGCACGAGAGGAAGAAGAGTCACACGGCCTTCGTCCCACCCGGCCAGAGGTGATGATGACGGACGCTCGGAGACAAGGGTACAGCCGGTCTCCAAAGCCCTGACTATCTGCATCTTTCCGGCTATGTATGACGGGCTTAGCGGAAGTGCGAGAGTCGAGGAGGATGTCAGACCGAAAAACTCAGCCGTAGCCCTCGCCGACGCACGCATATCATCTTTCAGAAGCCTTATTTCCTTCGGTCTGCCTGTCGAGCCGGAAGTATGGGCCGTGACATAGGGGACTGACGAACGCCATTCCCTCAGAAAATCCTCGGCCTCAGGAGTCAGAACAAACCGTCTGTGTCCCATAAACCTCTCGGATCCACACTCACCCGGTTTCCGCACTGGACGAGCGGAGAGGGTATGTTGTTATGATAAAGCTGCCCTGTCCCGAGTCCCTGCGGCATATCCGTATCCTTGGTTGACAGCCATGAGCCTATGGCGTTAAGCCCGATGTTTGATTCAAGGGCCGATGTGGCCCACCAACCGGCTCCTGTTTCCTCTGCAAGCCTGATCCATTCGTCTGCACCCGAAAAACCACCACAGAGAGTGGGTTTCAATATTATGTAGGCCGGGCGTATCTCTGAAAGCATCTCACGCCGCTTCACGGTGTCATTGAGTCCGATCAGTTCTTCGTCAAGAGCCACGGGGATAGGCGACTCGCGACAGATACGCGCCATCTCCACATACTGCCCCGCCCTCACCGGCTGCTCTATCGAATGGATGCCGAATCCGGCAAGCCGTTCGAGCCTGCCAAGAACCTCGTCAGGCCGGAAAGCACCATTGGCATCCAGCCTTATCTCGACCTCCGGGTCACGCGAACGCAGATAGGCCAGCAAGTCCAGTTCGTCTTGGAAATCTATCCCTCCTATCTTGATCTTGATACACGGGAAGCCCTCCGCAAGCTTGGCATCGACACGCTCACGCATGGTATGGCGGTCACCCATCCATATCAGGCCGTTTATGGGGATACTCCAAGATCCTGATGCAAAAGGACAACGCCTCCCGCCCGACGCAAGGTCAGCGATAGCTGTCTCAAATCCGGTCTTTATCGAAGGCCATCCGTCAAGCAAGGATATGTCGGCAGAATATATCTCTGGTTCGCGGCAAACGGCGGCAACCATCTCCTCATAACCGGGACGGTCATCACAACTCAGCCCACGGAAAAGAGCCGCCTCCCCGAGTCCGTATACCCCGGGGCAGTCCTCATGCCATATCTTTATGAAATAAGTGTCCTTGTATGTCAGACTCTCGCGTGACGTTATCGCCGTAAATCTGAAATCAAGCCTGTAACGGCGCCATTCGGCCCTCATCAGCCGGGAAACTTAGGAAACCGGCCGAAATCCGGGTCACGTTTTTCAAGGAAGGCATTCTTTCCCTCCTGTGCCTCGGCCATGAGATAGTACATAAGCGTGGCATCTCCGGCAAACTCCATCATGCCTCGCTGACCGTCAAGCTCGGCATTCAGCGCCCTCTTTATCATGCGGATAGCCATAGGCGAACGTGACAGTATGGTCTCACACCATTCCACCGTCTCGTCTTCAAGCCTCTCGAAGGGCACCACCTTGTTGACCATCCCCATCTCCTCGGCCTCACGGGCTGTATACTGGCGGCAAAGGAACCATATCTCACGTGCCTTCTTCTGGCCTACGCAGCGTGCAAGATAGCTCGAACCAAACCCCGCGTCAAAGCTACCCACCTTGGGGCCGGTCTGTCCGAAACGCGCGTTTTCAGAGGCAATCGTAAGGTCACAGACCACATGTAGCACATGGCCTCCACCGATGGCATATCCGTTGACCATAGCTATGACAGGCTTCGGAATGGAGCGTATGGCCTTGTGGAGGTCGAGCACATTAAGACGCGGAACCCCGTTGTCGTCAATATAGCCGCCGATACCTTTGACCTTCTGGTCACCCCCCGAGCAGAAAGCCTTGTCTCCGGCGCCGGTTAGGACTATCACTCCTATATCCGAGGCCTCACGGCAATAGGCCATCGCATCAAGCATCTCGAAATTTGTGTGGGGCCGGAAGGCATTATAGACCTCGGGGCGGTTGATTGTTATCCTGGCTATTCCGCCATATTGTTCAAAAAGTATGTCGTCATACTTCTTTATGGTCTTCCATTCTCTTGTCATGACTGTATTCTCTTGTTTTGGTCATGCAAAAATACAGAAAATCCCGGGACAATGCAATCACAGGCACCCCGAAGAATGGCCTGCATACCATATTTCCAATATATCCGAAACTTACAGGATGCACCACACAAGCTGACTCATAGTGAATAATCCTTAAAAATCTTATTCCGGCTATTCTCCATCCCATATTTTTTTGCGGATTGATGGAAATTTCAGTACCTTTGCAGCCGAATTTCAATCAATACAAAACACTAATTAATGGCAACAAAAATCAGACTGCAACGCCATGGTCGCAAGAACTATGCGTTCTATCCCATTGTTATCGCCGACAGCAGGGCACCACGAGATGGTAGATTTATTGAAAGGATAGGTTCCTATAATCCGAACACTAATCCTGCTACAGTAACACTGAACTTCGAGCGTGCTTTGTATTGGGTCAACGTAGGCGCCCAGCCCACTGACACCGTCCGCACCATCCTCTCCAACGAGGGCGTACTCCTCATGAAGCACCTCCAAGGCGGCGTGAAGAAAGGTGCCTTTGACGAGGCTGAGGCACAGCGCCGTTTCGATGCATGGAAAGCTCAGAAGCAGCAGGCTACTGACAAAATCATCGCTTCCATGACCGACAAGAAAGAATCAGACGCCAAGGCTCGCTTCGAAGCCGAGCAGGCCAAGAACAAAGCTAAGGCTGAAGCCGTAGCGAAGAAGAAGGCCGAGCTTGCTGCCGCAGCAGCCGAGGCCGAGGCAGCAGCAAACGCTGAGGAAGCTCCCGCCGAGGAGGCCGCAGCCGAATAAGCCGCCACTTCCACACACCTCTTTCAATCCATCCGCCCGCACGGCGGGTGGATTTCTTTTTATATATCCATATGCCAAAAATCTGACAAAGATACAACCGTCCCCATCATAATCTATCATACACGCATAAAGACGAAAACAAGCCGCGTAGCAAAAGATTGCTACGCGACTTGTCATATTCAGACCGAACCTTCTTAGAACGGGAAGTTCATACCGAGGTTGATGTTCATATTGGAATTCAGAGGCACACCGGGCTTCGCTAATTTGAAGGGTGTGCGGTCAGATGCAAGGAAGAAGTTGAAACCGGGCACCTTGACGTTGAGCATCCATCCGAAACTGAAACCGAAAGTACCCATACCCATGCTGGCGGTAGCCGAAAAACATTTGACAGGCTCCACCGTGCCAGACAGGCGGAAATCAGTCCATGAGAAGTTTCCATTGATACGTGTGGTGTTGAGGAAACCGAATCTGGCCTTGCGGTAGACAGGAAGGGTATACTGGGCTGCAAGGTTCATTGTCGCCCCGATGCCGGTTGTACGGCTTCCCTGGTCACCCTTGTCCTCCAACTGGTATAGCTTCGAAAGGTTGTTGACAAAGTCATCCCAGCTCTCATTATTGTCCACATTGAACGAATAGTCGTTCGTAGAAACGCCCTGCAAGCCGTTGGTGGTTGCAACCATATTATTGCTCCATGATATGAAACCGAGGTCAAGCAGCGAAGCCGAGAATTCCCAGTCCTGATTGAGCGTATATACGGCACCAAGGTCAAGGGCCACGCCATAACCGTCAGGGCCGCCGAAACCATCAAGGTCGAAACCATCGACATAGTCACGCTTTGTGTCCTCATTATAAGATGTCTTGTATCCAAGACCATCGATCGACCCGTTCAGCTCGGCATTCACCTCGCCTACCCAAGTATCATTCATGAGCCTGAGTTTGGCATCCTTGACATTGGCATAAACGCTTCCGGCACCGACGAGCACTTTGAGAGTGGCACCCACACGCAGATTCGACATTATCTGGCGGGAATGACCGAAACCGATCTCTGCCCATACGGCTCCACGGGCCGAAATATCTGAAAGGTCATATGTGGTGTTCGAGAGTCCCTCCTTGGCCAGACGGAAGATGTCTTTCGGAAGAGCCACGCCGACATCGGCACGCGCGTTGATGGAGACGGTGTTGTAACCACCCCATGCCTTGAAACCACCGGCAAGTACGGTCTCACGGAACGACACACCTATACGGCTCTTGTTTTTTATCCCGTCAAGTGCTTCGGACGCGCTGACACCGGGATTGAGCATAGTGGTGGTCTGTCCGTTCACATTGTAGAATATGTGGTTGACACCAAGCGTACCGTTGGTTCCGACATTCATATTACCGAGTCCCGGCATAGCCACGAATCCTTTTCCCTCGTTTGCAAACGCAGGGTTGGACTGGAAACGATACATATAGTTGTCATCAAAATATCCTGTCTGGAGATTCTGGGCCGAGACAGAGGGGGCAACGGCAAAGACGGCAGCCACGATGGTCCCCCCGATGAAGCTTTTGAAATTCTTTTTCATTGTCAAGTTGTGGATTTGGGAGGATTATTAAAGTTTGTCTTCATACCATCCGCTGACTTTGGCGCGGATATTCGTGAGATTTATAGTGGTCGAGGGGCGCAATGTCTGTCCGCCGTCACCTTCACCGACACTTCCTGTCGCTGTATAACGGATACCGTCGATACCGACAACGGTTCCCGTTGATTTGAGATTTATCTCACCTGACTTTCCTGCCCCTATGTTTATGCTCCCGAGGTTGACAGGTTGCTTTGTATCCGGGTCAACGCACTGTTTTCCTTCCTTATCGACAGGATAGCCGGAAAGGACGATATCAAAAGGAAGATTGTTCTCCACATGGGCGGTGACAGATACGGACTCTATCGTCATCTTGTCGAGAGTGTCATCCGACCATCCGTCGGCAACTTCCGAATACACTATACGCGAACCGGCATTGAAGGCAAGAGGCGCAAAGAACGTGTAATTACCCTTGACGTCAGGAAGAGTGATACCGAGTTCGAAGTCACTGACAAGCCCGCGGCCTATGCGTGCTCCTGCAAAGTCCACATCGATCTTTGCAGGCAGACCGTTGCCTGCAAGCACGTCAGAAAGAGAGGGGAACGAAACATGGCTGGCTCCCTCAAAACCCTGATAATATCCATCGGCAGGAATTTCGGGAGAGAGACACACGTTGTAAGGCCCGGCAACACCCTTGTCGTGACCTATAAGGATTTCTTCGCCCGAAGGAAGTGTGCACGGCTCACCGGCCACACCGTCACGCATAGGGGTAAGGACAACTCCGCTGTGTATGTCCACACCATAGTCGGCCACCGGGTTGTTAATAGCAAGATAAAGCTGGGGATTGGCCATCCTTATATCTGTCTCTCCCTGCGTGAGCATATCGGGAAGGTCGTTAAGCTCTACGCTCGACACATCCAGCCCGGTCACGGCATATTGGAGTTCGCCGCTGAACTTGTCAATAATAATCTCTGCCGGACGGGGATCAAGGGTCATAGTGACACTCGAAGGATGGTTAACCGACGTGGATACGGAAGCGACAAGGACACCGCTCTTGACACCTATCGCGCCCTTATAGGAGAGTTTTCCGGGATTGTCGCCTTCGGGATCGGACACAAACTCAAATTCTGACGCATCAAGGCCTGAGAAGTCTATCGCGCTCACGCGGATATTCTCTTCCAGTCTGCCATTCACAAGTGTCCTGTCTCCGAGAGTGATGACACCGTCCACATTCTCATAGTCAGGGGTCATGAGCCCGTTGGGAAGTTGGAGTCTGAGAGCCTTCACGCTCATGTCACCAAGCAGCCCCGAGTGGTCATCGAAACTCAGATTCAGGCTGATATTCCAGTCAGCCTTGATATTGGTGATGGTCTTGATGCTCTTGTCAACGCTTTCCGTGCTGAATTCAAACGGAGTAGAAATATCCGTGATAGGGAAAGCCAATGCCGTCAGGCCGGAAGGGAACGATGGAAGGTCGATACCACCGTCACCGATGTTTATGGTCTCTACAACCGGCTGGATCGAAGGGGTGCCGAGATTTACCTTGTTTACATAAACTCCGGCTGAATTGAATTCACCGTCGACAAGCACCGCATAGGAGTCGCCGATTTCCTTAATCACACTCTCATCATCCTCAGGATCAATGTCGATGATGTTTGACATGGTGATGGCATCGAGATTGACAGGGACTTCCAGATCATTGACCTGCACACGCACGGTGGTGTCAATGTCCGTAAGATCATAATTGTCATCGATACAACCCACTAATGGCAGCGCAGCCATAGCCGCATAAAGCAGCGATAGGTTAAAGTAAGATTGTTTCATACTGTGTATTTACTTGTGTTTCCACTTAATTAATGTCTTTGCAATAATGCCCCGATCCGGGGAAGATTGAAATTGGTTATGGCTATATGGGCTGCAAAGTTAGTAATTTTTCTTAACAGAACCACACATTTTTTAGTTCAAATTCCGTTTCGTAAACATTTTTGCCTCTTCGGTCATTATATCTATAAAAAACTCAATATCCATAAAACCCACCAAACATATGAAATCATTAGGAAAATTCCTTTTCTGGATAGGGTTCATCGTCCTCATCGGGGTAGTGATGGCCTATCTCATCATAATGCTGGCAGGAGCGCTGGCGTTCGTCACCACCTCCTCAGTACTGATCCTTTGCGGCGTGATATTCGTCGGTTCCATCCTGATGCTCATAGGCCGCACCTACGAGCGCCGTGGCGAACACAAGGAAGAAGGACGCCGACTCATGGAGATCCAGACCAACCTCAGCCAGACGGAAAAAAAGAATGACGTCCCCAACGTCATATCATAGCGCAAGAAGCCTCGGGTGACCGCCCGCCAACCGAGCCCCTCCCGGCAATCATCCCAAAAAACCACCGTCAGGAAGAACGCATGCGTTCTTCCTGACGGTGGTTTTTTGTCTATAAATCGCTCCGCGTTCTGCGAAGCCGCATGTGCAAGGATGTCTTGGTTATTTGAGGACGTCCTTCACAGCGTCATTGGGAACCATCTGTTCCTGGAAGGTGTAAGCACCGGTCTTCGCCGACCTAACGACTTTGATGACCTTGCTGTAGGTGCGGCCTTCTCCTTTTTGCAGAGATGCAACGGTTTTCTTTGCCATGAGTCAGTGAATTATTTGATTTCTTTGTGGACGGTAACTTTTTTGAGGATGGGGTTGTATTTCTTCAACTCCAGACGCTCAGTGGTGTTCTTGCGGTTCTTGGTGGTGATGTAACGGGAAGTGCCGGGCATACCGCTTGCCTTGTGCTCGGTGCATTCGAGGATGACCTGAACGCGATTTCCTTTAGCTTTCTTTGCCATCTTCTATTAAATGATGTCTAAGTATTTGATTTCTGTGATATATCCTTTTGCGGCAGCTTCCTTGATTGCTGCGTCAAGACCCTTCTTGTTGATGGTGCGGAGACCGGCGGCCGAAAGGGTCAGGGTGATCCAAGCTTGCTCCTCAACCCAGAAGAATTTCTTGGTGAAGAGATTGACATCAAACTTGCGCTTGGTGCGACGCTTGGAGTGCGACACATTGTTGCCCACCATTGCTTTCTTGCCGGTAATCTGACAAACTTTTGACATGGCTTTTGGTTTTTATCTCTTTGTGATTTACTTGTTTATTGACGGGAAGCAGTGGGCGCCATCACACGTCTCATATCACCGCGCGGTGCATCTTTTCCGGCGGTTTTCGAGGATGTGCCACAAAACTCGGCTGCAAAGTTAAGAATTTTCCATCAGTTTGACAAGTAATATTAACTATTATTTCATATCGGCCACAAAATTTAACCATATAGGTAACAAAGAATCCGCACTCCCGTTTTAACAGGAATGCGGATCCGCCTAAGATATTTCAAATGCGGCCGGTCAGAACGGATACACCCCCTCCGCAGCCCCCTTCATGATGGCATCGATGACATATGCGTTCTTGGCCGAACCGTTGTTGCGGTTGATGTCGCCGTTGGTCTCCCAGTAGAACGGCACGCAACCTGCGTTCTTGGCGGCACGCGTCACATATGTAGTCCAGTAGGCGCGAGACTCCTTCCAACGGTCAAAGTCTATGTCTTTG
Source organism: uncultured Duncaniella sp. (assembly GCA_910578615.1). Classification (GTDB taxonomy): domain Bacteria; phylum Bacteroidota; class Bacteroidia; order Bacteroidales; family Muribaculaceae; genus Duncaniella. The sequence continues at coordinate 131,632 of CAJTRI010000003.1, read as the reverse complement.
GCGCTTGCCGACTGGTTCTGACACGCATACTCGCCCACTATCACAGGGATGCCCTTCGAGGCCCAGTTGTCTTTCATCTTCTTGAATTGTCCGTCTATGTAGCTCTCCTCGCCCCATGTGCAGTTACGGTCAGAGCCGTCTACATGGAACTGCGCGCCCCAGTAATATTTTACGGTGGGTGCCCATGCGCCGTCCTTATCCATGATGGTGAAGTCGGACGGGTCATACATATGTACCTCTATCAAGGCACGGTCAGACACGATATCTGCCGGAAGCCTGTAAGCGCCTTTTGAAAGCTCGTTGATATCGGTCTTGGGGGCCTGATGTATGAGACAGCGAGAGGCATTGTTGCCTCCTGTGGCACGGACTGCGTCAAGGAATGTCTGCTGATATTTCATGATCGCGTCCAAAGCCTTGTCGGCAAGTCCGTTCTGCATACCCGGCTCGTTCATGCCGGCAAACATGAGATGCTCGTCATAATGGTTGAGCCTTCCGGCTATCTGTGTCCAATAATCACGCTGTTTCTTGTCGACAGCCTCGTCATAGCCATTGGAACAGCTTTCTTCAAGCCAGCCGCCGTCCCAATGGATATTCACGATGGCATACATCCCCTCGCTTACAATCCAGCCAACGACCTCGTCCACACGGTCAAGCCACTCGGGATCAATCGTGTTGGTTGTGGCGTCGACAACATGGCTATCCCATGCGCAAGGGATGCGGACAGCGTTGAACCCAAGCGTTTTCAAACCTTTGATATAGGTAAGGTTCACCTTAGGATTGCCCCAGCCGGTCTCCCCGCCGGGCACCTCCATGGTATTGCCGATATTGATACCGGCATACATCTTTGCAGCAAGCTCACGCGCCGAGCTTTTCATATTGTCGCTCTTTGGAGCGGCTTCCTGCGTGAGATTGACCGAGATCGAGACTGACGGATCCTTTTTGAGGGAGACAATCACCTCTCCGGCCCTCGGAGCCTCGGAATAGTTGCCAGAGAAACTGTAAGCGACCTTGTCCTCTTCAAGAGCGCGAGACTTGGTCTCTATGAGCCAATCCGGCGCGGTGATTTCCACCTCGTCTGTCGCGGCATAAGTGATCGTGACACTGCCGCCTTCGGGAGCGAGTGTCTGCGAAGGTGTCACCGACACGAGCCTGACGGTCTCAGCACCATACTGGCTGACAGTGACCGTGGCATTATGTTTGCCGGACGATACACGGAGAGTGCCGGTGCGGACATCATAGGTATCATTGGCGTCACAGGAAATGTCACACGAATAGACCTTGCCAGAGGCCGTGGCCTTCATTTCGGATACATGTATCCATGAAGCGTCTGCGACCACCGACGGCTTCACCGGGGCCATAATAGAAAGAGTCTGAGGAGCTGTCGAGACCAAGGCCATCTCGGTCTTGCCGACCTTAAATTCATCATTTCCCACAAAGCCCGGCTTCACCGAGTCTTCTTCATCTCCGCATGAGACGGTCATGAATGACGCTGCCACGAGCATGAAGGATAATAAAGTCTTGAATATTTTCATCGTTACTATAAGCATTTTTACGGAATAAAGGACTGTGTCAACACCGAGCCGCGCAATGGCGTCTGCAACATTGACACAGTCCATTCTTACACTATTCCTGTATATTGTTCCTTAGATATGAGCGTGCAATATCCTTTTGATTACTTGCCGGAAGGAATCATGTTGACCGACAGAGTGGCAGGCTCGCTGTCACGATAATAGCCGAACTGGGCCTTTTCATCGGTCAGCGAGAGAATCTTGATGCCGTTCTTGCGGTTTTCAACCATAGGAGATACGAAGTTGTCGGGCGCAAGGAGGTCAACAGTAGCCGTGATGGTCTTCGCAGCCTCGTCAAGAGTATAGGTGCCTGTCTGCTCTTCTCCGTCCTGATTCTTGACCGTTATGGTGCCGTCGGCATTTATGGTCATATAGCCGGTGCAGTTGCCAAAGGCCCAAGTGTTGGTCTTGTCGGCATCCCAGAGCCATGAATCACCCACAACGGGTTCTCCATTGCTGGCCGTACGCCATGAATCGTCAGTGCCATAGAACCATACAGGGCCGTTGAATACCTTGCACTCACCCTCGTTATAGTCTATCACCCATGTCTTGAACAGGAGGTTCTTATCAAAACGCACGTTGCGGGCAGTCGAGACTGGACGCACCGAGAGAGCCTCATAAAGAGGTGTGGTGGTACGGGAAGATCCGCCGGTAGAGAAGCGGTAGGCTACGGCAAACCCACTGTCAGAGGGATTGATGGAGCCGGTGGCATAACGGCCTTCCACACCATTGCCCGAGACTGCGTTCATGGTACGTGAACCAGCCGCAGGGAGGAATATTGAGTTGCCGTTGGGGCCTGTAAGTCTATATCCGCCAACGCCGTCAACCTCGGCCCACTCCTTGGTACAACTATTGAACAGTTCTTCAAACTCATCAGCGGTGGGAAGTGTCACCTTTCCGCCCCATGCAGAGTTGGCCATGTCTGAAACAGTCTTGTAGATGTTGTCTGAGGCATAGTCGGCCACATCTATGGAGTTCCTTACGCCCGAGACGTCTCCGTAGCCGAAACGTCCGCCGGTCTCGTTCTCCTTGGAGGCACCCACATTGAAGCGGGCCCATTTCACGGAGAGACCGAGATCCACGAGGTCGTTCTCGACATCAAAGTCATATTCAGAGGTCTTGAACGACATGACCTCGCCATAGACGATACCGCTGCCGATATCGGCATAACCGGCATAATAATAAGTGGTGTTGGGGACAAGGCCCTTCACATCTGTCGCGAGTGTCGAGGCATCGGCGAAGGGGATGACGAGACCGGCATGGACTGCCTCTTCGTCACCGTCGGGAGATATCACCACACCGAAAGCCGCGTCAGCGGGAGCACCGCTGGCACTCAGCCCGAGCCGTGCGCCGTTGAAAGACACACCCTCGGCTTTCGAGGTGGTCACCTTGGTATCCGTGGTTACGAGGCTCTTTACCTCGCCCAGATAGGTCACGCGCTTTTGAAGAGTCACAAAGGCCTGATAGTAGAGAGTGGTACCGTCAGGCAGACCGGCAATTGAAGCCGTGATATTCTCGCCGTCAAGCGAGCCAGTCACGTTCTCTTTAAGATTGTCCTGAGTGTAGCCATAGTTGAAACCCACGGAATAGGATGAAGGAGCGACTTCGCCCAGTCCCTTGACCGTGCCATGGAGAGTGGCCGTCGTGGCGGTAACGTCAGCCGAGCCTGTGACCACAGAACCCTCCCCGAGAATCGGATCAGTGGAGATGTTGTAGTCATCATCGTCGTTGCACGAGGCAAGAACAAGCCCCATGAACAGCGATATGAATAGAAACAGTTTTGTTTTCATTTCTGGTGATAAGATTTTGGGTGAGGATTACTCGATGGGGAGAATGGAGAGAGAGGTTACATTGACAACGGCATTGGCCGGGTCAAACGTAGCGAGGTCGGTACAGCCTTCAAGCTGTATGGAGACTTGGAGCGAGCCGGTTCCATAGAAGTTATAGGTCGAGCCTGTCTCGTTGGTGAGCACCATGGTGTTCTCGCCATTGGTCACGAAGTCCTGACCTTGGAAATTGGTATAGCAGTCAGGCTCCCACTGGAAACCGTCGATATTGCAGCAGAAGGCTGTGCGCGGGGTGGCAGTCCAGTCAATACCGCTGACGGTATATTTCAGTTCGAGCTTCTGTCCCTTTTTGAGTTTGAGCTTTGAAGGATCGACAGGCCATTCGCTGTCGTCTCTTCCGGCCCAAGGATTGTAGAACTGTATGCGCAGATATTTATCAGCCTCCTTGTAGATGTCAAGCTTGGAATTGTCGACAGGAAGCACGATAGGGCTGTTCTGGGCACCGCCTATGGGCTTGATAGTCATCTTGGCACAGAGATATTTGTTATCCTTACCGCTGGCATCCTTCTCTACGGGGATTCCGAAGACTACCTCGTTGTTGTCGGCCGAACACTTCATGACGGTAAACTCAGTGCCCTTTATAGCCACATCACCACTGGTGAGAAGGGTGACCTCCTTGTCAAATACCACCTTGTTTCCTTCGATGGTGAAATTGGCAGTGGCACCGCCCTCGGCATTTTCAAGAGTGGCCTTGCCGCTATTTTCAAGAGTCAGGGCAAAATCACCGATAGACTCATAGACGGGAGCCCATGACGAACCGTAGCCTTTAATCCATTCCCATGCTCCGTTGGCTCCGTTCCACCACATGATGTCATAGGGAGTCTCCTCGTCAAGAAGGAATGTTGTCTTTGTGGCCACATAGGAGGCATCATCGCCGGAAATGGTGAACAGCTCGGTGGCGAGATCTTCATATACAGGCTCTTCTACCGGCTTTGTCTCCATAAGGTCAGGGCCTTCGGCCGGAATCTGTACGAGTCCGTCACGCACGTCCTTTGCCACGAAGTTCCATACAATCCACCACGGGCCTTCCGAGTTGGAGCGCATAGTCGCAATCTGGAGCACATAGGGATTGACAGTGAGGATCTTCAAATCCTGCGAATAGTTGGAGCAGACACCGTCACCCCATGCCGCATGAAGCATCTCGCAGTCATTGAACGACAGGGTGGGACGCTTGGGATCGGCTATATTGAGCGAAAAACCGCCAACGACGTCGGTGGCTCCGTTGCCGTCTATACGCTTGATTTCAGCCACACAGCCTTTGATGGGGTCAAGGCTGAGAATCATTTCCGAACCCATATAGGGGTCGGTAGAGTCGATAAGCCACGACTGGAAACCGGGATCCCAGTTAAAGTTCCAGTTGTCAAGGGTGATATCGTCAGTGCCACCCTCGGCATTGAGGACGTTGTTCGGATCCATGTATCCTACCGGGGCAGTACCCTTATAGGGAAGATATGCCTTGTCCATAGGCACCCATGTCTTGGGATTGCCGTTGCCGTTCTCGTCAACGCCGCCTGCAAGATTAGTCCAGATGGCATCGGAAAGCATTTCGAAATTGTTCTGGCTGAGAGTGAATGTGTAAGGCTCACCCCATACTGTGCCTGCCTGGGTGGTGACACCGTATTTGACGCTATACTCGCCCGAGAAAGGAAGTTCGAGCGTCATTTCAACGTTCTGCGAACGTCCCTGCGGGGTTTCCCAACACGGGGTCACGCCTGTCATGAGCGATTTGAGGTGTATGATGTTGGGATCTTTGGCATCGGGTGTCACGGAGAATGCGATACCCTCGACGAGTTCCTCGGATGATACCGACGGCCCGGCCAGCGAATGATCGTCCGGCGAACAGGACACTAATGCAGCCGCCGAAAGGCCGAGAGCCAGACTTGAAAAATATTTTATCGCTTTTTTCATTTGAAAGATGATTGTGAAGAGAGATATGTGTTGGTTTGACAATTTGTTTAGAACGCTATGCATGGAGCCGGAATAGTGAAAAAGTCAGACAAGGCAAAGACATTTATTATCGGTATTGCCATCACATAACGCGTTTTTCATCACGCTTATTATCTGAAACATCGACTTTTAACTTCTTATAAAGATTCCCGGCCCTGCATCCTGCATGGAAGCGGTTGCACGCTTCCATGCAGTAGCGTCAAATTACTCTTTTACCAGCCGGGGTTTTGTTTAAGCACACCGTTTGACAGCGTCATCTGCTCCTGGGGTATACGTGAGAGGCCCTGGGTGGCGATAATCTTGTCACGGGAATATGTGACAGTGGCCTCAGTGCCTGCGGTGAGCACCTTGCCGCCCGAAGCAACCACGGCATCAGCCATCACGTTGACACCCTGACGGAGGAGATCCCAGTAACGATGGCCCTCGAAGGCAAGTTCACGGGCACGCTCGTCAAGTATATTCTGCTTGTTGACGGCAATATCGGAGAGACCTGCGCGAGAGCGGATGTCATGCATGTAATTGGCTGCTCTCGGAGATCCAAGCTCGGCGGCCATAAGCATCACGTCGGCCAGACGGACGATGTTCCACGGCTGGGCGTTACATTCCTGGAAGCCCATGGTGCCGGTGGGATTGGTTGCGGGGAGACCGTTGCCGAAGGTAAGAGGACAGTATTTCTTCACTGTAAAGGCCGTATATTCACGCCAGTCCTTCACCTGTGTCTCATAGTTTTCAAGCTCGGTGACACCTTCGCCCACGATGTCGATATATGACGCGAACGAACGGCCGTCATTAGAGGGAAGGAATGTCTCACGGAAATGGTCGGTGACACAGCACGCGCCCCAGCCTTTTCCATAGCCCTTCTTGGTGAAGTTGAGCGAACGCATTCCCATCATGACTATCCAGCGGTTGGAGTCATTGTTGCCGTTATAGTCCTGTGTGGGGGTAAAGTTCATCGAAAGAATAATCTCGCTGTTGGCATCGCCGGCATAGGTCGATGTCTTTGCCCATCCAAGTTCGTTGGGAATAGGGTCGAGCGAAGCGGCAGGCCAAAGGTTCTTGAAGTCTTTGACAAGCTCATAGTTGCCGGAGTTGATCACATCCTCGCAGTAAGCAAGAGCCTCTTCCTTGGTGAGAGTGCCGGTGGTCTGGCCGGCCTCGTCGGTATAACCGAGATCTTTACCATAGTAACCGGTATAGAACAGATATACACGGGCGAGAATGGCCTCGGCGGCATACTTTGTGATGCGTCCGAACTCAGTCTCAACTTTAAGGTTGGCGTCAGCCGGAATATTCTCTATCGCATATTTTAAATCCTCAACGATGAGGGCATATACCTGTGCGGGATCGGCCTGTGCACGGTTCTCCTGCGAAGGCGCGGTGAAGAGGGGTATGTTGCCCCAAAGACGCACCATGTCAAAATAGCAGATGGCGCGGAGAGCACGGCACTCGCCTATGTAGAGCTTGCGTTTGCTCTTGCTCTCTTCAAGCCAGGTGATTGTCTCTTCGTGGCCGAGGAGTTCGTTGCAGCGATAGACCGCCGCATAGTAATACTTCCAAGTGTCGGCGAAAATGTCGAGCGTTGTCGGCGACTGTGACTGGTCGAAACGGTCAACAGTCTGCCCCTTGTAGTCATCGGCGATGCCGGTAGAGGCATAACACTCATCGCTCATGATGGTGGATGCAAGATAGAACGCGTTGACACCGCCATTGCATGATACTGTCTGGCGCCAGCCGTCATAGCAGCCTACAAGGGCGCGCCAGGCATCACCCTCGGTCTTGTAGAAGTTTCCTGTTGTCGATTCGGTCTTAGAACTTACATCCAGAAAATCTTCCGAGCAGGAGACGGCGCAGAGTCCTGCGGCCACTACTCCCAACGTCAATATGCTTGATTTGAATTTTTTCATTGTTTATTCAAATGTAGAATGTGTGTGATGGTATTTAGAATGAGAGGTTTACACCTACGAGATAAGTGCGTGGACGGGGGTAGAAGCCTATATCTACACCTGATACCCAGCTCTTGTTACCATCGTCTTTGGGGCCATAGCCGATTTCGGGATCCATACCGTCATACTTGGTGAATGTGGCAAGGTTCTGGATCTGGAAATAGAGGCGTGCGTTTGAACACCAGCTCTGGTTAATGAGGGGAGCGAAGTTATAACCGATGGTCAGGTTGGAGAGACGCAGATAGTCACCGTCCTGTATGAAGAGATCGGAGAATGCATAGTTGTAGGTCTGGTCGGTCACTCGGGGAATCCTGTTGGATGTTCCGGGGCCTGTCCAGCGGTCAAGTATGCTGGTGGTATAGTTGGAACGGATGGAGGTCACATTGCGGTAGCTCTGTACGATCTTGAAGCCGGTAGCGCCTGTGGCTACTAATCCAAGGTCGAAGTTCTTGTAATAGAGATTGATATTGAAGCCATAGGTGAACTTGGGCATACCGTTGCCAAGATTGACCTTGTCATTCTCATCAATCACGCCGTTGTGGTCGATGTCAACGAAACGGACGTCACCGGGCTTGACATTCGGATCTTTGATACCGTTGCCGGCAGCCACCCATTCGTCAATCTCCTGCTGGGTCTGGAAGATACCGTCTGTTTTGAGACCCCAGAAATAGCCGATAGGCATACCGTTCTGCGCGCGATAGAACTCCTCGGAGTTATCATAGAGCTGGTTGGTGGGGCCGTGGATGATACCATCCTCTGTGGGAATCGCGCCGACTTTGTTCTTGTTGTAGGCACCGTTGACACTGATGCTGTATGAGAAATCCCTGCCTATCACGTCATTCCATGTAGCCGAGAACTCTACACCTGTATTTTTCACATCACCGCCATTGATAAAGGGTGCGTCGGTACCTGCGGTGGCAAGCACGGGGGCTATTACGAGCCAGTCCCTTGTGTTTTTCCAATACACGTCGAAGTTGACACCGAGACGGCTGTTGAGGAAACGTGCGTCAAAACCGAGGTCGGTCTGTTCCGAGGTCTCCCATGTAAGATTCTCGTTGCCGAGGCGGGAGGGATATGCACCCCATGTGTCAGCAAGCGACCCGCTGTAACCTTCGTTGTACACTCCGTTCGGGCCGAGATACTGGCCGAAGAAATAGTGGGTGTTCTGATTCTTGATAGGTGCGAGATAACGGTAGTTGTCTATATTCTGGTTACCCACGCGTCCCCAGCTTGCACGGATTTTCAGGAAGTCGAGCCAGCCTCTTGCAGATTCCATGAACTTCTCGCTTGAAATGTTCCAACCGGCGGATACAGAGGGGAATGTGCCGAAGCGATGTCCACGCGCGAAACGAGAAGAACCGTCGCGGCGCACTGTGACGTTGACCATATATTTCTCAGACCAGTTCCATCCGAGACGACCGAAGTAGCTGACAGTGCGTGCATCGTCATGAGGTTTGCCTGACGTGCTCACTCCATCCTCTCCGACGGTGGAGCCGGTTCCGTTGTCAACCCATGCATAAGGCCATGAGTCAAAGCCTTCTTTGAGCTTGCCCTGACCCGCTCCGATATATGTGCCAGAATAGCGATAGCACTCCGTACCGATGAGGGCGTTGAAGGCATGTTCTCCAAGATTCCAGTCATAGCTGGCAGTGTTAGTCCATGTCATGCCGAGCGAATGGTTGGAATTCTGGCTTACCTTTGTCACTGTGTTATAGTCATATTCTGAGAACTCGTAGATCGGAGTGAATGAACGATATTCTTCCGTGCCGTAAACCACGCCGAATACCGAGCGGACTTTAAGGTTCTTGACAGGCTCGATCTGTGCATAGATGTTGCCTGAGAATGTCGCGCCCTTAGTGCGGTTGTTGACCGTGGTCATCATGTTGCCGTAAGGGTTGCCCATTGACTGGCTGTAATCATTGCCCACACTGTTGTAGAAATTGCCCTCGTTGTCATAGACAGGAATAATCGGGGCTACTCCGAACGCAGAGCGTAGGGTGTTGTTATACTGGTTATCAACCTTTATGCCGGTCTTCTTGGTGTAGATGAAACTTGCCTGTTCTCCGATGGTGATAATGCCGTCAAAGAGTTTGTGGTCAGAGTTCATACGGAAGTTGTAGCGGGAATAGTTGGACACCTTCGGGCCGCCGACGACACCCTCCTGATTGATATAGCCCACTGACATGGCATAGGTCGAATTGGCCGATCCGCCTGTCACACCGAGGGTGTAGCTCTCGGTAGTGGTATTGTCCTCAAACATCTGGTCGATCCAGTTTGTGTCATACACACCGAGACGCTCTCCCTCGGCATTGGTGCGCCAGATGTCTTTGTAGCTATCCCAGTTGAAAGGCGCGTTGCCGGAGTTGAGAGCCTGCTCGTCCATGATGGTCATGTACTGCTCGGCGTTGAGCATAGGCATCTTACGGGCCACCTGCTGCCAGCCGAAATAGCCGTCGAAGGTCACCTTGGCCTTTCCTTCACGTCCCTGACGGGTTGTGATAAGGACTACGCCGTTGGCAGCCTGCGCACCATATATAGCTGCGGAAGCTGCGTCTTTGAGCACGTCGATGCTCTCGATGTCGGCGGGATTGAGAGTGGAGATATCACCTCCGATACCGTCTATAAGGTAGAGCGGGGCGGCATTACCGTTGGTTCCGAGACCACGGATGGTCACCTTCATGCCTTCGCCGGGCTGGCCTGAATTGGATGCGATCTGCACACCCGGGAGCTGGCCCTGCATGGCTTGGAGGGGAGAGGTGGTGTTCATCTTGGCGATGTCGTCACCCTTGATCTGGGCGGTAGCGCCGGTGACGAGCTTTTTCTTCTGCACGCCGTAGCCCACTACGACCACCTCGTCGAGGACTTCGGAGTTTTCGAGAAGGGCCACGTCCATTCTCGGGCCGTCAACAACGACCTCGCGGGTCTGGCAGCCCACATAAGAGAAGGTGAGGGTAGCTCCCTTCTCGACCTTGATGACATAGTTGCCGTCAATATCGGTGGAAGTTCCCTGGCTGGTACCTTTGACAAGGACGCTCACGCCTATCAGAGGCTCGCCGTCCGAGGCCTGGGTCACGGTACCCTGCACGGTAATAGGTGCGGCCGTGGCGCTCATCCCCCACAAGAGGCAGAACGCGAACAGGGCTACTCGGAATAGGTGCGATGATGCGCACCGTTCCAAACAAATTTTTCCCATTGTTTTTAGATTTACCGGTTAGTATTTTGGATTGTTTTGTGTTTTGGTTTGCTTTGGGCAGTAGTAATATGTAGTTTTCGTTAGTTGTTACAAATAATAGGTCTGCGGTATGATGGCAGTGTTAACGTTTTTCAAGGTTAAGGAAGACTTTTTGCATAATTTTATTTAGCAAATGTAAACAGAGCTTTCGGAATTTGCAAGTTTTAAGGTGCCATTATACGTCTGTTTTTATTATCCATCCGGGGGTATTTTGTTATATCTTTATGGGTGATTTGTTTCACTTTTTCATCACTAATATTTGATTTACAACAGTTAGCGCAAGTGTTAAAAGTTCCGCCGGTATATTAACTTTTTCATCCATGCTCTTTGAGATTTCATGGATATTGATTTACTTTGTAGAGCCATAAACACATGAGACACACCTGACAGACACACTCCATGAAAACAACACTTCTCAGCCTTCTTGTCCTCCTCGCCGTCCTTCCGGGCCGTGGAGAGAAACTATGGTTGAGCCATCTCGGCATAGAGGGAGGCCTTACAAACAACAAGATAAACACCCTTACCCGGAGCCGCGACGGTTTCGTCTGGCTCGGAACCATTGCCGGACTGGTGCGCCATGACGGATATGACTACCGCATTTACTATGTGAAAGGAAAGAACGGCTCTCCCGAGGGGGAAAACGACGTGGACATAATAGTGGAAGACTGCGAAGGACGCCTGTGGATACGCAGCCACGATCTATGGTATTACTACGACCCAATGACCGACAGAATAGAACATTCTGCCGACTCCCTGTTGTCATCAATGGGCGTCAAAGGCTCACCAAGGCATATCTACGCCGACAAAGGCCGTGGGTTGTGGATAAATACCGACTCGGGTGATATTTTCAACATCCCTGCCGGGAGCGACAAGGCGGCAGCCGTAAAATCAGGGAGGTTCCCATCGTTGAAAGACAAGAAAATCACAGCCTTTGCCGATTCGCCGGGAGGCATCACCGCCGTTACCGACCGGGGAGAGCTTTACGGCATATCCCCCTCCGCTATGGAAGTGACAGGCTATGACAACCATATATCATCATCGACATCCCCGGACGACAAGATGGTCTACTCCGCCCTTTTTGACCGTGACGGCCTCGGATGGATATACAACACGGAACGTCTGTGGCTCTTCGATTCTGCCAGTCAGACATGGATATCAGACCGTCTGCCGTCCCAGGGCCACGACATGGTGATGAAAGACATACTTCAAGATTCCCAAGGACGCCTCTGGGTGGCACGTGACCACCACGGACTTGAAAAGGTTGACAAGAGTCACGGACACATCTCTTTTACAAAAAGCGGCAACGAAGGCGGACTCCCGCCCCACTCCACAGTCACAGACCTCTATGAGGATACCTACGGGACACTCTGGATAGGAACCTACAAACACTGGGCGTTCTTTGCCGACAAAAGCGCCAGGAAGTTCACCCTTGACAGCCTTCCCGACTCGAACACACTCCTGCCACGACCAGACGGCACGGTATGGGTGGGTACAGATGCCGACGGCCTCCTCCTGTGGCAGCCCTCGGATGATACCTACCAGACATTCCGCGATCCGGCCGAAGGAGGCGAGCCAAAGGCCATAACATCTCTCTACGAGACCAATGACGGCACACTCTACATAGGAAGCTTCTCACGCGGGCTTCGTTCGTTCCGCGACAGAAGTTACAACCGCGTGGTGACAGGCTCCCTGCTCGATGACTCCTACATATGGTCTATAATCCCGGGAATGGACGGCTCCCTCTGGGCCGGCACTCTCACCAACGGCGTCTTTAACTACAACCCTTCCACAGGCGCTGTCTCGTCCTATTCCACCAAGACCCATGACATGCCGTCAGACTGCGTCATATCGCTTACTCTCGCCACTGACGGCACATTATATATAGCCACAGCATACGGCGTGGCATTCCTACAACCCGGAAACAGTGATGTCAGTGTACTTGACGGAATACCGCCGCTGACCGTCAATGACATTCTTGTAGACTCGCGCGGACTCCTCTGGGTGGCCTCTCAGCAAGGGGTAAAAGTATACAATCCGCACAACGGCAAGATCCATAACGCTGACTATGAGACCGCGCCCGGCGCCAAATATGCCACCGGGCTTAAACAAGACAAACCGGGATGCATATGGGCATCAGAAGGAGGCAAACTCGTCTCTTTCGAGGTCGCATATGACCCCGTCACCGGCGACATCACCACCTCGCCACGTGTCTATGATTCCAGTGACGGACTTCAAAACGCCGACTTCAACCAACGTTCCTTCGCCATTCTCCCGTCCGGAGAGCTTCTGCTGTGCGGCCCATACGGCATCAACCGTCTCAATCCAAAGGAGATAATCCTCAATGACGCAGCCCCGAAGGTCATGTTCTCAACCCTTTCCATAGGCAACGACGATATAGAGGTAGGCGAGAAGGTTGACGGACGCGTCATCCTCCCCGTATCCCTCAACAGAGGCGCTACTGTCAACCTCGGCCCTCACACCAACGGATTCACAATAGCCTTTGCAACAGACAACTATATCCTTCCCGAAAAGACAGTCTTCCACTACCGTCTCGAAGGTTTCGACAAAGAATGGCTCGCCACTCCGAGAGGGAGCAACCTCGCTAACTATACCAATCTCGCCCCCGGGCGTTACCGACTGCTCGTCCGGGCCGTCAACAATGACGGATTTGCCAGCGAGGAGGCCGCCACGCTCGATATAGTGGTTCATCCACCTTTCTATCTATCGGTTTGGGCCTACATGCTGTATGCCATACTTATAGCCGGAGCCATAGTAGGAACCGTGGTGCTCATAAGACGGCGCGAACGCCGGAGGTTCAACGAGCGCCGCCGCCTTGATGCGGCCAAGAAAGAAGAAGAACTCAACCAACTTAAATTCAAATTCTTCACAAGTGTCAGCCACGACCTGCGTACACCACTGACCCTTATTCTCTCCCCTCTTGAAACCATGCTGAAAGAGGCTGTCGATGACAAACAGAAACGGCGCCTCGCGCTCATGCGCAAAAACGCCGGCCACCTCCTTGACATGGTAAACCAACTACTTGATTTCAGAAAAAGCGAGATGGCCGGCCTGAAACTGCGTCTGTCAGACGGAGACATGAACACATTCCTCACCGGGGTATGCCGCTCGTTCACAGCCCTATCGTCATCCCGAGACATAAAGCTCGAATATCACAGCGATATCCGCTCGCTACCGATGAGATTTGACGAGAACAAGATGTACAAGGTGATGATGAACCTCCTCGGCAACGCCCACAAGTTTACACCCGATGGTGGCCGCATAGACATATACCTAAACCTGTCGGATGATGGCAAGGAGGCCGTAATCCGTGTGGCCGACAACGGCTGCGGCATAAGCGACGATGACAAGGCCCGCATATTTGAAAGGTTCTATCAGGGAGAATCCACCAAGGCCAATCCCTCAGCCACAGGCTACGGTATAGGCCTCAGCCTTGTCAACGACTATGTGACACTCCATGAGGGACGCATCTCGGTCTCAGACAACACTCCCGCAGGAACCGTTTTCGAAATCGCTATCCCCGTCATCCCTGTGGCCCCTCCTGCGGCGGCTCCTCCCGCAACAACAGGGGACAGACCTGCCGAAGGAAAGGAAGAGAAACCTCTCGCCCTCGTGATAGACGACAACCAAGACATGCTGCAATTCCTGAAAGAAGGTCTTTCAAGAGATTTCCGGGTGGCCACTGCCGCCGACGGCACCGAAGCCCTCAGGCTACTCGCGTCCGTCAAACCGGCCATAATAGTCACTGACATGATGATGCCCGGAATGGACGGCGCAGAGCTGTGCCGGAACATCAAGGAAGACAAGAAACTGTCCTCGATACCGATAATAGTCCTGTCGGCCAAGACCGACGAGCAGGCAAAGGTGGAGATGCTGACAATAGGTGCCGATGACTATATCACCAAACCGTTCAGTACCGAGCTGCTCACCCTGCGCATGAAGCGCCTCGTCTCACTCACGGCCCTTACATCAGGGCGCCACCTCATCAACCCGGAGCCTGGCAATATCGACATCACCCCTCTTGACGAAAAGATGGTGGAAAAAGCCACCAGATACGTTGTCAACAACATGAAACGCACAGACCTTTCCGTAGAAGAGCTTAGCAGCCACCTCGGAATGAGCAGGGTGCATCTCTATAAGAAACTAAAAGCCGTCACCGGGCGGACACCCATAGAGTTCATCCGAATAATCCGCCTGAAACGCAGCGCCCAGCTATTGCGCGAGAGCCAGCTGAACGTATCGGAAGTTGCCTACCAAGTGGGATTCAACAGCCCCAAATACTTCACACGTTATTTCAAGGAAGAGTTCGGCATCCTACCATCAGAATACAAGGATTTAAAGGAACAGACAACATTCCGACCCCTCTGAGTTAACATTCTCACACCCACGGCAACATAACACACCCCGGGTCTCAACATTATTGAGGCCCGGTCTTGCCTATTATTGCCTAACTTTGCATTACAGAAAACCCAGTACAAACCAACCATACTTTTAATCCATGAAAATGAGGCATATCTCAACTCTCCTGCTTGGATCGGTGCTAATGCTTAGCTCATGCGGATCAGGCAAGTTTGAAAAAAATGCCGACGGAGTCACCGTCAACGTGACCCAGTCAGCCGAGAACGACGTGCGCAAAGTGCGTCTCCAAGTCCTCGGAGACAAGATAATCCGCGTTTCGGCAACCCCTGACAAAAAATTCTCCACTGACGAGAGCCTTGTCACCGTACTCCGTCCGGGCAAGACCGACTTCAAGGTCGAGGAAACCGACTCGACAGTATCCGTCATCACAGCCGAGGTACGCGCTACTGTAACCCTTGCCACCGGCGATGTGAAATTCTACAACAAGGACGGCCGCCTCATTGTCTCAGAAGCCGAGGGAGGCCGCTCGTTCACCCCCATCAAGGTCGAAGGTACCGACGGCTACACAGTCCGCCAGGTGTTCGAATCGCTCAACGATGAAGAGGGCATCTACGGACTCGGCCAGCACCAGAGCGACGAGTTCAACTACAAGGGCCTCAATGAGGAACTATTCCAATACAACACCAAGGTATCAGTGCCTTTCGTAGTCTCCACAGACAACTACGGTATTCTCTGGGACAGCTACTCGCTCTGCCGTTTCGGCAATCCGGAACCCTACAAACAGCTCGGACAGGTGTTCAAGATCTTTGACAAGGAAGGCAAGGAAGGCGCCCTCACCGGCACCTACACTCCCGCCGATCCCTCAGAAAAGACCCTCGTGCAGCGTGAGGACTCGATCTATTTCGAACACCTCATCCGCCATGACCTCGGCCACGTGGTCAACCTCCCGAAAGACTTCAATTACAGCGGATCACACGTGACCTACGAGGGTGAGATAGAAGCTCCCGAGACAGGCGAATACAAATTCATCCTCTACTACTCCGGCTACATGTCGGTATTCATCGACGGCAAGGAGGTAGTCCCCCAGCGCTGGCGCACGGCATGGAACCCCAACTCCTACAAGTTTGCCGTAAGCCTTGAAGCAGGCAAGAAAGTGCCCCTCAAAATAGAATGGAACCCCAACGGTGCCGTGGCCTACTGCGGTCTGCGTGCCTACGCACCACGTGACAACAAGGAACAGATGGATATGAGCTGGTGGGGCGAGATGCAGAGCCAGATAGACTATTACTTCATCTATGGCGACGATATGGATGATGTCATATCCGGCTACCGCTCTCTCACCGGCAAGGCCTCAATCATGCCAAAATGGGCCATGGGTTACTGGCAGAGCCGCGAAAAGTACAACACTTCCGACGAGGTGCTCTCAACATTCACCGAGTTCCGCCGTCGCGGCATACCCATCGACAACATAGTCATCGACTGGCTACACTGGAAACAGGATTCATGGGGCAGCCACGAATTTGATCCCGATCGCTTCCCAGACCCCAAGGGTATGGTAGACTCCATCCACTCCATGAACGGAAGGGTCATGGTCTCCGTATGGCCCAAGTTCTACGTCACCACAGAGCACTACAAGGAATTTGATAAGAACGGCTGGATGTACAAGCTCCCCGTACAGGACAGTATCCGCGACTGGGTAGGCCCCGGATATCTCAGCTCGTTCTATGACGCCTATGACCCCGATGCGCGCAAACTCTTCTGGCACCAGATGGAAGAGCACTATCTGCCCCTCGGCATCGATGCATGGTGGATGGATGCTTCCGAACCGAACATCCGTGACTGCACAGACCTCCAATATCGCAAAGACCTCATCACTCCCACCGCCCTCGGCCCCTCGACAAAATATTTCAACGCCTACGGACTCATGAATGCCGAGGCGATATATGACGGCCAGCGCGGCACCGACAACGACAAGCGCGTCTTCCTCCTCACCCGTTCCGGCTTTGCAGGACAACAGCGTTACTCTACCGTCACATGGAGCGGCGACATAGCTACACGCTGGGAGGACATGAAGTCCCAGATCTCGGCCGGCCTTAACTTTGCAGCGTCAGGCATCCCTTACTGGACACAGGACATAGGCGGTTTCTGTGTTGAAGACCGCTATGTGGCAGCAGCTACCGAAAACCAGAAAACAGGTGCCGAGAATCCAGACCTCAAAGAATGGCGCGAACTCAACACCCGCTGGTATCAGTTCGGTGCCTTCTCGCCGCTCTTCCGCGCCCACGGGCAATGGCCTTACCGCGAAATCTTCAACATTGCTCCCGAAGACCATCCCGCCTACAAGTCGGTGGTATACTATACCAACCTCCGTTATGACCTCATGCCCTACATCTACTCACTGGCCGGCATGACATATTTTGACGACTACACCATCATGCGTCCCCTCGTCATGGACTTTACAGCCGACATCAAGACTCGCGGCATCGGCGACGAATACATGTTCGGCCCCGCGTTACTCGTAGCCCCCGTCTATACCTACGGGGCCAAGAACCGCGAGGTCTACTTCCCCGAGGGTGCTACATGGTATGACTTCTACACAGGAGCCGCCGTAAATGGCGGACAGCTCCTCAACGTGGCAGCCCCCTATGAGCGCATCCCGCTCTATGCCCGCTCCGGCTCCATCATCCCATTCGGCCCCGCCATGCAGTGGAGTGCCGAGAAGCCGGCCGACCTCATCGACCTTTATGTCTATGAAGGCGAAAACGGCGAGTTCACACTCTACGAGGACGAAGGCCTGAACTACAATTACGAGAAGGGACAATATGCCATGATTCCTTTCAAATGGGACAATGCGGCTTCCACCCTCACCATCGGCGACCGTGAGGGAGAATTCCCCGGTATGCTCTCCTCCCGTAGATTCAACATCGTGAAGGTATCGCCTGACAACCGCGTCGGTTACTCCCGTTCCAACAAGGGTATCGAAGTGACCTATGATGGAAAGGCACAGACCGTCAAGCTATAAAAAACCTAATCGGGGCGGGTGCTTTTCATCCCTTTCCGGTTTCAGCCCGCCCCACCCTCATCTCTCTGACATATTCGTTACACATGATTTCTAAGGTAAATTTGGTTCGATTGGTATGCTTCGTCCTTCTGGGCGTGGCTGCCAATTTTTTTTCCTCCGCAGCAGACAGCAGGGCGGTCAGCTTCAACGATGGCTGGCGCTTCTCTCTGTCTGATTCACGAGAATATGCCGACCCGTCATTCAACGACTCGTCATGGCGCTCTCTGACCCTTCCCCACGACTGGGCCATAGAGGGAGATTTCAGCCAGTCCAACCCCTCGGGCACAGGTGGCGGAGCGCTACCCGGAGGGACAGGATGGTATCGCAAGACATTCACCATCTCCCCCGAACAAGCGACTGAGAACGTCTATATAGACTTTGACGGCGCCTACATGAACGCCACCGTCTATATCAACGGACACGAACTCGGCACCCGCCCCTACGGCTATGCCCCGTTCTCATACGACCTGACCCCTTGGCTGGACAAGACAGGAAACAACGTTATAGCCGTGCGTGTCGACAATGCCGAACAGCCCAATTCGAGATGGTATTCGGGATGCGGTATCTATCGTAACGTCTGGCTCCGCACACTTTCAGACATCCACATCCCGCTCTGGGGCCAACAGATACTCACCGATGTCTCAGACACCTCGGCATCAATGACCATAGTGACCGAGGTGGAGAATCTGTCCGCCAAAAACGCCGCAATAAGCGTCAGCACACGCGTCATTGATCCCGAAGGGCGTGTAGCGGCATCACAGGTCTCTCCCCTCAGAATCGGCAAAAAGCGCATTGCGGAATGCACACAGAAATTATGCATCGACAACCCGCGCCTGTGGTCTCCGTCATCACCAGAACTCTACAAAGTGGTGACAGACATCATCCTTGCCGACAAGACCATAGATACCTATGAGACCGGCACCGGGTTCAGATATTTCGACTTCGACCCAACCGAAGGATTCTCTCTCAACGGCAAGCCTTTGAAACTCAACGGCGTCTGTATGCACCATGACCTCGGTGCCCTCGGCGCCGCCGTAAATACCCGTGCCATAGAAAGACAGCTCGAAATACTCAAAGAGATGGGTGCGAATGCCTATCGTGCCACCCACAATCCTCCCGCCCCGGAGGTGCTTGACCTATGTGACCGCATGGGATTTCTCGTGATGGATGAGACCTTTGACATGTGGCGCAGAAAGAAGACCTCCCACGACTATTCCAGATATTTTGACGAGTGGCATGAACGTGACCTCTCCGACCTCGTGAGGCGTGACCGCAACCATCCGTCCGTGATAGTATGGAGCATCGGCAACGAGGTTCTCGAACAATGGAACGATGCCTCTGCCGACACCCTGTCCCTCGAACAGGCCAATCTGATACTCAATTTCGGTCACGGCAAGGACAAACTTGCCGCTGACGGAGAAATGAGTGTCAACTCGCTGCTCACTCGCAAACTTGCCGACCTCACACGTACTCTTGACCCAAGCCGCCCTGTCACGGCAGGATGCAACGAGCCTGACCCCGGCAACCATCTGTTCCGCTCGGGAGCACTCGACATCATCGGCTACAACTATCATGACGACTGGTTTGACTCCGTCCCACGACGGTTTCCCGGCAAACCGTTCGTCATCACAGAAAGCGTCTCGGGACTTATGACAAGAGGCTATTACAAGATGCCATCAGACTCAGTCATGCTCTGGCCTGTCCGCTGGGACATACCTTTCCATGACGAGACTTTCTCATGCTCCTCCTATGACAACTGCCACGTCCCCTGGGGCAACACCCACGAGGGTACGATGCGTCATGTTGACGAGAAAGATTTCATAGCCGGGCAGTTTGTCTGGACTGGTTTCGACTATCTCGGCGAACCCACTCCGTTCGGCTGGCCGGCACGCAGCTCTTATTTCGGAATAGTGGATCTCGCCGGCATCCCCAAGGATGTATACTACATGTATCAGTCGCAATGGAGACCTGACAAGACAGTCCTACATCTGTTCCCTCACTGGAACTGGCAGCCCGGACAGGAAATAGACCTGTGGGCCTACTATAACAATGCCGACGAGGTGGAACTCTTCGTCAACGGCGAGTCAAAAGGTGTCCGGGCCAAAGAACCGGGCTGTTACCACGTGATGTGGCGTCTCACGTTCGAACCGGGTACCGTCAAGGCCGTAAGCCGCAAGAACGGCCGAATTGTGGCCGAACAGATAATCTGTACCGCAGGAGCCCCCTATGCCGTCCGTCTCACCCCCGACCGCACAATGATATCAGCCGACGGATGCGACCTGGCCTACATCCTCGCCGAGATCGTAGACCGTGACGGCAACCTCTGCCCGTGGGCCGACAACCAGATAACATTCAATGTCCAAGGCTCAGGCTTCAATGCCGGCGTTGACAACGGTTCCCCCATCTCGCTCGAACGTTTCAAAGACGACAAGCGCAAGGCATTCTACGGCAAAGCCATGCTGATAGTCCGTAACAACGGCTCAGAAGGCCCTGTCACCATCACTGCCGCCTCCCCAGGGTTGCGCCCCTTCACCACCACCGTAAATTCCAATCACAAATAGACCAATGAAACACCAAATCCTGATTGCAGCCATGCTGTTCGCCTCACAGGCAGTGGCTGCCGAAACACCCCTCTATCTCGACGAGGACGCTCCTATTGAGAAGCGCGTCGAGGACGCACTTTCGCGTATGACACTACGCGAGAAAGTGGCTATGTGTCATGCCGAAGGTAAGTTTGCCTCCGCCGGTGTCCCCCGTCTCGGAATCCCCGACCTCTGGATGAGCGACGGCCCCCACGGCGTCCGTGCCGAAATCAACTGGAACGACTGGGGCTATGCAGGCCATACCAATGACTCCATCACGGCATTTCCGGCCCTGACAGCCCTTGCCGCAACATGGAATCCGGAACTATCCGAGGCCTACGGCAACGCCATAGGCGAAGAAGCCCTTTACCGCGAGAAAGACATGATGCTCGGCCCCGGCGTCAACATATACCGTACACCACTAAACGGACGCAACTTCGAATACATGGGCGAGGATCCCTTCCTTGCCGGAGAACTGGTGGTTCCCTATATCAAGGGTATGCAGCGCAACGGCGTCTCGGCATGTGTCAAACACTACGCCCTCAACAATCAGGAAGTATGGCGGGGACACATCAACGTGGAACTCTCTGACCGTGCACTCCATGAGATATACCTCCCTGCCTTCAAGAAAGCCATTATCGACGGAGGCTCATGGTCAATCATGGGATCATACAACAAAGTACGCGGACAGCACGCCTGCCACAACGAACTCCTCCTCAACAAAATCCTCAAAAACGACTGGGGATTTGACGGCGTAGTGGTAACCGACTGGGGTGGCGCCCATGACACCCGCGAGGCCGCCCTCTACGGACTCGACCTCGAAATGGGATCATATACCAACGGTCTCACATCGGAAAGCGAGTTTACCACCGACCATTATTATCTGGCCAACCCATACATAGAAATGCTTCAAAAGGGCGAAGTGCCCATGAGCACTCTTGACGACAAGGTTCGCCGTCTGCTCAGACTCAACTTCCGCACAGCCATGAACCGCCGCAAACCGTTCGGATCGGTAGCCACACCGGCCCACTATGACGTGGCCGAGAAAATAGGCAACGAGGCAGTGGTACTGCTTAAAAACGCCCCAGCCGTTCCCAAAGGACAGCCCCTTCTCCCGATTGACCCGTCAAAATATTCCAGCATCCTCATAGTAGGTGACAACGCCACTCGCAACCTCATGGCCGGCGGAGGCTCATCCGAACTCAAAGTCAAGGACAACGTGACCCCGCTTGCCGGTCTTGAAGCCCTATATCCAGGCAAGATCAAATACACACAGGGATATGCAGCCGGGCGCCCCATGTACGGTCATGCAGACAACATCCCAGCCGCCACACAGGACTCTCTCCGCTCACGCGCCGTCCAGATGGCCCGCGAAGCCGGACTCGTCATCATGATAGGAGGTCTCAACAAGAACCACTATCAGGACTGCGAGGGAGGAGACCGTCTCGAATATCCCCTACCCTTCGGACAGCCTGCCCTCATCGACGAGCTAAGGGCTGCCAATCCCAACCTCGTGGTAGTGCTCCTCACAGGCAACGCGGTAGAGATGCCGTGGGCCGACAAAGTCCCCGCCATAGTACAGGGCTGGTATCTCGGCTCAATGGCCGGCAAATCAATAGCCAATGTACTCTCCGGCACCGTCAACCCCTCCGGCAAACTCCCGTTCTCCTTCCCCCGCCGCCTCGAAGACAATGCCGCCCACCACTTCGGAACCATATCCTATCCCGGCGACTCTATCAATCAGGAATATCGCGAAGACATCCTCGTGGGCTACCGTTGGCACGACACCAAGAAGATTCCCGCCCTCTATCCATTCGGACACGGCCTGAGCTATACAACGTTTGAGTACGGCAAACCGACAGCCTCTGCCAAGACAATGGGCGCTGACGGCTCGATCACCGTCAAAGTCCCCGTCTCAAATACCGGCTCACGCGAAGGAAAGGAGACAGTACAGTTCTACATCGGTGACGAGAAATCTTCTCTCCTCCGTCCGCTCAAAGAACTCAAAGGTTTCGACAAACTCACCATCAAACCCGGTGACACAGCCGAAGCCACCTTCACCATCACCCCCGAGGCCCTTAAATTCTACGACCCGGCCTCTTCCTCATGGGTAGTCGAACCCGGCAAGTTCAAACTCTACATCGGATCCTCCTCGACCGATATCCGCGCCACTCTCCCATTCGAATACAAATAGACCTTTCATAACCGTTAGATAATAACCGGGTGCCGGAATAACCGCTTAAAGTCGGTTGTCCAGGCACCCGGTTTGTTTTTCGGTTATTTCCACATTTCATGGGCACCGGCCATAACCCCTTGCTTTGAATTAACTATATCAGCTCGATTATTGCAAAGTCCTGACACATGTAACCCGTACAGGTCTGCATTGTCTCACCCCGCATATTCTAACTTATTTTAAGTCTCTGTCACGTTGGGTTGTGTTTATTTTTTCTTACTTTTGCAGATTGAAAACACTTTAAGCAAAATTTCATGCCTCACAACATAGCCCTTCTCGGCTCTACCGGCTCGATAGGGACTCAGACTCTCGATATTGTAGAGCGGTTTCCCGACCGCTTCCGTGTCACGGTGCTTGCTGCCGGACGCAATGTGGAACTACTGATCGAACAGGCCCGCAGACACCGGCCCGCACTCGCTATCATAGCCGATGAAAGCCGTTACGGAGTGCTCCGTGAAGCCCTCGCCCCTCTCGGCATCGAGACGGCGGCCGGCGAGACGGCTCTCGCGGATGCCATGGAGCGAACCGACTTCGACACGGTGGTCACCGCCACCGTGGGTTATAGTGGTCTTCTACCCACCGTCCGAGCCATTCTGGCGGGAAAGGACATAGCCCTTGCAAACAAAGAGACACTCGTAGTGGCCGGGGAACTTGTCACACGCCTGTTGCGCGAATCGACATCACGCGTGATTCCCGTTGACTCGGAGCATTCCGCCATCTACCAATGTCTCGTAGGCGAAGACCCCGCCACCGTCAACAAGCTCATCATAACCGCCTCGGGAGGGCCGTTCCGCACATGGAGCCGGGAAGAGACCGCCGGTGTTACTGCCGAACAAGCCTTACGCCATCCGCGCTGGAACATGGGCGCCAAGATAACCATAGACTCCGCCACGATGCTCAACAAGGCATTCGAGATTATCGAGGCCCGCTGGCTCTTCGACATACCTGCCGAGAGGATAGAGGCCGTAGTACATCCACAATCAATAGTCCACTCAATGGTGGAGTTTATCGACGGAGCTGTAAAGGCCCAGCTCGGAATCCCCGACATGCACCTGCCCATACGGTACGCACTCGGCGATGCCACGCGTCTGCCGCGTGCCGAACGGGCAATGAATCTTACAGACTATGCCTCTCTTACATTCGAAAAACCAGACCCTGTCAAGTTCCCCTGTCTGGGACTTGCACCTCTCGCTCTGGAACGCGGAGGCAACGCGGCCTGTATCATCAATGCGGCCAACGAGGTGGCCGTGGCAGCCTTCCTGAGAGGCGAGATTTCATTTCACGGGATATACGATACCATCACCGAGGCTCTCGCACACATCCCGTTCATACAGTCACCCACTCTTGACGACTACATCGCCACACATCACGAGACAATCGCCCATTGCAGCGAACTGATTGAAAAATCCAAAGGTTAGAAAATGGAAACATTCCTCATAAAAACATTGCAGCTCATAGCTGCGTTTGCCTTCCTCGTAATAATACACGAGGCCGGCCACTATATATTTGCCCGTATCTTCGGCATAAAGGTAGACAGATTCTATATGTTCTTCAATCCGGGATTCAGCCTCCTGCGCTACAATCCACGTACCAACAAGGTGCAACTGTTCGTGGCACAGGGCGATGAGGAAAAGCACAAGGCCGACCGCGCCGCCATCACGCTGAAAGTCGGCAAAGAACATCCGGCAGAAGAAAACGGAAAAACCTCATGGCGTGACACCATATACGGCATAGGATGGTTGCCTCTCGGAGGATACTGCGCTATCAACGGTATGATTGACGAGACCAACCAGAATCTCGGTGACACCCCCGAACCATGGGAGTTCCGCACCAAACCCGCATGGCAGCGTCTTCTCGTAATGGCCGGCGGCGTCCTGTTCAACTTCATCCTCGCCATCCTCATATATGCCGGAATAGCTTTCAACTGGGGTTCAAAATACATCCCGTTCGATGCTGCCACGGAAGGCTTTGACTTTGTTCCGGCAGCCTTGGAGGCTGGTTTCCGAAACGGAGATATCCCTCTGACAGCCGATGGCGTGAAACTCGACGCATCCTCTGGCGACTATATGCTTAAAATGGTCGAGGCAAAGGAAGTGCAGGTACTTCGCAACAACTGCGACACTGTCACGATAGCCATTCCTGAAAACTTCATATTCCGTGTCAATGACGAACAAGGATTCATGGCCTACCGACTGCCTGTCTATATAGACCGCATAGTCCCGGGCGAACCGGCCGACAAGGCCGGCCTCGCCGAAGGTGACCGCATAGTGGCCGTGGACAGCATCTCCACCCCAACATACACCGAGCTTACTCCCGCGCTCACAGCCTCAGCCGGAAAAGAGGTTCCCGTGACCGTAATGCGTGACGGAAAACGCGTCACCCTTAACGTCACCCCCAACGAGTTCGGAAAGCTCGGCTTCCAACTCCGTCCTCTCACCGCCGTCTATCCGCCTGTGACAGTCACCTACGGATTCTTCGAGTCATTCCCCAAAGGCTGGGAGATAGGCACCAAGACCCTCGGCAACTACGTAGGCTCTATGAAACATGTGTTCTCATCCGAAGGCGCCCAGAGTCTCGGAGGATTCGGAGCCATCGGCAACATGTTTCCCGCAAAATGGAACTGGCTGTCATTCTGGGAAATCACGGCCTTCCTTTCAGTCGCCCTCGCCTTCATGAACATAATCCCCATCCCGGGCCTTGACGGCGGCCACATAATGTTCCTCCTATGGGAGGCTGTCACCCGTCGCAAAGTGCCCGAAAAAGTGCTTATAACAGCCCAGTACATAGGCATGAGCATACTTTTACTTCTCCTCCTCTACGCCAACGGCAACGACATATTCCGCGCATTTCTCAAATAACGAATGAAGACCATCACACTCAAACGCGGCAAGGAGGATTCACTCCTTCGCTTCCATCCCTGGGTATTCTCAGGCGCCATTGCCATCCTCCCCGAAGACATTGAAGAGGGAGAGACCGTAGAGGTCTGCGCCTCTGACGGCACCACGCTCGGAACCGGCCACTACGAAATAGGCTCGATAGCAGT
Organism: uncultured Duncaniella sp.; assembly: GCA_910578615.1. GTDB lineage: Bacteria > Bacteroidota > Bacteroidia > Bacteroidales > Muribaculaceae > Duncaniella. The sequence continues at coordinate 105,799 of CAJTRI010000003.1, read as the reverse complement.
CCGCATGCTGTCATGGGACAGCCGGGAAATCGGCACCGGCTTCTATGCCGCACGCCTCGCCTCGGCATGGCAGCTGCGCGAACGCCTCGGCCTGATAAGAAAAGACAACTCCACATTCCGTCTCGTCCACGGCGAGGGAGACTTCCTGCCGGGATGCGTGGTGGATGTCTACGGAAACACAGCCGTACTCCAAGCCCACAGCCCGGGAATGCACTATGCCAGACACGATATAGCCAAGGCTCTCACCGAACTTCCCGATGCAGGGATAAAGAACGTATACTATAAATCCGAGACGACCCTGCCCTACAAAGCGCGTCTCGACCCCGTCAATGACTACATAATCGGAGGTTTCGAGACTAACATAGCTGTCGAGAACGGTCTGAAATTCAATATCGACTGGCTCAAAGGACAGAAGACCGGCTTTTTCGTCGACCAGCGTGACAACCGTGCCCTCATCGAACAGTTCAGCCGCGAGGCCAGAGTGCTCAACATGTTCTGCTACACGGGCGGATTTTCGGTCTACGCAATGCGCGGAGGAGCCTCTCTGGTACATTCGGTCGACTCATCGGCCAAGGCAGTGGCCCTCACAGAGGCAAACATAGACCTCAACTTCCCCGGAGACACCCGCCACACAGCCTTCGCGCAAGATGCCTTCAAATATCTCACGGACATGCCCGAGAACGCCTATGATCTCATAATCCTCGATCCCCCGGCCTTTGCAAAACACCGAAGCGCGATAAAGAACGCCATGGTGGGTTACCGCCGCATCAACGCGGCCGCATTCCGTAAGATAGCGCCGGGAGGTATACTTGCCACATTCTCCTGCTCGCAGGCCATATCAAAGGAACAGTTCCGGCTGGCAGTGTTCACAGCCGCAGCCCAGTCAGGCCGAAAGGTGAGAATACTCCACCAGGTCACACAGGGAGCCGACCATCCCGTCTCCATCTACCACCCAGAGGGAGAATATCTCAAAGGCCTCATACTACATGTCGAATAAACAGCCTTAAACCACCAATACCGTATATAAAAATGTCACTAACAAAATTATTCATCCCCGCAATGGCAGCATTAGCCATCACATCATGCGCGTCGTCAGGAAAAAGTCCCGCATCCGAAGACAACTTCGACTACACCGTCGACCGCTTCTCCGATATCGAGGTACTGCGCTACAAGGTTCCCGGTTTCGAGGAACTGACTCCCAACCAGCGCCTTTACATCTACTATCTCACAGAGGCCGCCCTCGCCGGACGCGACATCCTCTGGGATCAGAACGGAAAATACAACCTCGCTGTGCGCGACCTTGTGGAAGGGGTATACACCAACTACTCCGGTGACCGCGAGGACAGCAACTTCAAGGCCCTCGAACTCTACCTGAAACAAATAGAGTTCGGCAACGGCATACACCACCACTATTCAACCGACAAGTTCATTCCTGCCTTTGACCGTGCATGGTTCGAAGGACAGGTGGAACTACTGTCCGGCAAGCCTTCTGCCGAGGAGCTGGCCACGCTGCTCACAGTCATCTTCGACCCCTCCGTAATGGCCAAACGTGTCAACCAGGCCGCCGGACAGGATCTTATCCTCACATCGGCCAACAACCTCTATGACGGTGTCACACAGGCCGAGGTGGAGAATTATTACGCCTCCCTGAAAGACACCACCGACCTCACCCCAGTTTCATGGGGTCTGAACGCCCGCGTGGTCAAGGAGAACGGCAAGGTCACCGAACAGGTCTACAAGGCCGACGGTCTCTACGGGGCGGCCATCACACGCATTGTCGAGAATCTTGAAAAAGCCTCCGAATATGCCGAAAACGACACACAGAAGGCCATCATCGCCAAACTCGTGGACTTCTACCGCACAGGAGACCTCAAAAAGTTCGATGACTACTCGATAGCATGGACTGAGGACACCTCGTCACGCATAGACTTCATCAACGGCTTCATCGAAAGCTACGGAGACCCGCTCGGAATGACAGGCGCCTGGGAATCAATCGTCAACTTCAAGAACGAGGATGCCAGCGAACGCACCCACACCATCGCGTCAAACGCCAAATGGTTCGAGGCCAACTCCCCCGTCGATCCCCGTTTCCGCAAAGACGATGTCAAGGGTGTAAGCGCCAAGGTTATCACAGCCGCCATACTTGCCGGTGATGCATATCCCGCCACCCCGATAGGCATCAACCTCCCCAATGCCAACTGGATACGTGCGGCCCACGGCTCAAAGTCGGTGACCATTGAAAACATAACCGAAGCCTATGACAAGGCCAGCCATGGCAACGGCTTCAACGAGGAATTCGTCATCGACGAGGCAACAGGAAAGCTCCTTGACGACTATCTCTTCATCACCGACAACCTCCACACCGACCTCCACGAATGTCTTGGACATGCCTCTGGAAGACTTCTCCCCGGCGTAGACCCCGACGCGCTCAAAGCCCACGGCTCTACTCTTGAAGAGACCCGTGCCGACCTGTTCGCCCTCTATTATCTGGCCGACCCGAAACTCCTCGAACTCGGACTTCTCGACAACCCTGACGCCTACAAGGCCGAATATTACAAATTCATGCTCAACGGTCTCATGACCCAGCTTGTACGCATCGAGCCGGGCAAGGACGTGGAGGAAGCACACATGCGCAACCGTCAGCTCATAGCCAGATGGGTGCTTGAAAAAGGAGCTGACGACAAGGTGGTCGAGCTCGTGAAACGTGACGGAAAGACCTATTTGCAGATCAACGACTATGCCAAGCTCCGCGACCTCTTCGGACAGCTTCTCGGAGAGATACAGCGCATCAAGAGCGAGGGTGACTATGCTGCCGGCGCGGCCCTTGTCGAGCAATATGCAGTCAAGGTCGACCCCGAACTCCACCGCGAGGTTCTTGACCGCTATTCCCATCTTGACATCGCCCCCTACCGTGGCTTCGTCAATCCTGTCTACACCCCTGTCAGAGACAATGACGGCAACATCGTGGACGTGACCGTGAGCTACGAAGAGGAATACCTCCCGCAGATGCTGCGTTACTCCCGCGACTACCGCACGCTCGGCAAGTAAGCGACAGAAACCGAATACACTCGGAACATAAAGAGTCCGGGGTTTGGAACCGATGAATTGCAATCGGCCCCAAACCCCGGACTTCATACTTTAAACCTATTCATTATTTGCCTTCATGAGGAAAAAATTATATCTTTGCAAATCAAACTTTATAATACAAAGGATATGACGACCCATGTATCAGAGCGCGTACAGGCGCTTGCTCCATCGGCCACACTGGCAATGTCACAGAAAAGCGCCGAGCTAAAAGCCCGGGGCGTAGACGTGATCAATCTCTCCGTAGGCGAACCCGACTTCGAGACCCCCGCCCATATCAAGGAAGCAGCCAAGAAGGCCATAGATGACAACTTCACGTTCTATACCCCCGTGCCGGGCTACATGTCGCTGCGAAAGGCCGTGAGCGAGAAGCTACGACGCGAGAACGGGGTCGACTACGCTCCCGAACAGATAGTCGTGGCCAACGGCGCCAAACAGGCCCTCTGCAACGTGATCCTCGCCTCCATCAATCCCGGAGACGAAGTCATAATCCCCATGCCTGCATGGGTGAGCTATGTGGAGATGGTCAAACTTGCCGGCGGCACAGTGGTCAGTATCGATGCAGACATAACACAGGATTTCAAGGTGACACCGGCCCAGCTCGAAGCCGCCATCACTCCCTCCACCCGTATGCTACTCCTGTGCTCTCCATCCAACCCCACAGGAAGCGTCTATTCCCACGAAGAGCTTCAGGCAATAGCCGATGTCCTCGCAAAACACCCCGACGTGATGGTGCTTGCCGACGAGATTTATGAGCACATCAACTTCATCGGCTCATTCACCTCCATGGCTTCCTTCCCCGAGATTGCCGACCGTGTCATCATCATCAACGGCGTCAGCAAGGCCTATGCCATGACAGGATGGCGCATCGGCTACTGCGCCGCCCCGCTGTGGCTTGCAAAGGCCGTGACAAAGCTCCAAGGACAGTACACCTCCAACGCGTCATCAATAGCACAGAAAGCAGCCGAAGCAGCCTATGAAGGCCCGCAGGACTGTGTCCGTGAGATGAACGCGGCATTCCAGCGCCGCCGCGACCTCGTGGTGGAACTTGCATCTCAGATTCCAGGCCTCAAAATCAACAGGCCGCAGGGTGCCTTCTACCTCTTCCCCGAGGTCAGCGCCTATCTGGGCAAGACAACCCCTGACGGAAAGAACATAGCCACATCGGCCGACCTCGCCATGTATCTCCTCGAAAGCGGCCACGTGGCCACCGTAGACGGCGGCGCATTCGGCATGGAAGGATACATCCGCCTGAGCTACGCCACATCCGATGACAATCTCCGTGAGGCCCTACGCCGCATAAAAGACGCCCTCCTTGCTCTCAAATAAGCAGAAACAGACAAGAATTGCATAATAATGGATTTTATAGAAGAACTCACGTGGCGCGGCATGATCCACCAGATGATGCCCGGCACTGACGAACAGCTCAAAAAAGAAATGACCACGGCCTATCTCGGTATCGACCCGACGGCCGACTCGCTCCATATAGGCCACCTCGTAGGTGTCATGATGCTCAAACATTTCCAGCGCTCAGGCCACAAGCCCATAGCCCTCGTGGGAGGCGCTACGGGTATGATAGGCGACCCCTCGATGAAGAGCCAGGAACGCAAACTCCTTGACGAGGAGACACTCCGGCACAATCAGGAGGCTATCAAGGCCCAGTTAGCCAAATTCCTTGACTTTGACTCCGATGCCCCTAATGCCGCCGAGATGGTCAACAACTATGACTGGATGAAACAGTTCTCATTCCTTGACTTCATCCGCGACGTGGGCAAGCACATCACCGTCAACTATATGATGGCCAAAGACTCGGTAAAGAAACGTCTGAGCGGAGAGTCGCAGCAGGGAATGTCATTCACCGAGTTCTCCTACCAGTTGTGTCAGGGATATGACTTCCTGCACCTGTACAAGGAGAAGAACTGCCGTCTGCAACTCGGCGGCTCCGACCAGTGGGGCAATATAACCACCGGTACCGAACTGATACGCCGCACCGCCGGCGGAGAGACATACGCACTCACATGCCCTCTCATCACCAAGGCTGACGGAGGCAAATTCGGCAAGACCGAGAGCGGCAACGTATGGCTCGATGCCCGCTACACCTCACCTTACAAGTTCTACCAGTTCTGGCTCAATGTCTCCGACACAGATGCCGAGAAATATATCAAGATTTTCACCTCGCTCACCCGCGAGGAAATAGAAGACCTTGTGAAGGCTCAGGCAGAGGATCCCGGACAGCGTCCCTTGCAGAAGAGACTCGCCAAAGAGATCACCACCATGGTGCACTCCGCCGAGGAATATGAAAAGGCTGTGGAGGCCTCACAGATACTCTTCTCCAACAAGGCAGGCGAAGCCCTGCGTCACCTTGACGAGAAGACCCTTCTTGACGTCATGGAAGGTGTCCCCCAGTTTGATATCCCCCGCGCAGCCATCAACGAAGGGATGAAACTCGCCGACCTTCTCACCGATGCCGCCCCCGTCTTCCCCTCAAAGGGTGAGATGCGCAAGATGGTACAGGGAGGCGGTGTCTCGATAAACAAGGAAAAAATCTCTGACCCCTACATGCCTGTAAATGCGGACATGCTTCTCAATGACCGCTACATCCTCGTACAGCGCGGCAAGAAGAACTACTTCCTGCTCAAAGTGACAGAATAACACCATCCATAGGGTGTGCCACCATGCCCTACTTGAAACCCCGCTTCTGCCGTAATTTCCTGCGGCAGAGGCGGGGTTTTGTAAAATGAGTTGACATATTAACATATGGACAGCCCCTTGAAGGCAATTGCCTTCAAGGGGCTGTCCATATGTTAATATCGTGACGGTTAGTCAGCGAACTTTGCCTTGATAAACTCGCGGTTGAGACGTGCGATGTTGCTCAGAGAGATGTTCTTGGGACACTCTGCGGCACAGGCACCTGTGTTGGTACAGTTACCGAAACCAAGCTCATCCATCTTGCGAACCATAGCACGGGCGCGGCGGGCGCGCTCTACCTGGCCCTGCGGAAGGAGGGCGAACTGGCTGACCTTGGCGCTGACAAAGAGCATGGCCGAGCCATTCTTGCAAGCCGCCACACAGGCGCCACAACCGATACATGTGGCCGAGTCCATGGCGATATCGGCAATCTCCTTGGAGATGGGGAGATTGTTAGCGTCAGGAGCACCGCCGCAGTTGAACGACACATAGCCGCCGGCCTGCTGGATCTGGTCAAACGCGTTGCGGTTGACCATAAGGTCACGTACTACCGGGAAGGCGGCAGAACGCCAAGGCTCGATAGTGATGGTGTCCTCGTTGTTGAACTTGCGCATGTGAAGCTGGCAGGTAGTGATTCCCTGCACGGGGCCGTGGGGATGACCGTTGATATAGAGGGAGCACATGCCGCAGATGCCCTCGCGGCAGTCGGAATCAAAGACTACGGGTTCCTCGTTCTTGTCAACAAGCTGTTGGTTGAGCATGTCGAGCATTTCGAGGAATGAGCTGCCCGTGGAGACATTTTCCACGCGGTAAGTCACGAACGCCCCCGGTTCTTTCGGACTACGCTGGCGCCAGATCTTGAGGTTTACATTTATAGTATGTTCCATTGTGATGTTCTTGTTTTGAAAGTCGTGGGGGGATTGTTATGACTTGTAGTTGCGGGTCTGAACCTTGATCTCGGTGTAGTTAAGAGGCTCTTTGAGAAGTACGGGCTTCTCGTTGTCGCCGGTATATTTCCAGCAGGAAACATACATATAGTCCTTGTCGTTACGGGCAGCCTCGCCGTCGGCAAGCTGGTATTCCTCGCGGAAGTGCGCGCCGCAAGACTCGTTACGGTTGAGGGCATCGATGGCCATCATCTTGGCTATCACGAGGAAGTCTTCGAGACGGAGGGCCTTTTCAAGCTCGGTGTTGAGATCGTCGGCACGGCCTACGATGCGGAGGTCGGAATAAAATTCCTTGCGCACGTTCTCAACCTCTTCGAGTGCCTTGACAAGGCTTTTGAGAGTACGTCCCATTCCGACAAGATCCCACATCACGTGGCCGAGACGCTTGTGAATCTGGTCAGGCGACTTGGTACCCTTGATGGCCATAAGGCGGGCTATACGGTCACGAACACCCTTCTCGGCCTCGTCAAACTCCTTGGTGTCGGTAGTGAAGTGAGGCACCTTGATCTGGTCGCTGAGGTAATTCTGCATGGTGTAAGGCACAACGAAATAGCCGTCGGCAAGACCCTGCATGAGGGCGGAAGCGCCGAGACGGTTGGCACCATGGTCAGAGAAGTTACACTCGCCGATAGCGAAAAGGCCCTTGATGGAGGTTTGAAGCTCGTAATCCACCCAGATACCGCCCATGGTGTAGTGGGAGGCGGGGAATATCATCATCGGGGTCTCGTAGGGGTTGTCATCAGAAATCATCTGATACATGTCGAAGAGGTTGCCGTAACGGTCACGCACGGCAGCCTCACCGAGGCGCTGTATGGCATATTTGAAGTCGAGATATACGGCATTGCCTGTACCCACGCCGTAGCCGGCATCACAACGTTCCTTAGCCGCACGGCTGGCGATGTCACGGGGACAGAGATTACCGAACGCGGGATAACGGCGTTCGAGATAGAAGTCGCGGTCTTCGTCGGGGATATCGGTCGGCTTCTTCTTGCCGGCACGGATAGCCTCGGCGTCCTCCTTCTTCTTGGGCACCCAGATACGGCCGTCGTTACGGAGAGACTCGCTCATAAGGGTCAGCTTGGACTGATCCTCACCGTGAACGGGGATACATGTGGGGTGGATCTGGGTGAAGGCGAGGTTGGCAAGGTATGCGCCCTTCTTGAAAGCCTGCACCGCTGCGGAACCGTTGCAGCCCATGGCGTTGGTGGAGAGGAAGAACGCACGGCCATAACCACCGGTAGCGAGAACCACTGCGTGGGCGGCATAACGCTCTATCTCGCCTGTGACGAGGTTGCGGACGATGATACCGCGTGCGCGGCCGTCGATAACGACCACGTCAAGCATCTCGCGACGGTTGTATGACTTGACAGTACCCTTGTTGATCTGGCGGTTAAGAGAGGCATAGGCACCGAGAAGGAGCTGCTGGCCGGTCTGACCCTTGGCATAGAATGTACGTGACACCTGCGCGCCGCCGAATGAACGATTGGCAAGGAGGCCGCCGTATTCGCGTGCAAAGGGAACACCCTGTGCCACACACTGGTCGATGATGTTGTTTGACACCTCGGCAAGACGGTATACGTTGGCCTCGCGTGAGCGGAAGTCGCCACCCTTGATGGTGTCATAGAAGAGACGATAGACGGAGTCACCGTCATTCTGGTAATCCTTGGCTGCATTTATACCGCCCTGTGCAGCGATAGAGTGGGCACGGCGCGGAGAGTCCTGTATGCAGAAGTTGAGGACGTTGAAGCCAAGTTCACCCAGCGAGGAGGCGGCAGAAGCACCGGCGAGACCAGTACCTACGACGATGACGTCGAGATTGCGCTTGTTGGCGGGATTGACGAGCTTCTGGTGGGCCTTGTAGTTTGTCCACTTCTGGGCGAGGGGACCTTCGGGTATCTTGGAGTCTATCTGGAATTCAGGTAGCTTGGAGGATTCGATATCGGCATAATCCTTCATGATGGGGGTGGAGTCAATCATCCCCTCGAGATTCTTTAAGTCTGCCATTTCGGTTTAGAAAGTTTTGAAAATTGAAAAATGGTGGATGGGGATGGTTGCTTATTCCACAACGATTATCGAGGGGCAGTCCTGAGCACCGCAGGGAGCATCAATAGTCCGTGCGTTGTCCATGACATATTCCTTGACCTCGGTAGCGAAATCGGCGGAGTGGGCGCGCACTGTGAAGACTACGGCCTCGGCGATGAAGAGAGCCACGACGATGGTAGTCCACCAGCAACCGATGGTTTTCAGGCGGGGAAGCCAGGTGGAACCGTTCCAACCGCAAGACTGGAACATCGACCAGAAACCGTGGTTCATGTGGAACCAAAGGGCTATGAAGCCGATGATATAGACCACGGGAGTCCATATCTGTGAGAAAGCTATGTGGAGGAAAAGCGTGCCGGCGGCGGGATTAACCTCGATTCCGTCATGCACATACTCTGTGCCGAGTATCTCGGCAAGCTGCATCTTTGCCCAGAACTGGATCATGTGGACAACAAGGAAGGCAACGATCACGATGCCGAGAACGAGCATGTTCTGCGAAGCCCATTCCACTTCGGCGGGCTTGCTGACAACAGCATAGCGGTCTGCACCACGGGCCTTGCGGTTCTGGAGAGTCAGCCAGACGGCATAGATGATGTGGATGATGAAGAGCGCGGCAAGGCCCACGGTAGCCACGAGGGCATACCAGTTAGCTCCAAGGAACTCGCACACGGCGTTGTAGCCAGAGGGGCAGATAATCGCGACTGCGTTCATCAGGCAGTGAAACGTGATAAATAGGACAAGGCATGCGCCCGTGACTGCCATCACGAGCTTCCGTCCTATGGATGAACATGTTAACCACATAGTAGTTCGGATAAATAATTAAAGTAAGGATTTATTGATTGAGTTTTGTTTTGGTCTTTTTTACCTTTGCTCTGCGTCATGTGATAATTCTTTGCAAAGATAATGCAAATCCCCGTCTCTGACAAGATTTAAAGAAATTTTTCCGTAAATAAAAAAGACCACGAGGAATCCCTGTGGTCTTTTAAAGGTGAAACGTCATACCTCAGAACACGTATCCGAAACCTACGTTGAGATATATGGGATAAAGATCGAAGCTGACGGTCTTGAACGAGGATTTGAAGATGTCGTTGCACCCCCACACGAGGTTGGCATTGACAAGGAGGTGCTTGTAGGCAGACCATGACACACCTGCCTGCAATCCCCACTGGAAGTGGCGCAGTTCGTCGCCGAAGTCATATGATGCCTGGGAGTCACCCTCGAAGACCACCTTGTCGCCGGTAGGGTCACCCTCGCGGAGATATCCGTCATAGACGAACCCGTCAAAGTCGTTCTCAAAGGCGAACGAAAGATAAGGGCCGGCATTGACCTTGAACCGCTTGTTCAGACGCCATACAGCCGTGACGGGTACCACCAGCTGCTGGGAATGGTATTTGGTCTGCACACGTCCTGTCCATCTGCCTGACAGCTTCTTGCCGTCCTGATAGATCTCCATTCCGTAGTTCTTAACGCGGGCCTTGGTCTCCATGCCTTTTGTTTCGAGACGCACGCCCACAGCCACACCCCACTCCTTACGGACGCCAAGCCACTTGGTGACTGTCGCCCCCAGTTGGAGGTTAAGATTGGGACTGTAATGGTCTATGTGACGGATCTCCGCCGGCAGCGGCAGCGGAGAGGCGCCGCCGATATTAGTGCCGGCATTCACCTCATATTCGAACTTTGTCCATATAGGGCCGTCAGAGGCTTCGTCTATGGCGTGGGCGGCCAATGCGCAGAATGCTGCGGCAATGACCGGGATGTATCTGAAAAACTTCATATCTATCAATTGTTTTGTTCGTCCTGACATACTACCGACAACTCGTCAACCATCAGCGTGCTCCCTATGGCTCCCCTGAAATAGTCGCCATCCTGGCTGGAACTCATCACCACGGCTATGCTGTAACGTCCTTCTTCGAGCTTGACAGGGTCAATGATCTTGCCGGGACGGTATATGAAAGGCACCGAGAACTCCTTCCATTCCTCCGTGGCCCCACGGTCAGGAATCTCGGCCGTGGAGATTATCTGAGGATTGTCGGCGGCAAGCACGTTGGCTCCGTCAAGCCATTCATGTCCCTCCATGGTCTCAAACATCACGGCGTAGAGGTTGAAACAATCGGTCTTTCCCGGCACCGGCACAAGCTCGCCTTTCTCGTCAGGCTCGCAGTAACTCTCGCCGGGGGTATACTTGTAATGCCCGCTGAACGTGACAGGTATCTTGCTGAACGGCGTGCCGAACTGGGTGGCCTGCAACGGAAACTTTATGGCGTTGGTCATATCGAACTTGCCCATAAACAGGTTCCCGGCCGCGATAGGCTTGCCTACACGTTTGCCGAAATCCCCCGTGCCACGGGTCACGAGAACGGCGCATTTGCCGTTGACACCCTCCTCTGACTGATAGGTAGGAAACGTCGAAGGCACCGAAGCTTGAAGTGTCAGCGCGAAAGCCGGATTGGCACTCGCCCATGCCCAGCGTTCCTCTCCGTTGGTGCCCACCTCGAAGAACACGTCATAAAAGCACGAGCCTCCAAGGGCGCTTATCTGCCTGACGTTCTCAAAACTATAATTAAGGTTTATGGAGGTGTTGCGTCTCACCTCTATCGTATATACCTTCTTCCACAAACCGTCCTGTGAGGTCACGGTATATTCCTGCGGCTGCTGGAAATTACGGGGAGTACCGCCGGCGGGGGATATGGTGGCACCTTCGGTGAGTTCGAACTCAGGCGCAAGGTCTGTCACCGACACACCGTTCTTGACATAAAGTATCACCTTGTCATTGAATATCTGCGGGTCGCGGTTCAAGACATCTCCTTGGATAGTTACCTTTAAAATATCACACTCTGCATTGAGAGGTTCGTCTTTGACGCACGAGGCTGCGACCATCGCGACAAAAAGAACCATAAGCATCCTAAAAATCTTCATAAGCATAATCATTGGAACTGCAAATTTATGAATATTTTATCACATTATTGTGCTTTTTGGAATATTTAGCCAAGTTTACTGCCAAAAAAGCAAGATATTTTGGTCAAAAATCCGTATCTTTGCACCGATTTACGTAAAGAAAATACACCAATTCAATAACGTTTCAACATGAAAAAGTACTACGCATCAGCCGTAGCGCTGGCAGCGGTTCTCTCCGCCTCCGCTCAACAACTTCCCAATGCCGACTTCGAAGGCGAATGGGTTGATTCCAAACCTTGGAACTCTGTGTACACCGGCCTGTCAATGTCAGAAGCCCTCAAAATGATGGGTCAGGAAGTGGATGTAAAACAGCCCCAGGGATGGATCGTCTCCAACGTCCTCGGCGTTGTCACACCAACTGACGAAGGCAAATACGGCGCATTAGGATCAACCATCGTAGGTACAAAGGTAGACGGCAACAACTCGGAAAGCGCAATAAAGCTTACCAACAACCCCAATCCGTTCATGGCTACCCAGATGGTGCCTGCCTACATATCTCTCGGCACAACATGGGCAACCAACACCTTGGATTTCCTAACATTCTCACCGCAAAACAAGGACGGCGGCGTGTTCGGAGGCCTTGATTTCACCATGCGTCCCGACGCCCTCATCTTTGACTACAAACTCGAAGCACCCGAAGAAGGCGAAGGCCAGAAAGCCACCGCTCTCGTATATGCATGGAAGGGCTCATGGTCACAGGCCGAAGTCCCCGGCAACAACTCAATGTCAAGCGAGACTGTAAAGACAACGATGACCGACCGTGACCGCAACATCCTCGGGATGGAATGCGCCCAAGGCGGCGAGATCACCAAGACCGATGACGCCGAACTCATAGCCAAGTCTTTGGAATACATCACTGAGTTCACCTCGGAATGGAAATCATACACCCTCCCCATCAACTACCTCACGGCGTCTGCTCCCGCCAAGATAAACGTAGTGCTCTCAGCCAACGACTTTTTTGACAGCGAAAACATCGTCAAAGGCAACTCTATGTCTGTTGACAACATCAAACTGGCCTACTACTCACGCCTTAAATCCCTTGAAATAGGCGGAGAGGCTGTCAAAGGATTCGACAGCGACACATATGAATACACTCTTGACATTGAAATGCCCGAAGAGTCGTCATTCGTATGCCAGCCCATGGCCAACGCATATTCCGCCAAGACAGAGATAGCCCTTGACAAGGCGAACGCCACCGCCACCATCAAGGTCAGCAACCTCAACGAGGGCGGTCTTGACATAGACGGAAAGGCCTCACACGAATATGTCATCAAGTTCAAGCAGGCATCCGGCGTGACCTCTTCATACGGAGGCATATATGTAGGTACCGTATCCATCGACATGGGTGCGCCCTTAGAGGTGCCCGGCAACGTCCACATCACACCTGACGCAGCCGATCCCTCCAAATGCACATTCATGCTTCCCAACTTCTCGCTTGGCCAGGGCACAGAGCTTGGCGACATCGTAGTGCCCGACGTCACTGTGACTGAATCAACCGAAGGACATGTGTTCGCAGGTTCCGTCAAAGGCCTCAAACTCAACATGAACGGTACGGAAATCGTAGCCAACGTGACTCTTGACGGCAATGTCACACCTGACGGAGTGGCAACTATGAACATTCCCGTCATCTGGATCACCGATCCCGCCAACGACCCCGAAGGCACTGCTACCGGCATAAAGATCGATGTCAAGTTCAACGGCAAGTTCCAGACATCCGCCATCGAGAATGTCGAGACCACACCGTCTGACGCACCCGTAGAGTTTTACAGCATCAACGGCGTCCGCATCGCTTCCGACCGCCTCACCCCCGGCATCTACATCAAACGCCAGGGCAACAAGGTTGAGAAAGTATACGTGAAGTAACCTGTCCGTACCTCACAGTTCATAATAAATGTGAAAAAAATTGGCAGATTTGTTTTTGTCCGTAAATAAATTTAGCTATATTTGTGTGATTGATTATTTCACCACATAAAAAACATATTATCATGAACATCTCAATCGTAGACGCCGTCAGAATCTTCTATCAGAAGTACACGGACTTCGCCGGACGCGCAACCAGAGCCGAATACTGGTATGTGTTTCTCTATTCGTTTGTCGTCAGCGGCATACTCGGGTTTATCAGCGAATATGCATCCTATGCGTTCGCATTGGTCAACCTGATTCCCGGTATCGCCATCAGCGTGCGCCGAATGCACGACATCGGCAAAAGCGGATGGTGGGTGCTCATAAGCCTCATACCTATCATCGGAACAATCTGGTACATAATCCTTACCGTGAAACCGTCCGAAGGCCCCAACCAGTATAACGGCGCCTACAAGGCATAAACGGACTCCAAGCCTTCTACATCACAACCGGCCCGGTGACCGCCTCTCAAAAGGAGCGGACACCGGGCCGGTCTCTGTCCGGCAGAGACCGTATGTTTTGAAGTTTTTAACACTCCCTGACGGGATTTGGAACGGATTTTGTTGGGAGAGGGACTAAAAATGAGTAATTTTGCATTTATTATCCAAACACAACACAACAACTCCACACCACAAGATTATATATGAACGTACTTGAACTAAGTGAACAGGAGATTATCCGCCGACAGAGCCTTGAAGAAATGCGGCGCCGTGGCATAGAGCCTTATCCCGCAGCGCTGTACCCGGTCAACGCATATACCGACGAAATCAAAGCCGGATTCGCCGATGACGCCCCGGTACGCGAAGTCACCGTGGCCGGCCGTGTCATGGGACGCCGTATCATGGGCAAAGCCTCATTCATGGAACTTCAAGATTCCAAGGGACGCATACAGGTATACGTCAACCGTGACGAGATATGCCCTGACGAGGACAAGGACTTCTACAACGTGGTGTTCAAAAAACTGCTTGACATCGGTGATTTCGTGGGAGTGAAAGGATTCGTCTTTCGCACCCAGACCGGCGAGATATCCGTCCATGCCCGCGAACTGACAGTACTCGGCAAGTCACTGCGCCCCCTCCCCATCGTAAAGATGAAGGACGGCGTGGCCTATGACGCGTTTGACGATCCCGAGCTTCGCTACCGCCGCCGCTACGTAGACCTCGTTGTCAACGACGGCGTGAAGGACATCTTCATCAAGCGTTCAAAGGTCTACAACTCCATGCGCGAGTATTTCAACACCGCCGGCTACATGGAGGTCGAGACCCCCATCCTCCAATCAATCCCCGGAGGAGCCGCCGCGCGCCCCTTCATCACCCACCACAACGCGCTTGACATCCCCCTCTATCTCCGTATAGCCGACGAGCTATATCTCAAACGCCTCATCGTAGGCGGTTTCGAGGGTGTCTATGAGTTCTCGAAGAACTTCCGCAACGAGGGTATGGACAGAACCCACAATCCCGAGTTCACATGCATGGAAATCTACGTTGCCTACAAGGACTACAACTGGATGATGGAGTTCACAGAGAAGATGCTTGAAAAGATCTGTCTTGACGTCAACGGCACCACCGAGGTCACGGTAGGCGACAACACCATCTCGTTCAAGGCCCCATTCCCCCGCGTGACCATGCGCGACGCCATCCTCACCCACACAGGCGTAGACATCAACGGCATGGACGAGGAACAGCTCCGCGCAGCCGCACGAGGTCTCGGCATAGAGGTCGATGACACAATGGGCAAGGGAAAGCTCATAGACGAGATATTCGGCGAGAAATGCGAGGGCACCTACATCCAGCCGACGTTCATCATAGACTATCCCATCGAGATGTCACCTCTGACCAAACGTCACCGCGACAATCCCGAACTGACCGAGCGTTTCGAGCTTATGGTCAACGGCAAGGAGCTTGCCAACGCATACTCCGAGCTAAACGACCCGATTGACCAGTATGAACGCTTCGTAGAACAGATGCGGCTGGCCGAAAAGGGAGACGACGAGGCAATGATCATCGACAAGGACTTTATCCGCGCCCTCGAATACGGTATGCCCCCAACCTCAGGCATGGGTATAGGCATGGATCGTCTCGTGATGCTCATGACAGGACAGACCACCATACAGGAAGTGCTCTTCTTCCCCCAGATGCGTCCCGAGAAGACCCAGCCCCGCGATAAAGACGAGGCCTTCACGGCACTCGGTGTACCCGAGGAATGGATAGCGCCCGTCCGCAAGGCCGGAATCTATACAGTCGCAACCCTCGCAACCGCAGCCCCCGGCAAACTGCAACAGGAACTGATAGGCATAAACAAAAAGTTCAAGCTCGGATTCAAGACTCCGCTTATAGAAGAAGTCGGGGCCTGGATACAGGCTGCCGCCTCACAGCAGGAAACCGCCGGAGAAGAGGCCTGAGAAGTGAAACGAGAGTGACAGACCGATGGAACAACGATTCAAGAAAATAGCGGTTATGGGAGGCGGGAGCTGGGCCACGGCCCTTGCAAAGCTCCTGTTGCGCAACTGTGACCATATAATGTGGTACATGAGGCGTGATGACCGCATCGAGGACTTCAAACGCATAGGCCACAACCCGGCATATCTGACCGACGTGCAGTTTGACACGGCCCGCATCGAGTTTTCAAGCGACATCAACGCCGTCTGCACCGCCGCCGACACCCTGTTGCTGGTGATGCCAAGCCCTTATTTCAAGAGCCATATCAACAAGATAAGCGTGGACATCTCGTCCAAGACCGTGGTATCGGCCGTTAAGGGAATAATCCCCGGAGACAACGAGATTGTCTCTGACTATATGGCCCACCGCTTCGGAGTAGATCCTGAGAACGAGATTGTTATCGCCGGCCCGTGTCACGCCGAGGAGGTGGCGCTCGACCGCCCCAGCTTCCTCACGGTGGGCTGTCACAATGTGGAACTTGCCGAAGAGTTCGGACGCAGGCTCAACTCACCCACCACACGCACCATCCCGTCAAGCGACATCGAAGGAATCGAATATGCCGCCGTCCTCAAAAACGTCTATTCCATAGCCGCCGGCATCATCCACGGCATGAAGGGA
This sequence comes from uncultured Duncaniella sp., assembly GCA_910578615.1. Taxonomy (GTDB): domain Bacteria; phylum Bacteroidota; class Bacteroidia; order Bacteroidales; family Muribaculaceae; genus Duncaniella. Next base: position 89,127 of record CAJTRI010000003.1, on the reverse strand, counting down.
GGAGACAACTTTCTGGCAATGCTGGTGAGCAACGCCATAAGGGAGATGGAGCGCTTCGTCGACGAAGTGTGCCCCCGTCCGCGCTGCATATGCGACTCTGTCTATCTCGGAGACCTGCTCGTGACCGCATACTCGCGGTTCTCGCGCAACCACAACTTCGGTTCGATCATCGGCAAGGGCTACTCGGTATCCACCGCCCGCATGGAGATGGAACAGACAGCCGAGGGATATTACGGAACCAAGTGCATAAAGGAAATAAACAAGAAATACGGTATAGAGATGCCCATACTCGACGCCGTCTATGACATACTGTACCGCCACGCCAATGCCGAGCGCGCCATGAGGAGCCTCGGAAAGTGGTTCATATAACCCATCCGATACTGTAAAAAACATCAAAAACCAATAAAAGACACTCAAAATGAAGACCATTAGTGTAGACATCAAGAATGTCCTCGGGACAGTGAGCAGCCAGGCCCTCGAAAATCTGGACTCCAAGGCAGCCGAAAGCCTTGACAAAGTGCTCAACGCCACCGGCGCCGGCAACGACTTCCTCGGCTGGGTCAACCTCCCCACCGAGACCACTGAGGCGTTGCTTGACGACATCGTGGCCTGCGCCGACGAGCTTCGAGCCAGCTGCGACACGGTCGTAGCCATCGGCATCGGCGGCAGCTATCTCGGAGCAAAGGCAGTCATCGAAGCGCTCAGCGACAGCTTCGCTGCCTACCGCCCCGGTGTGGAAGGACAGCCCAAGGTGCTCTTCGCCGGCCAGAACATAGGCGAGGACTATATGTATGAGTTGCAAGACTATCTGAAAGACAAGCGATTCGGCATCATCGTCATATCCAAGAGCGGCACAACTACCGAACCCGCCATCGCTTTCCGCCTGCTCAAAGAGCAACTCGAACGCCAGATGGGACTCGACGAGGCCCGCAAGCGCATCGTGGCCATAACCGATGCCAAGCGCGGCGCTCTCCGCACCCTCGCCACCGAGGAAGGATACAAGACATTCGTCATCGCCGACAACGTGGGCGGACGTTTCTCAGTCCTCACCCCCGTCGGTCTTCTTCCCATAGCCGTGGCCGGATTTGACATCCGCGCCCTCATCGACGGAGCCGCCGAGATGGAGAAGGCCACAGCTACCGCCGATGAGTCAAACCCCTCATACATCTACGCCCTCACTCGCAACGCTCTTTACAACGCGGGCAAAAAGATAGAGATACTCGTAAACTACAACCCCAAACTCCACTATTTCGGAGAATGGTGGAAACAGCTCTATGGCGAGAGCGAAGGCAAAGACCACAAGGGCATCTTCCCCGCAGCCGTGGACTTTTCCACCGACCTCCACTCCATGGGCCAGTGGATCCAGGACGGTGAGCGTACCATCTTCGAGACCGTTATTTCGGTAAGCGAACAGCTTCACGAGACCCTCATACCCTCTGACGAGGCCGATCTTGACGGACTGAACTACATCTCCGGCAAGCACATAGACGAGGTGAACAAGATGGCCGAACTCGGCACACGCATAGCCCATGTGGACGGCGGCGTGCCCAACATCCATATCACCCTTCCCGCCCTCCGTGAGAAGTATCTCGGCCAGCTCATCTACTTCTTCGAGAAGGCTTGCGGCATCAGCGGATACATCCTTGATGTCAACCCGTTCAACCAGCCAGGAGTAGAGGACTATAAGCGCAATATGTTTGCCCTTCTTGCCAAACCCGGCTACGAGAAGGAGACCGAGGCCATCAAGAGCCGCATCTGATAAGGCCTACATCAATCACAGACAGCAAAGATGCACGGAGGAGCACGGAAGTTTGCCGCTCCCCGGCATCTTTGCTTTTTTCTTTGTGCCGGATTTTGTAATTTTGCCGAAAAGACTTGAAGAATGAGCGAAAGCATTACAATCTTAGGGATAGAGTCGTCATGTGATGACACATCCGCCGCCGTCATCCGCGACGGAATCCTGTTGAGCAACGTCATAGCCTCGCAAGAGGTTCATGCCGAATATGGGGGCGTGGTGCCCGAACTGGCCTCGCGCGCCCACCAGCAAAACATACTCCCCGTGGTCGATACCGCCCTCAGGCGTGCCGGTGTCGACAAACACTCCCTCTCGGCAATAGCCTTCACACGCGGGCCGGGTCTGCTGGGTTCGCTCCTCGTGGGGACATCCTTCGCCAAGGGTATGTCACTCGGTCTGCGCGTACCCATCGTGGATGTGAACCACCTGCACGGCCACGTGCTCTCTCACTTCATCCGTCGCGAAGAGAGTGACCCGGTGCCACAATACCCGTTCCTATGCCTGCTCGTGTCAGGAGGGAACAGCCAGATAATCCTCGTGCGCAACTATAATGACATGGAAATCCTCGGTCGCACCATCGACGATGCCGCCGGAGAGGCCTTCGACAAGTGTGCCAAGGTGATGGGTCTGCCTTATCCCGGCGGCCCGCACATCGACCGCCTCGCAGCCGAGGGAGACCCAGCACGGTTCAAATTCGCAAAACCACATATCCCCGGTCTCGATTACAGTTTCAGCGGACTCAAAACATCGTTTCTGTACACCCTGCGAGACAATCTTAAAACAGACACCGACTTCATCGATAAGAACCGTGCCGATCTGGCCGCCTCGCTCCAAAAGACAATCATAGACATACTGATGGACAAGCTCGACAAGGCTGTCCGGCAGACAGGGGTCACCACAGTAGCCATAGGCGGAGGTGTATCGGCCAACTCCGGTGTACGCGATGCCGTAGCCGACTACTGCCGACGCCGTGGACTTACAGCCTTCATACCGCCACGGCTCTTCACTACCGACAATGCCGCCATGGTGGCTATTGCCGGATATTTCAAATATATTGACCGTGATTTCTGCCGATATGACGAAGTCCCGTTCGCAAGAGTGACCGTATAAACAATATGCATAGACAATACGCAGCATTATGAAAGTCTCAATAATAGTTATAGGCGACGAGCTGCTGATCGGGCAGGTTACCGATACCAATTCCGGCTCGCTGGCCCGCATGATGGCGCCATACGGATGGGAGGTTGACAACGTACAGACCGTAGGAGACGGAGCGGATGAAATCACACGCGCCATTGACCGGGCATTCGAACTCACAGACGTAGTCCTGACAACGGGAGGACTCGGCCCTACAAAAGACGACATAACCAAGGGGGTGCTCTGCCGATACTTCGGAGGTACCCTCGTCCATGACCGGGATGTGACGGAAAACATAGGACGTCTCTTCTCAGCACGCGGTATAAGGCTCAATCCGCTCACCGAGGCACAGGCCATGGTGCCTTCATCATGCACCGTTATCCAGAACCTCGTCGGAACAGCCCCCATAATGTGGTTTGAAAAAGACGGCAAGGTGCTCGTATCCATGCCCGGGGTGCCATTCGAGACCACCACGATGTTTCCCAAAGACGTGCTGCCCCTCCTCCTCTCCCATTTCAAGAGCGAGATGTGCATAGAACATGCCGTCACCATCGTCACCGGCTACACCGAGAGCGCGCTGGCCATGAAGATAGCCCCATGGGAGGAGGCACTCCCAATATACCTGCACGTTGCCTATCTACCCAAGCCGGGGATTGTAAGACTGCGACTCGACGGAGCACACTGTGACGGGGGATTCATAAAGGCCGAAGTGGAACGTGCCGCCACAGAACTGCGCGAGATACTCGGGCCGGCCGTACTTTCAACCGAGGACACGACCCCGGCAGAGATCCTGCTCGACGAATGCCGCAGACACGGAGTGACACTCGCCACAGCCGAAAGCTGCACCGGCGGCAACGTGGCCCATGCACTGACACTCGTCCCAGGAGCGTCAGACGTGGTGGAAGGCGCCGTGGTCTCATACAGCAACGATGTCAAAAAGAACATTCTTGGTGTCAATGCCGAGACCCTCGACCTCAACGGAGCCGTCAGCATCCCGGTAGTTAGGGAGATGGCCGCAGGAGCAAGCCGTGTGACAGGCGCACGCCTCACAGTGGCCACAAGCGGGATAGCCGGCCCGGGTGGAGGCTCGGAAGAGAAACCTGTCGGAACTGTGTGCTTCTGCGCACGACTCGAACGAGGTAGTGACACCCCCGCAGCGGAAATCATCGCCACCGAACATTTCAACGGCGACCGCGCACGCATCATCGACTCAGCAACCACCCGCGCCCTAATAATGTGCATACAGCTCCTGCGGGAAAACATCTGAAAAAAAGCCGGAATCTCCTCACCGACATTTTTAACAGGCATCGGCATAAATAATTTTGACAATCCGACTATTTGTCGTAACTTTGCCCGATTTAAACCCTATTAATGATTTCTGCCGAATGAGAAAATGGCGCATTGAAGACAGCGAGGAGCTGTACAACATCTCGGGATGGGGACGTAAGTATTTCTCCATCAACGAGAAAGGCAACATGTCCGTCACACCCCGCGAGGGCTATGCCTCCGTTGACCTACGCGAGGTCATGGACGAGCTCCAAGTCCGTGACATCACCTCCCCTGTCCTGCTTCGTTTCCCCGACATTCTTGACAACCGCATCGAGAAAATATCCAACTGTTTCGCACAGGCCTCGAAACAATACAACTATCAGGCCCAGAACTATATAATCTACCCCATCAAGGTCAACCAGATGCGCCCGGTGGTAGAAGAGATAGTCACCCACGGCGAAAAGTTCAACATCGGCCTCGAAGCCGGGTCAAAACCCGAACTTCACGCTGTCCTTGCCACCAACATCAAGGAAAACGCCCTCATCATCTGTAACGGCTACAAGGACAAGACATTCATCGAGCTTGCACTGCTGGCCCAGAAGATGGGACGCCGCATATACATCGTGGTCGAGAAAATCAACGAGCTACGCATCATCACCGAGGTGGCCCGGCGCATGAACATCTCGCCCAACATAGGTATACGCATCAAACTGGCATCTTCCGGCTCCGGCAAGTGGGAGACCAGCGGTGGTGACCAATCAAAATTCGGCCTCAACTCGTCAGACCTGCTCGAAGCGCTCGACTACATGGAGCGCCACAACATGAAACACTGCCTGAAACTGATACACTTCCATATAGGCAGCCAGGTCACCAAGATACGCCTTATCAAGAACGCCCTCCGCGAGGCCACCCAGTTCTACGTGCAACTGTGCAACATGGGCTTTGACGTAGAGTTCATGGATATAGGCGGCGGCCTCGGAGTAGACTATGACGGCACACGCAACTCCGCGTCATCATCATCCATGAACTACTCGATACAGGAGTATGCCAACGACGCCGTATCGACCCTCGTGGATGCCTGTGAGAAAAACGGTCTGCGACAGCCCAACATTATCAACGAGAGCGGCCGGTCGCTGACCGCCCACCACTCGGTGCTGGTATTCGAAGTGCTTGAAACCACACAGATGCCTGTGTGGAAAGACTCCAAAGAGGTAGAGGAAAACGACCACGAACTCGTCCGCGAGCTATACAACATCTGGGACAACCTTGACCAGAACAACTCGCTCGAAAGCTGGCATGACGCCCTGCAAATACGCGAGGAGGCACTTGACCTCTTCTCGTTAGGGCTTCTCGACCTTCGCACGCGCGCCCAGATGGAACAGCTGTTTTGGAGCGTGGCCCGCGAGGTAGGCGAGATAGCTGCCGACATGAAGCACGCTCCCGACGAACTCCGCAAGGTCATCAAGATGGTGCCTGACAAGTATTTCTGCAACTTCTCTCTCTTCCAGTCGCTCACCGACTCATGGGCTATCGACCAGGTGTTTCCCATCATACCCCTCTCACGACTTGACGAGAAACCCACACGCACATGCACCATACAGGACATCACGTGTGACAGTGACGGCAAGATAGCCAACTTCATCTCCACCACGGGAGGCACCGTCGGCGCCCTTCCGGTTCACCCTGTACGTCAGGGAGACCCCTACTATCTTGGCGTGTTCCTCGTGGGAGCTTATCAGGAGATTCTCGGAGACATGCACAACCTCTTCGGCGATACGAACGCCGTACACATCTCGGTCTACAAAGACCGCTACGAGATAGACCGCATAATCGACGGCGAGACCGTGGCCGACGTTCTGGACTACGTACAGTTCAATGCCAAGAAACTTGTACGAAACGTGGAAGCATGGGTGACAGCCTCCATGAAAGAAGGCAAGATATCGCCCGAGGAGGGACGCGAGTTCCTGTCCAACTACCGCTCGGGTCTTTACGGATACACCTACATTGAAAAAGACTGATCACTGACGATTTATCCGGCCGGCATAAGCACGTTTCTTCATGCCGGCCGTTTTTCATACAGATATGCAACGATATTTCATGCGACTGGCATACCGTGGAGAGCACTATCACGGATGGCAGACCCAGCCCGGAGCCGTTACCGTACAGGAAGTTATAGAGGAGGCCCTGACACGAGTCCTGCGGACTCCGATGAAGATTACCGGCGCCGGCCGGACAGATGCAGGAGTCAACGCCCGCATGATGACGGCCCACTTCGACATGCCCGGCCCTCTCGACATAACCCCTGAACGCCTTGTAGGGGCCTTGAACGCCCTCACAGGACGCGATATAGCCGTCTACGAGATATACCCGGTGGATTCCGCACTCCACGCCCGCTTCTCGGCCACCTCTCGCACATATCACTACTATGCCGTCGAGGGAAACTCACCTTTCCTCTATCCTCTCTCCTGGAAGGCCCCTGCCGGACTGGACTACGAGCTGATGAACCGAGCAGCAGCCATACTACTCGAAACCGATGACTTCACATCATTCGCCAAGCTGCACACCGATGCCAAGACCAACATATGCCGCGTCACACATGCGGCGTGGCACCCGGTGGAGATCCCCGGCATAGAGGGAAAAGCCATGGTGTTCATCATCACGGCAGACCGCTTTCTGCGCAACATGGTACGCGCCGTGGTGGGGACGCTCGTGGAGGTAGGACGCGGCAAATTGTCAGTAGAAGGGTTTGCCGACATCATCGCGCGCCGAGACCGCTGCGCGGCCGGAACCTCGATGCCTCCGCAGGCACTGTATCTCTGGGACATCACGTACTGACGTACAGCCGGTTCCGCGACAAGGCATTTCCCGTCATTACCGAGCCAGCTGCGGTACACAATTATTTTACGCCGAAACATCTTAAATTAAAAGAATTTTAGTATATTTGCACACCAAAAATCGCAGGGCCGTTGGCGCCCTGCCGACATATCACGCGAATCAATTTCCTTAATTCACTAAAATACACTAATTTAACACAATGCAAAGCAAAGGATCTTTGGGAAGCGTTGTTGCCGGTGTGATAGCCATCTTCATGGTGCTCATCTGCCTCTTCTACCTCTCGTTCACCGTGGTGACCAACCACTACGAGGACAAGGCAGCCGCAGAAGCAACCAGAGTGGCAGCCATGGACAACAACTCCCCGGACACTTATCGTAAGGCCTACAGCGACTACATCAAGAACATCGCTAACGAGAAGGTCTATCTTGGTTATACTTTTAACGAAGTTCAAAAACTCGGTGTAGGACTCGGCCTCGACCTTAAAGGCGGCATGAATGTCACCCTTCAGGTTTCCGTTCCCGATATCCTCCGCTCCATGGCCAACGCCGAAGGCAATCCCTACTTCGAAAAGGCCGTTGCCAACGCTGACTCTGTGGCCCGTGCCAACAAGAGCGCTGATTTCGTCGACATCTTCTGCACCGAATACCGCAAGCTTGACCCACAGGGCGACCTCTCGGTGGTGTTCAAAGACCAGGTAAACCGTGGCGACAATATGGATGCTGTAAAGAGCGCCCTCAAACAGGAAGTGAAAGACCGCGTGTCAAGCTCTACCAACGTCCTCCGCACCCGTATCGACCAGTTCGGCGTTGTAGCCCCCAACATTCAGGAACTTGAAAAGGACGGCCAGATACTACTCGAACTCCCCGGAGTGAAGGAGCATGACCGTGTGCGCGAGCTACTCAAATCAAGCGCCAACCTCGAATTTTATGAGACCACCCCCTTCTCAGAGATATCAGGAGTGCTCCAACAGCTCGACAACACCCTGCGTGCTGACTCGACAAGCAACGGCAAGGGTCTCTTCGACTACTTCCTCCAAGTTGGCAATCCCCGCAACATCATAGGCGTAGGCGCGGCTACCGAGACCGCCCGTGACACCATCGACGCCCTTCTCGCCTCGCCCGCCGCAAAACGCATACTCCCCTCCAACCTCAAACTGGCCTGGGAGTTCAAGCCCGAGGTCGTGCAGATCAACGACTCCGTGCGTGGCAAACGCAACCTTGCCATCTACCAGCTCGTGGCCCTCAAAACCACCAACGGCAAGGCAGCCCTCAGCGGCGACGTGGTTACCTCGGCCACCAGCGACTATGACGCCATGCAGGGCGGAAACTACGTGTCAATGAACATGAAGCCCGACGCTGCACGCCAGTGGGCACGCATCACTGCCGCCAACATCGAAAAGCAGGTAGCCATCGTGCTTGACGACCATGTATATTCGGCTCCGCGCGTCAACTCAGTCATCGAAGGCGGACGTTCGCAGATAACCGGCGACTTCACCACCGAAGAGGCAAAAGACCTTTCAAACGTGCTCAAATCAGGCAAGATGGCCGCCAAGGTCGATATCATCTCCGACACCGTTATCGGGCCTTCGCTCGGCGAGCAGGCCATCAAGGACGGTCTCTGGTCATTCATCATCGCCCTTGTGCTTCTCATGGTCTTCATGTGCATGATCTACGGACTCATCCCCGGACTCATCGCCAACGTGGCCCTCATCTTCAACATCTTCTTCACATTCGGCATCCTCGCGTCCTTCCAGGCCGTGCTGACACTTTCAGGCATCGCCGGTATAGTGCTGGCTCTCGGTATGGCTGTTGACGCCAACGTGCTTATCTACGAGCGCGCCAAGGAGGAACTCCGTGCCGGCAAGAATGTTCGCACCGCCATCGCCGACGGTTACTCCAACGCCTTCTCGGCCATCTTTGACTCCAACCTCACCTCGATTATCACAGGTGTGATCCTCCTCCTTTTCGGTACAGGCCCCATCAAAGGCTTCGCCACCACACTCATCATCGGTATTATCTGCTCATTCTTTACCGCTGTCTACCTGACACGCCTCATCTACATCTTCTTTGGTAAGAGCAAGGCATTCGAGAACCTCACGTTCACCACTCCTATCTCCCGCAAGATGTTCAACAACGCCAAATACAACTTCCTTGGCGCACGCAAGGTGAGCTTCGGTGTGGTAGGAGTTGCCATCCTTGTGGTAGTCATCAGCCTCTTCGTTCGCGGGCTCAACCAAGGTATCGACTTCTCTGGCGGCCGCAACTACGTTGTACAGTTCGACCATCCCGTCAAGACACATGAGCTTGACGCCAAACTTACACCACTCTTCGGAGGAGCACAGCTCAGCGTCATCACCATTGACGACAACACCAAGGTGCGTATCTCCACCAACTACAAGATTGATTCTGACGAGGAAGGCATAGATGAAGAGATTACCAAGATTCTCTATGACGGCTTGCAGGGCGAGCTAAACGGCATGAGCATCGAGGACTTCTCGACCACCAACGAGAATGTCGGCATCCAGTCATCGCAGAAAGTAGGCCCCACCGTGGCCAACGACATGCGCACTGACGCATATATCGCCGTCATCATCGCGCTCATCGCCATGTTCCTCTACATCCTGCTCCGCTTCCGCAACGTGGCATTCTCAGTGGGTGCACTTGCAGCCGTAGCCTTCACAGCATTCACGATTATAGGCTTCTACTCCATCTTCTGGGGTGTGTTCCCCTTCGCCATGGAGATAGACCAGACCTTTATCGCCGCAATACTTACCGTGATCGGTTACCAGATCAATGACACCGTGGTAGTCTTTGACCGTGTGCGTGAGAACGTAGGCCTCTATCCCAAGCAGGACTTCTTCACCACCATCAATTCATCGATCAACTCGACCCTCGGACGAACAGTGATGACATCAGGCTCGACCCTCCTCGTGCTTCTCTGCATCTTCATCCTCGGCGGCGACGCCATACGCTCGTTCGTGTTCGCGATGATATTCGGTGTGGTAATAGGTACACTCGCCACCATATTCGTGGCAGCACCTGTCGCCTATCTTACAGACTCACGTCGCAGCAACAAGGCTGTAAAGGCATAATAGAGTCCAACCCCGTCTGCCTCAGACAGGCGGCATAAACAATAAGTCAGCAGTGACAGAGAAAATTTCGAAATTTTCTCTGTCACTGCCTATTTTTTACGATATTTTCACGTCTGAGAAAAAAATTTTACTACTTTTGCGACATGTATCCAAAATACGACATACTGCGCTGGCCGGCAAAGATAGGCCGATTCTATATAGACGGCTTCCGCTCCATGACAGTAGGACGCAAACTGTGGATGCTTATAATCATCAAGCTGATAATAATCTTCGGAATACTGAAACTGTTTTTCTTCCCTGACATACTGGAACGCGACTATGCTACCGACAAGCAACGGGCCGACGCCGTAAGGGCCATGCTCATAGACCGCTCCCGATAACCAACCCCCAATCCCCCAACAAAAAACAAACACACACTGATCATGAACGACTTAATGACCGTAGTGGACTGGTCAAGATGGCAGTTTGCCCTCACGGCCATGTATCACTGGCTGTTCGTCCCGCTCACGCTCGGACTCAGCGTTATCGTAGGAATCATGGAGACGGCCTACTACCGCACCCGTGACCCACGCCGGCTTGCAATGACAAAATTCTGGATGACGCTCTTCGGCATAAACTTTGCTGTCGGAGTGGCCACGGGAATAATTCTCGAATTCGAATTCGGCACCAATTGGAGCAACTACTCATGGTTTGTGGGCGACATATTCGGCGCTCCGCTTGCCATCGAAGGCCTCTTCGCATTCTTTATGGAGTCAACGTTCATAGCCATCATGTTTTTCGGATGGAACAAGGTATCAGCCCGATTCCACCTTGCAGCGACATGGCTCACAGCACTCGGTGCCTCCATCTCGGCCCTCTGGATACTCGTGGCAAACGCATGGATGCAATACCCGGTGGGAATGGAATTCGACCCGGCACAGATGCGCAACGTCATGGACGACTTCTGGGCCGTGGCCCTGTCGCCGGTGGCAATCCACAAGTTCTTCCATGCAGTGTTTGACGGATGGGTTCTCGCAGGAGTGTTCGTATGCGGCGTAAGCGCGTGGCTTCTTCTCAAAGGACGCCGCCGCGAAATGGCCATAAGCTCCATTAAGATCGGGGCCTGGACAGGATTCATAGGGCTTGTACTGACCATATGGACAGGAGACCAGTCGGCAGTAGACGTTGCACGCGTACAGCCGATGAAACTCGCCGCGATGGAAGGTCTCTATAACGGCTCCACATCACAGGAGCTGGTGGCCTTCGGCATTCTCAAAGGAGGCCATGAACGCCTCTCGGATGCCGACCCATTTCACTTCAAGATAGGCATTCCCTACGGCCTCTCGATTCTCGCCAACCATGACCCCGGCTCCTTTGTCCCGGGCATCAATGACATTATCGCAGGTATCTCCGTAAACGCAGATGGCGACACCGTCAGCACGGTCAGCTATGCTGATCGTATCATGCTCGGCAAGAAAGCCCATGAGGCGCTCAGGGCCTTCGACTCCGCCCTCGCGGCAGGAGACAGCACCGCCATGGCCGAAGCCCGCGCAGACATCAAGGAATGCTATCCTTATTTCGGCTACGGTTATCTTGACTCTCCCGAAGAAGCCGTCCCGCCTGTGGGAGTGACATTCTACTCCTTCCGCGTCATGGTCATAGCCGGAGGTTATCTGCTGCTATTCCTGCTTGTGGCCTTGTGGAGCGTCTACCGCCGTCCCTCGCTGTGGAAGTCACGCCTATGGCTATGGATCGCCGTCATCTCCGTCCCCGTGGTATGGATATGCTCACAGGCCGGATGGGTTACCGCCGAGGTAGGGCGCCAGCCATGGATCATACAGGATCTGATGCCCACACGCGCCGCCATATCGGCCATACCGGCAGGTTCGGTCATACTGACATTCTGGATCTTTGCCGCCGTCTTCACCGCCCTTCTCGCGGCCGAAGTCACAATTATGATAAGACAAATCAACAAGAAAGAGGAGGAATAAGCTATGGAACTCTCTATGCTTCAAGAATATTGGTGGCTGCTCATCTCGATACTCGGCGCCATCCTCGTGTTCATGCTATTCGTGCAGGGCGGCCAGACATTCCTTCTCGGCGCAAAGCCCGCGTCAGACGAGTCACAGAAGATGGTATCGTCACTCGGCCACAAGTGGGAACTCACATTCACCACGCTCGTAGTATTCGGAGGGGCCTTCTTCGCATCCTTCCCCCTGTTCTACTCCACCAGCTTCGGAGGAGCCTACTGGCTCTGGATGCTTATATTGCTCAGCTTTGTGCTCCAAGCCGTAAGCTACGAGTTCCGCTCCAAACCCGGCAATATCTTCGGTACACGCACCTATGACGTGTTTCTCTTTATAAACGGCGCTGTGGGGTGCGTCCTTCTCGGAGTAGCCGTGGGCATGATGTTCTTCGGGGCCGAATTCACGGTGACCAAGGGAAACATCCTTGACGGCGCGTCCCCGGTGATATCGCGCTGGTCGCCTACCCACGGCATCGAAGCCATCCTCTATTGGAAAAACCTCCTTCTCGGAGTGGCGGTGCTCTTCCTCGCTCGAACCCAGGCCGCACTATACCTGCTCAACAACCATCCTGCCGAGGGTAGGTTCTTTGACTCCAACCGTCGCCGCGTACTGGTCAACGGCACCATATTCGTGGTGCTGTTCCTCGCATTTCTCGGAGTGCTGCTCACCCAGACATCTCCGGCCACAGTGGTACGCGGAGGACTTGACGGCACAAAGTCGGAATTCGCATACATAGGCTGTAAATACTTCTACAACTACATCGACATGCCAGCCGCCCTTGCCGCACTCCTTGCAGGGACTGTGATGGTGCTTTACGGGGTGATACGCTCAGCCCTCGCCAGACACTTCGTCTGCGGAATCTGGTGGAGCGGCATCGGCACCGTGCTCGTGGTTCTCAGCCTCTTCTGGGTAGCCGGTTACAACGATACCCCCTATTATC
>CAJTRI010000003.1:0-76044 GCA_910578615.1 uncultured Duncaniella sp. | reverse complement strand
CCATCCTCGACCCCGCCTCCTCCCTGACCATCTACAACAGCTCGTCGTCAGAATTCACTCTCACGGTCATGAGCTATGTATCACTCGTCATTCCGCTGGTTCTTGCCTATATAGCCTATGCATGGTGGTCGATGGACAGAAAGAATCATCACAAGGTATTGTAATTTAAGGAATAAATACTTACCTTTGCCTCATCAAAATCATCCCCATCCCCATTCACTTATAACACACCAACCATAATAAGTGAATATAAAGGCCGGCAGTTCGTGAGAACAGCCGGCCTTTTTTGATTTACGGAAAATTCTATGTAATTTTGCAGTGAATGGAACCTGATTTCGACATACACAACAAGACCAATGCCGACAAGGAGTTTGAGCGCGCTCTCCGGCCTTCGTATTTTGACTCATTCAACGGCCAGGAGAAGATTGTCGAGAACCTCAAAGTCTTCGTACAGGCCGCCAAAATGCGTGGCGAAGCACTTGACCATCTGCTTCTCTTCGGCCCTCCGGGACTCGGCAAGACCACTCTCGCCGGCATCATCGCCAACGAGCTGGGGGTAAACTTCAAGGTCACATCCGGCCCTGTGCTTGACAAGCCCGGCGATCTGGCCGGAATACTCACCTCTCTCGGAGACAACGACGTCCTCTTCATTGACGAGATTCACCGCCTCAGCCGCGTGGTGGAAGAATACCTGTACTCGGCCATGGAGGACTACCGCATAGACATCATGATAGACAAGGGGCCGGGAGCGCGTTCGGTACAGCTCTCTCTTTCCCCCTTCACTCTTGTCGGAGCTACGACGCGCTCCGGGATGCTCACAGCCCCGATGCGTGCGAGATTCGGCATAAACTGCCATCTGGAATACTACAACCACGACGTTCTCGAAAGAATCATAGCCCGTTCGGCAGCCCTTCTCGGAGTGAGATGCACGCCCGAGGCAGCCCACGAGATAGCCATGCGCTCGCGCGGCACCCCGCGTATAGCCAACTCCCTGCTGCGGCGAGTACGCGACTTCGCCCAGGTCAAGGGGAGTGGCGACATCGACCCCGATATAGCGCGTTTCTCCCTCGAAGCCCTCAACATAGACCGTTACGGCCTTGACGAGATGGATCACAAGCTGCTCCTGACCATGATAAACAAGTTCGGAGGAGGCCCGGTGGGACTCTCGACCATAGCCACAGCCATAGGAGAGGAACAGGACACGATAGAAGAGGTCTATGAACCGTTCCTCATCATGGAAGGGTTCCTGCGCCGCACACCGCGTGGACGCGAGGTCACCTCTCTTGCCTACAACCATCTCAAAATCAACCCTCCCACCCTCACCGGCTCTCTCTTCTGAGCCGCCGGACAGTAGGGACAGTCAATCCCCCGACAATCACTATGGCAGGAATAAAAAGCCTTGCAAAAGATACAGCCGTCTACGGACTTAGCAGCATCATCGGGCGCTTTCTCAACTGGTGTCTGGTTCCGCTATACACAGTCATGTTCCCCGCTGCGGAATACGGTATAGTGACATATATCTACTCAGTCGTAGCCCTCGCGATGATAGTCCTCATCTACGGGATGGAGACCGGCTTCTTCCGCTTCGCAAACCATGAGCGTTACGAAAACCCCACCGAGGTATATTCCACCTCACTCATATCGCTTGCTGTCAGCTCCACCCTCTTTCTCGTTGCCGTCTGTACCTTCATCAGCCCTATTTCAGTATGGCTCGAAGTCCCAGACCACAAGGACTACATAATAATGATGGCCATAGCCGTAGCACTTGACGCCTTCACAGCGCTGCCTTTCAGCTACCTGCGTTATGCCAGACGCCCCATGCGGTTCGCCTTCCTGAAACTGGTCAACATAGGTCTCAACATAACTCTCAACATCTTCTTCATCCTCATCTGTCCATGGATATGGGAACAGGCTCCGGGATGGATAGCCTGGTTCTATGACCCGGACTTCGGGATAGGATATATCTTCCTTGCCAACCTTGCCACCTCGGTGCTCAACCTGTTGCTGCTGATACCCGAACTAAGAGGCTTCCCTTACAAGTTCAATCCCGCGTTATGGAAGGAGATGATAGCCTATTCCGCCCCCCTGCTGGTGCTCGGCGTGGCAGGAATCATGAACCAGACCATAGACAAGATACTGTTCCCCCACCTGTTCCCTGACAAGGCCGTGGCCATGGCCCAGCTCGGCATCTATGGTGCGAACTATAAGATAGCCATCGTCATGGTGATGTTCATACAGGCATTCCGTTTCGCCTACGAACCCTTCATCTTTGCCCGCTCAAAAGACCGTGGGGAAGACAGATTGCAGAGCTATCGCGACGCCATGAAATGGTTTGTCATCTTCTCCATGATCATCTTCCTCGGCGTGATGTTCTATCTCGACATACTCCGCCACTTCATCTCGTCCAGCTATTTCAGCGGGCTTAAAGTAGTACCTATCGTGATGATAGCCGAGTTTTTCTTCGGAGTGTTCTTCAACCTGTCTCTATGGTACAAACTCACCGACCGTACCGTGTGGGGAATGTGGTTCTCACTGTTCGGCCTTGCTGTCACCCTCGCGCTCAACTTCCTTCTTGTCCCGCGATGGGGCTACATGGGATGCGCATGGGCAGCCTTCGGATGCTACGGAGCCATGATGGTGGCAAGCTATGTAATCGGACGGATAAAATACCCTATCGGCTACGATGTCCCCCGTCTATCCCTCTACTTCCTCTCGGCGATAGCCCTTTGGATATTCTCCGAAGTGATAGCAATGGAGGCCCATCCATGGCTCACCATGGCCATACGCACCCCCCTCCTCGTCCTTTACATACTCATGGCCATGAAGCTCGAACATGTCACCCTCCGAGACCTCATCCCCAAAAGAATACATCCCTGACATTTAAGTCGCCACGCCGCCCATGAAGCACCAGACCTTTTCTTTGATAGGACAATCACTATTTTTAACACCCTTTTAGAGTCATGATTTTGCAGGGCGGGTGATTTTGATTACTTTTGTGATTGCATTATTCTGCAATCATATATGTCCAGACTGAAACATCTCATACTCACATTATTGCTCCTTATCGGAGTGGCCACTTCGGCCAAGGCCGACACATATTTCCCCTACCCGATAGTCCCTGACTCAATCTCCACCCTCCAAGGCCGCTGCAATTACCTTGCCGACCACTTCTGGGACTTCTGCGAGCTTTCAAAAGCGTTTTCCGCACGGGCCAAGATGGGGGAGGAATTCAAAGTCTACCTCTCAATCCTGTACAATGCCTCTCAGGAAAAGGCAGAGTCAGCACTGAGACAGCTGATGAAGAAGCTCGACAAACAACCCAAAGACCAGCTATATCTGGCCAACGTGGCCGAGGGAAAGATATATGCCGACACCGCACAGGAATGGGTAGACCAGCTATATCTGCCGATAGCCGAGACCGTCAGCGCCAACAAACGTCTTGACAAGGCCGAGAAAGCACGGTTCGCTCTCCAAGCCGAGCTGCTGCGCAACTCCATGGTCGGCTCGCCCATAGGCTCTCTTCCATACACAACCCGCGAAGGCGGGGAGAGAAACCTGCTGACAGACTCCGCAGCCGTGGTCGTTGTCTTTTTCAATGACCCGGAATGCTCCGACTGCAACATGGCGCGCATACGTCTCGATGCCGACATCTCCACCACCCAGCTTATCGAGGAGGGACGTCTCAAAGTAGTGTCTGTCTCCCTTGCCGAACCTGACGATATATGGCAGAAGGCGGCCGAAACCTATCCCGCCACATGGACGGTGGGGGCTAATCCAGATGCCGACCTGAAGATCGACCTGCGCTTCGGCACCCCTGACTTCTATGTCCTCGACAACAAACACCGCATACGTTTCAAGCACCTCAACGTAGACCAGGTTCTCGACATAGCCCGCCAGCTGAAAAAACGATAACCACACAACCCACAAAAAACACCTCCACTCCATGTCCTGGATATACTCACCGGTCACAAACTGTTTTTTGCGCCTGACAGGATACACCTACACCAATCTGGCACGCCTGTTCATGCGCCTGTTCGTCGGGGTGATGCTGTTGCAGTTCGGCATTCGCCACCTTGTCAACTACAACATCATGGTGACGGACTTCCCCACGGTGATGAACATGTCTCCGTCCACATCCCTCGTGCTCATGATTATTATAGAGTTGGCATGTTCGCTGCTTATTATGACAGGCTTCCTCACCCGCCTGTCCACAATCCCCCCCATAGCGGCCATGTGTGCGGCGGAATACTACATACTCCACGACATGGTTCCCAACCTGCCAATCTACGGCCTTGACAGCACAGATCCCGGCTATCTGCCCATAATGTTCATAGGTATCTATATATACATCCTCATAGCCGGCCCCGGAAAAATATCACTTGACTACTTTATCTCTCTCTACATTGTCAACCAGCGCGGCAAGGACGAAGAGGAGGAACTCGAAGAAGTATGAAGATAGCTGTTCTGATTTCAGGAGGCGTCGACAGCGCCGTAGTCGTTCACCGGCTTTATGAGCAGGGCCATGACCTGCATCTTTTCTATATACGCATAGGTCTCGACAACGGCGAGGGAGACTGTTCGGCCGAGGAGGACATAGAGATGTGCCGTTTCATCGCACGCCGCTACGGACTCCCGTTCGAGGTGGTATCACTGCATGAGGAATATTGGGAGAACGTGATGGAATATGCCCTACGCACAGTCCGTGAGGGACTCACGCCCAACCCTGACGTGATGTGCAACAAGATGATCAAATTCGGATTCTTCGAGCAGCGCTGGGGGCATGAGTTTTACAAGACAGCCACAGGCCACTATGCCACCACCCACGAGATTGACGGACGCGTCTGGCTCGGAACCGCCGCCGACCCCGTCAAAGACCAGACCGACTTCCTCTGCCGCATCTCTTATGACCAGCTTTCCCACCTCATATTCCCCATAGGAGGCCTGCCAAAGTCGGAAGTCAGGGATATTGCCGTCAAGACGGCCCTCCCAAACGCCTTCCGCCGCGACAGTCAGGGAATCTGTTTTCTTGGCAAGATAAACTACAACGACTTCATACGCCGCCATCTCGGCGAACGTCCCGGCCCCATAGTCGAGCTTGAAACCGGCCGGAAACTCGGCGAGCACCGTGGCTTCTGGTTCCACACCATAGGCCAGCGCAAGGGGCTCGGACTCAGCGGAGGCCCTTGGTATGTGGTCAAGAAGAACGTGCACGACAACGTGGTATACGTATCTCAGGGTTACGGAACCGAGAAACAATACGGCCATATCCTGCATCTCGACGAGATGCAGTGGCTTACACTCGACCCATGGCCCGGGACTTGTGAAAAGGTAGAGATAACGTTCAAGAACCGCCATACCCCCGAGTTCCTTCCGGCCACCCTCAGCCGTCTGGGAGAGAAGGAATATGTCATTGACTCCCCGAGACCCGTACAAGGCATAGCGCCGGGACAGTTCGCGGTAATATATGACCGCGATGCCCGTCTCTGTCTGGGTAGCGGAGTCATAACCGGCAGAAACATAATGATATGAACGAGAACACCCCTGACAACGAATCCCGCGTCAAGTTGCGCGTGCTCGGCATCTCCTATTCCCAGATACAGAGCGGCGCCTATGCCCTCATCCTCGCACAGGTCGGAGGCCCTTACCGCATCCCGGTAATCATCGGTGCTTCCGAGGCCCAGGCGATAGCCCTGAAAATGGAGGGTGTCACGCCTCCAAGACCTCTGACCCACGACCTCCTGACAAGCGTCCAGAGAGCTTTCGGGATAGCCCTCAAAGAGGTGTTCATCCATCGATTCGAGGACGGTATATTCTACTCCGAACTGACATTCACCGACGGCGACCGCACAGTCACTATCGACTCCCGAACCTCCGACGCCGTGGCGATAGCCATGCGCACAGGCTCACCTATCTACACCACCCCCGACATACTCTCCCGGACAGGTTTCGAACTGGAAATCAACGAGGCCGGAGGCGGTGACGCGGAGACAATCGAAGATGACGACCCCTCGCGTGACTCCGAAGAGCTTCATATGCCAAAACTGGAAAACTATGCCGTGGAAGAGCTTGAAAAGACCCTCTCCCGGCTCATAGAGAACGAAGAATATGAAGAGGCCGCCAAAGTGGCGGAGATTCTCAGACGCAAGAAGGACAAAACCGAATGACAGTCCCGCCCGTTATACTACTAAGTCACCATACAGCCTACTGACCAAATCCTTTCCGACATGTCAAAGATACATCCCATCCAGGTCAAGCTCGCAGCCCTTAACTTCCTCGAATTCGGAGTATGGGGCGCCTATCTCATCTCTCTTGGCAACTTTCTCGGCCGAGTGGGCCTCGAAACCCACATAGGCTGGTTCTATGCCGTACAGGGAATAGTCTCGCTCTTCATGCCCGCCGTCGCAGGCATCGTGGCCGACCGCTGGATTCAGGCCCAGCGGATGCTGAGTCTGTGCCATCTGCTTGCGGGAGCCTTCATGGCGGCAGCCGGAATATACGCGTTCACGGCCACACAGGTGGAATTTGCTCCGCTATTCGCTCTTTACACATGCTCGGTGGCATTCTTCATGCCTACGATCGGGCTTGCCAACTCGGTGGCGTTCAACGCCCTCAACCGCGCCAATCTCGATACCATAACCTATTTCCCCCCCATACGTGTTTTCGGAACCATAGGCTTTATATGCTCGATGCTGTTTGTCAACTTCACCCAGTTCCAGACCAACGCCTCACAGCTTATAACATCCGCCGTGCTGAGCTTCATACTCGCCATCTACGCGCTGACTATGCCCTCCTGCCCAGTCAACCCCGCATCTTCCGGCTCGCTCGTTGACTCACTCGGGCTTCGGGCTTTCAGACTGTTCAAAGAGAAGCGCATGGCCATCTTCTTTATTTTCAGCATGTTCCTCGGAGTATCGCTCCAAATAACCAACAGTTACGGCAATATCTTCATCACTTCCTTCTCAGACCTCTCGGCCTATGCCGACTCGTGGGGAGCGCGCAATGCCAACGCCCTCATCTCCATATCCCAGATGAGCGAGACCCTCTGCATACTCCTCATCCCGTTCTGTCTCAAAAGATTCGGCATCAAATGGGTGATGCTGATGTCAATGTTCGCCTGGGTGTTCCGATTCGGATTCTTCGGACTCGGAGATACGGGGTCGGGGCTGTGGCTCCTTATCATCTCATGCATCGTCTACGGTATAGCCTTCGACTTCTTCAACGTCTCCGGGGGCCTCTATGTGGACAAACAGACCGACAAAAACATACGTTCCAGCGCTCAGGGACTATTCATGATAATGACCAACGGCGTTGGCGCCACTATCGGCACCCTTGCCGCGCAGGCCATAGTAAACCACTTCGTATTCTCCCAGACCACCCCGGAGGCCCAGCATACCGGATGGACTACATCGTGGTTCATCTTCGCAGGCTATGCCCTCGTGGTAGCAGTGCTATTCATGATAATCTTCAAGGACAACCATACCCCCGACCCTGCCGAGGCACGACGACTCATCGAGGAGACCGACTCACGGGCCGACGGATTCGTTGAAAAAGAGACAATATGATACAGTTCTATGCCCCGGACATAGCCTCGGACTTGCGACTGCCAGAAAGTGACTCACGTCATGCAGTCAGAGTGTTACGTATGACCGAGGGTGACACCCTCAGCGTCATCGACGGCAAGGGCAGGCTCTACACATGCCGGCTGGTAGACGCCCATCCCAAACATGCAGCGGTGGAGATCATCTCCTCTGCCGACCGGCCTCTCCCTTGGAGACAGCAGCTCGCAGTGGCCGTGGCCCCTACCAAGCACATGGATCGCATGGAATGGCTTGTCGAGAAGATGACAGAGATCGGCGTCAACCGCATCATACCGGTTCTCACCGACCGCAGCGAAAGGCGCGAACTCAAAGTCGAACGCCTTGAAAAGATAGCCGTCTCCGCCATGAAGCAGTCACTGAAAGCCTTCCTTCCAGAGATACTCCCCCTTACTCCCCTGCGGGATATAACCGGGATGATGCCGGAAGCACAAAGGTTCGTGGGCTACTGCGATCCGTCCATAGAGCGCACGGACATCGCACGAGCCTACACACCGGGAACCGACACCCTCATTCTCATAGGGCCGGAAGGTGATTTCACACCGGCAGAGATAGACATGACCCTCCAAGCCGGGTTCCGGCCCGTCACACTGGGAGCCAACAGGCTCCGCACGGAGACAGCCGCTCTATATGCCCTGACGGCGTGCCACATAACAGACGATCTGAAACTATAAAGACAGACCATCCCCCCGGGCCTCAGAGACACAGTCAATACATTCACAGATATATAATGAACCTACGCAATCTCATCACATCAATTGCACTCGCGTTTACACTCACCCAGACGATGACAGCCCAGAACGCCGTCAGCACTGACACACAGGTGATGCTCAACGCCTACAACGCCCTTCTTGACGAAGACCCGCGAGACCCCGAGATACTCTTCCGCAGAGCCGGGGAATATTACAAGCTCAACGACTATGTGCGCGCCTTCGATGACGTCAACAACGCCATCACCTTCCTTCCCGCCGATGATGCTGACACCCGTCTGCAAGCACTGGCACTGCGCGCCAACATCCTCATGATGCAGCACAAATATGAACAGGCTGTCGCCGACCTCGACGTGCTCATACAGAACAATCCCGACAGCTATGCCCTACTCTACGAGCGCGGAACGGCCCTATACGAACTCGGGAAATACAAAGAGGCACGCACAGACTTCAACCAGATGCTCCGCCTCAATCCACGCAGTCAGGAAGCCACGATAGGTCTGGCACGAGTGGCCGTAAAAGAGAACAACCTCGGGGTGGCCAACGAGCTTGCCGACCGCGCCGTGGCATATTCCCCGCAGGCCGGATTCATATACCTTCGCCGCGCGTCAGTGCGCTCCCTTATGGGCAATGACCAAGGCGCCGTAGACGACTATATCACGGCCATCTCTCTCGATGACGGCAGCACATCGCGCGCCCTCGGCGAACTTGTGGCCCTCTCGCGCACCAACTACCCCGTAGTCATCGCCGGCCTGACATCCGCCATCTCCAAGGCACCGAAAAACGGCATGTATTATTTCATACGGGCCATGATAGCACAGGGACACTGCAACTATCTTGCCGCGATAGCCGACTATGACAAAATCATAAACGAGAATCTCGATTCCTATCCCGGGCTGAACGCCGCGCTGGCCGAATGCTACTACTATCTCGGACGTTACGACATAGCCCTGCTCAACATAGACTATGCCATCGGCGCCACACCCGACAATGCGCAATACTACGTGATGAAATCACGCATCAAGCGCGCACTTGACGACAACGAGGCCGCACTCGAAGCCGCAGAAAAGGCTCTTGAAAAGTCACCCGAACTCATAGAGGCCCTCGTGGCAAAGGCCCTCGCCCAGATACCTCTCGGACAGAGCGCCGACGCATCCGTGGCCCTGAGCGAGGCTGCCATGGTGGAGCCGGAGAATCCAGAGATAGCCATATACCGTGGATGGATACTGCGCGACTACCGCAAACAGGATAAAAACGCCACCCGTGCCTACGAACGCGTACTCGACATGGACTTCGACTTTGACAATGTCCGCTCTCTTCGCGGATTTGCACTTCTTGCCCTCGACCGCAAGGACGACGGCATCAAATGGATGGAGCGCGTGCTTGACACGGCCAACGACTATGACGGCGCCGTCAACTATTACGCCGCATGTCTTTACTCTCAGGCCGGACTTCTTGACAGAGCATTCCGCTGCATGGAGGCATCCCTCGAAAAAGGGTATGCCAACTACCACAACTGGACACGTGCCGACGAGGCAGACCTCAACTGCGCGCCCCTCCGTTCCGACCCACGGTTCAAGACAATCCTCGACTCATACTCACGCCTCTTCAAATAACCACGAGGCAAGACACATATAGACCACGGGAACCTCTGCGGCCCACGATACACCTCGATGTCCGCCTTGGTTCCCGTGGCTTTTTTTATCCCCGGACGGCATAAAAAACATCACGAAAATTAGGTGGAGGGTAAAAAAAATATTACCTTTGTGAAAATTTGGAAAAGAATGGCCGTCCCCCTGCAACAGAGAGTCGAGAAGATAAAGTCAAAAGCATCTTTGCTTCAAGAGCGATACCGGGCATTGCTACGAGCCAAGACCGAGGCTGACACCCGGATTGCCGAACTGGCAGCCGAGATAGACACCCTCAGCCGCCGGCTCCGCGAAAAGGAGACCGAGATAGAACGGCTCAAAATGGCATCCGTACTCACCCCCGACCATCGCGATGTGGAGCAGACGCGGCAGTTCATTTCCTCATTAGTGCGCGATATCGACAAGTGCATCGCTCAGTTAAGCATTTAATGACCGATAGACTACTCAACATATCCATCCGTATCGCCGGCCTTCCCCGTATCCCCATGCGCATACCGGCCCATGAGGAGGAGAATGTCAGACTGGCCGAGGCCAATATAAACGAGCTTTGGCAGAAATGGTCGGCAATGGATGAGTTTCGTGACAAAACCTCCGCAGAAGTGCTGGCAATGGTGACATTCAGGTTTGCCCAGCTATATTACAACACGGTGGAGACCTCACAGAAACTTGATTCCGTCCTTCAGGAGCTTGAAAAAGAGTTGGACAGCCTCCTGCTTCAGGATCTGGCACCATTCAGTGCCACTGACAACGACATCGACTGACCACCGGGCCGGACGACGCGTAACGACAGATATTCACGCACGATTCAGACCAAATCCTTCCTGCGGCCCGATACCGCCGGAAAGGACATTGCCGGGTCTGGGACGTGCCGTTTTTTTTGATACATCATTTAAAGCACAATATATTAACAATTTATAAAACTTCACTTAATATGATAATAGACATTTTGCTTTACATAGCCGTCGCCCTCATCGGCGCCGCTCTCGGCATAGGCATCTTTGCCGCCGTGCAGCGTGCCACCGCGCGCTCACGTGCCAAGACCATAGTCGAGGATGCCGAACGTGAGGCCGAGGTGATAATGAAGGACAAACTTCTTGAAGCCCGCGAACAGGAACTACGCATCAAGAACGAGGCCGAGAAGGCCGCCAACCAGCGCTTACAGAAAGTGCAGTCAGAGGAAGCCAGACTCAAACAACGCCAGTCACAGCTCAACCAGCAGCAGAGCGAGAACGCCCGCGCGCGCAACGAGAACGAGCAGGCACGCAAAGACCTCGAATCCCAGACAGCGGCTCTCGAACAGCGCTCGGAAGAACTCGACCGCATGACACGCTCGGCCCGTGAGACACTCGAACATATCTCAGGACTTTCAAGCGATGAGGCCAAAGAGAAGCTCATCGAAAGCCTCAAAGACGAGGCCAAGACATCGGCAGCCGCCTATATACACGACATCATGGACGAAGCCAAGATGACGGCCAACAAGGAGGCAAAGCGCATCGTGGTACAGAGCATACAGCGCCTTGCCACCGAGACTGCCATCGAGAACTCCGTGACCGTGTTCCACATCGACAGCGACGAGATAAAGGGACGTATTATCGGACGCGAGGGACGCAACATCCGCGCCCTCGAAGCTGCCACCGGGATAGAGATCATCGTGGACGACACACCCGAAGCCATCGTACTCTCAGGCTTCGACCCCGTCCGTAGAGAGATAGCCCGCCTTGCCCTACACCAGCTCGTGGCCGACGGACGCATCCACCCGGCACGCATAGAGGAGGTAGTGGCAAAGGTAAGAAAGCAGATCGAAGAGGAAATCATCGAGACAGGCAAACGCACAGCGATCGACCTCGGAATCCACGGACTGCACCCCGACCTCATCCGCATGGTAGGAAAGATGAAGTACCGTTCAAGCTACGGACAGAACCTGTTGCAGCACTCCCGCGAGACAGCCAATCTATGCGCCATCATGGCTGCCGAACTCGGCCTCAATCCCAAGAAAGCACGCCGTGCCGGACTACTCCACGACATAGGCAAGGTGCCCGATGAGGAGCCGGAACTCCCCCACGCACTCCTCGGCATGAAACTCGCTGAAAAATACAAGGAAAAGCCCGAAATCTGCAACGCCATCGGCGCACACCACGACGAAATCGAACAGACCTCGCTACTGGCACCCATCGTACAGGTATGTGACGCCATCTCCGGCGCACGCCCCGGCGCACGCCGGGAGATAGTCGAGGCCTACATCAAGCGCCTCAACGACCTGGAACAGCTTGCACTCTCATATCCCGGTGTCATCAAGACCTACGCCATACAGGCAGGACGCGAGCTCCGCGTCATCGTAGGCGCCGACAAGATTGACGACGTCGAGACCGAGAAACTGTCGGGAGAGATAGCACGGCGCATACAGGACGAGATGACCTATCCCGGCCAGGTGAAAATCACCGTAATCCGAGAGACCCGCTCCGTAAGCTTCGCCAAGTAAGGAGGAGGTCAGATGGAAGACAAGGAAAAACGCTGCCCACGCGGCAAACTTCACTGTTTCAACTGGCTTGACGATATCCCGGGCGCCTCTGACGGCTGGGACATCGTGGAGGTGCAGTTCAAGAACACCCGCAAAGGCTATTACCGCAACTCCACCAACATCCCCCTCGAACCGGGCGACATGGTGGCTGTCGAGGCCACTCCCGGCCACGACATAGGAGCCGTGACCCTCACGGGACGACTCGTAGCCCTCCAGATGCGCCGTGCCGGCATCAAGAACGAGGCCGAGGTGAGACGTGTGTTCCGAAAGGCCAAACCGGCCGACCTCGAAAAATACGAGGAGGCGCGCGCACGCGAGAACGACACCATGATACGCGCACGCAAGATTGCGGAATCCCTCAATCTTAACATGAAGATAGGCGACGTGGAGTATCAGGGAGACGGCAACAAAGCCATCTTCTATTACATTGCCGACGAACGCGTGGACTTCCGCCAGCTCATCAAGGTACTTGCCGAGACATTCAAGGTTCGTATAGAGATGAAGCAGATAGGCGCACGACAGGAGGCCGGGCGCATAGGCGGCATAGGCTCCTGCGGCCGTCCCTTATGCTGCGCAAGCTGGATGACCAACTTCGTCTCCGTGGGGACAAGCGCAGCCCGCTATCAGGACATCTCGCTCAATCCTCAGAAACTCGCCGGGCAGTGCGCCAAACTCAAATGCTGTCTCAACTTCGAGGTAGACACTTATGTGGAAAGCGCACGCCACCTGCCCGAAAAGTCGGCACGCCTCGAAACCGCCGACAATACCTATTTCCACTTCAAGACCGACATCTTCAAGAAGGAAATAACCTATTCCACGGACAAATCAATGGCTGCCAACCTCGTGACCATCGATGCAGCCCGCGCATTCGAGGTGATCGAGATGAACCGCCGTGGCGAGAAACCCTTGACACTCATGCGCGAAGGCGAAGAAAAGGAAAAGGGCAAGCCCAAGCCGATAGACCTCGCCTCTCAGGACGACCTTACCCGCTTCGACAAATCCAAGAAGAAAAAGAAGAAGAAAAAGAAACCGGCAGACTCTCAGCCACAGCCTTCGGAAATCGGCAACAATCCCCCCAAGGACAACACCCAGAAGGTGGGCGACAAGCCTCGTAAACAGCAACAGCAGCAATCACAGGACAACAAGGAGAAGCCGGCACAGCCCAACGGGACGCAGAAGCCGCAGAAACCACCGAAGCCCAAACGTCCTAACCGTCCCA
Organism: uncultured Duncaniella sp.; assembly: GCA_910578615.1. Taxonomy (GTDB): domain Bacteria; phylum Bacteroidota; class Bacteroidia; order Bacteroidales; family Muribaculaceae; genus Duncaniella. Next base: position 62,353 of record CAJTRI010000003.1, on the reverse strand, counting down.
AAGAGGAAAAGCCAAAACAGGATAATCCCAGACAGGATAACCCGCAGCAACAACAGCGCTCCAGCCGGGAACCAAAGGCCTTCCGTATGCCGGATGAACAGAAATAAGAACATGCGAAAATTACTGACAATAATAGCCGCAATCACCTTAATCGTCATGGCTGCCTCGTGCAGCCGTGGCGAACGTGATTATAGCCGGTGGACTTCGATTCCTGACAAAGGATGGGCCTTCGGCGACACTCTGTATCTTCTCCCGACCGATACCACATTGCCGGACAACGACACAATAGTACGCCGCAGACTGCATATAGGCCTCACACACGACAACGACTATCCCTATTCCAACGTATGGCTCGAAGTGACCGTGACCGGCTCAGGAAAGCGCTACCGCTACACACTCGACATACCTCTTGCCGATGTCTACGGCCGATGGATAGGCAGTGGCTTCGGATCAGACTACCAGAGAGACGTCATCGTCACAACTGATGCCGATATAGACCTCACCTCTCCCATAGAGGTACGCCACATAATGCGCCTCGACACCCTCCAAGGTCTAAACAGGATAGGCATACTGGTAGACTGACTCGGATATTGCCACAAAAAATCTCTCCCCCCGGCCGGACTTGAACTGTCCGGCCGGGGGGAGAGATTTTAAATCATATGCCGACTATCTTACCTGGGTTTTCAGCCAGTCGAAATGAGCACGCTCGGTGGATGATGACGTCCAATGCTCGTTGACAGGCGTTATAAGCGCATGTTTCGGCGCCGTGATGACATTGTATACCTCGTATGATGTTGTGGGAGGACAAGTGTTGTCATTAAATCCCCAAGTCATACGGACAGGACATTCCAGACGTTTGGCAAAGTTGATGACGTCAAACATTTCAAGAGTCCGTATTTTCGCAGGAGTGGCATCATTACGATTCTTTCGGAAATGATGTGGATGACCGCCCGTCTTATCTCCGAGATAGCCTGTCATGTCGCTGAGAGCCGGATGATTGGCTACACAGGCCGTCACACGAGGATCAAGAGCCGCCGTGGTTATGGCCAGAGCGCCGCCCTGACTTCCGCCCTGTGTGAAAAGATTCCGTCCGTCCCATTCAGGAAGGCTTGTGAGAAGGTCAAGGAAACGGCGGCACCCGAGATAGACATCCTTCATATAATATGTATCAGGGTTTTCAAGTCCGAAATTCAGATAGTCACCTTTCTCCTTGCGAAGTGCGGCAAACTCCTCCTCCGAGAGTTCGGGATGGCAGCCGTGAATCTCTATCTCGGCCCTTATCATGCCCCCCTCGCCATAATAACGGTGATATAGAGGCTCCTTGATGGTCTTTACGCCGGCTCCCGGAGGACACAGGACGGCAGGATAACGCCCTGCGCCCTTGGGAATGAACAGATAGCCCCACATGTGGCGCCCGGACGCGTCGAGACTTAGCTTTACCAGAAAGCACTTCATCTTGTCAGTGGTATATTTTTCCACAGGCTCTATGGTATATTCAAGAGGGTACTTCGCATCTTCTTTGAGCGCCGTCTGCCAGAACTCGTCAAAATCAGACGGCTCTCCTGTGAAATGCCTCAGTTTATCTGGTGAGAAACCCACCTTGACATGATGGGCGGTCGCTGCCCCGTCCACCGTGGCCCCGAGACGGAGGTCTCGGAATCCGGGGCGGTTCATCGTACCTATATTCACCCGGCCCCGCCCCTTGCCGTCGAGCGTGACAGACCCTTTCTTATCATCAGGTAGATTATCGTCTCCGATAGTGTAGTTGACCGTCACGCCTGCGGCGGGAACACCGTAGCGGTAAAGCTCTATATCGATAACAGCCGAATCACCGGTCTCATACAGCCAGTCGGCATGATCGGGAACTGCCACCCAAAGAGCATCGCTGCGATAAGGATAGTTTTCAGCAAAAACTGCCGTTGTCACCGAACCGATGACAACGGCAGTAGATATAAGAAATCTTTTGATACTCATTGCGTCAACCTATTTTGATGCCGGAGAAGCCCATGAAAGCCATGGCGAGAAGCCCGGCACAGATGAGGGCGATGGGCACACCGCGCATAGCCTTGGGAACCGAGGTGAGCGCGAGCTGTTCGCGTATTCCGGCAAAGATAGAGATAGCCATGGTAAAGCCGATGGCGGTAGCCACCGCATAAACCAGTGACTGGCCGAGGTCTAGATTGTTGCGGACAACGAGAATCGCCACGCCGAGCACGGCACAGTTGGTAGTTATGAGCGGCAGAAAGACACCGAGGGCGCTGTAAAGCACAGGCGCTACCTTTTTGAGGATAATTTCAAGCATCTGCACAAGGGCAGCGATGACAAGGATGAAGACAATGGTCTGCATGAATCCAAGCCCGAAGGGGGTGAGGACGAGACTTTGCAGAAGCCATGTCACAGCCGTGGCGAGAACCATTACGAAAGTCACGGCGGCACCCATGCCCACTGCCGATGAAAGCTTGCGCGAAACACCGATGAAGGGGCATATGCCGAGGAACTGGGCAAAGACGATGTTGTTTACAAAGATTGCCGTGATGATGATGGAGATATATTCAAGCATGACTGTTCAGATGTTTATGCGTTAGCTTTTGACTCGCGTATCTTGGTGAAAAGCGCTATCAGAAGACCGAGGGCGATGAATGCGCCGGGAGCGAGGACGAAGATCAGAGACCCGTAGGCCTCGGGGTATATTTCGGCGCCGAATATGCGTCCCGTACCGAGAAGTTCGCGCACGGCTCCGAGGACAGTCAGCGCGAGAGTGAAACCTATGCCTATGCCTATACCGTCAAGACAGCTGGCGAAGACACCGTTTCGGGATGCAAAAGCCTCGGCTCGGCCCAACAGGATACAGTTTACCACGATAAGAGGAATGAAGATGCCGAGCATGGCGTTAAGAGCAGGCAGGTAGGCCTCCATGACGAGCTGCAAGACTGACACGAAGGTAGCTATGACCACGATGTAGGCTGGAATCCTCACCTTGGCGGGAACAAGATTCTTGATCAGCGAGATAACCACGTTCGAACAGATGAGCACGCCCATTGTGGCGAGTCCCATGCTCATGCCTGTCATGGCGCTGCCGGTGGTGCCGAGCGTGGGACACATACCCAGCATCAGCACGAAAGTGGGATTTTCGGCAACAATGCCGTTATACAGTATTCTTAGTTTTGAATTCATGGCTGTGGGGGTTGGTTAGAGGGTGTTTTGGGCTGCCAACTGTTTGTAGACATCGGATGCACGGACAAGAGCGTCAAGGAAAGCCCTCGAAGTGATGGTGGCCGCCGTTATAGCGTCAACTTCGCCGCCATCCTTGCTGACGGCGGGACGTGAGACTGACGGATTGAGACCTATGACGCTGCGCTTTCCCTCGGAAGAACGGAACCACTCGTCCATCTTGGCACCGAGTCCTGGCGTCTCGGCATGAGACATCACAGCATAGCCGGTGACCGTTCCATCCGCGTCAAATCCGTAGATGACACGTATGTCTCCTGAAAATCCGGCGGATGAATAGCTCTCGACAGCCGCGCCCACGAGGCTGCCGTCCTTACGGGCAGGGAATACCTTCAATGCCACATCCTCACCCTCGGGCGTTATCTCGACGGCTTCGGCCACAGGGTCGTTGTCAAATGCGGGGACAACCGCGCTGACAGCGTCAACCTGTTTTGCAAGCTGCGCGGCTGCGATAGGCTCCTTGGTGACCGAATAGACTCCGGCAAGGAGGGCGGCTGCAACAATAGTGATGACACCGAGAGAGAGCACCATGTTCAGCAATGTCGATTTCATGCGGCTACCCTCCCTTCTCCAAACTTGCGTGGTTTCATATATCTGTTGATAAGCGGTGTGACACCGTTCATTATAAGTATGGCGAACGACATTCCCTCGGGATAAGCACCCCACTGGCGGATGATGATGGTGATGAGACCTATCATACAGCCATATAGAATCATGCCGGAATGACACATCGGCGAGGTAACATAGTCAGTGGCCATAAAGATCGCGCCGAGAAGCAGTCCGCCTGACAGAAGCTCCACTCCGACCGGGGCACCGATAAGCCATGAGAAGACTGCCACAGTGGCGATTATCGAGACGGGTATGTGCCATGAGATTACCTTGAAACACAGCAGGTAGACAAATCCGAGCAACAAGGCAATGGCACCTACCTCGCCGAGCGAACCGCCCATATTGCCGAGCAGCGCGTTGACGAGGTCAACATCCGATGCGTCCATCACACCCATCTTTATCTGGTTGAGTACTGTGGCGCCGGTAGTGGCGTCAGTATATGCCATACGGTTGACAAGAGGTTCGGGCCATGTGGTCATTGCCACAGGAAACGACAGGAGCAGGAACACGCGCCCTACGAGAGCCGGGTTGAAGATGTTGCATCCGAGACCGCCGAAAGTCATCTTGCCGATGCCTATGGCCACGACACAGCCTATCAGCACCATCCAGACAGGAAGATTGCTCGGAAGGTTGAGAGCGAGGAGCAGGCCGGTGAGAACCGCCGAAAGATTTCCGATAGACGGCTTCTGGCCAAGCATGAAACGGGTGATGAGATACTCTACGGCCACACACCCCGCTATCGAGGTGGTTATCACTATGGCCGCACCAAGCCCGAAATAATAGAGAGCGACAAGCACGGCGGGCACAAGCGCGATAATCACGTGAAGCATCAGCCGTGTCACAGTCGTCGGGGTCTGCGCATGGGGCGACGGTGAAATGGTAATTAGATTGTTCATTTATATAAGGTATGGTTATAAGCTCTTTCCTTGATGATTTTCAGGTATAGATTTGCGGGCAAAATTAGTAAAAATAACTTAATCCGTCAAAAAAATCTCCCTGCCACCCCGTTTTTACAGGCAGACCACTATTTTTTTTGTTCCTCTCGCGCCACAGATATTTGCAATCTCGGTTTTAACGTTGTAACTTTGCTATCTCCAAAACCGCCCACGTCCGAGCGGCATGGCGACACATTCTGATAAACCAACATTTCATATAATCATATACATCCCAATGAAGAAATCAACCGGGCTTACCCTGCTCCTCGGGAGCACCCTTCTCCTCACGGGTTGCGGCAAAAAGATGAACCAGTTTGCCGCCGACTATTTCTCCACCAACCCCAATCCTCTCGAAGTAGTGGGCACACACGTACCCGCCACTGTCACAGGCCGCATCCCGGCCAAGTTCTTCCAGAAGAACGCCACGGTGACCGTGACCCCGGTACTCGCCTACAACGGCCAGCGTCAGGAGGCTTCGGCCATGACATTCCAAGGCGAAAAGGTCAGAGGAAACAACACCGTGATATCATATGAAAACGGCGGCGTTGTCACCATCCCGGTCAACTATGTCTACGAGCCGGCCATGCAGCGCTCCGAACTATATCTTGACTTCGCCGTAGACCAGAAAGGCAAGAAATACGTGCTTCCCTCAGTCAAGGTGGCCAACGGCGTGGTGGCCACTGCGGCCCTTGCCGACGCTGCCACCGTAAGCCCGGCACTCGCCCAGGACAAGTTCCAGCGCATCATCAACGAGAAATACTCCGCCGACATCCACTTCCTCATCAATCAGGCCAACCTTCGCCAGAGCGAACTGGGCAGTGACGAGGTGCTGCGCCTCCACCGCGACCTCCGCGCCGCCGCCGGCGATGACCGCCGCCAGATAGAGGAAATCAACATTTCCAGCTATGCTTCTCCCGAAGGAAAGCTTGACTTCAACACCCGCCTTGCCGAGAACCGCGAAGCCAACACCACCAAATACATGCAGAACCAGCTCAAAAAGGACAAGGTGACCGAGTTCGGCGAACTCACCGCGCAGTTCACCCCCGAGGACTGGGAAGGCTTCCAGAAACTTGTAGCCGCCAGCAACATACAGGACAAGGAACTCATCCTCAGCGTTCTCTCGATGTACAAGGATCCCGAAATACGCGAACGTGAGATCCGCAACCTTTCCAGCGTCTTCGACCAGCTTGCCGACGAAATCCTTCCCCAGCTCCGCTACTCACGCATCACAGCCAGCGTCAACGTGATAGGCAAGAGCGATGACGAGCTTAACAAGGCTTATGACACAGATCCCTCTACCCTCAGCGTGGACGAACTTCTATACACCGCCACCCTTACCCCCGATCTCAACCGCAAGAAGGAGATATACACCACGACCTCACGTCTCTATCCCTCAGACTATCGTGCCTTCAACAATATCGGTATGATCGAATACATGCAGGGTGACTATGACGCCGCCATGGCCAACTTCAAGAAATCCTCCCGTCTTGACTCCGCTGCACCCGAGGCCCAGATGAACCAGGGACTCGTAGCCCTTGTCAACGACGACCTCCGTGCCGCAAACACCTCGTTCGGCAAGGCTGCCGGGCTTGACGACCTCGGCCCCGCCCTCGGTCTCATGTATCTCAAACAAGGTGACGTAAAGGCCGCCACCAAGGCCTTCGGCGCCGACAAGAGCAACAATGCCGCCCTTGCCCAGATTCTTGACAAGGATTACGCCAAGGCCAAAGGCACCCTCGCCGCCATCTCCGACCCCGATGCCACCACCTACTATCTCATGGCCGTCCTCGGCGCACGTACAGACAACGAGCAGATGGTGACCTCCAACCTGCGCCAAGCCATCAAACTTGATTCAAAGATGTCCTCACGCGCTGCCAACGATCTCGAATTCACACGCTTCAACATCTCGAAAGTGCTCTGATAAAGAGTCTGAGCCGACATAACCCGACGGAGTCAGGAGGAAGACAACAACCCTCCTGGCTCCGTCAGTTTATCATCACCGGCGTCGATGTGATGGAAAAATGTTATAAAACACATCTCGAAATTTGCATTTCTGACAGCTATTTTATATCTTCGCTACCGACAAACCAACAGTAGTGCGGCATGACTCTGACCGAAGAATTCCTCAGCCATCTCGCTCACGAGCTAAACTACTCCGAGCTGACCGTCAGCGCATATCGCGCCGACATATCCCAATGGGCTGATTTTGCCACATCAGGCCGGCCCTCCGAGCTGCGTCCGCTCGAAACCACCACCTCCGACATGAGGCTCTGGATTGCCACCCTCGCACGCGGAGGGTGCTCGGCAAGAACCCTGAAACGCAAGGCCTCCTCACTGCGCGCCTTCTTCCGCTTCCTCATGCGCATACACGGTCTCGCGGTCAATCCCATGACCGGCGTGACGCTACCCAAACCCCGTAAATCACTACCCGTCTACGTGCGTCCCGAAGAGACCGGCGCCATCCTCTCCACCCCCGTTGCCGAAGGGTTTACAGCCCTGCGTGACAACCTTATACTCGACATCCTCTATTCGACCGGGATGCGGTGCAGCGAGCTTATAACCCTTCTTGACCGAAACGTTGACACCGCGAAGGGTGAACTAAAAGTATACGGAAAACGTAATAAGGAAAGAGTGATCCCTTTCGGCCCTCGACTCGGAGAAGCCATAGAGCGCTACCGCCGTATGCGGGACTCAGACCCGGCCACGGCTATAAGTCCTGCCGACCAGTCCGCACCACTCATGGTTAGAGAAAACGGAGAGCCGCTTTATCGTTCCCTTGTCTACCGGGTAACCCACCGTATTCTCTCCGAAGGGGGTGCCCATGCCGAAAGGCTCAGTCCGCACGTTATGCGCCATTCCATGGCTACCGACATGCTCAACTCAGGGGCACCGCTTGCAGGAGTGCAGCAGCTACTGGGACACGCTTCACTGACATCCACACAGGTCTATACCCATGTGGCATACCGAGACCTCAAAAATAATTACCAACTCGCACATCCTCGTGCACAAAACAAAAAAGGAGGAAATTATGGACATTAACATCAAAGCCATCCACTTCGACATCTCCGAGAAGCTCACCGAATTCATCAACAAGAAGGTAGAGCGACTGACACGCCGCCATCCGGCTGTGAGCACCGTCGATATCTCTCTCAAGGTCGTGAAACCTGAGACCTCCCTCAACAAACAGGCCATCGTCAGGCTCGCAGTCCCCCAGCAGGACGATCTCGTGGCCGACAAGACAGCCGACACCTTTGAGGAAGCGATCGACCTTTCTCTCGAAGCCCTCGACCGACAGCTCGAAAAAATCAAGAACAAGAAATAAAAACATCCTGATTACCGACGAATACCAGATCAGACAAACCGTCCCGGTCTGAAAGAGGGAGTCCGGCATCGCGCCGGACTCTTTCCTTTTTTTAATAGGCTTATTCTCAGTTATACGACACAAAACGGACGGAGCCATGGATATAGGCTCCGTCCGAAAGGCTCCCGGCTCTATTGCTTCACGGCCTTTTCAAAATCAATCTCGATAGGCGAGGAATCCGAGTAGTCCCAGAGCGTCAGCGAACGGAGCTGGTAAAAGTAATACCAGTAATAAAACAGAGCCTGAAAGTATGCCTGCCGGCTCTCATCCTTTTTAACCTGAGAGTCATTCAGGTCAAGCGTAGACAGTTTTCCTATGAGATAGGTCTCGACATTCGTATCATACCTCTTGCGCGCTATCTCGTCCGAGCGCACGGCTATGGCAAGCTGTTCACGCTGGTTGTTGAAACGCTCCACAAGTATAAAGAGATCCTGATTGAAGTTCTGCGCTTCGAGTCTCAGATTGCTGCGCGTAGCCTCGCGGTTGCTTTCGGCCACCTTCACCTTGCCTCTCCGTCTGCCCCAGTCGAGCAACGGAATCCTGACTCCCACCTCCACCACCTGGTTGTCTTTAAGATGGCGGTAAGCCTCGCCGGCCTCGCCGCCCACACCCGTGTAGCCGATCTGGGCAAAGAGGTCTATGCGGCGCATATCCCCCCTTGCCTTGGCCACTTCATAGTCAGCTTCAAGCTGACGGCGGCGCAGGGAGTGGGAGAAACCGTTGTTGGCAAGAGCCTTTTCAAGCGCATCGGCATATGTTATCTCCACAGCCGGCACTTCTCCCGGGATGGAAGGGACAATCTCCACATCCTCCCCGTAGTCCAGAAACGCACGCAGACGGAACATGTGGCTTTTCATATCGCTCTCCGCATCTGTAAGCGCCGAGCGTGCGTTAAGCTCGTTCAGCTCCATTTGGAGCAGGTCGTTTCCGCTTATCTGACCCATCTCCCGCTTTGCCTTGGCCACCTCGTGGAGCCTTACGGCGTTTTGGAGATTCTGGCGCTCTATGCTCACCTTCTCTCGGGCCGAAAGGAGGTTGAAGAAATAGTTTATCGCGTTCATCGCCACCTCCTCAGTCGCGCTCAGAAACTCCGCCTTGGCCTCGGCATACCTCACAGGCTCTATCCTGCGATCCCACTTTATGGTGTTTACCCCGAAGACCGGCTGGTTAAGTGTCAGTGCCACGGGAATAGACATGAAGCGGTTATAACGCTCCCCGCTGAGCTGTCGCAGATAGTCGAGAGAGGTGTTGATTGAGAGCGTGCCACCTGTGGCCCATATGTTCTGCGTCAGAGAGAGCGTGCCCTGTATATCCATATAATGGTTTCTCACAAACCCATATTCGCCACTCTCGTTCTGATACGTGGAATACTGTTTGTGATAGGACGGGACAGAGGCCTCGAACGTAACCTCAGGCAAAAGGCTGGCCCGATAGGAACGATATTGCCAATAGGCCGTGCGGAGCCTGTCGAGCGCCACGGCTGCATTGACAGAGCGGACACGGGCGCGCACTATGGCATCGTCAAGCGTCAGCACTACCCGCTCGGAGGCCGACATACCGGCCACAACCACGAGCATTGCCATCAGAGTCAGAATCTTTCTCATAATCATTCGTCTTTAAGGGTCTCGGCCGGGTCAAGACGCATGGCGCTGTAAGCCGGGAACAAGACACCTGCCACTATCATCAGTGTGATGAGGGCGGCCGATATGCCTGACGTGGCCAACAGCCTTGTCAATGAGAGAAAGCCGCCGTCATAATAGGAGTTGAATTCATGGATTGCCAGAAGGCAGTCTGTGCCCAGTGCCAGAGGAGTGACGATAAGCAACAACAGAAGCCCCTCACCAAGCAACCTTCTGAATATGTCACCGCGTGTAGCACCAAGAGACTTCCTGATGGCTATCTCCGAGGCCTTCTGCTGTGTACGGAACCAGAAAGTTCCGAAAAGGCCGAGGAAAATATTCAGTAGAAGGAATCCAAGCATGAAAGACATGTCGCGAAACGTGTTATAGCTTCCCTGCTGGAAACGTCTCTTCACCTCTTCGAATGAGGTCACATTTACCAACAGATTGTTGCCGACATGAAACAGACTCTCCGACATGTCCATGAGCCGTCTCTGGACATCCTTGTCCTCCTCGGGACGGACACGGATACAGCACTCACTCGCATAAGCATACCAGTCTTCCTGCGGACTTGCTATCACCGAACTGCCCCATTCGTTAAAATCATCATAACGCACGAGTCTGACAGCCCCACCCACTCTGTAAGCATTCAAAGTATCGCCGGCGATAAAGAATTCGGTGCCCACCAGATCCTTCTGATCAATATCCTTACGGTTGAATCTCAGACCACTGACAAGCCACTCACCGCGTGAAAGAATCTCCGCAAGCTCCTCGGGTGACTCTCCGTCAATGCCCTCATAGCGGAACACCTTCACAAAATCCGGGGTGACAACGCGCCTTACCACATACCCCTCAGTATTGAGCGAGTCACGGTAGACGGATATGCCGGAATTAGAAGTGTTATAGGGATGGGAGTTGATCGATAAAGAAGCCTCCTCTACAAACGGGAGATGGCTGAGACGGGAAAGAATCTCACGTATATCATCACTCTGCTCCTGCTCTGAACGATCCGGGATATAGGCCGGATTCTTATCGGTCACGTTGTTGAAGGAAAGCCGGTAGCAATGTTCCGTGTCAAATCCGCGAGGCTGGGAGAATACGGACAGCTTCACGTAGAAATAGTCGACTATATACCACATCACCACCGAGACCACAAACAGTTCGAGCGCCAGCCATATGTTTGTACGCCACTCTGAGCATACTTGTTTGAATAATTTACGTTTCATGACAGGTTTGATTTTATTTGTTAGCCCCGCCGCGCAGGGAATTGACAAGACCGATACGCGACATCTGCATGGCCGGAATACCGGCGCTCAGTATATTGAGCACGAAACAGAATAGAAGCGCCCAGGCAAATGTAGACCACTGCAATAGCATGGATGGACTCAGCCTGATACCGTTCAACGGCCCGGCAAACGAAACGGCAAAAAACAGATTCTCGAAGCATAATGCGGCTACCACGCTAAGAGCAAGACCTATCACGCCGCCTATTAGCGTGACACACAGATTCTCGTTTATAATATCCATAAAAACCGTCCTGCGGGTTGCGCCGAAAGCACGCCTCACGGCAATCTCGCCCACTCTCTGGCGAAGACGGCTATGGGTCATACTCGAAAGATTGATAGCCGGAACAAGAAGAAGTATGGCATAGACAATCATATTACTGCGATGGTAGGCATCAACATCGGGTTCAAAGTTGGCCCACTCTCCCACCACATTCTTTTCCTGTGTATAAGGACGGTTATGTGAAATTATAAACCACCCGGACTTCTCGATACTTTTGTTATAGGCTTCGAAATGCCTGTCAAAGTCCGCATGGACATCGTTTATCTCCTCACCCTCAGGAACAAGCATTGTTACCGAGTAAGCACCTCCTATGATTGCCCAGACGCTGTTGACGGGCGTGTCTGTGGACAATGTGTTAATCCATATCTGCCCGTAAGCATTCGAAGCCAGAGGGCTTACCGGCTTTACCACACCGCTCACACGATAATCTCCGCCGTTGAGAGAGAAATAACGTCCCTCGACGTCATCACTGCCAAAGAGCGAGCGTGCCACATTCGAGTCTATGACAGCGACAGCCATGCCGGCCTCGAATTCCTCACGAGAGAACGGTCTGCCGGAGACAAAACCGAAATCAAAAACATCGAAATACGCGGCATCAGTCTCCCGCACATCCACAGCAAAGGGTTTCTCACCTTTGATTCCGACCGACTTCACATCACAGCCCGAAGAATAGCCTGTCACAGCCTCAGCCCCGTCAAAAGTATAAAAAAGATTCTTGACGACATCCCATGACATGGAACCGTTGTTGGAGCTTGTTCCATCCCAATTCTTGTTTGAAAAGGAGATGTATCTGTAATGAAGCATACGGTCACGGTTGCTTTCAGGAGCGAAAGGAGCCACCTTCACCTGTTGCATCATCACGAATACCATTATGAGAAATATGCTCAGGGCCGTGCCTATTATGGTGACACCCGTGACAATGGGGTGACGCCTGAGATTATATAAGGTTTCTTTTATCATATCATCGTGTTTTTGTATTTTTTATTCATCATGCAACGCCGTGGCCGGATCAACCTTCATAGCCACCCACGCCGGAAAGGATATTCCGAGACAGATTATCATGAGCAGTACAAAGAATGTTATCACAGAGTCTCGCACAATCCAGACGGCCTCTATATCCATAAAACCGTAGACATTGGGCCTTACCTCCATATAGAGAAGCAGCCATAACAGGGGAACCGAGATTAAGGATGCAAAGACCAGCAGTATGATCCCCTCGCCCATAAGCCTGCGGAACAAAGAAATACGAGAGGCGCCGAAGCTCATACGCACGGCAAGCTCCGATGACCTGCGACGCGTGCGGTACCAGAACGTCCCGAACAGCCCGAGAAATACATTGACAAGCAGGAAGCCTATGACGATATACATCTTGCCGACCGTCTTGAAACCAGACTCCATATCGGTCTTACGAACCTTGTCAAAGGGGACGATATTGTAGACATAGATACCCGGCAGACGAAAATGGACGCCCATATCCTTCCTGAATCTCTCCATAAAGCCGTTTTCCGCTTCCGGGCGCACTCTTATGGTCACATCCGTCCACATGTCTACAAGCTTCATATTATCAGCAGTCTCAGGAAAGAATATCAGCGCAATGCCGTATCTGGCAGAAGGTGTGAACTCATCACGCTTTACGTTTTCTATTACGGCGGCAAGCCGTAAGTCATAGCCATCGACATTAAATCTATGGCCTGCCACAGACTCATATGACGGTACGGGACAACCGCTGTCAACAAACTCGAAAACATTTGACGATAAAAGCAGACCGCCACCATGGACAAACGGATGTACAAGAGAGTCGGGACATTGTCCGCCCGCGCCTTTAATCCTAAACACCCTCAGAAAATCGGCGTTGGTATATCCTATGCGGATACGTCCGAAAGTCAGAGTGTCGGCAGTGGTCACATCCCTGACATCACCAGCCACCATATTCCCGGTATAAGGTTCTACCCCCTGCAACGATATCGCCACCCCTTCCACTCCGGGATAATGACGCAGACGTGATATCAGCTCGTTTTTCACATCAGAGAGTGAGATCGTGCTATCCTCAGGAACCTCATCGGTGGTACGGAGGTACAGTTTGTAGCAATGATCTGTATCAAACCCCTTTGGCTCGGCCATGGGGACATAGACCTGGCACAACAGATCGACAAGAAACCATGTGACGACCATTATTATCACAAGTTCAACAATAAGCCATGAGTTGGAGCGCCACTGGGAAATGGTCTGTTTCAATAATTTACGTTTCATAACCGTCAGTCGTTGATTTGGTTTATGGCCTCGACCGGATTGATCCGGGAAGCCCGCCAGGCAGGTATGCCGGCACTAAGCAGATTTAGCACAAAACAGAATAGGAGCGCCCATCCGAACGTGGCCCATCTGAACAGCATCCCCCATGTGACCACGAGCGGGGAGGATACACCCTGCCATGTGTCAACTTCGAAAAGGAGGTCGGCAAGGAGGGAAACAAAGACAATTGACAGCACCAGACCTATCATGCCACCCAGAAGTGTAACCAGCAGATTCTCTCTGAGAAGCGAAAGCAATAACCCGAGACGTGTGGCTCCGAACGCCCGGCGCACGCCTATCTCATGTCTACGACTCCGCAGCCGGCTCTGGGTCATGCCGGAGAGATTTATGGCAGGGACTATGAGGAATATCACGAAAAGGATATATTTCATAAGATAATATTGATCCGTTGCCGGAGGATTGTTAGAACCGTGCACGAGGGACAGTTCAAGCTGGCCGTAAGGAGCGCCGCAGTCAATACGATTACAGCCCGACGCCGCGAGTTCTCGGTTGAGCGCGTTGTTGAGTCTGAGAGCCTCCTCCCTCATGGCAGGGACATCATCAGGAGAGGAAGCCATAAGCACCACCCCGTAATCGCCGAAAAGCTCGTTATGCTGAAAATCAACCATAGTCGGATAATCGGATTCGGCAGGAAGCCACAACTGGGCATAGCTCCACTTCATCAGAGGGGAGACATCCCGTATGACACCCTTGACAGTGTAGGGCCGGTTCGTAATCATGAACGCCCGGCCTGCGGCATCATATGTCTTGAATAACCTTCGTGCGGTTGACTCGTCAATCACCGCCACATTGCGTCCGGCCTTTACATCCTCGTCTGTAAACGGGGTGCCGCTCACGAATTCATGGTCAAATATATGCCATACCTCTGCGTCAGCCTTACGGGAATCCACTATGAAAGGTGCATCATTGCCGACGGACACATCCACCGGCTCAAAAAAACGGGATATGGCTGACACTCGTTCGGCTGTCACGAGAGGACGGTAAAGCCTGTCGATAGCATGAAGGCTGAGAGAGCTGCATCCACTTCCCCTTTCTGTCCTCATATACATCCCGCAATCATACAACAGACGGTCACGGTTGCTCTCCGGGGCGATAGGGGCATAGTCCACCTCGTAGACAATCGTTGCCACCATCACCAGGAGTATGGCAAGGGCCGTCCCTATTACGGACAATACCCCTATCACCGGCTGGCTGCGGAAGTCATATATTATTTGTCTGAACATCTTCATATCATCAACCAATCTGGCGTCCGTCGAAGAAATGCATTATTCGGTCGGTAAGCCGGGCCTGTTCCTCGTTGTGGGTGACCATGACGATGGTGCGCCCGTCACGCTTGTTAAGCTCGTGGAGCAGATCCATCACCTCGGCACCCATTCTGGAGTCAAGGTTGCCTGTCGGCTCGTCGGCAAGTATTATCTCGGGAGCGCCTACTATGGCGCGGGCTATGGCCACACGCTGGCACTGGCCGCCGGAAAGCTGTGACGGCATGTGGCGGGCACGATGGGTAAGCCCCACACGTTCGAGCACCTCGCGTACTCTCTCCCGGCGCTCTTTGTCGGAAATACCCGGACGGTATACCAAAGGCAGCTCCACATTGTCAGAAACATTCAACGACGGGATGAGGTGGAAGCTCTGGAAGACGAATCCGAGATTGCGGTTGCGGAAGGCGGCCAGCTCGGAATCACCCATCTTTTTCCCTATCTCGGTACCGGCTATCTCCACAGTTCCTGACGTGGGGGTGTCGAGCAAGCCTATGATGTTGAGCAAGGTGGACTTGCCACAGCCAGACGGCCCCATAACGGAGACAAATTCCCCCTTGTCAACAACGATGTTTACATTTTCAAGTGCCTGGGTCTCGATATCGTCAGTACGATAGACCTTGTTAACCCCGTTGAGTTCGATAATTGCCATAATGATTCAGGTTTTATTGATTTTATTTTTTTAGTTTCAGCCTTTTTGAATTTCTGTAATCGTTCATGTCCGAGATAACCACGCGGTCTCCCGCTTCAAGCCCGTCGATTACCTCCACCCACTCATAGTTGGAATCTCCGAGCCTAACCCTGCGGCGCACAAGGGCATCATCACCGTCCTTCACGAAAAGCTCATAGGTATTAGGCCCTTTGTAGTAACTACCGTTCCTTATTCGCAGGATATCCTCCTTTATGTCACACATCACGAATACATCGGTCTTCAATCCCGAGCGTAGCCTCTTGTGGTCATCATCATCCAGAATGACCGTGAATGATATTACCCCGTTACGGCTAAGCGGGGTTACATTTCCCACCTTTCCGGACAGCATCTCGCGCCCTATGCGGATATTTACCGGTCCCCCGGGTCTCACCCTGTCGCCATAACTGTCGGCAATATCCGCATCCACGCGAAAATGGCTGAGGTCGCTGACAACCGCCACACGCTCCCCTTGGTTTACTCTGGCGCCGATCTCGTTGTTTATATAGGTAAGAACGGCTGCGCGCGGGGCGCGTATCTGCGCGTCTTCAAGCATACGCTGCTGTTCGGCAAGGTTCTTGCGAAAGATGCTCAGTTCGAGTCGCGCCGTCTCCATCTCGGCTTCCTTTACACGACGTTCGTTGACAAGCATGTCACGAAGCTGTTGAAGTTCCAGCATCCCGGTGTTGAACGCCAGTTCCGCCTCGCGTACCCGATCGCCGGTTCCCGAGCCGAGAGAATCAAGGCGTCTCTCGTTGGCTACCTCCGCCTCCAAACGGTTTACGGCCATCTCCTTGACCTTTACCTGCATGTCGAGATGGTTCAGCTCAGTGGCTATATTCAGCCGTGTCTTGTCAAGGGCAAGAAGCTTCATTTGAAGCTCGTCATTAAGTTTGTCAAGTTCGGTCTTGGCGCTTTGGAGGTCAAGACGCAGAAGCGGGGTACCCTCCCCTACCGAGTCTCCCCCCTTGCAATATACCTCGACAATGCGGGTGGTGATAGGCGAATTGACAATCTCTTCAAATGCCGGCATGACCTTGCCTGAGGCACTGACAGATGTCTCTATCGAGCCGGTCTCCACCTCCGAATATACGAGGTCGCCCTCCTTCACACCATTCCTCATCATAATGACGAGTGACACAAAAGCAATACATGCCGTTAAGGCTATGGCTGATGCCTTGACAATCTTTCTGACGCGTCGGCGGTTTATCTCCGCCTGAGGTATCTCTCTATCCATGGATTTTATGTTGACTTTATTTTTCAGATATATGCCACAATACCCCACAACAACCGTGCCAGAAATACACACCACTGTTAACCAGCACATTACTTCCATATACTACTGTACGGAAACGGACACTTGTCCGTTTCCGTACTTCAAAACCGTACACTACGCCTCCTATACATGCTTACGGCAGATAAAAACTCGGGAGAGGTTGTGTCAAGACAACCTCTCCCGAGTGGTTTTACCGGGATATACGTCCGGGACTACCCGGAATCGCTGTTTTACGGATTTATAAATGCAGCCACGTCGGTATCTCCGAATACATCGGCTATTGTCAGCCAGAGGATGAGTAGCAGTATCAGGACTACCACCCCGACAATGAGCCACGGAGAGACTCTGGATTTTTCTTTTTCGCTCATGATGATGTGTGTTTCTGTTAGTGGGATTGTGTATGAATAGTAAGTATGAAGGAAGTCCCCTTGGTCACGGTGGAATCAAGCGTCAGCGAACCGCCCATCTTGTCGGCACGAAGGGCGCATATAGGCAGACCGAGGCCGTCACCGTCCGATATATCATGAGAGGAGTTGAAAGCCTTGAAAAGATCCTCGCGCTCCTCTTCGGGTATGCCCGGGCCACTGTCCGAGACTATGAACTGATGGCTGTTGGCCCCGCGCTTGCGGTAGGCAAGTACCACCTTGCCCCCTTCGGGAGTGAACTTCACGGCATTGTCGAGAAGATATGCGAGAATGTTCCTCACCTCCCCAGCATCTATCCTTGCCCAGCCGCGTGTCCCGTCAAGCACCAGTTTGGCACCGCTTTTTAGCAGCGGGCGCACCTCTGCGGCAAGCTCGTTGCAGAAAGGTTCGAGATTGACGTTCTCCATAGCCGACGGATCCTTAGGAGCGGAAGAATCGAGTTCGGAAAGTATGCCTACATTTTCCACATACCCCCTCAGAGTCTGCACGGCGGGATTGCTTTGGTCAAGACGGTCGATAGTGGGTTTAAGGGAGGTGGCCATATTCTGCAACATCGCGCTCTTGGCGGCATTACGCTCATCGGCCTCCATGGCGCGGCGTTTCATGCGGCGACTCTTGACCACCACGCGCCAATAGAACAACGCACCGAGGGCGAGGGCTGCCAGCGATATTATAAAAAGGGATATAAAGGTCACCATCGTGCCAGTACGGGCCGTGATGGTATGATCCATCCTCTTCATCTCAGCCACGGTGTCGGCCATGGCTTTCTTCACTTTCAGCAACTCGGTATCGGCATTCGCTGCCTCTATGGAGTCTCTCCAATGCATATAGCTCTCATATGTGCGTTCCACAAGCCGGGCATCGTCGGCGTCAACGGCACGCCCTATCAGCTCACGGTAAGCCTTATCCGCATCCTTGTAATCCTTGGCCGCGTCAAACTTCCTTATGACCCGCGCCATGCATCGGTCGGCCATCTCGTTATTGTCGGTTGAATAATAGTATTGGGCCTCTGACAGGAGCATCTCGGTGGCAATCTCATCATTTCCGGCCTTCTTGGCATGGTTAGCCATTCTTTTCAGCCACACCTGGGCCGAAGCATGGTTGGAGAACCGCTGATAGACATCATAACGGGCCTTGGCCGAGTAGAAATATGGTGCCGGCATGGAGTCAGGTGTAATCTTGCGCTCAGCGAGAGACTTGTCAAACCCAGCAATAAGCTTGAAGGCACCCTCGTAGTTTGTCGCATCCGCACATGCCACGGCAGCCTTGGCCATCGAACGTGATGCCGGCAGATACTGCCTTGCCGCCATCTGAGAGTTGTAGGCTTTCAGATACTTGGCATAATCGGCCTGGGCACCGGCCATAACCGATATGACACCTGCCGCAAGCAGAATGACAATACTAAGAAGTCGTCTCATAATAATCGTATTAAAATCCGTGAGGAGGTTTTTATAAACATTCAACACAGCAGAGGAAGCAAAAGTTCTCAAATGTTTTTTCATGGGTGAACAACGTGGTAAACTATGTTTTTCGTTACTTTTAGTCGCAAAAATAACAGTATTTATTGGAAAAAACAAGACTGCGGCAAAGAAGAGAACCGCCATACACCCCGCAACCTTTCATTTTTCTTCACCATCCCGGCTCGGAATCTCGCCGTTTTTCACTAAATTTGCGCAAAATTTCTAACTACGTACAAATTCTTAAAATCATGGCAAAGAAAGCATTGTTAATGATACTTGACGGATGGGGCCTTGGCAACAACACTAAGAGCGACGCCATATCAAGCACCCCCACCCCCTACTGGGACTATCTGATGGAGACCTATCCCCACAGCAGGCTTCAAGCTTCGGGAGAGAACGTGGGTCTGCCTGACGGCCAGATGGGCAACTCCGAGGTCGGCCACCTCAACATAGGAGCCGGACGCGTGGTCTATCAGGATCTTGTCAAGATCAACAAGGCATGTGCCGACGGCTCTATCCTCAAAAACCCAGAAATCATCAACGCCTTCTCCTATGCGCGTGACAACGGAAAGGCCATACACTTCATGGGCCTCACCAGCGACGGCGGCGTGCATTCCTCACTCGACCATCTCTATGCCCTATGCGACATAGCCAAGGAATACGGACTTGACAAAGTCTACATCCACTGCTTCATGGACGGCCGTGACACAGACCCTCGCAGCGGAAAGGGATTTATAGAACAGCTCCAAGCCCATTGCGACAAAAGCGCCGGAAAGATAGCCTCCGTCATAGGCCGTTATTATGCCATGGACAGAGACAAGCGCTGGGAACGCGTCAAGGTGGCATATGACCTTCTCGTGAAAGGGGAGGGAGAACAGGCCGCCGACATGGCCAAGGCCGTGCAGGAAAGCTATGACAACGACGTCACCGACGAGTTCATAAAGCCCATCCACAACTCCTCCGTTGACGGAACCATCAAGGAAGGCGACTCCGTGATCTTCTTCAACTACCGCAACGACCGCGCCAAGGAACTTACCGTGGCCCTGACCCAGCACGACATACCCGAGGCCGACATGAAGGTTGTCCCCGGTCTGCAATATTACTGCATGACCCCCTATGACGCATCGTTCACAGGCGTCCACATCCTCTTCCCCAAGGAAAATGTGGAAAACACTCTCGGCGAGTATCTGTCATCCCTCGACAAGAAACAGCTCCACATAGCCGAGACTGAGAAATATGCCCACGTGACATTCTTCTTCAACGGTGGCCGCGAAGCACCCTACGAAGGCGAGGAGCGCATACTCGTGGCCTCACCCAAGGTGGCCACATATGACCTCAAACCCGAGATGAGCGCATATGAGGTCAAGGACGAGCTTGTCAAGGCCATCGGCGAGGAGAAATATGACTTCATCGTTGTGAACTATGCCAACGGCGACATGGTGGGACACACCGGCGTATACGAGGCCATCTGCAAGGCTGTCAAGGCCGTTGACGAATGCGTGAAAGACACGGTGGAAGCCGCCAAGAAAGCCGGATACGAGGTGATCATCATCGCCGACCACGGAAACGCCGACAACGCCATCAATGCCGACGGCACACCCAACACCGCACACTCCCTCAACCCCGTTCCCTGCGTGTATGTATCCGGGAACAAGGATGCGCACGTGGCTGACGGACGTCTGGCCGACGTTGCCCCGACCATCCTCAAAATCATGGGTCTTCCCCAGCCCGCCGAGATGACAGGCAACGCCCTTGTCTGAGCCTCGCCATATCACAGTGACAGTGACATATGTATACCATAAAAGCGCCGGAGCCGATGGTTTCCGGCGCTTTTTCCATCCATTCGGACACACGGCTTTGCCGTGTCAATATAAATCATTATCTTTGCAGGACAAACGGGCCATACGCCCTCTACATGACTAAGTCTAACTAACCAGCTCATCACTTGGACACAGATCCGTTACCGGCCACAGAGGCTTTGGCCGACCTTTTATCCTACCTCTCACACAATCCTCTTCTCTCAGTGGCGCCCATGAGCGGCGCCCGGATAGTGGCTCTCGCCCTTGCCGTGGTCTCCCTTTTCATCTCGGGTTTCGTCTCGGGAAGCGAGATCGCGTTCTTCTCTCTCACCCCATCGCAGTGCGAGGAAATCGAGGGGAGCACAAAAGGGAAAAACATCCTCCGGCTGCTCGGAATACCCGAACGCCTGTTGGCAACAATCCTCATAGCCAACAATCTGGTCAACGTCACAATCGTCGTGCTATGCAACTTCGCACTCGGCCCCATCTTCGATGGCATGAGTCCTGTGCTCAGTTTCATACTCCAATCCGTAATACTGACATTCCTCATCCTCCTTTTCGGCGAAATCCTGCCCAAACTGTATGCCAACTCCAACAATCTGGGCTGGGCCAGAATGGCAGAGGGGCCGCTGTCACTATGCGTGAGGATATTTTATCCGTTGTCATCACTGCTCGTCAAAAGCTCGGTAATAGTCAACAAGGTGGTAACCAAGAAAGATACCGCTGTCACTGCCGATGACCTTTCGCAGGCGCTCGAAATAGCCGATGTCGACCCTTCACAGAACAAAGAAATACTCGAAGGAATCCTGAAATTCGGCGACACCACGGCCTCGGAGGTCATGACCCCGAGGGTAGACATCACGGGCCTTGACATGGAAACCCCGTTCAAAGAAGTGATGAAAGTGGTGATAGAAAGCGGATTTGCCCGCCTTCCCGTATATGACGGAACCATGGACAATATCAAAGGAGTCCTTTATTCACGAGACCTCCTACCCTACGTGGGAAAGGCCGGAAACGATGACTTTGACTGGCAGACACTCATGCGTGAACCATATTTCGTTCCCGAGTCAAGGATGATTGACGACCTGCTCGAAGATTTCCGCTCGCGCCGTGTCCACCTTGCCATAGTGATAGACGAATTCGGCGGCACGCAGGGTATAGTGACCCTCGAAGACGTGCTCGAAGAAATAGTAGGAGACATCGACGATGAATATGACGAGGTAGAGGAAACCTACCGCCGCCTTCCTGATGACACATACGTATTCGAAGGGAAGACCCTCCTTAACGACTTCTTCCGCATCACCGGCCTTGAAGAAGAAGAGGACTACTATGCTTCCGTGACAGAGGACTGCGACACCCTTGCCGGAATGCTTCTCGCTATAAAGGGAGACTTCCCCAAGGAGAAGGAATCAATCGTCTACGGACGTTGCCGGTTCCTCGTGCTCAACATACACCAGCACCGTATAGTCAATATCCGGGTCAAAATCATGCCTGAGGTACAATCCGACGAGACCGCCGAATCATTCCGCAACGTATGAGGCCGGCGGCGACAATAATACTTTCCTTGATGCTCACAGCCTGTCCGGGCGTCGAACACTCTGTCCCGAAACCAGAGGCCTATCCACGCATCGAAATGCCGGCCCACGACTTTGAAATCATGGATGTCGGAGACACCGGGATAGCCATCAACACAGGAGCCACAGCCTCTGTCGAGGTGCGTGGGAAAGACAACACATGGGTCACCATAAAATATCCCGTGGGGTTCGAGGCAAACGTCTACCTAAGCGTCATCAATGTGACTCATCAAGATTCCGTGACACACGTAATGGCCAACCGTCGCGAGAGAATGGCTCTGAATCTCGCCGGCTCAGAAGGCGTGCTAACAACCCTCGTCTCGGAAGGAGGATGGGATTGCGAGATGGTGACCAGCCACACGTCACTCTCGACACCTGTGCAGCTACTTGCCCGAAAGGACGACAGGATAGTGAGCGGGGCACTATACATGCAGCTCCCTGCCGGAACGGCTCCCGATTCCGTGACACCGGTCATCGACAGTGTGAGCCTCGACATTCTCACCATGCTGAAATCCCTGCAATGATTCTTGTATATACCACCGGGATAGAGAAGGTTTCCGAAGCACCGGGTGGACGAAGACAGGCCGAACTTGCAGCAGTCAGACGACTGACAGAAAAGGCGTTCCCGTTCGAGGCCGTGCTGGCCCATTATCCTGACGGAGCACCTTTCATCGAAAACCACCCGGAAATCCATATCTCCATCTCCCACTCGTCATCGACATGCGTGATGGCCGTCTCGGATCAGCCTGTCGGCATAGATATCGAGACTCCTCGCGCGCAGCTTGCACGGGTCAAGGAAAAGTTCCTTAGCACGGAGGAAGCCGCCCGTATCGAGGCGGATGACGCGCCAGACACTCTCGGCCTGCTTCTCCGCTATTGGACAGCCAAGGAGGCTGTCTACAAGCTCATGCGCACACCGGGACTATCTCTGACAGAGATAATACTCTCTACCGACATGTCAACCGCCTCAGCAATAGGGAAGGTAGTCAGTCTCTCATTCGAGGAGACTGACAGAGGAGAGCTGATAGCCTACTGCACCTCATAGTTAAGTATCGCCTCGACTATGTAGAGAGAGCGGATGTCAGAACGGTCAACGTCCATATCGTCATATCGGGGATTGTCACTGTGAAGTATTATTTTCCCCGGATCGGGATGGCGTCTGACAAACTTCACAAGACGCATTTCTTCAAGTTCCACCACATATATCTGCCCCCAGAAGATATTTCTCGGATTGACGATAGGCCTTATGGCCACATATCCGCCGGGACATATCTTCGGAGCCATACTGTCTCCCCTCACTTTCACAAGACTGCAATTTCCGGGAATTTCCGGGAGCATCACACGCCCCACAGGATGAATCTCACCGAAAATCTCCGCGAGGCTCCTGTACCCGGCTGTCACGTCAAGGTCATAGACAGGGGTGCCTGACGCGACCTCCTCAGGCTCTATCGGAACCGTTATGGCAAGCTCCCTTGCCACCGCCTCTTTCTCGAAAGGCACACCGACCCCTCTTTGAAGCCACGCCTTGGAGATGCCGAGATCGACAACTATGCGGTTGACCAGTCCCTCTGTAAACGGAAGTTTCCCGGTCAGTGCCTTCGAAAGATTGGACGGGTCAAGTCTAAGTATTTCGGCCAGACGGCGCTGGTTGAGATGACGCAGCCGCATTATATGTCTGAGCCTGTCGGCTATGGTACATTCCTTGTCCATTGTAAAGATTTTCGGGTTCGTTGGCAAATATACAATTTAACGGCAGTTAACGGCAGACTTACAAAGTTAAAATATCTAAACGATTTCCGGCCACCGAACATTTCCTCAAAATGCAATGTTGGTATAGATGAGTCTGACACAGGGGAGTTTCCCTGCAACGGAACAAAAAAACACAAAATTACTAATATTTTATCTCTCACCTAACATGGCACAGACCTCTCATCAGCCAATCGTGCAGGAACTCCTCGACATGATTCAGAAAAACAACTGGCAGGACAAATTTCAGAAGGCGTTTGAAAATGCCAAATCCTACAATGCAGTAGAGATGGACGAAATGAACTCCCTTGAAGACTACTACAACTGGCTCGACGCCCAGATGACATGGGTTCCTGTCGAAAACCAGCCCGGCAAGATAGTCTACAAACACGTCTGCCTCTTCTACTTCATTCTTGACCAAGAGCCGGTAAAGAGCCTTCAAAACGCCGTTATGCCCCACGATCCCGCCGAGCCTCTCACCCCGCTTTCCCTATGGATGAGAAAATACATCCAGGAATTCGGAAAATGGATGGATCAGCCCGAATCGCTCACTCCCGAGGCAGTGCAGTCATACTATGACTCTCCCGCCTATGACATGGACATGTACATACAGCCTCACGGAGGCTGGAAGACCTTCAACGAATTCTTCGCCCGCCATTTCAAACCCGGCACACACCCCATCGCTGCAATAGAAGACAGCCGTATAATCACCTCTCCGGCAGACTCCACATTCGGCGGACAATGGGAGGTAAGCACTGATTCAGAGGTCGACATCAAGGGAATCCGCTGGAAACTCGACGAACTTCTCGCCGGCAGTCCCTACAAGGATCGTTTCAAAGGCGGACAGTGGATGCATGCATTCCTCAACACCACCGACTATCACCGCCAGCATGCCCCTGTCGGAGGCCGTGTACTTGAATCACGCTTCATACAGGGTACCGTATATCTCGAAGTGGTGGCCGACCAGGATCAGAAAGTGGCCGACGGACGCAATCATGTCCAGATGATACGCCATCTTGACGCTCCCGACTCCCCAGGATACGAGTTCATGCAGTGCCGAGGCCTTATCGTCATCGACAGCCCTATCGGTCTTGTTGCCGTCCTGCCTATGGGTATGGCCCAGGTTTCATCCGTAGTGCTGACAGCCGAGGAAGGACGCGTGCTCCACAAGGGTGAGGAAATCTCATACTTCCAGTTCGGCGGATCAGACATAGTGATGATATTCGAAGCCGGCAGCAATGTAAGCTTCACCGCCCAGCCCGGCGTACACTATAAGGTCGGCACCAAGCTTGCCGAGGCTTATCCAGTGATTTATCCCGCCCGTTAAAAACTAAAAAATACTGTCGCAGGACAGTCTTGGACTGCGACTCACTCTAAGTCGGGGGCCGGTACCGGATAAAACCGATATCGGCCCCTTATTTTTTCTTTTCATCATAACAAACTCAACCGCTATGGCTACCGAAAATATACCTTCCACGTCTCAACAGTCATCTGTCAAAGGCGGTATCAAAGAGGAGACGCCCCACAACCACCCGAAAGGAGGCGTGAGGCAGATCTCCATGATGGCAATGGCCATCATGATCGTGACGACCATCGTCAGTATGCGAGGACTCGCCTCTCAGGCCGAGTTCGGACTCACATCAATTTTCTATTACGTTTTCGCGGCACTGGTATTTCTGGTGCCCTATGCTCTCGTCTGCGCCGAACTTGCATCTACCTACACCCGTTCCGGCGGCGTCTTCCGCTGGGTTTCAGAGGCTTTCGGCACCCGCACAGGCTGGCTCAGCATGTATCTTGACTGGCAGATGGTAGTAATCTGGTTTCCTGCCGTACTCATGTTCGGAGCCGTTTCGCTTGCCTATATATTCTGGCCGGAAGCCTTTGACGCCAAACTCGCCGGAAACCGCGTCTATACGCTGCTCATAGTGCTCGGTGTCTACTGGGTGTGCACGTTCAACACCTTCCGAGGTATGCGCTATGCCAACAAGCTGAGCACTCTCGGAGGACTTTTCGGCACAATCATCCCGGCCGCAGTCCTTATAATCATGGGCGTGGTCTATCTCCTGATGGGCAAAACCGTCAATCTGCCGCTCGACAAGCCTTTCTGGCCTGACTTCTCCCATTTCGGTACCATCGTGCTCGCAGCGAGCATATTCCTCTTCTATGCCGGCATGGAGATACAGGCCGTGCAGGTGCCCGGAATGAAGAATCCCTCAAAGGACTTCCCTAAATCCGTCTTTATCGCCGCGCTCATCATCCTCGCCATCTTCATTCTCGGCACCCTTGCCATAGGCGTGGTAATCCCCGAGAGCAAGATAAACCTGCTTCAAAGCCTACTCGTGGCCTATGACGACCTTTGGACATCCATCGGCGCCCCGTGGCTCGGAAACGTGATGGCCGTGCTTATAACATTCGGCGTCCTCGGACAGGTAAGCGTCGTCATTGCCGGGCCTTCGACTGGCATTCTCGCTGTCGGCAAGGCCGGATTCCTGCCGCGCTCGCTCCAACACACCAACAAGAACGGCATCCAGACCACTATTCTCTACGTCCAGGCAGCTATCGTCTCGCTCCTGTCGCTCGTACTCGTCCTGCTTCCGTCAGTCGAGTCGGCCTACCAGATTCTCAGCCAGATGTCAACCATCATCTACCTCATAATGGTAGTGATTATATATGCAGCCTTCGTGAGACTGCGTCACACGGCGCCCAACAAGACAAGAGGCTTCAAGGTTCCCGGCGGCAAGTTCGGCATGTGGCTCGTCACGCTCATCGGCGTCTCCGGCGCGGTTCTGGCCGGCATACTCAGCTTCGTACCACCGTCCCAGATCAAGACAGGCAGCCCCACGGTCTATGTAGGTGTCCTTATCATAGGTGTAGCCGTATTCATAGCCCTTCCGTTGATTGTCTACGCCAAGCGCAAAAAGTCATGGCGTGACGCAGGAGCATCGTTCTATCCGTTTGACTGGGAAATCGAGGGCCGCACCCCCGGACAGGTATCCAAATGGCCTGTCGGCTACCAGCCCTCCGACAGCGAGGTAAAAGCTGCCATGCAGAAGGAAGAACAAAGTTAGAGACAGCTATTTATTTATAACATAACCGAGTATGCCGGAATCATTCCGGCATACTCTGAAACAGACTCACGATGAAAATTCCCACCGGAAAAGGCACTATCACATTGCCGGCACTGCTGGCAATATGGTCTGTGTCGCTGGTGGTCAAC
This sequence comes from uncultured Duncaniella sp., assembly GCA_910578615.1. Lineage (GTDB taxonomy): Bacteria > Bacteroidota > Bacteroidia > Bacteroidales > Muribaculaceae > Duncaniella. Next base: position 35,281 of record CAJTRI010000003.1, on the reverse strand, counting down.
CTACCCGGGCTGGCCGTCAGCCCAATGCTCGGCAATCTCGACAAGATATTTCCCCGCGCATCGGATCTCGAAATCCAGTTGCTCACCGTCCTGCCCAACCTCCTTATAATCCCCTTCGTCCTCTTCTCGGGCAAACTGTCCGAATCGCGTGACAAGGTACGTATCGTGGTAGCGGGTCTGGCTATATATCTCACTGCCGGCGTGCTCTATTTCTTCGCGCGCTCCATGGTGGAGCTGATAGTGGTAAGCTGCCTTCTGGGATGTGGCTGCGGTCTCGTCATACCACTCGCGGCCGGAATGATAGCCGACACCTTTACCGGGCGCTACCGTATGCAGCAGCTCGGCATCAAGAGCGGCATTTCCAACATAGCCCTCGTTCTGGCAACATCCGTTGTGGGATGGCTCAACCACGGCAACTGGCATCTTCCGTTCCTCGTCTACCTCGTACCGGCCATACCGCTGGCCTTGATGATATTCCTGCGCAAAGGAACAGATACGGGGGTTCCCGCCGCTGTGACCGTCACAAAGACCCCTCCCGCCGCTCCGTCGTCAGCATCGGCTCCCATCCATGGAGAAAAATCAGCCAAAGGCTTCATAATAGGCCGTATAGCCGGAATCATGGGACTGTATGCCTTCGTCACCTATGCAGTGGTAGCCATCACTTACTACCTGCCTTTCCTCATACAGGAAGACAGGCTTGGAAGTGATGTGACCGGCACCATTACCTCTTTGTTCTACCTCTCGGTCTTCCTGCCCGGCTTCTTCCTGCCGTTTATCATCAAGATATTCGGACAGAGGACTTCTATCGTGGCGGCCTCGTCTATCGCCGCAGGATTACTGTTGATGGCTCTGTCACGAGACTACTGGCCCCTCTACGTCGCCTCCGTCCTTATGGGATTCGGCTACGGTGTGTTCCAGCCCGTGATTTACGACAAGGCCACCTACACCGTCACTGACGGCAGCAAATCGACTCTTGCTCTCGCCCTCGTCCTGTCGGTCAACTATCTGGCTGTCACGGTGGCACCCTTTATTACCGACTTTTTCAGACACCTTTTCGGCGCGTCGGGCAATCACTTCCCGTTCATACTGAATTTCGCACTTACCCTGCTCTTCGGCATCCTCGTAGTGGCCAAACGCGATTCTTTCACTTTCCGAATGAGCGACGAGTATGTTTAAATCACCATACACTCTTAGGCACCCGTCTCTCGTACACACAAACACCATACATTTATGAAGAATCCAATACTCCCGCTGATATGCTCTCTAACAATGGCTCCTGCCATTCTTTCGGCACAAAACCATCCTACGGTGCCCGATGAAGGAGAGGTAAAGATAATCTTCGATGCCGGCAAACCTGACGAAAAAGTCTATGACGCCTTCATTGAGAATGCCCCCAAACGTTTCAACGAACCGGGCGTACCAAGATTTGCCATAAAAGGTAAAGACAACAAATTCTATCTCGGAATAGGCGGATATATCAAGGGAGTAGGGCTTTTCGACTGGGGAAACCCTATACATAATCCAAATGACTTCACCACGGCCGACATCCCGTTCGACACTCCGAAGGGTGACGGAGGACTTATACAAGGCTCATTCGGACAGAGTACCATCTTTGTCAACTTCGTAGCCCTCCCTGGCACAAAGAACAAAGTCGGGGCATATATCAGCGGCAAGTTCACAGGCCCCGGCAACGCATTCTGCCTCAACCACGCCTATATCACCTATCGCGGGTTAACCGTGGGCCACACGTCATCGCTCTTTGAAGACGGGGCCGCAGCACCTCCCACCATAGACTCCGAAGGCCCGTGCGGGCTCGTAGGCGCCACCAACAACCTCATCAACTACCAGCAGTCTTTCTCGTCACGTATAAAGGGAGGTATCGGCATCGAACTTCCCGACCCGAGCATCACCACGGCTGCCGGAACACGTACCGTCACACAGCGTATACCCGACATCCCCGCCTACATACAGTATAGCTGGGACAACGGTTCAGGATGGCTGAGGCTATCTGCAATAATGAGGAATACCCAGTATCGCGACCTCATAAAGGACAAGAACCGCAACGTCACCGGCTGGGGAGTCCAGCTGAGCGGCAGTTCGGCCCTCGGCACCACTCCGCTCAGGGCATACTATCAAGCCGCATACGGACGAGGCATCGGAGGATACATACAGGATCTCGCAGGCCTCGGGCTTGACCTGTCACCCAAGGCCGGACAAGAAGGACACCTTGAAAGCGTGAAGGCATGGGGAGGTTATGCCGGACTCCAATACACGTTCTCCCCCAAAGTATTCGCCTCGGTATCTTACAGCCACTCCCGGGCCTATGCCCCCCGTTATATGGACGGGAGCACACCCTGGGACGAGCAATACAAGTATGCGCAATATGTCTCGGCAAACGTGTTCTATACCATCATCCCCGGGCTGCAATGCGGAGTGGAATACCTCTACGGACGCAGGGTGAACATGGACGGCGCCTCCCGCCATGACAACAGAATCAACACCATGCTGCAATTCAGCTTCTAAAAACTACGGAAAACACTTCCCTCGGCCCGTTATTTCCATGGCCGTGCCCCGCAATGTCCGGGACACGGCCATGCCGGCAGTATCCATGTCTTGCATCCTGACACTCACGCCTTATTTTCACCCGGTTAACAAAGACCAGACATCACGGCCCGGCTATTTGCGGAATTAAAAAATTTTCATTACCTTTGCAGCGCTTTGCGCGCCCACGGGCACGAAGGCACGTTTTACAATTAACCTTATTTATTAACCCCATTTAGTTTAATGACTGAAGAAGTAAAAAACTCCCCTCTCGTAGATTTCGATTGGGAAGCTTACGAAAAAGGTGAGTCCAAGGGCGACAAGTCGCGCGAGGAGCTTACCAAGACCTATGATGAATCGCTCAACACCGTGCGTGACAAGGATGTAATCGAAGGTACCATCCGCGCAGCCCGCTCATGGGACCGCATCAACGAGGCTCTCGAGAAAGACGAAGTCATCAAGGGCTACATCAAGTGCCGCACCAAAGGCGGCATGATTGTCGACGTGTTCGGCATCGAGGCATTCCTCCCCGGCTCACAGATCGACGTCAAGCCCATCCGCGACTATGATATCTTCGTTGGCAAGACCATGGAGTTCAAAGTCGTTAAGATCAATCAGGAATTCAAGAACGTGGTCGTTTCACACAAGGCTCTCATCGAGGCCGAGCTTGAACAGCAGAAGCGCGAGATCATCGCCAAGCTCGAAAAGGGTCAGGTGCTCGAAGGCTCGGTCAAGAACATCACTTCCTACGGTGTGTTCATCGACCTTGGCGGCGTAGACGGCCTCATCCATATCACAGACCTCTCCTGGGGCCGCGTAAGCCACCCCGAGGAAGTCGTTCAGCTTGACCAGAAGCTCAATGTCGTTATTCTCGACTTCGATGACGAGAAGAAGCGCATCGCCCTCGGTCTCAAACAGCTCCTCCCCCATCCCTGGGATGCCCTCAGCGCCGACCTCAAAGTCGGAGACAAGGTCAAAGGCAAAGTTGTCGTTATGGCAGACTACGGCGCATTCGTCGAAATCGCCCCCGGTGTCGAAGGCCTCATCCACGTTTCAGAGATGTCATGGAGCCAGCACCTCCGTTCCGCTCAGGACTTCCTCAAAGTCGGCGACGAAATCGAGGCTGTCATCCTCACCCTCGACCGCGAAGACCGCAAGATGTCACTCGGCCTCAAACAGCTCAAAAACGATCCTTGGGAGAACATCGAGACCAAATATCCCGTTGGCTCCAAGCACAGCGCGCGTGTCCGCAACTTCACCAACTTCGGCGTGTTCGTTGAGATCGAGGAGGGCGTAGACGGCCTTATCCACATCTCCGACCTTTCATGGACAAAGAAGGTAAAACACCCCAGCGAGTTCACCCAGATCGGTGCTACTATCGACGTGCAGGTTCTTGAAATCGACAAGGAGAACCGTCGTCTCTCTCTCGGCCACAAGCAGCTCGAAGAGAATCCCTGGGATGTATTCGAGACCATCTTCACTGTCGGCTCTGTACACGAAGGCACCATCATCGAGATGGTAGAGAAGGGTGCTGTAATCTCCCTCCCCTACGGTGTCGAAGGCTTTGCAACTCCCAAGCACCTTGTCAAGGCTGACGGCAGCCGCGCACAGCTTGACGAGAAACTCGAATTCAAGGTTATCGAGTTCAACAAGGACTCCAAGCGCATCATCCTCTCACACAGCCGCATCTTCGAAGATGAGCAGAAGGGCGAGCGCGCTGAGCAGCCCCGCAAGCGCGAGAACCGTGGTGGTGACAATGCCCGTCGTGGCAACCGCCGTCCCGCCGAGGAGACTCCGGCTCTCACCACTCCGTTGGAGAAGACAACCCTCGGTGACCTCGAAGCCCTCGCAAGCCTCAAAGAGAAACTTGCCGGCAAGTAAGAGACTCACTTTTGCATGATATGAAGGATGACGAGCCACCCGGCCCGTCATCCTTTTTTTATCATCCGGCAACTCTTCGGATATTAAGAAAATCTGACGATATAACAACAGCCATGCCCTCGTAGCATGGCTGTCATTATATCGTTAGAAATGTCAGACTATAATGGGAAGATACGTATCTCCGATGATATCTGACCAATATCAGACCACCTTCACATTCATCACTTCGACACCCGCCGGGGTTACGGCTTTAAGGCGGCTGCGAGGTATCAGCTGAATCTCATCGGACACCGTAAGAGGAAGAAGAAGTATATCACCCATCTTGATGGTCGTCAGACGGCTTGCACGGCTTACGGCAAGGTCTATCTCAGACAAAGTGTATGGAATTGCCACCCTGACACCGCCGATCTCCAAAGACCCGGCGGTAAGAAATTCCTCCGGGACGGCCCAGTCACCGTGAGTTATCGAGAAATCCATTCCCGATAGTTCCCCCTCGGCTTCGGGCTGCATACCGGGAAGCACGAGCCTTACAGCTGGGGCAACGGCATCATAGTAACGTCCCGCGAACTTTACGGCCACACATTTTCCCAGTCTGTTGATACGCACCGCCATGACAGGCGACACAGTCCATCCATCGCCAAAGCCGGGATAAAACATAGGCCTGCCCGGAAGAAGCAGAGCTGAATCAGGGTGAAAGTCAAGGGGAGAGGCCGGGTCAGAGGTAAGGAAGCGTATTATCTTCATCGCGAATTCATGCGGTTGTACATAACGGCGAGATGCGCGTAAAGCGACGTGTTCTGTATGGTGATTTCGGGAGAGGTCTTTATGTGGAAAGGGGTAAAGTTCCAAAGAGCCTTTATACCTGCCTTAACGCATCGGTCGGCCACTTCGGCCGCAAACTCCACCGGGACAGCTATCACCGCTATCTCAGCCCCGAGTTCCTGACGACGTCCGGCAAGCTCGTCAAGGTCATAGACTGGAACGCCGGCAATCTCGGTTCCGATGACCTCCGGGTCAGTGTCAAACCCTGCAACTATATCAAGCCCGTAGCGCGACAGGCCCGAATCAGACACAAGGGCGCGTCCGAGACTTCCCACCCCCATCACCACGGCATTATGGCTGCGGGTGAACCCCAGAAAGTCGCCAAGCTCTTTTTCCAGATGGCTCACTTCATAGCCGATGCGGGTCTTTCCCTTGATATTGAGATAACTTAGATCCTTTGCTATCTGTGAGGCATCCACATTGAGCTGCTTGGAGATAGCCGTGGAGGAGACATACTCCACCCCTTGTGCTCGCAGACGGCTCACACAGGCAAGATACCACGGCAGCCGGCTGATGGCAGGCTCGGGGACATATGGGCGTGTATCGTTTTCCATCTCAGTATAAGAACGGGGCATAGTATCGGGGGCAAAAGTACAACTTTTTTTTCTAATAAGTAGAATTTTAGCTAATTTTGTGGCTCGGGAGAGAGCCACGGCAAGCGGCTCGGCTCTCATACAACCACTCAATAAACCCATAAACCACATACATGGACCGTAAAGTCAGAGTGAGATTCGCCCCCTCCCCCACCGGGCCTCTCCACATCGGCGGCGTCCGCACCGCCCTCTACAACTACCTCTTCGCCCGCCGCCACGGCGGTGACATGATTCTCCGCATCGAGGACACCGACTCCCAGCGATTCGTACCGGGAGCCGAGGAATATATCAACGAGTCACTCGCATGGCTCGGTATAAAGATTGACGAGGGTGTCCGCGAGGGGGGAGCCTACGGCCCCTATAAGCAGAGCGAGCGTCGCGACATCTACCGCGAACATGTCAGGATGCTTCTTGATGCCGGAAAGGCCTACATAGCCTTTGACACACCTGCCGAGCTTGAAGCCACCCGCGCGGCCACTCCAAACTTCCAGTATGACGCCTCCACACGAATGAACATGCGCAACTCCCTCGCCATGGACGCCGAGGAGGTCAAGGCCCTCATAGAAGCCGGAACCCCTTATGTGGTGCGTTTCCTCATCGAGCCGGGCCGCGATGTCGAGGTCAACGACCTGCTGCGCGGCAAAGTGACCATCAACTCTTCCATACTCGATGACAAGGTACTCTACAAAAGCGCGGACGACCTGCCTACCTACCACCTTGCCAACATAGTCGACGACCACTTGATGGAAGTGACCCACGTCATCCGTGGCGAGGAATGGCTCCCCTCCGCACCGCTCCACGTGCTTCTATACGAGGCTTTCGGATGGGCCGACACACGCCCCGACTTCGTCCATCTCCCCCTCCTTCTAAAACCCGACGGAAAGGGAAAACTCTCCAAGCGTGACGGAGACCGTCTGGGCTTTCCCGTGTTCCCCCTCGAATGGCACGATCCCAAGAGCGGCGCCGTATCAAGCGGCTACCGCGAATCCGGCTATCTGCCCGAGGCTGTCATCAACTTCCTCGCACTCCTCGGCTGGAATCCCGGCGATGACACCGAGATAATGTCAATGGACGAACTCATATCGAAATTCTCCTTCGACCACTGCTCCCGTTCAGGCGCAAAATTCGCATATGAGAAAGGGCGCTGGTTCAACCACGAATACCTCCAAAAGGCGTCTGACTCTGAACTTGCCGAACTGTTCAAGCCCGTCCTACGTGCCAACGGGGTAAACCCCGATGACTTTACAGACGAATACATCACCCGCGTGGTAGGACTCGTGAAGGGACGTATAAACTTCGTTGCCGACCTCTGGGCACAGGCCCGTTTCTTCTTCACGGCTCCCGGGGAATATGCCGAAAAAGATATTCGCAAACGCTGGAAGGAAGACACCCCGGCCATCATGACAGAACTCGTGGAGGTGCTCAAAGGCCTTCCCTCGTTCGTCAGCGCCGAGGCCGAGCCGCCTGTACTCGCATGGGTGGCAGAGAAAGGCTATCATCTCGGCAACGTCATGAATGCTTTCCGCCTCACCCTCGTCGGCGAATGCAAAGGCCCCCATATCTTCGACATCACCGAGCTTATAGGGCTTGACGAGACCGTCAGACGCATTGAGAGAGGCATCAGGAACATACAACTCCCCGACGTCCAATGATCAAGGCAGGTATAATAGGCGGCTCGGGATATGCGGCCGGGGAACTGGTGCGCATCCTCATCAACCATCCCGATGTGGAACTCAGATGGGTACACTCCCGCACTGTCGCCGGACAGCGCATCGTCGACGTCCACCAAGGCCTCCACGGCGAGGTGGATATGAACTTCACCAAGACCATAGACCTTGCAGGCATAGACGTTCTTTTCTGCTGCCGTCCCGCAGGCAAGACAAGGGAGTTCATCGAGACACATACCATTCCCGAAGGACTGAAAATAATAGACCTCTCGCGCGACTTCCGCATACAGGACGGCGAGCATGACTTCGTCTACGGTCTCTCAGAGCTTAACCGCAAGTCCATGGTGCGCGGGGCCGTCCACGTGGCCAATCCGGGCTGCCTCGCCATGGCGGTGGAACTGTCCCTTATACCACTCGCCAAAAACCTGCTGCTCAATTCCGACATCCACACAACAGTGCTGACCGGCGCGACAAGCGAAGGTGCCGAACGACGACCTACCACACACTATGCATGGCGTAATGACAATGCTGTGGTCTACCGTCCGTTCAGGCATCCGCAGGAGGCCGAGATAGTCCAGACACTTTCGGCCATGCAGCAAAGCTTCTCGGCCAGAATCCACATGGTGCCTGTGCGAGGCCCGTTCTCACGAGGCATCATGGCGGTCTCATATCTCGACTGTCCGCTCGAACTTACCGAGATAATCCGTATATATCAGGATTATTTCAGCGACCATAACTTCACCTTTATCACCTCTAAGATTCCCGACCTCAAAGACGTGGTAAATACCAACAAGTGTATCATCCACCTCGACAAGATAGACGGCAGACTGCTTGTCACGGCCGTGATCGACAATCTGCTCAAAGGTGCCGCCGGCAACGCCGTCCACACCATGAACCTTCTTTTCGGGCTGTCAGAAACCACAGGCCTCACCATGAAGTCTGTGGCATTCTGAAAAACATATACATATCTCTTGTGAAGATTTCCCGTCCCTGACTATTTCAGAGGCGGGAATTTTGTCGATACCATCACCGAATCCCCGGTCACGAGAAGTGCCTCGATTCCAGGAAGAGACTCTATCATGACCATGGCATCAGCCGCGCTCATGGCCATGCAGGCCGTGGCATAAGCATCAGCTTCCATGCATGTAGGAGCCATCACCGTGGCCGACAGAAGGTCTGTGACCGCAGGGCGACCGGTCTGCGGACTGACCGTATGCCACACCCGGCCCTGAGCGGTCTCCCTATAATTACGGTAATTACCTGATGTGGCTATACCGCAGTCTGTAACCTCTATCACAGCCAGACGTTCATGGACTACGCCCGCATCACTGTCAACCGGCGCGTCCACCATGACACGCCAATCGGTACCTCGCGGTGAGCGGCCGGCGGAGGCAATCTCCCCGCCAATCTCTACCATATAGTTATCCACCCCGTTGCGATGCAGCATCTCACCGACAAGGTCGCAGCCGAACCCCTTGGTTATGGCAGAGAAATTAAACTCCGTACCGGGATGTTTCTTCACCACCTTCCCCTCGCCATCCAGCGTGCATCCTCCTATTCCGACAAGGCGTAGCAGAGAGCCTACCGCCTCGGCCGAAGGCTCCACGCCTGTCTCGCGATAGCCGAATCCCCACAGATTGACCAGCGGGGCCACTGTGGGATCGAACATGCCTCCGCTATGTCCGTTCACAGTCCGTGAGACATGGAACACATGTCTGAACAGCGTGTCAGTCACAACATCCTCGCCGGCATTGACACGCGAGACAATAGAGCCTTTGGAGAAAGGGGAAAGAGAACGCTCCACCTGTCTCATCACAGCCATCACCGAGTCCCGGAGGTCACGATCGGCATCATATACGATGTGATAGGTGGTGTTCCACACACCTCCATCGGCTTCACGATAAATCCGGCTCCCGCCACATGACGCAAGGAACATCAGAAAAAGGATACAAACGGCTGACTTATGCATATTAATGTTTTTTGACATGCAAAGGTAGCAAAAAAACCGCTCAAAGGTGTTATATTTGCCATATGACACACCAACTCTGAAATATATGGGAAAAACTTATCTCTTTCTGGCTGACGGTTTCGAGGAAATCGAGGCCCTTACCCCGGTTGACCTTCTGCGCCGTGCAGGAATAGATGTCGTGACTGTCTCAATCAACAGCTCGGCCGTTGTCACCGGCGCACACGGCATCAAAGTCACAGCCGACATATTACTTCCGCAGGCCGACACCTCCTCTACCGACATGCTCATAGCCCCGGGCGGAATGCCGGGAGCAAAACATCTGGCCGACAATATGACCGTCCGCGCAGCCTTTGCCTCACAGGCTTCCAAAGGCGGATATATAGCCGCGATCTGTGCCGCCCCGGCCGTACTTCTGGCATCGGCCGGCATCCTAAACGGCAAGAACGCCACATGTTATCCCGGCTTCGAGGAAGCGCTCACTGCCGGAGGTGCCAACCATGTGGCCGGGAGAGTGGTAAAGGACGGCAACGTCATCACCTCTAACGGCCCGTCATCAGCCACCCTCTTCGCGCTCGAACTCATCAAATGTATAGCCGGAACGGAGAAAGCCGATGAAGTCGCCGCAGGAATATTGTTATAAACATTACTACCTCCGGGCTTGTTATAAAAACGAAACGACATACACAAAATAAAAACACCAACAATAATGAGTGATTTCAAAGAAATAATCAATAGCGACAAGCCGACCTTGGTCGACTTCTTCGCCACATGGTGCGGCCCCTGCAAGATGCAAGGCCCCATACTTGAAGAATTGAAGAAAAAAGTAGGCGATTCTGCAAATATCGTGAAGATTGACGTTGACCGCAATCCCGAGCTTGCCGCCGAATACCAGATTCGCAGCGTTCCGACGCTGGTTATCTTTAAAAACGGCACATCGCAGTGGCGGGAATCAGGACTTCACCAGCTCGAAGTGCTTGAAGAGAAACTACGTTCCATGATGTAGACCATCATTAAGACCACCTCCTCGAAGATGCATTCATGGCAGCTATCGCGGAGGTGGCCTCTCTATGTCCAAAAGATAAACAGCAAAAGAGCATACAAGAAACTTGTATGCTCTTTTGCTTGTGTAGCGAATCCGGGATTCGAACCCGGGTTTCCGCCGTGAGAGGGCGGCGTGCTAGGCCTCTACACTAAATCGCCTTGCATTCTATTTCCAAAGGATGTCTCCCTTGTTTTGCGTTGCAAAGTTACGACCTTATTTTCAACCACGCAATAGGCACAAGGCGATTTAACATTTATTTAACCATTAGCCTTCGATTCCGAACTCTTTCTTTACGGCAGGAACCGCGTCAAGCTTCTCCCAGGTGAAGAGTTCGACCTCCTTGACCACCTCAGGTTCATATTTGGAGTGGAAATGCTTTGTGACCACTCTGGGCTGACGTCCCATATGTCCGTAGCTCGCGGTCTCGCGATATATGGGTTGGCGCAGGTTGAAACGTTTCTCTATGGCATAAGGGGTCATATCGAAACAGGGCATGGCCATAACCTTGGCGGCAATCTCGGTGTCAGAGAGAGACACCGCAGCGGTTCCGTATGTATTTATGCAGAGGCTGACAGGTTCGGACTTTCCTATCGCATAGGCAACCTGCACAAGCACCTCTCTGGCCACACCGGCGGCAACAAGGTTTTTGGCTATATGTCGGGCCGCATATGCAGCCGAACGATCCACCTTGGAGGGATCCTTACCCGAGAATGCACCACCTCCGTGGGCGCCACGTCCGCCATAGGTGTCAACGATGATCTTGCGCCCGGTAAGCCCTGTGTCGCCATGGGGGCCGCCGATTACAAACTTGCCTGTGGGATTGACAAGAAGCCTGTAACCGTCTATAAGGGCTGCGACATCGGCAGGAAGCTGGGCCTTGACACGGGGTACGAGAATCTCCCGCACATCCTTCTCGATGCGCAGACGCATCTCCTCGTCGGCTTCAAGCTGAGTCTGTCCGGGGGCAGGCTTCACAAATTCATCATGCTGGGTAGAGATGACTATCGTGTCAACACGCAGGGGACGGTTCTCCTCATCATACTCCACAGTGACCTGGCTCTTGGAATCGGGACGCAGGTATGTGCGTGTCTTCCCATCGGACTCGTAGGTCATCTCGCGTCCCTCGCGACGTATGTCGGCAAGCTCGCGCAAGAGACGGTGGGACAGGTCGAGGGTCAGAGGCATATAGTCGGGGGTCTCGGCACAGGCGTAGCCGAACATCATGCCTTGGTCGCCGGCTCCCTGTCCTTCCAGTTCATCGCGTTCAACACCTCGGTTGATGTCGGCACTCTGCTCGTGAAGGGCCGAGAACACTCCGCAAGCCTCGCCGTCAAATTTAAGCTCGCTGCGGTCATAACCGATATTCTTTATCACCTCACGGGTGACATCCATAAGGTCGATATAGGCGTTGCTCTTGACCTCGCCGGCTATTATGACCTGGCCTGTGGTCACAAGGGTCTCGCATGCCACCTTTGACGATGGATCGCGGGCAAGGAATTCGTCAAGAACAGCGTCGGAAATCTGGTCGGCCACCTTGTCGGGATGGCCTTCTGAAACTGATTCGGATGTGAAGAGATAGGTATTCATAGTGGTATAAATAAAAAAATATCGAAACAGGTGTCCAAGACAGGGACACGACTGCTCCAACATTTTCCATCACTACCGCCTGCAAGCCTCTAAGCTGTGACAGCGGAGGATGTAACCTCTAAAAAACCAATCACACTCTCTCCCCGCTCTGACACGGGGCTACGGAAAAATCCGAGAGTACCTCGACCGGCATTCATGACCGGCAAAGGGCAGTTTTAGCATTTTTTGAAGTGGTTGCAAGCAGCCAAATTTGTCCACTTATCTTAAAGATGACGCAAAGGTAGGCATTTTTTCCGAAACTGCAAAAAATATTTTATATACCACCGGGCGGCATGCCCGAAACTCCCTGATATGTAGTCTCAGACAATGCCGCATATCCACACTGCCGTCCTAACCATATCAGGCATAAAAGACCGGGGCCGTGCCCCGGTCATCGGACAACCAGCTTATGAGATATATACTTAAACAAAGGGGTTATGCGGACTTTTCTGAGTACGGATATCTTCCGCAAATTTTCACCAATACCAAGGCCGGCAATCTGACATCCGATGCCACATACAAGATACCCGTGCTGCCTGACAGACCGTTGTCATAAAAGACACCTCTGCCAGCAGAGTCATTGAAAAATCCAGGCACATGCATCCTTATATGATATATCTCTCATAAACCATATTTTCTTCAATTGCAAATCTATATTATTTATCGTTAAAAACAAAATAAATAGGCAATAAAATTAAGAAAATATTACAAATTTCTTTTAAAACCGGCATAATATTACTTCTGTACAAACAAAAGTCCCTGTCCGTACCTCACTTACAGAACGGACAGGGATTATCGGTATGGATATCTTTAAAGGAACCTTATCTCACAAGCACCTTGGCTACCGAAGAGCCGGCCCTCACAATGTAGACACCGGCTACACCTACCGGCAGGGTGACAGTCCCACCGTCCGAGACAGCCGAGGCAACAGTCCTGCCAGAGATGTCTGTAACAGTCACATTCGTGTCTGCCGGACATCCGTCAATGATAACCGTGCCGGAAGTGGAACCTATCACGACATCATCATAGCCTACGATGTCAAATATCCCGGACTCCTTGGGAAGATCCACACTAACCTCACGCGAGGGAATGGCTGACAGCCGGCCATCAGTCGCCTCCACAATATAGTAGTAAGTGGTTTCCGGGGAAAGACCGTCAACAACACACGAAGTCTCCGTACCCATGCTACGCCGGTCGTAGCCGTCAAGATATGATCTTTGTGCCGGTTCGCAACATTCGATATGTATATCGTCAATATACAGCAGACCTACCTCGCTGGTTCGTACAAACTCCCAACGCAGGGCCTTTACTCCGGCCGGAAGATTGTTTACGACATACCGTTTGCCTCCGAGAGCCTTTACCATGGGAAGATTTTCCAGTACCTCCCACTTGCCGTCAATCAATCCCGAAAGGCTTATGACATTGCCGGATTCGTCATTGGTGCATCTCGCCCAGAACCTCAGAGCGCTCACCGGCTTCTCAAAAAGCGGGGATTCCAACTGATTGCCAGACCCACTGAATTTTAGGGAAGGAACCTCGTCCCCACTGAACGCATTGGAGGTACCAAAAGACGCGGTATATGATGTGGCCCAACCTTCGGGAACCTTCTTTCCTGCAAAATCACAGTCCACCGCTTCCGTTTCAGGGCTGGTCAGTGTGAAGACGGACAACTTGTATTCCGACGCCTCAGGAAGAGGAAGCCACGAGGCGGTAAACGAATTCGGGGTTATATCGGAGGCATCAAGGGCCTCGACGGTTCTGAGATCGAAGGTCATTCGCTCGGTAGTCACACGCACAGCCTCTGACGGCTCTCCAAACTGCCAGTCATTGCCTACGCGGACACTGAATGCATACTCGGTAGAAGATTGAAGCCCCGTGAACTCATAGGCCGGAACCATCCCGGTTCTTATGTTCTCATATCCGGCGACAGGCTCCATGGTGGATGCATCAAAAAGGGAGACACTGTAACGCATACCCTCCACGGCCTTCCACGATGCACGGAAGGAACAGTGGGTTACATCGGTAGCCTCATAGACCTCGGTAGTACCGAAAACATGCTCGGCGCCACCGCTTACATTGAAGCTTATAAGACCTTCCGGGCTTTCCGTGATATCGGTAATGGGGAACGGAAGTTTCTCACCGCTCCATGTGACCATTCCGGGATCTGTATCACCTGTGAACGACGTTATGCCGGACGTACCGGGAAACGCGTCACCGGCACGCGTGCCATCTGAACGCACCCCGTCAGCTTCCTCGATGTCTACATACTGTCGGTCGGGCAGGTTGTTGACAATGTTGTCAGTCCATACCTTGGGGATATAATTCACATGCCAGACAAGCATACCGTGACCAGGAATGTATTTGTCCCATCCTGTCTGCTGACGGTTCTCTATAAGGAAATATTCGTTAGGGGACGATGTGCGGATAATGCCTGCCGTATTGGAGGAGATCGGTTCGAGAACGGCCGACAACGGGCCTTCGATCTCGTTAGGCGTCATCCATCCGAGGGCGCAACGCTCAAACGCGCCATAGAGCGGAGGGGTACGTCCGCTGTTATTGTAAGGGCCATAATCAAGTGCCGACCATTCGCTCGGGGTGAAAGACCCTGATCCATTGGTGGAATACAGGTCAGGAAGTCCCATGACATGTGAAAACTCATGTATAAAGGTTCCCACACCGTCAGTGCGCCCGGACACCCATTCGTTAGAGCACGCATAACGGTTTAAGACCACACCGTCAAACACGTAAGTGCCAACATTGCCGGCCTCGATTTCCCAGGCATGTGGCCACACAGTGTCATCACCACCCCCGTTAGCCTCGCCACGACCGGCATAGAAAACAAACACGTTGTCGATATATCCGTCTCCGTTGCGGTCATAGCGCGAGAAGTCAATCTCATCGTCCAGAAGCTTGCAGGCATCTATGATCATCTCATGTGCCCTTTCGTCATTCCCCGTATAGATGTTGTTGCGTCCGTAATAGGCACGCTTCTGAGGAAGGGTGACCGGCCCGTAGACATCAAACTCCGGATCAAACTGCCCACCCGAACATTCAATGAAGAAATCCCGGGCCGAGCCGGTGGCACCGTTGTCGGAAAAGCCGGGCTGGTTCAGCATCCTTGAAAAATAATCAGCGGGAGAAGGGGTCTGCATACCCAGATCGGCATAATTGACAAGGATCACAAGTCCCTTCTGCCGGCCATGGCATGGAAAGTCAGCGCCCGGAAACAGTCCGGGAATATCTGACATGGTCTGCGAGACAGCCTTTGACGGCGCCTTCATAGGCCGGGTTAAGACCGATGCTTCGCGACGCGCAGCCATGGCCTTGGCAATACGCCCCTTGTCTACCTTGGCCAGAAAGGCATTGGCCTCCCCGCTCCTCTCGGCGGCAGGACTCGCCACAATACCGCTGCTGACAACCGAGCCGGAGTCGTCGACATCAGCATAGAAGAACGTATTATCCTTTACCGAAAGAAGATATCCGTCCTCCGTAAGATAATGATGTGAAAATTCGTCACCTATAAGTCTGACCTTGACCTCAGAGCCATCCGGCTGCATCATGGTCATGAGGCCCGGCATGGCCGGAACAGCAAAAGCACTCGCCGACCAGAGGGTACAGGCTGAGAAGAGTGATAGTTTTTTTATTATATTCATGATAATGACGGTGGTTTTTCTGTCTACCGAAATGCAAAAATATAGCAAAACGACCAGAAAAACAACATCCAGGCAATTTTTCACCTGTCAGGTACAGAGCGGGAGGCAATAAAGCCTGACACCATCCCTATCACCAACACCACTCCTGCGGTAAGAAGGGTATCAGTGACTGCAAGACGGCAGGGATAGGCAACTACCGACATGTGTTCATGATCACCCCCGAGGGATATGAGTCCCCACGCCTGCTGGGCGAGACACAGAAGGACACCAACAATGATTCCGGCTGCCCCACCCATAATCGCTATAAGCACCCCCTCGTCAAGAAAGATACGCCGCAGAAGTCTCTGCGAGGCACCGAACGAGCGCATCACACGCAGATTATCCTCTTTCTCTATGATAAGCATCGACATGGTAGACAGGATGTTGAACGAGGCCATCACCAGCACGAACAAAAGCATCAGGAAAGTGATCCATTTCTCTATCTCTATCATCCTGAACGCTGTCTCCTGCTGGCGGAGACGGTCTGCGACAACAAAGCCGTCCCCCATCACCGACTCCACTTCCTCTATGACATCGTCATGCCTGAAACCGGGGGATACGGATATCTCGAACGCCGAGGCCTGTGTAGGATATTCGAAAAGCCGACGCGCCACCCTCAGCGGGACTATGACAAGAGACTCGTCATAGTCAGCCTCATTTGTCTGGAACACTCCGCTGACAAAAAGCGTATCGGTCGAAAACGCGCCGAGAGGAAACGCCGGATTTATACGCCCCACGCGCCGTGGTACCGTCAGCATCAAAGGTCGTTCAAACGAAGGTCTCGCCCCTGTATTTATGGCCACGCCTACACTGGCAAGCGCATAGTCAAGCATAGAGTCCGGGGCCTCTGACGGCTCGTCAATCATGACACCGTCTATCACCAGTGACGATATCGAAGATACAGCCGAGTAAGGCGACGGCACCCCCTTGACCATCACGGGCATCTGCGCCCCGTCAAAGACCGCGAGGGCCCGCTCGGTCAGAACAGGCGCAACCATCCCCACTCCCGGCACCTTGGCGACAATACCGGCAATGGAGTCTGCCGACTCGAAGACCTTGCCCTGACGCGGTGTGACCCTGATGTCGGGCGCAACCGCCGACTGCCGCTCAGATGCGAGATCGGTAAAACCGTTGAATACTGACAGCACGCACACCATGGCCATGGAGGCCACGGCGATACCTGCCGTGGAAATGACCGATATGACATTGACCGCAGAATGGCTTTTACGGGCAAAAAGATAACGCAGGGCTATACGTAGCGAAAGCATCGGATGTATTTCTGTATTTTTTTAATGCGAGACTGGGCCGGAACCGCATAAGACCCCTTGTGTGGCCTGTACGATTCCGACCCAGCCTTTTTGCGGACTGTAAATATACCTATTCCTGCAACAGGCGGTCAATATTCTCGATATAGTCCAGTGAGTCATCAATGAAGAATGACAGCTCGGGACACTTGCGTAGCTGGAAACGAACCTTCTGTGCAAGTTCGTAACGGATTGTCTTGACGCTCCGTGTGATTCCTTCAAGTATCTCTTGTGACTTCCCGGTTGGGAAAATCGACAGATATACACGGGCCACACTGAGGTCAGGAGATACCCTCACGGCGCTGATCGACACGAGGATGCCGTGGGTCTTGGCCGTCTGCATACGGAATATCTCACTCAGCTCCTTCTGTAAAAGGCGCGAGATTTTGGCTTGACGTGTTGTTTCCATATTTTTATAAGTTTGTCTGTGGTTACAACGTCCGGGAAGCCGGATTAGTTGATGATGTCAAACCCTGTATAACGGCGCAGACATTCGGGGACAACGATACCCTCGGGGGTCTGGTTGTTTTCAAGAATGGCAGCCATGATACGGGGCAGGGCGAGAGCCGAGCCGTTGAGCGTATGGCAGAGATGCGTCTTCTTGTCCTCTCCGCGATAACGGCATTTCAGACGGTTGGCCTGATAGGTCTCGAAATTAGATACCGATGACACTTCCAGCCAGCGGCCCTGTGCTGCGGAGTAAACCTCGAAATCAAAAGTGATTGATGAAGTGAAGCTCATATCGCCGCCACACAGACGCAGGATGTGCCAAGGAAGTCCGAGGCTTTCAAGAAGTCCCTGCACGTGGGCCTTCATCTCTTCAAGAGCCGCATATGAGTCTTCGGGCTTCTCGATGCGCACGATCTCCACCTTGTCAAACTGGTGCAGACGGTTGAGACCGCGTACATCCTTGCCGTAGCTGCCGGCCTCGCGGCGGAAACATGCGGAGTAGGCACAATTCTTGACCGGAAGTTTATCTGCCGGGATTATGACGTCACGATAAAGATTGGTGACGGGGACTTCGGCGGTGGGGATAAGATACAGATTGTCCTCGTTGATATAATACATCTGTCCCTCCTTGTCGGGAAGCTGGCCTGTGCCATAACCCGAGGCCTCGTTGACCACGTAGGGGGGCTGCACTTCAAGATAGCCAGCCTCTCCGGCACGGTCGAGGAAAAACTGGATGAGGGCGCGCTGCAATCTTGCTCCCTTGCCTATATAGACAGGGAATCCCGGCCCTGTTATCTTCACCCCAAGCTCGAAGTCTATGAGATTGTACTTCTTGGCGAGATCCCAGTGGGGAAGCGCGTCAGCGGGAAGGGCCGGCATCTCTCCGCCGGTCTTCTCGACAACGTTGTCCTCGGCAGTCCTGCCTTCGGGAACAGCGTCACAGGGAATGTTCGGCATCCCGAGGAGTATGTCGCGGATGGCCTTCTCGGTCATGACGAGACGGTCGTTCAGCTCCTTCTGCTGTTCCTTTATCTCTGCCACTTCCTTCTTGGCCTCTTCCGCCTCTTCGCGGCGCCCTTCCTTCATGAGCCGGCCTATCGAGTCGGCCTTCTTTTTGAGGGTTGCGCCGAGATTGTCACTTTGGAATTGAAGGTTCTTACGTTCTTCGTCAAAGTCAATCACATCGTTGACCCCCTGCTTGCCGTCAAAACCCTTGACGGCGAGACGTGCGATGATTCTCGCCGGGTCTTCCTTTATCTGTTGTAAAGTGAGCATATGCTGTGTGTTTTGTTATTTATTGAGAAGTTCTTTCACCTTGGCCGAAACGGCCTTGCCGTCAGCCCGTCCCGAGAGAGCCTTTGACGCGACACCCATCACCTTTCCCATTTCCTTGGGAGATGTGGCGCCCACCTGTGCTATGATCTTCTCGATCTCGGCTGTAAGTTCCTCGTCGTCAAGCTGCTTGGGAAGATACTCCTCTATGACCGCAGCCTCGGCCAGTTCGTTGTCGCGCAGGTCGATACGGTTCTGCTCATCATAAATCATGGCAGTCTCCTTGCGCTGCTTGGCCATCTTGGCAAGGATTTTCAGCGCAGCCTCGTCTGACAGAGAGCCATCACCTCCCTTAGCGGTTTTGGCTTCAAGAAACTCCTTCTTTATGCCGCGCAAGGTCTCGAGCCTCACTTTCTCACGGGCAAGCATCGCAGCCTTTATATCGGCCGATATTCTTTCAAATAAATCCATGTTTTCGCGATTCAGTCTGTTTTATTCCGCAAAGTTAACATTTCGTGGTGGAAAAACGGCCCGAAAAGCCCACTTTTTTGAGAATAATTCCATTACTGTCAATATAACAGCCTAAATTAAAGTGAATTCAAATATTTTCATTAATTTTGTGACCATATACAATGAATTCATTATGGCAAAACGCATTTCCTTACTGTTCATCGCTCTGTTTGCGGCCCTGACAGGCCTCAACGCCCAGATCATGAAGCCCGTAAAATGGGAGTCTTCATTGAAAATGACCGGTGATGCCACCGGCGAGATAGTCCTCAAAGCGTCTGTTGATGCCGGCTGGCATCTCTATTCCTCCGACTTTGCCGAGGGAGAGGGCCCGCAGCCGCTTGTAATCACATTCCCTAAGACTGACGGCGTCAGACTCGACGGGAAGCCGATTCCCTCACAGAAGCCACATCGAGAAATGGACGAGATGTTCGAGATGGAACTGACATGGTGGACAGGATCGGTGACGCTGACCCAGAAGTTCACCGCCACCAAGCCGGAGTTTGCCATAGACGTGGCTCTCACCTACGGAGCCTGCAACGACCAGAACTGCATACCGCCCTCTCGTGAATCGTTCAGCTTCACAGGATCTGCCAAGGTCAAGGCCGAAACTCCCGAGCCTGTGAAGGAAGAGGTCAAAAAAGAGGAGGAGAAGAAGACCGAGGACTCTCTTCCGGCAGACACGGCCGTCAATAATGACACCGTGGCCGCCACTATGGCCGCCGACTCGGTCTCCACGACTATGACCAAGGCCCAGTCCGACCTATGGGCACCCGTGACCTTCTCTGATAACAACGATGAGGGAAACATTGCCGGCAAATCCTTGCTGTATATCTTCCTGACCTGCTTCCTCGGAGGACTCGTGGCACTCTTCACTCCATGCGTATGGCCCATGATACCCATGACCGTCAGCTTCTTCCTCAAAAAAGGGCAAGACCGCCGCAAGTCAATCACCGATGCCTGCACCTATGGCATCTCCATCATAGTAATCTACGTGGCCCTCGGCCTCATCATCACAGGCCTATTCGGAGCAAGTTCTCTCAACGCGCTATCCACATCGGCCACATGCAATATCATCTTCTTCCTTCTCCTCGTTGTCTTCGCCATCTCCTTCTTCGGAGCCTTCGAGATAAAGCTGCCGTCTTCGTGGAGCAACCGCATGGACGCTACCGCCGAGAAAACCTCCGGCCTTCTCTCCATCTTCTTCATGGCCTTCACCCTCACCCTCGTATCCTTCTCTTGTACCGGCCCTATCATCGGCACCCTGCTTGTAGAAGCCGCATCGATGGGCAATGTCTGGGGCCCGGCCATAGGCATGCTCGGATTCTCCACCGCGCTTGCCCTTCCGTTCATGCTCTTCGCCATGTTCCCCACCATGCTCCAATCCGCTCCACGTTCAGGCGGATGGATGAACACCCTCAAAGTGGTGCTCGGCTTTGTCGAACTCGCCCTGTCGCTCAAATTCCTCTCTGTTGCCGACCTCGCCTACGGATGGCACCTGCTTGACCGCGAAGCCTTCCTGGCCCTTTGGATAGTCATGTTCCTCCTTCTCGGACTCTACCTGTTGGGCAAATTCAATTTCTCTCACTACGGGCCGGCTGATTCGAGCATCGGAGTGTTCCGTTTCTTCCTCGCACTGGCCTCGCTCTCATTCACAGTCTACCTCATCCCGGGCCTCTGGGGCGCGCCGCTCAAAGGCGTGAGCGCCTTCGTTCCCCCGCTCTATACACAGGATTTCAACCTATATGGAGAAAGTTTCCACGAATATGACGACTTCGAGGAGGGAATGCGTGCCGGAGTCCGCGAAGGCAAGCCGGTGCTAATAGACTTCTCGGGCCACGGATGCGTCAACTGCCGCAAGATGGAAGGCGCCGTGCTGGACGACTCCAACATCAAGACAATGATTAACGACAACTTCGTAGTCATCAAGCTTATGGTTGATGAAAAGGCTCCGCTCCCATCGCCTATGACCGTCACCGAATATGGCAAGGAGGTCACCCTCCACACCTATGGCGACAAATGGAGCTACCTGCAACGCTCAAAGTTCAATGCCAACGCACAACCTTACTACGTGATCCTTAACGATGCTGGCGAACTGTTGTCAGGGCCGTTCTCATATGACGAGAATATACCCTCCTTCGCCGCCTTCCTCGAAAAAGGCATCAAGGGATACAAGTAAATCCATCACGCAAAGACTGTGTCAAAAACCACCGTCAAGAAAGCCATCGCAGGATTCGGTGAGCCGGAACTGCGCCAGCTCATTCTCGATGTCTACTCAAAAAGCAAGGACGCCAAGGAACTGCTCGACTTTTATGCCGAGCCGAACCTTGACGCCAAGCTGGGTGAATATGAGAATCTGGCAACCAAAGAGATACGCCGATTCCGGCGCGGAGCCTACCGACCAAGGATGTCGTCCATACGCGGCGCCGTCAGACGATTCAAGGTCTTTGAACCTGATGACGAATATCTCGGAAGGCTGATGATACACATCGCCACAGAGTTCACCCGCATAGGCAGTGAAGACTTTCTGCCCTCAGCCGTCAACGGACAGGCTATAAACTATCTCTCGGAGACGCTGGCATTTCTTGCCGCCCACAGAATGCTTGACGAATATCTCCCCAGACTGTCAAAGGCCGTTGACTCTATGGATGAGCGCATCGGGCTATATAACAACCACCTCAGGGCAGAGATGAAGAAGGTAATCAGGACATACTCATAAGGATAGGTCTCAACACAACGAGAAATGTCATAAACCATCACGTCCCGCCGACAAAGTTTGTCGGCGGGACGTGATGGTTTATGACTGCTCTGACGGAAGCCGCTATCCCATAGACTGCATCTCCACAAGACGTGTGTAATAGCCGTTCAACGCAAGCAACTCGTCATGCGTGCCCCGCTCCACTATGCGGCCTTCGTGAAGCACGCATATCTGCGACGCATTCTTGATGGTGGACAGGCGATGGGCTATGACAAGGGTGGTACGGTTGGCCATAAGACGTTCGAGAGCCTCCTGAACCACCTTCTCGCTCTCGCTGTCAAGAGCCGATGTGGCCTCGTCAAGAATCAGAACAGGCGGATTTTTAAGGATGGCACGCGCTATTGACAGACGCTGGCGCTGCCCTCCTGACAGACGGCAGCCACGGTCTCCGATACATGTGTTGTATCCGTTCTCCGTAGCCATTATGAACTCATGGGCATTGGCAATCTTGGCCGCCTCGACAACCTGGTCAAGAGTGGCGTTCTCCACCCCGAACGCGATATTGTTGAATATGGTGTCATTGAACAGGATTGCTTCCTGATTGACGTTGCCCATAAGCGAACGGAGATCCTTCACACGCAGACTGCGGATATCCTTACCGTCAATACTGATGGAACCTTCCTGTATGTCATAGAAACGAGGCACAAGGTCGGCAAGCGTGGACTTGCCGCTGCCGCTCTGTCCCACAAGGGCCACGGTCTCGCCCGGACGGATGGATAGATTGATGTTCTCCACCACGGGAATGCCCGGCTCGTAGCCGAACGTCACATTATCATATACTATCTCACCGTTGAAATTCTCTATCGTCTCGGGGGTTTCAGGATCCTTTATGGGATTCTCTGCGTCAAGGAGCGCATCCACACGCTGCATGGATGCAAGGCCTTTCTGGATATTGTATGCCGCCTTGGAGAGGTCTTTGGCAGGATTGATGATGGAGTAGAATATCACCATATAGTAGATGAACGAGGCGGCGTTCATCGATGACGATCCCGAGAGTATAAGCGTGCCGCCAAAAACAAGCACTATGGCTATCGTAGCGGTTCCAAGCAGCTCGCTCATCGGATGGGCCAGAGACTGACGGCGCTGCACTGAGCGAGTGATGCGGAAATACAACTGGTTTCCAGCATGGAAACGGTCAGCCACCTTGCCCTCGGCGTTGAATGCCTTGATGATACGCAGTCCGCCAAGCGTCTCCTCTATATAGCTCATCAGCACACCCCACTGGTTCTGTCCCTGCAACGACTTCCTTTTCAGCCTCTTGCCCACACGCCCCATCACCATTCCGGCAATAGGGAGAAGGACGAGTACAAATAGAGTCAGCTGCCATGATATAACAATCATCATACTGAGGCAGACGATAATCATCACCGGGTCTTTGAAAAGCATTTCGAGAGAGGACATTATGGAGTTCTCTATCTCGGCCACATCGCCGGTCATACGGGCCATGACATCGCCCTTGCGTTCAGAAGTAAAATAGGATATGGGCAGGGTCACTATCTTGTCATATACGAAGTTGCGTATGTCACGCACTATTCCCGCCCTCATGGGTATTACAAAGTAATTGCTGAGATAAGTCGCTCCTGTCTTGAAACCCGTCATGATGACCAGCAGGGCGGCAAGGACGGCAAGGGTTCCGACAGGCCCGTGACGAAGGATACATTCCTGCGTGGCCCAATAGAAGTTGTTGATAGCTACATCCTTGAACGAAGCGCTACCCAGTGGCATGAAGACATATGCAGCCTCCCTGATCTTGAAAAGCATTTCAAGAATGGGTATAATCAACGCAAACGAAAAGAGGGTCAGAAAGGCGGCGAGAAAATTGAAAAATATACTAAGAGCCAGATATTTCCTGTATGGCGGAACAAATCTCGTCAGCAGACACCATAAGTCTTTCATATCACTGTGTCAGGTATGTGTGGTTAATAAGCGAGTCAAGCCCACGCCGACGCGTATGGGATAATACGTGTCGGAGCGGGCCGATATAGGATTTGTGTACGATGTTTATTCTCCGGCAGGAGTCTCGGCTGACGGGGCGGGAGCCACGGGAGCTGCGGCAGGTGCGGGAGTGTTGAAGTCTGCGGGCACTGTTTGTTCGGTAGCGACAGGGGCACTGACGCGTGAGCGGCTGGCATTGATGGCCTTAGGCATACAGAAAGTGGAGGAGATTGCAAGAAGGCAGATTATTCCGGCAAGACCCCATGTGAGCTTCTCGATGAAGCTGTTGGTGCGGCGGACGCCCATAATCTGGTTGGAACCTGCGAATGATGACGACAGGCCGCCACCCTTGGATTTCTGAACAAGAACCACGCAGATAAGAAGCACCGCGCAGATAAGGGTCAGGACTATGAGTACAACGTACATAATATCTAAATGATTGATTATTAATTTTTCTATTGACTTTTAAGCTGCTGCACAAGCATGAGTTTCCTAAGAAACCGCAATTGGTCTGCAAAGTAAGCACTTTTTTTTGGATTATTCAAACTTAGAGTGTGAATAATTTCAAAAGCCTTGTCAAATCTTTTCTGACGGATATATATCTTGGCAAGGCTCTCGGTAAGAGACGTATTGTCCTCGGCAGGAGCCGACTGCGGATGTTCGACAAACTGTATGGGCGCCACGGCATCAGGCTCGGTCTCGGGAGCATCAGGCTGCTCCGCCCCTTTGCGGCTGAGGATATAGGCATTGACAATGGCATCC
This sequence comes from uncultured Duncaniella sp., assembly GCA_910578615.1. Classification (GTDB taxonomy): domain Bacteria; phylum Bacteroidota; class Bacteroidia; order Bacteroidales; family Muribaculaceae; genus Duncaniella. Next base: position 10,460 of record CAJTRI010000003.1, on the reverse strand, counting down.
TCCGATGTATCTGACGGATCCACTTTCTCCGGAAGGCTGGTCTCCTCCTCTCTGGCAAGAAGGCTGGAATAGTCGGGGATAGGGTTGAATATCAGGCGTTCGAGAAGCGCGTCTTCCTTTGGTGACGAATGACCGTATGTTTCAAGAAACCGTGTTATCACATTATCCGTAGTCACCTCCCTGACCGAGGCCGGATAGAAGTCCGTCCACTCGTCCAGGGATGGGTCTGACAGTATGGCAAGCGCCTGTGGATCCTGTGCGTTCAGCACCACACGTTCCAAAAGGCGTTCTCGCGCCTCCGACGAAAGCGAACCGTCGTCCCTCCTCATAAGCATGACCGCCGGAAGCGTGAAAAACGGATATTTCTCCGCCAGCACCGACACATCTGCCTCGCTCACAGGAATAGCCGGGTCGGATATCGCGGCAAGTATGTTTCTCAACTCCTGCTCCATGGATAGATTACCAGTCTCCGAGGGTGGCATTGAATATCAGGTCTACAAGTTCCTTTGAAATCTCGTTACACAACTGATCCTGTACATCGGTCAGCATCTCAGAGGAATCAAAGTCGCGATATGCGCTGAATGTCTGGTCTATATCCTTGTTTTCCTGCTTATTATCGGTATATTTGACTCGCACCTGTATGGTCAGACGTGTGCGTGACGCATAGGCATTCTCGGTCACGGCCTGCGGGGAGAGGGAATAGCCGGTAATCTCACCCTCCATTTGGAGGTCGCCCCCGGTATCTACGGTGCGGAGCCGGGTGTTACGGGTTATATAGTCAAGCAGTTCGTTTTCAAATGTCTGTTGAAGAGGAGGGTATACCAGCGCCGCACGTATGGGGAACTGTGAGACCGAGATGGTCTTATAGACATTGTAGTCAATCGCGGCGCCGTTGAGTTTATAACTGATGCGGCAGCTGCCGAGAAGTAGCAGCGCCAGCAACGATAGAATGCGGAGAAGGGATAACGACGGTTTCATCACCACAAAGTTAAGTCTTTCTTGACAAACTGCCAAAAAATTAGTACCTTTGCGGGATTTATAATCCGGTGGGCACCATCCCCCATAAACCGACAACAGACCAATCATGATAAAATCTCCTTACCGTCGCGGGGCCGACGACGGTTTCTACTTCGGCCTCTACCTCGTGGCGATGTTCTTCGCCTCCGTCTTCGCTCAGACCGTCCCCATGCTGTCATTCGTGAGCCTCGTGCTCATGGTTTCAGTCCCCGCCGTGATCTACCGTTTTCTCCGCTCCTATGACCGTGAGCTTGGCCCTGCGGCGTCTTTCCCGATGCTGTGGATGCAGGGAGTGGTGATTTTCTTCTGCGGCATACTAATAGCAGGCGCAGCCCTTGTGGTCTATATGAAGTGGATAGAGCCGGACTTCGTGCTCTCCCAGATCAAGGGTGTCGCAGCACTCGCCGGTACGGCTCCGGGTACATTTGTGGATGCGGCCGCCGGGCTGGCCGCCGAGATGATCGAGGCAAACTTCATCCCCACCCCCACAGCCATAGTGGCCGAACTTGTCATGCTCGCCATAGTCTCGGGGTCGGTTCTCTCTATAATACTCAGCGCATTCTTAGCCCTGCGGCGCAACAGGCTCCAAAAGGCTTAGGCTCCCGGCCTTATCAAACAAGAAAAAACAAAAACCATCCAAATGGACATATCGGTAGTAATCCCGCTTTTCAACGAGGAGGAGTCGCTCCCCGAGCTTGCATCATGGATAGAGAAGGTCATGACCGAACATGACTTTTCCTATGAGATAATCTTCGTGGACGACGGTTCCACGGACAACTCATGGAAAACCATCCACAACCTCGCGGCAGGCAATCCGGCCATAAGAGGAGTGTCGTTCCGCCGCAACTATGGCAAGTCGCCCGCTCTCAACACCGGCTTCGCCCTCGCTAATGGCGATGTGGTGATAACGATGGACGCCGACCTCCAAGACTCCCCGGACGAGATACCCGAACTGTACCGTATGATTGTCCGCGACGGCAACGACCTTGTCTCTGGCTGGAAGAAGAAACGCTACGACCCGCTTTCCAAGACCATCCCGACCAAGCTTTTCAACGCCACGGCACGCAAGGTAAGCGGAATCAAGAACCTCCATGACTTCAACTGCGGCCTGAAAGCCTACCGCAACGAGGTGGTAAAGCACATCGAGGTCTACGGAGACATGCACCGCTATATCCCGTATCTTGCCAAAAACGCAGGATTTGACCGCATTGCCGAGAAAGTGGTTCAGCACAGGGCGAGGAAGTACGGCGTGACCAAGTTCGGACTCGACCGTTTCGTCAACGGCTACCTTGACCTTGCCACACTATGGTTCACAGGTCGTTTCGGCGCAAAACCGATGCATTTCTTCGGGCTGCTCGGCACCATAATGTTCCTCATCGGACTCATAGCCGTGATGGTAGTAGGATTCGGCAAACTGTACAACATGTACCAGGGCCATCCCTACGGTCTCGTCACCGACTCCCCCTATTTCTATCTCTCTCTGACTATGATGCTTCTCGGGACGATGCTCTTCCTCACAGGGTTTATTGGAGAGCTGATAGTGCGCAACTCCCCGGGACGCAACCATTACGAAATCAAAGAAGAAATCTGACTAATATGCAACAGAACGCCTACCCCCAGCTCTACCATATATCCGAAGGCCGTTTCTCGTGCCGGGACTTCTCAACCGAGCCGGTAGACCCCGACACACTCACGGCGGTTATGGACATTGTCCGTCTCGCCCCGTCGGCCTGCAACCGCCAGCCGTGGATGTTCATCATCGCCGACACGCCTGACGAACGCGCCGCAGTCATCGAAAGCTATCCGCGCGAGTGGATAAAGACAGCTCCCGAGTTCATAATAGCCTGCGGAAACCACGAAGAGGCATGGCACAGACCGCACGACGGAAAGGCCCACACAGACATAGACGTGGCAATAGCCGTGGAACACATGTGCCTCGCCGCAGCCACGCTCGACCTTGCCACATGCTGGGTGTGCCACTTCGACCCGGCCATCATCAGAAAGGCCTTCAACCTGCCGGCCCACATTGAGCCGATAGCCATAATCCCCATAGGCCATCCGGCCGAGGGCGTAAAAGTCCCCGTTAAGAACCGTAAGTCCCTTGCCGATATCATGCGCAGGGGTAAATTCTGATTCAAGTTTTGAGAACCCTGCTATTTCTAATTATATCGTGCACCGCCGCGACAGCGGTGCTGACCGGATGCAGCAACGTAGGGTGTACCGAGAACCGCAACTCCATCCCCATAGCCGGATTTTACTCCTCGTCCACCCTCGAACCCGTGACTCTCGGCTCTCTCGCGATAGGGGGAGTAGGCGCGCCAGGAGACTCGCTGCTGATGAGTCCGTCACTAAGCGGCTCGCAGGTCTATCTGCCATTACGCTCCACTGCGTCACAAACAAAGTTCTACATCCGATACATGCAGGAAGAACTCAACCACCCGGAGCTGTATGACACTCTGAGTTTCACGTATACCTCCGTTCCTTATTTCGCATCGGAGGACTGCGGGGCCATGTTCCACTACCGCATCACCAGCCTTGAATACACCACCCACCTTCTCGACTCGGTGGGGGTGGTCGATTCCCTCATCACCAACCTCGAACGTGAGACCATACAGATATTCTTCCGTATATCCACTCCCGATGAACCGTCAGATGAAAATCCTTAGTCTAAGACCCGCATCCATCCTGATGGTGGCTTTCATATTATCGACAGGACTCTCGGCCCAGCGACGCGTCACCCCTGCCACGCCTCCCGACCCTGACAAAGTCCCGACAGTACAAAAAGAACAGCGCATAGACCCCTCCCGTCTGGTAACCACGATTGACGCACACGGCAATTCCGTCACCGTAGACACCGTGACTGGCCGGGAATATGTAGACTCTGCCCTGCTCAAAGCCCCGCCGAAAATGGAATATCCTCTTTTCTACGAGGCAACCGCCGGCATCAACATATGGGATCCGATAATGAGGATGCTGGGACAGAAATACGGCATAGGCGATATCTGGGCCGAACTCAACCTTCACAATCGCTACTTCCCCTACATAGGGGTTGGACTCGGCACCTGCACTGACACCCCTGACCTTCAAAACTTCACGTTCAAAAGCCCGACCGCACCTTATTTCAAAATAGGCGCATCCTATAACTTTTTCTATAATTCCAACCCCGACTACAAGTTACAAATGGGACTGCGATACGGACTGACCCGCTTCAAGTGGCGTCTGGAAGACGTGACGGTAGACGAGGGCTATTGGGGCCAGCCATCCCATTACTCGCTCCCCGACCAATCGGCCACGGCAGGTTATCTCGAAGTGGTCTTCGGGCTGAAAGTCAGAATAGCCGGGCCTGTCTCGTTAGGATGGAGCATCGTCTATCACTCAATGCTCCATGAAAGCGCGGCACCTTATGGCAAACCGATGTATATACCCGGGTTCGGCAAACGGTCAGCCTCCGTATCAGGCAATTTCTCAATAATGTATACAATCCCGATAAACAAAAAGCCCCTCCCCGAGGTTGAACAAGAAAAAGGCTTATGATTGAACGCATTGTAATCATCGACAGCGTGGATCCTGTCAGTTTCTACGGTGTCAACAATTCTAATATGCAGCTTATCCGCAACCTCTATCCCAAGCTGCGCATGGCGGCACGCGGAGGTGTGATAAAGGTCATCGGCGATGATGCGGAGACATCCGAGTTTGAAAAAAAGATAAAGGAACTCGAAGAATACTGCGCCAAGTTCAACAAACTCACCGAAGACGTCATACTCGATATCGTAAAAGGCAAAGCCCCGGCAGAACCTCGTCAGGACGATGTGATCATCTACGGTGTCAGCGGCAAGCCCATCTCGCCGCGCAACGCCAACCAGGCCCGTCTCGTAAAGGAATTCAACGAAAACGACCTGACCTTCGCCCTCGGCCCTGCGGGTACCGGCAAGACCTACATAGCCATAGCCCTCGCCGTGAAGGCTCTGAAAAACCGGGAGGTTCGCAAGATAATCCTCTCTCGTCCCGCCGTGGAAGCGGGCGAGAAACTCGGTTTCCTCCCGGGAGACATGAAAGACAAGATAGACCCGTATCTCCAACCGCTCTATGACGCTCTCGAAGACATGATTCCCGCTGTGAAACTCAAAGAATACATGGAGACCAACGTCATCCAGATAGCACCCCTCGCCTTCATGAGGGGACGCACCCTCAATGACGCGGTAATCGTGCTCGACGAGGCCCAGAACACCACCGTCCATCAGATAAAAATGTTCCTGACACGCCTCGGGACGAACGCCAAGATGATAATCACAGGCGATGCCACACAGATAGACCTCCCACGCTCTACCACCTCGGGACTCATTCAGGCCCTCCGCGTGCTCAGGGATGTCCCCGGAATCGGACGCATAGAGTTCGGGAGAAAGGACATCGTCCGTCACGCCCTCGTACAGCGTATCGTGGAGGCCTACGAACGTTTTGACAAAGAGGAGAAAAAAGAACCTGCCGAATAACATCTTCAAAAATTTTCATATCCAAGGCATATTCCGTAATTTTGTGGGAAACCACTCATCGACGATATGCTAATCAAGACCTTTGGCGCCGCCGTGCAGGGCATTGACGCCATCACCGTCACCATCGAGGTGGCAGCCGAACAGGGTGCCGCGTTCACGCTCGTAGGCATGGCCGATACCGCCGTGAAAGAGAGCTATCAGCGCGTACTGTCAGCCGTCACACAGACAGGCCACCGCTGGCCGCGCCGACGCATGGTCATAAACCTTTCCCCTGCCGATGTCCGCAAGGAAGGCGCGGCCTACGACCTGCCCATAGCCATAGGCATTCTGGCCGCGTGCGAACAGATCAGCTGCACACGTCCGCTCGAACGGTTCATGATCATGGGCGAGCTTTCACTTGACGGTTCGGTGCTCCCCATACGCGGTGTTCTCCCCATGGCTATAAAGGCCCGCGAACTCGGTTTTGGCGGTATAATCGTCCCTGCAAACAATGCCGAGGAGGCGGCGGTGGTCAACAATCTCGATGTCTACGGAGTCAGTTCCCTATCGGAGGTCATAGACTTCTTCACAGGAGCACGCGACCTCCTACCCACCGTGGTCAATACCCGTGACGAATTTGCACGCGCCTCCCGGATATTCGACTGCGACTTCTCAGAAGTCAAGGGACAGGGCGCCGTCAAACGTGCATTCGAAGTGGCATGTGCGGGAGGACACAACATACTTCTGGTAGGCCCTCCCGGGTCGGGAAAATCAATGATGGCCAAACGGCTCCCAACCATCCTTCCCCCGCTCACACTGTCAGAGGCACTTGAAACCACCAAGATACACTCAGTGGCAGGAAAGCTTAAAGGCGGTTCGCGCCTCATGACGTCCCGGCCTTTCCGCTCTCCCCACCACACCATCTCCCCCGTCGCACTCGTAGGAGGAGGTTCAAACCCTATGCCGGGCGAGATATCGCTCGCCCACAACGGTGTGCTCTTCCTCGATGAATTTCCCGAATTCTCACGGCAGGTGCTCGAAGTAATGCGCCAGCCGCTCGAAGACCGGCTCATATCCGTGTCAAGGGCAAGATATACCATAGACTACCCGGCAGGATTCATGCTCGTAGCAAGTATGAACCCGTGTCCGTGCGGATATTACAACCATCCGACCAAAGCCTGCCAATGTCCTCCGGGGGCAGTGCAGAAATATCTCAACCGCATTTCCGGGCCTCTGCTTGACCGTATAGACCTCCAAGTAGAGATTTATCCCGTCCCGTTCGAAAGCCTCTCGTCAACGCGTCCAGAGGAGCCGAGCGAGACCATACGCGGCCGTGTGATTCGTGCCCGGGAAATACAGGCCGCACGTTTCGCCGCAGAGAAGGGAATCCACAGCAATGCCCAGATGAACACGCGTCTCATCTCTCTCCACACCCGGCTTGACGATCAGTCGACCGCATTGTTGCGCGACACAATGACACGTCTCGACATGAGTGCGCGGGCCTATGACCGCATACTCAAAGTCTCGCGTACCATCGCCGACCTCGACTATTCCTCCGACACCACTCTTTCACCGGCAGATGCGGCCAGACGCCCCATACTTATAGACCATCTACGCGAAGCCCTCGCCTATCGTAACCTCGACCGGGGAAACTGGGGGCATACATCGCAACCGCTCCCGGTATGAAACGCCATAGATATTTCCACACAGACATAAACCCACACAGATTAAATCATGATTGACGATATACTCAGACACAACCGCGAATTCGTAGCCTCGGAAGGTTACAGAAAATATATCACCTCCAAATATCCCGACAAACGCATAGCCATCGTGACATGCATGGACACACGGCTGGTGGAACTCCTTCCGGCAGCACTCGGACTCCGCAACGGCGATGTGAAAATCATAAAGAATGCCGGAGGGACTATCACCAATCCCTTTGACTCTACCATCCGCTCTCTCCTTGTAGCCGTCTACGAACTGGGAGTAAACGAAATAATGGTCATAGGCCACACAGGATGCGGCGTACAGGGCATGAACGCGGCAGAGATACTCGGCCTCATGCGCGAACGCGGTATCAGCGAGGAACACATATCGCTCATGCGCCACTGCGGTATCGACCTTGACGGATGGCTTCATGGTTTTGAAGACACAGAGGAAGCCGTGCGAGAGACGGTAGACCTCATTTCCCACCATCCGCTCATGGCTCAGGACGTAAGAGTGGGAGGCTATATCATGGACTCTGTCACGGGACAACTGACCGTCATAGATTAGAAACAAGAAATACACACCCTATGGCACGCAATCTCCTCGGACGCTATGTATGGATTATCGACACCATACGTAGATATGGCTCCGTCACCCGCGAGAAACTAAACGAACTGTGGCTTATGTCACCTTATTCTGACGGGAATCCGCTTCCGCGACGCACGTTCTACAACTACCGTGGTGCCATAGAGGAACTTTTCAATATCGAGATAAAGTGTGACCCGTCCACCTATGAATATTCTATCGATTCAGGTGACGAACGACGCGAGGGTCTGACAGACTGGCTGCTCAACTCGGCAGCTATGAGCAATGTACTTTCAAATGTCTCCGATATATCTGACCGCGTCTTTCTCGAAGACATCCCCTCCGCCCGTCTCTATCTGTCACAGGTGGTCTCGGCCCTGAAAGAGAAACACCCCATACGCTTCACCTATCGTCCCTATACACGCCTGTCACCCAGCAAGGGAGTGGTGATAGAGCCGTATTTTCTAAAAATATTCCGCCAGCGATGGTATATCACAGGGCGCAACACATCAGATTCGCTTATCAAGACATATGCCCTTGACCGCATGGAAGAGGTCACGATTCTCGACACCTCCTTCAACGATGACGATTTCAACCCCGCTGACTACGTAAGTGATTCGTTCGGAATAATATATTCCATGGGAACTACGCATGACATAGTGCTGCGGACAGATGCCCGTCAGGCAAAATACTTCCGCGCCCTCCCTCTCCACCATTCCCAGACAGAGACCATCCATGATGAGTATTCCGAATTTCATCTCAGGCTGAGACTGACCCCAGACTTCGTCCAAGAACTTCTATCTCTCGGGGCACGTGTAAAAGTCATCGCCCCCGCTGAGCTGAGGGCGATGATGAAGTCAGAGCTGCGCAACGCGCTGGCTCAGTATGAATAACGGTCTGATTACTTCGCGTCCTTCACGAAATTGACATTACTTATTTTCACCCGTGCCGTCGACTCGTCAATCACCATAGGCTTGCCGGTATAGACAATCGTGGAATTGGATACTGTAACGTCATGAACACAGTCAAAACCTGCCACACCTGTTGCCGCGATACCAGTCTTGGCGCCACGACACACGATGTCCGAGATATGTATGTCCGTAAACTCCGGCACATTCACAATCTCGGCAGGAGCCGAGGCCTGTACATCCTTACTACCCGCAGGACGGTCGGCATAATCACACTGGAAGACAATAGCCTCGGAATTTATATCGGTCATCATGACGGAGCTTATATAGATATCCTCCGTCTTGCCTCCCCTTCCTACGGCACTCTTGAAACGCAGCCCCGTATCTGTGCCTGAGAACGTGCAGTCTCGCACCACGATTCTCTTCATGCCGCATATATCCTCGCTACCTATCACAAAACCGCCATGGGCATGATAGACCGTATTGTCCTGGATAAGTATATCCTCGCAGCCGTTTACAAGAGCCTTGGCCTTATATGAACCGCTCTTCATACACAAACCGTCATCCCCTGCATCGACTATGCAGTTGACTATTATCGAGCGGTGGCAGTCACTGAGATCGATGGCGTCACCATTCTGCGCGTTCCAAGGACAACGTACCGTTATGCCGTCGATTATCACATTGAGGCAGTTGAGAGGATGTACATGAAACTTCGGAGCGTTCTGGAATGTCACACCGCTGACAAGGACATTCTCGCAGTTTGACGGCCTGAACAGGTCGTTACGGCGCTTCTCCTGTTTTTCGGGGGTCTCGTCCATATCGGGATAGCCGGATTTCAGTTCCCAAGGATACCAGAGGGAACCGTCCTGTCGCTCCACACCTCCCATCTGTCTGAAACGCTTCCATTCCACATCGCTGACCTTAGAGCGCTTCACCGGCCGCCACTGCGCTCCGTTGCCGTCTATCGTACCCTCGCCGGTAATAGAGATATTGTTAGCACGGTTGGCACGGATACAAGGCAGAAAACGACCTGCCTTAGGGGAAGGATCCACATAAAGCGACTTGTCGGGCGAGAAGAATATTATAGCATTACGTGACAGATTAAGGTCTATATTGCTTTTCAGCTCTATCGGGCCTGTCAGCCATATACCGTCAGGAAAAATAATTCGTCCACCACCACGAGCCGAAAGCTCGTCAATGGCCTTCTGTATGGCCTCTGTATTGAGTGTGACACCGTCTCCAACGGCTCCATAGTCTGTGACAACCTTCTCTGTCTTCGGAAGCTCAAAAGCCTGCACAGGCTTCACTTTTACAGGAAGCCCGGAATAGTAGTGGGTATAATCGGCGCCAAATACAGCTGCAACCGACAAGACCGACAAAACAATAGAAAGAACAAATGATTTATTCATGGTTAACATATTATATAACTTCACAAAGATACGTATTAAAATCACAACCACGGTAGCCGGGTTCGCTAAAAATACATAATATAAGTCTGTGACACATTCTCTGCCAAGACTGAAAACGTATCGGCCTGTACGCAGAGGATATGACACACGAGTGAGGACGTACCGATGGTCAGGGGGGACTGCCCGGGCTACGGACAAGCCTGTGTGTCAGGCGCCCGCATGGAGGGGACTTTTGCAGGGATCGGGCGTTAGGAGCCGGAAGGAGCCATCCCGCCTCCGTCGGGGCGGCACGTCCGCCGGAGGATGGCGCGCAACGCGGCACGCGGTGCGGGGAGCGGCTGTGAGGGGATGCCGGGCGGGCT
>CAJTRI010000002.1:109654-193591 GCA_910578615.1 uncultured Duncaniella sp. | reverse complement strand
CGGCAATTCCGTGTTCCTGAAAGTCTCTGCAATGGGCTTTGAAGACAGGATTATAGACAATCCGGATACCAACATAGGTGATATTTTCCTTGCCCCTGCTTCGTACATGCTTGGCGAGGTAGTAGTCAAAGGTTCACGTCCGATGGCAAAACTAAAAGGAGACGGAGTACAGATTCCTGTATCCGGCACATATCTCGCCAACACCGGAACCGCCCTCGAAGTGCTCGGTAAAATGCCTTTCGTTACAAAAAATGGCTCTGCTATTGAGGTGCTTGGAAAAGGAACACCCCTTATTTATGTAAACGGAAGACAAGTAAGGGACATGTCGGAACTTGACCAGCTTGCCTCCACGCAGATTAAAAGCGTTGATGTCATCACAAATCCGGTAGCTCGTTATGCTTCAACCGTCAATTCTGTAATTAGAATAACCACTGTCGCACCTGTCGGAGAAGGCTTTTCTTTCAACGACCGCACAACATTAGGCTACAAGCATTATGCCTATCTTTTCGAGCAGGTCAATTTCAACTGGCGCAAGAAGGGTTTTGACCTTTTCGGAATGTTGAATTACGAGAATTATCGTGAACGACCGGGGTTTTCCAATACGATGCTCCAATATCTAAAATCCGGCATAGTTAAACAGAACGGCTCCGGAAGAGATTTTGCAAAATACCCGGTCTATCAAGGGAAAATAGGTCTGAACTACAACGTCTCGTCGCATAGCTTCGGTTTTTATTATGATTTTTCTTTCAGACCCTCTGCAGCGGAAGGGAATTCTTTGACTGACCGCTATATCAATAATGAATTTTCCGAGACTCTTGAGAATCTTTCTAATATATCCCATCATAACCGGCAACATCTTTTCAGTGCATATTATACCGGCGAATTTGGAAAATGGCACTTGTCTGCCAATTTTGATGCGATGTGGCAAATAAACGACAGGCATAACGCAGAGACCGAGATTTCGACGATAAATCAGGAACGGGATTTTACGACGTTAAATGATGTCAGGAACCGACTGTTTGCCGGCAACATCACGGCATCTTTCCCGGCATGGAAAGGCGACATCAGATTCGGCACAGAAATCACTAATATTAACCGCACAGACAAATACAGCGGCAATGCCGATTTCATAAGCGACAATGACATCAAGATAAGCGAGACTACCACGGCTCTATTTGCCGAGACCGAACAGACCTTCGGAGTTGTCACTGCGAGCGCAGGACTTCGTTGGGAATACACTGATTCCCGATACTGGCAGTTCGGGCGCCTCAGCGAGGACCAAAGCCGTAGATACCATAACATATCTCCGTCTGCTTCATTGTCATTCCCGATAGGCAAGGTAAATACCCGTCTGTCATATATGAGAAAAACATCCCGACCTGCTTTTGAACAGCTTAGTTCCGCAATAAAGTACATTGACAGATATACCTATGAGTCCGGTAATCCCGGTCTAAAACCGATATACCGTGATTATGTCTCGGCATCAGCCTCTTGGAAAGACCTCGTCGTAGAGTTGGAATATTATTCAACTAAAAATTATTTTATGTGGCAGACCTCAGAGTATCCGGGTAATAGTGATGTAACTTTGCTGACCATGGTAAACATGCCCCGATTCAATTCTTATGGAGCATATCTCAACTGGTCTCCAACGTTTTTTGGCTATTGGCATCCGTCATTAATGGCCGGAGTAATGGGACAGGATTTCAAAATTACCCATGTGGGCAAGATAATGAAATTGAACCGACCTTTAGGAACTTTCAGATTCGACAACGCCATACATCTTCCCTGGGACATTTGGCTGAACGTAGATTTCTCGGCAAGGACTTCAGGAAACGGAGACAATTACTATCTGAAACCATATTGGCAATGTAATCTGGGACTTTATAAATCCTTTGCCAACGACAGATGGAGCGTGAAGTTGCAACTCAACGATGTTTTCGACACATGGCGACAGGATATAATTTCATATGATGCGCTGAGTAGCATTTCATCTAAGAAGTTTTACGATACAAGGGATTTGTCAATTACCATAAGATATAATTTCAATTCCGCACGCTCTCGCTATAAGGGATGCGGTGCAGGAAATACGGATAAAAACAGATTCTGAAAACGGATCTTCATGCAAGGAAGGCCCTCGGCAATGATGTCGGGATTCTGGTAAGGAAACGCCACCGAGAGAAGTAGATATACCCTCTCGGTGGCGTTGTAGGTTAGAGTCTTGGACCCTTGCGGCGTAGTTTGGCTTTCTGCTCGTCCTTGAAACAGCGTTTGGCTTCTTCGAAACTCATGCCGGGGTGCATTTCAAGGAAGTGTTTGAAGTCATCCGACACTCCATCACCGTGGGCGAAGCCTTGTTCTTCGGGAATATTCCCACCGAGAGAAGGCGATGATAACCGGATTCCGGCACCTTGCGATGACGATGCGGGAGATTGTTTTGCCGCCAACTGTCTCTGAAAGGCTTCTGGGATTTTGTGTCCTGATGGGTATGAACGGCTTATGAAATGAGCTTTGAACCACTGATTTTGCTGATTTTGCTTATCATAGAGAGACTTTTATGGGAATTTCATTAACTTTGCATTTGGATTGAGATAAATCTATCCAAGAAATAAAAAGCTATATGCTATCTTGTATTTGAGAACGTAGGAAATTCAACAGATCGGACAAGGATTGGCATAGTGGTTCTCACGCTCATAGCGTGGGCTGCTATTGTTACATCTGTCCAAATGGTTTCCTACGACCTTCAAATCAAGACGTAGCAAGGTTGGCTCACGTTTTCTTTTGTTATCTGCGCCATTTCGAGCTGACGGACGCACAAAACAATTCTTTATGAATTTAATACAATTTCTTCCAGACATCCCTGATGAGTATCGTGTATTACTGACCGCAGCTTTCACTATGGCAGAAAATGCCGGAAACATACACATGGAATACTTCCGTAAGGCAAATCTTGAACAATCAACCAAATTGAACGACAGTGATGTGGTGACAATTGCTGACAAGGAATCGGAAGCTTCCATTCTCTCTTTCATACACCGGTATTTTCCCTCACATGGGACTATCTCGGAAGAATCCGGCAGGGATCACGAAGACCGGGAATGGCGTTGGGTTATCGACCCATTGGATGGGACAACCAATTTTGCAATGGGCTTACCCGCCTTCTGCGTTTCGATTGCATTGGAACGTAACAAGGAAACGATACTTGGAGTGGTCTATGCTCCGTATCTCGGTGAATGTTTCTATGCAGTCAAGGGCATGGGCGCATGGCTCAATGGTAATCCTATCCATTGTTCCTACAAATCGGAGCTGTCAAAAGCAGTTGTTGCAACAGGGATGCCTTATGACAGGAATGACACCCCAGACAACAATCTCGCCGAGATATGCCGCATGGCGTTACGCGTACGCGGTATAAGACGAATGGGGTCTGCCGCAATAGACCTCTGTTATACGGCAGCGGGATTCTTCGATGCTTACTGGGAATTGAATCTGAATCGTTGGGATGTATCTGCCGGTCAACTTGTCGCTACTGAATCCGGCATTCTCATAGAGTCTATCCGTACTAACCGGAATCATAGCATACTCGCCTCAAATCCCAATCTCTATTCAGCGATGAAAGAAGTCCTCTCTCCGAGCAAATAGAAATTTTTCTCTCATATTAAACGTTAGAAAAACTGAACAGATATGTTTATCGCAATACTCACATACAAAAAGCCGTTGAGCGAGGTTGACCGATTTCTTGCCGCACACCGAGAATACCTCGCAAAGCGCTATGCCGCAGGAGATTTTATCGCATCCGGCCCGCAGAATCCACGTGTGGGTGGGGTTATTATGATGAAAGCCGACAGTCGTGAAGCGGTTGATGCTATAATTGCAGAAGATCCGTTTCACATCAACGGCATCGCCGATTATCAGATAGTGGAGTTTTCTCCGACAATGTTTGCCGACGATTCGTTAAAATCACTTCTGCAATGAAGGTCATCGGCATTAACGGCAGCGCACGGAGAGATGGTAATATGGCAATCATAATCCGCACAATATTTGAGGAACTGAATCGGAGAGGTATTGAAACCGATCTTATTCAATTGGCAGATGTCGATATAGAGCGTTGCCATGCTTGCTTCGCCTATATAGGCAAGGGCAACTGTGTGTTCCGTAAAGATGGTTTTGCTGATATATTCAGCAAAATGGTTGAATCCGACGGAATAATTCTCGGATCTCCGGTATATTCAGCCGATGTTTCATCCCGGATGAAAGCGTTGTCGGACTGGGGCTGAGGGCTTGTGAAGCCCTATCCCCAATCCGCCATTAAGTCTCGAAAAATATGGGGCTATCCAGAACGAAGTTTTTTGCACTTCGTTCTGGAATCTACAATGATGTCTGGCAATTGATGATCGCGGAAGACAATGCTATGCCGGAAAATGCGTCTTATTTCTCAAATCGCGATTTGTCTGGGAAGAGCTTGTTGAGAAAAGCGACAGCACATTTTCGGTCTTCATCGTTGGCATATTGCGAATCATTCATGCAAAACAGCATGGGATTGTATCTATCAAACTTTCTATAAAGCTTCCTATTATCGATGTGAAATCTGAACGATGTGCGCTGGGTGACATAACATAGATGTGCGCGTTTCTCCGCCAAAGCCACATAGGAATAGATATTCCGTTGGATGTCGTTTGACGAACGCACATGGTTGGACAACGTGGCTTTTATTTCGTTGTCAAAAACCTCCCTTGCATGACGGTAACCGCTTTTTAGATAGGCATCGATATTGTGATGGGTTTTGCCGTTATAATAGATGCCGTATTTTTGTTCAACAAGCAAGGCCGCATTGTGGATAGTCTGGTTATAGTTTCTCAGTCGTTTTCCCAATACCTTTGTTCTATATAGAAGGGTCAATTTCCTGAACGGCCGGCGGTTTAATCGCATTTTTGGCAAAAGATCCTTGTCGAAAAAGGTCTCAGGAGTAACCGGCTTATTGATGTACATATCATCGTTGGCATACAGGAAATGCTCGGAAAGACTTGGAATACGATGAAGATGGTGCTCTATCACCACCGAATTGAAACAAGGCAGACACTCCGGGGGCAGAATCTCGGTATGATCCACTATCTGAATCTTTGGATGTGATGTGTCAAGCCATTCAGGCGCCTGATCGTCAGTGACGATAAAGATTTTCCGTATCCAAGGGGCATACTTCTCAACCGAACGCAGACTGAATTTCAATTCGTCGTTGTTCACATACCTCCCCTTGCAGTTCTCCTCCGCTTTCGAAGGTTCTCCTATGCAGGCATTTCGTTTTGCAATCCACTTTGGGTCGTTTCCGTTTACCCAAAGATACACTAAATCGATATCCATTATAAACTTATGGTCTATTGTTGATCAGTCTTTCTATTTCTGGAAAATGTTCCATTATGGCATTCAATGCTTCTAAATTGCGGTCTTTTTTCCCCTTAAAATTGGTCGTTTTCAAGGATAATTCTTTTGGTTTGCTTAATCCGCGGGGCTTGTTGTGACCAAAGGGTACGGGTATCACAGAGAAACCATTCGCAACAGCTGCCGCCCAGAACCATATGTCATCAGTACTCGGAGCTATTTTAGAAAACAGATCCACATCAAGCATGTCTTTCTTCAAGGAATGAGGAGGATAAAGGACACCGCCTACACCTGTCTGCAAATTCAAGACACTCTTATGGATTCTCTTAAATATAAAATCATACCAACGATATTTTCTCCAACCACGATACGGCTTACCCAACTTAATACGCCTCGCTCTATGAGCCAGCACAGAATCCGGCATTTGGGAATGAAGGTTCAACAAATCCCGTAACATATGCCTATGATAAATCACATCGTCATCCACCGTAACGATTACTGCATCTGGAAAATCTATCAATGCAGGTATCAGTTTGCGATAAGAACGTATATCCCTATCATAGTTTCTAATCTCAAAAATAGAGCTGTTCTCTGATAGAAACCTTAGACTTTCAGGAATTGTGTTATTTTCAAATTGCGAGAAAGTAAGATAAAGTATCAGTTTGTCAGGAAGGACGGAACCTTTCAAAATAGAACGAATCGCATGGACTGCATATGGAATTGCCGCAGGAAACGAGGTCATTGAAACCACTACCTGTTGTCTTGGTGTTTTAGATGCCATATGTATTTTTTCTCAATTTAAGAAACTGAAAAACATTAAATAGTAACTATTCAGAATAGATGTGCGCTATATGGTTACGGACGCGTTTCCTCTATGTCGTTAAGATCATATCGGTCAAAATATTCCGATTTCACGCTTGTCTGAGTTCCGCTGGCTCTTCCGCGTGCTTGTTTTTCGATGAATTCCTCATACGATCTTACAGCATAATGGTTGATGCGGATTATATCTTGTTGAGGCTCGCGGTCACGGAAATTCTTTTTGACGGGCTGGCCGTGTGAATCCGCTATACGCCCTGATATCTTTGCCGCCTCATGACATCCTATCATCGTGAAGACCCGGCGAGGATCTACGATGCTTTTAACATGACGATTGAGGTAATGCTCCGGGGCGGAATGAAACCTGAACCTCTCCATCATCGTGCCGGGTGTCTTTGTCTTTTGACCACCACTGCCATATATCAGCCAGTTGATCTCCACGGCGGCAAAAGACTCGAATCCGGCCAAGAACTCCGATATTGATTTATCCCTTACAGGGACTATAAATTCGTCAAGATCAATGAATGCGATCCATCTGGAGGAGAAACGATTGTTTTCCAGACAATCATCATAAGCGGCTAATTGACGTCTGTATCCGGGCCAATATCTATACTCGACTATACCGGCTTGGATATATGGGTCGAGAATCTTTTTTGTATCGTCAGTGCTCTCATTGTCATATATATAGAATCTGCCAACCCCTTGCCTGAGATGCCATTCGATCCATTCCTTGAAATACGGGCCTTCATTTTTTGCGATTGCACAGACGGACAGGTAATGCCTTGGAACCGTATGGTCATTCCTTATTCGGTTCCTTAGTCTGACGGCATTAAGCAAACCATATCTCAGTATACCCCTCCATCTGTTCCGTGTCATCTTGTGGGGGATTACTCCGGCTATTATTTCAGCAAGCACCTTGTTCATAACCTAAATCTCAAAACTTGACTTTTCCGGCAATATATGTTGAAACGCGTTCCTGATATTATCTATTACGAGGTCGTAATTGCGTATATGGACATTATCGTTTAGGCAGATGAGAGAATAAGACTGTCCGTATATCGCCTTGACAGCCTGTCTGGGGCGGATCATAAGGGGAAACATCCTTGTATCGTTATATGTGTTATACGGGGTAAAGTTTCCCCGGCATATCTGCCATGTGCGGAAAAGCTCGGGAGTATAATCTGATAGAGCACGGAATTTGTTTGCCGAGGTTTCGGTAAGTTCTTTCCCGGCTACCGCCCAGACTTCCTCAAAAGTGGTTTTAAGATAAGGCTGGGCATTGTGGGGTGTACGGAGAGTGATGAATTTGTCATAGAATTTAAGGATATAGTTCCAACGTGCCTTCATGCCATAGCCCTTATAGAACCATTTGTCATGGTGAAGCGCCATCACCTCTTTCTTGTCGAAGTGGCGGTTGATGATCCTGACATTATTCTTTATCCTTTTGTACCATTGTGACCATGACGGATTATAGTCAAACACAGCGATATCACATGGAAGGCCGTTTTGAAAAAAGCGGTCTTTACCTACATGGTTTATAATATAGAAATCATCGTTGAAATATACAAAATGCTCGGTCAATCCCGGTATTTTATGTAAATATCGTTCTATCACGACCGAATTGTAGGTAGGCAGAAATCGTGACGGGATGAAGTCTTCATGAGAGACCAGGTTGATCTTCGGATTATTCTCATCAAGCCATTCAGGTTTTTGACCATCGGTTATAAAATGTATCTTACGCACCCATGGAGCAAACTTTTCCACTCCTCTAAACCAATATTTCAGAAACCCGTTGTCTCTGAACCGAGCCTTGGAGACCCCGTTCTTGGTATTGTCCTTATTGCCGGAATATATGGAAAATTTGGCCTGCCATTTGGGATCGTTCATGTCAACCCATGTAATTACAAAATCAATATCCATGTTTTGATTGTATTAGTCAATGAGATACTTTGCTTGCCGATCACGAATTTATGGCATGTTTGAAGCGATTGTGAGTCCATAGATACAGCTCGGGATGTTGTATGATCTCATGTTCCAATCGCCGGAAATACAGGCTGGTCAGTTCAAAATTCGGGAGAGACCCCGGATTGTCATGCAGAGACGAGAGTTCACATTCATAATATCCTCGCCTTACCCTTTTAATGCTGACAAACAAGGCATCGTAGCCATAGTGTTTCGTCACTTTCTCCGGGCCTGTCAGCACCGGGATATTATGGTTTAGAAATCGGATGAAATTTTTCACCTCTCTTTTTTTGGGTGACTGGTCTGCTATGAATCCTATTATGTATGGCCTGTTGTCTTTTGCCGCGTCAGCTATAAATCGAACGGTCTTATACATCTCCACACAGACACTGCCCATGCGTTCACGCAACCTCTTCACGATCTTATCCATCGATTTATTGCGCAGTTTGTGATAGATCTGTGCCGCCACGGCACCCTTATAGAGCCATAGCCCCATCGAGGAGATCCACTCCCAGTTGCCGTAATGTCCTAAGAAAAGGGAGATTGATTTACCTTCCATGAGCTGGTCGTTAGCCATTTCAATGTTGGTGAATCTGATTCGTTTTCTAATCTCTTCGGGGGTAATCGAAATCAATTTACAGCTTTCAAGAACCATATCAATAAAAAAATGATAGAATTTCTTTTCGATCTGTATGATTTCGTCTATGCTTTTATCTGGAAAAGATTCAGTAAGGTTCCTTCGGACTATCTTGCGACGATAACGTATGATGAAATAGAACGGGACGAAAAGAATGTCAGATAATACATAAAGCACCCTAAAAGGCACATAGGACAGAATCTTGACAAGAGAAAGAAGAGCATAATAGCCCGGCTTTCCCGATGACAAAAATCTATTTGCACCATCTATGTATTTAGACTTAATCTTTCCAATCACGCTCATAGGGAACACTTGGTGTTATGTCTCATAAAGCTTAAAAAATGTGTTTGCAATCCCGCACTTTAAAATAGAGGGATTTAAGGATACAAAGGTAAGTAAAATATTGCAGATTGATACATTCCTTTACGGAAAATACACGGATTATGTCTGGAAACGCGAAAGGTGTTCATCCCAAACGCCTGATAACGAGACCATATGCTTTTAATTCCACCATGTTTCAAATTTATCTGTTTGGTATGGACATCGCGTCTGCCAAACACTTTTTTCTCTCTCCGATACTCTATGACCGACCGCTATGTATTCTTGGCCTTACTATATTTCGCAACAATGCCGGTTTCAATAAATTATTGCCGCGCAGGTTAAATTTGGTATAGAACCCTTGCGAATCATGTTGCCATCGCTTATATAGTTGTAGACTGATTCAAATTCGTCCGATATCTCGACATCGGTATGCGAAAGTACCATAGACGAGTCTCCGATGGCATATAAAGTTTCCGAAGAATGCGGATCTACATAAGGAAATCCGCCGGAATAGGCGGTTTTATACCCCTCCCGGCGGATTATTGCTTCTAACCCCAATCATTATAGCTGACCCGACACCAAGATGAACGCTTTACTTTTCATGGGCTTTGCGATATTGCAAAGGTGTCATGGCATAGAACTTATTAAAGTTCTGATAATATGTTCCACGATTGCCGAAGCCGGCTTCCTGCGCAACCGCCTCGATTGTCCAGTCCGGGTGTTCGTTCATCAATATGATTGAATATTCTATTTTCAGTTTGTTGAGATATTCGGACAATGAGAGTCCCGTATCATTATTAATCAGTCTTACAAGTTCGGTCTGAGAGATATTGCATTTTTCAGCAATCTCCTTCTTAGCCTGTACGCCTTGTAGGAAAAGACGGTTGTTGATAATGACTTTTTCAATCTTCAACATACGTTTCTCTTCATTGGAAGGTTCGTTTACAGTTACCTCTGTCTTCGGATCTGAGGCCTGCTCACGCATATATTCCCTTTGCGCCAACAAATCGTTGATTTGAGCGGCCGCAATCTTATTGCGTCTCAATGACTGACGGTAGTAATAAAGCACAACGAACAGGATGAGAAGTATCATCAACGCTATTCCCGAAACCGCCAACATCAAAATCCTATGCCGTTGCGCCTCGGCCCTGCTCTTTTCAAACAGCAATTCCTTCTCTTTGAGATTGAAAAGTGCTGCCATCTCCTGCGCTTTGGCAATATTCTCGCGTTTATAAAGACTGTCCTGCACCACTGTTGCACGATCAAGATATGCGTATCCTTCGGCAAGTCTGCCAAGCTCCCGATAAGATCTTGCATCAGTTCGCAACAGGTCGAGATAATCCACATTTATAGTGTCTCCCTGAGCAAATAATGCATAATAAGGACGTGTCACATCAAGTGCAAGAGCATATTGCTTCGATTCAAGAAAATAGTCACAGATCGTTATGCTGCCCTCGACTGTATTGCCAAACCGGGTAGCTTTGAAGTTTTTATAGGCATCACCGGCTTCTTTCAGTTTTCCGTCTGACGCAAGTATGGCGGCAAGACGCGCATATGTATAGGCTCTCTGCTGGTCAGTATAACCCTCAGGTGCCCTGCCAATATTATCTATCCGTTCTATCAGACCAAGTCTCTTATGAGAGACCGCGATAGCATCCTCATAATTCTTGTCGGCGTAAAGTTCCACGACCTTTATACCCATTCCATATGAGACGTTTGCAAGCTCCCTCACATTGTCTGACTCAGATCCCTCACCTATCACCTGATCCAGATACTCGAACCCTCGCCTCCTGTCTCCCATGGCAAATGCAGTCTGAGCCATCGTGCTCAGAATGTTCAATTCACCGCTCCGATTGCCTATTTCCCGGGCAAGTTCTATTGCAGAGAGCGAGGTCTGTATGCTTTGCGGATATTTTCCGTTAAGGTACTGCGCATCTGCCAGTATAGTCATGGCATTGAGCTTGACCGCAGGATGGTTATCTACCGAATCACTCTCCAACACACGCATCACATACATTTCCTTCAATGAGTTCATCCTAAGTTCATTATAGGCCAAAGCCCTTAGGAGGTTTAGTTTATATTCCGGCAGAGACTTGATTTCTCTTTGCCCGGCAAGGTCTGTAAGCGAGATTACGCTGTCTGGATACTCCACCACCAATGCGAGAATTTTCTGATAAGTCAGCATACTGTCAGGCACGGTAGCCCGACAGCTCATAGCCGGGAAAACGATGGCAAAAAACGCCGTCAGAACAATTGATAACAATGCTTTCATATGTGTTGCAAAATTAGTAAAATTCATCAATAATGACAATCCTTTATAAAACATTGAGCATAGAGCATGAATTAATATATGTTTGAAAATCAATTGAGTAATTTTGCGATTCGCCTAAATCGTACAAATTTCATCACCATATACACGTCAAATCGTACAAACCCGCAGAGTTTTAATAAACCGATACGGATTAATATAACTTACTTTGCATCCAAAATCAAAAAGAGCATGCAAAGCGAACAAGACTTAAAACAAAAGTTGGTACCGACCGGCGACGGATTAATCCATCGTTTGGTGATATTCGCTGTAATCGTGGCTCTTCTACTCGCAATAACTATAATGGTATGCCTTGTGAAGGCGGCATTCATCAAATAGCTCCACGACACAGAGTAATAAAAGGATATTAATAAAATTCAAACAATAATAAACCAATCAAGACAATGGGAAAATACTTCCTTAAATTCGGCTTCGCCGCCATGGCGTTTGGCATCCTTCTTACTCTTTCTGGATGTAAGGATGATGAACCGATCAACAACGAAGAGACTGAACTGCCCGAACAGCCGGCTCCACTTCCTGTTGACGACCTTTTGAAAGAGAAAGTGACGATTCCGACAATAATAATCGGTAGTAATTTCGACCCTGTGACCTCCGCTCTGATCAACCGCATTATATCAAGGACGGACGAATTTACCGAAGAAGTCAAGGCTGTCATTATCGATGCAGTCGATATTGCCTCTCTGACTGACAAGCAAAAGTCGGGAATAAAGGATGTGTTCGACCGTGGAGGCTCTATCATATTAAGTGAGGCAGACCCGCAGACAGCCATCGATTTTTCACTCAGCCTTGGTGAAGAGTCCTCGATATGTGTGGACAAAGAAGAGGACAATGACCATTTCTGCGATGTCTACGTATTCAACAACCACAATGATGAATACATTGTGCAGGATGTCCACGCCAAATTACAAGGATATGAATCGACGGAGGAAGACGGGGAGATTGTTACAATCCCGACAGAGGCAGATGACTTCACCGACCTCACCTCCTATCAATACGGACTTAGAGCCGACAAACTCGCCGTTTGGATTAACAACAATTCAGAGCCACACAAACCCTCATCACGCACTGACCTTGACGTGATATCATCTGCACAGACTGTGGCCTTCGATTATTATCCCAAGCACTACAATCATGACAAAGCAGCCGGGTTAACCGGCTCCTATACTGTCATATATATGATCACCAGCCTTTACTCGTTCGACCAAAGATCTGATTATTATGCCATACATCAAGAAGTTATAGGTTCAAATGAAGCAATGCATATAGGAAACTGGAAAGAGGGAAAGAATTTCTATTATGGTTTCTATCTTCACGACATCAGCAATGAACACACATTGCTGTCACTTTCAAATACAACTCCCGAAGGAACAAGGATACAGACCACCTCTCCATCGACTACTGAAAATGCCAGACAGGAAAGCGTCAGCCTCGGCTTCTCACTCGGAGGAGAAGTGGGTGTCGGTTCTGGTGGTGCATCAGCCGGTATTTCCGCAGGTATAAATTATTCCGAGAGCTATATAGTCAATATCCCGGACGTATCAATTGCCAACCAATGCAAATCAGATGACTCGCATGTAAACGCGAAGTGGACATATTCCGTTGCCGCCCCGTCTTTAAAAACAAATTGGATTGATGCCATCAAAGGGTTCAACAATGCGCCGTTGGTTGCCACCAACACCATTAACTATCATAACACATGGCTCTGGGTCATATCCAATCCGGAAGGCTCATACAGGATGAAGTGTACTAATACAATCTCCTATGGCCGAAGTAAAGCCTGGTCAAGCACATTTTATAATTACAGCCAGCAATGGTGGAATAGCAACAGATATACGGAATGGATAAACATCAACCCTCCTAAACGGACACGTAACTAACATCACAATCAATAAAACTCAACATTAAACAAACAACTTCTATGAACAAATTTATTTTCAAGCCGTTTGCCACCCTTCTCTGCATGGTAATGAGCCTCGGTCTCACAGCCTGTGGCGATGATGATGAAAAGGACGCACCTGCAAACCCGACCGAACTCAAAACCGTTGAGGTTTCATACAAAGTAGACATCACCCCGGACTACCTCGCCTACTATGATGTCACTGTGACCTATGGCACCGATGACACCACGGGAACCACCTCGAAAGTCACCACCGATTCTTGGTCATTCAACCAGACATTTGACAAGAGCAGCGTCGAACTTCCTAAAAAAGTCTTCTGCAAGATGACCGCCACCCCCAAGAATCCGGCACCGGCATTTGACTCTGAGACCGTCTACAATTTTGGTTCCTCCTACGCCATGCGCGTCAACGGTGTTACCAATACCAACACCACCACGCCTATCGGCTACTCCGAATATTCCCATTCCTTAAACGTGAAAGGAGACAAGATCCAGCAGCTTCTTGACCGTGGGGAACGAATCCTCGTCAACTTCACCCAAGAAATAAAATAAGCTCCCGAAAGACACTCTGATAATCAGTTTAGAACCGCGCGATGTCACCATACACGGCTCTAAACTGATTACATTATTGCCTATAACTACTGCGCAAAACATTTAAATAAAAGTTTTTCCATATACCTAACCATAAAATTTATTAAATTTGCTACCAAATAGATATAACCGACAGATTCCGACATGATGTATGACAATGAGAACATGACGCATCCCGCCACGGTCGAAATGACTCCCGACATAAACAATATAAAGATCTGGATTGAAACATTCGGTTCAAACAAGGAGGACTGCATCATTCTGATTTCTGGTGCAATGGCACCGGCTACATTCTGGAATGATGAATTTTGCCAGTCGCTTTCCGAGAGACATTTCTTCATACGTTTCGACAATCGAGACTACGGTTATTCGACACACTTCAAGGAGCAAGATCCGCCACCTTACTCAATCTATGACATGGTGGAAGACGTAAGAGCCATTTTAGACTACCATGCGGTTGGCACCGCCCATATCATCGGACACTCGTTGGGAGGCTCCATCGCACAGCTTTTCGCAGTCAGATATCCCCACAGGACAAAATCTTTAATTCCCATCTCCTCCCCGATAATAGCGAAAGGAGATCTGGAATATAAAGACACACCGCCAGACGTAACATCCCCGTTATGGGAAATCCTGATGTCAAACAAGATGTATCAGGATTACGAACGTGGAAAAGACGAATTCGTCAGAATATACAAGGCTCTCAACGGAGACTACGAAATGGATACAGGAATAGCGCATTCCTATATCAAACGAATGTATGAAACAGAATATATCAAACCTCATCTCAACCATACCAACATACAGCGAAACATTCCCGACATATTCGAGAAATTAGGCATGTTGCAATGCCCTATATTGTTTATTTACGGCGAAAGGGATTATCTGCCTGCCAATGCTCACAATACAAAACTTCTTGCAAACGCCTTGCACAACGCCTCTTGCTTTATAATAAATGGGGCCGGCCACATGTTTTTCAACCAGACAATATGGCAAACCCTCACAAAGACAATCTCAGAATTTATCAATCAGATATACTTGACCGAGAAACTTTAAAGTAAACAATACAACAAAATGGATTTCTGAGAGAAATTGCAAAGACTGAACGCAAACCGAGATAAATTCTGGTTAATATACGGTGATAATCCAGGAAACAATACACGCGGTTATGATAAAAGAGATTGTTCCCTCAATCCATCATACGAATTTTTATGGAAGTGACCATGCCGCATACCTCTCCACCCCATCGCTCTGTTCCAAAAAGCCGGGATAATCCTCAAAATAATCCAAAGCATAGGATATCTCAGCGAGTTATTCACAATCTGTTAGACTTTTTGGGGATTTTTTCAAGTCCTATATTTAGTCCAACGCGAAATGCCTCATTGCCGGATTTTGCCATGGTGGACGAAAAAGAAAAGTTCTGAAAATCGTTGATTTTCAGAACTTTTCTTCATTTTGCTTTCGCTATGAGTGGTCCCACTTGGGCTTGAACCAAGGACTCCCTGATTATGAGTCAGGTGCTCTGACCAACTGAGCTATAGGACCGTGTAGATTTCTCTACTATGTCAAAAACGAATTTCTACCGTCATTCTGACAATCCGCAGACATCGTTTTTATTTTCACGCTGCAAAGGTAGATGTTTTTTTTGGTAATTACAAATTTATGACGATAAAATTACACGTTATATGTGAATTTTATTTGGCAGAAGGATATTACGGATTCCTTAACCACTGGGTTTCAGACAAGAAGATAAGCCGTATCGGGAGTTACGGCAAATTTGTCAATATATATATGCCAGTCTGTCACATCCTTTTTCTCATACCATCCTTCATCACCCTCGTGCATTCCGCTGACGTTATAAGGTTCCTGTATCAGACGGGCTTTGAACCGGTCACCGTCCGACTCTATAAGTTCGAACCATATATGTTCACGCTCGTCATCAGTAGAGGGAGTATCTGTTTCAAGGCCTATCTTTACCAGGATGTGGCAATCATCCTTACGTGACATATAGCTCACAATGCCGAACCTCTCCTGGGCTAAACAGCTCATACGGTTGGTCTCGACGCTACTGATGAAGAAAATCGGGTTATCCTCCCATCGCCCGTCATATTCCGATACTTTGTGCATGATTCCATTGATCTCGTCTTTCTCACAGGTATAAAGAAACACAAGCGCTGTGTGGCCGTTGTGGCCCTCCTTTCGGTCATTCACTCCGCCAAGCGTGCGTGACGGATATTCTTTAAGCCCCTTAGTCCATGATATATGCGTTGCCACTATGGGTGTCTGGTCGCTAAGCATCCCTATGTACACACCCTCACAGGGCGTTGGCGGTTCAGACTCATGGTCGAGCATGTGGCTCGCAAGTGTTGCAATCACATTGTAATGGCTATTGCTGTTTTCCGCGTCAGATCTAAGTATTTCGAGTTCATACAGTCCGCAACGGTTAAGCCCGTGCGTATGCAGCCACACTTCGCCCTTATCTCCCCCAACGGCTTGGACGGTGAAAAGCGCGTTGGAACCGGGAACCACGGCTGACTCTACTGCCAGATTGACCCATCTTGCACTCACGAGTCGTTCGGCGCTCTCGTCCATAACGGCCAACAGGTCGGGAACTATGGCTTTGGCTATTTTCAGTTGCAGGTGATATGATTTCTTGCTGTCAGATCCAAACTTCATGAATATAGTCACAGCCTTGCGGGCACGATGTATGGAAGCCATCTCTTCATCAGTAAAATAATATCCCTGATTGCCAAAAAAGTCCGGCAGTGAGAAGTCTCCGTCATAGAACCCTACCTCATAAGTCTCGCCGTCATATCTGACCATGAAATGCCCCGCCCCGTTACTATCGGGCAGATGTCTGTCGGTTATTTCAACCCCGTTAATTGCAGCAAGCCGATCAAAGACCGAATCCGACATATCAATCCTGTCTTTTTCAGGAATGGCTATAATGTATGATGATTCCTCCCAATAAGAGAGAGCCTGTTCGCATAAAGCCTCTTGGGATTTTTTCTTTTTAAACGGAAATATGGCCATATTTGTGTGATGTCGTTTGGTGTTTTCAGATAGTGATTATTCCATATCCAAGTCATTTCTGACTGGTTTCAGTACGCAAATATACGCAGAGTTGCCACACATTCCAAACCACGACCAACATTACTCATAAATTTTTTCATTAATTTTGCACACTGGCGGAAATGTGATGCAGTTATATCCCTTCCGGCCACATCGGTAGTCAATCTGACAACTATTAAAATATGAACAACGAGTTTGAAATCCTTGAAAACCTGCTTCTTGCCGACCGTTCTGTAAGACGGTTCGATGAGTCACACTCAATAGAGCGCACCGTGCTTGATAAGATTATAGGTCTTGTCAGACTGTGCGCTTCGGGTAGAAACCTCCAACCCCTGCGCTACTACATAGTCACCAAAGACTCTGAGAAAGAAGCTCTGTTTCCGGCTCTCGCATGGGCGGGATATTACAAAGACTGGGACGGCCCTTCAAAGGGAGAACGTCCCTCGGCCTACATAGTCCAATGTCTCGACACGGAACTTGCCGATGACTGCCTATGCGATGACGGACTCCAATTACAGGCCATAACGCTGGGTGCCACAGCCTGCGGGCTGTCATGCTGTATCATAAAGGCCTTCAATCCAAAGGTGGTGACAGAGTCCGTTAATCTGCCAGACAGATACCGTCCACGTTATGTCGTGGCAATAGGACAGGCTGCCGAGAATATCTCGATAGTAGACCTTCCTGACAATGGCGATTACAGATATTATAGGGATGAAGATGATACACAGTGTGTCCCTAAACGCCCGGTCGAAAGTATCATAATCAACTGATTATCCACCAATCATAGATAAACACTATGAAAACGCTTCTCAACATCATCTGGATGGTATTCGGCGGTCTCATCATCGCCATTGAATATGCTGTTTCAAGCCTTCTCATGATGATTACAGTCATCGGTATACCATTCGGACTCCAAACCATAAAACTTGCCGGTGTCTCACTCTGGCCATTCGGGACAAACATAGTCAGCTCCGGGTGGCCGTCAGGATGTCTTGCCGGTATCATGAATGTGATATGGTGGTTTCTGGGAGGTTTCGCAATAGCTCTCACCCATCTCGGATGGGGAGTCTTTTTCTGCATCACCATTATCGGCATACCTTTCGGCAAGCAGCATTTCAAACTGATGCGTCTCGCCCTGTTCCCTTTCGGCAAGGAAATCCAATAAACACCGAGGCCCTCGCCACGAAACAAGTGCTCAAAGAGAAAGACTCAGACATATGGGATAACCGGCCGGCTACCTGCCTGCCGGTTTCTTCTTTGATTTGGGAAACGACAATTCGGGCCACAGACATCCGATAACCTCGCACACCCTCTCTCGGTCGGCAAGGTCAAGTATATATGCCTCTTTGGCTCCTTCATATGGACACCCGGTACCGGCCGACTCCATAAGACCGGCGATACATGGAAGTTTCTTTACATATGCGACATTACCACAGGCCGTTATCACGGACTTGCCATTGACATATATCACATACTCGCCCATCATCTTGCGACTGACGACCTCGCCCATAGGTCTGAGAACGTCACATAACCCTTCTATAAATTCTATCGTACAGGCCATAAACCATTTCAATTATTCGACCGAACAAAGATACGTAAAACATCCGTTATAATCACTAATCCTGATAGCAGGATCATGCCTTTCTGCGAGACGGCTCTATATCCGGCAGAAACCCTGTGAAAATGCCGAGAAGAGGAAGCAATGTGCTTATCTGGAACACAAACTCTATGCTTGTCCTGTCAGCAAGCCATCCGAAGAACGCCGAGCCTATTCCGCCAAGTCCGAAATTAAGCCCGAAGAATATACCGGCAACCATCCCGACATTTCCCGGCTTCAATTCGGTGGCATAGACAAGAATTGCCGAAAAGGCCGAAGAAATGACAAAACCCACTATCACCGCAAGCCCTATCGTGGCATAAAATCCCACATATGGCAGCAAGAGCGCGAAAGGTGCAGCACCGAGAATAGACACCCATATGACACGCTTGCGTCCGTAACGGTCACCGAATCCGCCTCCGACAACGGTTCCCAGTGCCACAGCGCCAAGAAATCCGAAAAGACACAACTGGGACACCTGTATGTCAACACCAAACCTGTCAATGAGGAAGAATGTAAAATAGCTCGTCATACTCGCCATAAAGAAGTACTTCGAGAAGGTCAGCACACACAACAGGAACAACGCCTTGTGAACTGCATGCCTTGACAACGCCGCAACAGCAGGATTGACCACTATCTGTCGCTTAGTCCTGTGAACCAACACCCCTCTGTACCATTGGCCCACCTTGAAGAGGGTGGCACTCGCCACAAGGGCCGCTATGGCAAACCACGCTATCGCGTGCTGGCCAAGAGGAATCACCACCACGGCTGCCAAGAGAGGCCCGATGGCGCTACCGCCGTTTCCTCCCACCTGAAAGATGGACTGTGCGAGGCCTTTGCGCCTCCCGGCCGCCATCTGTGCCATGCGTGACGATTCAGGATGAAATATAGATGATCCGAGTCCTATCACACTGACGGATAATGCAATCAGCGTGAAACTGTCAGCAAACGAAAGCAACAGTATGCCAGCAAGTGTGAAAAGCATCCCGACAGAAAGTGAAAACGGTTGTGGATGACGGTCGGCATAACGCCCCACCAAGGGCTGCAAAATGGATGATGTCATCTGGAACACGAATGTTATAACGCCTATCTGACCGAACGTAAATCCGTATTTCTCTTTAATAAGAGGATAGATTGACGGAATCACAGACTGCATCATATCGTTGAGCATGTGGGCGAAACTTATGGCTATCAATATTGTGAAAACAGTCCGCTCCCTATCCTTTTCGGTCATTGTATCATCCATGTGCTTATCTGATTTGGAAATTTCTTGCAAAGTTACACCAATCGAAAATGTTTTACAAATATAGACTCTGCATGATTTGCTCCTTTTTCAGGAATTGACTACTTTTGCGGTAAACAAAATTCTTACCTTGATATCATGACTGTAATAGATCGTTTTCTCCAATATGTGAAGTTCGACACACAGAGTGACGAACTCACCAACATGACACCTTCCACTCCCGGACAGATGATATTTGCCCGTGAGCTTGAAAAGGAACTCCGCGCTATGGGGCTGTCCGATATCTCGCTTGACGACAACGGTTATCTCATGGCCACACTTCCCTCCAATATCGACCGCGAGGTACCGACAGTGGGCTTCATAGCCCATCTCGACACATCACCCGACATGAGCGGACGGCATGTGTCTCCACGTATCGTGAAGGAATATGACGGTGGCGACATCACTCTCAACGCCGCCGAAGGCATAGTACTGTCACCCGCCCAGTTTCCCGAGCTTCTTGACTATAAAGGCGAAGACCTCATCGTCACAGACGGCACCACCCTGCTTGGCGCTGACGACAAGGCCGGCATAGCCGAAATCATTTCGGCCATCGATTATCTCCAACACCATCCCGAGGTGAAACACGGAAACATCCGTATAGCCTTCAATCCAGACGAGGAAATCGGCAAGGGCGCCCACAAGTTCGATGTGGAACGTTTCGCAGCCGACTGGGCCTATACAATGGACGGCGGCGAGGTAGGAGAACTTGAATATGAGAATTTCAACGCCGCCGTCGCCAAAGTCACATTCAAGGGATGCAACGTACATCCGGGATATGCCAAGCACAAGATGCTCAACTCCATCAGGGTGGCCAACCAGTTCATCATCATGCTCCCGCGATGGGAAACACCCGAGCACACCGAAGGTTATGAAGGCTTCTACCACCTCGTATCCATCGAAGGCTCGGTGGAACAGACCGTGCTGACCTACATCATCCGAGACCATGACCGTGACAGGTTCGAACGCCGCAAGAAGGAACTCGAACATCTCACCCGCAAAATAAACAACGAATTCCCTGGCTGCGCATCTATCGAGATCAAAGACCAGTATTACAACATGCGCGAGAAGATAGAGCCTATAATGCACATAGTCGACATCGCCATACAAGCGATGAAGGACGCCGGCATCACTCCTAAGGTACAGCCTATACGCGGCGGAACCGATGGCGCACAGCTCTCCTTCAAAGGCCTCCCCTGCCCCAACATCTTCGCCGGCGGACACAACTTTCATGGCCGTTATGAGTTCGTCCCGATCCCATCGATGGAAAAGGCCGTCAAGGTCATCGTCGAAATCGCACGCATAGTGGCCGAGAGGTGAAGACCCTCATAATAGTAACAGGGCCTACCGCAAGCGGCAAGACCGACCTTGCCATAGATATTGCCGAGAGTCTGCAGACGGAAATCGTCTCAGCCGACTCCCGGCAAATTTATCGTGGCATCCCCATAGGTACCGCAGTCCCCTCAGCCGAACAACGCGCCCGTGTGCGCCACCACTTTGTCGAGACACTGGAACTTGACGAATATTACAGTGCCGCTCGTTATGAAGAGGACGCTCTCGCCACTCTTGACAAAATATGGAAGCACAATGACTATGCCGTCCTCTGCGGAGGCTCGATGATGTATATAGATGCCGTGACACGCGGCATCGACCCACTGCCCACCATCAGCCCCGAAGTCAGGGAACATGCGCTATCTATATACAACGAAGGGGGACTGACCGCCATACATGAGATACTGGGACGTCTCGACCCGGCCTATCTCGAATCGGCTGCCGATCTTTCAAACCACCGCCGTCTGGTACATGCCGTGGAGATATGTATACAGTCAGGACGCCCGTGTTCAGAACTACTTACAGGCAGATCCAAAGAACGTCCGTTCAAAATCATCAAGACTGCCATAGGCCACACACGCGAAGCTCTGTTCGAACGCATCAACCGCCGTGTAGACCTCATGGTAGCAGCCGGACTTGAAGAGGAGGCACGCAACGTCTATCACCTGCGACACCTCAACTCGCTCAATACCGTTGGCTACAAAGAACTATTCGCCATGATGGACGGCACGATGACACGCGAGACAGCCATACCGCGCATTGCCAAAAACACCCGTGTATATGCCAAGAAACAGCTTCTATGGCTATCAAAAGATCCGAATGTGATACTTCTCGACCCTTCCAGCCCGCTATTGCCCCAGTTTCTCAACGAATCTAATCTTTGTCTATGACCATCAAAACGCCAAGACTCATCCTCCGGCCATGGGCCGACAGGGACGCAGAGACCCTTTACAAATACGCAAAGGATCCGGCAATAGGGCCTATTGCCGGATGGCCGCCACATACATCCGTTGAAAACAGTCTTGAAATCATACGCACGGTCTTTGCCAGTCCTGAGACATATGCCGTGACACTCAGAGAGACCGGCGAGCCGGTAGGTTGTTGCGGAATCGTGTCAATGCCAGAAGAGATGGCGCAAGGGGAAGCCGAGATAGGTTATTGGATAGGGGTTCCCCACCAAGGAAACGGATATATCACCGAAGCAGTAAACGCTCTCGCCGACCATTGTTTCAACGACCTCGGATTGTCGGCCCTATGGATAAGCTATGCCGACGGCAATGAACGCTCCCGCCGTGTCGCCGAAAAATGCGGATTCACTTACCAACATACGCGGCACGGGGAGCCTACACTCCTCGGTGACACCCGCACCGTCCACTACACGAGCCGCCACACCGTTCCAAAACCATCATAACCAAGCGTAGGGAAACGACCATGGTCATTCCCCTACGCGGGCGTGGGCCGGCGTCTTCTGGCAGCCGATAAAAACAAAATCGAAATCAAAATCAAAAACCCGGTCTGACAACAAAAACAAAAACTTCCTCCGAACAGTCAAGTCATCACCGGAATCAAAAACAGCCGTCAGGCCGGACAAAAAATTCGTTTTGCATATGTCGGTCAGGCAAAATCACCTGACCGCTCCGTATCCGTTCAGCCACACTCTTTCAGAGTGTGACCACAATGAGATAAGAGCGGCCGTCATAACGACGCCGTTAGGGAGCACACCCCGCTATCGGGCGGCCTACTCCCGGCTTTCGCCACTTTTTCCGAGATGCGACACTTCCTCATATATCCCTTCAAGAGTGGGAGGTATGATTATCTTCATGTCGCCATATTCCTTTACCTTTTTCTTTATATACTCTCCACGGCGCGCACGCAGTTGTTCCATCTCTCCGTTCCACTTCTCTGTGGCACGCACATACTCGGTCTGGGCCTTCACCGCCGAATCGGTCACAGCCCTCTCACACTCATGCTTTATGGCATTCAGACGAGCCTGAGCCTCCCTGTATTGTTTCTGCAATCCGAAATAGGCCGACTCGACCAATTCCGGCCCCACAGTAGGCGAATAGGAATATATCAGCGTATCACGTCCGTCACCCTTTACCTCATGAGGATTAAGCGCCCTCATCGAAAGGGCCTCACGGGCATCGGCAAAATGCCCTCCGGGATGCACCTCCTTCCCTATTACGGCTGCAAGGGTTTCAAGTTCGTAATATCTGTTACGCTCATCAAGCGAAAGACCGGCATAATAGTCATCAGCCGAAAGACTCTCGCCTCTTTCAGGCGCCCCGGGTATCTCTATACCCTCTATCCTGGCATACTCCTCCATAGAAAGAGCCTCAGCCTCATTTATGAGACGTTCTCTGGCCTTTATGGCCTCACGAAGCCATGCAATAAGGGATTTGGCACGGGCCACACGGTGAAGCTTGTCCGAGGTGGCCATGACAGTCTCCTCGTCCACTCCACGGGACAACATTGTAGCCGTGTCATTTCCTATAAGCGACACCTCGGTGGAATAAAATACAAGGTTTTCCAGTTCGGCCTCTATCGTGCGCACCATCTCCTTAGCCATATTGGCTATATGGTTAGCCGAGGTAGATGTCAGTCCCCGTCCGCCGGGAGAGAAAAATATCATATCTTTTTTCATAGAATGCAAATATAGTACATTGATATTAACACTACAACACCCCGTGTGGGTTTTTGAGCCTTTTTGATTTTTTATATCAGATACTTGTTTTACCCCATTTAGACGAAATTTCTCCTCGAATTGACAAACAATGGTTATCTTTGCGGTAATATGAGTAACAATACACGACACAATCGCCGGTTTGCAATCGCCATCTCTTTTCTTGCAATATGTATACCGCCCGGCCATGGGAATAGATGCATAGCCGAGAATCACAGTGACAAAGTAATGACAGAACAGGCCGACTCCTTTCGACATTCGATTCCCGAATCTCAAAAACACATCCAGACCGAGGCTGTTAGAAAAGCCATAGCCGGAGATACTTCCGATCTTGACCGCGTAAGGGCTGCCCGGGACAAACAACCGTCAATATCTCACAATGTCAGAACCACCGACCTGACTCCGGGACTGCGCCTGTACGAACCGGCCTGTGGTACAGAAGAGAACATGCCCCTGCTCATATACCTCCACGGAGGCGGGTGGACTTTCGGGAGTATAAACAGCTGTGGCCGTTTCTGTGACGCCGTGGCTGCTACCGGCAAAGCAAAGGTGATGGCCGTAGGCTACCGTCTCGCCCCCGAGGCCCCCTATCCGGCCGGACTTAATGACTGCAAGGACGCAATAAGATACGCAATCGAAAACCGAAGGTCTCTCGGTATAGACCCTGAACACATATCGATAGGCGGAGACAGCGCGGGAGGCAACCTTGCAATAGCTACGGCACTCAGCCCTGAATGTGCCGGAATGGCAGAATCTCTTATTCTTTTCTATCCCGTCACAAAGGCTTTTGCGGATAACTCCGACTCATGGAAAAGATACGGGGAAGGCTATGGTCTCGATGCCAGCCTGATGGACGAATTCAACCGAGCGTATGCATCCGGGAGTCCGTCAGGAATACCATTTATCGACGTGGGACTGGCATCTGACGACGACCTCGGCCGTCTTCCGTGCACCCTGCTTGTGGCCGCCGGAAGAGACATACTCCGTGACCAGGGAGAAGAGTTTGCCACGCGACTGTCTCCCGGCAAGATAACACGGATAGAATTCCCCGGGGCTGTCCATCTGTTCATAACCGTCCCGGGACAGGAGGAAGCATTCCGTACATCTGTCAGACTCGCCATAGATTTCATAACCGATAACAGCCAGTCAACCCCGTGAGACATAGTCTTTTTTGATTTTTTAGGCAACGTTATATCCTTTGATTGCCATAGATAGAGACAAAAACACTATCTTTGCATCCGACAAAACACCCTATAAAAAAAATGAACAAGTTTTCAACAATCCTTTCAGGCGGTGTCCTCGCTTTGAGCGCGTGTTCCATCGAGGCACAGCCAAACTATACAGTCAACATACCCGTTGACCCTTCCATGAACAACACGATGGCCTATCTCATAGACTGGGACTCAAGCCAGAAGCTCGATTCGGCGATAGTCACCAACTCGGCCGTCACATTCAAAGGAAACGCGTCTGATCCGTTTCTGGGCCGTGTAATAGTCAACGGTAACCGAGGGCCTATCTTCATAGTAGAGAAAGGTACTGTCACCCTTGACTCGGCAGGCAACGCCACAGGTACGCCTCTCAACGACAAGATGCAGTCTTATATTGACAGAATGGGACGACTGGAGGCCGACTACAAGGCCCTTAATATGACCGATTCTTTACAGAAAGCCGCCGGCGACTCCATACTTGCCGTCTATCAGACCATCCCGGCAACCGCCTTTGCCGAAAACGCCGGTTCGCCCATCGGTCTGTTCTGGTTCCTTCAAGGAGCCTATGAGATGGGGCTGTCCGAGATTGACGCGGCCATAGCCAAGACCCCGTCACTCGGAGAGTCGAAACGAGTGCAGTCTCTGCGCAACGCCCTGCTTGCTAAGACGGAGACATCTGAAGGCCGACATTATAAGGACTTCGAGGTGACATATGACGGAAAAGTCGAAAAACTCAGCGACTACGTGAAACCGGGACGTTATACCATCGTAGACTTCTGGGCAAGCTGGTGCGGGCCGTGCATCCGTCAGGCCAAAGTTATCAAGGGGCTCTATAACAAATATAAGGACAAAGGTCTCGATGTGGTCGGTGTCGCAGTGTGGGACGAAGTCCCCAACACTCTTGCCGCCATAAAAAGCCACGGTCTCGATTGGCCCTGCATCCTCAATGCGCAGACAGTACCGACCGACCTCTACGGTATATCCGGCATCCCCTGCATTCTGCTAATCAACCCTGACGGTATAATCGTGTCACGAGACAAACAAAGCCAAGAGCTTATCGACGTCGTTGACAAGGCCATGTCTGAGTTCGAGATGCCAAAGACCGAGGCCTCGCTCCCGTCACAGACCTCACAGGCCGACACTGCCGCCATATTCTAATTCTTTCCATAAACCGACTGATGCGCCGGAATCATAAAATCCCCTATGCGGATTCTATAATTCCGGCGCATACCATATTATTCCTAAATACTTATGACCGATAACGATTTACAAGACCTGCTCGACTCAGAGGCAGCGAGAATCAACTCACCGGCTTTTATCAGTGACGATCCTGTGCAGTTTCCACACCGATTCTCTGACCCACGCGACATCGAGATAACCTCTCTGCTCACCTCGTCCATTGCCTGGGGCAACCGAAAGATGATATGTCGTGACTGTGACAAGATGCTGGCCCTGATGGACAACTCCCCTTACGATTACATGATGGACGAAGGATATGAAGACCTGCCTGACGAAGGAAATATACATAGGACGTTCTTCAACAGACATCTAAAATACTACCTCAGAGGACTCCGCAAGGTCTATGCGGCCCATGGAACCATGCAGGACTTTGCAC
This sequence comes from uncultured Duncaniella sp., assembly GCA_910578615.1. Classification (GTDB taxonomy): domain Bacteria; phylum Bacteroidota; class Bacteroidia; order Bacteroidales; family Muribaculaceae; genus Duncaniella. The sequence goes on along the minus strand of CAJTRI010000002.1, from coordinate 166,879 downwards.
GTGCCGAGGATATCGCCACATCCGAAACGCCAGCCTGGAAGCTCGTAGAAGGTCTCAACCGCGAACTTGCCGAAGCCAACGCGCCACATACAGACCCATCAGCCGCATCCCGCTGTATGCCCCAGAATCTCAAAACAACGGCACTGAAACGTGTCAATATGGCACTGAGATGGCTCGTTAGAAACGACGGGATAGTCGATCTCGGTATATGGGACGTGATTACCCCGTCACAGCTATTCATTCCGCTCGACGTCCATGTAGGCAACGTATCCCGCGAACTCGGACTTATCTCCCGTAAGGCCGATGACCGCAGGACGGTCATAGAACTTACCGAACGTCTGAGGCGATATAACCCGGATGATCCTGCCATCTATGACTTCGCTCTCTTCGGTATAGGGATGAAACTATGATTCCCTATTTGTTCTTCCGGCCGTCAAGGTCGTCATTGGATATCGACTTGGAAACCTTCTTCACAGACGCGTTAAGCGAACCGAAACGAATCCTTACCGAGACACCGACAAAGTTCTGCGTGTCACTGTAACCGACAGACCGGCCCGTATAGCCCATATTGAGCGGGACAGACACATACCTGCGTGACGGCAAGAAAAGATTATTGGCATAAAGCCTGACTGTCAGACGGTCATCTTTAAGGAAGGAACGGTCAAGATTAAGTCCGTAGCCGAACATATCTATAAATTTCAACTGGTCTACATAACTGTACAGAGACTTTGCATTACGCCACAATGACGCGTGAACGGACAAGTTCAACTTTGCCGGAAGTTTCTGGGAAAATCTGAAAAATACCGAACCATACCATCCCGATACCCGGAGTCCGAGCGAAGGGTTCTCCTCTCTATTCCAAGATGTGGTCATATTCACCATCACCGATGTCTTGTCTGTCGGAATCCATGACGCATAAAGAGATGGAGAGACGCGGTGGTTACGGCCTTCGTTTGCATATGTTGAATGAGTCACATTACCCACGGTCTCCTGTACATTGATGATGCCGGAAGATGAAAAATTGTACGACAGCCCGAAATTCATGTTGAATCTCTGCTTGATGAGTCCGTAAGTAAAGGTGAGGTTCTGGTCTCTCGCGCTTTTCAGATTCGGATTGCCCTTCGAGACCTGCGTGACTCCTTCCGAAACCGCTGGATTTAGGAAAGCGATACCGGGACGTCGTATGCTCGTCGAATAGGCAAGTTTGAACGATGACGCATCCGTAGCGTTCCATGCCACCGATGCCGACGGTACAATGTCGTGAAGATCCGTGGAAAACGGCTCATTCGAACCGTCTTTATATTTGGCAGAAAGATGAGAATACTCATATCTTACACCGCCTCTCAGGCTCCATCGTCCGAACGTTGTACGATAATCCGCATATAAGGCCGAAATGGAGGTGATATGTGAGAAATCCGTATCATCCCTGCGATAATCAATATAGTCATACTCGGTTATTGAGTGATTGTCTCTATAAATAAACTTACCGCCTATATCAATCGTGTGCTTCCCTGCAAACGGACGTGACCAGTCAGCCTGAACGGTCTGTTCCATAAACCGCAGGTCAAACTCCTGCTCCATCCTCGTGTAAGGAAGCGGGAAATTCACGATGTCCGTATATTCGGTATATCCGTCCTGTTGCTGTCGGGTGGTAGAGATTGCATAACTCAGCGTCAGTATCTCCCCTTTTCGGTGTGTCAGATGCTGGTAATTAGCCGAACCGTTGAAGTCCAGATATCCGTAAGGACTGAATGCGTTATGTTGCCTATATCTGTAAACAAGCGAACCGTCAGAAGCCGTCATTGATGACGACATACGATAGTCTACATCCAAATCGTAACGGAATATTCCGAAGTCAGCCGTAAACAGATTCAGAGAATCCATCTCATAGGACAGCTCACCGTTTCCCCAGCAATAATAACCCGGATTCTGCTGGTGTGACACAGAGTTAAACCTGTCACCAGTCTCCTCATAAACCCTGTATTCCTCCATATGATACCGAGTCTGCTTCTTTGACATGCTACCCACACTTCCCGACACTGAGAATGTTACCTTGTCAATCTGTGATGTCAGCCATAGATCAGGGTTTGGAACATAGTTAAAAGTATGCATATTAAGCCCGGCCGATCCCATAATACCTTTGATAGTGGTGTTTTCAAGGGTGACGATATTGAGTATCGCCCCTACGCCCTCGGCTTCCTCACGTGCACCCGGATCGGTGATAACCTCTATTTTCTTTATCATCGAAGCCGGGATGGCCTTGAAAATATCCTTTGAATTCTTGGTAAAAGAATTGTTGGGACGCCCGTTCTTATATATCTTGAAGTCGGTGGAGCCTTTCACCTTTACGGTTCCGTCCGACTCTACCGTCACAAGAGGAACCTTTTTGAGAATCTCGTCAAGCTGCGTGGTTTTGGATTCGTTATCTGCCTGCACATCATACCCTATACGGTCAATCTCCCTACTGACGATCGGTCGTTGGGCCGTTACCTCTACCACCCCCAGAAGATTGCTCGGAGTAGACAAGGGAAGCTCCCCGAGATCTGCCACAGGGGCATCTGCCGTAACAGCGAATTCACGGTTTATCTCATTCCTGCCGGTAGCACTGACATTAATCCTGTAATCACCTGCCGACGGAAGTTCGAGCAAGAAAGCACCCGTGTCGCCGGTAAGTCCCATCGCCACCGCTTTGAGAGTGTCAGCGGTATTGTACACACGCAATGTCGCGTAAGGCTCCCCCTCACCTATCGAATCCGTAACCACTCCGCTGACCGAGTATTCTCCTGCCGATGCAATCGCAGCTACCGCAAGAAATGTGATAAAAGATTTTAATCTTGGCATTTGTTATAATAAATTTGTTTTCCTCATAGGACGGATAATAAAAGAAATAGTTTCATACAGAAATAAAATAAAATCGGTAGGTCATATGACAAACCGTCCTATGACCTACCGATATATTTTAGTAACTTTATTACGGATTATTTCTTGGTGTCGCTATTAACCTGCCTTTCGACTTTTTGTGCCTTGGCAGCATGTTTCATCTTTTTGCCCTTGGCCATACGGGCGCCGTGACGATTGCCGGACTGCTGTATGTATGAGTTTTCAAGAAACTGATGATACTGCTCAGGAGTAAGTATGGCCTTTATCTTGGAAAGCTGTTCCTTACGGGCTTCCTGACGGCACTGACGTCTCTCGTTGCGGAGATTCTTGTCAGAAGACTTCTTTTTGTCACGTTCAAGCCTGCACTCTTTTTTGAGGGCTGCAAGCTCGGACTTCTGCTTGTCAGTGAGATTGAGTCCTGCAAAAGGATCCAACTGTCCTTTCACTCCGCCCTTGCAGCACTTGGCGGTATCACACTTGCCGGGAGCACACTGTTCGCTCTTGGGACATTCGGACTTACATACGGCCGGGTTCTGGGCCATGGCATTGCCGGAGCCGATAATGGTAGCGAGGAGTACAGCGGTGCTTACGATAAATTTCTTCATAGATTATTGCTCTAAATGTGTTATTAATTTGTTCGTTCTGAAATTATAGACAACAAGAAAGAGAAAGAGTTTAAAGGCACCATCTGAGTTTTAACATTCTTTGCATCAAGTGTCAACGAATCTTCAACCGAAAAATATTAATTTTGCATTCCGATTAAACAAAGATATCTCTACACGACAAACATAATGAAAAATATATCCCTCACTGCGGCTGTCGCCGCGACACTCCTCATCTGCTCATGCTCTGACGGCGACAAATGGCGCATACACGGAAAAATAGAAGGTCTGTCAGACAATGAAACCATCCTGCTCGAGGGGAGCAACCAAGGCCGTTGGTACACGATGGACACCATAAAGGTCGATAAGGACGGAACTTTCGACTATTCCCGTCTTCCGCAGGGATATCCTGACATCTACCGCTTACGCACAGGCGACAATTCACTCTACTTCCCCATAGACTCAATCGAGACTCTCACCATCACGGCTACCGCTCCCGACATAGCTGCCAACCATACTCTCTCAGGTTCAGCACATGCAGAAAGCCTTGTCAGGGTAGACTCTCTTCTGACCGCATCGGCAGCAACCCTCGGGGCCTCCGGGGTCGTAAATGATGAGAGCCTCAAACGCACGCTCGGCAACATGGTAATCTCCGACCCGTCAGGAATAATATCATACTATATCATCAGCAAAAAGATAGGGGGACAACCTCTGTTCAATCCATCCGTCTCTCTTGACCACCGCATCATAGGCGCTGTCGCCAATGCCTATAACCAGACACGCCCGTCAGACCCGCGCACATCCTATCTGAAACGCCTCTTCATAGAGAACCGACGCAGCTCATCCACTCCCAGAAATGTCATCGAAGCCAAGGAAGTCGGAGCTTTTGATATAAAGCTGTTTGACCGCAAGGGCGTGGAACGCTCACTTCTTGACCTCACCAGCAAGGGTAACACAGTGGTGCTTAATTTCACGGCCTACAACACCGAATGGTCACCGGCCTTCAATATCGAACTCAACAAGGTTTATGAAAGATACCATGAGCAAGGCCTCGAAATCTATCAGGTGTCCGTCGATACTGATGAATACAAATGGAAACAGACAGCAGCCAACCTCCCATGGATATCAGTAATGAACAACCTGTCTGCCGACGGTAATTCCAACCTTGTCAACTACAACGTCTCGTCCATCCCTACCACCTTCATCATCAATCGCGAAGGAGTGATTGCCGCACGTGTCGATGACATTACCAAGCTCGACAGCACCGTGGCCAAATATATGTGATAACGGCGAGTGAAGACTCTTTACAGGATAATCCGTTCAATATTGGTCATAATATTGGCGCTGCCGGTGGCAGTGCCGGTAATCCTGTACATACTCCTCTCCCTCCCCGGCATACAGAAAAAAATAGGCTCTATCGCCGAGACCGAATTGACCAAACTCCTCGGGACATCCGTTGAAATCGGTGGTGTCAGCGTGGCCCCGTTCAACCGCGTAACGCTTCGTGATGTCTCTGTGACCGACCAACGAGGCGACACCGTCCTAAGCGTGGGACATCTCGGAGCCGGGATAGGAATAGGCGAGAGTCTCTGGAACAACAGATGGGTCATCACATATGCCGAACTAATCGACATGAAAGTATCTCTGAACCGTGACTCACTCGGTTCACCGCTCAACATAGACCCTATTATAGCCCGTTTCAAAAAAAAGGACACTGGAAAGAAGACCTCGTTTGATCTCGCGGTCAATATGGTCGTCATACGCCGGTCGTCACTGAATTATGACGTCATTTCCGAACCTCGTGCTTCCGAAGGACTGTTTGACGCCAACCATATAGGCATCAGCGGACTGAGAGCAGACATGCGCGCACCTGTCATCAGCAGCGAACTGATCGAGGGAGAGATAAAGAGACTTGCAGCAACCGAACACAGCGGTCTGTCTGTAAAAGATTTCGCCGCCTATGTCAGGATTGACCAGAAAACATGCATACTCAACAATCTTTCACTCCATCTCCCAGAGTCGCATCTGGCTTTTGACGAGATATCCATCCCGTCACCTCTTTCCGCAAAAATCAACCCGCACCTCATCAACACCCGTATCACCACTCTGCCTGACACCTATATAACGCCCTCAGACCTTTCCCCGCTCTTACCTGTTCTCGGGTCGATGACCACACCGCTTGATCTGGAAATAGATATTGCCGGTTCAATCGACAATATCGAGATAGAGCGACTTTCGGCCACCCTACGCGACAAAAACACTTATCTTCAAGCCAACGGAACAATCTGCGGGATAGGATACGGTAATGACAGCCTGTCCGCCGACCTCTCGCGCCTGAGTGTCAACGTGAGCGTGCCTGACATACTTGCCATCATAAAAGAACCTGATGCTCCCGGCCACGGACTGTACGAAAAACTAAGCCGGCTTGCCCCTCTCGGCGAGGTCAACCTTCTTGGATCTCTCGGACTAAGCGGCAGAAGCATTGACTTCAACGGCTCCATGCTGACAGACTGCGGCAATGTGGACATTGACTGTGGTATAAGACACGAAAGCAAAGGCTTGCCACTGATTATAGACGGCACAGTAAACACTGACGGATTCAATCCGTCAGCACTCCTCGACAAAGGAGGCGAGACTCTTTCCGAAATAGCTTTCGACTGTCATGCCGACCTTACAATCCTCAATCCACGCAAAATAAACGGTACCGCCGGACTGACAATCTCGTCCATGACATACAAGGGCAACGAGTACAATGACATAACTGCCGATGGTACATTTACAGGGCCGCACATAGATTTCAGTCTCGCATCCACCTCGGCCGGACTTGACCTGACGCTTTCCGGCGGATATGACATGGCCGGCGAAAACCCGGCAACAGAACTATTTGCCGATATCAGGTCAGTAGACCTCTCTCCGTTCATGAAAGAGGGAACCGCACTCGCCACAGCCACCATCAGTGGCAATATAGACACATCAATAAGAGGACGTAAACCTGACGAAATCTCAGGATGGCTCAGACTTGAAGATGTGACAGTCTCAAAAGGAACCGACAACCGAAATCTGAATATCCCGTCACTGGAAATAGAAGCAGGCCGGACTGACTCTATACGCACACTCTCGGTCACCAGCCCTATCCTTGATGCCTCTCTAAAAGGAGACTACACATTCAAAGGCCTTGCCGATGACATGCGTTCCCTCGTCTCTGACATCTTCCCTTCCATCATCCCTCCCGCTGAAACTGACGAAACCAGACCTCTGAAATCTCTTGCCTCTCTTGATGTGACAATACACCCGGATACCACGCTTTCCCGCTTTTTCAAACTGCCTGTCGAATTCATATATCCCGTCACCCTACACGGCGCCACCGACTCCGTGTCTCGTTGCATGAGCCTGAGGCTTGACGCTCCATATCTCAAAAACAAGGACAAACTCATCGAATCAACCTCCCTCTGCATCCTCGTAAACGGCAGCATCCACACCTGTATGCTTGACGCCGGGACGACACTTCCCACCAAGAACGGCCCGATGCAGGTGAGCATAGCCTCTTCGGGCGGTTATGACTCCGTCAGAACAGGCATAGACTGGAAAATAGCCCGCGACGCCGACTTCCACGGAGAGCTTGATTTCTCTACCAGACTGTCACGTGCTGAAAAAGGGGAACTGGAAACACGTGTCGAATTCCATCCCACACAACTCGTGTTCAACGACTCTGCCTGGAATGTATTTCCCGGAACAATCGACATCCGTCCCGGACGGATAGCGGTCAACGGGTTCGGAGGTGGAAGACACGGCCAGAGCCTTACAATAAACGGAGTGGCATCCAAGGACTCAACCGACCGTGTGACCGTGGCTCTTGATCACATCGACCTCGACTATATATTTGAGACTCTCGCTATAAGCGATGCCGTAAATTTCGGAGGCAGGGCCACAGGCAGACTCTTCGGCGAGTCGCTACTGTCACGCCAGCCCGGACTCTACACCCCCGGACTATCAGTAACAGACCTGAGTTACAATCACTGCGTAATGGGTGACGGAGAGATAGTGTCATACTGGGACACAACCACCAAAGACATTATCATCAATGCCGACATCAGTCAGGCCAACGGACGAAAAGCCCTCGTGCGTGGTTTCATCAATCCTCTGAGCGAGGCTCTTGACTTCCGCTTCACTGCCGATGAAAGCCCGGTCGAATTCATGCTTCCGTTCATGTCGGCATTCACATCCCACATCTCAGGAACCGTCTCCGGGAATGCACATCTATTCGGCACGTTCAAGGATCTTGACATGGAAGGAGACATTTTCGCCAACAATTTCGGACTAAGGCTTGATTTCACAAACACAGTCTACCATGTGACCGATTCCGTCCACCTGCGTCCGGGACGCATAGAGTTCAACGACGTGGTTCTTTCCGACAAATATGGCAGGAACGCCCGTCTTAGCGGACGAGTTGGCCACAGGCAGTTCCATGACCCGACCTTTGATTTCGAGATCACCGATGCCTCCAATCTTCTTGTCTACGATGTGGGCGAGCGGGAGACGGAAGACGCCTGGTTCGGGCGTATCTACGGGCGCGGAGGTGCCACCGTCACCGGCGCACCCGGACTTATCAACATAAATGTCAATATGGTCACCGAGCCACGCTCGACCTTCACATTCGTACTCGATGATCGCGAACAGACGGCAGAATACAATTTCATCACATTCCGTGACCGGGACAAGGCTCGCAAAGACTCCATAGCCGCGCTCGACCCGACACCTCTGATAGTACGACAGTTGCGAGACCGCATAAGAAAAGAGGAAAGCGGGACTCCGACTGAGTACCGTATGGAGTTCAATGTAGACGTCACGCCCGATGCCACTCTTTACCTTATAATGGATCCGGTCGGAGGAGACAAAATAACCGCTCACGGCACAGGACACCTGCGAATGACCTATGACTCGGCAGGAGACCTTAACATGTGGGGAAAATATACGCTCAACCGTGGTTCCTACAACTTCACATTGCAGGACATCGTGGTAAAAGACTTTATAATACGCGAAGGAAGCAGCATCGAGTTCCGGGGAGACCCTTATGCAGCCCAGCTCGACATTACGGCTGCATACACTACCAATGCCAACCTCAGCGACCTTGACGAATCATTCCTTGAAGACCCCGAACTCAACAGAACTAATGTGCGTGTAAACGCCCTCCTTGCAGCCAAAGGTGACATGCGCCAGCCCGAGATAGGATTCGATCTCGAATTTCCCTCACTGACAGCCGACACTTACCGCAAGGTACGCTCCATCATATCAACAGATGAAATGATGGATAGACAGATCATATATCTTCTTGCCCTAAACCGTTTCTATACACCCGACTATATGTCGGCCACCCATGGCAACGAACTTGTCTCGGTAGCCTCGTCCACGCTGTCATCCCGCCTCGGCTCCATGCTCGGGCAGCTATCCGACAATTGGAGCATAGCTCCGGCCATACGTAGTGACCGAGGAGACTTTTCGGACGTAGAGGTAGACGTGGCACTTTCAAGCCACCTTCTCGACAACAGGCTTCTTCTTAACGGAAATCTTGGATATAGGGACAAATCTCTCAACAACAACAGTTTTATCGGAGATTTCGACATTCGATACCTTCTCAACCGTGCAGGTACGTTCCAGCTGAAAGCCTACAACCGTTATAATGACCAGAACTATTATCTGAAAAGCGCCCTGACCACTCAGGGAATAGGCGTGGTCATCAAACGCGAATTCGACACTATCAACCCGTTCGGATGGTTGCGTCGTCAGAACAAAAACAAGGAGAAACAGCCTGCCGACAGCACTAAGACCACCTCTTCCGAAAATCGTTGAGACTGTATAACATCTTGCTCATAAAGTATGAATTCCTTACAAAGAAAGCTATTCTCGGGAGCAACGTACCACCTGTAAACCGATATTCACGGGCCATCCTATCAACATAAGGATGGCGTACAGCCATCTCATACATCTTTCTCTTTTCCTTCCCGGACATGGGAGAGGCAAAGATATGACGGGTATGATCTCTAAGATAGCCCATCATGGAACCCATGGCAAAATGCGAGGCATAGCCATAGCCAAGCTCTCTCAAACGCTTTTCAAGATAATCACAGTACTTTACGGAGCGTTCTACCCTGTCAGAACGGAACGAACGTGTCAGAGAATCTGGATTTTCTCTGTAAAAATAGAATCTATTGCCAGTATAGGCTATCGGGCCACATACTACACCATACTCTATATTGAACAGATAATCCTCACTGATAAATTCACGTTCGGAATGGAATCTCAACCCATATTGTTCTATCACCCGGCGTCTGTAAAGAGCCGTACAGGCACTACCCTCTGAAGGAGCCTTCAATTTAGGAGATTTATATAACGGTGCCATTCCGGCCATCATAGGTTCCATCTTTTCCCAAAGCCGGTCACCAATCATACAGAATGAACCAGGGTGCACATAGTTTTCCGATGAGACGTTATCACCATCTTTGAAATGCTCGAACAAGAACCTGACCTGATCCACTCTTTCCCTGTCAGCAATATCGAGACAATGCTCTATCGCATTAACAGCTATAAAGTCATCTGAATCGACAAACATCACCCATTCGCCTCTCGCATGATCCAACCCTGTATTGCGGGCCATACCAAGCCCTGCGTTCTTCTTGTGGACTACCATTATACGGTCATCCTCTTTTGACAAAACATCACAAAGCCTGCCTGACGAGTCCGTCGAACCATCATCCACCAATATTATCTCGAGATCTCCGAATGTCTGCTTCCTTATACTCTGGATGCAGGAAACAAGATAATTCTCAACATTATATACAGGTATTATAACCGATACCACAGGTACAGAGGGGATGTTCATACACGGGCGGAATTTGGAGTCTTATCCTCCTTACCAGCAATCTGCAAACCTTCCATACTGATATAAAAGAATATCGCACAGAAATAAGCATAACGGAATGAATCATTGTATACTAACAGCATCATGAATACCAACAGAAGATATAACCTCAGGTTGTTGGCATTCAGAAATTTATTACTGGTAAATATAATGGTAATGACATTGACAAGATACCATAGAAGCCCTATTATCCCGATCTGAACCAACATGCTGAACAACATCGTGACCGAACCTTGAAGAAACCATCGGTTCTGACGACTAAACGCAGACAATACGATCACATTGTCGCCTTTGAATTGCCCGAGACCGGCTCCCCACATCATGCCGCCGTCAGCAGACTTCATAATCTCAGGCAGAATAAAAAAACGCCCCAGACGAGGTAGATCCACAGCCCATAAATTGTCTGTTTCAATATCTTCGTCCTGAACAGCGATAGCCACCTCAACAAGTTCGTCAAAATCATTGCCAACGAGATATTCCGTAAAAAACTCAACCGTCAGTATCTCCTCAGAGTCTTGTTTTGTGACAGACATGTACACATATCCCAATGCCACGACCACCACCGACATAATCGGTATCGTCACGAGCAGACGGATGATGAAACGCCTGTCAACCTTCAACAAAAATACAAAATAAGCAAGCAAATATATAAAACTTATCTTGGTCTCATTGAGGAATGTCGGATAAAGAAGTATTATATATATCTTGTTTTCAATAACATTACGGATATAGCTCTGATTCCTGTCCCATTTCTTCGAAATAAGGTAAAAGGAAACGACATATATCAAAGTCGAGATAATGCCGGAACCTCCAAAACCAAGAGAACCTCCACCTGAGTCATTCGCCCCGTACAGGGCAAACTGCCATGTCACACAGAAAGCCTGTACATACAGAAATATCAGAAGCTGCCTGTCCATTGATTCTGTAAAACGGCGGGCGTAGTCCTCACGTCTCATCATATAGCGAATAAACGGAACAATAAACACAAGGCCTACGAAATCACGCAATCCGTTCCCCCACGCTATAATACCTTGGTGGTTAAGATACTTTGATATAAGCGAAATAAGAATCAACGCGCCAAGAACCGCTATATCCCGACGGCTTCTGATTGTAACAATGCCGAGTATCACGAATATGGCATCCGCCAAAAGGGATATATAAGTAGAGATTACATCGAGAGGCGGAATTAATTCCTCCAAAACAAATCTCTGGCACAGCATTACCCATACCGCACCAAAGAATATGATTGAATACAATCTATACCTCTCAATCATCGATAAGCTCTTTTTATATCTCTATATATCAATGCCTGGTTCTGGCTCCGTAGCCATAACCATATCCCTTCTTGGCATGGGCGCCATTGATTATTACCGATAGTTTTTTCAGACGCTTATCCTCATAGATATCCTCGATGAATTCAAGATCCTGCATAGAACTGTAATTCAGTCGGGTGACATAGATTGTGGCATCAGATATACGGGCAAGCGTGAAAGTATCGCTGACCATACCCACAGGAGCCGTATCGACCACTATGAAATCATAACGTGAACGCAGCTCGTCAAACAGAGTGTCTACCTTATTTGACACCAGAAGCTCGGCAGGATTCGGCGGTATCGGGCCGGCAACTATTATGTCAAAATGGTTATAACCCTTGACCGGCTCAATAATGGAATCGAGCTTTACATCGTCATTTGCAAGATAATTGGTAAGACCGAGAGGCGGGTTGATACCGAGATAGTTGGCAAGCTGAGGATTGCGTATATCCATACCTACGAGAAGAACCTTTTTGTTTTCCAACAGGGCAAGAGACGCAGCAAGATTTATGGAGATGAACGACTTACCCTCTCCTGAACGTGTTGATGTCATAAGCACAACCTTGTTGGAGCTATGGGAAAGCATGAATTGCAGGTTGGAACGCATCAGTCGGAACAGCTCGGTGGACGATGTGGTGTCGTGCTCAGACACTATAAGCCTGCGGCCGGATGTATCTATGCACATCTCTCCGAGAATCGGAGCCGAGATATGGCGCTCCACCTCCTGCCGGCTCTCGAACTTGTTGCGGATTATCTTGCGAAGATAGATATAGACCGGCGGTATAAACAGACCGAGGAGGAAGGCGATAAAGAGTATGGTTTTCGGAGACATCCCGAGCGGCTCGCTCAGCACATAGGCCTCGTCTATAATCTTGCCTTTTGACACAGAATTGGCAAGCATCATCGAATTTTCCTCCTGACGTTGGAGAAGGAACAGATAAAGACCCTGCTTCACCTCCTGCTGGCGCTTCATGTTGAGATATTCACGCTCCTGTGTGGGAATCGTGTTCAGACGGGCATCTGTACGTACCTTCTCCTGTTTGAGATCCTGGAGTTTGAGCCTGGCACTTTCAAGTACACGGTCAGTCGCTACCCGTAGGTTCTGTCTCGACGCATCAATCTGTGCTGTCAGCTGCTTCACCGCATAGTTGTCCGGGGTGGCATTTGACAAAAGATTCATACGTTTTAGCACAAGCTCGTTATAATTCGAGATAGCGTTCTGCATACCCTCGTTGCTCACAGTCATGGGCACAAGGTCGTCCTTATGGGCAGGATCCGTGAAATAGTCACGGGTCATCTTGACCACTTCAAGCTCCATCTCCTGTTCAAGAAGCGCGGTTTCAAGCGCTCCCTTTTTAGTAGTCTGGTATTCGGCCTCGGCAAGCACGTCAATAATACCGTGCCCCTCCTTATAGGCCTGAATGGACGCCTCGGCCTCATGGAGGTCTGAGGCGAGAAGCTCTATGCGGTCGGTAAGGAATTTGGCGGTATTGACTCCTTGGAGATTGCGGTCAGCCATACCGCGCTCGTTATATTTGGCAAGAATCTCGTTGAGCACCGCCCCACCGAGTTCAGAATTAGGGACGTCATAGGCAAGTGTTATGACGTTGCTCTTTCGGCTTGCTATATCAGCCACTATTTCAGATGTCAGCACTTCGGCTGCACTCTCAAATCCGCTGAACACGACGGTTGTTTTGACATTCTCCCCTTTGGGATAATATTTGGTAGGAGTAACGGTATAGTTTCCGAATTCCGTCTTCACCACGGCCGGAAGCTTGACATCCTTTATTTTCTCGGTCTTCTTATCATCAATCTTTACCTTGATATCAGCAATTCCTTCCTTATTGACCTTTATGTTAAACACCAGTGTCGACCTCAGAGTATCGGCCACGCCCGGAGCCACAACGTCAATAGGAAAGTCCGGGTAGGCCAGATATGATTTGAGAAACCCGGTCTTCACGATGTGTGTCTTGTTCAGTTCCAATGCCTTTGCGACATCGCGATAGAGCGAATGCGAACTTATTACGAAAATCTCGTCATCCACATAGGCACTTGACCCGAACAGAGAGCTTAGTCCGGCCATCGGGCCTGTGGCACCTCCGAGAGGAGAGTCATTTTCCTGTGTAATCAGGATATTAGCCCTCACCGCAAGCGGGCGCTGGCTCATGCGCACATAAAGATAGCCGACACCAACACAGAAGATTACAGAGATAACGAAATAATACCATTTCGATATATAGTTCTTAAAAAGGGCGTGGAAATCTATGAAGTCTCCGGCTTTCTTGTTTTTTGCCATATTCAGGAAGAAATGATGATATTGACGATTTTATTTTACTGTCAGGGCTATGACAAGCGAAGCTATTACCGAGGCAGCACTGACTATGGTGGAGGTCACCTGGAGCTTATAGGCATTATCGCTGTTATATCGCGAATTGCCCTGCCTGATCTCGTTAGGTTCCACGTAGATATAGTCATTCTGTTTGAGATAGTAATATGGTGATGACAGAGCCTCCGACGAATTAAGATTCACTCGTCCGAACTTTCTCTCGCCATTCTCTTCTCTCACTACAAGCACGTTGGAACGCTCGCCGTAAGGAGTGAGGTCTCCGGCTGCCGCAAGCGCGTCAAGGATGGTGTAACGGTTAGATTCCACCTTGATTCTCGAAGGTCTGGCAACCTCGCCACCTACATTGACCACGAAATTTACCAGAACCACAGACACCGTGGCATCAGAAACATCCTTTCGAATACGCTGTGTCAGCTCCTCTGCCACCTGCTCCACATTCATTCCCGCCACATGAACCTTTCCGAGTACAGGGAAATCTATGTCACCCTTGGTCGTCACTACATATGTCTGCTGGGTGGGTGAGACATTCATGCCGCCAAGCGAACGCAACGCCGGGTTGGTAGCCGGAAGATTATAAACAGCCGTAGCCTCGGGATTGGCTGATGCAACGTTAATCAGAAGTTCGTCATCAGGCTCTATCTCAGGCATATATTCCATAACCGGCAGAGAGCCGGAACCGGGAAGATCCGTAAAATAAGGAAGTGTGGTTCTCTTGCTCGAACTACATGATACAAGAGCCAAGGCAGCGATAAATGCTATAATGACTGGTTTGAATTTCATTTCAGGAGGGTTAATCAGTTGACGTGGTTTTCACGCAATATGCATGGGGCACGCCGTGCCTCATACCTTAAAGGTAACGCCAAATCAACCATATTATTATATAAATGGTTAAATTCTCTAAATCTTAATTGTTCATCGGGTCACGGGGATGGTATAACCACCCACGATAATCGCCACCCATGGAGCGTACCGTTTCATGCCAGAAAGCATCTCCACTGCCACGCAGGAGGGCATGTGGATCGGGCGCGCTGGTGACAGCCCACACATTGTTGCGAAGTTCGCCATCAAGCTGGTTCTCACTCCATCCGCTATATCCGAGGAAGAATCTGAGATTTCCTTCAATCGGATATCCGTCATTTAGAATCCTTCTCATTGCATCGAAATCACCACCTATCCACAGGCCGTCACACACGGGATGCGTATCGGGAATAAGATCACCAAGGGTATGGAGAAAGAACAGATGGTCGTCAGCAAGCGGGCCGCCACTGAATACCGGGATCGGGGTCTCCACCATGACGTCCGAGATGAGTTCTTGAAGCGAGTATCGGGATTCGTTGTTGAGCACAACCCCCATAGCAGTCCCGCCCTTCTGATAGTCGGCAAGAATAATGACCGCATGGTTGAAGTATTCCTCATGAAGGAACGGTTCGGAGACAAGAAGCATCCCTCCGGCTGGATTGTGGCCCGAAGGAATGTCGATATTGAACAGCAACTTCTTATAATCCATTTTTCGAGAGAGAGTTATGCATTATCACCGGCAAGGACACCTAATAGAGTAGCCGATGATGCGGATCGGATAGTGACACTCACCGTGTCTCCTATGCGGGATGCGCCTCGGTCAAAGACAACGGTCTTGTTCTGCGACGTGCGCCCCACCATCTGCTCCTTCGAACGTTTGGAGACACCCTCGACGAGGACGTCAAACGTCTTGCCGACATCTCTGAGATTGCTTTCAAGTGAAAGGCGGTTTTGAAGGTCTATCATGCGGTTGAGCCTGTCAATCTTCACCTCCTCGGACACATTGTCGGGCATAGTGCGTGCAGCAAGAGTACCAGGACGTTCAGAATACTTGAACATGAATGATGAATCAAACCCTACCTCGCTCATCAGTGACAGCGTCTCCTGAAAATCCTCCTCGGTCTCGTCATGAAATCCTGTGAAAAGGTCGGTCGAGATTCCGCAGTCGGGTATGGCGGAACGGATGGCGGCAACACGCCCGAGATACCATTCACGGGTATACTTGCGGTTCATCAGCCCGAGCACCTTGTTGCTTCCAGACTGCACGGGAAGATGGATAGACCGACATATGTTCGGACGTGAAGCTATCACACGTATAGTCTCGTCACTCATATCCTTGGGATGGGACGTCGTAAACCTCACCCTCATTCCGGGGGCCTCATCAGCCACGAGTCCGAGAAGCCGGGGGAAATCGATTTCCTCCCCGTCCGGGGCGACGTAGCGGTAACTGTTGACATTCTGTCCGAGAAGGGTTACCTCCTTAAAGCCACGGTCTCGCAGATCAGCCACCTCGCGGAGTATGCTTTCATAACTTCTGGAACGTTCACGCCCACGGGTATAAGGCACTATGCAATAAGAGCAGAAGTTGTTGCATCCGCGCATGATGCTGACCCATCCGCTGACAACGTTGCCGGTGATTCTCGCCGGGATAATGTCACGATAGGTCTCGGAGGTGCTCAACTCCACATTGACAGCCTTTTCTCCTGCCTCGACAGCCGAAAACAGGTTTGGAAGGTCAAGATACGCGTCAGGGCCTGCCACCAGGTCTACGCCATGGTTTGTCACAAGTTCCTCCCTCACTCTCTCCGCCATGCAACCGATCACTCCGATTATGAGCCTACCGGCCGTCTTGGAGCGTTTGCGCCTGAGGGAGTTGAGAAAGGCAAGGCGTGATATTATTTTCTGTTCGGCGTTGTCACGTATCGAACATGTGTTGAGCAGGACGGCATCCGCATCTTCGAGCCGACCGGCTGGTTCGTAACCCACGGTGCCCATCACAGAGGCGACAACCTCGCTGTCAGCCACATTCATCTGGCACCCGTAAGTTTCGATATATAGTTTCCGTATATTTCCCATTTTTTAAAATGAAACTTTGGCGAAACGACCAATAATCGCTATTTTTGCACAAAATTACGAAATTTCCCCAAATGGAGAAAATTATAATCTGGATTGTGCTCATAGTAGGCGCGGCGATATATGAATTCATAAAGAAAAAATACATTGCCCGTGACAGTGACACTAATGTCGCGACTGAAAACAGTCACGCTCCAAACCGTGGCCGCACACGGAACGTGACATCTCCAAGGCCGGCCATGGCCGACACCGGGACGGGAGCTGACACCGGCCTTGTTCCGGCAGGGCAGGCTGAACGGGCCTCCCGACCCATGCCTCCAAGACCTGCACGGGAGTCTCGCTACCGGCAGCTGCCACCCGAGGGCGAATGCTCCATTCCCGACCATCACCTGCACGAGAATGATGAAGAGCAGCGTCAGGCCACTATGACCGACACCGCCGAAGAGAAAGCCCGTGCAGCCCACTACGCCAGATGGAGGCAGGCAATACTCGATACCCAGATTCTCGAACGAAAATTCTGAAAAACCTTAAAACCAAGTCATAATTCACAGTAGAAACCCGAAATAATCATGAGATTTCCCATTCTCACCCCCGAAGAAGCAGCCGAACTCTTCTATGACGACTGCAACTGTGGCTTCTCAGGCTTCACAGCCCCAGGCGCACCCAAAGTTGTCACCCAGGCCATAGCCGCAAAGGCCGAGCGTCTACACGCACAGGGTGAGCCATTCAAAATCAATATCGTGACCGGCGCCTCCACATCGGACAACTGTGACGGCATCCTTGCACGAGCCAACGCTATCGGACGCCGTACCCCCTATCAGAACCATCCTGACCTGCGCAAGCGCATCAACACCCACGATGCTCAT
This sequence comes from uncultured Duncaniella sp., assembly GCA_910578615.1. Lineage (GTDB taxonomy): Bacteria > Bacteroidota > Bacteroidia > Bacteroidales > Muribaculaceae > Duncaniella. The sequence continues at coordinate 149,084 of CAJTRI010000002.1, read as the reverse complement.
TATTTCGACCTCCATCTCTCAGAGACCGCCCAGAAGATGCGCTACGGCTTCCTCGGCGACCTCGACCTTGCCATCATCGAAGTCAGCGACATACAGGATGACGGCACTTGCGTTGTCGGAACCGGCGTCGGAAACGTCCCGACCATTGCCAAGATGGCCAAACGCATCATCATCGAGCTTAACGAGAAACTGCGCCACGCCCTCTACGGACTTCACGACATCTACCTTCCCCTCGATCCCCCCAACCGCACCGAGATACCCATCTTCAAGCCGTCTGACCGCATAGGCACCCCCGTACTCAAACTCGATCCCGAGAAAATAGTGGGTGTGGTGATGAGCGACAGCTACGAGGGAGTGAAACCTTTCACCCCGCTTGACGAGACAACCAAGATGATCGGTGCCAACGTCTGCCGTTTCCTCATCTCAGAGATGAAGGCCGGACGTATACCGTCATCCTTCCTCCCCATCCAGTCAGGTGTGGGCAACGTGGCCAACGCCGTGCTCTACGGTCTGGCAGACGCCAAGGAGATACCTCCGTTCGAAATGTACACAGAGGTAATACAGGACGCCGTTATAGACCTCATGAAGAAGGGACGTTGCAAATTCGGATCTACCAGCTCCATAACAGTAAGCAACGAGGTCGAGGAAGAGATAATCTCCAACATAGACTTCTTCAAGGAGCATCTCGTGATACGTCCCGTAGAGATCTCCAACAATCCCGAGGTAATCCGCCGTCTGGGCGTAATCGCCATGAATACGGCCCTCGAAGCCGACATATTCGGCAACATCAACTCCACCCACGTGACAGGCACACGCATGATGAACGGTATCGGAGGCTCCGGCGACTTCACACGCAATGCCTACGTATCAATCTTCTCATGCCCTTCCATCACCAAGGAAGGCAAAATCTCCAATATTGTCCCCATGGTGTCACACGTGGATCATACCGAACACTCGGTAGACATCATAGTCACAGACCAAGGTATCGCCGACCTTCGCGGACTCGACCCTGTACAGCGTGCCAACGTCATAATCGACAACTGTGCCCATCCAATGTACCGCGAACTTCTCCGCGACTACCTCAAACTCTCTACCTGTGGCGGACAGACACCCCATACGCTCACCGCATCGCTCGCCTTCCACACCGAGTTCCTGTCATCCGGCGACATGCGCAATGTCAACTGGGGAAATTTCAGATAACATCCGTAACACGGACATATACATCATAAAAGTCCAGAGCCTATATGCGGCTCTGGACTTTTATGATGTATAAACATTATCAGTATCTTTAAAGGTGTGTCACGGATTGTATGAGGCCTGTTGAAGAGTAGTTCCAGAATCATAGAAGGATGGAGACAGGAGGAATGACAACGGGGTATCGGGATGACTTTCAAGATAAGATCTCACTATACGATGGCCCACAAAGCGTCCGACACCGCCGGGCGCATCAGGATGTATGGCAGTCGTCACAGGCCCCGGATAAACGATTGAGCGCACCAGAGAAGGATCGGAACTGAAAAGCATCCTGCGCTCCACTACCGTCTTCCAAATGTCATCCTCGTTAGACCGTAGCCATCCGTCTTCCGCAGAGGTATATCCAAGAGCCGTTGGTTCGTCACATTCCGCAATCCTCATGACCGCCTCCGCGACAGCTCCCTCATAAAGCATACGCGGAAGCAACCGCTGTTCGGACTCATATGGATAGTTTCCCCTTACGAGCGCCTCGGCCACATCAACCGGCAGACGGTCACGCACCTTGCGCCTCCTTATATAATCAGGGAAATAACCATACGGAGGATATGATACCCCGAGATAGTGGTTGAGACCTATATATAAGGTAGAATCAACCGTAAATACCGACTGGTTGAACGGCGAGACAATACCGAACACCTCACTGACGGCAACGGATGGAAGAAGATTACTGAGACGCCCCAGCACCCGTCCTATCCGGGCCTCTTCTGTCGCCATATCGGCAAAAGCCGAATCTACCGCGACATAATGTGACGTCACGGAAGGCATAGCCGCATAGGCGGCAAGCGAGCAAGAGTCAAGACTCCCATACCCCGAAATGACGAACAACCGCTCTGCCCCGACCCGCATCATACTGTCAGCCGGGACAGCCCCGTCACGCAGTGCGAGATCAAGGCGTTTGATTTGGACAGAAGGGTAATCACTATCTCCACCTCCACAACCTGTCAGGACGGCAGCAAAAAAAACCGCCATAAGACCATATATCTTCATCTTTCACATATATCTTTTCCCAAAAGTAGATATTTTTCAGCAAATAAGCCAAAAAAATCGCCCCGGACGCCACTATTAACCATACTTTTGCTAATTTTGCAAATTGATTGCAATCACACATCCCATGTTCATCCGTTTGCTTCGGCCCATACTGACAATATTCCTTGTGCTGCTGACCCTGTTTACGGCCTCGGCAGGCGATGATTTCGTGGTCGTTATCGACCCTGGACACGGCGGTCGTGATGCCGGGGCGTTGGGCAACCGCACGAATGAGAAGACCGTCAACCTTCTCGTCGCACGAAAACTGGCACGTCTTCTCAATGACAAGATGGACAACGTAAAGGTACATCTCACACGCGAAGGAGACAAGTTCGTCCCATTGCAGGGCCGCGCAGACTTTGCCAACCGCCGACATGCCGACATCTTCATTTCTATTCATGCCAACTCGGTAAGCGAAAAATCACCGGCCCGCACAAGGGTTAACGGCGCCGCAGTCTACACACTCGGTCTCGACCGCAGCAATACAAACCTCACAGTGGCGATGCGGGAGAACGAGGTTATGAAGCTCGAAGACGACTACACAACGGTCTACGAAGGTTTTGACCCGTCATCGACCGAGAGCTACATCGTATTCGAGATGATGCAGCACAAAAACATGGATCAGAGCATAGCCCTCGCCGAGGCTGTCCAGAACCAGCTCGTCCGCCACGCAGGGCGCAAGAACAACGGCGTGCGTCAGGCCCCTTTCTGGGTGCTTGTGCGCACGAGTATGCCGGCCATACTCGTAGAACTTGACTTTATCTGCAACCCGGCCATGGAGAGGTTCATGGCATCAGACAACGGAAGTGACCGTCTGGCCCGTGCCATATACAACGGTGTGGAACGCTACCGCAAATCCCTGACAGGGACAAAGCCGGTAAAAGACAGCAAGAAATCTCAAAAAAAAGCTTCTGAAAAAGATGCAAAAGAGAAAACTCGCGAACGTGGCGAGTCAGAAAAAACATCCCAGACAGAAACCTCCGCATCATCAAAAGCCACACAGACATCGTCAACAATCTACAAAATACAGTTCCTCACTGCCCCCAAGCCGCTTAAAAAAGGCGATTCGCGACTCAAAGGACTGGAACCGGCCGAATACTACCGTGATGGCGGAATGGTGAAGTACACCTACGGCTCATACTCCTCAGCCGAAGAGGCAGCCCGCGCTCTTCCGAAAGTCAAGAAGAAATTCCATGACGCCTTCGTCATCAAGACACGCAACGGCAAACGTATAAAATAACACCCGTCCAAACCCCTATCCCAGCAATTCCGAGAATCATGAAATCAAAATATTCCAAAGAAATCAAGATCGGTGCCGCCGTGCTGGTGGCCCTTCTGGCCCTCATCTTCGGCATCAACTATCTCAAAGGTGTCAACCTCTTCAAAGCGGCAAACTATTACTATGTCTCTTATACCGACGTCACCGGGCTTGCCCAGTCTGCCCCGGTCACTCTCAACGGCTACAAGGTGGGACTTGTCCGTGAAATCAGTTATGAGTATGACAATCCCGGCCACGTACTTGTAGAACTGAGCCTCGACCGCAAGCTGCGTATCCCGGTAGGCTCCAAAGCCGTGATTGTCACCGACATGCTCGGGACATCGACAGTAGACCTCCACATGGCGCCCTCACAGAACTTCTACGAGGTGGGTGCCCACATAGAAGGAGCCGAAGGCTCGGGACTGATGGACAAGGTGAGTACGGAATTGATGCCCACCGTAATGCAGATAGCGCCACATATAGACTCCCTCGTCGTGGCTCTGACCGCAGTGGCCGGAGACCCGTCCCTACTCAATGCCGTAAAACGCCTTGACGTAATCATGGCCAATCTGGAAGTAACCACAAAGCATCTCAACCGCGCCATGGGAACCGTCCCGGCCCTCGTCAACAATGCCAACGGCACCATGGCCAACATAAAGATAATGTCTGACGACCTGACAAAAGTCACCAAAGCGCTTGCCGTAATATCGGAAGACTTGAAGAACATGCCTATCGACTCAACGATGCAGAACATCAACAATATAACTGCCAACCTCGACAAGGCCACCGAGCAGCTAAACTCCACCAACTCATCGCTGGGGCTTCTTCTCAACGACCCGGGGCTGTATAACAACCTCAACTCGACAGCCGCCCACGTGGACAGCATACTCATAGACCTCAAACGCCAGCCCAAGCGCTATATCCCGAGCATCAAAGTTTTCTAAGCAAGATTTTTTTAGTAAATTTGCGCTCAGACTCACAGACAAATAGAATAAATTCAGATATATGCTTACCGCAAAGGAAATACGCGAATCATTCAAAGACTTTTTCCGTTCCAAGGGACACCATATAGTCCCGTCGGCACCGATGGTCATCAAGGACGACCCGACCCTGATGTTCACCAATGCCGGAATGAACCAGTTCAAAGACATCATACTCGGCAACAAGGCCGCAAAATACCAGCGCGTGGCCGACTCTCAGAAATGCCTGCGCGTCTCTGGAAAGCACAACGACCTCGAAGAAGTGGGCATGGACACATACCACCACACCATGTTCGAGATGCTGGGCAATTGGAGCTTCGGTGACTACTTCAAGCAGGAAGCCATAGACTGGGCATGGGAATATCTTGTCGACGTCCTCGGTCTCGACCCGGACAGACTCTATGCCACCGTGTTCGAAGGTTCACCAGAGGACGGTCTGGCCCGCGATGACGAGGCCGCCTCTATATGGGAAAAGCATCTTCCTTCCTCTCATATAATCAATGGTAACAAGCACGACAATTTCTGGGAAATGGGTGACACCGGCCCGTGCGGCCCGTGTTCGGAAATCCACATCGACCTCCGTTCCGCCGAAGAGCGTGCTGAGACTGACGGCGCATCACTCGTAAACCATGACAACCCACTTGTCATCGAGATCTGGAACCTCGTCTTCATGCAGTATAACCGCAAGGCCGACGGCTCTCTCGAACCGCTTCCAGCCAAGGTTATTGACACAGGCATGGGATTCGAGCGCCTCTGCATGGCACTCCAAGGCAAGAAATCCAACTATGACACCGATGTCTTCACCCCGCTCATAGACACCATCTCACGCCTTTCGGGCAAAAAATACGGCGAGGACAAGATGACGGATGTGGCCATGCGCGTAATAGCCGACCATGTCCGCACCATAGCTTTCTCGATAGCCGACTCCCAGCTGCCTGGCAATGCCAAGGCTGGTTACGTCATACGCCGGATTCTGCGCCGTGCTGTCCGTTACGCCTACACATTCCTTGACCAGAAACAGGCGTTCATGTACAAGCTGGTCAACACACTGATTGACTCCATGGGCGAGGCATATCCCGAAATCTCGGCACAGCGCGAACTCATCATGAAAGTCATAAAGGAAGAGGAAGACTCTTTCCTGCGCACTCTCGACAAAGGAATGGCCATACTCGACACCGCTATTTCGGCAGCCCGCAAAGAGGGCAAGAACGAAATATCGGGTAAGGACGCGTTCGTCCTATACGATACCTACGGCTTCCCGCTCGACCTCACCGAACTCATACTCAAAGAGAACGGGATGACTCTCGACAAGAAAGAATTTGATACCGAGATGGAGGCACAGAAGACACGCGCCCGCAACGCTGCCGCCGTCGAGGCCACTGACTGGGTGACAGTACGTGAGGGAGAGACCGAATTCGTCGGATACGATACCACCTCGTGCCCCACCCGGATTCTGCGCTACCGCCGTGTGAAACAGAAAGGCAAGGAATATTACCAGATAGTGCTCTCGACTACTCCATTCTACGCCGAAATGGGCGGTCAGGTCGGCGACTGCGGCACACTTGCCAACGGAGACGAAAAAATAGAGATCTATGACACTAAGCGCGAGAACGGACAGGCTGTCCATCTCTCGCTCACGCTTCCCTCCGACCTTACGGCCACATTCGAGGCAGCCATTGACAAGAAAGCACGCCGTGCCACCGAGTGCAACCATACGGCGACCCACCTGCTACATGCGGCTCTCCGCGAGGTGCTCGGAACACATGTCGAACAGAAAGGCTCCTTCGTCTCCCCCAACGTTCTCCGCTTTGATTTCAGCCACTTCCAGAAAGTGACCCCGGAAGAACTCCGCAAGGTGGAACACATAGCCAATGCCAATGTACGGAAGGCAATCCCCCTTGACGAACACCGTTGTGTCCCCATAGCAAAGGCTCACGAAATGGGTGCAATGGCACTTTTCGGTGAAAAATACGGCGAGGAAGTCCGCGTGATAAGATACGGTGACTCAGTGGAACTCTGTGGAGGTACCCATGTGCCCAATACCGGCAACATAGGCATCATACGCATCATATCCGAAAGCAGCATCGCGGCCGGAATCCGTCGAATCGAAGCCATCACGGCCGAGACAGCCGAAGAGGCAATAGACCACGTCAGCGACACTCTCCGATCGGTAAGCGAGATGTTCAACAACGCTCCCGACGTGCTCCAAGCCCTGCGCCGTTCCATCGAGGAGAATGCCGAACTCCGCAAAGAAGCCGAGGAATACTTCAAGGAACGTGTCCGCAACCAGACCAAGGAACTTCTCGAAAAAGCCCAGACCATCAATGGCATAACCCTTGTTACAATGACAGGCATCCGTCTGCCGGACGTTGTGAAAAACGTAGCATTCCTCGTGCGCCAGCTTTCTCCCGAACACACCGCTTTCATAGCGGCCACAGCCGACATGGCCGGCAAACCCCTCCTCACGGCAGCCTTCACCGACGACCTCGTCAAGAACGGTCTGAACGCATCTGCAATCGTTCGTGAGGCAGCCAAGGCCATCAAGGGAGGCGGAGGCGGCCAGCCGGGCTTCGCACAGGCAGGCGGCAAAGACAAAGACGGCCTATCGATGGCTCTTACAACCATGCGTGACGCAATCAAGTAAAAAACGATCCCTCCTACCGCAAGCACACACGACTATGGAAGATAAAACTCCTGCCGCTACACCCGAGGAAACCGTCAAGGGCCTCAACTTTGTAGAAGAATCAGTACTTAAAGACCTTCAAGCCGGAAAGAACGGCGGAAGGCTCAACACCCGTTTCCCGCCCGAACCAAACGGCTACCTCCACATAGGCCACGCCAAGGCAATATGCATGGACTTCGGCATCGCGGAGAAATTCGGCGGAACATGCAACCTCCGCTTTGACGATACCAATCCTGTCAAGGAGGATGTGGAGTATGTGGACTCCATCCGCGAGGATATCAAATGGCTCGGATTTGACTGGGGTGACCGCGAATATTACGCCTCTGACTATTTCCCCCAGCTATATGATCTGGCAATACGTCTCATCAAGGAAGGCAAAGCCTACGTGGACGACCAGACATCCGAGCAGATAGCCGCACAGAAGGGCACACCGACCCAGCCCGGAACCGAAAGCCCTTACCGCAACCGCACGGTAGAGGAGAACCTCGACCTGTTCCAGAGAATGAATGCCGGAGAGTTTGACGAAGGAGCGCGCGTGCTCCGCGCCAAGATAGGCATGGCCAGTCCGAACATGCATTTCCGCGATCCCATCATGTATCGCATCATCAAGACCCCCCACCACCGCACAGGCACCACATGGAAGGTCTACCCGATGTATGACTTCGCACACGGTCAGAGCGACTATTTCGAGGGTGTCACCCACTCCATATGCACCCTTGAATTCGTAGTCCACCGCCCGCTCTACGAATACTTCGTCAAAGAACTCGCCGATGAGAGCTACTGCCCTCGCCAGATAGAGTTCAACCGTCTGAACCTCACATATACAGTCATGTCCAAACGCAAGCTCCTCCAACTTGTCAAGGAGGGACTCGTGGCCGGATGGGACGACCCGCGTATGCCAACCATCTCTGGCCTGCGCCGCCGAGGCTTCACACCACGCGCCATCCGCAACTTTATAGATGCAATAGGCTACACCAAATATGAGGCACTCAACTCAATCTCTCTTCTGGAACATGCCGTGAGAGACGATCTGAACAAGGTTGCCACACGCGGTATGGCCGTCATCAATCCAGTGCGTCTCGTAATTACCAACTATCCCGAAGGACAGACAGAGACAGTGGAGATGGAGAACAATCCCGAGATTCCCGAGAGCGGCACACACAAAATGCCGTTCTCACGAGAGATCTTCATCGAACGTGATGACTTCATGGAAAATCCACCCAAGAAGTTCTTCCGTCTCTTTCCCGGAGGAGAGGTGCGCCTGAAAGGAGCCTACATCATCAAGTGTGAGGATGTCGTAAAGGATGAAGACGGCAACATCACCGAAATCAGGTGTACATATGACCCCGAGACCCGCAGCGGTCTGCCGGGCAGCACACGCAAAGTCAAAGGAACCCTCCACTGGGTTGACGCCAACTCGGCCATAGATGCCACTGCACGCATATATGACCGCCTGTTCTGCGTCGAAAACCCTGCGGCCGAGACCGACCGTGATTTCCGCGAAATGCTGAACCCGGACTCCCTCAAAGTCGTTGAAGGAATAAAGGTGGAACCGTTCCTCATGGAGATAGCCAGGCCGGGACTTCCTATACAGTTCCAACGCATCGGATACTTCACACTCGATCCCGACTCGACCCCTGAGAAACCGATATTCAACCGCACAATAGCGCTCAAAGACTCCTGGGAGAAAGTCAAAGGAGGAAAGTAGAGACCAAACAGATAAGACAAATGTCAGAAAACACCCCCGACGACGCCCGCCAGAGCCTTTTTGACGAGTTCGAATCCGAGATAGTCAAAGCCGGAAACTCCGAGGCATTCTTTGACGAGAATGACCTTATAGAGATTTTTGACTATGCATCGGATCTGGACAACTACATAGTCAAGATGGAGGTTCTTCTCTATGGTGCCCGCCATTATCCAGAGAGCGAGACCCTTGCCACGCGCAGGGCCTGGTTCTACTCGTCGTTTGGCGAGATGGAGGCCGCAGCCGACGTCAACAGACGGGTCAGCAACGGGGGAGTGCTCAACAAACTCCTCAGCCTGAAAGCCGAGGGGGCATCCGACACACCCGAAACCCGCGCGCGCCTCGACGAGATAGTCGAGGCCGCGACGGAATTCGGAGACGAGGATGTGATACAGCTTGTTGACCTGTGTGCCGAACTCGGAATGCTTGACTGGGTGAAAGCCAACCGAAACAAGGTGGAGTCAAAGACACCTTATCCGCAGACATTCATCTACGAGTATGCCGACCGTGCCGAAGAAGCGCTTGACTATCCCACAGCCATCAGTCTCTTCGAAGAGCTGACAATGATGGAACCGTTCACTCTCGACTTCTGGTTGAGACTGTCAACGGTACAGCACAATGTGGAGGACTTCGAAAACGCCCTGTCATCAGCCGATTTCGCCCTTGCCATCGACCCGCAATCTACCGAGGGACTGCGCATCAAGGCCTCGTCACTTTTCAGGCTCAACAGGAATATAGAATATGTGATATCCACATTCCGCGAACTTGTCACCCGTCCCGAAGCCGGCGAACAGGATATAATATATCTGGCATATGCCTTGTGCTCCCTCAACGACGAGAAAGGGGCCGTAACAGAAATTACACGGTATATATCCACCCACAGTTTCAGCAGGCACATCCTTGACTGCCTTATCTCGATAGATCTCGCTACCGGCGAGAAATATGCCCGCCGGTATTACTCCGACCTCCATCCGATGGAAGACACTTTCACCGAATGGGCGGCAGAACACATGAAGACGGGCAACTTCGACATTGCGGCGGCTATATTGCTCGTGGCTGCCGAACACAACCTGTCACCCGACATGACAGGACGGCTCATCGAGGCATGTTATCTCGCCGGACGATATGAAGAGACCATAGGAATATTCCTGAGCAAAGTCCTTGCCCGTACTGACACATGGCCCCACAATCCTTCGGTGAGCATACCTTATATAATGAGTCTGGTGAGACTCGGACGACGCGAAGAGGCGACTACCAGAGCAGAGAAACTACTCGAAAGTTTCAGACACTACCGTTCTGACTACGACCTCACGAAAGGAACAGTCTCACCCATCACCTTCACATGCCAGGCCACAGGCTATCTGGCAATATTGCAAAACATCATCCTCTCCCTCAAAGACCCGCAACAGCTTCCGGCTGATGACTTCGACCCGTTCAGAATGTGACACAGCGCCACATTCAGCTCCCTCCACCCCCTACCCTGACTCTCCTCATCCTTGCCTTTCCGAACTTATATCATACTTTTTATTTTAAATCAACGACATGAAACTTTCCCATGCCCTCCTCTGGGCTTTCACCGTTGCCTCCGCATCGGTCATTCAGGCACAGACAGTCACAACCTCGCCAGCCATTCTCACGGAGTCAGACAACAGCGTCACAATCACCTTCCGGGCCGACGGCGGCAACCGCGCCCTTATGGGCCAGACATCAGCCGTCTACGCCCACACAGGCGTCATAACATCCAAAAGCAAAGACTGCACCGACTGGAAATATGCACCCGAATGGCCTGACAACAATGCCAAATACAAGATGACAGCCGACGGAACCGACACCTGGACACTCCGCATCGACAACATCCGCGAGTATTACGGCATCTCAGATGCCTCCGAAAACATCAAGGCTCTGACCTTCGTGTTCCGCGACGCTGCCGGTAACAGTTCCGCAAAAACCGCCACGGGAGGAGACTTCATGGTCAACGTATTTCCGGCAGGATTCCCCGAATCAAAGGCTGCCGACTACCCCGGAGGAAAACCCAAAATGGGATGCACAGAGAACCCCGACGGATCTGTCACATTCTGCCTCGGCGCACCGGCTAAGACAAACGTATCGATAGCCGGAGCATGGAACAACTACTCCCCTACTCCGTCTGATGTGATGAACTATCAGGACTACAACGGTTTCCGCTATTTCTGGGCTACTATAAACGGACTTGAAAAAGGGAAAGACTATCCCTACTACTATATCGTGGACGGAGCCACACAGGTGGGCGATCCATACGCCAACCTCGTACTCGACCCTTGGAACGACACCTACATACCCTCAACCGTATTTCCAAATCTCCCCGCCTATCCGTCAGAGGTAATCAACAACGTGGCAATAGCCGTATATAACTCGGAGATAAACACCTATGACTGGAAAGTAAATGATTTCAAAGGCGTGGCACAGAGCGACCTTATCATCTACGAGCTTTTGTTGCGCGACTTCACCGGCACCGAGGGACGCGCCCTTGGCAACGGCACCGTGGCCGGAGCCATCGAGAAACTCGACTATCTCAAAAGCCTCGGTGTGAATGCCATCGAACTACTCCCGATCATGGAATTCAGCGGCAACAACTCATGGGGATACAATCCCAACTTCTACATGGCCACCGACAAGGCCTATGGCACACCCGATGACTATCGTGCCCTGATAGACGGCGCCCATGAGCGCGGCATGGCAGTAATACTCGACATCGTGCTCAACCAGGCGGACGGTCTACATCCTTGGTATGACATGTACACACAACGCTCCACCCCGTTCTTCAACGGCTCCGCCCCCCACTCCTACAACGTACTCAATGACTGGAATCAGGATTGCGCCATGGTGCAGGAGCAATGGCGTGACGCACTCGACTACTGGATGACCGAATTCAAGGTTGACGGATTCCGCTTTGACCTCGTAAAGGGTCTTGGCGACAATTCAAGCTATGATACCCCCTATGACGAAGCCAACAATACATTCGGTACCCCCTCGGAAGCCAACACCAACCGGTTCAACGCCACACGCGTTGCACGCATGAAGGCCCTCCGTGACCACATGATACTCACCAACCCCGATGTCTACTTTATCAACGAGAACCTTGCTACCGCAGAGGAAGAAAACGATATGGCCAAGGATGGCGAGACAAACTGGGCCAACATCAACCATCAGGCCGGCGAATACGTGATGGGATATGCAAAAGACGCATCCCTTGACCGCTTCTACGCCCCACTCGACTCCCGTCTATGGGGTTCTACCGTAAGCTATGCCGAAAGCCACGATGAGGAACGACTGGCCTTCAAAGCCAACAAGTATGGTGCTGACGGAATCAAGGGCAACACTGCTGTTATCATGAAGCGCCTCGGCTCTATGGCGGCCCAGATGATGCTTACACCGGGCGCCCACATGATATGGCAGTTCGAGGAACTTGGAAACAGCGAGACGACCAAGAACTCATCAGGCAACGATACCAAGCCCAAGAAAGTGAACTGGAACCTTCTGAACTCACCTGACCACAAGGGCCTGCATGACACCTATGCCGCTCTATGCGCCATACGTTCGTCTTACTCCAACCTGTTCAAGGAGGGTGTCGCAACCAATGTGAACCTCAAAAACTGGGATGCCCGCTATATCTCTCTGGCCAATGAACGGACTGAACTATATCTCATCGTCAATCCCGCCGTCACAGGCACAGCCACAATCCCCATGCCGTCCCATCCATCCACAGGAGCCACTGTCAACCTCTCCGATTCCCGCTACCACCTCATCGCAGCCGGCTACGAAGCCACACCGGTCATCACGCCCGAAGGTGTGACACTCCCGGCCGGATCATTCGCCGTCTATGGCGGCGAGCCGGACAGCGGCATTTCGGACATAGCGACTGACGCCCCGGCCACATTCGACCCCTCAGCCCCGGTTGAGATATTCACCATTTCCGGCACCTGTCTCGGCTCCTTCCCTGCCATAGGAGACGCCTCACTTCTGCCGGGACTCTATCTCCTCCGCCAAGGTGCGCTGACCGTCAAGCATATTGTGCGCTGAGAGCACGGCCAAAACGATTTGCCTATTTGCATATTTTTTGTTAATTTTGCCCGTTGAATGGAAATGTTGTGCCTTGCGGGCACAACATTTCCATGCGATACATGTTGTAAATATTAACAAAATCAGATAATTACCACAGAAATGAACATTACCAAGGAAGAACTCTCGCCTGTAGAGCTGCGTCTGACCGTAGCTATCACCGAGAGCGACTATAAAGACGAAGCCACCAAGAAAATCAAGGAAATAGGCCGCACACACGTTATCCCCGGTTTCCGCAAAGGACACGTACCTTTCGGCGAACTCAAACGCCGCTTCGGCAAAGGTGTGACAAGCGATGTTATCAATGACACCGTATATCGCGCGGTCATCGACTATATCACCGAGAACAAGCTCCGCGTAATGGGCCATCCCATGCCCGTAGAGGTAAAGGAAGTGATCGAAGAAGGAGATCAGGAATTCAAATATGACATAGCCCTCATTCCCGAGCTTGATGTAAAGCCCACCGCAGAAGACCACTATCCCTTCTACGAGATTGAGGTTACCGAGGAGATGATCAACGAGCAGGACACCAACATGCGCAAGCGCTTCGGCACCCAGAAACCCGGTGAGGAGATGACAGAGGACGGCCTCGTGAAAGGCTCGCTCATGCAACTCAACGAAGACGGTTCGGTCAACACCAACGAAGGCGCCATCCAAGTGACCGACGGTATCGTATTCCCCCTCTACTTCAAAGACAAGGACGAGGCAGCCAAGTTCAACGGCAAGAAGCCCGGCGACAAGGTGGTGTTCAATCCTTGGAAGGCATCCGGCGGCGACGCAGGCGAACTCGCCTCGATGCTCCATGTAGACAAAGCCATCGCAGGCGACATCAAGGGCGACTTCGAGATGAACATCTCCGAAATCATCGTCAACATCCCTGCAGAGCTTAACGAGGAATACTTCAAGAACGTATTCGGCGAGGACAAAGTCCACAACGAGGAAGAATACCGTGCAGCCGTAAAGGAACTCATCTCCAACGAGCTTGCCCAGAACAGCCATATCCTCTTCCGCAACACATTCGACAAGGCAATGATGGAGAAGTATGGCGACATGACACTTCCTGCCGAGACCATCAAGAAACTCTTCTTTGCCGATGCCGAAAACCCCGAAGAAGCCTTCAAGGCACAGGAGAAAGGTATCAAGCACGAAATCATCGAGACCAACCTTCTCACAACCCTTGACATCAAGGTGACTGACGAGGAGATTCTTGAAACAGCCAAGATGCTCACCGCCCGCCAGTTCGCACAGTACGGCATGGCAGGACTTGATGACGAAATCATCACCCGTTACGCCAAAGAGCAGCTCCAGAAGTCAGAAGTGCGCAACCAGATAGCACAGAACGTCCTCTCGTCCAAGCTCTATGACGCTATCGAGAACGCCGTGACACTTGACAAGCAGACCGTCTCACTGGACGATTTCAAAAAAATAGCACAGGAGCTTTAAAAAAGCCTACCGGCATTCTGGGACGCACCCCCGTTTGACACAAAGCAGAAGGGTGCGTCCCTTCTCTATAGATTACCCACATATAACTAACCCCGTTTCCGAAACAAAGAATCAACATCATGATCACACAGGAACAGCTAAAAGAGACTTTTGAACGCAAGCTCGCGTTGAGGAGGTATCTTTGACATCGACAGCAAGAAAATACAGGTAGAAGAAGAAGAACTCCGCACCCACGTGCCCGACTTCTGGGAACACCCGAAAGATGCCCAGATGCAGATGAAGAAAATCAAAGACCTCCAAGGCTGGATAAAAGGCTACGAGGAGGTTGACAAGACCGTAGAGGAACTCTCCCTCGCATGGGACTTCCTGAAAGAAGGACTCGTGGAAGAAGACGAACTCGACGCTCTCTACGCCGATGCAATCGAAAAGATCGAGAACCTCGAACTACGCAATATGCTGCGCCGCGAGGAAGACAAACTCGGAGTGGTACTCAAAATCAATTCAGGAGCAGGCGGCACCGAGAGTCAGGACTGGGCACAGATGCTCATGCGCATGTATCTCCGATGGAGCGAGGATCACGGATATAAGACCTCCGTGGCCAACCTTCTCGAAGGTGACGAGGCCGGCATAAAGTCCTGCACGATAAACATAGAGGGCGACTTTGCCTACGGATACCTCAAAAGCGAGAACGGTGTACACCGCCTTGTACGCGTCTCCCCCTACAACGCCCAGGGCAAACGCATGACATCGTTTGCCTCAGTATTCGTAACCCCCCTTGTTGACGACACCATAGAGGTGCGTGTAGATCCGGCCCTTCTCTCATGGGACACATTCCGTTCAGGAGGCGCAGGCGGCCAGAACGTCAACAAAGTAGAGTCAGGCGTGCGCCTACGCTACCAGTTCACAGACCCCTATACAGGCGAACAGGAAGAAATACTCATCGAGAACACCGAGACGCGAGACCAGCCCAAAAACAAGGAAAACGCCATGAGGCAGCTGCGCTCCATCCTATATGACAAGGAATTGCAGCACCGTCTTCAAGAACAGGCCAAGATAGAGGCCGGAAAGATGAAGATCGAGTGGGGCTCACAGATACGCTCATACGTGTTTGACGACCGCCGTGTCAAAGACCACCGCACCAACCATCAGACATCAGATGTAGGCGGCGTGATGGACGGCGACATAGACCCGTTCATAAAGGCCTACCTCATGGAATTCGCAGCCACAGAGGAATAAAAACACTGACTGAGACAAAAGCCGCATAGGGAAATCCATGCGGCTTTTGTCGTATATAACCTAATGGCTTTCACTTTTTTTAACCCGGACGGAAGCAGAAGTCTACGGACAAAATACGCTGATTGTCAAAAAAAAAGCGTATCTTTGCTCACAAATGCACACTAAGCAAACCTTAAAACCGTGCAATTCCACCATTAAGCTGCAAAAACGAAGATATTAAAAAGCTGAATTAAAACATTTTATGAATCCAATCAAAAAAACCATCGAGCTGCCTGACGGTCGTAAGATCACACTCGAAACCGGCAAACTTGCCAAGCAGGCCGATGGAGCGGTAGAACTACGCATGGGCAACACCATGCTTCTTGCCACAGTATGCTCGGCCAAGGAAGCCGGCGAAGGAGTCGATTTCATGCCCCTTACTGTGGAGTACAAAGAAAAATTCTCATCAAACGGACGTTTCCCCGGCGGTTTCCTCAAACGCGAAGGCCGTGCGAGCGACTACGAGATTCTGACCTCACGACTTGTTGACCGTGTGCTTCGTCCCCTCTTCCCTGACAATTACCATGCCGACACCATCGTACAGGTGACGATGTACTCGGCAGACGGTGTAGATATGCCCGACTCTCTTGCCGGCCTGGCCGCATCAGCCGCAATGTCGGTGAGCGACATCCCTTTCAACGGCCCGATTTCGGAAGTACGCGTGGCACGTATAGACGGCGAATTCGTTATAAATCCCACATACGAACAGCTTGAAAAAGCCGATATGGAACTCATGGTCGGCGCCACCTATGACAACATCATGATGGTGGAAGGCGAAATGAACGAGGTCAGCGAAGCCGACCTTCTCGCCGCCCTCCGCACCGCCCATGACGCTATAAAGGTTCAGTGCAAGGCCCAGATGGAGCTTGCGGAAGAAGCCGGCGCTACCGTAAAGCGCGAATACTGCCACGAGGTCAATGACGAGGCCCTGCGTCAGGACGTTCGCGAAAAATGCTATGACAAGGCCTACGCGATAGCAAAGGCCGGATGTGCCGACAAGCACTGGCGCCAGAACAGCTTTGATGCCGTATGCCAGGAATATATCGACTCACTTCCCGAAGAGGAACGTGACGAGAAGACCCCGCTCGTAAAACGTTACTATCATGACGTCGAAAAAGAGGCCATGCGTAACTGCGTACTTGACGAGGGAATCCGCCTCGATGGCCGCAAGACCACCGAGATCCGCCCCATCTGGTGCGAAGTAGACTATATCCCCGGCCCCCACGGATCAGCCGTCTTCACACGTGGCGAGACCCAGAGCCTTGCCACCGTCACCCTCGGCACCAAGCTTGACGAGAAGATTCTTGACGATGTCCTCAACCAGGGCCGTGAACGTTTCCTCCTCCACTACAACTTCCCCCCCTTCTCAACCGGCGAAGCCCGCGCGCCCCGTGGTGTAGGCCGTCGCGAGGTAGGACACGGCAACCTTGCCCACCGCGCCCTCAAACGCATGTTCCCTGATGACTTCCCCTATGTGTGCCGAATCGTCAGCGACATCCTCGAAAGCAACGGCTCGTCTTCAATGGCCACAGTCTGTGCCGGCACGCTCTCGCTGCTCGACGCAGGAGTCAAGATGAAACGCCCCGTCAGCGGTATCGCCATGGGACTCATCTCTGACAGCGCCAACGGAAAATACGCCATTCTTTCAGACATACTCGGCGATGAAGACCACCTCGGCGACATGGACTTCAAGGTGACCGGCACACGTGACGGCATCACCGCCACCCAGATGGACATCAAGTGTGACGGTCTCAGCTACGAGATTCTCGAAAAGGCCCTTCTCCAAGCCCGCGAAGGACGTCTGCACATCCTTGACAAGATTCAGGAGACCATCCCCGTCCCGCGCGAGGACTACAAGCCCCACGTGCCCCGCATCGTCACCATGCTCATCCCCAAAGAGCTTATAGGTGCTGTCATAGGCCCGGGCGGAAAGGTAATACAGGGTATTCAGGAAGCCAGCGGCGCCACCGTCAGCATCGACGAAATCCCCGATGGCGGCTACATCGAGGTGGCAGCCTCAAACAAGGCGTCTATCGACAAGGCTCTTGACATGATTAACGCCATCGTAGAACTTCCCGAGGAAGGAAAGGTATACACCGGCAAGGTTCGCTCTATTCTCGAATTCGGAGCCTTTGTTGAGTTTATGCCCAACCGCGACGGTCTTCTCCATATCTCCGAAATCTCATGGGAACGCCTCGAAAACATGGAGGCTTCCGGCCTCAAAGAAGGTGACGAGGTAGAGGTCAAACTCATCGAGATTGACAAAAAGACCGGCAAATACCGCCTCTCGATGCGCGCACTCCAACCCAAGCCCGAAGGCTACGTTGAACGCGAGCGCGCACCTCGTCCCGAGCGCGGAGACCGTCCCCGCCGCGAAGGCGGTCGTGACCGTGGGCCCCGCCGTGACGGAGAACGTCCCCGCCGCGACAACCGTCCTCCCCGCGACTAAGGTTTCCATCTGAAACCAAACCCATATCTCCGCCCCCGTGATTGTTTGAAAGTCACGGGGGCGGACTGCATCCAGCACCTTCCATCACGGCCTCAGACCCTCAGGACAGCCTGTTTTTTGGTTTTTTCACCTTTGAACTATGAGAGTTAACAAAAATCTTGTTAACTTTGCAGCTTGAAAACTTCTGCGGACTCTTCAAACCGCCCCACATTGCATTATGACAACAAAACTCCCTATATATCTGATTGTAGCACTGATTTCGGCATGTTTCGCCGTCTCGTGCAACGATGATTCCAACGACCCGGTGGAAGCCGCCGGAAGCTATTCAAATACCGCTGTCACCTCCTTTTCGCTCCAAAAAGATGACAGTGTGGCGGCCAACCTTGACTCGGTGTTTTTCAGCATAGACCTCGTCGGTTCCCGCATATTCAATGCCGATTCCCTTCCTGTCGGGACAGACATCAGCAAGCTGCTCGTAAAGCTTGGTACCTCACAGGCCAGTAGCTGTGACATCACATTCCGCATACCTGAAACAACGCGAGACACCACAATCAATCTCATTGAAAGCCCCAACGACAGTATCAACTTTTCAGAAGGCCCTGTCAAAATGGTGGTGACAAGCTATGACGGCGCCGCACGCCGCACATATTCGGTAAGTGTCAACGTCCACAAACACAGGCCCGATACCCTGAAATGGGATGAAATGGCCTCAAGCGCCCTACCGTCCACCCTCGTATCGCCCAAAAAACAAAAGACCGTCTATTTCAAAGACGAAGCGTATTGCTTTACGGCTGACGGGGCAAAAGCCTCACTGTCACGGTCGGCAGCCCCTTTCACCGGCACATGGACTTCCACCTCGATAATCCTTCCTGAGGGGGCAGACATAAACAGCATCGAAGCCGCCGGGGATGCCGTCTACATGATTGACGGAAACGGTGTGCTCCACACATCAGCCGACGGAATAAACTGGACAGCCACCACTGACAAGATGAACCACATATACGGAGGTTACGGATCGGTACTCCTCGGAGCGCGCCATGATACCGACGGATGGAAACATGTCACCTATCCTGCCTCGTCAGAGACTGCGGTTCCTGACGGATGCCCCGTCAGCGGCACAAGCACGCTGGTAGGGTATGAGACCAAATGGAGCACCACCCCCATGGCTATCACCATCGGAGGGCGTGACACCGAAGGACGTCTGACCGGCGAGGCATGGGTTTATGACGGAAAAATATGGGGACAGCTCAGCACCACAGGCATAGACCGTATGGAAGGAGTCTCTTTATTCCCCTACATGACACTCCGCACCAATGAGAAAAACTGGAAGGTCACAGAACGCTCGACCCTCATAGCGCTCGGCGGACTCTCCGAGACACAGTCCCTCAGCAAGACTGTATACGTCTCATATGACTTCGGTATAACATGGAGCAAGGCTGAAACATATCTCCAACTGCCGTCTGAGATGGCAGCGTTCCAAAGCGCACAGGCTCTTATATTCGACACAACTCTCCCCGTGTCACGCGTGACAGCACCAATAGAGAACTGGGAATGCCCCTACATCTATCTTTTCGGCGGTTATAACCAAGACGGAAGGCTGCTCAACGAGCTTCGTCGCGGAGTCATCAACCGTTTCACATTCAAACCCATATATTGATTAACGAAGTGAGTCGGTTACTGCCCATACTGACAGCCATCATAGCCTCGTTTGCCATAAGCATTGCCTATAACGGCGCTTCGGCACAGGCCACGGCACAGCCCGAAGTCTACAAGTTTGACCTCGGGGCAGGTATAGGAATGTCCGGCTATCTCGGCGATGCCAACGAGAGCAAACTCTTCTCCCACCCCGGAGTGACCGGCAACCTCTCGTTCCGTTACCTCATCAACACACGCTTCGCTATTCGCGGCCTGTTCAATATAGCCTCACTCAGCGGCTCTACCGCAGACATGGACAACGTTCTTCCCACAGTAGAGCCTATTGAATTCAAGTCAACAGTCTATGATGTACAAGCACGTGGAGAGTTCAACTTCTTCAACTACGGTATAGGCGAGACTTACAAACGCCTGAGCCGCGTCACTCCATACCTCGCCCTCGGCATAGGGATATCCATGGCCGGGATATCGGGTGACAGCCATATTGCCATGACACTCCCTATGGCCGTAGGGGTGAAATATAAAGTAAAGCCCCGCGTCAACCTCGCGCTTGAATTTTCCATGACCAAGGTTTTCGGCGACAAGGTCGACGGCCCGGGACTCTCCGACCCATATCTGATAAAGAGCTCATTCTTAAAAAATACTGACTGGTACTCGGCACTGACATTCTCCGTTAGCTATGAGTTTGGCAAACGCTGTGTGGCCTGTCATAGAATCGACTGACAAAATGAAAGCAGAAATTGACAAAAGCCGGCTTCCCAACCACGTCGCCATCATCATGGACGGCAACGGCCGCTGGGCCACAGCTCGCGGACTTGACCGCAGCGAGGGACATGTGGAAGGTGTCAACACCGTCCGACGCATCACTGAGGCAGCATCGGAAATCGGCATCGGTTATCTGACTCTCTATACATTCTCCACCGAGAACTGGAAACGCCCGCAGGCCGAGGTGGATGCCCTGATGCATCTCATAGTGATAGCCATCGAACGCGAGACACCAGACCTTATCAAAAACAACGTCCGCCTCACCATGATAGGAGACCGAGACCGTCTGCCGGCCGAGGCCAGACGCCGTCTTGAAAAGTGCATGTCCGACACTTCAGGATGCACAGGGCTGACACTGATTCTCGCTCTCAGCTATTCGGCACGATGGGAGATACTCGAAGCCTGCCGCCGCTTTTCCGAAGATGTGGCAGCCGGGAAATCCAATCCGTCAGACATGTCCTCCGATGCCGACTTTGACCGCTATCTTACCACAGCCGGCATCCCGGATCCCGACCTGCTCATCCGCACAGGCGGAGACCACCGCGTCAGCAATTTCCTGCTCTGGCAGATAGCCTACTCCGAGATATACGTCACAGACACATTCTGGCCCGATTTCTCAAAAGAGGATTTCTACAACTCGATATCCGACTTCCAGAATCGCGAACGCCGCTTCGGCCTCACATCGGCCCAACTGAAATAACCCACTCCCTCCCCACTCCCAACTTCATCACGAAAGTATGCGCAAACCATTCTCACATATCTTGTTCCTCGTGCTCGGCCTTGTCATTACAGGGTCGCTCCCTGTAAGCGCCCAGCTTGCCAACGACACCGTGATAAATCCTACGGTCATCTTTTCGGGCATACCGAAAAGCTATGAGATTGCCGGGATACGTATCACCGGGGCTGACAACTATGAAGACAAGAACATCATCGGATACTCGGGGCTAAAAATCGGCGACTACATACCCATCCCGGGCAGCGACCTTTCCGATGCGGCAAAGCGTCTGTGGAGACAGGGGCTTTTCTCAAAGGTGCAGATATCCGTTGACAAGGTCTCAGGCAACAAGGCTTGGCTGGCATTCAACCTGCGCCAGCAGCCACGCATATCGTCGATCAACTATATAGGTGTCAAAAAAGGGGAGCAGAAGGATCTTGACGAATCGCTGCAACTCATGCGTGGCAACCAGATCACCCAGAACATCGTCAACCGCGCCGAACAGATAATCTCCAAATACTACTCAAACAAGGGATTCGGAAACGCCAAGGTAAAGATAGACCTTGTGGAAGACCTGTCCGCGCCAAACGAGGTGATTGTAAACATCAATGTCAACAAGAACGACAAGGTAAAAGTCCACAAGATATACATTGACGGAAACGAGGTGCTCTCGGACAACCAGATCCAGCGCACCATGAAGAAAACCAACGAAAAAGGCAAGATCCTCAACCTCTTCCGCCAGAAGAAATTCGTGGAAAGCGACTATCAGGACGACCTCAGACGCATAATCCAGAAATACAACGAGAAGGGCTATCGTGACGCCGCTATTCTCAGTGACTCGGTGGTACCTTTTGACGAGAAGACAGTTGACGTCTACATCTCGCTTGACGAAGGTAAGAAATACTATATCAACGATGTAAGCTGGGTGGGCAACACCGTCTATCCCACAGCCATACTATCCGAGGTGCTCGGCATACAGAAAGGCGACGTATATAACCAGAAACTCCTTGACAAGCGAACAAACGAGGACGATGACGCCATATCCAATTACTACATGGACAAAGGCTACCTTTTCTTCAACATCGTGCCTATCGAGAAGAACATCAGCGGCGACAGCATAGACCTCGAAATGAGAATATTCGAAGGCCCGCAGGCCCGCATCAACAACGTCATCATCAACGGCAACGACCGTCTATATGAGAAAGTGATACGCCGAGAACTGCGTGTAAAACCCGGAGAGCTTTTCAGCAAGACCGACCTCATGCGCTCCGCTCGCGAGATAGCCCAGACAGGCCACTTCGACCCCGAAAGCATGGACATCCGTCCTGAACCCAACGAAGAGGACGGAACGGTGGATATCCTTTTCAACCTCACATCCAAGAGCAACGACCAGCTCGAATTCTCGCTTGGCTGGGGCCAGACAGGCGTCATCGGAAAAGTGGGAATAAAGTTTACCAACTTCTCCATCAAGAACCTCTTCTATCCCAACTCCTATCGCGGACTTATCCCTCAGGGCGAGGGACAGCAGCTGTCAATCTCAGCCCAGACCAATGCCCGTTACTATCAGGCCTACTCGATATCGTTCCTTGACCCGTGGTTCGGCGGCAAGCGCCCCAACTCACTATCCGTATCGGCCTATTACAGCCGTCAGACAGGTGTGAATTCCTCCTATTACAACAACCGCTACATGAGCAACTACATGTACTCCTACGGAGGTCTCTACAACACCGGCTACAACGACTATTACAACAATGCCATCGAGAATGCCTACGACCCCAACAAATATCTCCAAATGCTCGGCGTAAACGTAGGCTTCGGCAAACGTCTCAGCTGGCCTGACGACTGGTTCACATTCCAAGCCGAACTCGGTTACAACTGGTATCACCTCAAAAATTGGGAATACCTGCTCAATATGCAGAACGGCACCTCCAACTCCATGGTGCTCGGTCTCACCCTTGCACGCAACTCTATCGACAACCCGCAATACACCCGAACAGGATCGACATTCTCTCTGAGCCTGTCTCTCACTCCTCCCGCCTCGCTCTTCGGCAAGAAGGACTGGAAGAAACTCTCTGAGACAAACACAGACGAAGCCCATCGCGAACTCTACCGCTGGATCGAATACTGGAAACTGCGATTCAATTCCCGCACCTACACACCGCTCACCAACCCTGACGGAAAATACACGCTCGTGCTCATGACGCGTGCAGACATAGGCCTTCTCGGCAGCTACAACAAATATCTCAAATCGCCGTTCGAGACATTCTACGTAGGCGGCGACGGCATGTCAGGTTCCTATACCTATGCGCAGGAGACAATAGCCCTCAGAGGTTATGACAACGGCCAGCTCACCCCCTACCGTCTCGGAGGCGGACGAGCATATACACGCTTCGGACTCGAACTCCACTTCCCGTTCATGCTCCAACCCACCACGACCATATACGGTCTGGCCTTTATGGAAGGGGGCAACGCATGGATGGACGTCAAGAACTTCTCGCCGTTCGACCTCAAACGCTCGGCCGGTGTCGGTGTCCGCATCTTCCTCCCGATGGTGGGTATGATGGGTATCGACTGGGCCTACGGTTTCGACCGCGTGTATGGAGAAAAAGGCGGCTCACACTTCCACTTCATACTCGGACAGGAATTCTAACTTCTTGACTTCTAATTAAACTTTTCCTCATCCCGGGTGTCTATATTATATCACAACAGTATATCCAACATCCGAAAATACGAACAAATGAAAAAACTTATCCTCACAGCGTTCATCGCCGTCATATCGTTTCTCGGAGCAAGCGCCCAGAAGTTTGCCCTTGTCGACATGGACTATATCCTGAGCAACGTGCCTTCCTACGAGATGGCCAACGAGCAGCTTAACCAGTTGTCCCAGCGTTGGCAGAAAGAGGTGGAGGCAGTGGCCAAGGAAGCCGAGACCCTATATAAGAACTATCAGAACGAGATGGTGTTCCTGACAGACGAGCAGAAGAAAAAGAAAGAGGCCGAAATAGTGGCCAAGGAAAAAAGCGCGGCCGAGCTACGCCAAAAATACTTCGGCCCTGACGGGGAGCTTTACAAAAAACGCCAGACCCTCATGAAACCCATACAGGACGATGTCTACAACGCTGTCAAGAAAGTGTCAGAAGAGCGTGGCTATCAATGTATCTTCGACCGTGCCACCACCGCCGACATCATCTTTGCATCCCCCCGTATCGACGTCTCCAACGAGGTGCTTGAAAAGTTAGGTTTTTCAAAATAATTTGTCTATCTTTGCACCGCGTTAGCCCAAGCAAGCCGACATATTTATCCAACTAACCATATCCAGTAAATCAAACACTTTAAATAAACGATGATCAAGAAATTACTTCTCGCAATCATGATTGCGCTCCCCATGAGCGTGTTTGCTCAGAAATTCGCAGTTATAAACACCGCACAGCTCATGGAGTCCATGCCCGAGATCAAGACAGTCAACGAGCAGATGGAGGCAGCAACCAAGAAATATGAGGACGAGTTTGCCAAGCTTCAAGAAGAATTCCAGAAAAAGTATGAGGAGTTCCAGGGTCTCGACGAAAAGACACCCCAGACCATCAAGGATCGCCGAATGCAGGAGATGCAGGAACTTGACAACAAGATACAGCAGTTCCGCCAGACAGCCTCGCAGGATCTCCAGCGCCAGCAGCAGCAGCTCATGGCCCCTATACAGGAGAGCGTGATGAAAGCCATACAGAACGTAGGCGCTGAGGGTAACTACACATTCGTTTTCGAAAACATGGTTCCAGTCTACGTAGGTACCGATGTCACCGACATCACCAACACCGTCAAGACCCGTCTCGGCGTTAAATAAGCCGCGAACTACCCATTAAGAATATATTACAGCGCCCGTCCGGCTATCTCTTCCGGCCGGGCGCTGTTTCAGAAACTGCCAACAACCACTCCACGACCCCAATCCCCGCCACAACAATGCTCAGGATCAAGCGTATGGATCTCTTCATCCTCCAGAGTTTTCTACCTCTGTTCGTGATGACGTTCTGCATCTGCCTCTTCATAGTGCTCATGCAGTTCCTGTGGCGTTATATAGACGACCTCGTGGGCAAGGGACTCGGCGTTGACGTCATTGCCGAACTGTTCTTCTATGCCGCGCTCACCATGGTTCCTATGGCTCTCCCGCTCGCCATACTTCTCGCCTCGCTAATGATATTCGGCAACCTTGGTGAAAGTTTCGAGCTGACAGCCATGAAGGCAGCCGGAATATCGCTACTTCGCACCATGACGCCCCTCATCATACTGATGGTCATCATATCAACCGGGGCATTCTTCTTCCAGAACAACGTGCTCCCCATAGCACAGACCAAGATGTGGACTCTTCTCTATTCCATGAGACAGAAGTCCCCCGAGCTTGAAATCCCCGAAGGTGTTTTCTATGACCAGATTCCGGGCTACAACCTCTTCGTACAGGAGAAGAACCGCGAGACGGGCGTCCTTTATGACATGATGATCTATGACGTCTCGCGAGGATTCGAGAATTCTTCCATTATTCTTGCCGACTCCGGCAAGATGACCATCACGCCGGACAAGACCCACCTCTTCCTTCGCCTGTGGCAGGGAGAATCATTCGAGAATCTCAAAGATGCCGCCACCGGCATGAAGAATGTCCCTTACAGACGTGAATCATTTGACACGAAGGAGATCATGCTCAAATTTGACGCCAACTTCAACCGCATGGACGAACAAGGTATGAGAAACCAGTATGTGGGCAAGAACATGGCCGAACTCCAAGCCACGATAGACTCCGTGGGGATGCGGGTAGACTCTCTCGGCAACCGTTATGCCACAGACCTGCGGGAACGCCCGGTGCTTAATGTCTCACCTTACAAGACGACATATGTCGACGGCAAGCCTATAAAGGAACGCCGAAAAGATGTATCCCTTCCCAGACCTCTCAATATCGACTCCGTTTTTCGCGGCTCCTCATCCGGATTTGCTCTCAACTATCTGAACCAGGCGCTTTCCAAGGTTCAGCGCCAGCGTCAGGACTATGAATTCACGGCCCTCGGCATGGCCGATGACCTGAAAACAATACGCCGCCACTCCATAGAACTGCAAAAAAAGTTCACGCTGTCATTCGCCTGCATCATCTTCTTTTTCATAGGCGCCCCACTCGGAGCTATCATCCGCAAAGGAGGCCTCGGGACTCCGCTGGTCATCTCGGTGCTCCTCTTCATCTTCTATTACATAATAGACAATATGGGCTATAAGTTTGCACGTGACGGCAAATGGCCCGTATGGCAGGGCATGTGGCTCAGTGCCGCCATCCTACTGCCTCTCGGCATCTTCTTCACCTACAAGGCCGTCAATGACTCAGCCGTGTTCAACAAGGACGCCTATATAAACTTCTTCCGCCGGTTCTTCGGGGTCAGCGAGGCCCGCAAGGTGGAAATGAAGGAAGTGGTCATGGAGGATGTGCGACCCGACGTGTCCGTAAGACGCCTAACGTCCCTCATGGCAAAGACCCAAGACTATCTCGTATCCAATCCCGCCGGCCAGACCTATCTGTCATACTGGCGCAAAGGATATGACCGTGAAAGCCTCCACGCGCTGCGCGACGAGATGGAAGACATCATAGAACGCCTGTCAAACTCCCGCGACAAGATGATAATAATCCGACTCATGGACTATCCCGTCATCCGTTCGCTGTGGTTCCTACAACCGGCCACAACGCGATGGTTCGGGACACTCATGGCCATCCTCTTCCCTGTCGGCATCGCCATCTGGCTCATTGGGCGATACACACAGTCCCGCCTACGTCACGAGCTGGAAATGGTGGCGACAGTCTCCTCACAACTAATAAAACTCATTGAAAATGGAACAGATAAAGCTTGACACCATACCCGAAGCCATAGCCGACTTCAAGGAAGGACGCTTTGTAATCGTGGTTGACGACGAAGACCGAGAGAACGAGGGCGACCTCATCATCGCCGCCGAAAAGATCACGTCGGAACACATCAACTTCATGATATCAAACGCACGCGGAGAACTGTGCGCCCCTGTGACCATCTCCCGCTGCCGCGAACTCGGACTCAACCATCAGGTGGAGGACAACACATCGATGCTCGGCACCCCGTTCACCGTGACGGTAGACCTCCTTCCCGGCTGCTCCACCGGAGTATCGGCCAGAGACCGCGCCGCCACCATCAAGGCGCTTGCCGACCCTGACGTCAAGCCCTCTGACTTCGGAAGACCGGGCCACGTACATCCTCTATATGCCCAGGATGACGGAGTGCTCCGCCGTCCGGGTCACACAGAGGCTGCCATAGACCTCGCACGCCTTGCAGGACTGCGGCCGGCAGCATCCCTCATAGAGATACTCAACCCTGACGGCACCATGGCCCGCCTGCCCCAACTCCGAGAGAAAGCCGACGAATGGGGATTTAAGCTAATATCCATCCGCGATCTCATAGCCTACCGTCTAAAATCGGAAAGCCTTGTAGAAGAAGGGGTAGAGGTCGATATGCCCACTGCCTTCGGCCACTTCCGCCTCATACCGTTCAGACAGAAAGATAACGGGTTGGAACACATAGCCCTTATAAAAGGCGAGATAACTCCCGACAAGCCGATACTTGTGCGCGTCCACTCGTCGTGTGCCACAGGCGATATCTTCGGCTCCATGAGATGCGACTGTGGCGAACAGCTCCACAAGGCCATGGAAATGATAGAGAAAGAAGGTACAGGAGCGATAATATATCTCAACCAGGAAGGTCGCGGAATAGGGCTTATGGAGAAGATCAAGGCCTATAAACTCCAAGAGGAAGGACTCGACACCGTGGATGCCAACATACATCTCGGCCACAAGGCCGACGAGCGCGACTACGGAGTAGGAGCACAGATACTCCGTCTGATCGGTATCGAGAAGATGCGTCTCATCACTAATAATCCAGTCAAACGCACAGGTCTTGAAGGATTCGGACTGCACGTGGTTGAAAACGTCCCCATGGAGATTCCATCCAATCCCTACAACTCACGCTACATGATGACGAAGAAGATACGTATGGGCCATACCCTGCACATCTGACCAGCTCCCGGATAGCCACACATTAACAACCGTCCCCATACAGACAATACCAAACGGGAGTCATTCCGTGTCAATGATTATGACACGGAATGACTCCCGTTAATTCTTTATCGCTCGTCCGAGTCAGGCGTAAGTCTGGATGAAAGACGAGAGAATACAAAAACGGCAAAGGCAAGGATGACATACGTTATAGCCGTGGAATGAAGAATATCTCCTATTCCGACAAGCGGGGAGACCACAGCACCGACTATATATCCAGCCACACCGAGGACAGAGGACGCCTCACCAGCCCTATCGCGCCCCTCGTTCATGGCCAGTGTATTGGTGGTGGAGAATATAAGACCGAGTGAAAACAGGACTACAACCATGGTTCCGTCAAAAATCCATATATTGTGAACCGTGTAAAGAGCCAGAGCCTGTGCCGCGACACCTACCGCAAGGATTATCGCGCCAAGACGCGCAGCCTTTTCAAGAGGATGAAACCTTATCGCCACCATCGAACCGGCAGCCATAAACAGGGCATTGAAACCCACCACAAGACCATAAGAAGTCTGTGACAGTCCGTAGTGTGTCTGCAATATGAAAGGAGATGACGAAACATAGGCAAAAAGAAGTCCGAGAGCCGTCCCTTTGAAACATACATGTATCATGAACCTGCGGTTTCCGAGCAGGCTCCTGTATCCGCTCACAGCCTCCTTCCACCAGGAACCGGCGACACGCCGAGACGGCACGAGAGACTCCTTCATAAAGATGCCGGACAACATGACCAACGCCGCGAACACAGCCAGGATAATAAAAATACTCCTCCAACCCCATTCATCTGCCGCCAGACCGCCTATGACGGGAGCCGATGCAGGGGCAATGCCGTTTATAGCACCGATAAGAGCCATCAGTTTGGCAAGACCGCGCCCGGAATATACATCTGCCGGGATAGTCCTTGAAAGAAAATACCCGCCGGCCGCCCCTATGCCCTGAAACAGACGGCACAGATTGAAGACATGTATGTTGGTGGAAAACACGCTTGCCAAAGCAAAAACAACGAACAGCATCACCGATCCGAACAAGACCGGCTTCCTGCCGTAGCGGTCACTCACCGGCCCGAGGACTATCTGCCCCAAAGCCAGTCCTATCATCCCCATGGTAAGCCCCATCTGGCCGAGAGGCACGGAACAACCGAAAAAACGGCACATCCCCGGAAGAGCCGGCGTGTACATGTCGTTGACAAAAGACCCAAGGGCGCTCAGAACCACAAGATAGATAACGACAAACCAGTAATATCCCTTGTCAGACTGCAATTTACGAGACATGGGAGACTGTTCGGACGGGGAAGAAGGAGACGAGGACACCATAAATTTATTTTATTTACAAACTATATAATCCAACGCTCCTCGAATGAAAATAGTTTGAAAACCGCCACATGCCATACTTATCATGTATAATACAATAAGAGAGGTCGGATAAAAAAGTGTTCTATACACACTTTTTTAGATAAATATTGTTTGTATTTATGAAAATTTGTCTATCTTTGCAAAAGTTATAGAAAGATATTATCCGCTATATCTTTTAATTAAGTATTCACCGGGGGATGGCCAGCCTGACTCCACATGACTCAGAGATGAATCAAACTGCAACAGAAGCGTAACAGAAACAATAAGTACCCATAGTAACCTTTAATTTTAAAAACCTTAAATTCTAAGAAATGAACCTCAAAAAATTGTTCTGTTTCTTATTGGCGGCACTTATAGCGCTGCCTGTGTTCGCAACAGATACATCCCGTAAGAACGACCATCGCTACAAAGTGGCCGCATGTGACTGGATGATGCTCAAGCGTCAGAAACTCGGAGCGTTCAAACTCCTACGGGAGCTTGGAGGTGACGGTCTTGAAATGGACATGGGCGGCCTCGGAAAACGTGACACTTTTGACAATAAGTTACGCCAGCCCAACTTTCGCAAAATATTCAGAGAAACAGCCGACAGCCTCGGTGTAGAGGTGCCATCAGTGGCTATGTCGGGATTCTTCGGCCAGTCATTCATCGGCAAACCTACCTACTCCGAACTCATCGACGACTGCCTCTCTACGATGGAAGTGATGGGAGCTAAGACGGCCTTCCTACCTCTCGGAGGAATCAGCGAGGACTGGACAGTAAAAGGCCCAGCCCGCAAAGAGCTTGTAAGCCGCCTTCACAAAGCCGGTGAAAAAGCCATAGCAAAAGGGATGACGATAGGCATCCGCATACCCCTGTCTGCCAAAGAGGCCAAGAAACTCCTCAAAGAAATAGACTCGAAAGGTGTCAAGGTATACTTCAACCTCCAAGACGCCCTCGACAACGGACGCAACCCGTCCAAGGAACTCCGCGAACTCGGCAAAGACAACATCTGCCAGATACATCTGAGCAACACCGACGGATTCGTGCTCAGCGAGGATCCCGCAGTCAATCTCAAAGAAATCAAGGAAACCCTTGACAAGATGGGATGGAGCGGATGGCTTGTGGTGGAGCGCTCTCGCGACAAGGAACACGTCAGAGACGTAAAGCGCAACTTCGGCAACAACATCAGATATATCAAGAAGGTATTCCAAGCCGAATAATCCGAAATAAACAACCAAATCTTAATAATTAATCTTAAACCCACCAATCAAGAACCATGAACTACAGAAACAAATGGCTCAGTAGTATCTGCTTCGCTTCCATGATGATAGGTCTCGCAACATCCTGCGCCGAGGGCGTGGATGTCGATGAGAATTTCAACGCGGGAGTCAGCAATACCCAGTTGGAGGCACCCGAGCTAAGCGAGGAGAACCTTAAGGTCCAAGTCAACGGTGACGGTTCCGAAAGTGTCGATATCTCCTGGCCTGTCGTGCTCGGCGCAGGTGGCTATCTCGCCAATGTCGATATAGTCAACGACCCCGCCAACCCCATCAACATCGTGAAGGACAGCATCATTGACGGCTGCCACTTCTCGTTCCCCCGCGAGGTAGACACCAAGTACGAGATTACTGTAAGCACTCTCGGAAACGAGAAACTCAACAACAAGGCATCCGTAGACGCATCCTCTATC
This sequence comes from uncultured Duncaniella sp., assembly GCA_910578615.1. Lineage (GTDB taxonomy): Bacteria > Bacteroidota > Bacteroidia > Bacteroidales > Muribaculaceae > Duncaniella. The sequence continues at coordinate 117,621 of CAJTRI010000002.1, read as the reverse complement.
GCCTACTCCACCATGCTCCCCGCCACCATCATACCCGAAGGCGTGGAGATATCACAGTTCATAGCTGACAACCTTCCCGCCGGTACCACCGAAGAGACAGCCTTCGAGCTTCTCGCCGGAAAGACCTACCAGCTCAGCGGCAAGGCTGACTTGAAGACCGCAAACGTCACCATCCGTGGCGACCGCTACAACCGTCCTTTCGTGGTGGTTTCTGGCGAAGGCACCATCATCAACCAGAACGGCGTGAAGATCCGCAACATCAACTTCGACATGTCTGACGCGCCTCTCACCAGCCTTATCACCCTCAGCCCCGAACCTGACCCCATGTTCTCCACCGAGGCTCTTGGTCTGAAAGCTCTTTCAAGCGATGTCAAGGACGGATTTATCGTCCAGAACGCCATCTCCATCGAGTCGTGCAACTTCCGCAACCTCCCGGGCAGCATCATTTCAAGCGGCGAGGCCGGATGGGCCATCTCTAATTTCCGTATCGACAACTGCGTCGTACAGTTCAAGAAAGCCAATTCCAAACCGGCCATCAACATGGAGGACTGCTGGTCATTCGGCTCCATCAAGACAATGACGCTATCCAACAGCACATTCTACAATTTGTCAAATATCAAGTGCCGTTTCATCCGCTACGGAGGTCGCTTCAAACCCAACCAGATCTTCGGCCCCGGCGCCACATGCGAACACACCCTTGCAAACTCGACTTTCTACAAGACGTTTACAGGTGACCAGTTTGCCAACAACATGGACCAGAGCCAGCTGACCGCAACCATCACCCACTGCATCTTCTACGACATCATGCGTCTTGACCAGTACTGCTTCCGCACTGGTACCACCTGCGTGCCCTCTGACAATGTGTCATGGCTGGCAGGCGATGAGCCTAAGCTCCACAGCAACGTACTGAAAATATCGGAAGAAATCGATCCCAACTTCACCGGCCCGACCGATCTGGAGTTCAACATCGACGAAGCCAAGGGTGGCGTGAACTTCCTTCCCAGGGCCTCAGTCTGCGTAGAGAAGAAGATAGGCGACCCCCGCTGGTTTGAATAAAACACCTAAATCAAGAAGAGATGAAACAAACAATAGCAAAAATAAGCCTCGTCCTACTTGCGCTCATCCTTGCAGGGCCGGCCTTCGCACAGGAGATACTGTACCAGGCCAAAGTAGTTGACTCGCAGGACGAACCCATGATCGGTGCAACCGTGCGTGTTGCAGACACAGACATCGTGTCAATCACCAATATCGATGGCGACTTCTCCATCAAAGTCCCCAAGGGAGGCCGCGTGGAAGTGAGCTATATAGGCTACATTCCCACTACCATAACAGATTTCAATATCAAGACAGTTGTCCTCAAAGAGGATTCCGAGACTCTTGACGAGGTAGTTGTCGTAGGTTACGGCACTCAGAAGAAAGCCCACCTCACAGGCGCTATCGCCACAGTCCCCATGGAGGAAATCAAGGATCTCGCCGACGGCAACCTTGCCTCCTCGCTCAGCGGTCTCGTCAACGGCCTCAGCGTCGTAGGCGGTAACGCCCAGCCCGGCGATCCCGCATCCATGTATGTACGTGGTGTACGTGACCTCGGACAGATAGGCTCAAAGGTACAGCAGCCTCTCTTCGTCATCGACGGTGTCGTATACAACAACGACGTCAAGGTAGGAAATGTCTACACCAACCCCGGTGCCGAGGCATTCAACAACCTCGACCCCAACGATGTCGAGAGCATCACCGTCCTCAAAGACGCATCTGCCGCCGTCTACGGTTCGCGCGCTGCCAACGGTGTAGTACTCGTTACCACCAAGAAAGGCAAGGTAGGCGAGCCTGTGATCAGTTACAGCGGCACATTCGGTTTCACCGATGCCATCTCTAGGCCCAAGATGCTCAGCTCCTACGACTATGGCCGTCTCTACAACGCAATGGCCGCAGCCGACCCCACAAACACCACCCTCAACCACCGCACGGCCCTCTTCCAGGCCGACGAGCTGGAAGCCATGCGCCATCTCAACTACGACCTTCTTGACGATAACTGGAAGACCGGCTTCACCATGAAGCATAGCGTAGGTGTGAGCGGCGCCACCGAGAAAGCCAACTACTATGCCAACATCGGCTACTTCGATCAGGACGGTAACATCGGCCGACTCGACTACAACCGCTGGAACTACCGTGCAGGCGTGGACGTGACCCTCAAAAAATGGATAAAGGCCTCACTCCAGATCTCAGGTGACTATGGTGACAAGAACAAGCCCCTCGTGAAGATAGGCGGTTCAAGCGATGAGAAGGCCTACAACCTCCTTCTCACACATCCCCGCTACATTCCCGAATATGTCAACGGCTACCCCATGGCTGTCTACGGCCCCACCAATTCAAGCGTGAACCAAGATCAGAACTACAACCACACGGTGCTTCAAAACCTCGGTGACTACAACAAAAACAAGTCATCCAACTTCCAGATCAACACCGGCCTCTCTCTTGACTTCGGTTTCCTCCCCGCCCTCCAAGGCCTTACTGCCCGCTTCAACTACTCAAAGAGCATCGGCAACACCAAGACCAACCAGTTTGGCTCGGCTTACAACATCTATTATATGAGCGAACGCTCCGGCTCAGGCAACCACCTCTACACCCCGATCGCAGGTGAGGAGTCAGCCTATGACGTGCTCATGAACCCAAGTAACTTCATCCTCGGCAACGGCGGTGTCCCCGTCCCCAACGGACAGGAAGGCGGTTTCCTCAGCCGTAATATGACCCGTACTGACAGCTACCAGATGAACTTCACCCTCTCCTACAACCGTGATTTCAACGACCACTCTGTCAGCGCCCTCTTCGGTATCGAAAAGAGCGAGTTCGAGGCCGAGAACCTCGAAGGTATGGTGACATACCCCTACGAATTCGGCACAGGACAGTCCAACTCCGTAAGCAACAAGAGTAAGGCCACCACGGTGTTCTCTCGTTCAGAGGCCGGTTCGCTCTCCTACATCTTCCGTGGCAACTATGCCTACAACGACAAGTATCTTCTCGAATTCCTCCTCCGTATCGACTCTTCCACCAAATTCGCACCCGAGAACTACTGGGGCACCTTCCCCTCCGTATCAGCCGGTTGGGTTATCTCACAGGAAGACTGGTTCAAGGACATCACGTGGATCAACTTCCTCAAAGTACGTGCGTCATACGGTCTCACCGGTCGTGACAACACCCTCGCATGGCAGTGGCTGCAAACCTACGGCACCGACCTTGACAAAGGCCCGGTATTCGGCAACGGAAACAGCATCCAGGCAGGTTCAAACATCAAGATGAACGACAAGTCGTCCGTAAACCGCGACGCTCACTGGGACAAGAGCCACAAGTTCAATGCCGGTATCGACTTCAACGTGCTCAACAGCCGCCTGAACATCAACATCGACGGTTATTACACCTGGGATCGTGAAATGCTCATGCCTTTCAAGAGTTCTGTCCCCGGAACGGTAGGTATCGCTTCCGCACCCATGAACTACGGTAAGATGAACCAGTATGGTGTCGAGCTTTCAGCCACATGGCGCGGAAAAGTAGGCAAGGATTTCAGCTACCGCGTAGGCCTCAACACAGGTCTCTCTGACAACAAGGTGCTCCTCATGGACTGGAATACAGACTACATCTACCGCCAGATCACCGAAGGCCACCGTTCCGATATGGGTACATGGGGTATGCAGTGTCTCGGCATGTTCCGCTCATTCCAGGAAATCGAGGAATACTTCGAAAAGTACAACATCACCTCCTACATGGGTATGTCCAAAGACCAGGTACGTCCCGGTATGCTTATCTACAAGGATGTGCGCGGCCCGCAGCTCCCCGACGGCACATATGCCGAACCTGACGGAATCGTCGATAAGGACAACGACCAGGTACAGCTCTCTACCCGTTCCAACCCCTACGGCATGACCTTCAACCTCGGCGCCACATACAAGAACCTCTCCCTCACTGCCCAGATCGGCGCTCAGTGGGGTGGCTATACCACCGTTCCCGGCAAGGCCATATCTACCAACATGAACGATATCCAGTATATCAACATGCCTTCATTCTGGGATCCCGACAATGTATATGTCTATGAGGATATCTACGACGAGGCAGGCCGTCTCGTAATGCCGTCCAACCACGACGCATACTATCCCAACCCCAATTGGAGCATCAACAGCACTGCCTCGACCTTCTGGCGCATCAGCGCGGCAAGCGTACGCCTCTCCCGCCTCACCCTTGCCTACTCGATTCCCTCGAAGTGGACAAAGGCCGTGGGTATCAACTCAGCACGCCTCAACATCACCGGCCAGAACCTCATCAACTTCTACAACCCCTATCCCGACAAGTTCATGAGCCCGATGGCAGGTACATATGGCAACTATCCCAACCTCCGCAGATTCACTGTCGGTGTTAACCTCTCATTCTAATCATTGTTAAAAATGAAATTCAAATCATATATAATAGCTGCGGCAGCCTGTCTGGCTTTCTCTTCATGCTCCGACGACTTCATGAAGGACATGAAAAACTATGAGTCAACTACTCCCGAAGCCTACAACTACTATTCAGGAGCGCTGGGACGTCTTGCCGACCTCTACATGCTCTCGCTTCCCTACAATACAGGCTATGACTGGCAGGTACCCAGCTCGGGCAGTGCCGATGACCAGTCGAAGTGTACAGAGGAGTACAGTGGATTCGGCGCATTCGTAAACCCGCAGAACGAGCTAACAGCCATCTCCAACACCAACGGCGTACCTGACTATTTCCAAGGCGTGGCCAACAAAATACGCCAGTCCGTATGGGGCCGCATCCGCGACATCAACGATGTGATCGCCGGTGTCTCAGGCAGCACACTCACCGAGGAACAGAAATCCGAACTCCTCGGACAGGCATACTTCCTCCGCGCATGGTCATATTACATGCTGTTCAAATGGTATGGCGGTGTTCCCATCATCACCAAGGTACTCAATCCTGTTCCTGGAGCCGGCACACCCCGCTCAACCACCAAGGAGACCTATGACTTCATCATGGAAGACCTTGACACCTCCGTGGCCATGCTGAAAGCCTGCACTGAAAACGGCGGCTGGCCCGTCACCGAGTATGGCCGTCCTACCATGGCGACAGCACTCGCACTCAAAGGCCGTCTGATGGTGCTCTACGCAAGCCCCCTCTTCAACCGCACCAACGACAAGACCCGCTGGACTGATGCCTACAATTTCTTCACCGAGGCTATTCCCGAAATCAACAAATGCGGTAACAACCTCGCATATGAAGGAAATCCCGGCAGCAACGCCTCCAACTGGGCCAAGATGTTCATCGAGGAGTTGAGCACCGAAGGTATCTGGTTCGCACAATACAACGACATCGCTACCGGCGGTACACCCGACTATGCCAAGAACAACGGCTGGGAGAACGGCATCCGTCCCAGCAACTCATTCGGCGGCGGCGGCAAGACCCCTTCGGCAGCCATGATAGACCTCTTCCCAATGAAGGACGGCAAGCGTCCGGCAAGCTACAACAGCTATACCGTGCTCAATCCATCCGACATCCCCTACAAGCGTGACCTCCCCTTCCTTGACCGCGACCCGCGCTTCTACCGCACATTTGCCTTCCCCGGCGTATGCTGGGCTTTTGAGGGCGATGCCATAAACGCCGAAAAGCACTACCCGTACAGCGGCAAGGACTACCAGCTATGGAACTACGTATGGTACACCAAGGCTGAAGACCGCAACAACATCGAAAGCGGCGACACCTACGGCCCCGACGGCCTCCTCGGCAACGCGAAAGGCATGTATGTGCGCAAGGGTACCGATGACCTCCACGTCAACCCTGCATACCGCTACGCCTATTCACAGGGCAACGGTTTCAAATTCTCGGCTACACCCAATATGGAAATCCGTTATGCCGAAGTGCTTCTCAACTACGCCGAAGCCGCCTGTCAGGCCGGTCATCCCGACGTAGCCGTAGAGCAGATCAAGAAGGTTCGCAGCCGTGTGGGCTATACCGGCGACTGCGGTCTCCAAGCCAACCTCTCATCCAACGAGGCAGCCTGTATGGCGGCTATCCTCTATGAGCGTCAGATCGAGTTTGCCTACGAAGGCAAACGCTTCGACGACCTCCGCCGCTGGATGCTCTTTGACGGCGGTCAGGGCAGCGTGGCAGGCGCACCCGCCACTTGGAAGCTCACCGGCTGGGGCGGCAACACATGCAACTACCTCGGCTTCGCTCCACTCAACGGCACACGCCGCGAGAATATGGAGTTCCGCGTTCAGGAGAAGTATAACGGCGGTCTCGGAGGAGACAAGTGGGGCAGCGACGGCTCAAACCCCGACCCCCTCAAAGACGTAGAGCGTCCTGCGGCCATCGACTATCGCCAAGATCTCGAACCGCAGCTCCAGACACTTTCAGAGTGGTATCAGACCTATCTGGAACGTGCCACCAAGAAGGGTGACAGCTACAACTCAGACCACGTGCAGCTCTACATGGACTACCGTCCCAACTACTACTTCCCCGGTCTCTCCTATGGCGCCATGACGGCCAACCCGACCCTCGAACAGACCATAGGCTGGGGTGATGTAGCCAAGGGCGGCGCTCCCGGCACATTCGACCCCCTCGCCGAATAATCCCAAAGACCTGATATAAGAATCGTGGGGAATGAATGGAGACACAATCCATATTCCCCACGATTTTTTAACACTCTTTCACCAAAACCGGTCTAAACCATAAGCCCCGGCAATAGTCAAAGTCTTTGGATAATAAAAAACAAAATCAATACCATTCATATCTTATCTACCTTAAAATTATTTTTCAAGGATAATGAATCATCAAATCACAAAGCTTGCCGTAGCCGCTCTGCTGTCAGTTCCAGCGACAGCAATGGCACAATACCCGCAGATAAATTCAGAGGCAAGAGAGACCTACAACACATTGATGTCGACAGCTCGCGCCCATTCCGACTCAGCCTGGGCCAAGGCTCTCCCTATCGTTGAAAAGGAAGCCCGCGAAGGTCGTCCGTATATACCCTGGGCATCACGTCCCGATGACCTCCCTCAGGCTGTTATTCCCGCATTCCCGGGAGCCGAAGGTGGCGGCATGTACTCTTTCGGAGGCCGTGGCGGCAAGGTTATCACCGTCACCAACCTCAATGACAGCGGCCCCGGATCGTTCCGCGAGGCTTGCGAGACCGGCGGTGCACGTATAGTAGTGTTCAACGTATCCGGCATAATCAACCTCAAAACCCCCATATACGTCCGTGCTCCCTACATCACCATAGCCGGACAGACCGCTCCCGGCGACGGAGTGTGCATCGCAGGCGAGACATTCCAGGTTGACACCCACGATGTGGTAATACGCCACATGCGTTTCCGTCGCGGCGACTCACGCGTACACTATCGCGAGGACTCTTTCGGCGGCAACCCTGTCGGCAACATCATGATCGACCACTGCTCGGCCGAATGGGGACTTGACGAGAACATCTCCTTCTACCGCCATATGTACGACCCCAGCGAGGGACAGTACAAGACAACGGAGCTTAAACTCCCTACCGTCAACGTAACAATACAGAACACCATCTCCGCCAAGGCGCTTGATACATACAACCACGCGTTCGGCTCCACCCTCGGCGGCGAAAACTGCATGTTTGCCCGCAACCTCTGGGCCAGCAACTCGGGCCGCAATCCTTCGATTGGCTGGAACGGCGTGTTCAACTTTGTCAACAACGTCGTGTTCAACTGGGTGCACCGTTCTTCCGACGGTGGCGACTATACGGCCAAGTTCAACATGATCAACAACTATTACAAACCCGGCCCCGCCACCCCGAAAACAGGAAATATCTCACACCGCATCCTCAAACCCGAAGCCGGACGCTCCAAACTTGACCATAAGGTCTATGGCCGCGTCTATGCCGAAGGCAACATTATGGAAGGCTACCCCGAAATCACAGCCGACAACTGGGCCGGAGGTATCCAGATCGAGAC
>CAJTRI010000002.1:0-109644 GCA_910578615.1 uncultured Duncaniella sp. | reverse complement strand
GATCGAGACTGACCCCGACTGCGGCAGCTTTACCGCCAACATGCGTTCAAAGTCACCCTTCCAGATGCCTTATGTAAAGATTTCCTCAGCTGATGACGCTTATGACTTCGTTCTCAAAAACGTGGGTGCTACAATCCCCACACGTGACATCATCGACCAGCGCATCATCGAGGAGGTGGCAACAGGCGTCCCCTATTATGACGAGAAACTCGCCAAGAAATACAACGGCGACACATCTGGTCTTTCAGAAAAATCACAGGCCGAGGACGGCTCGTTCAAATACCGCCGTCTGCCCAAGGACTCCTACAAGGTGGGCATCATCACCGACATCCGCCAGATGGGAGGTTATCCCGAATACAAGGGCACACCATACGTAGACAGCGACGGTGACGGTATGCCCGACGCATGGGAGATTGCCAACGGCCTCAACCCCAACGACCCCTCTGATGCCAACGGCGACATCAATGGTGACGGTTATACCAACATCGAGAAATATATCAACGGTATCAACACCAAGACTTGTGTTGACTGGAAGGATCTCCGCAACAACTACGACACCCTTGCAGCCAAAGGCAAGCTGATGTAAAAAAAATCACTGACCATGTACAAGAAATTTGTTTTCGCACTCCTGTTTGCCTCCGTCTCTTTCGGAACCTGGGCAGTAGACCTAAAAAGCGAGGGCCGCGATCCCGAATATGTCGCCTCGATAGTGAAGCGTTCGGAAAAAATCGTCGACAAACTCGGACTCGATGATGCCGCAAAGGCCAAGGATGTGACAAACGTCATAGCCAACCGCTACTTCAAGCTCAACGACATATACGAGGCGCGCGATGCAAAAATCAAGGCCGCGAAGGAGAGCCTTGCAGGAAATGCCAGAAACGAGGCCATACAGGCCGCCAATAACGAGGCTGACTCCAAGCTCTACCGCTCACACTTCGAATTTCCCGCCGACCTCTCTCTCTTCCTTACACCCGAACAGATAGAAGGCGTGAAAGACGGTATGACCTACGGCGTGCTCAAAGTGACCTATGACTCCCACCTCGACATGATCCCCACCCTCAAAGACGAGGAGAAGGCCCAGATCATGGCATGGCTTGTCGAAGCACGCGAACTCGCCATGGACGCAGAGAACTCCAACAAGAAACATGCCGCCTTCGGAAAATACAAGGGCCGCATAAACAACTATCTGACCGGGCGCGGCTATGACCTCAAAAAAGAACGCGAGGCATGGTATGAACGCATCAAAGCCCGTGGTGGAAAAATCTGATTCCGACATTCTGAAATAAACTGTGCTGAAATTACGTTCTCTTTGACAAAGGCGCGTGGTTTCAGCACTTTTTTAACAAACACATACCATGAACAAAAGACTTCTTTTCATAACCCTCTCGGGACTCGCCCTCCTCAATTCCAACGCGGCCGTGTCTCCGTTCACGGTGAAGGACGGGAAAGTAGAATATGCGATAGACGAGCGGGGCAACCGCGTGCCAGACTATTCATCCTGCGGCTACCGCAACTCAAACAGCCGCATCCCCGATGTGGCAAACGTCATATATGTCCCCTGCAAGCCGGGAGACAACTCCGCCCGCATCCAGAAAGCCATTGACCATGTGGCCTCCCTCCCCGCCGGCAAAGACGGATTCAGAGGCTCGGTGCTTCTCGGCAAAGGCGAGTTCGCCATATCCGCCCCTCTGCGCATCTCCGCCTCAGGCATAGTGCTGCGCGGATCGGGAGAAGGTGTCACCACACTCATAAAGACAGGGGTAGACCGAGGCTCGCTCATATATATCGAAGGTGTCTATAACCCAGTGATTACCGACAGTCTTTCCGTGACATCCGTCTATGTCCCGGTCAACTCAACCGCCATAAAGGTCAGCGGCAATCTCAAAAAAGATGACAGAGTGTTCGTGATGCGTCCATCCACCAAAGAATGGATTGCCTCAATGGGATGCGACATCTTCGGCGGAGGCATAAGCGCTCTCGGCTGGAAACCCGGAGACATCGACCTACGCTGGGATCGTACAGTGGCGTCAGCCTCACCGGGAGAGATAACTCTTGACTATCCTGTCACAATGGCTCTTGACAGCAAATGGGGAGAATCAAAGGTACTCGCCTACTCATGGCCCGGGAGAATCTCGGACGTGGGTGTAGAATACCTCTCGCTCGTGTCAGACTATGACACGAATTATCCCAAGGACGAGGATCACTGCTGGAACGGCATCAGCGTGGCCAACGCCGAGGACTGCTGGGTGCGTCAGGTTGACTTCAAACACTTCGCCGGAAGTGCCGTAGTCCTCCTTCCCACCGCGTCCAAGGTGACAGTCGAGGACTGCGTATCCACAGACCCGGTTTCAGAAATCGGCGGTATGCGCCGCTCCACCTTCCTCACCCTCGGACAGCAAAACCTCTTCCAGCGCTGCTACTCTCTACACGGCATCCATGACTTCTCGGCCGGAATGATGGCTCCCGGCCCAAATGCCTTCGTACAGTGCGAGGCAGGCGAGGCTCTCGGGTTCAGCGGCGCGTCTGACGCATGGTCACCCGGCCTTCTCTTCGACATTGTCAATATCGACGGACACAACCTCTCGTTCAAGAATCTCGGACAGGACAAGAACGGAGCCGGATGGAACACCGGCAACTCCACTTTCTGGCAGTGCACGGCAGCCGAGATAGAATGTTACACACCGGCTTCTGACGCTACCAACAACGCCCACGGATGCTGGGCACAGTTCTCAGGCGATGGCGGATGGGGACAGTCAAATAACCACGTACAGCCACGTAGCCTTTTCTACGCCCAGCTGTCGGAACGTCTCGGAATCCCCGCCGACTCAATAGGCCGCATTCTCCCCATGGCTACCAATGCCACATCCAGCCCGACTGTCGAACAAGCCATGAAACTCGCCAAAGAGGCCTATATCCCCCGCCTGACGCTCACCAGATGGATAGAGGAAGCTCCTTTCACAGCCTCTGTAAGCCCCGACGGACTGAAAAGCGTGGATGACTTGAAGACAAAGAACTCCTTGCCAGCCGCAGACAAGACTACCCACAGCTACGATATTGTCAACGGCGTCCTTGTCATGGACGGCTCCGTGATGGTGGGAGGCCGGCAGGAAGTACCTTGGTGGAACGGCAAGATAAAGCCCAACTACATCGTCAAGGCCAAACCGCACGTGACCCGCTTCGTCCCCGGACGGGAAGGCCTCGGACTCACTGACCGGATAGACTCTACTATACAGACAATGGCGGATAACAACATCCTCGTCCTTGACCACAACTATTCCCTTTGGTATGAGCGCCGCCGTGACGACCACGAGCGTATACGCCGCCGTGACGGGGACGCATGGGCACCATTCTATGACCAGCCCTTCAAACGCAGCGGAGATGGGAAGGCATGGGACGGTCTGAGTCGATATGACCTGACCCGACCAAACGAATGGTACTGGTACCGGCTCAACGAATTTGCCGGTAAAGGCGCGGAGAAAGGACGCCTTCTCTTCAACGAGCACTACATGCAGCACAACATCCTTGAAGCCGGCGCCCACTGGGTGGACTCTCCATGGCGCGCGGTCAACAACGTCAACTCCACGGATTTCCCTGAACCTGTTCCCTTTGCCGGAGACAAGCGTATATTTGTTGCCGACATGTTCTATGACGTCAACAACAAGCATCTTGCCGACCTGCACCGAGGCTACATCCGCATGAACCTCGACCAGCTCGCCGACAATCCCAACGTGATACATCTGATAAGCGCCGAATACACAGGCCCCCTACACTTCACGGAGTTCTGGCTCGACGTCATTGACGAATGGCAGAAAGAGACAGGCAAGGATGTCAAGGTGGCCATAAGCGCCACAAAGGATGTGCAGGACGCGGTTCTGGCCAATCCTAAATACCGCGACCTGATAGACATAATAGACATCCGTTACTGGCACTACAAGACCGACGGACTGTATGCCCCAGAAGGAGGCAAGAACCTCGCCCCTCGCCAACATGCCAGAAAGATGAAAGTAGGCAAAGTCACATTTGACGAAGCCTACAAGGCAGTCAGCGAATACCGCGCCAAGTATCCCGAAAAAGCCGTGACCTACTATGCCCAGAACTATCCGGCAATGGCTTGGGCCGTTTTCATGGCCGGAGGATCAGGTGCCGGAATTCCCATGGTGGAAGGAGACTTTCTATCAGACGCCGCCTGGATGACGATAGCAGATGCTCCCGAAAACTGCAAGATGCTCTCTGGCACAAAAGGCTGCATTGTCTATGCGGACGGAGCGGAGTCTGTGGCCATCGCACCCGGGAAATACCGTGTGAGCACCGTCAACCAGCGCACAGGTGCAGTCAAGACCATAGCCAAAAGCATCAGGATAAACGGCCTGTTCACCCTGCCCGAACCAAAAGGGGTGTATTGGTTCAAAAAACTCTGAGGCAACCCGGCCTCGCAGATTGAAACCGCGTAGAGACTGACTTTAAGGACGCCTCCACGCGGTTTCCTGTATTCCGTATATGCCATTGTTGCAAACAAATATCTGCATCGGATTGTTATAACCTACGAACATTGCCATTTTGTCAGTAGAGACTGACAACCTTTCAGTATGGCACGATTTATGCATGAATAACACTAAGAATACAAACAACCAAAACTACAATATAATCATAACCATCATGAATATCAAGCCATTAGCAGACAGAGTGCTCATTCTCCCCACCCCGGCTGAGGAGGTGACAGCAGCAGGTATCATCATTCCCGATTCCGCTAAGGAAAAGCCCCTCAAAGGCACTGTCGTCGCAGCCGGATCAGGCACCAAGGACGAGGAAATGGTCGTAAAGACCGGCGACGAGGTACTCTTCGGCAAATATGCCGGCACCGAGGTTGAACTCGATGGCACAAAATATCTCATCATGCGTCAGAGCGATGTTCTCGCAGTGATTGAGAAATAAAACATCTATTCCCCACCATTGAAAATTTACACCAACCATGGCAAAAGAAATAAAATTTGACATAAAGGCTCGTGAAGAGCTGAAAAAAGGCGTTGACGCTCTTGCCGACGCAGTAAAAGTAACCCTCGGCCCCAAAGGCCGCAACGTGATTATCGAGAAAAAATTCGGCGCACCCCACATCACCAAGGACGGTGTATCTGTGGCCCGCGAAGTAGAGCTCGAGGATCCGTTCCAGAACATGGGCGCACAGCTTGTCAAGGAGGTAGCGTCCAAGACCGGCGATGATGCAGGTGACGGTACAACCACAGCCACCGTCCTCGCTCAAGCCATTGTGAACGTAGGTCTCAAAAACGTTGCAGCCGGAGCCAACCCCATGGATATCAAGCGCGGTATAGACCGTGCCGTCGCCATAGTTGTAGAGGGCATCAAGTCTCAGAGCGAGGAAGTAGGCGATGATTTCAAAAAAATCGAAGACGTAGCCCGTATCTCAGCCAACAATGACGAGGCTATCGGCCACCTCATCGCCGAAGCCATGAAGAAGGTAAAGAAAGAAGGTGTCATCACAGTAGACGAGGCCAAGGGCACAGAGACCACTGTCGACATCGTTGAAGGTATGCAGTTTGACCGTGGCTACATCTCCCCCTATTTCGTTACCGATACCGAGAAGATGGAATGCGTAATGGAGAACCCCTTCATCCTCCTCTTTGACAAAAAGATTTCCAACATCAAGGACATTCTCCCCGTTCTCGAAGCTACCGCACAGAGCGGACGCGGCCTCGTGATAATCTCAGAAGACGTCGACCAGGAAGCCCTCGCCACCCTCGTTGTAAACCGTCTCCGTGGCTCCCTCAAAGTATGCGCCGTCAAGGCTCCCGGCTTCGGCGACCGCCGCAAGGAAATGCTCGAAGACATCGCCATCCTCACCGGCGGCACCGTGATTTCCGAAGAGAAAGGCATGCAGCTCTCCAACGCTACCGTTGACCTCCTCGGACGTGCCGAGAAGGTGACCATCAACAAAGAGAACACAACCATCGTCAACGGCGCCGGCGCCAAGGAATCCATCGCTGCCCGCGTAGCCCAGATCAAGACCCAGATAGAACAGACCACAAGCGACTATGACCGTGAGAAACTCCAAGAGCGTCTTGCCAAGCTCGCAGGAGGTGTGGCCGTACTCCACATCGGCGCACCGTCCGAGGTAGAGATGAAGGAGAAGAAAGACCGCGTAGACGATGCCCTCAGCGCCACACGCGCAGCTATCGCAGAAGGTATCGTTCCCGGCGGCGGTGTAGCCTATATCCGTTGCGTGAAACTCCTTGACAATGTAAAGGGCGCTAATGACGACGAGACCACAGGTATACAGATTATTCGCCGTGCCATCGAGGAACCCCTCCGCCAGATCGTCACCAATGCCGGCGAGGAAGGTGCCGTAGTGGTACAGAAAGTCAAGGACGGCGAAGGTGACTTCGGTTACAACGCCCGTACCGACACCTATGAGAACCTCATGGCAGCCGGTGTGATCGATCCCGCCAAGGTTACCCGTGTTGCTCTCGAAAACGCAGCCTCGATTGCCGGAATGTTCCTCACCACCTCATGCGTCATTGCCGAGAAGAAAGAGGACAACCCCGCTCCCGCAATGCCGGCTCCCGGAATGGGAGGCATGGGCGGCATGATGTAAAAAATAGCCACCTGATAACAAAAGAAAGGTTTCCGACAAAATCGGAAACCTTTCTTTTGTTTATTATCCTTATCATTCAAGCCGTCATATACTCACATATCCTTCCTATGTAGGACGGATGTATTCAGCCCGGCTTTCTTGGCCTGTGAGTGCTGGTGTTCGCGGGGAATACGATAGACACGGCCGTCTTTCATCAGATACGAACCCGTCTGATGGAATGTGAAAGGCACACCGCATTCCATACATTGCCGCCAGAGGTCTTTCACCCACTCGAAATCAAGAGTGCGGGCATATTTGCCTGACTCCCCTCCTACCGATACCTCCTCGATAAGGCCGGGAACAAGATATGGAGTAAGACATATCCTCTCTATCATGGGAGCCACAATCACAAGCCTGTGCTTCAAAGGCAGATCAAGGAACAGAGGAAGACGCTGGTCAGCACGTGACTGGTTTTCCACAGTGCATCCTACCGCCACATTGTCGTAACCGTCTCCCCAATCATCAGGAAGACATCCGGCAAGGCGGTCTATCCTCTTGGTGAAGAAGACGAACGAACAGTCACTCCTTCCCCTGACAATCTCCCAGATCTCATCACGCCATGCATCGGCTTCCTCTATCAGAAAGTCAGACGTAAAGCACAGCCCGAAAAGCGTTCCAGACGGGAACTTTGGATTTCGCCTTCGGTCAAGTCTCAAAGGCAGGTCGAAAGATGCGGTCTTCCTTACCATCCCTGAGACCTCAGGTGTTCCGAACGCCGCATCCTCACGATAGACGTAGCAATGACGGCATCCTTCGCTTATCTTATGGCACCCATGCCACGGATTCCACATCTGCATAACAAAAATATCACAAAAACAACCAGCCTCGGCTCAAACTGGGAACCGAGGCTGGAGTTATAAGGTCATTTTTCCTTTGAAAGCTTTTTAAGTTCTTTCTTGTTGAGCTTCACCTTGTATTTCGACCTGAGCGATTTGACCCATTCGGATTCAAGTTGTTGCTGATAGTCGGTAGTGACAGCACCGCGCACATCGGCCGCCTCTTCGGGAGCGTCTATCATACGTGTCTCATAAGGGAACCATGCCACCCACTTGCCCACAGGCTTGGCCTTAGGCCCTGAGAAGGCAATCTCATCAATAATAGGGTTCTCGCCCATGGCGGACAGAATGCGCTCCACTTTCACCTCGCGGTTGAAACGTCCGCGCAGTGTGTGGACAAGAGAGTCATTCTCTATTTTGTTAGCTGCAAGGAAATCCTTTGCCGCCGATGCCACAGAGTCACTCGTGGCAAGAACGACATATCCTTTGAAACGCGGCTGATCCCATGTATACTTGTCACGGTTTGCCTTGAAATAGTCTTCAAGGGCGGCTGCATCGGATGTGGAACGTCCCCACACATTCTGATTGCTTATCTCAAACAGTAGTATACCGTCGCGATACTCGTTTACTATATTGCGATAGTCGGTATTCTCATGTACCAGACGTGCCATGGCATATTTCTCGGTTGCATCATCAAGCGCACGCTCAGCTGCCTCGATAAATATCCCGTAAGCATCTGACGCCGACTCTCTGACATTTTCAGGAATAACATTATAGACGTCAGCCACGGTGATACGAGTGTCAGGCAAAGATGCGACCACGAGATCAGAGTTTTTCATTGCCTCAAAAGCACTGCGGGCATCAGGAGCCGAGGCCGTCTGCTTCTTCACTTCCTCAAAGGTCTTGTCGTCAAGGCTTATACCATACTGCTCCCTGAACTTTTCCATCTGTGCCTTTCGCGGCATGTCGGCACGGGTGTCACGTGCCATGGCCATCTTTATCTGCGGTCGAAGTCTGTCAATAGATGGAACAGGATTGTGCGAAAGGGTCTGCACGATGTGATAGCCGAACGATGTTGAGAACGGTTTTGAAATCTCCCCTTCTTTGAGAGCGAAAGCCGCCTCCTCAAACTGGGGCACCATCCTGCCTGTTCCGAATTCGCCGAGATTACCGCCACGCGCAGCCGAGCCTCGGTCGTCACTCTCCCGTTTTGCCATATCCTCGAAATCCGCACCGGCCACAAGAAGAGAATATATCGAGTCTATCTGGGCTTTCTTGACAGCGATAGCTTCCCGGCTGAGCCCCTTGGTCATTTTAAGGATGTGGCGGGCGGAGACTGTGCCGGGATTGGGCTTCTCATCACTCACCTTTATTATGTGTAATCCATAGGGAGCGTCGTCAACGACCTCGCTTATCGCCCCTACCGGGGTATCATAGGCCGCCTTCTCAAACGGATAGGGATACATGTTGGGATTGATGTAACCCATGTTTCCACGATTGTTTGCAGCAGAGCGGTCAGCTGAAAATTTCACGGCCATCTCCCCGAAATCAGCACCATTGAGAATAGCTGTACGTATGCTGTCAAGACGCTGGCGGTTGGCTTCCTTCTCTGCCACCGTAGTCCCGACGGGAAGCATGATGTGGCTGACACGACGCGAAGTGGCCATGCGGTCATATGCCTCCCTCACAAGGCGTTCCTCAACAAGCGAATCACGCATATAGGGACGCGAGAGGTCGGCACAATAACCGTTATATTCTTTAAGGAATGTCTCGGTGGTATCTATTCCGGTGGTTTCGGCATCTGCCACTTTGAGCTTGTAGACCACAAACATATCCACATATTCGTCGATTGTCTGGGGCTGCATCTGTTGGAGATTGTTCTTCTCATAGAGATACTTGAACTCGCTGCGATGGATGTCCTTCCCGTTTATGCTCATGACAACGGGATCAGACTTATCGGTGCGTGCCGCTGCCGCTGTCAGTATCGCAGCTGCCGCAAGAACTACCGGGAGAAAATGTTTTTTCATCTATTGACTGGTTCGTTTTTTATCTAAAAAGACAACGAGCCAACCTCCGTTTTATTGCATTTTCTCCCGCAATTTTCACATCATTACGTTATACTTTCCGAGGAGCATACAGGGATGGTAAGACTCCTTGGCATTGCGCAGACCGGGATCACCCACGGCTTCCTCTCGGTTGATGTATCGGAGATGAGGGACTGTGCCGAGCATACACGAAGCAAACAGTTTGTTGACTGTCTCACCCGCGCCGGCCACGTCGTGAGCCATCTTCTCGATGTGGACATAAAGGGTGTCGCCTATCACCTCGCCTACCGAGAAAGCCACAATACCGCGTCCGGGGACTTTCAGCACAACCCCTGTGAACCCGTAGGCATCATAATAGTCAAGCACACGCATCACCTGTTCGCGCTCAATGTCGGCAAGCGCAGGTTTGCCAGACGGAAGCGGCACGTCACGCATGAACTTTCTGACCTCGTGAATCAAACCCGGCGTGAGAGGCAGGAGTTCATAACCGGGATTATCAATCATGAAACGATTGACATGGTTACGCTTTTTCGAAAGTTTCTTGCCGGAAAGCGATGCAAGCGCATCGGCCTCATACAGATAATCGCTCCATTCTTCAAGCGGCTCCACCTTTCTCGCCCCGAGAAGCCTCAGAGGCTCCACGGCAACAGCCGGTATGGCCGAGAACAGAAGCGGCCCGAGACCGTTTATACGGCAATAGTCGCGCAGCAGCTCCACGGCCTCGTCAAGCCCGAGTTTGCCGACAGGAAGCGAGAACGCTGTCCGGGTGACATCATTCTCAGTGACACCCTTGACGAACAGGGTTCCGTCATATATGGCATATGTATAATTAAAATAATCGGCCCACATGAGCAGGCCCCCTATCGTGAAATCACAGGTTCTTGACGGCGCTGCGTTGAGATAAGGACGTATGGCAGGAATGTCGGCAATGGTCAGAGGCTCGAAGCGGAGCGGCGAGACCTCCCTGCGGCGGAGTATGGCGGCTGAATCGTATGTTTCTGATGAACGTATGTAAGGAAACATGAGCGGGGACAGTGTTGATAAGTGTTATTATTCACACTTTACAACACTGTCCCCGCCATTTAGGTTCAGCGAAGGCCCTAATCAAAAGGCCTTGAAGAGATTACTGACGTCCGTCAGTGGCTACGCCACGGGCAATCTTGGCTACGAGGCCCTGCAACACCTTGCCCGGGCCAAGCTCTGTAAAGCTGTCGGCACCGTCGGCCACCATGTTCTGCACGCTCTGAGTCCAGCGGACGGGAGCTGTGAGTTGCGCCACGAGATTGGCCTTGATTTCGGCAGGATCCGTGTGGGGTCTTGCATCGACATTCTGATATACGGGAACGGTAGGAGTATGGAACTCTGTCTTCTCGATGGCTTCGGCAAGTTCGGCCCGGGCCGGCTCCATGCACGGAGAGTGGAAACCACCGCCCACTTTGAGTTTGAGGGCACGTTTGGCACCGGCTTCAAGCAGCTGTGCACAAGCTGCGTCGATAGCCTCTACCTCGCCTGAGATCACAATCTGGCCGGGACAGTTGTAGTTGGCACATACTACCACGCCGGGGATTCCTGCACAGATTTCCTCAACCTTCTCATCGGGGAGTGCGAGAACCGCAGCCATGGTGGAAGGATTGGTCTCACAAGCCTTCTGCATGGCCTGGGCACGTGCGGAAACAAGACGCACGCCATCCTCGAAACTGAGGGCGCCGGCGGCTACGAGGGCTGAAAACTCACCGAGGGAGTGGCCTGCCACCATGGCGGGATCAAACTCCTCGCCCATAGTCTTGGCAAGAATCACAGAGTGGAGGAATATGGCAGGCTGTGTAACCTTCGTCTGGCGAAGGTCTTCGTCAGTACCCTCGAACATGAGATCTGTGATGCGGAATCCAAGTATTTCATTGGCCTTCTCAAACATCTCCCTGGCCACGGGATTGTTGTCATATAGATCTTTGCCCATTCCTACGAACTGGGCACCCTGACCGGGAAAAACAAATGCTTTCATATGGTATAATGATTGATGTTTTGTGTTTCAAGGTCGCAAAGTTAACTATTTTTTGGCAATTTTTCAGTGACTTTTCGCGTTAATGAAGTGAAAAGTCAGTAACTTTGCATTACAACCCGAACGTCACGGGGAGCCGATGCCCCTGCCGGACGGTTTCTTAAACCTTAATAATACAGACAATGATACCCTGTATCTTCAATCTCGGCACCGGCGAGATGGTCATCATATTCTTCATGGTGCTCCTGCTCTTTGGTGCCAAGCGCATACCCGAACTCGCCCGCAGCCTTGGGAAAGGAATTAGGTCATTCAAGGACGGAATGAACGAGGTCAGTGACGAAATCTCACGCCCGACTGAAAAGAAAGACTGACCAGCCGACATATATTTTTCACACATCCACACATGAAGGAAATGGGGTTTTGGGATCATGTGGACGCCCTTCGCACTGTGTTGCTGCGAGGGGTGGTTGTCATAGTCATCCTTATGACGGCCTATTTCGCCGTGATGCCAGAACTCTTTGACACCGTTATTCTCGCCCCGTGCCGCCCCGACTTCTGCCTATACCAGATTCTTGACCTTGCCGGCGATGTCATCGACCCGGACAGGGAGGAGATAAAGCTCGTCAACATACAGCTTGCATCGCAATTCTTCATCCACATGTCCGCGTCATTCTGGCTTGCCATCATAACATCCTTCCCGATAATCGTATATCTGATATGGGGATTCGTGGCACCCGGACTTTATGAAGATGAAAAGCGCGGTGCAGGTACTGCCTTTGCAGCCGGCAATGCGATGTTCTTTCTCGGCGTGGCATGCGGCTATTTCCTCGTCTTCCCATTGACTCTCCGCTTTCTTGCCGACTATCGGTTAAGCGAATCAATACCCAACCATATATCCCTCGACTCATACATGGACAATTTCATGATGCTCATTCTAATGATGGGTATCATATTCGAACTCCCCGTACTCGCATGGCTTCTCGGAAAGGCCGGACTCATCAACCGGGGCCTATTTGACCGTTACCGCCGCCATGCCGTCATAGCCCTCCTCATACTGGCCGCCGTCATCACGCCCACAGGCGACCCTTTCACTCTGACAGTGGTTTTCCTACCAATATACTTACTCTGGGAAGTGTCGGCCTTCACCGTCCCTGCCCGCAAAAAAGAAATCATCGAGACATCATGACAATAGGTATCATCGTAGCCATGAGCAAGGAGCTAAGGCTGATCATCCCAATGCTGGGAGAGGTCACTACCCAGACATGCGGCTCCACTACATTCCATATAGGCAATATACCGGGCCACAAGGTAGTGGCAATGGAATGCGGAATCGGAAAAGTCAACGCCGCCATAGGTGCAACCACCCTCATTGACACCTTCGCACCCGACCTCGTGATAAACACCGGCGTGGCTGCGGGCGCAGCCTCTGACGTGGCAGTGATGGACGTGGTCGTGGCCACCGGGCTGGTGCATCACGACTTCTGGTGCATAGGCGAGGAATGGGGCCATGTCCCTGGATGCCCCCGCATACTCCCGTCTGTCAATTTTGACAAAATCGTATCCGGGCCGCACGTGAGACACGGACTCATAGCCACCGGCGAACTTTTCATATCCCGTAAGGAAGAGGTAGAGATCATACGTTCGCGTTTCCCGGATGTAAAGGCCATCGATATGGAATCGGCCGCCATAGCGCAGGTGTGCTGTCTGCGTGACGTCCCCTTCTTCTGCATGAGGGTCATAAGCGACTCCCCTTGGAGCGACCACGACAACTCGCGCCAATATGAGGACTTCTGGGAAGATGCCCCGCGACACTCTTTCTCACTCGTCAGCAAAATACTTTCCGAAATCAGCTCTGTTACAGAATGAAAAAGATAGAAAGTTTCACAATAGACCATGACAAGCTCCTACGCGGCATCTATGTCTCCCGGCGCGATACCACCCCGTCCGGCGACCACATAACCACTTTTGACATCCGCATGACCGAGCCAAACCGTCAGCCGGCGCTCACCCCCGAGACACTCCATGCCATGGAGCACCTCGCGGCCACATACCTGCGCAACCATCCCGTATGGGCATCGCGCATAGTATACTGGGGGCCGATGGGATGCTGCACGGGCAATTACCTTCTCGTGCAGGGCGAGGTATCCTCAAAAGATATACTCCCCCTCGTGCGCGAGACCATGGAGTTTGTCGCCTCGTTCGAAGGAGACATTCCAGGCGCCACACCGCGTGACTGCGGCAACTACTCTTTCATGGATTCTGACGGCGCACGTCTCGCCGCACGCAGATATATCGACGAAGTCCTTACATCTGCCTCGGACGAAAATCTCAACTATCCGGCCTGACCATAGCCATATTTTCATGGAATGAAGGATATCAGAGGGATTAAGGGACGGTTCTATATCGCTTCGCTCATAGAAGAAGGCGAACATGTCAGACAGGACTTCAAATTCTCAGTCTCGGACAGCCGCAAGATTGCCCGCAGCCTCTCGGCTTTCGCCAACAACGACGGGGGCCGCCTCCTGATAGGGGTCAAAGACAACGGTGTGATAGCCGGCGTGCGCAACGAGGAAGATATATACGTGGTCGAACAGGCCGCGCAGATGCATTGTGTCCCGCCTCAGGAAATACGCGTGACAGCCTTTAAGACAGATGGAGGACTCACCGTGATGCGAGTGGAAATCGACCGTTCTCCCACACGCCCGGTCTGCGTCAGGGAAACCGACGGTTCGCTGAAAGCCTATTTCCGTGTCAAGGACGAGAATATCTCAGTACCGCCCCTGATGGCCAGAGCATGGAAAGAGGCCTCACGACGCGAAAACCCCGCGATAGCTATCGGCGATGCCGGACGCTGCCTGCTCGACATGGCATCGCGGCCTTCGGGCGTGTCAGTGGAGGACTTCATGATAGCGGCCCATGTGTCACGCACCACGGCCGAAGACCTCGCCGTCACCCTCCACTCCATGGGACTTCTTGACTTCGTCTATACCGGCTCCGGGTTCAACCTATCAGCTTTAAACGGCTGAAAGAATGCCAACCTTAACGAATAAGATACCTGATAAATAACTGAAACCCCACCACCCTGCCATCCCTCTTGAAACCACTTCTGACATTGTTCTGTATCTTCCTGACCCTGTCCGCATGTGACAGGAACAGCCCTCAGGCCCCTTATCCAGATCCTGCAAGATATGAGGTCAGAGGTATCGATATAAGCGCCCACAACGGAGATATAGACTTCCCGCTCGTCAGGGAGGACGGTTATGAATTTGTCATAATAAAAGCCACCGAGGGAGCCACATTCAAGGACAAGCGATTCATTCAGAACCTGCGCCGTGCCCGAGAGGCCGGACTGAAAGCCGGCGCATATCATTTCTTCCGCTTCGACACCCCGGGCTACATGCAGGGACTCAACTTCCTCAACTCTGTCAAAGACCGCGAACTCGACCTTCCGCTGGTCATTGACCTCGAAGAGTGGACAAATCCCAACAGCCAGGCCACGGCACTCGTGCTCAACCGTCTCGGAGAGATGATAGACCATCTCGAAAGCCACGGATACCGAGTCATGCTTTACACAAATAAAAACGGATTCGCACGCTTCATAGAAAGACGCCTCGAAGGATACCCTTTATGGATATGCTCACTGGCCGTAGAACCAGACAAACACAGATGGACTATCTGGCAGGCCACCCACAACGGCAGGGTCAGCGGCACTAAAAGCCCTGTGGACATCAATGCGTTCCATGGCACCATGGCAGACTGGGAAACGTTTGCAAACGGAAGCAAGTCACCGCCGGCCACACAATAAAACGTATTCCCACAACGTTTTTATCTAAGCTATGAACCATCTTGCAAGAAACATAATAATCCTCATCCTCCTTGCCGTCAGTCCTCTGGCATCCAAGGGGTTCGATGCCGACACTTACGCCTCCTCCTCGGTACTTGCCGATGGTAGATGGGTGAAGATATCCGTCACTGAGACAGGTATGCACCTAATCTCCAATACCGACCTGCGCTCCATGGGGTTCACATCGCCCGAAAAAGTGAGAGTATACGGCTACGGCGGCCGGCGCATTCCGGATTATTTTTCTCGTGCCAACTATATCGATGACCTACCGCTTGTCCAGACTGTCTTGACAAACCGGGGAATAGTGTTCTATGCCGTAGGACTTGAAACAAGGGAGGATGTCTCAGGCTCACCATACTATTTCCACTCTCTCAATCCCTATGCCACAGCCGGTTACTATTTCCTTACCGACAAAGATATTCCCCAACGCCAGTTCAAGGAAGAAGGACTCGCGCCCGGCCCCGGACTTACTTCGACATTCATAGAAAGCTCACGCCATGAGATTGACGCCACGTCACCTGCCGAAAGCGGCCATCTGCTCCTTGGCGAGGACTTCCGCCTCACCCGCAACCGCACATTCAATTTCCAACTGCCGGGACGTGTGGCAGACTCTGACGTATGGATTCAGGCAGACTTCTTTGGAAAGACCAACTCACTACCGGCCAGTTTCCGCATATCCGCCAACGGCAACCAGCTGCCATATAACCCGAACGACCGCATAAGGCCGACATCTGAATTCGGTGACTCATGCCGCATCCGCAAGACATTCCAGCTCGATGCATCGTCCCTGAGCCTCGGTATAGAGTGTACATACAGCGGCAGTGTGAGCGTCATAGCCCTTGACAACATATCCGTATGCTATGAACGCTCCATATCCCTCCCATCCTCAAAGGTACTGACATTCACCACATCCGGCATCTCTCCAATGCTTTCCGGCGCCACAGCCGATACCCGTGTGTGGGACGTCACCGACCCGCTTGACATAATATCTGTCAAGACTACTCAGGTCAATGGCGGAGTGGCTTGGACATCTGAATATTACGGACAGCGAACCTATGCCGTCTGGGATCCGTCAGGCTCATTCGCATCTCCGCTTCGAGCCGGAAACGTGGCCAATCAGGACATACACGGCCGAACCACACCAGACATGGTGATTATCTCCCACCCCGACCTCGTCACTCAGAGCGAACGTATAGCCGACCTCCATCGCGAAGGATCAGACCATATGGATGTCCTCGTAATAACACCCGAAAAGGTATACAACGAATTCGGAAGCGGAACACCTGACATCAATGCCCTGAGACGTATGCTCAAAATGTTCTATGACCGGGGCGCATCGGCTGACGGACACTCCCTTAAATACATGCTCCTTATGGGGGCAGCCACCTTTGACCACCGCTGCCTGACGGAGGCTGTCAGCCGCAGCAACGGGACATACGTCCCCACATGGCAGACAGACGGAAGTCTTAGCGATGACACATCGTTCAGTTCTGATGACTACTACGCGTTTCTTGACGATGATTCGGGTATGAGGCCTGACCGTGACAAACTCCGTATAGCCGTGGGCCGTATCCCGGCACGCAACCCATCGGCGGCAAAGGTCTTCACCGACCGCCTCATATCCTATTCAAAGTCCCCCCTGACAGGCGACTGGAAATCCAAAGTCCTCCTAATGGCCGATGACGGCGACATAGCCGTGCATCTTGACCAGACAGAGTCCCTTGAAAAATCCATGCGCCAGAACCATATGGGCGAGAATCTGGCATACAACAAAGTATATCTCGACGCCCACGAAAAACTTGGTGGAGTCGCGGTCAACGCCCGCAACAAGCTGCATACTCTCCTTAACGACGGCGTCATCTGGTGGAACTACATAGGCCACGCCAGCCTTCGGGAATTGTCGGGCGAGGGCGTGATGGTGTTGAAAGACCTCAACACCCTCTATCTCAAACGTCCCGCGTTCTTCTACGGGGCAACCTGCTCATTCCTTCACTGGGACGGCACAGAACTCTCGGGACTCGAAATGCTTGCCATGTCTGATGCAGGAGGAGTCATCGGCGGAATTTCAGCCGTAAGGCCCGTGTTCATCACCCGCAACGGAGTGCTATCGTCAGCCATGGGCAGCGAGCTGTTCGCACGAGGAGAGGACGGACGCATACGCACCGTGGCTGAGGCCATGCGCCGTGCCAAAAACCGTGTTGACGACACCAACAGGCTGAGATATGTCTTCCTCGGAGATCCGGCCATGCGCCTTGCAGTTCCGTCTGGTATAGTCAGACTCACCGACATCGGGGGAGCACCGGCAGGTGACATTGACAACAACCCGGTTACCATCCCATCACTTGCCCCCACTGTCATGAAAGGCGTGGTGACAGACTTCATGGGAAATGTCATGTCCGAATTCAACGGATATGTGAGCCTTACCATCTACGATGCCGAACGCTCAGTCACCACCTTTGGACGCGATGACAAGACTGGGATTGAGGAAGAGGCTGTACGTGTGTTTGAAGAACAGGGAGACCGAATATATGCCGGCCGAGCCACAGTCACCAACGGCCAGTGGGAATGCCGTGTGATCCTTCCAGCCGAAATAGCCGACAACTACCGTCCGGCAGCCCTGCTCATGTATGCCGAAAGCGAGGATGCCACCATAACCGCCGGTGGCACTGACCGCTCGTTCTATGTCTACGGCATGGCCGACGACGCTATAACCGATGACAAGGCTCCGATTATAGAACAACTCTATCTCAATCATGAGACTTTCGAAAACGGAGAGACCGTAAATACCGCGCCAATGCTGATAGCACGCATCACAGATGACAACGGCTTCAATCTCTCTACCTCCGGGATAGGTCACATGATGTCAGTCCGCATTGACGGGACAATGAACCTCACGGATGTATCGGAGTCATTCACCCCCGATGCAGACGGCTCACCAAAAGGTATGATACATTACCAGCTTCCCGAACTGTCTCCCGGCAACCACACAGCCACACTCATGGTCTGGGATGTCGCGGGCAACTCGGCATCTTCATCAGTGGAATTCTTTACCGACCCGTCAGCCGCGCCCAAGATTTTCGATATGTATTCCGATGCCAATCCGGCCACCGTTGACGCCAACTTCTACGTCATCCATAACCGAC
This sequence comes from uncultured Duncaniella sp., assembly GCA_910578615.1. Classification (GTDB taxonomy): domain Bacteria; phylum Bacteroidota; class Bacteroidia; order Bacteroidales; family Muribaculaceae; genus Duncaniella. The sequence goes on along the minus strand of CAJTRI010000002.1, from coordinate 91,191 downwards.
CTGACGCAATGCTCCAAGTCAAAATCGAGATTTTCGACATCAACGGCACCCGGATATGGACAAACACCACTTCGGGACGCGCCGATATGTACTCGTCCTCTCCTGTAAACTGGAATCTCACAAACAGCCACGGCAACCGCGTGGGACGAGGCATATATCTCTATCGCGCCACAGTCACCACGGAAGAAAACGGTGCCACCTCTACTATGACCAGACGCATAGCCGTCTCCCCGTTATGATATTATAAGCACACAGGTATCCGTATCCGACACCAAACAACCCTATATCCCCTAAACGTTCTGATCTGACGTTTAGGGGATATCTTTCAGGCAGTCTACGTCACACAGCCACCGGATCACTGCAAGTTTAATAATAGCTTAAACTTTTTGAAACATTTTTGAAATATCTTTGGACTTACTTTGCACAGGACTAAACTCAATGATAAGAATAAAATGGAGATACTGTTTCTGTGCGTGGTTATTTTCTTGTTCCTACTCGCAATCTTCGACCTCTCGGTAGGCGTCAGCAACGATGCCGTCAACTTTCTCAACTCGGCAATAGGCTCCAAAGCCGCCTCCTTCAAAAGGATACTCATCGTGGCCTCTATCGGGGTCTTCCTTGGTGCGGCAATGAGCAACGGAATGATGGATATTGCACGCCACGGCATATTCAGGCCTGAGCATTTCTCGTTCTACGACATTATCTGCATATTCATGGCCGTTATGGTGACTGACATAATACTTCTTGACATATTCAATACCCTCGGAATGCCGACATCCACGACGGTCTCGATGGTGTTCGAACTCCTCGGCGCCACATTCGTGGTGGCACTTGTCAAGATGGCCTCCGACACAACAGGGCTTGGACTTGCCGACCTTATCAATACCGAAAAAGCCCTGTCAGTGATACTCGGCATATTCCTCTCAGTAGCCATAGCCTTCTTTTTCGGCACACTGGTACAGTTCGTCACTCGTATGATATTCTCGTTTGACTATCGTTTCCATCTGAAATGGAAGATCGGAATCTTCGGCGGCATCTGCACCACGGCCATTGTCTATTTCCTCCTCATCAAGGGGGTCAGCGGCATGGCATTTATGACACCGGCAGCAAAGGAGTGGATTTCCACACACACCGTGCCGATTATTATCTGCACACTCACCGCTTCGACATTGGTCATGCAGCTGCTACACATATTCCATGTGAATGTCCTGAAAACAATCGTGCTTATGGGGACATTCTCCCTCGCCATGGCCTTTGCCGGCAATGACCTTGTCAACTTTATAGGCGTACCTCTGTCAGGACTCGCCTCATTTCAAGACTATGCGGCAAATGGTGACGGCAATCCCCATATGTTCATGATGGAATCTCTCAAAGGATCCTCTGACACTCCTCTATGGTTTCTCATCGGTGCCGGAATCATAATGGTCATCGCCCTTGCCACCTCGGGTAAGGCCCGTAAGGTGGCTCAGACCGAGATCGGCCTCGGTAGCCAGGGGGACGGCGACGAGATGTTCGGTTCCTCCCGACTGGCACGCAGACTGGTGCGGTGGACTCTGTCTTTGATAGAATGGGTAAAAAGCGTGACACCGATAAAAGTCAGAAGATGGCTCAACCGCCGCTTCAATACCGATGAGACCATAATGGCCGATGGAGCAGCCTTTGACCTTGTGCGCGGCTCCGTCAACCTCGTCCTCGCTGGCGCCCTAATAGCGCTCGGCACCTCGCTCAAACTCCCGCTCTCCACCACCTTCGTCACCTTCATGGTGGCCATGGGATCATCGCTGGCCGACCGTGCCTGGGGACGCGAAAGCGCCGTCTTCCGCATCACAGGCGTCATCTCTGTCATCGGCGGATGGTTTCTCACGGCCGGAGCCGCGTTCATTGGTGCCGGGACAATAGTATTGCTTATGCACCTCGGAGGACACTGGGTGATGCTGACTCTCGCCGTTGTCACCATCTTTATAATAATCAGAAGCAACCGGCGCTTCAATGCCGCCGACTCGGTAGATGAAGGCGATGTGATGTTCCACTCGATTCTTTCCACTCGTGACACCTCCCGGACATGGCCTATGACGCTGGTCTACATAACCACAATGCAAAGAAAATTCATATCCTTTGCCGATGAGAGTTACCGTTCTATAACGGATGCATTTGTCAACGAAAAGATAAATGTCCTTGACAAAGCCGAACGCAGTCTGGCAAATCAGAAGAAGGTATTGAAGAACGCACGCCGCAAGGAGACATTATGCCTCAGGCAGATCAGTCGCGAGACAGCCATAGAGAAAAGCACATGGTTTCATCTCGGCAACAACTGCTGCATGTCTATGCTCTACAACCTACGACGCATCAACGAGACATGCAAGGAACATGTCGAAAACAATTTCAGACCGTTGCCACAGACCTATATAGCCGAATATGACACAATCAGAACACGGGTCGCCACCCTTCTCAACGATACCGTCTCCATGATGGATATAGCTGACACATCCACCGTCAATCTCCTGAGACGTCACTGTGATGAAATCAAGGACATGATTTCAGACAACTACCACAGCCTATACGACCACCTACGCGAAGGAGATCCCTCCACAATGTCAGTACTCTATGTATATCTCAACATGCTTCAAGAGACTCGCGAGATGGTGTCCGGACTGCACAAATATCTACGCGCCTATGCAAAGCTCCATGACAACAGTTATTCAGGCCATCAATGACAGTACCAATGAGTGTGGCGGGGTATTACGCATCTCCCACCACACTCATTGGATAGAATCCTCATTATGTCACAACTACCCGATAATATATTTGCTATAAGGCAGATATGAAATCAACTTAGACAATATGCAGCATATGGCGAATGTCATCGTGCCTGTAATAATGATAGTCACAGGTGTGGTCAGTCCCATTGGCCCGACCACGCGGAACACCGCGCCAAGTATAAAGATATGCATCAGATAAATGCCATAGCTCAGATTGGAAATTTCACTGACCATCCTATTTTCTGCCCTTGCTCCTTTAAAGACTGATTGGATTATCATAAAGGCTCCAAGGCTCTCAAAAATGACATTCGGTGTGCAGAACCGCCAGCTAAGTTCAAGCTCTTGAAGGGTTGACGACCCTGGAATACGGCCATACCATATGGTAGCAGTGATTATGTAGCCGGTCACATACAAGAGTATTCCGACAACGGCTTGCAACTTCCGGCTCCATGTGAGATACTTGCGGATATAATGAGCAAGAACCACATAACCGAGAAACCCGGAGAAATACCACAGTAGATTAAACTCGTTCCAATAACATTCCCCATAGACATATCCTACTGATACGCGTAAATAGGGGAAAAACGATGAGGCAAACCAGAGCAACAGAAATGACCGTTCGGCTCTTTTACCGGCCTTTTCAAGCCAAGGGGAGATTACCGGCATGAAAAGATACAACCCTATGAGCATATATATAAACCACATATGGCCGCTTGCGTCATTAAAATTATATGCCAGACGTATTAATGACGCCGATGCTTCGGAACCATCCATCCCACCCCATATAACAGGCAGGACAGCATATAGCAACGACCAGATAACAAATGGTACAAGCACCCTGACAAACCGCTTCTTGAAGAAAACTGTCACAGCACCCTTTATTGGCACAAGAAGATAGGCCGAAATCATTACAAACAACGGAACCGAACAACGCAACGCGCTATCGATAACGCTTACCCAAAAACCATCCGACAGGGTTCTTATGCCGATATCTGCCCCGTCAATAAAGAAAAACTCACAGGAATGCACCATAATAACCATAAAACAGGCTATCATACGCATGTAATCAAGGAATACGATTCTCTTTCCCATATTTCTGAATTCTATTGTATTATTTTAATAACTTTGCAAAATTAGATATAATCACACACCCACGAAATACTGAAAAATAACCACTGAGTATGGATGTATTGCGAAAGGAACTCAACCAGATATACTCTTCCCAACATCTCGAAAACGAGCATCTTGACAATGAGAAAATTGAAATATGCAAGAAGATTGCAGACAATGTCGCGTCCGTCACCAATGCATGTTGTGTTATCACAGACGCATCACGCGACTATTGCTATCTGTTTGGCGGCGAGCTTGCATGTCTGATGGGAATCGTGGACACGCCACATCTATATAAGGAAATATGTTCAAGCGACGAAGACCTTATATATAACAGACTTCATCCCGAAGATCTCGTTGAAAAAAGGATGCTGGAATACGAATTTTTCAAATTCGTAGATGTGTTGCCGGCAGAAGATAAAATCCGCTATAAAGCCACATGCCGTATAAGGGTCAAGGACAAGGAGGGACGCTACATGATACTTGACAACAGCACACAGATACTGAAAACATCTCCGTCAGGAAAAATATGGCTGATTCTCTGCTGCTACGACCTGTCACCTCTACAAGATATACAGGCAGGCATCAACGCGCACATCAAGAACAATCATACCGGCAAAATAACAAGTCTCTCTTTCTCAGATAAAAAGAACCACATCCTGACCGAGCGGGAAAAAGAGATACTACTATTAATCAAAGAGGGAAAACCGAGTAAACAGATAGCCGATATGTTGGGGATAAGCATACATACCGTAAACAGACATCGACAAAACATTATCGAAAGATTAAGCGTAGGCAATTCCGTCGAGGCAATAATGGCAGCTACCTCAATGGGACTTTTATAGGAATAGGCATAATACCATAATCCGAGAGACTGACTCACATTGGCCAAACATTTGGATAAGCAGTGCGGGATGTCAAGACCGATTGATATATTTTTTGCCAATCTGAAACTATATCCATAATTTTACGTCAAATAAATAAAAAACAGCATTATGGATTTCAATATTTCTAATGGATTCCTATTAGCGGTAGGTATTCTTGGCATAATCAATTTTATCATTGATTATCGTAAGAAGACGATTAAATGGTGGAAATATATATTTCTAATCATCTCCATACTGATGATAGCCGAATTCCTATTGTCAATCTTCAACCCGGAACTTTTGTATAAATTTTTCTACTAAGTAAAGTCTCCGCTTTCATAGGTGAACTGAAATCCGTCAGTAGCACTCTTACATTAGCTTGCTTTCAGTTCAAAACCGCAAGGAGTATACACGAGAGTGGAATGCTAAACGGCCTTCTACCGCAAACATCATTGCCCGTTCCATTGTGTCCTGATCCATATTCTCTTTGTACATTTTTATAATGGACAGCAACACATCATCACCCGATGAGAGACTGCCTTATTTGACATTGTAATTTAGCTTCTTGGATACATTTCGTTGCCGGGCACGCGGATTGCGGAATACGGCCTTGAACAGAGTCCATGCCGTATGTTGCCTACGGTGATAGGTTTCATATGTATCACACAACGGGTCGAAATCGTTCTTGTAGCATCCCTCAGGCGATATATAGCAGTAGCACAAACTCTCAAGCAAGGCATCATGACCGCTTTGCTCGGTTACCACCTGAGAAAGATTGTCGCAGGAGGGCACGAGACAGGTAATTCCTTTCTCGCCACAAAGAGCGGCCACATTGCCGATAGTTCCGTCATAATCCTCTATAAGCGGTTTCTCGTCGAAATCCTTCCACTCTGTATCTCCTATCTTCTGAACAGGACGAATCTGCACAATGTCGGGGAGGCACCCTCCGGGCCATATCCTAAAAAACCTATCGTCCCTTAGGTCTTCCTTGTTAAGCGAATTGACCGTATAATTGACCCTGACCTTGAATGAGGGATAAATCTTCTTTACATCTGCAATAAGTCCAAGAAGTTTGAGAAGGCTATCGTATTTCGCACCCGGCATAAGCTCCTCATATATCTCACGGGAAGTTCCGTGCATCGACAGCGTGATTTCGTCAAGACCGGCCTTCACCAGACTTTCGAGTCCTACACGGCCCGAGGCAATCAGAAGACCGTTTGTTGTCAGTGAAATATATGGAATGCCGGCATCTTTGCCAGATTTTACCACGGCTTCCAAGCCGGGAGCATAAAGCGTAGGCTCAGCACCGCAGCCGATTTGAAGTTTGAGCGCCCGGTGAAAAAGAGCCCTTTGCGATCGTAGCAACTGCTCCTCGCTCATTGAGCCATGCATCGACCTACGTTTCTCAGGGTCGCTGAAATAACACATGCGGCAACGAAGATTGCATCCCAACACCGGATCGAGATAAACGCCTATCACACGGCGGCCGGTCACATGCATGAACCACAGTCCAAAAAATTTCAAAGGCCGAGGGAGGCGTCCTCTCCACAGCCGCAAGATATTATAGAAATTCATTTTAACATCCTCTTAAACACATCTGCCGAAGAAACATTGTCTAAAACAAAAAAGCCCACATGAAGTATTTCCAGAGTCGCTATAAGCGGAATTGGGGGGGTAAACTTATTCCGTGCATTCCAAGTATCTCAACACCAGATGCCTGAAAATACCAAAAAACTTCATAGTAACGAGTTAGTAAACGAATGACCCTATCCTTCTCCAACTTGCTACTGCGATGATTGTAAGCTTCTAATCTTTCAACTGCAAATATAATATCTGGGAGTACTAAAACAAGTCCAATGGTTCATTTTAATGCTTTATAACTATTGTCAATAGTCTACAGTATTTGCAATTCGTGATTTGCAAATTTAGTAAGAAAGATCGGATTTAACAAGTTGATTATGATTTTCCAGCTCAAAAATTATTAGAAATCGGGGAGATACGGGGTGGTCTCACGGGTTAGCGACGTTATACCCATGCAGGTCTTTTTGGCATTAAGTAGTAGGAGAATGCCTCAAATCTCTGTTTTCATACTATTAAAATGTCCTGATTTTTCCGGGTTATATCCGAGTTGTATCGTTGTAAAACATTGTATTTTAGAATATTGAAGCAGTATTCGTTACTAAATCGTTACTATTTTGATTCTCGAATTTTTAGTAACGGGTTAGTAACGAAAGTATGTCTGAAACGGTCTTTTTCTTGGTCTTATTTCGATACTGAATCGAAAGGATTAGACACGAAAAAACCTCAGAACTATTTGATAGTCTGAGGTTTGTCTTGTTTGGACTGATTTCAGTCCGATGTTACAAGTGGAGCTGGAGGGGTTTGAACCCTCGTCCAAACGCGGAACTAATGAGCTTTCTACATGCTTAGTCTCTACTTGGTTTTCGTGATGGGACAGGCAAGAAACGACCAATCCCAACCTTATCCTCTTTGTGTCTCGGCGAGTCGCGAGGCTTTCATCGCCATATTTCCGATTTACCTGCACCACCGAATCGATCCGTCTCGGAAAAAGGACAATCGGGTGATGTCTCGTTGCCACAACTGTTGCGGCAATAAAGCTAATCTACTGTACTTCGATTAAGCAGCGAGAGCGTAGTTGTTTTCGCCATTTGAATTGTCGATGTCTCTGATTATAGAGTGTAGGCATCATCACTCTGCATGCTTACTCACCACCTCTACACGCTGTCAAAGCCAGTCAGCCCCGTAGTTATGGATAAGTTTTGCAAAGATAGTGTTTCGAATGCTGTTTTCCAATTCCCGGCCATTCACTTTAAATATTTTTAACGTTATATACTTATTACGGCACTAATGTCTGACAATGATTTACAGCCATTTTATTTATGAAGAACTTAATGATGAAAAAATTTCACGAATAGTGTCACAAATCCATGATAAATCTGTCATACATATAGACAACCACGAGACTGAACAATGAATCCCACAACTTTCAAATCAACCTTCCTGCCTCTCGGACGCCGCATGTATACCGTTGCCCTGCGCATATCCGGCAATCCGAATGATGCCGAAGATATCGTGCAGGATACCTTTGCCCGGTTGTGGGAAATCAGGGACAGGCTTGTTCATATCGGCAACCACGAGGCCTATGCCTTGACCATGGTAAAGAATCTAAGTCTGAGCCTGCGCAATTCCAGATTATTGTTACAGACCGAACCTATCAGTGCCAACGAAGAATCCAGTCCCGTCACACAGTCTTGTACAGAAACCTCCGAACATGACCAAATGGCCGAGATATTAAGGCTCATCGATAGTATGCCGGCTACCCAACGGAACATAATCATACTGCATGACATCGAAGGGCGCTCCAACGACGAAATAGCACAATCAACCGGGTTGTCTCATGTAAACATCCGTCAGCTACTTAGCCGAGGACGAAGGTTTCTGAAATCATGTCTCTCCAAAAACAAAATAGTATGACCACCGAGGAAATAAAGAAGACAAGACATCTACTGTCAAGATATTACGATGCCGTTACCTCCCGTAAAGAAGAAACCGAGCTAAGGACGCTTCTGAACCACCCAGACCTTAGCCACGAGTTTCATGCCGACCGTGACCTGTTCAGCCGGATGGATTCTATAAGGGTTCCCGACGGATTCGAGGAAAGAATAGCCCGGATAGCGGACTCACTCACCGCATCCCGCCGGAAATCCCAACACCGCCGGCGTATATACAGCCTGAGCGTGGCAGCCGCCATTATACTCATCATTGCAATAGCCGGAATATCCCTGTCAAGGCATTCATCCTTATCACGCGAACTCACCCCGGAGGAGACATATGCCTATACGGAAAAAGCACTCGGCTTATTCGCGACAACCATTGCAGAAGGTTATGCCGGAATCAGACATGCAGAAACAACAACCAACAAAGCGATAGAAGAGACTAACAGAGCACTCGAAATACTAAATTCCAAACAATAAACACTTAAACCAAATGAAAAGAATCATTCTGCTTTTTGCCGCCATTGCCATGATGGCCGTGAACGCCTCCGCACAAAGTTCCTTTTTCAAAAAATGCGAGGGCAACAAGGAAATCTCAACAATCTATATATCCAAAGCCATGCTTGACGACATGGGCAGCGAATCCGTGGATTCAAATATCTCGGCCGTTAAAGACAAGATCAACAATATCCAGATAATAACAAGCGAGTCCGGGAAAGGGATAAAATCCATGGAATCCAATTTCAAGAAGTTCTGTTCCGAACAAGGCAAGAACATGGAAACACTGATGAAGACAGACAACAACGGAACGGGCACAACAATCTACCGCATCCCCATAGGAGAAGGGATATGCCAGTATGTCATCTCAGCCAGAGTGCAGAAGGAATACTCCGTGATATTTCTCGAAGGAGCGCTTAAACTCGACGAGATATCCAGATTGGCAAAATCTCCCAAATAAAACCGTATAACCGGCAACACCCTTAGGACACGACAAATCTTAGTTATGGAATAGTAAGTGTCTTACGGGAAAGGCGTGAGAGTTCGTGAGAACCTTCACGCCATTTTTTTCATTAATATAATCAGAATATAATTTCTTATCTTTGCATCCCGGAAACAGACAATTCTACAATGAAGATTATAATCGCCGGTGATGGCGAGACCGGTTCACACCTCGCCTACCAACTATCATCAGAAAATCAGGACGTGGTACTCATGGGCACCTCTCGTGAACGTCTTGCCGAACTCGACGCCCGCTACAACATTCTCACCTATGCCGGAAACCCAGTCTCTCCCTCAGCTCTCAGAGAGGCCGGAGTATGTGACTGCGACATGTTCATAGCTGTCACCAAGTGGGAGAACGTAAACATAATCTCGGCACAACTTGCCAAATCTCTCGGCTCAGGGCGTACCGTGGCCCGTATAGACAACGAAGGTTTCGTGACACCTGATATTCAGGAACTTTTTGCAGGGACAGGTGTAGACAAGATGGTGTTTCCCGAATTTCTCGCGGCAAGGATGATTAAGAAATCCCTACGGCGCAACTGGGTCAGAAACTGGTTCGAACTTCACGGAGGCGCCATAATCGTGGTCGGTGTACACCTCGGCACAGGTTTCACAGAGAACGGCATAAGGCTTTCAGATCTCGTCAAGACACGTGACCAGCTGCATGTCTGTGCCATAAAGCGTGACAATATGATGATAATACCCAAGGGCAACGACATATTGCTTTCAGGTGATATCGTCTATTTCTCTATTCTGAAAGGTGGCGAGGAAGACCTGATGAGACTCTGCGGACGAGTAAACCACAGGATCGGCCGTGTAATGATTTCCGGCGCGGGCAAAATAGCCGCACTTGTGGCCAAACAACTCGCCCCGGACTATTCCGTCACCATAATAGATGCCGACAAGACCCGATGCGACGCCATAGCCGAAAGTCTTTGCAACGTGACCGTTGTCAACGCCGACCAGCGAAATATCGAAATACTCCGGGAAGAAGGGATAGGACGAACCGATGCCTTTATAGCGCTTAACGAGTCTTCTGAAATGAATATCATCGGATGTATGCTCGCTAAAAAAGCCGGGGTGAAGCTCCTTGTCGCAGGAATCGAGGATATCCAGTACTTTGTAGAGGCTGAAAGTCTCGGTATCAACACCGTGGTAAACAAGAAACTACTCACGTCAAGCAATATATTCCAGATGCTTCTCGACACGGCATTAAAGACACCCAAATGTCTGGCATTGGAAGATGCGGAAGTGCTCGAAATCGTCGTAGGAAGAAACGCCATATGTACTCGTGGGGCGGTAAAGAACCTTAAAATCCCTGCCGATATGACAATAGCCGGACTTGTGCGGGACGGCAACGGAATGCTCGTGTCCGGCACCACAGAGATACGCGAGGGAGACCATGTAGTTGTCTTCTGTCTGTCGGGAACGTTGAACAAGGTTGAAAATTTCTTTAAATAAGATCCGGATATGACAGGAAGAATAATAGGTAACGGGAGAGGAGCTGAGACCAACAACTACCGTCTTGTAGCCCGCATAACAGGCTATCTGCTGCTCATCGAATGCGCCATGCTACTTGTTCCGGCCATCATCTGTGCATCCTATGGCGAGAGCGATCTTATGAGCTTCCTCATCACATCAGGACTCTGCCTTTTGGCCGGAGGCGGACTCGTGGCCTTGACACGCGACATTCGATCGAGACAGCTTTACAGGCGTGAAGGTTATCTTCTAACCTCGTCGGCCTGGGTTATATTCTCTGCGTTCGGAATGCTTCCCTACATGCTATCCGACCATCCGCTCCATATCTCCGACGCATTCTTCGAAACCATGTCCGGCTTCACCACGACAGGAGCCACCGTTATCCCGGATGTGGAGTCGCTTTCTCGCGGGCTCCTATTATGGAGAAGTATGACCCAGTGGGTAGGCGGACTCGGCATCGTTCTGTTCATGCTCGCTGTCCTCCCCTCTCTCAACCAGGCCGGAAGCATCCCCATGTTCAATGCCGAGATCACAGGGGTCACCCATGACAAGCTGCACCCTCGCATACGCCAGACCGCAAAGTCACTATGGATTGTATACTCCACCCTTACCATAACTATGATACTATTCCTGTGGGCAGGGCCTATGGATCTATTTGACTCTGTGTGCCATGCCATGACGACATTATCGACAGGCGGGTTCTCGACACGCAACGCCGGAATATCTGCCTGGAATTCGGATTACGCAGCCATTGTCATCACTGTATTCATGTTTCTCGGAGGAGCCAACTTTGTCCTGATATACAATGCGTCAAAAGGCGCCGTCCGTCCCCTGTTCCATAATGATGTGATACGGGCCTACACAGGAGCCGTGGTGTTATTCACACTTCTGATATCCGCCATGCTTCTTTTCAACGGGACAAAAGGAATAAGCCAGACCCTCGTCAGTCCGGCCTTTACAGTCGCATCGGCAGTGACCTCGACAGGCTTCTCATACGGGAATTACGAGCTATGGGGATATGCCCCGATTGTGATAATAATGTTTCTTATGATTTCCGGGGCTTGCGCAGGTTCAACTTCGGGCGGTATAAAGACCGACCGAATGCTTGCCGTACTCAAAAGTATCGCAGGGCAGACAAAAAAGACCCTTTATCCCAGTCATCTTGTCAATGTCCGTCTCAATGACCGCGTGGTCGACAAAGACACCATGGTGAGAATAGGGGCATTCACCGCGTCATATATCCTCATCATGACCGTGGCCACCATGATCGTATGTGCATATGGTATAAATGTGACCGACAGTTTCTTTGCCGTGGCATCATGTATGGGCAACTGCGGTCTCGGCTATGGATTCACAGGGGCTGAGGGAGGGTTTCATCTGCTTCCGTCATCCGTCAAATGGCTGCTTTCAGGAGTCATGCTCCTTGGCAGACTTGAAATATTCACCGTGATAGTAATATTCACCGGCTGGTTCAGACGCAGATAGAGATATCTTATAACCTCTTCCCATATATTCCAACCTGCCGTATATACTAAAAAACGGCATCAATAAAAAGGAGGGGCAGGTACGGCACCTGCCCCTCCGGCGTAAATCAACGTCAAAACTATTGTTTAAAGCGCCGTATGTTTCCTTTTAGAAACCGGTAGTATGGGTGCACAGATCGGTAATCCACAACCATAGCGGGCAGAAGCCGACAAACAATATGACTGATAGAGTGAGAGACGTGGTTCCCGTAGCCACATACGTGTCATACTCATCGGCAATAATTATACCAGAGAATGCCGGAGGAAGCGCAGCGGCCACTACGAGCATTTTTAGGTTGAGGACATCCATCTTGAATATAAGTCCGAGAAGCAGAATCACAGCCGGCATCATGACCATTTTCAATATAGAGCCGAGGACGGCCTGCCAGTTGAGCTGGATCTTGACGGAAGAGAGGGTTATACCGGCCGAGAACACAGCCAGAGAAGCATTAGCTCCCTTGATAAGGTCAAAAGACGGACTGAGCCATGCAGGCCATGGAATACCCACGACAACCCACACCACGGCAAGTATCGGCGCCCAGGCCACAGGCTGTTCAAGGGCATTGATAACGGGCTTCCAGGCGCTCTCACCCTTGGTAGAACCGGGTTTCTGTTTTTCAAGCGAGGCATTCATTAGTGACAGGCCCACAGGTATGCCCACGGCATTGACCACTATTCCCACTATGGCCACGACGAGGGCCACGGCAGGAGTGGTACCGAAGATGGGTTCGAGCACGGCAAATCCGAGAAAGCCTATGGTCGGCGAGCCACTGATAAGGGCGGAGATGGCCGCATCAGCCCCGGTATTGCCCTTGAACATACGGAAAACAAAATATACAATCATAAAGCAGGCCATAATGCCCACAAGCGAGATTAATGACAGCTTTATATCTGCGGCAAGCATCTCCCGGCTCGACTGTACGATAGAAATGAAAAGAGCGGCGGGAAGGGCATAGTCAAGAACCACCTTGTTGAACTTCTTTGCGTCCTCACCATTGAAAATACCTGCCTTTCCCGAGAAAAATCCTGCGAGCATCACCACTATGATAGGGACAATCGCGTATAGTATGACATGTTGCATAACTTAGAGGGAATTATGTGGTTTGTATTCTTTGCAAGAATGCCATGGCCGATGATACATATACCTACCATCGGCCATGGCATAACTCAGACTTTAATCTGCTCGAGAGGGGCCGGATTGAGGTAGCCTATATGGCCGGATTCCTTACCTGAATCGGCGCCAAGCTGTACGTCTATAAGGCATGTCCTGCCAGAGGCTACCGCCTCGGTGAGGGCCTTGCCAAGTTCGTCGGGAGTCTGCACATAGTATGTCTGTGCTCCGAAGGCCTCGCCAAGCTTGTCATAGCGGGCATGTATGTCAAGCGTGGTCGGCGCCGGATCCGACGTCTTGTCCATCGGGACACCTACACCGTTGTATATACCTCCGTTGTTGAATATCACCACGGTCAGAGGCAGTTTGAAACGGCATGCGGTTGAAAAGTCCATCCCCGAGAAACCGAAGGCGGAGTCTCCCTCGACGGCAACGACTTTCTTGCCGGTAGCCACGGCCGCACCGACCGCCGATCCCATGCCCATCCCCATGATGGCCCATGTGGCACAGTCTATCCTGTGACGCGGCAACGACATGTTTACAGCGTCACGTGTGTCATCGAGAGTGTTGGCTCCTTCGTTGACAAGTATAACGTCGGGGTTTGATTCAAGTATAGGCTTGATCACGCCGAGAGCCGTCCAATGATTCATAGGAGACGCATCCTTGTTGGCGGCAAGACGGGCCTGGAAGGCGGCACCTTTCGTCTTGGTCTCCTCCTGCAACGAGGCAAGCCATGCCGGATCTGTGTTCATACTCCTGCCCTCCATACCCGCGAGTATGGCATCAAGTGACAGGCCCATATCACCTATCACGGGAGCCGCTATCGGGACATTGACATCCATCTCCTGCGGTTCCACATCAAGCTGTATGAACTTGGTATCGGGATGCCATTTACCCTTTCCGAAAGAAAGGAGCCAGTTGAGACGCGCGCCGATAATCATCACCACGTCGGCATTCTTCATTATGCTCGAACGACAGGAAATCGCGCTAAGAGGCCCGTCATCGGGCATCAGGCCTTTGGCCATGGACATCGGCAGATAGGGAATGCCATATTTTTCTATAAGGGTCTTTATCTTGTCGTCTACCTGCGCATAGGCCGCACCCTTGCCGAGAAGCACGGCAGGACGTCTGGCCGAGGCAAGGAGGCTGACCGCACGGTCGACAGCCTCCTTGTTAGGAGCCACAGGCGAATATAGATCAACAGGTGTATAGAATAGACGGTCGGCCTCCTCAGCATCCATCACCTGCCCGAGAGCGGGGGTTGTCATGTCGATATATACCCCGCCCGGCCGTCCTGAGACAGCCGCACGGTAGGCACGCGCCACAGCCGAAGGGATATCCTCGGCCTTGCTGCAACGGAATGCGGCCTTTACAAGAGGTCTGGCCGTATTGAGTTGGTCAAGCTGCTCGTATGTTCCTACATTCATGTCGACCATGCCCGGATCGGAAGCACCTGATATCTGTATCATCGGATAACAGTTCACGGTGGCGTTGGAAGTAGCCGTCAGGCCGTTCATGAATCCGAGGGATGATACCGTCATCAACACTCCGGGCCTGCGGGTCAGAAGTCCCTCGGTGGCGGCGGCCATTCCGGCCTGCTGCTCATGACGAAATCCTACAAACCTTATCCCTTTGCCCTGAATAAGGTAAGCCGCCTCGGTGATAGGAATTCCCACGAGCCCATAGACATTCTGCACCCCTATCTCTTTCAAGGCGCGGGCCAGAATATCCATGCCTGTCACCTGCCGGGCAGACTGAGGAGCGGATGGAACGGCAGTTACTAGTGTTGTTGCCATAATCTTTTGGTTTTTATATGAGAAAAGAGAGGGGACAATGCCGGTTGCCGGACTCCTCGCCCAAAGGACAACAAGCCATTGTCCCCTCTCTCTTTTCGTCAGATTGTTGAATTAATTAGTGAGTATTCGTATAAGATAATGCCGTGCCGGACTACTTAGGCATAGGCGTCGTGGTGTGGTTTGCCGCGAAACCGGCTATCTCCTGATCTGTATAGCCACACTCTTTAAGCACTTCGGAGGTATTGCCTCCAAGTTCTGGACACGGGCCGTAGACAGGCTGGTAGTTGGATAGTGTGAAGGGCATTCCCACTGTGACAAACTCTCCTATCTTGCCTCCCTGGTTGATCTTGACAAGTGTGTTGCCGTCATATGCGCTCGCATCATCCATAATCTCCTTGGTGGAAAGCACGGGGCCGACAGGAACGCCGGCTTTCGATAGAATCTCGGTCACCTCATATTTTGTCTTGGTGATAGTGAACGTCTCGACACGTTTATAGATTTCCTGTTTGTGCCTGTCACGTGCATCCGCCGTGTTGAAATCCGGATTGGTAAGCCAGTCTTCAAATCCGAGAGCCTTCGCGGCAAGCTCGAACTGCTTGGCTCCGCGTTGGAGAATGACATAGACATAGGCATTAGGATCGGTCTCCCACCCTTTGCACTTATAAGTCCAGCCAAGAACACCAGAACCTTCCTGATTGCCGCTACGCGGCACAAAATCGCCGAACTTCTCAGACGGATATTGCGGGAACTGTGTAAGATACCCTACCCTGTCAAGTGTCAGCTGGTCTCGTGTCTTGATACGGCACAGATTGAGACATGCGTTGTGCATTGACTGGTAGACATAGCTGCCCTCCCCTGTCTTTTCACGCTGGATAAGCGCCGCGAGTATTCCTATCGCCAGATGCATTCCGGTATTCGAATCACCGAGGGCCGCGCCGGACTGGGTGGGGACATTGTTCTCTCCCTCCCACCATCCGGTGGTAGAAGCCGCACCGGCAGTAACCTGCGCGATAGGCTCATAGGCCTTCAAATCTTTGTATTTAGACGACTCGGGGAAACCTTTGATGGTGCCCATGACACACTTAGGGTTGATCTTATGAACCTCTTCCCAGCTGAATCCGAGCTTATCCATAGCGCCCGGATGGAGATTCTCGATAAAGACGTCCGCTGATTCGATAAGCTTCGTAAGAATCTTTTTTCCGTCAGGGGTCTTGGCGTCAAGCGCAAGCGACTTTTTGTTAGAGTTGAGTTGCAGGAAGTAATAGCTCGGACAGTCAGGGTCAAATTGGAGTTCGTTACGTGTGGCGTCGCCGACTCCGGGCCTTTCGATCTTTATTACCTCGGCGCCGAGCCAGGCAAGAAGCTGTGTACACGAAGGGCCGGACTGAACCTCGGTGAAGTCAATCACCTTGATTCCTTGTAGAGGAGCTGTATTCATAGAAATTTTGTGTGTTTTTTCAAGATTTCAAATCCACATCGGGGCTGTTGCGGGCCACAGATGGACGAAACCGTTAATTTTAAGTTGTTGATTATTATTTTTCGTGCTTGCAGAACAACCGTGGGAGGTAAGAACCTGCCCCTATGGTTTCACTATTAGAACAACCGCCCTCTCAAAAAAGTTGTGATGCCGTGCCATGGCATCGGAGCACGTTGACAGGCTTCAACTTTCTTTTGTCAGAAATGCGGAAATTTAGTAACTTTGCAGCCAATTTCTAAGTAATAACATCCCAGATGCAGCAGAAGATACGAAACATCGCCATCATCGCCCACGTAGACCATGGCAAGACCACGCTCGTTGACAAAATGCTCCTCGCAGGAAAACTCTTCCGCGACAACCAGTCGACAGGCGACCTAATACTTGACAACAATGACCTGGAACGCGAGCGAGGCATAACAATCCTCTCCAAAAACGTTTCGATCAACTACAACGACTACAAGATCAACATCATAGACACCCCGGGACACGCCGACTTCGGCGGCGAGGTGGAACGAGTCCTCAACATGGCCGACGGATGTCTGCTGCTCGTGGACGCATTCGAAGGCCCCATGCCCCAGACCCGCTTCGTCCTCCAGAAAGCCATCCAGATGGGACTAAAACCGGTAGTGGTAATCAACAAGGTCGACAAGCCAAACTGCCGTCCCGACGAGGTACAGGAGATGGTTTTCGACCTTATGTGCAATCTTGACGCCACCGAAGACCAGCTCGACTTCCCCACCGTCTACGGCTCGGCCAAGCAAGGATGGATGAGCACCGACTACAACAACCCGACCGACAATATAACCCCGGCCCTTGACGCCATCATCAAATACATCCCCGCGCCGGAGATTCTTGAAGGTGACGCCCAGATGCTCATCACATCGCTTGATTTCAGCAGCTATGTAGGACGTATTGCGATAGGGCGTGTCCATCGCGGCGAACTGCGCGAGGGAATGGAAATAGCCCTCTGCAAAAAAGACGGCTCGATCGTGAGACAGCGCATCAAGGAGCTTCACACATTCGAGGGAATGGGACGCAAGAAGGTACAGAGCGTGAAGAGCGGAGACATCTGTGCCCTCGTCGGCATAGACGGATTCGAAATCGGCGACACTGTGGCTGATTTCAACAACCCCGAACCCCTCCCCCGCATAGCCATCGACGAGCCTACAATGTCGATGACATTCACCATCAACGATTCACCATTTTTCGGAAAAGACGGCAAATACGTGACCTCGCGCCACATAGCCGACCGTCTGACCAAGGAGCTTGACCGAAACCTTGCCCTGCGTGTCAGCAAGGCCGAACACGAGGATACATGGACTGTATTCGGACGAGGCGTGCTGCATCTCTCGGTGCTCATTGAGACAATGCGCCGCGAGGGTTTCGAGTTGCAGGTAGGCCAGCCACAGGTGATAATAAAGGAGATAGACGGGCGCAAATGCGAACCGGTGGAAATGCTCACGGTCAATGTGCCCGAGGAATACTCTTCGAAGATTATCGACATGGTGACACGCCGCAAGGGAGAAATGGTCACAATGACCACGCAGAACGACCGCATACATCTGGAATTCCTAATTCCGTCACGCGGCATCATCGGTCTGCGCAACAACGTCCTTACAGCCTCGGCCGGCGAAGCCATAATGGCCCACCGATTCCATGAATACCAGCCATGGAAAGGTGATATAGAACGACGTACCAACGGTTCGCTCATAGCCATGGAGGCCGGAACGGCCTATGCCTACGCAATAGACAAGCTGCAAGATCGCGGCCGGTTCTTCATCTTCCCTCAGGAAGAGGTCTATGCCGGACAGGTTGTCGGCGAAAATGCCAAGGACAACGACATCGTGGTCAACGTGACCAAGTCAAAGAAACTGACAAACATGCGTGCAAGCGGAGCCGACGACAAGGCCCGTATCATTCCACCCGTTGTCTTCTCTCTCGAAGAAGCCCTCGAATATATCAAGGAAGATGAATATGTGGAAGTCACCCCCCACCACCTCCGCCTCCGCAAGATTATCCTTGACGAACTTGAACGGAAACGCGCCAACAAATAAAAAGACTCAGAATCTTACAAACTAAACCAATTAGTCCTCTTGGATACGCTGCGTATCCAAGAGGACTAATTGGTTTAGTTTGATAATCGTGACAGATCAATAATTCTCGGCCTTACGTTCGAAATATCCCTGCTCATGACCGCATACAGGGCATTTCTTAGGAGCCGACTTGCCTTTGTAGACAAATCCGCAGTGGGCGCACTGCCATTCCTGCTCTGGATCCTCGGATGTGAAAACCTGATCGGTCTCCATACGTCTGATCAAGCGGTTATAGCGCTTTTCATGCTCCACCTCCACTTTGGCCACCATCTTGAAAAGATGTGCCACATCAGGGAATCCCTCTTCCTCGGCAGTCTTGGAGAATGATTCGTAGAGATCGCTCCACTCCTCACGCTCACCGGCGGCAGCCTCGCGAAGATTGGTCAGAGTGTCGGCAACCACCCCTGCGGGATAAGAGGCGTTGATGGATACGATGCCCCCTTCAAGTCGGTCGAAAAACAGAGAGGCATGTGAGAGTTCCTGCTTGGCCGTGATTTTGAAAATTTTGGCTATCTGATGATAACCTTCCTCCTTGGCCTTCTTGGCAAAGAGTTTATAACGTGAGCGAGCCTGACTCTCGCCGGCAAACGCAGCGAGAAGATTATGTTCAGTCTGGGTACCTTTGATGGATTTCTTTTCCATGATTTTTGAAACTTACGGTGAAGATAAAAAATAGTCTTTATCTTAAAAGACATCCCATATGGAGGGACAGAATCATAACATCACGGCAGGATAAAAAGTTCACCATAGGCAGAAAAATCGTCACACTATTGGATAATCGGAAAAAACTACCTACCTTTGCAATGCAAAAGCGTAATCTATGCGCTTGCAGTCTACAAAAGCCCGGATGGCGGAATCGGTAGACGCGACGGTCTCAAACACCGTTGGAGCAATCCATCCCGGTTCGAGCCCGGGTCCGGGTACTGATAATGACTGATAATCGTTTGATTATCAGTCATTATTTCTTTTTCAACGTGTATTAAAAGTGTACTCTCGGCGAAACATAGATATTTGTTACGCCATTGAGAAAAATAAAACACCCGGGGAAATTTTGAATAAAAGAAATAGATAAAAGGAATAGAGATGTATGAAATAACATTCTCTACCATCTTTCTACGCTTCTTTGATATGCATATGCGTCATTTTTTATCATGGAGCCAGCCTAAAACGGCTTTTTAATGGCGCATATTTGCCAAAATGAAAAAAATGGTTAATTTTGCGGTGTCAAATTGTAACCAAACTATGCAGTTCTCAGGCAAACAACTATGGATGTCGGCAAAGGATTATCTGATAATCGTCTTTGCCATTGTGCTTTACGGATTCGGATTCTCCGCTTTCATTCTTCCTGAAAAAGTAGTGATCGGAGGCGTTACGGGTCTCGGTACTCTCGCTTATTTCCTCACAGGAAAGGTATATATGATCGGATTGACACAATACGGTGTCAATTTGTTGCTACTGGCGTTTGCGTGGCGCATCGTCGGGAAACAGTTTGTAATAAAGACCATTTTTGGCGCCACCGTTATAACGCTTGTGATGCTCGTTGTGCCGGAACTCTTCACCGAACCGCTCGTACCGGGGCAACCTTTCATGAGCGTGTGTTTCGGAGCCATAATAGTAGGTATCTCTCTCGGACTTGTCTTTACCCACAACGGCAGTACAGGCGGCACCGATATCGTGGCTGCAATGACTTCCAAGAAGACCAATGTCTCCGTGGGACGCACCATGCTTTACGTGGATTTCTGTATTATCTCCTCCTCCTATCTCATTTCACATGATATCACCACCGTGCTCTACGGTTTTGTAGTCCTCATCATAGCGTCCTATATGGTGGATCTCATTATAAACACAAACCGTCAGGCAGTGCAGTTTACCATCGTGTCACCTAAATGGGAGCGTATAGCTACCGCCATAAACCATCATGCCCGTCGCGGTGTGACGGTCATAGACGGTATGGGATGGTATACAAAACATCCCATAAAGATATTGCTCATAGTATGTCGCAAGATTGAGTCAGTCACTATTTTCCGTATCGTGAAGAGCATCGACCCGGGAGCCTTTATCACCCAGGGCAATGTGAACGGCGTCTACGGCCAAGGTTTTGACCAGCTGAAAGTCAAGAAGGATCTCCGTCTGGAACAACAGCTTGACCAGGAGGCCTGCCAGTCCGCCGCCGAAGAGATGGGACACTCTTGACCAAGGCAAATGAGTGTCAACAAGGTAATACTCATCGGCAATGTGGGCAGGGATCCCGAGATACGCTATATAGAGACTCGCCCGATAGCCTCGTTTCCTCTCGCCACAAACGAGAGAGCACGGACTCTCCCCGATGGAAGACAGCTGCCGGAACGAACTGAGTGGCATAGCCTCATCATGTGGGATAATGCAGCTGAGTTTGCTGAAAAATATATCCGTAAAGGAGCAAGGCTTTATGTGGAAGGTAAGATCAGATACCGTGTCTGGGAAGACCGCAACGCGATCAAACGCAATGTCACCGAGATATATGTGGATAATTTCGAACTGTTAGGATCAAACAATCAGTAAAAAAGCCATCCCCATACCATAGGCTTTCTATTGATTTCTCTGAATATATCAAAGGCACCGTCAAAACCAAGAAAGATGGTTTTGACGGTGCCTTTGAATAGTGTCTTCTATTGAATAAAAGGAATAAAATGAACCTTGATAGGGCTTACCGTCCTCGGGAGGTTTCGGGAAACGGTCTTAATAAATTCCCCGCAGTCAGATGAACGTATGGCCGAGGGAAGACTATGCTCATAACCAGCGGGAAGAATAACGGCGATTCCGTTGAACATTGTGGTGGAATGAACCTCTATACTGAAAGGGGTCACGTCCCAATTATCATCATCATAACATAAGACGGAATTACGGTCTATCCTCCCTCCCGAGAGTATTACCTGACATAGCACCGACTTCATCGATTACGCGTGGTAAGCTGTCCTTTGCGTGCGGCCACATTGTCATTGCGACCACGTGTACGGACAAGTGAGATAGAGTCAAGATAGGCCACTTCTCCATCGGATGCCTTATAGAACAGGGAGCCGTAGACACGCGTAGCCACTTTTGCCGAGTCGAGGACAAGCACAAGACGCTGTCTTTCCTCGGCATCGTTTGTCGACGAGATATATTCCGTGGTGCCGTCATTATAGTCGGCCGCAATAAACATTCTGACCTTCCCACGGGTGTTTATGCCCTTGGAGGAAAGTGTGTATCGGTCTCCGCGCTCCCAGTTTTTGTCAGTGAACAACGAGAACGGCATGAAGTCAGAAGCATCCGCCACAGTGACACGGCGGGTGGCAATCCCGGGCCACAAGTTGACGGAGTCACCGTCCAGACTGATCGGACGCGGCGAATCAGCCGATTTGCCTCCGGCCATCTCGGCCTTTTCGATACGAGCCGTCAGAATCTCCTCGGCCTTCTCGCACACCTTCATGTAAGACTCTATATTGTGACCATACCAGACGAGCGACGTATCAACCTGCTCTGATGTCACTCCGTGGCGTGCATAGATACTCTGCATGAGGACAAGGCGGGTGGAGTCATTTGGATAAGAAGAACGCTCCGACTCAACAATGGCGTTGCCTATATTTATGTCCGCCATAACGGCAGCCATCCTGTCCACCGGGATGACATAGGACGGGGTCTTGCCACATGATGAAACAACCGTTAAAACCACAAGCAGACATAATATGAGTGCGTACTGTCTCATCGGGCCTGAGTGTTTCCGAGCGCCGCAAGAGCTGACGGCGACTGGATATAACGGTGATAAAATATTATAAGCACGAATATACCGCACGAGATCGCCGCATCAGCAAGATTGAACACAGGATGGAAGAAAAGAAATTCCTCACCTCCCACCCACGGCATCCATCCGGGCCAGGTGAAAGAGAAAAGCGGGAAGTAAAGCATATCCACCACCCTGCCCATAAGCCAAGGGGCATAACCACCGCCCTCAGGAAACATCGTGGCAAGCATCGGAGGATAAGGATTGTCAAATATGACCCCGTAGAACACACAGTCAAATATGTTTCCGGCAGCACCTGCGGCTATGAGGGAGAGACAGACAAGATAGCCCGTCGGAACAGTCCTGAGCCTGTAAATCTTGACAATGTACCATATAAGGAATGTCACGGCGGCAATACGGAACAACGTAAGCAACAATTTGCTGCCGATTGTCATTCCGAACGCCATACCGTTGTTCTCGATGAACAGCAGGTGGAACCACGGGAATATTTCCACATCCTCGCCAAGATAGAAGTGGGTCTTTATCCATATTTTCAACAGCTGGTCAATAATGATGACCACAGCGATAATTACAGCGGCAATAAAGCCTCGTGAACGCATTGCGGTGGGTGGGGTGATAAGGTGATGGTTGAACATTATATGGGGACGCATGATTAGTGCGTCCCCCTGATATATTACTTTCGGTTTATCTTGGCCTCCACACTTCGTGTAGCATGGGGGACGGCGCGAAGACGCTCCTTGGGGATAAGCTCCCCGGTCTCGCAACATACGCCGTAAGTCTTGTTCTCGATGCGGATCAAGGCATTCTGCAAGTGCTGGATGAACTTCATCTGCCTTTGCGCGAGATGGCCGGCCTCCTCCTTTGACAAGGTGCTGGCGCCCTCTTCGAGAATCTTGAACGTGGGCGATGTATCGGCGATATCATTGCCCTCTATGTTGGTGATGCTGGCTTTGAGGGAGTCATACTCCTTCTGTGCCTTTGCGAGCTTTTCGAGTATGAGTTCCTTGAACTCTTGTAGCTCTTCATCGCTATAACGTTTCTTTTCGCTCATAGTCAGATAATCGTGTACGTGTTAGGAATGTGTGAATAGATAATGTGTTAATTATTTAACGCGATTCTGACATCAAGGTTCACATCATCGATTACAAGGTGTTCCACAAGGGAATCGGCAGTATCGACGGGTGCTATTTCGAGAGCGGTGGCAAGCACCTGACGCGAGATGTAGTCGGCATGTTCGCGCAAGGCCTCGTCAGTATCGGCCGAGGGAGCGAACGTGAGAGTGATGCGGTCAGTGATATCATATCCGCGAGACTTGCGGATGTTCTGTATACGGTTGACCACCTCGCGTGCCAGCCCCTCGCGACGCAGCTCGGGTGTGACGGTGACGTCAAGAGCGATTGTTAGCGCCCCTTCGTTGGCTACGAGCCAACCGGGAATATCCTCCGAGATTATGTCTACGTCCTGCAAGTCAAGTGAGACCGAGGTGCCGTTCACATCAAGTATTATGGAGCCTTCCGATTCGAGACGGCCCACCTGTGCCGAATCAAGGGCCTTGACAGCCTCGGCAACGGCCTTCATGTTCTTGCCGTGTTTCGGGCCGAGCTTCTTGAAGTCGGGCCTTACGCTTTTCACTATGATGTTGCCGTCAGAACCTACGATAGAAACCTCCTTGACATTTATCTCGTTCTTGACAAGGTCTGCAATAGCGTTGATGTCAGCTCTCATAACCTCGTCAGATACAGGAACCATGACCGACCTCAGCGGCTGACGCACTTTGAGGTTTACTTTGCGGCGCAGGGCGAGAGCCATGGACGTGATATCCTGTGCCATCTTCTGACGCTTTTCAAGTTCAGGAGAAAGCAGGGAGGCATCCACTGACGGGAAATCGGCAAGATGCACGGAAGTGGTCGAACCTGTCAATGACCTGTAAAGATCATCGGCAAAGAATGGCGCGAAAGGAGCCATGAGCATTGTCACCGTGCGGAGACAGGTGTATAGAGTCTGATAGGCTGCGAGCTTGTCCTCGGTCATCTCGCCTCCCCAGAAACGCTTGCGGTTGAGACGGACATACCAGTTTGACAGATTCTCACCGACAAACTCGGCTATCGCACGTGCGGCACGGGTCGGTTCGTAATCGTCAAGGCTCTCGGTGACAGTGCCTATCAGGGTGTTCAGCAACGAGAGCACCCAGCGGTCTATCTCAGGGCGTTTCTCCACCGGAACCTGTGCCATGTCGGGATCAAAGCCATCGACATTGGCATAGAGCGCGAAGAAGCTGTAAGTATTATATAACGTCGAGAAAAGCTTTCTCGAAGTCTCTGCCACACCGGCCTCGTCATATTTGAGATTGTCCCACGGTGAGGAATTGGAAATCATATACCAACGCACCGGGTCGGCCCCGTATGCCTCTATCTGTCCGAAAGGATCCACGGCGTTACCGAGACGCTTTGACATCTTGTTTCCATGCTTGTCGAGCACGAGTCCGTTGGAAACCACAGCCTTGTAGGCCACAGAGTCAAAGAGCATACCGGCGATGGCATGGAGCGTGAAGAACCATCCACGGGTCTGGTCTACACCCTCGGCTATAAAGTCGGCAGGATAAACCTCACGGCTGTCAAACGCCTCCTTGTTTTCAAACGGATAGTGAATCTGGGCATAGGGCATGGCGCCTGAGTCGAACCACACATCGATAAGATCCTTCTCTCGATACATGGGCCTGCCATCGGAAGAGAGGAGCACTATGTCATCCACATAGGGGCGATGAAGGTCTATCTTTTCGTAATTCTCCTTAGTGTATTCACCCGGCACAAATCCCTTGGCTGTATAAGGGTTCTCCTTCATCAGACCTGCCTCTATCGCACGGTCTATCTCGGAACATAGCTGCTCTACGGAAGAGATGCATCTCTCCTCCGAACCGTCTTCCGTGCGCCAGATGGGGAGGGGGGTTCCCCAGTAGCGGCTGCGTGACAGGTTCCAGTCCTGAAGATTTTCAAGCCACTTGCCGAAACGTCCAGAGCCTGTAGAAGCCGGTTTCCATTTGATGCCATCGTTAAGCTGCATGAGACGCTCGCGCACGGCGGTAGTCTTTATGAACCAGCTGTCAAGCGGATAATAAAGTACAGGCTTGTCAGTGCGCCAGCAGTGGGGATAGTTGTGGGTGTGCTTCTCTATCTTGAACACACTGTCCGAGGCTTTGAGGGCCATACAGATTTTCACATCAAGAGTCTCGGCTCCGTCAGCGGCATCCGGATCATAGGCATTCTTGACATACTGTCCTGCCCACGGGCGGTAAGCCTCCACATCGACCATCTTTTCCACAAACCCGGGATCAAGCTCCTCGATACGGAAGAAACGTCCTGTGAGATCTACCATCGGACGGATGTTGCCGTCTCGGTCAATAAGATGGAGCGGCGGGATTCCGGCAGCCTTGGAGACACGGAGGTCATCGGCGCCGAACGTGCCGGCGATATGGACTATACCCGTACCGTCCTCGGTTGTCACATAGTCACCGGGTATGACACGGAACGCCCCCTCGCCGGGATTGACCCAAGGAAGGAGCTGGCGATAATTTATGCCAACGAGGTCTGCACCCTTTACCTGTGCCACGACTTCATATGGCACGGCCTTGTCACCCTTCTTATACTCGTCAAGCCCGAGGTCTTTGGCCTTGGCGCTGAAAAGCGAACCCATGAGGTCGTTAGCCACCACAACCGTGACTGGCGAACCTGAATATGGGTTGTAGGTGCGGACTATGTTATACAGAATGTCAGGCCCGACGGCAAGAGCCGTATTTGAAGGGAGTGTCCATGGAGTGGTTGTCCATGCAAGGAAACACGGACGGCCCCACTGGAAAAGCATGTCATGATAGGGAGCAAGGGCCGGTGCGTCGTCATCGAGAATATCAAACTGTGCCACACAGGTCGTGTCCTTGACATCTCGATAACATCCCGGCTGGTTCAGCTCGTGAGAGCTAAGTCCAGTACCGGCTGCGGGGGAATACGGCTGTATGGTATATCCCTTATATAGAAGACCTTTCTTATAAAGTTCACTAAGGAGCCACCAGACAGTCTCTATGTAACGGTTGTCATATGTTATATAGGCTCCGGGCATATCCACCCAGTAGCCCATCTTGGAAGTGAGGTCTTCCCACTCCCCGGTATATTTCATAACCTCGCGGCGACATGCGGCATTATACTCATCGACAGTAATCTTCCTGCCTATGTCTTCCTTAGTGATTCCGAGTGACTTCTCCACACCAAGCTCCACAGGCAGCCCGTGGGTGTCCCACCCGGCCTTGCGCTTCACCTGGTAACCGCGCATGGTCTTGTAACGGCAGAATATGTCCTTGATGGTACGGGCGAGGACATGATGGATGCCCGGCTTGCCGTTGGCCGATGGAGGCCCCTCGAAAAACACAAACGAGGGACAACCCTCACGCTCGCTCATCGTGCGGTTGAAGACATCCTCCTCGCCCCACATCCTGAGCACTTGCTTATTGATTTCAGGCAGTCTAAGCCCGGCATATTCCTTGAATCTCTTGGCCATTTTGAGATGATTTTGCAGGTTAGAAAAGGGTGCCATTACCACCCTTCAAAAAATTTCCGCAAAAATAGTGAAAATTTTTCTGAAATCATAGAGTTGGTATGACAATTTAGTGTCTATGGGACATTTAGATGGTTTTGACAACAATTATCAATACAAAGTGACATCATCTTTCGGTTAGTTCATTATCATTCTGAGAGGCATGGGTGTCTGTGACCGTAATTGACGGAGAAATCCTACTCGCACAAAATGACGTTGGATTTAACATTTGTTGTTAAATCAAGTTCTCCTAACCTTCCTTCGACACCTGTTTACCCATTTCACCCGTAAAAAAGCCAACCAACATTTGCCTCTGACGATTTAATTTGCTAAGTTTGTCAAAATTTCCTCCGCCATGCTATATAACGGAGGATATAACCGCCAATCTATGAAAAAAAAGACTCTCAACATCCTCAAAAACGACCCCTGGCTCGAACCATATTCCGAGGCTATCACCGGCCGACACAATGATGCTGTAAACAAGGAACTCGAACTCTGCGGCAATGACGGAAAGCTCGACACCTTCGCCAACGCCCACAACTTCTTCGGTCTCCACCGTGCAGCCGACGGAGGATGGGTATTCCGCGAATGGGCACCTAACGCAACAGGCATAACCCTCATAGGGGACTTCTCGAAATGGAAAGAGATGAAGAAATATGCCCTCAAACCGAAAGCCAACGGCGTATGGGAAATCAAGATGAACCCGGACGCCGTCAAACACGGCGACCTCTACAAGATGATCGTAAGATGGGACGGAGGCAGCGGAGAGCGCATCCCGGCTTATGCGACCCGAGTGGTGCAGGACGAGACAACCCACGTATTCTCCGCTCAGGTATGGGCGCCCGAACCCTACAAATGGAAAGTGAAACGCTTCCGCCCGGACACACGCCCGCTCCTCATATACGAGTGCCACATAGGCATGGCACAGGAAAAGGAAGGAATAGGCACATATTCCGAGTTCAGAGACCTTGTACTCCCCCGAATAGCCAAAGACGGCTATAACGCCATACAGATCATGGCTATACAGGAACACCCCTACTACGGGTCGTTCGGTTACCATGTTTCAAGCTTCTATGCCCCTTCGAGCCGTTTCGGAACGCCTGAGGAACTCAAAAGCCTCATAGACCGCGCCCACGAACTGGGAATAGCCGTTATCATGGACATCGTACACAGCCATGCCGTGAAAAACGAAGTCGAAGGACTCGGACGTCTTGACGGCAGTTACAACCAATATTTCTACGGAGACGGTAGACGCGAACATCCAGCATGGGACTCCCTGTGCTTTGACTACGGCAAGAACGACGTCATCAACTTCCTGCTCTCCAACTGCAAGTACTGGCTCCAAGAATTCCGATTCGACGGTTTCAGATTTGACGGCGTGACATCAATGCTATATTACAGCCACGGTCTCGGACAGGCTTTCGGAAGTTATGACGACTACTACAACGGTGGTCAGGATATAAACGCCATCACCTACCTCACTCTTGCCAACAAACTCATCCATGAAATCAATCCGTCGGCCATAACCATAGCCGAAGAGATGAGCGGTATGCCGGGACTGGCCGTGCCTTTCAAAGACGGCGGCATAGGGTTTGACTACCGCATGGCGATGGGAATACCCGACTACTGGATCAAGACCCTCAAAGAACGCAAGGACGAGGACTGGAAGCCCACTTCGATATTCTGGGAACTCACAAACCGCAGGGCCGATGAAAAGACAATCTCCTATGTAGAGAGTCACGACCAAGCCCTCGTGGGAGACAAGACCGTCATCTTCCGTCTGATTGACAAGGAGATGTACTGGCACATGATGAAGGATGACGACAATATGACCGTGGCCCGAGGCATGGCCCTCCACAAGATGATACGCCTCGTCACGGCCTCGACAATCAACGGTGGCTACCTCAACTTCATGGGCAACGAGTTCGGCCATCCCGAGTGGATAGACTTCCCCCGAGAAGGCAACGGATGGAGCTACAAATACGCCCGCAGACAGTGGGATCTCGTTGACCGCGAGGAACTGAAATATGTCTTCCTCAACGCTTTCGACAATGCCATGATACACACCATATCTGGTGTGTACAACTTCCAGTCACTCCCGGTCGTGAAACTTTGGGAGAAAGACGATGACCAGGTGCTTGCCTACATGAGGGGCGACCTCGTGTTTGTATTCAACTTCTCACCGTCACAGGCTTTCACTGGATATGGCATACTCGCGCCCGCAGGAGAATACGAGGTCGTCCTGTCGACCGACAACCCCGCTTTCGGAGGCTATGGCAACATTGACGAGAGTGTCAGACACCTTACACAGACCGACCCGCTCTTTGCCCCGTCAGGACGCGAATGGCTGCGTCTGTACCTGCCGCCACGCTCGGCACAGGTACTCCGCCTCCGTCGCCCAGAGCCTAAGCCCGTAAAAAGAACCGCCAAGAAAAAATAAAGGCCTCTGACCAATCCATACAGAGCTAAACAACATCCTTCGACAGCCAAAGCCCCTACCCGGTTTTGGCTGTCCTGCATATCCCCCACCTCTCCTCCCCGCTGACTTCGTTATTACTATCCTGCATCACGCAGGCCTCTTTCCCAAAATATTTCCTTATCTTTGTCGTCCGAATCAAATATACACGTATGGCATCACTCGTCAAGCACAGCGGACAGGTCTTTACCCCTGAATATCTTGTCAGGTTAATACTCGATGAGGCCGGCTACAACGGCCCAGGGATACTGCGGAAACATTGCATAGACAATAGCTGCGGCGACGGGGCGTTTCTGCTTGAAATCATTAGGAGATATTCATCCGAATACGTCAGACTGCACAAATCGTCAGAAGGCCTTTCGGATGAACTGGCAACATTCATCCACGGTATAGAGCTGGATAAATCGGCTTTTTCATGCTGCTTGGAGAATCTGAAAAGTCTTTCGGCCAAATTATCCCTCCCGGACACAAAATTCCACATACTGAACCAGAACGCGCTGTCAACATCGTCCTTTGACGGCAAAATGGATTTCGTGGTCGGCAACCCCCCATATGTAAGGGTACACAATCTTGATAAGTCTTATTCGGATGTGAAGAAATTCTCGTTCGCATCTGACGGTATGACCGACCTCTATCTGGTATTCTTCGAACTTGGTTTCAGAATGCTGAAAGACGGAGGCCGATTGTGCTATATCACCCCGAGTTCATGGCTCAATAGTCTGGCCGGCAATAACCTCAGAAATTATATCAGACACACCCACTCACTCGTCTCCCTTATAGATCTTGCTCATTTTCAGGCATTCAGGGCTACTACATACACACTTATATCACTCTTTGTCAAAGGTCGGGAGAACGACAGTCTCACCTACTATTCATTTGACAAGACGACTCTTTCAAAAACCTTCGAAGCCATACTATCAATCACGGACATTGACATCAAAGGAGCCTTCTATCTTGCCGATAATGAAACGCTGCACCGCTTAAAGACCATCTGTGATGCAAGAGTTCCCAAATATGTCACCGTAAAGAACGGATTCGCGACTCTTGCTGACAAAATCTTTATATCAAACCAATTCCCGTTCGACCGATTCCTTATACCTGTCATAAAAGCATCTACCGGCAGATGGTATCAGGCATTTTTTCCTTATGACCGCCATGGCAGACCTCTTGACAAGTCTCTCATATTCTCCAACCCGGAGGTAGCCCGCTATCTGGAATCCAATAAAGAAGGATTGCTGAAGAATGATAGCGAGGCTGAGAATCCTTTCTGGTTCCTGTTCGGCAGGACTCAGGCTTTGAAGGATGTCTTCTCGGACAAACTCGCGGTCAATACAACCATCAAGGATATTGACAGCCTGAAAATAAATCTTACTCCCGCCGGCTCCGGCATTTATAGCGGTTTGTATATTCTTTCGGATATCGATCTGGAAGCGGTTACATCTATCCTAAAAACCACCGATTTCATCAAATACATAGCATCGTTGAAAAAATACAAAAGCGGCGGATATTACACATTCAATTCCAAAGACCTGGAGAGCTACCTGAACTATCATATACACCAACTTCAAATGGAACCCTACAACCTGCACAAAACCACCAACGAGGACTTTTTAGCCAAGTTAACCGAATCCTTTGTCGCATACCTTTGCAAAGGCACGTCTCGAAGCACTGACAAACTGAAAGCAATCCATGGCACTATCGCCTATGACATAAAAAGACGGCTCGGGCCAGATTACGAAGTCTGTTCCCAAGGATATGGTAATGACAAGGAAGACAGCATACAAGGTCGTTATATCAGCAAGAAAGTGGATATAACGGTCAAACATCAATCCAAGCCTGTGGCCGGAATCGCTGTCAAGTTCGTAATGCGTAATTATTCCCAGAATTCCAATAACTATTTTGAAAACATGCTGGGAGAGACCGCTAATATACGGTGTAACAACTATCCTTATTTTCAAATCTTCATTATCCTTGACCCGTTGCCCTACTACAAAAAGAACAATACCATCTCAAAGTGGGAAAAATTCTCAGACCACAATATATCCAAATACATCACTCTGTCATACGATAATACGGAGTCGTATTTCCATACTCCCAACAAAACCCTCATCTGTGTGTTGAACCATCCCGAAAGGGGCGACTTCGAGATTAAAAACCACGAGGACTATATAAAGTATTATAAGGCCAACCGCCCCAAACTGACATTCTCGGCACATGACCAAATCAAATTCGGGCCAAACGTCATTCTGAATGACTATGAATCATTCATGGACAAAGTCTACCATACCATAATGGCCGTTTAGACAATCAGTTTAGACCGTCAATAAGGCATCAGCTTCCTCTGGGATATTTTCCCGTTTGAGGAAGCTGATGCCTTATATCTATTCATTTTCCAACCTTTCATGGCTGGAAAAGATACTATTTCTCGCGCATGAAGATGTTGACAGGCGTGCCGTTGAAATCCCAGTTCTCGCGAATCTT
This sequence comes from uncultured Duncaniella sp., assembly GCA_910578615.1. GTDB lineage: Bacteria > Bacteroidota > Bacteroidia > Bacteroidales > Muribaculaceae > Duncaniella. The sequence goes on along the minus strand of CAJTRI010000002.1, from coordinate 59,162 downwards.
GTTTTCAAGGTAACGGCGGTAAGGCTCCTTGACCCATTGCGGAAGGTTGCAGAAGAAGATAAAGGTGGGTACAGGCGAGCCTTTAAGCATGGTGACATACTTGATCTTGACATACTTACCCTTGTTGGCCGGCGGCGGATAAGCCGCAATGGCTTCAAGCATCACGGTGTTGAGCTGAGATGTGGCTACAACACGCTTGCGGTTCTCACACACGTGCAGGGCTGTTTCAAGCACCTTGAATATACGTTGTTTGGTAAGAGCCGATGCAAAGATTATAGGGAAGTCGACAAACGGGGCGAAACGGTCACGTATGGCGTTCTCATAATGCTTTATCGCCTCCTTGCTCTTGTCCTCGACAAGATCCCACTTGTTGACCACTACCACAAGCCCCTTCTTATTGCGCTGGATCAGCGAGAAGATGGAGACATCCTGAGCCTCGATGCCACGGGTGGCGTCAATCATGAGGATGCAGACATCCGATGCCTCTATGGCACGGATGGAACGGATGACCGAGTAATACTCTATATCCTCTGTCACCTTGGCCTTCTTGCGTATACCGGCCGTGTCGACAAGATAAAAATCAAATCCGAACTTGTTGTAACGCGTATATATCGAGTCACGCGTTGTGCCGGCAATATCCGTCACTATATGGCGGTCTTCGTCAATAAAGGCATTGATGAGGCTCGACTTTCCGGCATTCGGACGCCCGACGATACATATCTTTGGGATATCTTCCAGTTCCTCCTCCTCGCTCTCGTCCTTAACGGGCATCTTGGCCACAACCTCGTCAAGAAGGTCGCCGGTACCATAGCCGCTTACAGCCGACACTCCGTAAGGATCGCCGAGACCGAGGGAATAGAAGTCGGCGATATTGTATATCGAGTCTCCCACATCAACCTTGTTCGCCACAAGGATCACAGGCTTCGTCGAACGGCGAAGTATCTGGGCCACATGGTCGTCAAGATCGGTCACACCGTTCATGGCGTCAACCACAAACAGTATCTCGTCAGCCTGCTCTATGGCAAGATGAACCTGTTTGTTTATTTCTGACTCAAAAACATCCTCACTGCCAACAACCCATCCGCCGGTATCGACTATCGAGAACTCCTTGCCGTTCCAGTCCACCTTGCCATACTGACGGTCACGGGTAGTGCCCGCCTCATCATTGGTAATGGCGGTACGGGTCTTGGTGAGACGGTTGAAAAGGGTTGACTTTCCAACATTGGGACGTCCCACGATTGCTATCATTTGTCCCATAATTATTCTTAATTATTCTAAAATAGGAAACAAAACTTGTCCCCTGAGAGTTCAAGGGACAAAATTAGTGAAAATCTGGCTAATACGCAAAAACACCTTCCGATAGGACGAACCGGCTGCCACGCATGTCTTGATTCTGTGTCTTTGCGACACATCCCGGTGTATATGTCGGCCGCCATGAGTACAGACGCGGCGACAAGGAGACTCCATCAAAGTTTTTTTAGATGTTCGTGCAGCTCCTCGGAAGTTATTCCGAGGAGCTGCATCTCGCTAGCGAGATGCACGAGAGTGGTCGAGAAGAACTCCTCACGGCGCAGACGGTTCACTATCACAGGAGCGTCAGATTCAAGATAGAACCCCATCCCCCGGCGTGAGACAATGAGACCCTCTGATTGAAGATATTCATAAGCTTTCAGGACTGTGTGTGAATTGACCGACAGCTCTACCGACATCTCTCTCACGGACGGAACCCTCTCACCACACTTCCATTCCCCGGTAAGTATCCGTCCGAAACAATAGTCTATTATCTGACGATATATCGGTTTGTTTGTACTGAATTCCATTATTCTTCTTAACGTGCGATGACCGGGTGGAGGAATCTCTTGTAAATTTTACGGACAAGAACCACCATCACTATTACAGTGGCAATGCTGGTAACGACTGCGACAGGCAGAATACCCGACATTATGTCCCTTCCAATAATTTCAGGTGAGGCATCACCACCTTCCATAATCTTATCAAAGGCTCCGTTTAACCCGGCTATGATACCCGCGATCATGGATATGATACCGAATCCGATCAACGCCCCCACAGATGATAGGAGACACGTCAACAGCCGGTGTTTATGAGTGGTAAATACCACCAGCATGGAAATAATGATAAGAAAAGCGGTCTGGATGATATTTAATACGTACATAAGCACGAAAACACCATTATCAAAGGACATATTATAGTACACCCTTGTATCAGCTACAATCTTATCGACATTTCCGACCGAGAAGACCAATCCTCCGGCATTGCAAAGCAGCCACCACAGTCCCTGTATAAACACAGGAACAACAATCAGCGAGTAACCCAAATAAAATACCATCTTCTCCTTCGGGCTTACAGGTATCTGTGACATGAGGCTGTCATCACGTCCTGAAAAGACAACCGGGGATACATATATCATAAAGCCCATTATGAAGGTGAAGACACTATAAGAGGCAATATAGTCGGCATTGTAACTGGCTATGGCAACCACAAGAAGATATATGGCGAGAATCAAGCATCCGTACAACAAAAACTGGCGCTTTATGGAACGGCCGTACATGTGATACATACATACCTGCCGACCTCTTCCAAGAAAAACTGTCAAGACTATTTTTCATATTCGGAAATTTTGTTTAGATGTGAAAGAAGCAAATCTCTCTCCGGCGAGAGCAGGGCGGAATACAGGAGTCCGTAGTTGATATCGGCGGCATCACCTGTATCATTAGGCAGGATGGAAAGGAACATGCCGGCCTCCTGTTCCATGAATATACGATCCATCGGAGGAATCGGAGTAGCCACACACCGTATCCTCTCGGCTATCTCCCAGGTGGGACGGCAGAGAAGAAGGCGCCCCTTTGACAGGACTATCAGTCCGTCATAAAGTTCACGTAAATCCGATACGGTGTGAGTGGATACTATCACCGTCTGGTCTTCCCGGATATTCCGGGCCAACATGGTGCGCAGGGCTTTCTTCGAGGTGATGTCAAGGCCGTTTGCCGGCTCGTCGAGCAGAAGGACGTCTACTCCGAGGGCTATTACATAGGCAAGCATGGTCTTGTGCCTCATGCCGAGAGACAGAGAGGCCGCATCCTCGTTACCGTCAAGTCCGAAATCATGGAGATTGCGATCAAAAACCTCCTCGCTGAATCCGGGATAATATACCGAATGTATTCCGGCAAATTCCCGTATAGTCCTTGTCGGCAACACCATCTCGTCCGGGAGAAAGAACACCTTCCTGACAACCGACGGCCGACGGCACGAGGTGTCATCACCTCCGATCTCACACTTTCCGGCAGTCGGAGGAAGGAGTCCTGCGACAAGCCGTAACAGGGTGGTCTTTCCGGCACCGTTCTCACCAAGTAAAAGATGTATGCCCGGGCCTATCCCGGCAGTCACGCCGTCCACGGCATTGTCAAACGGACATGCATATTTAAAACTTAGATTTTCAAGCTTTATCATAATTCCTAAAACAACATGCTTTAAACTTTCTCTACTGTATACCCCTCTCTGCGCAATAACGTGATAAGCCCTTTGTCTCCGGGCAGATGGCCGGCACCGACAGCTATCAGCACCGAGGCCGTTGGCAGAAGGGCGGCAAGCACGCGCACCCAGTCGGCATTACGTCTGTTTATAAGACGGTCTGTGGCATCGGATGATACCATGCGCGGATCCTCTATGATTGCGAGTATCCTTTTCAAATCTCCTTCAATATAGGCCGTGGCCAGCTTACGGGCCATTTCTATTGCATATTCCTCGTCACGTACTGCGTCCAGCAAATCAGATGCCTGGCCGGCGACAGAGCCTCCGAAAAGCACGGCACACTGTTGCTCGACGGTTTCAAGACCACCTATCTCTTTCCCGAGAGCCTTGGCACGGCTCTGTATCTCGGTGTCCAGCTGACGGGAAGGATCAAACCCGGGAAAAATCTGTTGTGCCTGCGCCATGGAGATGACCGTGGAGACCATGGCCGGCTTGAACGGTTCAAAAGCGTCAGCCGTCACCTGTGGCCCCATGTAGCTCTGCAACATACCGGTCAGCGAATCCATCTGAGCCGGACTGAAAACCTTGCTCAGAGTGCTGTCTGCCGGGGCCATTGCAGCCATCGCCATCAACTGCTGCGCAGCCGGCGTATTTGACTCTGACATCACAAGCTCACCATAGACCTTGTCGACCCCGGCGAGTATGTCGCCGAATCCTGAAAGACTGTCAAGCACTGTTACAGGCGCCACATGATGTGTTCCGAGAAGATAGGAAGGCCGTTCAAGGCCGTTACCTGAAATCTTCCATAAAATCTGTGCTTCCGCGCCAAAGACGGAGAACATTAAGAGCATAACGATCAGAGCTGTCTTTTTCATCTTGGATAAATTAGGCTGGTGAGGTATGTAGTATTTTGGTGTTGTACATTACTAATACACCGCAAAAGTAATATGTATTTTCAATTCCACAAAACTTTTTCCAAATTTTTTTCAAAATAATTCGTAATTTTGTAACAACAGCAGACCAGAAAGTTATGAATCCGCTTGATAATCTTGAAAAATACGACATAATCCTCGCAAGCGGCTCCCCACGGCGCCGCGAACTCATGTCTCTTCTTGACATTGATTTTACAGTAGATACCTCCCATTCCGTAGATGAGACCGTTCCTGACGGAATGGCGCCGGAGTCTGTCCCAGCCTATCTCTCGACTGTCAAAGCGCTCGCCTATCCTCTGGACAAGCCGGGCAATCCCCTTGTGATAGCCGCCGACACCGTGGTGATACTTGACGGAAAGGTACTCGGCAAGCCGTCCGACGCCACCGAGGCATACGCTATGCTCGCTATGCTTGCCGGACACACACAGACAGTGGTCACAGGGGTCACCATCCGTTCCAAAGAACACACCGAGACATGGAGCTGTGAGACCGAGGTTGAATTTGCCCGGTTGTCAGAAGAAGAAATCAGATATTACGTGGACAGATACCGTCCTCTTGACAAGGCTGGCGCTTACGGCATACAGGAATGGATAGGGGCTGCGGCCATCAAGGAAATAAGAGGCAGTTTCTACAATGTCATGGGCCTTCCCGTCCACCGCCTATACCGTGCTCTCAAAGAGCTTTGAGTGTCAGAGCGAAACCATCACGAGGGGGCAGTAGCACAAGCCCGGCAGAAGGCCTTCCGCCGGTATAGTCCCACCCGAGCAGCCCGGGACGGGATGGTGACAGACGTCGTTGAACCTCCATAGCCACAAACCCCATCGTCATGCGCAGGTTCAACTCTATGCAAGGGTGGAGACGTCTCTGCCCTCCGTCATCATATATCATCATGTCAACCCCGAGAGGGCCTGTATAATGCGGGGCGACAACACGCGTAAGAGCCTCTTCCACCGCAGGGATGATTCGGACGGCATCTCTTGACGCTATCCTGTCAAGCAGTTCAGACTGCGGGGCCACGATATTCCCTGCATACGCCCCGTAACGGGCGGCCTCGAAGACCGACCATCCGGCAAATTCGACCACGCCGTCATGGCTTCGGAAGAGAGCGGCAAAATCGACAATCTTGTCATATTCGCGCTCCACCATCACGCTTCCCTGCCGGTGGATGATTCCCTCAGCCTTACTGCATATCACTTCCGGCTGTATTCCGCGAGACCCGAACACACCGCGTCCTGAACACGACCATGGAGATTTCAAAAAAAGGGCACATCCTTCCCCCACCAGTTCAGCCACACGTCCAGCGTCCGTAACCTCCTCCCCGGCCAGATCTTTCATACCGAGAGCATCAAGAACCACCACCGATGTGCGCCTGTGGCTCAGAAACCTCATCCGCTCTATGTCTCCGTCGGCCAGGAGCAGTTCATCCCCCACCCCGGCCTGCCGGAAACGGCGCCGTGCATACGCACTCCATCCCCACGGCGCAGGTTTTCCACTGCACCCGGGGACGCCACAAAGCCCGTATTCGTGTCTCAGCCACCCAGCGTCATCATCCATTGGTTCCGACACCAGAATCATGTCGCCGTCATCGGCCCACCACATAGGCATCAGCGAACCGGCACGAGAGAGAGCCGCCACCCTCGGAGGCGGCGTGTAATTGGCACACCCCGCCCCAAGCGCGAGGTCGTTCTCAGGATTGAACAGATGCAGTCTCATCGGCTCAGACAGCCGGATAGGAATTTACGGTATTATATCAGATCCAAAACGTCAGATACCCATCTTTCCGGCAATATCGGCAGGGACAGCCTCACGGTTCACGTATATATCGATGGTCTTTGCAAGGAAGTAAGGCATAGAGACATAGAAATAACCGTCATATATCTGGTTGGTGTCCCATGAATTTTTCACCTTGTAATAAGGAGTGCCGTTCTGATCGACAGCCTTTCCGACTATAATCATTCCGTGGTCGTCAGTGGTCTCCTGAGAGTCAAACATCTGTTGGCGCATCTCCTGAGTGACAACTATTTCCTCACATGGGCCTTCTATCTTGTTTGCCTCCTCCTCACGCTCCTTGTCCGACAGCTTCACCCAGCGGGCCAGCTCGGTGCCTTCCATGTCGCTTTCGGTCTTCTTCTTCGCAATCACCGCATAACCGTCCTTCCAGTTGAATCCCGGCTCACTGACATCTGCGGCCCAAGCCACGGTATATCCGTTGTCAATGGCATTGTCCACGATAGCCTTCATCTCCTCCATGGGCACATTGTAATAAGGTTCCCACAGCCAGTTGTCAGCAACTTCAAGTCCGAACTTCGTATAGAACGGATGATGGGTGAACGATGTGACAGGCACATAGTCCGAACTCTTTATTCCGAGACTTTCGGCATAGCTTTTGGGTGTATAATTCCTACCCTCCCATTCAAAACTTTCTGGGAGTTTGCCAAGATAGGCGTCAAGCACACCGTCAAACCCTTTGCGCCATGCCGTCGACTTCTTGCCTTTCTTGTCTTTTACACCATCCACTATACCTTTCAAGACTGGTTCGAGTTCATAATGGTCATGTTTCTCCTCGCCATATTCGAGTCCGCGATACACATCCTCCGGCACTATTCCGTAGCGCTCCATCACATACGTCACGTCAGGACATGCACCACCTTGCGCAAAGTTTATTGCCCCGCCCATACGGACATAGCGGTCGGCCTTGTCGCTGTAACAATGGCGCACGATCCACATCTCGCTCAGATCAAGCTCCTTGCCGGTCTTGCGCAGAATCTCGTTCTCGATAAAGCCGAGTCCAGAGAAGCTCCAGCATGTCCCGGACTTGTTCTGGTCCCTGACAGGAGTAGTCCTGACAACCGTCACATCCTTAAACTTGAACCCCTCCGGCTCCTGTGATTTTGACGGTTTCTTGGCTGGTGCCCCTAATGCCACGGCCACACAGGCGGCAGCGAGAATATATCTTTTCATTGCGTGATTGGATTTGGATTGGTTGAAGTGCAAAGGTATCATAAAATTGGCAAACTTTCAAGAAAAATTCCTATCTTTGCGGACAAATCACTTAGAAAGACTGAAATGAAACGCATCATATTATCACTCCTTGTCGTCATAGCCACCCTTTCCAACATGGCAAATGCCCAGTTCCGCTGGGGAGCCTCGATCGGGGGCAACTGCAATGACCTCATCTTCAAACAAGACCTTGTCGATGTCAAGAAGGGATTCGGAGAGACAGCCGGAGTGAGAGCCGAGATGATGTTTCCCGGCATAGGTTTCGGCGTCGAGTTCGGCATGTTCTATTCCCAGCGCGGAGCCACAGTCAACCTCGGCGAACGCCTTATATGGAGTTCGCAGGGATATGGCAACGAACGCCTCTATATCCACAACATCGACATACCCCTAAACCTTAAATTCAAATACACACGTCTTCAAGGCATAGAGGACTATGTGGCACCGTTTGTCTACGGCGGCCCCGTGCTTTCCATACAGGCCGGACACAGCAGGTGTGACGCCATAAAGTTCTCAGGTGGCGAAATCGGACTCACCGCCGGTCTCGGATTCGAGATATTCAAACACTGGCAGGTAGCAGCTTCCTATACATGGGGTATGACTTACGCGCTTAAAACACGCCAGCTCACGGACTTCTCCGCCCGAAACCGTACTTGGGACTTCCATGTCACCTACTTCTTCTGACCATCACGGTATAACCAAACCCTAAGGCAGCCTCGGGTGTTTTAACTTTATAAAACACTTCCGACAAAATGGCTGCAAACATTGAAAACTCATCACAAGGCTCCACGCCAAAATCCCCGTCCGCAAAGAAGGGACACATTGTCCAGGCCCTGACCAATCTTATAGTGCTGATTCTTTCGGTACTGCTTATCGTGTTCATTTCTGTCGACACGTTTGAAAAGATTGACTTTCTTGAAAACACCGCCTACATGCACTTCCAGCTATGGGTCTGTCTCGTATTCATAGCCGATTTCTTCGTGGGACTTCATTATGCCGGCGACAAATGGCGTTTTTTCCGCCACCGCATAGCCTTCCTGCTTCTGAGTATCCCGTATCTCAACATCATCAACGCGCTCGATATCCGGCTTACAGCCGATACCCTCTATTTCGTACGTTTCATCCCGCTGGCCCGTGGAGCGCTGGCACTCGCCATAGTGATAAGCTATGTCTCCTCAAACGCGGTGACATCGCTCTTTATGTCATATATATCCATAATGCTGCTGGTGACCTACTTTTGCAGCCTCATATTCTTCCAGAAAGAACAGCCTGTCAATCCGCAGGTCGATACCTACTGGACGGCCCTGTGGTGGGCGGCAATGAACATGTCGACCGTAGGATGCGACATCTCCCCCGTGACGGCGGCCGGCAGGATAGTCGCCGTGATTCTGCCCGTATCAGGCATGATTATCTTCCCTCTCTTCACCGTCTACCTCACAGACTACGTCAGCCGGCAGGCCCGCAAAGGAAAAGACATCTGACACCTCCTTCCGTCTGATTTCTTTGTCCGGCAAATTAACTGCCTGATTTAACTTCGAAAAAATTGCTTTTAAAATAAAAATTTGCTAATTTTGCGCTTTATAACTTTCATCACTACAACTTTTAATCCATACAGTTCGTTTTCACATTGACTTATAAACCCAGACAACCGGGGATATACGACACTGACATCATCAACGATCCATTTATTCACTATCAGAACCAGCCCGCCGAGAGGCCGGGCAACCGCAAAAGTCACACTTCAATAACACAAAAAATCAACAACACTAAAAAGCTATCATGGACAGCAACGAAAAGAAAGGCAAACGCCCGCGCATAGGCGCGCGCCCCGTCTCGGCTGCAAATCAGGACAGCCATACCACCGACTTCGAACAGTCTACAAAACAGGATGGAACACCGCAGGAACACCGCTCTTACAACAATCAGGGATATGGCAGCAACCGTCCCTACCAGCAGCGTCCTTACAACAATCGGCAGGGAGGATACCAGAACAACCGTTACAATCAAGGGGGATACCAGAACAACCGCTATAACAACCGTCCGGGCGGTTACCAGCAACGTCCCTATGCTCCTCAGACCGAAGGTACCCCGTCTGACAGCCATGACTCAGAGTCATCCACTTCCTCTTCTGACGAGACAACACAGACCACAGGCTATCAGCCCCGCAACAATTACAACCGCCAAGGCGGTTACAACCAAGGCGGTTACCAGCCTCGAAACAACTTCAACAACCGTCAGGGTGGCTATCAACCCCGCAACAACCAAGGCGGTTACCAACCTCGAAACAATCAGGGCGGTTACCAGCCTCGCAACAACCAGGGAGGATACCAGCCCCGAAACAACCAGGGAGGATACCAGCCCCGAAACAATCAAGGCGGTTATCAGCCTCGCAACAATCAGGGTGGTTACCAGCCCCGCAACAATCAGGGCGGTTACAACAACCGTAACAACCAAGGTGGCTATCAGTCACGCAACAACCAGGGAGGATACCAGCAGAAAGGGCCTCGTCAGAACCAGTTCGGAATGCCTCAGGGAGGTAGAAGCTTCATTCCGCGTCCCAAACGCATCGAATACGAGGCTGAGATACCCGATCCCAACGAACAGATCCGTCTGAACAAATACATGGCCAACGCCGGTCTGTGCTCACGTCGCGAAGCTGACGAATTCATCCTCCAAGGCCTCATCAAGGTCAACGGCGAGGTCGTGACCGAACTTGGAACCAAAATCAGCCACAGCGACGTGGTGGAATATGACGAGAAGGTCGTAGCACTCGAAAAGAAATGCTACATCCTCCTCAACAAGCCCAAGGACTGCGTGACCACCAGCGATGACCCCAACGGACGCCTCACTGTCATGGATCTTGTCAAGGGAGCCTGCAATGAACGCATCTATCCGGTGGGACGCCTTGACCGCAACACCACCGGCGTGCTCCTTCTCACCAATGACGGTGATCTTGCCTCCAAGCTTACCCATCCCAAATTCGTGAAGAAGAAAATCTATCACGTGTGGACTGACAAGGATATAGCCGAGGACGACATGCAGCGCATAGCCGACGGCATCGAACTTGACGACGGGCCTATCCACGCCGATGCCATCTCCTATGCCACGGAGACTGACCGCAATCAGGCCGGTATAGAGATACACTCGGGACGCAACCGCATCGTGCGCCGCATCTTCGAGAGCCTCGGATACCATGTCACCAAGCTCGACCGCGTATACTTTGCCGGACTCACCAAGAAGAATCTTCCCAGAGGTCGCTGGCGCTATCTCACACAGGAAGAGGTCAACTATCTCAAAATGGGTTCCTTTGAATAAAAACTATTAAAACAAAGATGAAAAAGACCACCATAAAGCAGCTTCTTTCCACCCCCTCCCTCATCGGAACAGAGGTGGAGGCAAAAGGATGGGTGCGTACCCGCCGAGGCAACAAGCACGTACAGTTCGTGCAGCTCAACGACGGTTCTTCCATCAACAACCTTCAAATCGTGTTTGACATGTCACGGTTCTCGGAGGACGAGCTTAAACCTGTCACCACAGGATCAAGCATCCACGTAACGGGCAGACTTGTCGAAAGTCAGGGAAAGGGTCAGACATGCGAGATACAGGCTGAGACATTAGGGGTCTACGGCACCGCCGATCCTGAGGCGTATCCCTTGCAGAAGAAGGGCCACACCCTCGAATTCCTCAGAGAGATAGCCCATCTGCGCCCGAGAACCAACACTTTCGGCGCCATACTCCGTGTGCGCAGCTCTCTCGCATTCGCCATACACAAGTTCTTCAACGAGAAAGGGTTCTTCTATCTCAACACCCCTCTCATCACCGCAAGCGACTGTGAAGGTGCGGGAGCCATGTTCCAAGTGACCACACTCGACCTCAACAATCTCCCCAAGGACGAGGAGGGCAAGGTGGATTACTCACAGGACTTCTTCGCCAAGTCAACCGCACTGACCGTCTCGGGACAGCTTGAAGGCGAACTTGGTGCCACGGCTCTGGGACAGATCTACACCTTCGGCCCCACATTCCGTGCCGAGAACTCCAACACCCCCCGCCATCTCTCTGAATTCTGGATGATAGAGCCGGAAATGGCCTTCTATGACATCACGGACAACATGGATCTTGCCGAGGAGTTTGTGAAATACTGCATAAACTATGCCCTCGAACACTGCATCGATGACATCCGTTTCCTTGAACAGATGTATGACAAGGGACTCGTGGAACGTCTCAGATTCGTCGTTGACAATGACTTCGTCCGCCTGACCTACGGTGAAGGAGTCAGGATTCTCGAAGAATCAGGCAAGAAATTCGAATTCCCCGTACACTGGGGTACCGATCTCCAAAGCGAGCACGAACGTTACCTCGTGGAAGAACACTTCAAGAAGCCCGTTATCCTCACCGACTATCCCAAAGAGATAAAGGCTTTCTACATGAAGCAGAACGAGGACGGCAAGACCGTACGCGCCATGGACGTCCTTTTCCCACACATCGGCGAAATCATCGGCGGTTCGGAACGCGAAGAGAACTACGACAAGCTCCTTGCACGTATCGAGGAACTGGGTATTCCCATGAAAGACATGTGGTGGTATCTCGACACCCGCCGTTTCGGCACCGTGCCTCACTCGGGCTTCGGACTCGGCTTCGAACGTCTCGTCCTCTTCGTCACCGGAATGACCAACATCCGTGACGTGATCCCATTCCCCCGCACCCCGGGCAAGGCTGAATTCTGATTACACAGGACTCCGCGAAATCTCAACTCCGTATGCACAGACAGACACCCTGTGCATACGGAGTTTTTTCTGGATTTTTACAGGCATCTAACAAAAAAGACAACCGAATGAAAGTCATCCGATTGTCCTTTAATAAGGGTTATTCGTACGTCTGATCCGGCCTTTCCCGAATCAACGATACTTATCTTGTCATCTTTACCCCCTTGTTCTTTCCTGAATATACCACCGGCTGTGTTCCGTCAGGCGAGATAAACCGGCAGCCTGTGAAGGTGGCGTCTGTCACATTGTTGATGGTCATGGCCGCGCCCGAGTCAGGACGTATGGTGACATTCTCAAAGAAAATCTGCTTTGACTCGGAGAGAAGTCCGCCCTCACGCGCCGTGAAGACAGAGTTGCTCACGGTGATATTCTCGATAGGCATCTCGGGAATACCGTTAAACTTGACAGCCTTGCCGGAATTGATGGCACACACATTGTTGATGGTGATATCCTTGAACCGGGGGGTTGTCTCATCAACGGCTGGAATCTCTTTGGGCACCTTGCCGAATGTCCAGTAATAGAGGTCAAACGTAATGGCATCGCCCGATATGTCGAGCATACTGATATTGTCAATGAAGATATTCTTCACCACGCCGCCACGGCCTCGCGTGCTCTTGAAACGAAGGCCCACATCGGTGCCCGTAAACTGGCAGTCGGCGACCGAGATATTGTTGACACCGCCACTCATCTCGCTGCCGACCACGAAGCCTCCATGGCCGTGGAACACCCGGCAGTCACGCACTATGACATTCTCGGTCGGAATGCCGCGCTTACGGCCTTCCTCATCCTTTCCTGACTTGATGCAGATGGCGTCATCACCCACATCGAGGCTCGAACGGCATATAATCACATTCTTACATGACTCAATATCGAGTCCGTCGCCATTGTGGGAATAATAAGGATTTCTGACCGACACCTCGTCGATGATAAGATTCTCGCACATGAGAGGATGTATGTTCCACGCGGGCGAGTTCTGGAACGTCACACCTTTGAGCATGACATTCTTGCACTGCACAAGATGCAGCATCACAGGCCTCAGATACTGTTTGTATGAATCAGCTTCCTCACGGGTGTATTCCCGGCGGCGGTCACCGTTCTTCTTTCCATTGAGAAAGGCCTGGGAGGGATACCATTCCTCAGTGTCGCCCGAGGGAACCAAGACACCACCTTTGGCCGTGAGGTTGGCCCATTCGGCCTTGGTCATCTGGGTCTTCTTGACAGGACGCCACATATTTCCGTTACCGTCGATAATGCCGGTGCCGGTTATAGCCACATTGACAAGGCCCGTGCCGGTGATTGGCGACTGTCTGCGCCACGCCTCGAATCCCTCATATATCACCCTTCTCATCTCATAAAGGTCAGGATCAGGCGAGAACGATATAATGGCGCCTTCCGAAAGATTGAGATTGATATTTGACTTCATCTCGATAGGCCCGGTCACCCACACCCCGTCCGGCACGTGGAGAGTCCCGCCTCCGAGTCCGGCCAGATGGCCTATGGCCTTGGCGAAGGCCTCGGTGTTGAGCGTGACACCGTCATTGCTGGCACCGAAGTCAGTCAGAGACACGGTACGGTCAGGAAATGCCGGAGCCGAGACCTCGGGCATCTCGAATGGAAGATTTTCATAATAAGGCGCATAAGCCGCATCAACCGCAGCCATCGACAGGCTGCCTATGGCAAAGGCTGCCAAAAACATGGGTATTTTCATGATATTCTTAATTTGTCTTCACAAAATTACTAAAAAAATATCTACTTTCATATCTATTCACTAAATTTGCAGTGAAAACACCTTACAATTACAAACAGAACCTACCATGTCAACAGAAAAAAAATTCACACACGAAGAGGCAAAAGCCTGGATGGAAACCCGTGAATGGGCCAACGGATGGAACTGCAACCCTGACGCCACAGTCAACGCAGTAGAATTTGCCGAACAATATGCAGCAAACAAAGAACTATGGGACAAGATGTTCACATTCCTCCGCGAACATGACCTCCACACACTGCCTGCCGGGAAACATGTGGTAGAGGAAGGACGCCTATGGTTCAACATGCTCGAATATACCCCCAAGTCTCCCGAAGACACAAGAAGCGAGACCCACAATGACTTCATAGACCTCCAATATACCTTCGAGGGAGAAGAGCATATGGGCCTTGTGCGCAAGGGTATCCCCACCACAGAATACGATCCTGCCAAGGACAGGACTTTCTTCATCCCCGACGGCCCGGTAGACTACGTGCCGGCTGCCTCTGACCGCTTCTTCCTCTACTTCCCGTCCGATATGCACCAGCCATCCGTATGCCTCGAAGGCACCCCCGGGCCTTCACGCAAGATTGTCGGCAAGATCGAATATAAAAAATAAACGGTAACCCCGGCATCCGGCAAGAACGCAAAAAAATCATACAGCCTGGGTCGTCATGTGACGACCCAGGCTGTATGATTCCTCCACTTTTGGCGGGGATTCCCGCTATAAGGTACTTCTTCCTGTCACAACAGGAACCATTTCAGCCCCCAGACAATGAGAAGGGCATAAGTCCCTGCAAGGACATCGTCCATCATCACTCCCCATCCGGCGGGACATACCTGCTCTATCTTACGACAGCCCAGTGGCTTGAAAATATCGATAATTCTGAACAGGCCGAACCCGAGAAGCGCGAAAATCCACGTGTAATCCCCGGCCGGGGCCACAAGAAGCGGAATCCAGCATCCTACGTATTCGTCAATAACGACCGCACGCGGGTCAGGCCCCCAGTATCGCTCCATCACCGTGGAAGTCCACGCCCCTATGACTGTGACAGACACTATGAGAAACAGCGTCACAATCGTCAGCCACAGCGGAGACAACGCAAGATATAGGAGATACCATATCACAAGGGCCGTAAATGCGGCATACGTGCCGGGCGCTCCGGGAAGAAGCCCGGTATAGAACCCGGTGGAGATGACCTCGTGGAAACGCGGGGCCACTCCGAGCTTTCTGTAATTATTGTCACTCATCGCCGAAATCCTGATCAAATTCCTCTTCACCGGCCTCTTCCTCGCTTACCCTGCGTTCCCAGAGAGACATAAGTTCCTCCGTCTGGGCTTCGTTGACGGTCATAAGCATCGCCACAGTATCCGCACCGCCGGTACCGACCAGCGTGTACAACACGCTGAACGAGTCATCCCCTGTCTGCTCCAGATACAGGCGCTCGTCAAAACTCTCGTCACTGAGCTGCCCCAGAAGACAATCAGCCGGGATGGCGTCAAGTACAGCCAGAAAGCCCTCTCGCTGGGAGGCATTGGCATGAATGGCGAGACGCCCCTGCCCGAAACTTTCAGGGAAATTGAAAAGAGAGGCCTCCGCCATATCCTTCTCAAAGCCATCGATAGACATGATGCTTTCCCACGCTCCTTCGACAGAGGATTTAGGGACTCCCGACGATGTAAGCACAGCGCCGAGAAGCAACAGGGACAGAGAGGCTAAAACATGTTTCTTCATCACAAGAGAATGTTGAAAAAACCAGCCGCAACAGAAAAATTTGTTGCGGCTGGCGGTTATTTGTCTGCGCGGTCGGCCCGTCAGAGGATAGAGATTAATCCTCGTTGAGGTTGACACGCTTGAAGTCAACGACTACAAGACCCTTCATGGTGCTGTCAAGGAACTGGCCAACGGAAAGCTTGCTGTCCTGTACATATTCCTGCTCCATGAGACAAGACTCCTTGAAGAACTTGTTGAGGCGGCCGTTGGCGATGTTCTGAATCATAGCCTCGGGAAGGTTTGCAGCCTTGGCCTCGGCGGTAGCCTGCATTATCTCGCGACCCTTTGCAGCCTCTTCCTCGGTGATCCAGCCCTTGGAGATATTGGACTCGATGTGATCCTCGGAGTCAAAGTGGTTGGGGTTGAGACCAGCCTTTTTGAGGGCGGCCTCTACGGCCTTGCGCACCTGCTCGGCCTTGGTCTTCTCGATAGCCACGCTGATCTCGGCATCGATGGTGGCCTGGGGCACATCGTTGCGTGAGACGGCGATGGGGTTCATGGATGCGATCTGCATACAAACCTCGCGGCCAATCTGGGGATCAACGCCTTCGAGGTTGAAGCCAACCACGGCGCCAAGCTTGTTGTTGAAGTGGGTATAGGCGGCGGTAGTGGGAGCCTCAACGACGGCATATGCGCCGATCTCGGTCTTCTCGCCGGTCTTGCCGCTCTCCTCGGTGATGAGGTCGGCGACAGTCTGGCCGTCGATGACGTGGGCTTTGAGTTCCTCTACGGTCTTGAACTTGTTGGCCATAGCGAGATCCATGAGCTTGTTGGCAAGCTCCACGAATCCGGCGTTCTTTGCCACGAAGTCGGTCTCACAGTTGAGAGCGAGGATGGCTGAGAAATTGCCGTCGTTTCTGGCGATGACAACTCCTTCGGATGCCTTGCGGTCTTCGCGTTTGGCGGCTACTGCCTGACCCTTCTTGCGGAGGATCTCGACAGCGGCCTCGATGTCGCCGTCAGTCTCGGCGAGTGCTTTCTTGCAGTCCATCAGGCCGGCGCTTGTAAGGTTGCGCAGCTTGGTGATTTCTGCCATTGTAACTGCCATAGTCTATTGTAGATTTTAGGGAGTTTGTTGTAAAAGATTTGATTTGGAGGAGAGAGTGGCGGAATACGCGGGCCGGATGATTATTCTGCAGCTTCCTCGGCTACGGGAGCCTCGGCAGCCTCGTCTTCCGCGCCCTCGGGACGGCGTGCCACGCGGCGACGCTCGCGACGGGGAGCGTCAGCACCGTTCTCGGCAGATGCCTTCTCGTCAGCCTTCTCCACCTTGCGCTCTTCAAGACCTTCGGTGATAGACTCGCACACTGTGCCGAGAATCAGCTCGATGCTCTTGGATGCGTCATCGTTGGCGGGGATAACGTAGTCCACGTTGTTGGGGTTGGAATTGGTATCGACAATACCGAACACGGGGATTCCGAGACGGTTGGCCTCGGCAACGGCGATGTGCTCCTTGGCAACGTCAACCACGAAGAGGGCCGAGGGAAGACGGTTGAGATCGGCGATAGAGCCGAGGTTCTTCTCGAGCTTGGCACGCTGGCGGGTGATCTGGAGTTTCTCGCGCTTGGAGAGGTTGTCAAATGTGCCGTCCTTGGTCATCTTGTCGATGGAGGCCATCTTCTTCACTGCCTTGCGGATGGTGGGGAAGTTGGTGAGCATACCTCCGGGCCAGCGCTCGATAACGTAGGGCATACCCACGCTCTGAGCCTTTTCGGAGAGGATTTCCTTGGCCTGCTTCTTGGTGGCCACGAAGAGAATCTTCTTGCCGCTCTTGGCTATGTTGCGGAGGGCGGCGGCGGCTTCTTCGAGCTTGGCCTGGGTCTTATAGAGATCTATGATGTGGATACCGTTGCGCTCCATGAAGATGTAAGGAGCCATTGCAGGATTCCATTTTCTTTTCATGTGGCCAAAATGGCAGCCTGCTTCGAGGAGTTGGTCAAAATTGGGAGTTGACATGGATGTTGTTGGAGTTGTTTACGTTCTTTGTGATTTTTACAACCCGGGAGTAGGGAACGTGTCCATCTCGGGGGTTTAGATACTAAACACTTTTCCTTCCTTAGGCATCGGGAGGGTTCATGCCCTCATGCCCGGGAGAGGAATATTAACGCTTGGAGAACTGGAAGCGCTTGCGGGCTTTGGGACGACCGGGCTTTTTGCGTTCCACAACGCGGGGGTCGCGGGTCATGAAGCCTTCGGCACGGAGAGCGCTCTTGTCCTCGGGGTTGATCTTGACGAGGGCGCGGGCGATGGCGAGACGGAGAGCCTCGGCCTGGCCTTTGTAGCCGCCGCCGTCGAGGTTTACATGGATGTCATATTTCTCAGATGCATCGAGAGTCAGAAGGGGCTGCTTGACGATGTACTGGAGGATTGAAGAGGGGAAGTAGACGTCAAGAGGACGCTTGTTGATGGTGATCTGCCCGTTGCCTTCCTTTACGATCACGCGGGCTACGGCTGCCTTACGGCGACCTACTGCATTAACTGTTTCCATTCTTCAATTATCTGATTTTGTTAATATCGATGAGTTCGGGGTTCTGGGCCTCGTGGGGATGGTTGGGGCCGTTGTATACGTGCATGTGCTCGATTATCGCACGTCCGAGACGGTTTTTGGGAAGCATGCCCTTGACAACCTTGATGAAGAGGGGATGGTAGCCGGGCTTGATGTGCTTGTTGTAAGACTTCTTCATGAGAAGCTCTGGGGTGGTGACACGCTGTCCTCCGGGATAGCCGGTGTAGGAAAGATATTCGCGGTCAGTCCACTTTTTGCCGGTCAGACGGACTTTGTCGGCGTTGATGACGATCACGTTGTCGCCACAGTCCACGAAGGGTGAGTAGGAGGGCTTGTTCTTGCCGCGAAGAATGAGGGCGATAGCGGCGCAAAGACGACCGAGTGTCTGGTCGGTTGCGTCAATTACGACCCACTTGTGTTCAACGCTCGCCGCGTTGGGGGTAAGGGTCTTGTAGCTTAAAGTATCCACGTTAAATGTTTAATTAATAGATAGTTACTGTTTGACTCTGTGCGCCCTCCGCTCGGCCAAAAGCTCGGGATGCCATCGGTCATGGTTTATTAATTGGACATAATCGGACTGCAAAGGTAGTGATTTTTCGGATATTACCAAACAGTGATTAAGAATCTTTAACAGTCTTATTCTCCTCTGATGATTCCCGGTTCGTGAGGCTTTGGGTCTTTGGCAAGCACGGTTCCGTCCTCATCCAGAATATAGATGACCGGGAGCACCGGGAGGACGTAGAGTCCGCGTTCCTCGATGCCGCTGTCCGCAAGTCCCACCGTCCATCCGGCGGGCATTGACGAGACTGTGCGCTCCCATAGTTCGCGGTCTTCTCCCGGATAGACGGCAATGACGTATAGCCTCCCGGCCCTTATGTCACCCGCCATACGGTCATCCGCACTGATGGCGGCCAGTATCTCCTTGCAGCTCGCGCAATCCGGGTCATAAAATATGAGCATCGTGGCAGCGCCGGGCCTGCATGACCGCCTCAGCGTGTGGCGGCGTCCGTCAGGGGTGGTATAGCCGAAATCGGCAGCAAGGGTGCCGGGGCGGTTCTTGCGTGCACATTCGAGCAGATAGGCCGTCCTTGCGGTCTCGGTCTCCGTGAGCGATGACGCCTTGGTTGCCGCCTCTGCAAAGAGAATGTACGATTCCTCGTCGCGCAGGGGCGAGTCTGGTTCATAAAGATATTTCTCGGCTATTCCCAGCAGGAAGAGCGACGAGGCCTTGTCGGCCGAAGCGCGCCCAAGCAGCGTTTCGCAAGCGTCTCTGACATCATCTGCGCCGGCAAGAGGGAATAAGGAGACGAAGTTGGCAAAATTCTGTTCCATGAAGGCAGTGTCAAGGCTCAGCGACGTGTCTGAAAAATCAAGATTGTCCCAGTAATGGCCGAGCAGGTATGCGGCCCGTGCACGACTCTCTGTGAGGGTCGGCGGAATCGCGGGCAAAACAAGCTCTCCGGCCCGGGCCGTGACACTTCCCGGTTCAAGTCCCGCTCCCCCACGTCTCGCGGCGTCTTGGGAGCAGGACATAACCAGAAGATAGATAACAAGCAAAAGAATTAATCTTGACATCCCCATTATAATTACTCTAACTTTCCAGCTTTATGGATTATAGTCACGCACACAGCGGACATACATCGTAACATTATTGCCTGTCTGACCGCCATGCCCCTGTGTAACCGAGGAATTGTTAGCCGTGATGAAATAATGCATCAGGTTAAGATCAGTGTCCGGCGTGGTTTTGACTCCTCCTTCGGCAAACGCGGACATGCTGCACGACTGGACATAGAAGGGACACCCTTCCAGATAGCCCAGATTCTTCATGATGGCCAGTTCTTTCAGATTCGGTAGACGCCAACCAGTTCCTTCAAGAGCATTGCAAGGATTATCGGAGGACTCAATTACAGACTTGACATTCTGCCAGGTAGCATTATTGTAACCGGATCTGGTGATTGTACCGTCATACCAGAAATCGGTAGTGCCATACCGAGTTTGGCCTTGTGATATCTCAAACCCGTTCTGCCATATGGAATTATATGTATAATTGTCAATTGTATTGATCCTCATCTGACCGGCGCCAACACCGTTTCCGCTGAAAGGGGTAGTCCTCTTCGAGGCTATCTGATAATATGTCATTTCGACCCGTCCTCCCCTATTTGTCTGAGTTCCCGGATAATATTGGTATGCAGGGACAGTCTTATCCAGACTCTGTATCTCAGAAGCCAATGCCGTACCGAGGTTTCTCACACAACGCACCTGCCATGGATATGCACCATAAGCCGCGACAGGAGATGTCGATATTCCCTCCATAACCCACAGATCTGAACCCTCGCTTGCAAAGAATTTGTATCTGCCACAATTATCATTCAGCGGGTAGTCAAGACGGGTTATATCACCATATTCCATAAGGGCATAAGGAGACAACGACTCCGAACCAAGTATCAGACGAAGATATTTGGATATAGCCGGAACATACCAGCGCAACTCGGACTGGTCAATGGTTCCGTCTCCGTTATTGTCTCGGTTGCGGTTCATACATGCGTTTATAGCCTCTATATATACATCTCTGTCAGTAACATTAGGCTGTGGGTCATACTGACGTTTGCCCGCATCGCCGAGATCGCCGAGATAGTTAGCTATCTTGGCAAGCTTCACAGGCCCGGCAGCCGAACTGACTGTCTGGGCCGGATTGCCTGTATTTCCGGCCGGAATCTCCTGTGGCTCATCCGGGGTGAGAAAATATGCCCAGCCAGACCGCAATTGATTGTCATTAGCCCTTATCCATCCATTATTATATCTGTAACGCGTAAATTCCCAAAGGTTGTATCGGCCATTAACACGGTCAGCCGCAGCTGTAAACGAACGCCGCAGGTTGAGACCGAAAGATTCGTTCTCTCTCTCCACTCCCAGCGCGGCCCCTCTCTGCTGGTTCGCACCCGCCGCATTGTCTTCCGGCTCGGTGGTGAGCTGTGTGGTATAGTATGTCAGAATGGACTGCTGGGCAACGGCATACTTCGAACGGGCATAAAGGCTTGCCCCGTCTGCCGAAGTGGTTCGATTGACCCTTATGAAAAAACGTCGTGTGTCAGCGTTGACATAGCGGTGCCATATGTTACGTCCGTTTGCCACAAATGTCTCATCCGCATTGGCAGCCTCATAAGTATACTCATTGACAAAAACAGTATAGTAGCCCGATGTGGAATACTGGTTTCCGCTGATTCCTTTGGAGGCGTCGATGAGATTGAATGTCCTACCGTCTGAATTCGCTCCTGTACGTGGCACATATGTTGCCAGCGTGTTAGCCCCGGTGGTAGGACGCAACTCTATCCAGTTGACATACTCCTTTATCTCCTCTGGAATCTCATCATATGACGCATAATTCTCGAAGTCTGTCTCCTGATACGTTTTTTCACGTCCGCCGGTCGCCAGATTGTCATATGTGGTTATGATGAACCCGAATCCGTTTTTGTTCACGGGATCCCACTCTTTAAGGTCGTCTCGCGAAAGCTCTATATTGAAACAACAATAATGACAGTCAAGTTGTATTGTGGGGTTAGTGGTATCAGTCACTATGCCCTCCACTCCGGGTGTATCGCCTTCATGAAACGCCTCTACCCTTATATCGTTAAGGCCTCTGACAGTGACATTATAGGTGTAGCGAGTGTTGCGGAAACAATTGAAATCACGCGAGGCACGGGCTATCGAAGCCGCATCTCCGTCCGTAGCACCCATGTAACCGAGATGTACTATATATCTCGCATACCCCGACCTGTTCACCGGCGTATCCCCGCCGGGATTGCCGTCATCATCCACATTTATCTCTCCTTCATGCTGCACGTAACAGTTTATCACCACATAGGTAGCCATGTTGTTAGGAGTCCACACATTTCCTGTCAGGGATGTGAAGAGACCTGTATTCTCTTTCCACTCGTCATCGGCAGACTCTTCGCCAACCGTGTTCTGAAACTGTTCCTGACGCTGCCGATAGGTAGTTATGTCAGAAATTGCCGTATGCTTGTTCTCCGACTGCCAGAAATTGAATGAGTAAGATCCATCCTGATTATCGGTAAAAGCCGAAGAATAGTAAGGGTCGGTAGTGACATAATATGTCTCAACATTTTCTTCCGTACAGTTATCCCCGAAATTGGCTGTCATATTGTCTTTGTCAGACCTTTCATAAAGCCATGAATAGCGAGGGACATTCACTATATGGTATGACCCGGGGGTCAGCGTGATGTCATCCGAACCGGCTATAAGGTTGAATGTCACTTGCGACACGAGGCGGCGCAGGTGGATGGCGCCGTTTGTCAGGGAGACGGTGCCGTCGCCGGAGGCCGGAATGGTATAGGCGTGGAAATTCTCGGCCTGCCAGTCGTCAAGGCGCCGTGGCGACTGGTCGTGTCCGCCCACCTTGATATTGGTATAGGCTCCGGCCATAGGCAGCGGCGTGTGGGGTGCGTTGACAGTCTCGTAGGTCGAAGGCGCCACCACGGCTATATTGAGAAATCCGGCCCATGTGTCAGCCTCATCAAGCAGTTCGCTCAGAGGGCGCTGCGTCTCAGGAGCGTCCTTGCTGACACCGGGGTTCTCGACATTGGCCACGGCCACTATATAGCTCGGGCCTGACTTTGACTCTATGGTGACCGAACGTTCCACCTCCGTGTCACGCGAGTCCGGCTCTAACTTCTTCCACTCGCTCGTGGCCAGCCCTGTAACCGACGAATATGTGCGGATCCAGAGAGATTCCACGTGGTCGGTCTGCCACTCCGGCAGGTCGGCACGGCTCTTTACGTCCATCCCGGGCAGCGACACGGGGACGGTCACAATGACATCCTCCCCGGCCCTCGTGTAGTCATAGCCGGCGATCTCGTCTTCCTGACACGAGGACAGGAGCAGGGCCGGGAGTAAGGCAAGATATGATATATATGATGTGAATAAACGCATGTTCATGGTTAGTTAAAGTCTGGAATATTGATGTTTGCCTCATCCATGGGGCAGACAGTCCACTCGACGGACAGCTCGGAAGACACCGACCTGACCTCATAACGGTAGATGTTGTTGCGGAGCAACGGTATCTCCTCTCCGGCCGGAAGGCCGTCAGTGTAGCCGGTCAGACGCATCGGGTAGAGCATATCTCCCGCCCCTGCGTTTTGCGGGTCGTTGACAGTCACCTGCAACCATGCCGGAACATGGCCCTGCGGGACTGCATATTCGGGGACATATGCCGAATAGACCGTGCATCCGTCCTCACGGGCCTTGGTGGCGGCCTCGTCCTCGCCGAAACAGATCACCGCGTCCTCATGGCCTCCCTGCGGGCTGTCAATCGCATAAGGTTCGATATAAAGGGCCGAGGTTGGGATTGAGGGATTCAAGACATACTGGGTCTCGGGATAGACGGACTGCGACCACTGGGGAAGCGAGGGGAGCAGGGCCACGCGGTCATAATGGCCCATGAGTTCCACCTTGTCGATATAGGCCCTCTCCGTCTTGTCGGGCTGCCGGGTGGCGGCGCCTTCCCCGACAGCGTTGATACGGTCTATCACCTCTATCTTGGCGAGGGTGCGCAGCATGTTGATATCATCTTCAAACCTCAGGGGCTGGTCTGCCGTAGAGGCCGCAAGTTCGGCTACGGTGACCGTAAACCGCTGCAATCCCGACATGGGTATAAACTGCGGGGCGCGGGGAGAGACCCCGGCTCCCGCTTCCTCGATATGCGGATACCACCACGGACTCCCCTTTGGGGCGGCAAACGTGCCTGTGACTTTCATATCGAAGATTTCTTCAAAGGTCTGTCCCGGACTGAAACCTATCCCTTGGGGGGAATGGCCGGAATAGTTGGCCAGCACCATCACATAGAAGGTCAGTTGCTGAGCGGCCGGCTCGGTGAAATACGGGTCTGTGATAACGGCGTTGACCTCGTAGCGTGTGTAACCGTCCTTGTCCCCGGGGGTGACTGACGGATAGAAGTAGTTGATCAGCTGACGGTCGGCGTCAAAGAGAAGGAATGTCAGCCCCGGGATGTCGAGATAGTTCTCGGCAGGGGTTCCGACCTGTGTATTCCCCGGAACTACCAGCCCGCGAGCCCGCGCCTCCGAACGTGAGCGGATATTGCGTGTCACGATGTCAAAGCGCATGTTGACCCCCTCCTCCCTGTCCAGAGGAGGAGGACACGAGGAGTCGTCAGAGATGCATCCCTGCAACACCGTTAATGCAAGGACGGCCACAGGGAGCGCGAAGCGTCTGAAACAACCTATAATGTTTTTCATCTGTATAATTCGGATAGTGAGTTATTGCCTTGACGGCTTTGGGATGGAGGTGGTACTGAAATCCTCAGAACTCCTCGACCTGCGGCGGCACCACCGTCCATCCGTTGATGAGCACGCCATTGGCGGTATACCAGTTGAGATCGGCATCAATGAAGAATGTGAGGGTGTGCTGGTCCATGCGGTCGAGATATTGCTGGTTGGTGAAATGGCCTTGATAATGCCCCTTGACCATGAGCAGGAAGTCTATGAGGTTGAGATTGAAGAGGCGGGTGCCGTCAGTGTTGCGTGTGACGGAGAGCATGGGGGCGCGCCCTACCACCAGCCGCCCCAAGGTCAGCTCGGAGAAGAGTCCCGTGACCACCGTGACATCATCATCGGCGGCCCGTCCTTTCGAAGGACGCTGGGAGCTTACGGCCATGAGGCTCCATGGACGGTAGACAAACCCCGTGGAGCCGGCAAGCTGGTTGCGGTAGTCCATCTCCGAGTTGTCGCCGGTGATGGAGATGGTGAAGTCAGAGGGCTTCATCTCCCTGCCGTCAAGGTTTTCAAGAATCACCTTTATGACGTTCGTGTCCTTTGTGAGGTCTATGGTCGGAAGGTCGACATCGCCGTAGGTGTCCTCGCAGACCACGTCTGTCACCCATCCGTGATAGAGAGGGGTGATGTCAAGGTCGCTGTAAAGACCGGGGGCCGTCCCTTTGAGAGGAAGCACGGCGTCAAAGTCGGCGGGATGCTGTCCGCGCCCTATCTCAAACGCCGTGTGGTCGGCCATGGGGGACTCCCCCTCACACCATGCAAGCATGTCGTAATGGCCGGGGGCAAGGTCTACGTCCATCTTGTAGCCCGTGACGGCGACAGCGTCGCCCGACTCGGTCTTCTCTAACACGAGGTTGCCGCTCTTGTCAAATACATAGAGGGTCACACTCCTGACCTGCGAAGAGAAGGCGTCGGCTTCAAGAATGTTCATCGTATAGGTGAACGGGACGCGGAAACGTACTGAGCAGTCTCCCTCGTCATCATATATTACGGAATCGCACGAAACCATCGCGGCACCGCCTATAAGGACGGCTGTTGCAAAGGCAGCTTGCAAAGTTCTTCTCATGTTAAGATGTATCATTGTTCAGGTCTGTTTTGTTTGCAGTGTGTCTCTTACAAAGGAGGGATTATATGGAGGACTCCATACTCGGGAGTCTCGTAGATATCTGTTTAGGGCGGCGTTGTCAAGTGACGCCGGAAATAGCCGGTTGGCTCAGAGAGAGGAAAAAGAAACGGGCGCCACCGTAGGAACGCCCCGATGGCGCCCGTTTCAGAGATATGCTTAAATTAAATTAATGAAAGATCAGAGTTCGATCGACCAAGTATTTGCAATATTCCAGGCAAGGATGTTGAGGCGCATAGCTATATACTGGTCTGTCGTGGTCACAGGAGGAACAATCGGCTGGTCATCGGAACGCATACCTGTCGCAAGGCCGGTGATGCCGGTGATGGTCAGATTGTAGACATGGTTACGGACAACCCCGAGTTCGCCCACATTGAGGTTTTCCCAGTCATAACCACCTTCTTTGGTGTAATGGCCATTATCGAAGCGAAGGTGACGGATGGGGGTGCTGTAAAACCCGTGACCGTTGTAGAACTGGTCAAGATAACCGGCAGTGACAAGCTGGGCATTGACCTTGGCAAGATTGGCCTCTGTGACAGCCACAATCCCTCCTACCTCTGAGTCAAAGAAGAAAGCATTCTCAGGAACGGTCTCTAACTGGATGGTTACCAGACGGCCTGCAAGATTGGGATTGGTTAGAAGCGCCCTCACTTCGGCTTTCGGATGTTTCAGAAAGAATCCGTTTCTCAGATAACCGTTTCCAAGATCGTCTATGAAAACTACACGCTGACGATCTGCCAGCAGGCTGATAGCGGCATTTTCAGAGCCATAATATGTGCCATTACCACCGGCATTGCGGTCAATCCAGAAAGACTCACCATCTCTAACAGCCACACCGTCAACCGTATAACCACCTACGATCACGGCTGAGGCTACTGTCGCGGCAGGATTCTTTGCCACATCCCTTATGCTCGATATAGCGGTAGTGGTCTCACGTGTATAGATAAAGCCAGTCGATGTCACGGTATTGCCGGCCTGTGTGGTTGAAGCTTCAAACTTACCGCCAGTCGCAGCGATGGCCTGCTGTTCGATATCATTCATTCCGGCCTGAACCTTTACCTCATTGTAAGAATAGTATTTCTGGGCATATTCTGATCTTTTATCTACACCTTCCGGGTCAAACACCTCATCGGAAACCATTGGATAATTGTGTTCATAATAAGACGTTGAACACCCCCAATAGCTACGACGGTTATTCTTGTCATTCCATTCCCACCGAGTACCAGAGCCATTTATAGCTTTATCGATCTCATCAAACGAAGGGGAATAATTGATATTCCCATTTACATCGATTCCATAACGCTTGGTGAGAAAGTTATCTTTCGACGTGGCGTTAACAAACCAATATTCGGGGACGAACTGCAATTCCACCGTCCCCTCACCCTCTCCGTTTTTAAGGGTAATTGCAGCCGGCGCATTCTGCATGGTGAGACCTACCTTCGCTGCAAGACGCTCCACATAAATATTGACGAGTGCAGATTTGTCGGCATCGTCTTGTGACGCGGCATTAATGGCCTCCCGTGCCTCAGCCTCGGTAGCATACAGCTGCTTCTCTGAATTGATATATGTTCCACACAGACGCTGGTTATCCTGACCAAGGTCATTTGTTCCGAAATATACAGAGTTGCACATCAGAAAATCCTGACCGCTTACAAAACCGGGACGTACAAGTTCACGAAGATTAGAATACGGTTTGGTTGACAATTCCTGCACGGCAGATCCGTTGCCATTGACGATGCAGACTACCATGGAGGGGAGGTTGTCACCCTGGACAAGCTCCACAGGAACCACCGATGTCCAGATTTTGGACACGTTGCCTTTATCCGGCTGATCCGAGAAATCTGTATCTTTAAGGTCGGTTCCTGAGATATGCTGGCGCTGGGCTGTGGGATTTCCGGCTGCGTCATAGAAGATGAAGTCGAGGCTCGTCACATGGCTTTCGTTGGTGGCGCCGTTCTCGAACGCACGGCTCTTGTCGGCGGGAGCACAGATCTGTATAGACATGTAGCGTGTCTCATCGGCTTCGGCTACTCCGGGTTTGTTTCCTACCGGCTCGTCACTGGAACATGCAGCGAGAGCGCCAATGGCGAGGAAGGCTGCTGTGCCTGTAAACAGTTTGAATGTTTTCATTTGTCAGATGAATTAGTTAAACAATTTGTGATATGATTTTTTCAGTTTCTGTTGTCCGGGGCGGGCAGCCCGCCCCGGCGTCAGGAGTTAGTGGATTTGTAGATTAGGTTGGTTTTGGTCAGATTCTGTCTGGATGGATTAGTACAAATAATTTAGGTTGTCAGGATTTGGTTTATATATAGAAGATTAAATGTCAGTCAGTTATTTTGCCGAGTGATCGGAGTTGGTCGAGAGCGTCGCCTGCCTGCGGGGTCACACCGAGCGAGGAGGCTTTCAGGAGGAGATCGCGCGCGGTTTCATAGTCCCCCTCCTTTGCCGCGAGAAGTCCCCGGGCATATACTGCCCTTGGAGAGTCGCCGGCCTTGGCCAGATAGCGCCGTGCGTTGGCCAGATCGTCAAACGATATTGCCGAGATAGCGGCGTTGAGATTGGCCTCAGGGGCGTCCGGGTAAAGGCGGACGGCCACCTCGAACACCTCGCGGAACTCGTCGGAATCGGCCGGAAGGGTCTGTGCGAGTACATACATCTCATGAAGTGAGAGCTTGCGCGGATCTTGTTTCATGACCTCGGCTATGCGCGCCGGGTCAGAGAACGATGAAATCACATAGGAAACGGTGTAGTCCGAATGGCGCAGGGCCGGATAGACGTTTTCGAGCAGGAAGGCATACTGGTCGGGGTAGTTCTTTTTAAGCTTCCACTCGCGTGCATCCGGGGCAAGGTCGGTATCAGCTATTAGGGTGAGGATGGCATCGCGCCCGGGCAGGTCAGACCCTTCCACATAGCGGATAAGGCCGTCCCAGTCCTCGGCCACGGAGGCAGTGCGGAGCACTGACGACGGGAACGAGTAGAGGCCGCGTACATAGTCAGCCAACGCGGCCGTACGCCCCTTGGCAAGACGCTCGTTGTTGGCAAACGGGCCTTCGGGCGAGGCATAGCCTGTGATCGTGACAGACTCAATACGCGAATCCGGGTCATTCTTTATGAGGTCGATGGTGTCACGTATGGCCGCCAGCTCCTGAGGGTTGCGGCGGTAGGAGGGATCGATCTCGGTGCGGTTGACCTTGAAGTCTATGTAGGCCGACCCGCTGGCACTGCGCTCCTTGCGGGCTTCGACACGCGGGGTGACATAGGCCCACTCCGGCTCGAAGGTCTTCTCGCGCAGGTCGATGAGGGCGATGTCCGAACGCGACGATTCAAGGATGTCGAACCCGCATCCGCACTTGTCCTCTGAGAGCGCGAAAGTGGCCGTCTCCATCCATTGGCGATAGGGAACCAATGCCTTGTAAGAGAGCACCGTGCCGGGATGCATGAGGGTGTCGCCGAAACCGAGACGGTTTTTGCGCTGGTTCTGTATATAGCGGTTGCGCCCTGCGGCCACCACCTTGGGGAGCACTGCGGAACTGTCACCACGGGTGAAGACCGGGAGAAATGAGATCTCGCGGTCGGATTTGAGGCTGAGCTGTGTGAGATCGAGGTCAAAGGAGACGAAGAGATTGTTCTCGGAACGCTCTACGACGAGGTTCTTAACCCTTGGATCGGAACTGGCAAACGATCCTGCCGAGGCCTGGATGGAGGCAGCGACGACAGCCGCCAGATATATAGTCTTGAATCTCATATGCTTGATATGATTAAAGGTCTGGGAAGTTATTAGAAAACGTAGACAATGGATACGGCGGCCTTGGTGGGGCCGAAGAAACTCTTGTGGCCGTTGCCCACGCGGCGGCCGCAGCCTTCACACTCGAAGCGGTCATACTTTGTATATATCCATCCGAGACCTATCTCCGCCTCGATATTCCAATGGCGTGCGAGAATCCAGCTGTAACCATATGCCAGCCCGAGTCCGCCGAACCACCCTTGATAACGGTGGTCTTTGAGGGAGGAGAAGCCGATACCGAGGATGTCCCGGGCAAATCCGAGATGGCCCACATTGTACTGTCCACCAAGGGCGTGGACGCCGAAGAAGTGTCCGCCGAACGGCTCGCAGAGCCAGTAGCGCGCCTCGGGCTGTATGAGCCAATGTTTCCAGCGGCGTCCGTGGCCGAGAGTCCAGCCGTTGAAATTGCCTGAAAGGTCTAACGACCATTTGGGCGACAACTCGGCCTCGACACCGAGATTGACAGTCATCGTGGCATCATAGAGAAGGTTGGTCTTCAAGGCAATCTCTTGCGAGAAAGCCTGACGGACAAAAATCCCTGAAAAGATTATAATCAATAGAAGAATCTTTCGTCTCATGGGTTTAGATATTATACTTGGGTGTTCTGTGTTTATGTTGGTCTGTATCTGTCTCTGCCGGTATATGATGGAGCCTTACCAACCACGGAGGGCCGGTAACACATGAATCATAGACACATACGTAGAGCCCGCCCCAAGATGGAACAGGCATCGCATGACGCAGGGCAGAGGGATGCTCCAAATCCTTCCTTATACAATCTAAATAGTTGTATTTCAGAAGAATACGCGCAAAAATCGGGGGGGGGTAAAATTGCACACCGACCGGGCTTCTGTCCGATCAGGCAACTCTTATGACTATGTTCAAGGCAGCGTGTCATAATAATTAATGTGTGCAAGTTTACAATACTAATAATCTCGGTCGTTTGCAGGCCGGAATAGAGTAATTATATTGGTTTAATAGAATAATGTCAAACTCTCTGCAACAAAAAGTCATGGTCCTTATTTGTCGTCAAAGATTTATTGTCACAGCAAAGATATAACATTTATTTTTTCTTTGCAATATTTTTTTTGAGAAAAGCAAACAAACCTTATGTTAAAAAACAACGATGTAAAAGAAGGCGGTTCCATACGGCCTGAGAGAGCCCCCCAGACCAATACACGGGAGTTGCTTAATCTAAAACAGATTTAATCAACGATTCACAAATAATATTAGCCAATCGGACAGGGACAGCATTTCCCAACTGTCTCATAGCCTCTGTCCATGAACCCGAAATCCGGTAATCATCCGGGAACGTCTGAATTCTTTTTGCTTCGAATATTGTATAGTATCTTAATACCCCGGTGTCAAACTTTATCATATTTTCTCCGCCCGGAACACCATGGCCACCCGCTTTGACTGTCTTTGACGGTTCGTCAATGGGACTGCCAGTATGTCCGGGATACTCTCTTGCTCCATCCCGGATGATATGCTCATTTGGAAAATAGGCTTTGTCGCCTTCTTCGGGTATTCCCACAAGAGCGTCACGAATAGTGACCCATGAGGCAAGTTCAGGGGGGAAAAATCCAAATATTTTCTTAAGATGTTTTTTCTTATCCGGGAAAACCGCATATTCCTCATTGGATGGGGAAATATTATGTCTGCTCCAATAATCCTCAGTTATATATTTGTCCCAGAGCAAGGCTTCACACGAGTGTGTGGGCCGTGGTAACTCCCACGACTTTCCGAGATCCTTCCGAATACCTATGATTACAACTCGCTCCCTTTTTTGAGGAACACCGTAATCAGCTGCATTTACCAAGTTGACAGATACCTCATAAGACTCATTCAACGGCATATATCTCGACAACTTCTTGATTTGCTTCGAATGAGACCTCCAATCACCCTCAGTGTTTACAATCGTGGGAAAGCTTAGTTGTAACAATATATATTGCAGATACTCTTTAAAACCCGTCCTCAACAGGCCTTTGACGTTTTCAAAGAAAAAGACTTTGGGCATCAGCTCTCTTATGGATCTTACTGCGGATGGAAACATATCTCTCGAATCCTCATTACCTTTTGCCTTACCGCCTAATGAAAAAGGCTGGCATGGAGGGCCTCCGGCAATTATATCTATGCCGGAATAAGGTGAAAAATCAAATTCCCGTATATCTTTCTCAAAAACTATACTTTCATCATAGTTTCGGCGAAGAGTATTACAAGCATCAGCATTCCATTCCACAAAAGCATTGTGGACGACGCCTGATAAACCAAGCCCGGTAGCGAGTCCGCCTGCCCCAGAGAAAATCTCAATACCGTTAATCATTCTCAAAGTCCGTGAAGTATCTTTTTATTGATTCGATAATATCAGTTTTAGACTTGGATGAAGGCGCACATCTTTGCGCCCACTTTCGTCCCGGATGTATTAAATCCCATTCAGACATCTCTTGATTGTATCTGCCGCTTCCCGGATCATGATTGCCGAAACCATCAACGACACAATTCCAGACTGGCTGATAATAACGTATAAGTGCTGCTTCAACCGTTCCAATCAGATTGCTTGCAGCATTCTCTAAAATCATGAAACGACACAGAAAATCCGAAATCTCTATATTTTCTGCAAGACTGATGCTCTTTGAATGGTCGCACAATCGCCGATAAAGCTCCGACGAGATACTATCGGTAGCCCGACCTTGCCGCCAACCTCTCGGAACAGCCTTACCGATATAGATCGGCTGCCTGTATTCCAACCTGTTTATTTCATGGAACGGTTTGTAAATTCCATTCTTGCCAATATAATATAATGCATACACTCCGGCTCCTTCAAAAGGTTGAATCGGAGGGACAGGCTGAATCGGAGTTCCGTTAAAGAATCGGATGGCATCCTTGATAAGCTCCTCAAACTCGGGAGAATAGAAGACATGTTTTGAACGGTCAAATGTAAACGTCATATCAATAAAAATGGCAACACGTCTCCTCTATTGGCTCTTACAGTTGAAATAGCGGCTGATTATAACGTTGTATGCCCAATAATAAGATTGTCTTATTGTCTGAGCCATTGCTATGGACTACAAAGTTACAACATTTTGCGAACCATGTCAATAGGCTGAATCAAATAAGTTTGGTTCGTCCTTATACATAGACATATATAACGTAATCCAAGCTACAATAAACAGCGTGCCGGGCTAAGAAAGCGTCAGTCGTGAAAGCGAAAGGCGCGAGGCACATTCCCTTATCTCATCTGCGGTGACGGAACGGATGGCATCGAGCGTCTCACGAGCCGTGAGCGCACGCCCGAGATAAAGTGTGCTTCTGGCCATCGACAGTGCCGCCTGCTCGGTCTGTGTGGACGCGAGTGCGAGCTGGCCGGTATACTGCCTCTTGGCCTCTTCGAGACGGCGCGGGGTCATCTCCGTGTCTCTCAGCCTGTCTATCACATCGCCCACAAGGCGGCAGCAACGTTTCACATCATCTCCGTCACAGCCGAAATATATGGTGAACAGACCCGTGTCGGTCATCAGCGATGTGGATGCATCGATGGTATAGACAAGCCCTCGGCGCTCACGCAGGGCCACGTTAAGAAGGGAGTTCATACCCGGGCCGCCAAGAATGTTGGTGAGAAGAGACATGGCATAGCGCAACGGGTCGTTAAGCCCCGGCAGTCTCGCACCCAGCACAGTGTGGGCCTGATGGGTGCCGATAACGCGCTCCACCTCGAACCGTTCTACCTCAGCCGGCACCGGCCGGCCACGCTGGCAGTCGGGACGCAATAAGGGGGCGAAATATTTCCCTGCCATTTTCAGAAAGCGCCCGGGATCCTCTCCGCCCGAATAGAACAGCACCATCTCGCCGGGGGTATAGAACCGTTCCAGATATTCACGACACACGGCTCTGTCAAGGCCGGACACGCTCTCGCGCGACCCGAGGATGGGATGTGCCAGCGACGAACCGGCATAGGCAAGTTCCTCGAAATCGTCAAAAATCCCCTCGGAAGGGATGTCGAGATAGGTGTCAATCTCATCACACACCACCTGACGTTCTCGCTCTATCTCGGCAGAAGGAAAGCGGGAGTCTATGACAAGGTCGGCCACAAGGTCGAGCGCCCTCGCAAGGTTTCCGGCGGGAAATGAGGAATACAGCATGGTCTCCTCCTTGGTGGTATAGGCATTAAGCTCACCCCCTACCCTCTCCATGCGGTTGAGTATGTGCCACGCATGGCGGCGCGCCGTCCCCTTGAAGATGGTATGTTCCACAAAGTGGGCCAGACCGTATCGGCCCGGCTCCTCGTCACGGCTTCCGGCATTTACAGCGATGCCACAGTGTTCGGCCACCGCGCCGGGACGGTGGCGCATGACTACGCGAAGTCCGTCTGACAGCGTGGCATAGTGAAATTCTGTCTCCATATCGGCTGCAAAGTTAATCCTTAATCCACTATCGGCCAAACACACGGCCCATGTTTCGGAAATATGACCGCAAAAACAGCCCAAACCACCCGGACGAAGCCCGACAGGAGGCCCGGACAGGCGTCTGTCTCCACCACTCAGAAAAACCGTCTGTCCGGGCATACTGTTGCACAATGTACCCGGACAGACGGTTTAAAATATCGTATGCGGCTATAAGCGCGGAAGCTCCATCCCTTTGAGGATAGCGTCCTTGTTGAGCGGGAGGAGGTGGTGATGACGCTCCGGGAGGGCCTTTTTCAGACCCGCCATCACGGCATCAATCCCTACGAGGGGACGCACCTTGATGAGGGAGCCGAGGAGCACCATGTTGTAGGTCTTTGACGAGCCAAGAGCGAAAGTCGCCTCCATGGCATCCACGGGGATCACCGATATATCGGTGCGCTTGGGCGCGTGATGGATACTGTAAGGATCGTAGATGAGCGTTCCCCCGGGTTTGAGACGCGCCTCGAACTTGTCGAGACTCTGCTGGTTGAGAATCACGGCTGTGTCGTAGGCGTTTAGGACGGGGCTGGAAATACGGGCATCCGAGAGAATCACGGTGACATTGGCTGTGCCTCCGCGCTGCTCTGGCCCGTAAGAGGGCATCCATGTGACTTCAAGGCCTCCCATCAGACCTGCATAGGCCAGAATCTTGCCCATGGAGAGGACACCCTGTCCGCCGAAACCGGCTATGATGATTTCTTCTTTCATTTCTTCACGGTGTTCTTTAACTCCCCTAAGGGATATTTCTCAAACATGTTCTCTTCCATCCACTTGTTCGCCTCTACGGGGGTCATCTTCCAGCCCGACGAGCATGTGGAGACAATCTCGACTATCGATGTCCCAAGACCGTTCATGGAGTTTTCGAAGGCCTGACGGATTGCCTTGCGTGTCTTGCGGACAGCGGCGGCGGTGTGGACGCTCTGGCGGGTGACATAGCACGTTCCTTCGAGCCGGGTGGCAAGGTCTGTGATATTCAGGGGGTAGCCGTTCAGCTCCACACGGCGGCCGTAGGGGGTGGTGGCCGTGACCATTCCTTCAAGGGTGGTCGGGGCCATCTGTCCGCCTGTCATACCGTAGATGCCGTTATTGATGAAGATGATGGCTATGTTCTCCCCACGGTTGGCGGCATGTATTGTCTCGGCAGTGCCTATGGCTGCAAGGTCGCCGTCTCCCTGATAGGTGAAGACCAGACGCGAGGGATTGAGGCGCTTGACGGCTGTGGCAATAGCCGGGGCGCGGCCGTGGGCCGCCTCTATCCAGTCAATGTCAAGATAATTGTAGGCCATCACTGCACAGCCCACGGGGGCCACGCCTATGGCGATATGCCCGGCTCCCATCTCCTCTATGACCTCGGCCACAAGCTTGTGAACCACGCCGTGGGAACAGCCCGGGCAATAGTGCATGGTGTTGTCGTTGAGAAGCCGGGGCTTGGCGGCCACGATATTCTCGGGCCGGCGTATATCCTGAGGTGTCATAACGAGAATTTTTCTTTAAGTGCTACAAGAACTTCGTCGGGATCCATGACGATGCCGCCAAGACGCCCGAAGTGATGAACCGGGATGCGCTCGTCAAGGCTGAGAAGGACATCCTCTATCATCTGGCCGGTGTTAAGCTCGGCCACGAGCATACCCTTGACCCTGCTGCTCAGACGGCCAACAGCCTCGGCGGGGAAAGGCCAGAGGGTCACGGGGCGCAGAAGACCTACCTTTATGCCCTGCGCGCGGGCTTCCTCGACAGCTTTAAGGCAGATGCGGGCCACGCAGCCGAAAGCCACGATGAGATAGTCACAATCGTCAGTATAGTATTCCTCATAACGCACCTCGTTGGCCTTGATGAGGTCATAGGTCTCTTGAAGATGCAGGTTGTGCTTCTCCATGAGGCAGGGGTCGAGTTCGAGGGTGGTCATAATGTTGGGCCGGCGCGTTGCGGGGCGTCCAGTGACAGCCCACGGACGCTGTTCGGCTATCTCTTCGTCAGTCAGACGCGGGCGGAACGGCGGAAGCACCACTTTCTCCATCATCTGTCCAACAATGCCGTCAGCCAGCATCATGACAGGGGTGCGGTACTTGAACGCGAGATCAAATCCAAGCCCGACAAAGTCGGCCATCTCCTGCACCGAGGCCGGGGCAAGGACTATGAGGTGATAGTCACCATGGCCGCCACCCTTGGTGGCCTGAAAATAATCGGCTTGGGAAGGCTGGATGGTGCCGAGACCCGGGCCGCCGCGCATACAGTTGACAATCAGTGCCGGAAGCTCCCCGGCGGCAATGTAGGATATACCCTCCTGTTTGAGGCTTATGCCCGGACTGGACGAGGAGGTCATACATGCCTTGCCGGTTGCTGCGCCCCCGTAGACCATGTTGATGGCGGCCACTTCGCTCTCAGCCTGGAGCACGACCATTCCGGTCGTATCCCACGGCATGAGTTCTTCAAGGGTTTCGAGAATCTCGCTCTGTGGCGTGATGGGATAGCCGAAGTACCCGTCCACGCCGTAGCGCACAGCCGCGTGGGCTATGGCCTCGTTACCTTTCATCAATGTTACTTCTTGTTCCATAAGTGAGATTATTGGAGAGTGGCAAAGTTCATTTCTCAACCACCCGGTAGACGGTGATACATCCGTCCGGGCAGACGGTGGCACAGGCGGCACACCCAATACAGGCATCGGGGTTCGTGTCGGTCACGAAATGATAGCCACGATCGTTGACATCCTTCCCGGTCAGGGACAGGACTCCGCACGGGCAGGCCACGACACAAAGGTCGCACCCCTTGCACCTTTCACGGTTGATATCCAGTGCACCAATAATTTTCGCCATAAACTAAAAACTGATAATGTGACGGTTGCCACAGGTATGGCTCCATGCCACGCCTGCTTTGTAAGTTATTCAACACAAATATAAGTAAATTTCCCTTATATCATGTCTATTTAATGCAATTTTAACCTATTGCACACTATCACCTGCGGTGAGCATAATCGCCCTGTCCGCTTACTTATAGTCAATTACCTCCTGCCGGAAGAGAGGATGTCTTTTCAAATGTGAAAATATGTTTATCAAGGTTGGTATTTGCCACATGTATCCTCACAGCGGTGACGTCCTTCCGATTCCAGACGGAAGCCATGTCAAAGGAGGCATAGTAGGCGCGGTCATGGTTGTCCGCAGTATTTTCCATGATGTGTACAAGGTAAAGGTCAGGCACGGACGTATGGAGAGTGGCCGGGTCAGCGGCAAGACAGAAGACACGAGGTTCCGTAGAATAAGTCAGCCGTATGTGCATGTTCAGATAGGTTCCTGAACGCCACATGCTGTAAAGATAAACCCCGTCCCTGTCCCAACGGTCATATCCGTCCTTCCAGACCGTCTCGACCGCAGACGAGTTGATGAGCGAGGCAGACAGAAGCCTTACAGGGCCTGACTCATAGGCGTTACCGTTCTCAGGGATATAGCGTATGAGCATTCGGGCCGGAACACGCTCCGGGTCTATGTCAATCCCGGTATCGGCAGTGAGGACTACCAAGGGAGTGTCGTCAACCTTTCGGAAAGAAAACACAGCCCTGCCCTCACCGTTGCCTTCGAAAGTGGCAATCTCGGTCAGCGGCATCTCCACACTTGCGTCAATACCGTCCTCGCCACACGACGTGAACATGAGAAACAACGCGGCCAACGGCAACAGTACAAGGGACAATACACGGCATCTCATAGGGCAGGAGGGAGCACTATGCGGCCGTCCTTCATGTGGATGACGCGGTCTGAATTGGTAGCAAGCGACTCGTCGTGGGTCACTATGATAAAGGTCTTCCCGGTAGAGGCGCGAAGATCGAAGAAGAGCCTGTAAAGCTCGTCACGGTTGTGGGAGTCAAGACTCCCGGACGGCTCATCGGCAAGGATTACACACGGGTCGTTGACAAGGGCACGCGCAACAGCCGCTCTCTGGCGTTCTCCGCCTGACAGCTGTGATGGCTTGTGGGACAGACGACCGCCAAGTCCCATCCCGCCGAGCAGCGATGCCGCACGGGACATGGCCTTGCTGCGGCTGAGTCCGGCTATCATGGCCGGAAGAGCCACGTTTTCAGTCACTGTGAACTCGGGAAGAAGCTGGTGGAACTGGAACACGAATCCCATATTGAGATTGCGGAACGCGGCAAGCCGCCCCTCCTTCATCCTGACTATATCGGTGCCGTCATAGAGCACGGAGCCGGAATCCGGGGCGTCAAGCGAGCCTATTATGTGGAGAAGCGTGGTCTTTCCTGCGCCGCTCGGCCCCACTATGGAGAGAAACTCCCCGTCTTCAACGGTGAGGCTCACTCCGTCAAGCACACGAAGCCCGTCGAAACTTTTCACGACATCCCTTACTTCTATCATCGTTCTAACAGTTTGTGGCCGGAGACACAGGGTGTGTGACACACACCCCGGCCTCCGGATATTTTTTTAAATCGAAAGTCTGCGCAATGTATCGATAAGCTCGCGTTTGACGGGCTTGTCATTCTTGATGGCCTTGGAGAATGGCACATAGGTGATCTCGTCATTACGGATACCTATCATCACGTTGCGCTGGTCTTCGAGAAGGGCGTCAATGGCAGCCGAACCCATGCGCGAGGCAAGGATGCGGTCAAACGCCGTGGGCGAACCTCCGCGTTGGAGATGTCCGAGGATGGAGACGCGCACGTCATAACCCGGATACTCGTTCTTGACGCGTTCGGCCAGACCTATGGCCCCACCGGTGACAGGACTCTCGGCAACGAGGACTATCGAGGAGTTCTTGCTCTTGCGGAACCCGTGGTCGATAAGCTCGGCCAGCTGGTCTACCTCGGTGGAGATTTCAGGGATGATGGCGGCTTCGGCACCAGAGGCTATCGCACCGTTCAGAGCCAGGAAGCCGGCATCACGGCCCATGACCTCGATAAAGAAAAGACGCTCGTGGGAAGTGGCCGTGTCGCGGATCTTGTCGACACACTCCATGATGGTGTTGAGAGCGGTGTCATAACCGATGGTGGAGTCTGTACCGTAGAGGTCATTGTCTATGGTACCGGGAAGTCCGATTATGGGTATGTTGAATTCGTTGGCAAACACACGTGCGCCGGTGAGCGAACCGTCACCCCCTATCACCACGAGTGCGTCCATCTCCTGACGTTTGAGATTGTCATAAGCCAGCTGGCGTCCCTCGGGGGTGGTAAATTCCTTGCAACGCGCGGTTTTAAGAATAGTTCCGCCCGCCTGGATGATGTTTGATACGTTCTGGGTCTTGAATTCTACTATCTCGTCGGTGATAAGACCCTTGTAACCGCGATAGATGCCTTTTACCTTCAAACCGCCGTAGATGGCCGAACGGGTGACGGCGCGGATGGCGGCATTCATGCCGGGGGCGTCACCTCCGGAGGTGAGGATGCCCACACATTTAATCTGAGACATTGTAACTAATTGGATGAAATTGTTTGAATGGCAAAGATACGGAATTTTACCGAACAGACAGATATTTTTATGTCGGAATTTTCACAACGCATCCCGGATGCCGTCCATGAGAAGAGGCGCCCGGGATGCGGATATGTTTTCAAATTGCCTGTCAGCGTACTATGACCTTGGTAGCGTTGACGGTGCCATCAGCACGTGTGTCACGGCGGATGTAGAGTCCCGGGGCCGGATCAACCACCCTGACGCCGCAGAAGTCGAAATATTCGCTCTTCACAACCGGCGATTCCACCACTGATGTATCCTCGATACCGGCTGACTGGAACGCCTCCTCCACGAGGGCCGACTTTGTCACGGTACCGTCATGGTTTACATAGAATGACTGGACTCCCATCTTCTCCAAAACGCCTTCCACACCTGCAATGAACATACCGTCTCCTCCTGCCATCAGATAACTGTCATAGTAAGGATAGGTGAACGGGATATCCGTGATGGTCTCGGGAACAAATGAATTCTCGGGAGTGAAGGTATAAGGCTCACCGTTGACGAACACGTTGAAATACAGGTTGCTTGAATTCAAGGCCTCTCCCTGTATGTCGGACGGCATTATAATGAACACGAGCATCGACATCCCTTCCTCATAGCTTATCTCCAATATCTCTGGATTGTCGGGGGTCTGTATGGCGCTGGTGACAGGTGCGAACACTGCCGAACGCATGTTGAGATTTCCTGCGGGAGACGAGCCGTCTTTACCGAGATTTATGAGCATCGATGTCTCGGCGACATAGTTGTCACCTTCCGTGCCGATCGTGGCGGCATCAATGATTCTGTATCCCGATTTTTCATACTCCGCACCCATGAAGAACATATAATAGTCATTTTTCAGCCCCATATACTGGCCGGACGGGAGGGTGACTTTTCCGTCAGCCCCAATGGTTCCCTTGACCCATGTCTCAGGCAGAAAACTGTTCAGCCCCTGTATCCACAAATCAGAACCGTCAACGCCCACTGACACCTGGCGGGTCTGAGACTCGTCCATCTGGTCGGTATATGTAAGAGAATAGAGCCGGGTCTCCAAAGTGGCAGGTGCAGAGAGAGGCTTCTCTTCCCATATCTGATACCTGATGTCCTTAGACCCGTAGGCCATATAGCCGTGCTTGCTGTTCGTGAGTGCGCAGAGACCGTCATAGTCAGGGTCGTCAGCCGATGGCGTGGGGAGTATCTGGACAAGGTTCTTACCATCCCACGTCATGCGGAGCGACGGCGCTTCGGCATCGGGAACAATAGTCTTGTCAGAGGCTGTCCCTACCGCCTTGACCATCTCGGCATAAAGCACTACCTCGGCTGTACCCTCGGCCTCATCTCCGGCCTTGTAGTAAACAGGCTGCGGAAGGGGGAACTCTGCCACTCCGTCAGTTATAGTGCCCTTGATCCAAGAATCAAGACCTTCGTAGTCACGGATTACATTGTGGATGTATATATCGTTTCCATTGACAACGATTTCCGAGCGATATCCCCAGTTGTCGGTTCTCGCCGGCATACCGCCATACATTAGAAACTCGCGGCTTGAACTATACACATCGGTATAGAGGGTGCCTTCGGGTTGGGAGGTGATAAGACCGGCCGGGACTTCGGAAAAGGCCGAAACCGCCGTCATCGCTGTGACCAGTGAAACGAAAAACTTTTTCATGCGTCTCTGTTAAGGTTTGTGATTACTCGGATTTGATAACTCAGATTGCAAATATAGCAATTTTTTAACAAAGTGCAAGCTTTTTTCATCATTATCCGCATTAACATCCATCTTTTTCCAAAAAAATCGTATTTTTATGACCTATCTGGTTTAAAGTATGCATACAAGTAAGACTATGATACTATTTTAACATTTATCTGCGAAAACATATCAATTAAGAAATTTTAGACATCGGCATTACACACGTTTTGGAAATTAATATATATCTTTGTAAGAAAGACTCCCTCCCCGCCAACGTCAACCGACAATCATAGGAAACACATTTACGGAAAGCCCGCAAGGACGTAACTTAATCGAGAATACACAGTAGCTTACCGTCATCTTGAAACAACCATGAACAAAATAATCACCGAAATCACACCTCTCTCGGAAAAAGACTGCTTCTACCTCGTAGACAGGCTTAAAGACCGCTTCACCTATCCCGTGCACCGTCACGAGGAATTCGAGTTGAACTTTCTCGCCAACGGCAACGGAGCGCGCCGGGTGGTAGGAGACTCTATGGAAACGATAGGCGATTTCGACCTTGTCCTTGTGGGCAACGGGATAGAACACGGGTGGGAACAACACGACTGTAAAAACGACAAGATACACGAGGTGACGATACAGTTCTCACGCGATCTTTTCGGAGAGTCGCTACTGGGAAAGACCCAGCTCGCCTCCATACGGCATATGCTCGAAGTGAGTTCCAACGGTATCGCATTCGGAACCACCGCCATCCTCCGAATCTTCAACCGTCTTGACAATCTCACAAAGACCGAGGCAGGATTCTACCGTATGCTCGAACTCATGGCAATATTGCACGAACTGGCCGAAAGCGGCGACTACCGCCGCCTGTCATCATCATCGTTCGCGTCACTCAAACCTACCGGCGACAGCCGCCGTGTGCAGAAAGTACAGGAATACATCTCGGCCAACTACAAGGAAGAAATACGTCTGGCCGACCTTGCAGAACTCGTCGGGATGACACCAACGGCATTCAGCCGTTTCTTCAAAATGCGCACTGGCCGTTCCATATCGGACTATCTCATAGACATACGTCTGGGACATGCCTCTCGTGCCCTTGTAGACTCAACATTGTCAGTGGCAGAGATTTGTTATGAGTGCGGGTTCAACAACATCTCCAACTTCAACCGCATATTCAAGAAGAAGAAAGGCAATTCCCCCAAGGTGTTCCGTGATATATATCAGCACCATAAGCTACTCGTATGATACGGAACTCCCCGCCAACCAATGCAATCCCGAACCACGATATACCATGACCGCTTTCAAACCAGACAAAAATCTCTATCTTTGCAGACAGCATAAAAAGAGACCCGCTCAGACATCCGCCGTCTGATAACAAAGGGAGCCGGAGGCTGATACCCTCCCGCCCTCACCAGTCTCTCTCCTTCCAAGTCTAACCAAAAAACTTATTAACGAAATGAAATATGGCTATTTTGATGACAAAGCCCGCGAATATGTCATCACCG
This sequence comes from uncultured Duncaniella sp., assembly GCA_910578615.1. Lineage (GTDB taxonomy): Bacteria > Bacteroidota > Bacteroidia > Bacteroidales > Muribaculaceae > Duncaniella. Next base: position 16,685 of record CAJTRI010000002.1, on the reverse strand, counting down.
ACCCACACACTCCGTGGCCTTGGATCAACTATCTTGGCAACAAGGATTTCTTCTCTCTGATTTCAAACTTTGCCGGGGGATATTCCTTCTACAAGGATGCCAAGTTCCGCCGCCTCACACGCTACCGCTACAACGGAGTACCCATGGACGCCGGTGGCCGTTATTTCTATATAAAGGACGGTAATACCGTCTGGAATCCTGCATGGAAACCATGCAAGACTCCGCTTGATTTCTACGAATGCCGCCACGGAATGAACTATACCGTCATAACAGGCGCCAAAGACGGCATAGAGGCCCGTGCCTTGTTCTTCGTGCCGTTAGAGACACATGCCGAGGTCACCAAGCTAACGCTCACCAACCAGAGTGACCGCGTGAGGACATTCAGACTGTTCTCATTCATAGAATGGTGTCTCTGGAACGCCGCGACAGATATGGAGAACTTCCAACGCAACTTCTCGACAGGCGAGGTGGAGGTAGACGGCTCCGCCATCTATCACAAGACCGAATACAAGGAGCGCCGCAACCACTATGCATTCTATTCCGTCAATGCCCCTGTTGACGGATTCGATACCGACAGAGAGACATTCATGGGGCTATACAACGGTTTCGACACACCTGACGCAGTGATGGAGGGACGCTCACGCGACAGCGTGGCCCACGGATGGAGTCCGATAGCATCCCATTCCATAGAAATCACACTCGCACCCGGCGAAAGCCGTGACCTTGTCTTCGTGCTCGGCTATATCGAAAACCCTCAGGATGAGAAATGGGAATCAAAAGGTGTCATAAACAAGACTCCTGCCAAAGCCCTCATGGAGCGTTTCGACTCCTCCGAGAAGGTAGACACCGCCTTTGAAGCCCTACGCCACTATTGGGACGACCTGCTAGGACGATACAGCGTCCGCAGCGGCGACGAGCGCCTTGACAGAATGGTCAACATCTGGAACCAGTACCAGTGTATGATTACGTTCTGCTTCTCACGTTCTGCATCGTTCTTCGAGAGCGGTATAGGAAGAGGTATGGGATTCCGCGACTCCAACCAAGACCTCGTTGGATTCGTCCACCAGATACCCGAACGCGCCCGTGAGAGAATCATCGACATAGCATCCACTCAATTTCCTGACGGCGGCTGCTACCACCAGTACCAGCCTCTCACAAAACGCGGCAACAACGACATCGGCGGCGGTTTCAACGACGACCCAATGTGGCTCATCTTCGGCACTGTCGCATATATCAAAGAGACAGGTGACTTCTCGATACTTGACGAGCCGGTGCCGTTTGACAACATGCCCGGATCGGAACTATCGCTTATGGAGCACCTGCGTGTCTCGTTTGACCATGTGATCAACAATCTCGGCCCTCACGGACTCCCGCTCATAGGACGTGCGGACTGGAACGACTGCCTCAACCTCAACTGTTTCTCCAATGACCCGAACGAGTCATTCCAGACTACGGAGAACAATTCGGAAGGCTCAAAGGCAGAGTCGCTGATGATAGCCGGACAGTTTGTGGTCTGTGGCAACGATTATGCCGCCCTCTGCCACCGTCTCGGATTCGATGCCGAGGCCGCTCGCGCCACCGCCCATGTCAAAGCCATGATCGAATCCGTAAGACAATACGGCTGGGACGGCGAATGGTTTCTCCGCGCCTATGACTTCTATGGCAACAAGGTAGGCTCTCATGAAAACAAGGAAGGTAAAATCTTCATCGAGTCGCAGGGCTGGTGCTCGATGGCCGGTATAGGCCTTGAAGAGGGCCTTGTGAAAAAATCCCTGGACTCGGTAAAAAAATATCTCGACTGCGAACACGGCATAGTCCTTAACAACCCAGCCTTCACCGAATACGTTATGGAATATGGCGAGATATCCACCTATCCTGCCGGATACAAGGAAAATGCGGGAATATTCGCACACAACAATCCATGGGTCATAATAGGCGAGACCGTGCTCGGACGAGGAGACAGGGCATGGGAATACTACGCCAAAATATGCCCTGCCTATCTGGAAGACAAGAGCGACCTGCACAAAGTGGAACCCTACGTATATTGCCAGATGACAGCCGGAAAGGACGCGGCCCGTCCCGGAGAGGCTAAAAACTCATGGCTCACAGGCACTGCCGCATGGAACTGGTATGCCATTACACAGTTCATCCTCGGAGTCAGGCCAGACTATGACGGAATCTTCATAGATCCATGCATTCCCGACTCATGGCAGGGCTACGAAGTGAGCCGAGAGTTCCGTGGCGCCCGCTACGACATCACCGTGAGCAACCCAGCACACGTATGCCGTGGTGTCCGTACACTCAAAGTCAACGGCGAATACGTGGAAGGCAACCGCATACCCCTCCGTCCGGCCGGTTCTGTCAACACCGTAGAAGTAATACTTGGCTGAACGCCCGTCAACACGCAATGTTAGGAATGACCACCTTCGAATATAGAAAAAGCCTCGTCCTCTCCCGTTACGAGAGACTCGTAAGCCGTCCCAACACCATGCTCGAAGGAAACGGTATATACAACCGATATGCCCGTCCCGTCATAACCGCAGACATGGTTCCTCCTGAATGGAGATATGATTTCAATCCAGAGACCAACCCCTGGTTCATGGAGCGCATAGGATGCAACGCCACCCTCAACTCAGGGGCAATCAAATGGAAAGACAAGTATCTCCTCGTGGTGCGCGTGGAGGGAATGAACCGCAAGTCATTCTTTGCTATCGCTGAAAGCCCTAACGGAATCGACAACTTCCGTTTCAGAGAGCGTCCGATAACAATGCCCGAGACCGACAATCCAGCCACAAACATCTATGACATGCGCCTCACCGCCCACGAGGACGGGTTCATCTACGGTCTATTCTGTGTGGAACGCCATGACGACTCTATGCCAGGCGACCTCTCGGCTGCAACAGCGTCATGCGGGATAGCCCGCACCACGGATCTTGAAAACTGGGAACGTCTCCCCGACCTTAAAAGCAAATCCCAGCAGCGCAACGTAGTGCTCCATCCCGAGTTCGTCAACGGGAAATACGCCCTTTACACACGCCCGCAGGAGGGATTCATAGACACCGGCAGTGGTGGCGGGATAGGATGGGCGCTCGTTGACGACATCACTGACGCCGAGATAAAGGAGGAAACCATCATAGACCACCGACAATACCACACCATCAAGGAGGTAAAGAACGGTGAAGGCCCACACCCCATCAAGACCTCCCGGGGATGGCTCCACCTCGCCCACGGCGTGCGTGCCTGCGCCTCCGGGCTACGATATGTTCTGTACATGTATATGACCTCCCTCGAAGAACCATGGAAGAAGACAGCCTCTCCCGGAGGCTACCTCATGGCACCTGAAGGGGAGGAATATACAGGCGACGTGATGAACGTCCTCTTCTCAAACGGCTGGATCGCCGACCCTGACGGAAAGGTGTTCATATATTATGCATCGTCTGACACACGAATGCACGTGGCAACATCCACGATTGACCGCCTTGTGGACTATTGTCTCAATACACCCGAGGACGGACTCGACTCTTCCGCAGCAGTCCGCGCCATCAACAGACTGATTGATTCAAACCTTAGATTCAAATGAATCCCGACGGATAGACAACGGATTCGAGGAGTCAGGATAACGGTATGGCCGTTACCCTGGCTCTCTTAACTTTTCAACTATTAAAATCAAACCACGATAACACTTATTAAAAAAATGGCAGCACCGCTAAGACTAAAAATCGGATACGGTTTCGGCGACATGGCTTCATCCATGTTCTGGAAAGTATTCAGCTATTATCTCCCGTTCTTCTATGCCAATATCTTCGGAATCTCCCTTGTAGATACCGGCATACTCCTTCTGGTCACACGCATCTGGGACGCAGTCTCCGATCCCATGATGGGCGCGATAGCCGACCGCACCAAGACCCGCTGGGGAAAATACAGACCCTACCTGCTTTGGGTGGCCGCACCGTTCTCTATCTGCGGAATCCTCCTGTTCACAACTCCTGACTGGGCATACGGGGCCAAGCTCATATGGGCCTATGCCACATATATCCTCATGATGACCGTCTACACAGGCATAAACGTACCATACGGAGCCATGCTCGGCGTCATCACCGACGACTCGGGCGAGAAGACCGTCTTCTCATCCTACCGCATGTTCTTTGCCTATGCCGGCTCGTTCATAGCCCTGTTCGCATGGGATCCGCTATGCTCCATGTTCAATGACGGTTTCGGGTTCTCTATACAGTCGTCATGGCAGGCTGCCATGACGGTGATTGCCACAGGATGCCTCATCCTTTTCCTCCTATGCTTCATGCTGACACGCGAACAGCTCACCTCCGTCAGCCCGGCCACCCTCGGCAAGGACATCAAGGCCCTTGTCACCAACAGACCCTGGTGGCTCCTCAACGGCGCATCACTCTGTTCCAATCTATTCAACACAGTCCGTGGGGCCACTGTCGCCTTCTTCTTTGCCGATGTCATAGGCGGCGAACAGCATATCATGCTCTTTTCCATCTCCATACTATTATATTCAGGACTCTTCCTCGGTGTCGGCGAGGTGGCCAACATGGTCGGCGTGGCACTTGCTGTTCCCGTGACAAAACGTTTCGGCAAGAAAACCACCTTCATCCTTGTCGATCTGCTCCTCATCATATTCTCTGTTATATTCTTCACGCTCTCCCCCGTCTCCAACACAGGACTTATCCTCATGCTCGTGCTCCAAGTGATCATCTCGGTGCTCACAGGAGTCATGTCGCCTCTCGTATGGTCTATGTATGCCGATGTCTCCGACTATTCCGAACTCAAAACCCACTCCGCCTCAACAGGCCTCATATTCTCGTCAGCATCCATGGCCCAGAAATTCGGTGGAGCGATTGGTGGAGCAGCCGTCATGTGGCTCCTCAGCGGTTGCGGCTACATAGAGCGCACCGATACCAACCCGGCCATCGACATAGTACAGCCGGAAAGCGCCATCAGCTGTCTCTGGATGCTAATGACATTCATACCGGCAGGTGTGGCTCTCCTATCCATGGTTGTCGTATGGTTCTACCCGCTTGACACCAACGAGATGAACCGTATAGTCCGCGAACTACATATTCGCCGCGAGGCTGTTGCCGACTCCTCTGTTGCCTCAGCACGGTCACACATCGTCCAGCCGGACTGATTGTTTCCTACGGCATAAGACTATCCCCTCGGAAACCGTCTTTTCGGTATCCGGGGGGATAGCTCTATAATAAGCTCTTTTGACTTTACTTTATTTACCCTTGATGACATTCCATACAGCCGAGGAACAAAGAGCGCCAAGGAACGGGGCCACAATGAAGAGCCAGAGCTGGCTCAGAGGCACACTGTTACCTTCGATAGCTGCGAAAATAGCCGGGCCTATCGAACGAGCGGGATTTACGGATGTGCCGGTAACGGGAATACAGGCGATGTGGACAAGAACGAGTGTCAGACCTATGGCAAGACCGGCGAACGAACCGGCGCCTTTCTCTGAGTCAGTGGTTCCAAGCACCACGAGAACAAAGATAAACGTGAATACCAACTCGGCTATAAACGCCGGAACCATATTACCTGTCATGAACGAGTTGGCCCCGGTGGTGGTTGTGTCATTAAATACAGCCTCTACACCGGCCTCATTGCCTGTATGGACGAGAATCCATAGCACGGCCGAGGCAAGAAGAGCGCCTATTACCTGAAAGCCCATATAGCCGACAGCTTCTGAACCCTTCATGCGCCCGTTGGCCCAGACACCGAGGGTGATGGCAGGGTTGATGTGACATCCTGAGATGTTGCCGATGGTATAGGCCATGGCAACGACGGAGAGACCGAAGGCAAAAGCTACGCCGAGAGTGCTGATACCATAACCAGTCGTGCCGAGGCCGATCCCTGCGAAAATGGCGCTACCGCAGCCCATGAGAACGAGGACGAATGTCCCGATCATTTCTGCCAAATACTTTTTCATGTGTTTGTTAGTGTTTTATTATGTTAATAATATAGGTTCGTGAGCGCTCAAAGTTACAGAAAAAATGTTGGTAATTCAAATAATTGCCGGAAAATCCGTATTTTTGCATAAACTAAGGAATAACAATGCCGTAGTTCAAGCCAATCATAAAACCAAGATAATGAATATCCGCACATTTCTGACAGCCATGGCGGCGCTCCTTCCGCTTGGCGCCCTACCCTGCACAAGCCTCATCGCAGGCAAGAACGCCACAGCCGATGGTTCGGTCTTCGTGACCTATGCCGCTGACAGCCATACGCTTTATGGCGAGCTTTACAACACCCCGGCTGCCGACCACGCGCCCGGCGAGATGAGAAAGATACATGAATGGGACACAGGCAGATATCTGGGCGAGATTCCCCAGCCGGCCCATACATATGCCACTATCGGCAACATGAACGAGCACGGACTGACCATAGCCGAGAGTACATGGGGCGGACGTGCCGAACTGGAAGACACCACCGGAATCATGGACTATGGCTCACTCATATACGTGACTCTCGAACGTGCCCGCACCGCCCGAGAGGCCATAGATATAATGACCGGCCTTGTGAATGACTACGGTTACCATTCAAGCGGCGAGTCTTTCTCGATAGCCGATGCCGACGAGGCATGGATTATGGAGCTTATAGGCAAAGGCGGAAAGGAAAAGGGCGCCGTATGGGTGGCCAGACGTATCCCTGACGACTGTATATCGGGACATGCCAACTTCCCCCGCATCCACAAGTTTCCGCTCAATGACAAGGAGAACACAATTTATTCCCCTGATGTGATTGACTTTGCCCGCAAGATGGGTTATTATAAGGGAAAGGACGAGGATTTCAGCTTCTCATCAGCCTATGGCGAACTTGACGGCACAGCCACCCGTGGATGTGACGGACGCGTATGGAGCTATTTCAATCGTTTCAAAAGCGGAATGGACAAGTACCTGCCATGGATTCTCGACTCTAAGGGAGAGGTGATGCCTCTCTGGGTCAAGCCTGACAAGAAGGTTGACGCCAACGATATGAAATGGATGATGCGCGACCATTTCGAAAACACCCCCATGGATATGACCAAGGACGTAGGCGCCGGCCCTTACGCTGTGCCCTACCGATGGAGGCCTATGACCTTCAAGGTGGACGGAAAGGAATATCTCAACGAGCGTGCTATCGCCACACAGCAGACCGGCTTCTCGTTCGTCTCACAGATGAACGCCTCACACCCCGACCCGATGAGGGGCATACTGTGGTTCGGCGTTGACGATGCCAACACCTGCGTCTATATCCCCGTATATAACTGTGTGGACAAGGCGCCTCATGAATTCGCACCCGGCAACGGTGATATGCTTACCATCTCATGGGATGCCGCATTCTGGGTGAACAATTACGTGGCCAATCAGGCCTACAACCGATATTCACAGATGATTCCGGACATCCGCCGCGTCCAGAACGCCGAAGAAGAGACTCTTGACAAAGAGGTCTCGGCGCTCATGTCCGGGATAAAGACAATGTCGCCCGAGGATGCACGCGAGGTTCTGCGCGGACACACCGACATGGCCTCACAGCGCTATGTGAAACGCTATAAGGAACTTGGCGACTATCTCTTGGTAAAATATCTTGACGGTAATGTAAAGAAAGAGAAAGACGGCCGGTTCGAACGCACACCCGAAGGCATGGCCGTAACTCCCGACTTCCCCGGTTATGACGAACGTTATTACCGCGCTATCGCCGACGAGACCGGCGACCATCTGCGCGTAAAGGAAGTAAAGTAACAGATGGTTGAATACTTAGACCAACTTAACGGACAGCAGCGTGAGGCCGTCACATATTGTGACGGCCCGCAGCTGGTTATTGCCGGTGCCGGTTCCGGCAAGACGCGCGTGCTTACCTACAAGATAGTGCATCTCCTGTGCAACGGCTACGAGCCGTGGCGGATACTCGCGCTGACATTTACCAACAAGGCAGCCCGCGAGATGCGCGAACGAATAGAACAACTGACCGGCCACGAGACGGCGTCCAGACTATGGATGGGAACCTTTCACTCCATATTTGCCAGAATACTGCGCCATAACGCCGAACTCATCGGATTCAAAAGCTCGTTCACCATATATGACGCCTCCGATTCAAAATCGCTTGTAAAGAGCATCATCAAGGATATGCAGCTTGACGAGAAGGTCTACAAGCCATCAACAGTCCTCGGCGCCATATCATGGGCTAAGAACGCCCTCATCTCCCCAGAACAATATGCCGCCGACCGCGAGCTTGTCGAGTCTGACAAAAGGGCGCGCAGAGAGCGCACATCGGAGATATACCGCTTCTACCGAGACCGATGTATAGTGGCGGGAGCAATGGACTTCGACGACCTACTCTACTATACCTACCGCCTTCTTGTGGAACACCCTGACGTGAGACGTCACTACCGAGAGTTTTTCCGTTACATACTTGTGGACGAGTATCAGGACACCAACCACGCACAGCATGTCATAATCACCCTCCTCACAGGAGAGGAACAGAAGATCTGCGTGGTGGGTGACGATGCACAGAGCATCTATTCGTTCCGTGGCGCAAATATACGCAATATACTCGACCTGCGTAACTCGTTCCCGAGACTGGAAACATTCAAACTCGAACGCAATTACCGCTCAACCCGAAACATCATTGACGCAGCCGGAAGCCTTATAGACAAGAACACCGAACAGATTCCCAAAAAAGTATTCTCAGAAAATGATCGTGGCGCCCGCATCGATGTCACACGCTGTTACAGTGACTTCGAGGAAGCCTATCAGGTGGCAGCCCGCGTGTCACAGAGAAAACTGTCTACCGGCGATCCTTATGACGAATTTGCCATACTTTACCGCACCAACGCCCAGAGCCGAGTGATAGAGGAGGCACTGCGCAAGCGGAACATACCTTACCGAATATACGGCGGTCTGTCATTCTACCAGCGCAAAGAGGTTAAGGATGCCGTGGCATACATGCGTCTCTCAGTCAATCCTGATGATGACGAGGCCCTGCGACGCATCATCAACACACCTGCACGCGGCATAGGTGAAACCACCCTTGCCAAGCTCACACGAGCCGCCATTGACAACAATACCAGCATCTGGCAGGTGCTACACCGGCCTGACGAGTTTCCTGTGACTATAAACAATGGCACAAAAAAGAAGCTGACAGGATTCTATATGCTCATTGACAGCTTTATAGAGCTGAACGGGAAGGGACGTGACGCTTATGGCGCAGCCCGTCGCATCATACAGGATTCGGGACTCTACGAGATGTTCCTCCATGAGAATACCCCTGAGAACATCTCCAAACGTGAAAATCTCGAAGAGCTCCTAAACGGTGTGAAGTCCTTCGTGGAAAATGCCACCGAGGAAGGACGCGACGACCTCTCGATGACGGCATTTCTAAACGACATCTCCCTCGCCACCGACCAGGATTCCGACACATCTGCCGACGAACATGTCACACTCATGACCGCCCATGCTGCCAAGGGATTGGAATTCAACAACGTTTTCATCGTAGGTGTCGAGGAAGACCTTTTCCCCTCCTCGATGGCCGCAGGCGAATACAAAGGAATCGAGGAAGAGCGCCGTCTGCTCTACGTGGCCATGACGCGTGCCAGAAACTACTGTATGATGAGCTATGCCGTGTCACGTTTTCGGAACGGACAGCCCTCCACACCTCGTCCTTCAAGATTTATAGGCGATATAGACCCGGCTTATCTCCGACTTGATACCGGGACTGATTTCCGCGAACCGTGCGGAGCCTCTGTGGCCGAACCGCGCGGAGCACAGATTCGTTTTGCTCCTTCCATGGCCGGAAGCGCACGTTCGCTCAACGACCTGCGACGTCCCGTAAAGCCGTCCCATACCGCACCTTCCACAGAGAATTTCCAGAAACATGCCCCGGAAGAAGTTTCAGTCGGAACAAAGATAGCCCACCCGAAATTCGGACGAGGCGAGGTGGTAGCCATCGATCTCTCCGGCATAGATCCACGAATGACTGTCAGATTCGAAAATGATGATACAAGCTCCCGAACGCTTCTGTTTAAATTTGCCAAATTCAACATCTTATGAGGATTAACGAGATACCTACCCCCTTCTATGTGGTCTATGAGGAACGTCTGCGCCACAATCTCGGGATTATCAACCATGTTGAGCGCATGGCCGGGGTCAATATAATAATGGCATTCAAGGCCAACGCCCTCTGGCGCTCGTTCAACATTGTCAGAGAATACAACCGTGACTTCACGGCAAGCTCGCTCAACGAGCTGCGCCTGGGCAACGAGGAGCTTGGCGGAGAGGCCCATGTCTATTGTCCAGTCTATACAGAGGCTTCGATTGACATGTTTCTATCACGTGCCACCCATCTCACGTTCAACTCCCTGAGCCAATGGGAAAGATACGGAAAACGGACACTTGCCGCCGGAGTTTCCCCGGGACTTAGAGTCAATCCGCAGTGCTCGGTCATAGATACCGAGATATACAATCCGGCCCTTCCCGGCTCACGCTTCGGAGTCACAGCCGAACAGCTCGGCGGGACACTTCCCGAGGGAATCGAGGGCCTGCACTTCCACGCACTGTGCGAGAGCACCTCCTATGATCTGGCCAAAGTGCTTGAAGCCTTCGAGACACAGTTCGGAGGATTCCTCAGACAGGTGAAGTGGGTAAACTTCGGAGGAGGACATCTCATGACACGCGAAGGATATGATACAGACCATCTCATAAACCTGCTCAGGGACTTCCGTTCACGCTATCCGTGGCTCAAAGTAATCATGGAACCGGGTAGTGCTTTCACATGGCGGACAGGTGACCTCATGACATCGGTGCTTGACATCGTGGAAAACCAAGGGGTCAAAACAGCAATCATCGATGCATCGTTCGCATGTCATATGCCTGACTGTCTCGAAATGCCATACAAACCGGCCATAACCGAGAGCGTACCCGAGGACGGAGTACTTCCGACCTACCGGCTCGGCGGCAATTCATGCCTGAGCGGAGACTATGTGGGGGACTGGGCCTTTCCGAAACCTCTAATGCCCGGAGACCGCCTGACATTGGAAGACATGAACCACTATACCACCGTTAAGACAAATATGTTCAACGGCATACAGCATCCCTCGATAGTGTTGTGCGACATGGAAGGAAACTGCCGCTACCTGCGTCAATTTGATTACGAAGACTACAAAAACCGCATGAGCTAATGATGGATACAAGACCGCGATTCTCGGTGATAGTACCTGTCTATAACCGCATAGACGAGGTGGACGACCTTATGAGAAGCCTATCGGAACAGACCTGCAAGGACTTCGAGGTAGTGATCGTGGAGGACGGATCCACCATTCCATGCGAAGAGGCGGTGAAAAGTTATCCGCAAGTAAGATCGAAATATTTCTACAAGGAGAACGAGGGTCGTTCAATAGCCCGCAACTACGGAATGAACCACGCCGAGGGGGAATATTTTATCTTCTTTGACAGTGACTGCGTAATTCCACCCGACTATTTTTCAATCCTCGGACACGAACTTGATGCCCGCCCCCTTGACTGTTTCGGAGGCCCTGACGCAGCCCACGAGTCGTTTACCACCACCCAGAAGGCCATAAATTATGCGATGACCTCAATTCTCACTACCGGTGGCATACGCGGCGGCAAGGTGAGCATGGAGAAATTCACCCCGAGGACATTCAACATGGGGTTCGCACGCAAGGTATATGAGAAGGTGGGAGGTTTTCGCGAAATGTTCTCGGAAGATATCGATATGAGCACCCGCATACGCAATGCCGGGTTCTCGATCGGTCTCATCCGGCCTGCATGTGTCTATCACAAGAGACGTGTCGATCTGGCAAAATTCTTCCGGCAGGTTCATGTATTCGGCATGTCGCGAATCACGCTGAAACTACTCTACCCCGGTTCCATGAAACTGGTGCACACTCTTCCGGCCATTGCTGTAATCATCGGAATAGTGATGCTCCTTTGCGGCATATTCGTCTCCCCGTGGTGGCTGCTGCCCATAGGAATCTATCTCGCAGCCATCTTTATCACGGCCTTGGCCTCGACACGCTCCCTACTCATAGCCATGAAAGCCGTTCCGGCCAGCCTGATACAGATTACCGGCTACGGGACAGGATTTATCCACGCCTATCTCACCAAGATCATACTTGGCCGTGGACGCGATATCAACGAAGAAATCCTCATCCGAAAAGGCAAGTGACCAGAGACATGGACGAATCTCCTTTCACCTCTATACGCATCTCCGACCTCAACGAGGATGACAAACCGCGAGAGAAAGCCCTGTCCACGGGCATAAGGTCGCTCAGCGATGCCGAACTGATAGCTATAATCTTTGGCGGAGGAATCCCGGGGATGTCCGTGGTTGACATGGCCCGTTCCATCCTCCATGACTGTGACGGTAGAATCGACAATCTGGCCCGGCTCTCCATGCACGAGCTAATGAGCAAATACAAGGGTGTAGGGCCTGCCAAAGCCGTCAGTCTTGCCGCAGCATTCGAACTCGGAAGGCGCAACAGCGAGGCCTCGGCCATGCGTTCAGATCCGCAGATAAGGACGAGCGCCGATGTGGTCTCCCTTATGCAGCCTATTCTTTCAGACATCGAATATGAGGAGTTCTGGGTGCTCATGCTCTCCCGCTCCAACCGTGTCACATTCAAACGCTGTGTCTCCCAGGGAGGGACTGCGGCGACTGTGGTCGATGTAAAACTACTCCTCAAACGAGCCATAGACTGTCTGGCCGAGGGGATAATACTTGTCCACAACCACCCGTCTGGCAACAACCGCCCGTCAGGTGATGACGACTCACTCACACGACGTATCAAGGACGGCGCAAAGATACTCGGTATAAACGTACTTGACCATGTGATAATAGCCCGTGGCAACTACTATTCATATGCCGATGAGGGACGGTTGTAGACCTGCCTCCAAGACCAAGTCCGATCTGCCACATCTGACATTCCCATCATGATAGGCAATAAGGGGTTGGGATGATTGGAATCTTTTCGTACCTTTGTGACTGAATTAAATCTACAAGACTATGAAGGATTTTACCTACTATGCACCCACCGAGGTGGTGTTCGGGCCGGCAACCGAGACTCGTGTTGCCGAATTCGTAAAGAAATGGGGCGGCACACGCGTGCTCCTTGTCTACGGAGGCGGAAGCTGCGTGCGTTCAGGTCTCTTTGACCGTGTGAAATGCTCGCTCACAGACGGCGGCATACCATTTGTCACTCTCGGCGGTGTGGTTCCAAATCCGCGCCTTTCACTCGTCCGCCAAGGGATAGAGCTTGCACGCACCGAAGGTATTGACTTTGTCGTTGCCCTCGGAGGCGGCAGTGTGATAGACTCCGCCAAAGCCATAGCCGCAGGAGTGGAGTATGAGGGTGACATATGGAACTTCTTCATGCGTACAGCCGTCCCGCAGAAGGCACTCCCGATAGGTGTCATACTGACCATCCCGGCTGCCGGAAGCGAGATGAGCGACGGTTGTGTCATCACGCGCGAATGTGAGAGCGGTGACGAAAAGAAATCCTTCTCTACAAATATATGCCGTCCGAGGTTTGCCATCATGAACCCCGAGCTGACATTCACCCTCCCCGCCTACCAGACATCATGTGGCATAGTTGATATAATGATGCACACTCTTGAACGATATTTCACACGCGGTGACGATATGTACATGACAGATGCCATTGCCGATGCCGTGCTGAGGACTATGATGGAATGTGGCGGCAAAGTGCTCTCTGCACCTCTCGACTATGCCCTCCGCGCCTCTATAATGTGGGGGAGCAGTCTGGCCCACAACGATCTCACTGGACTGCGCGGACAGGGAGACTGGGCCGTACACGGTCTCGAACACGAACTCAGCGGACTCTTTGATGTGGCCCACGGAGCCGGCCTCGCCGCTGTATGGGGCGCATGGGCCGAATATGTTGCCGACTATGCCCCAGAACGTTTCGCTCGCCTTGCCGTGAACCTGTTCGATATACCAGCAGCCTTCGGTTCCCGCGAGGAAATACTTACGACAGCCCGTGCCGGCATAGACGCCATGAGAAGCTATTTCCGCTCCATCGGTATGCCGGTAACACTGACCGAACTTATCGGACGGCGTCCCACGGAGGAAGAACTGTGCCACATGGCCGACATGTGTACCAAGAACGGCACCGCCACTCTCGGCTCCCTCCGTCCGCTGGCCCGCAAGGACGTGCTGGCCATATATAATGCCGCCATCGGCTGAGAGTGTCCCGCTATCTGCATCGACCGCTTTAAAGTGTTAAATTTGCCACACATATTATAATACCTAACCAAAAATGAAAGGAATCGTACTTGCCGGAGGATCCGGTACCAGACTTTACCCCATCACCAAAGGCGTCAGCAAACAGATGCTCCCGGTCTTTGACAAACCGATGATCTATTATCCTGTCTCGACACTCATGCTGGCGGGCATAAGGGATATCCTGATTATCTCCACCCCTCACGACCTGCCCGGTTTCAAACGTCTTCTCGGTGACGGATCGGACTACGGCGTACACTTTGAATATGCCGAACAGCCCTCGCCTGACGGCCTCGCGCAAGCATTCATAATAGGTGAGAAATTCATAGGCGATGATTCGTGCTGTCTCGTACTTGGCGACAATATATTCCATGGAAACGGGTTTACCAAGTTGCTGAAAGAGGCTGTCGAGACTGCCGAAAAAGAAAGCAAGGCAACAGTCTTCGGATACTGGGTCAGCGACCCCGAACGCTACGGCGTGGCAGAGTTTGACAAGGAGGGTCGCTGTCTGTCGATAGAGGAGAAACCTGCAAACCCCAAATCCAACTATGCCGTGGTAGGACTCTATTTCTATCCCAACAAGGTGGTGGAAGTAGCCAAGAACATAAAGCCGTCAGCCCGTGGAGAACTTGAAATCACCACTGTCAACCAACGTTTCCTCGATGACAGCGAACTCATGGTCAAGACTCTGGGCCGTGGATTCGCATGGCTTGACACCGGCACTCACGACTCTCTCTCAGAGGCCTCTACCTATATCGAGGTAATCGAGAAGCGCCAAGGCCTGAAAGTGGCATGTCTCGAAGGCATAGCCTACCGCAAAGGCTGGATCACCCGCGAGAAGATGATCGAGATAGCACAGCCTATGCTCAAAAACCCCTACGGCCAATATCTGCTGAAAGTGATTGACGAGCTTGACCGCACAGAGCAACCGAATCTCTATTGACATCCACCCCTCTCTACTCTGACATTCGCACCAAAACAATGACCGCCCGGCTGGTCTCGTAATGAGACCGTGCCGGGCGGCGCTATCAGAGGGTGTCTCTTAGGGAGAGAAAGAATGAGATGTTACTTCTTGGTGATGGTGCAGCTGTAAGGAAGCTTGGTGAGGTCAAGAACTATGTCATAAGTACCGGCCTCGGTCACCTTGATGTTCGAACCATCCTGTTTGAGTTCGAGTGTGGGTTCCATAGGAGTGCCACCCTCGCCCATACCGCCTTGGTTGAGCGCCCAGTCGTCATTGGCGCGGAACTTGAATTCGCCGGCTTTAAGCTCGGTGGTGATAGTCCATGTAAGAAGGTTCTCGCTCGGGGTCATGGGGGTCGAAGCATCCCATCCGCCCACGGTGGCATCGCCTATGATACCATAGGTGGTGACATTGGTGAGAGTATAGGTCAAGGCCGAGATGTTGGCTGTAATCCAGTAGAGGCCGGCAGGATCAGGCCCGGGGATGTTGGAACCGCCGTTTCCGAGTGTACCCTCAGAACCGCCGTAGCCGAAATCGCCATGATCCCAGTCAGGAGCCTTGGAAAGTTTGAACTCGCCATTCAGATAGGAATAACCGCAATAGTTGATATAGTCATTGGTGTAGAGAGCGGGGGCGGCAGACGGAGTCCAGTTGTTGCCTCCACCGGGAGTGTAAAGATAGTCAAGCGCGAGAATCCATGAGAAGGAATAGGTTCCGGCATCCGAAGGACGGACATTCACCATGATGAGGTGCTTGTCAGCCTCATAGATTGTGTTCCATGCACCGGGGGCGGAAGCGTTAACAAGATCTCCGCTGGCGCTCTCCCCTACAAACTCGGCTGCGGGCACCATCACATTGCCTGTTCCGGCGGCAAGTGTAGACTCGGGAACCACAGCCCAGTTGTAACCGGCCTGTGCCTCGTCTGCGGTAATGTTGACAACGACAGAGAAGTTGGGATCATCATAAGGAGAGTTACCGCTATTATGGAGCTGGATAGCCTTGGAGGCATCGATAGCACCATTGGTGCAGGTACCGATAAGGTAATATTTCTCTTCTACGACAAAACCCGGATCAAAGGGAATCATGCTGACTTTCTGCACTCCGTAGAAAGACTTCTCGCCGCCGAGAAGATAGCGAGTGTTGTCACTCTTGCGCTGCGCATAGGCTTTGAGACGTATATGTGCGGTCTTGGCATCAGGCGCTATGGTGGCAAAAATAGTATGGAACGCCGCGTCAAGGTCATCAGGGGAAGCTGCGACTGTGTTGCCCGTGGTCTGGCACTTTACTGCGACAGGATTGCTGAAATCCTCTGAGGCCGCAACCTGGGCTGTGAAGTCAAGGTCGAATAATGACGCGTCAAAATCACCGTAAGCGTCCACCTGTCCGAGGGTGACAAGTTTATCGGCATCATTTATCTGGCCGAGATTCACGGTCTGTCCGTCAGAGGGGGCGGCTATTACCACAC
>CAJTRI010000001.1:276954-316279 GCA_910578615.1 uncultured Duncaniella sp. | reverse complement strand
GCGGGGGGGAGAGAGGGATATATCTGGTTATGGCTGAGGAGATTTAAGGCAACACCGTTGCGCTTATACAGGGACATGGCATGCCCTTACCGCAAAGATACGCAGATTTTGCGGATTTAGGCATATAAATAATGTTAATATTAGTCCCCCGGACTGCTACCCAGGCCGCAGATACCGGCCTCTAAACCTTGGAAAGATGCACGTCGAGCTGGGGGAACGGGAACGATATCCCGGCACGGGAGGGAAGCTCTTCATAGAAACGCTCGTTGAAGCGGAAGAACACGTCCCAGTAGTCATCCTTGCTCACCCATGCGCGCACCGAGAGGCTCACGGAGCTGTCATCAAGAGACGCCACGAACACGGCCGGCCCGGTTCCGGGGCCGGCAGGAGAACTGCCTTCGCGGAACACCTTCTCGTCCTCTCCGAGCATCGCGAGTATGGCAGCGCGCGCCGGCTCCACCCTGTCTCCATAAGAGATACCGATCTTCCACTCTATGCGGCGGTATAGCTGGGTGGTGGAATTATTTATCGTTCCTGTCGAAAGTCCTCCGTTGGGGATAATTATGGTCTTGTTGTCAGGAGTGGTGATAACCGTGTTGAATATCTCTATCTTCTTGACCGACCCTGCATACCCCTGTGCCTCTATGACGTCACCTACCTTAAACGGTTTGAGAAGCAGTATGAGCACGCCGCCCGCAAAGTTCTGCAACGTGCCGCTGAGAGCCATACCGATGGCGACACCGGCAGAGGCAAACAGCGCGAGAAACGAGCTGGTCTCTATCCCCAGAATGCCAACCACCGTGACAAGGAGGATGAAATAAAGCACTATGTTGACGAAACTGAGCACGAATGTGGTCAGTGACGCCTCGACATTGCGCCGGCGGAGTATGGCCTCCACCAGCCCGTAGACACGCCTTATAATCCACTTGCCTATATAGAAGACCGTGACGGCAATGGCGAGGGAGATGGCAAAACGAACCATGTCACTGACCAGACTCTCCACGAGCTGGTCAAACGACATGTCTTTAAGGGCGGCCACTTCGCGGGCCGGAGAGAGAATCGAATCCGATGGTTCTGTTGACTGGATCATTTGATATTACTTATTTTGTAGGCCGGACAGAGTGACACCACGTCCCTCCACCAGGCCGTTGAATCATACTGGCGGTAACTTATATCTGACTGCGAACCGATGGCAAACGCCCCGAGTCCGCAGTAACGCTCTATTTCAAGCGGTCGGTAATAGTCGCTTATAGCCGTAGGGGTCGTGACTGCAAACGTGACCACATCGTCAAAAGCCTTCTTCCATGCATCAAAAAGCTCTGGATGGCTCTCGGCAGCAAGCAACTCCATATAGTGGAGCATGTCATAGCTCCAACATGCCTCCCCGTATCGGCAATATCTTTGCAGCCCCTCTATCCCTTCAGGATATTCCTCGACAGTGGCAAGGATGGCGCGCGTGGCCTCGGCAAGAGCGTCAAGTCCGCCGGTACGTATCACCGTCATCTGGCATTCGAGATCACGTCCCGCGTAGTCCTCATACGTATTGCGGGCCGCTTCTTCAAGAGAGGGATTCTCCGCGAAAAACACCGGCACGTTCAGGTCATAGCGCATACCGTCTATTCCAAGCTCGGTCGGCGAGGCCACTATCTCCGGGGCAAGTCCCCGTAGCTCATAGGCACTCTCCACATTGGCCATCTGGCAGCAGTCGAAGTAGAGGAAGCGATACTCCCCACCCCTCAGTGTCTCGGCAAGAGTAGGGATTGTGATATGGTGGCTTCGGTCATCGCCGAAAGCCCGGTAACGGTCATCGCCTTCGCGCGGAGCGCCGAGCCAGCCGTTCGAATGGCTCCAGAACACCAGACCGTATTCACGGGCCGGCGCCACACGCCTCATATCGGAGATTACCTCGCGTATCCTCTCTGGATCCACAGAGTATATCTTCGGGTCATCGGCATAGGTCTTCACCACGCCGGCCCCCTTGCGCGTTATCTCCAATAGCTGGGGAGGGTGGGACGCTGTCTGAGGACGAGCGTAATAGACCAGCAGACGACCGCCGTTCAGTCCGCCTGCATCGGCTGCCTTGACCATCTCCTCGATGTCGCTCCTGTCACATCCCCACGAGCCGAGAGAGTTGTCCGCCACCATGTAGACAAGCACCGTCCGATGTACGGTCTTCTCCGCAGGTTGCGGATCTTCACTGTCTCCGCATCCGGCAAGACACCCTACGGCCATAACGGATATAAATATACAAAGAAATATAAAAATCTTTTTCATATCCTTTTATAACGCGTCCCGGATTCCGAATATTGCCTGAGAGGATGTCTAATAATGGAACGAACTCCCTCCGAGAAACTCACGCAGAAGGCTCGTCGGAGGTATATGGCGTGAAGACACCGGCACGAAATAGTTCAGGAACCGGCGCAGACGATAGGCCGTGGCATATTCAGTCCTGTCACGGGGCACACTCCGCAACACGCGCTCCGCCTCATCACGCAGCACCCCTAACTCGAACAGCAGCGAGGAATTGAATATCGAATCCGCGTTCTCCTGATAAGGGAATATCCACTTCTCCTCCCCCCGGCGCACACTGGGCCATCTCGCTATCGTGTCGATGGGCGGGGTTCCACGATATTTGTAATCCCTGACCATACGCCTCAGCAGACGGTTGTCAGTGGTCGACACCCAGTTGTGGTCATCAATCGTAATACTCGACAAGGCCGAAACATATACCCTGTACTTCATCCTCTCATCCACCTCGGAGGTCAGCTGTGGGTTCAGGCCGTGGATTCCCTCGATCAGAAGGACGGCATCGGGGTCGAGTCTCACGACATTCCCCTTATACTCCCTCTCCCCCTTCTCGAAGTTATAATAAGGTATCTCCACCTCTCCGCCACCTATCAGCGTGTTCAGATGGGAGTTGAAGAGTCCGAGGTCAAGGGCATACAGCGATTCATAGTCCATGTCTCCGCTCTCGTCGCGCGGGGTAAGCTCGCGGTTCACGAAATAATCGTCAAGAGAGATCATCACCGGGCGGATGAGATTGGTGAGAAGCTCCACGGCAAGCCTCTTGGTAAACGTCGTCTTGCCTGACGACGACGGGCCGGCGATAAGCACCACCCTCGCTCCCCCCTCGCGGTGGCGCATGGTGATACGGTCGGCTATCTCACGGATATATTTGGCATGAAGGGCCTCGGCCACATTCACCATCTTGCCCTCCTGCCCGGACTCTACCATCTGGTTGACATCCCCGGCATTGCTGATACCCACTATATGGTTGAAGCGGCGGTATTCCCTGAACGCGTTGAACACCTTGGGCTGCGGTATCATACGGGCTACGCCTCCTCTGTCCGAAGATGATGCACCCAGAAGGAGAAAACCTTCCTCATATGGCTGGATATCAAATGCCCTGAGCATACCTGTGCGGGGGACAAGAGGCCCTTGGCACATGTCACACACCCCGTCAAGACGGTAATAGACGGTATATAGCTCGTGAAGGGTGCGCAGAAGTTTCACCTTCGCATCAAGCCCGCGCGAGGCAAACATCTCTATGACATCCTCGGTAGGGCGCTCCTTGCGCTCTATCGGCAGGTCGGCGGCTACGAGACGGCCCATCTCGTCACGCAGGCGGGATGCATTATCCTCGTCGGGCGACAGTCCGGCCACCTTGACATAAAGGCCTTCCGACACCGAATGGCTGATTTTAAGCCCGCACCCGGGGGCCACGGCCTCCACCGCCCTGTAAAGGAGCATACAGAGCGAATGTGTGTGGCAGCGCCTTCCCTCCGACGAGCACAGTGGCAGAAACTCCACCTGCTTGGGGGTAAAGACCCGGTAGACAAGGTCTTCAAGCTTGTTGTTGACCATGGCGCACACAGGCTCGAATCCGAGCCGCGACGCCAGTCTGGCGGCCATTTCCACAAGGCTCTCGCCTCCTTCGAGGGTAACATACTCCCCGAGGTTCCTGCAATAAATCTTTATCTGTGCTGACATTCTCTATCTCGTTTGGTTAATATATACATACTATAACAAACATAAAGGGGAGGACGGCTCTCGCGACCACCCCTTATATGCCAGTTTACGGTATATCAAAAGCCTTTTTCCCTCTTGCTCCTGAAAAAGTCTTCGAAGAAGTCCATCTGTGTCTGGTTGGGTACATTGTCGAGATAAAAACCGTTGCGGATAATCATCACCGTGCTCTTTCCCTGCTCATATTCGGCCCAATAAGGCAGACAGTCTGCATTAGGATTCCCGGTCTTGGTGAAATTAATCCAGTAGCGCGACATTATCTGCTCCATATGCTGCTCCGTCGGGGTCATCTTGCCCCCGAAGTTATAACCATATATAAACGGCATTTCGGCCACATGGCTTGCGCCGCCGCGTGGCGAACGCATGATGGTGTTCTCTGAATCCTGATCGAAATAATACATATACACCTTGCCCTTGCCTGTGCGGCTTTGAAGATTTGCCCAGGCATAGGTACCCCACGCAAACGAGCCGTCCCTGAACACATCCGAAAGTGCATACCTCACCTCCTCGGGATTCGTGGCGGGATATATATCCAACAGACGGTCGGCATAGTCTCCGTATGTCGAACGGATCCGGGCATGATAAGCTTCCACAGGCATCGGGAAAGCAAACAGGGAGCCTTCGTCAGAGTTTGTGCCCATGATTACGTTGACGTCATTATATCTGCCGGCCTCATAGAGCTTGTATTGGTCGTCAACTATGGCATAACCGTCGACCACGGGCCAGAAGTCGTCCATCTTCGTACTGTCAACGAGCGACTTGGCGTCAAGCGCCCTCATCTGCTTCATATTCTTGGCACCCATTCGCTTCTGGAACACCTCGCCGGCCTTGGATGCACCGGCCACCGAACACAGCGCCGTATTTCCGTTGCGGGTCTCAGCCACAGGCCAGAACGAGCTGCCGCTCTCGCATATCGCCCCGCGAAACAGCCCCTTGCACAAAGGAGAAGCACACAGGATGCTCACCGAACATCCTCCGGCCGACTCTCCGGCTATCGTGACCTTGTCAGGGTCGCCGCCGAAGGCCGCTATATTGTCATGTATCCATTGGAGCGCCATAATCTGGTCGAGGATGCCGTAGTTGCCGGATATTCCCCGGTCTGATTCCTTGTTCAGCGCCGGATGGCACATAAATCCCAGAGCGCCGAGACGATACTCTATGCTCACATATATTATACCCTCTCTTACGAAACTCTCCTGCGTACCCACATAAGACCCGGTCGTAAACCCGCCTCCATGAATCATCACGAACACCGGCAGTCTCTCGGCCGGAGTCTTCGCCGGAGTGGTCACGCTCAGATAGAGACAGTCCTCGCTCATGGGCAGTCCCCCTCCACCTTGGTTGGGATCGGCAATCTGTGGTGGGCGGTTGCCCCACTCGTCCGACTTATAGACACCCTCCCAGGCCTTCTTGGCCACAGGAGCCTTCCACCTTAAAGCCCCCACAGGCGCCTCCGCATAAGGTATTCTTTTGTAAAGGGCGGCACCCTCGTGCTCCACTCCCTCTATCTCACCCTGCTTCACCGTGGTGCGCAGGACAAGGCCCTGTGCATCAACAACCGAAAGCAGAAGTGCAACAGCACATAACAGTTTATGCTTCATAGGTTTGATTTATTAAAAAACAATAGGTATTGATCTGACGTTCAGCTGGATTTATCCTAACCGGCCATATCCCTTTATGACGACTGTCAACAGCCGGCATAAAGGGATGGCACCCTTTTGACAACACGCCCTCCAAGAAGGCGTTTACTAATTAGATGTCAATCGATTTTAATCTATCTCAAAGATTCTCCTTGATTTTAGCAATCATAGCGGCATACTCGTCGTCCGTGAGATATACCTCACCCGGATTCATGCGGAAAGTTCCTCCATAGTCGGGGCCGTCCGCATACTTAGGGGCAAGATGGAAGTGCAGGTGCGAAAGTTTGTCGCTATAAGCGCCGTAATTGATTTTCTCTGGACTGAAAGCCTTCTGCATCGCGCGGGTCACACGGGCCACATCGGCCATAAAGGCATTGCGTTCCTCGTCTGAAAGCTCGTTGAGGTCATTGACATGCCCGTTGTAGGCCACAAGGCAACGGCCGCGATAGGTCTGTTCCTTGAAGAGGAACACCCGCGAGACTCCCAGAGAGGCAATCTCGATCATAAGATTGTGAAGCGTCTCGTTATTGGTACAGTAGAGACAGTCCTTAGGATCACTATACATGGTAGATATATATTTAAGGATATTTTTTGGACGCAAATTTAAAACTTTTCCGTCAAAAATACAACCATAATTCCCGCATAGTATCGACAAAAAACCAATAAGCCTCCGCGAAATCACTTCGCGGAGGCTTATCGCGCTTCAGGATGGGCTTGAACCAACGACCCCCTGATTAACAGTCAGGTGCTCTAACCAACTGAGCTACTGAAGCAATTCCTGCAAGAGGCGCTCCCGCCTCCTTCTTTTGCGATGCAAAATTACATGTTATTTTTGAACTGTGCAACCTTTTCATCAAAAAAATTACACTCCCTGTTCAAAATTCTCACAAATCCCCCCTCCTCTTCCCTTTCACCGCTCCCCCCGTCTTCCTCCACTATCACTCTTGGATACCCGCCGATGGTTTTTAATAATCCTATAATATAATTAAGGTGTACAAACGACAATCATTCTTTGTCATTTTTACAGTTATTATCACTCATTTTACCAATATTCTCACTGAAATTCAAGAAAAATGCAATTTTTCTTGAAAAATATTTGGAAAAAGTAAAAAAACGCCATAACTTTGCCAAGTTATCAATCACGTATTAATACACACATCCAATATTCATTCATTAAACCCGCAAGATTTATAATGAAGAAATTTTACACCACATTAGCGCTGGCCGCAGCCGTTGCCATCTCCGCATCGGCCGCCAACCCTGTTGCTACAACAGAGAAGAAGGCAATGTTTAGCCGTCAGTCTGCCTCTGCCGAGTTAGTTGTCGCAGCCGAGAACGTCAAAGTTGCAAAAGCACCTGCAATCGCAAAGGCAAAACCGGCCTCTCGTGACGAGGCCCTCGGATACTTCCCTTATGCACATCAGAGCCTATACGAAAATGGCCTATTAGAAGGAACTTTGAACATATATGCCGGCGAAGGCCCCAACGACCTTGTAATATCCGGCCTTGGTGGTACAAACCTTGTCGCTGCCACCTTTGATCCTGCAACATCTTCTATAAGCATCCCCATTGATCAGGTCATCATTCCTGGCCAGCAAGTGCAAGAAGGAGCAGATGTAATGCTTGTGCATATACAGGGTGTTCAAACCGGCACAACCCCCGAAGGAAACCCCACTTGGAACTTCAGCGACGGAGCAGAAAAACCGCAGCCCCGCACTGTCAATACCCCCATCAAATTGACATTCGACAACGAAGGTATCTTAACTGTCCCCGAAAGCGATGGCTGGGGTGGCAGATCAGACAAAGGATGGTATTTTGGAAATGTATTTTTCCGATTCTCTTCGCGTATGGCAAATCCTTCGAATGAAGGCTGGTATGACTGTGGACAGGCTTCTTTCACCGACGGTTGGTATCTCCATGCTATGAAGTATCTGCTTGTAAACGAACCCTCCTTCCAGGCTCTTGATGTGAAACTCCAGCGTAATATCGCCGACCCGAACATATATCGTCTTTACAATCCTTATGCCGATATCAACGAGGTCATAAACGCTTACTACGGTGTCAAGCCCGGTAGCGAGAATTACTTTGGCGGTTATAACGCATCCAGCCTCGCGGGAACCATACAGTTTAATATGACCGACCCCTCTTGTGTAGCCGTTTATCCTGCCGTCTACTCAGGCCTTGATGATCTGGCATGGAACCTGGGTCTCATGGATATGTACAACAGCGAAGGCGCCGAAATCCTTGTTGACAATGAGGACAATGAAGGAATTCCTTTCGAACAGCGTGTCCTTGACTACAAAGACTTCCACGAGGGAGAAAACATATCCAACTATGACCAGGCTACCAACTTGGTAACCATCTATAACGGCCTTATTGACTTCTCTGCCGAACCCAGAGCACATTCCTGGAACGATCTTTTCAATCTT
This sequence comes from uncultured Duncaniella sp., assembly GCA_910578615.1. Taxonomy (GTDB): domain Bacteria; phylum Bacteroidota; class Bacteroidia; order Bacteroidales; family Muribaculaceae; genus Duncaniella. Next base: position 308,184 of record CAJTRI010000001.1, on the reverse strand, counting down.
CCCGAGGTTCTCGAGATGACTTCTTACATCATCCTCCCCGACATGTCGGCCATTGACAACATCAACGTTGACAACTCCAACAAGGTAATCGAATACTTCAACCTTCAGGGTATCCGCGTCGAGAACCCGTCAAACGGCATCTACATCCGCCGTCAGGGCAACGACGTACAGAAGGTTTACGTACGCTGATATTATCATTAGCCATAACCCTCACAAGCCGGGCAGCCACAAGGCCGCCCGGCTTTTCATTTGTATGGGTGTTCGATATCTGCCAACCTCTACCCTCCCCCCTTCGCTCTCGGGCTAATATACATTTTAACCACTCATTAACCACTCATTCCCGTCATATTGACATTAGATATTTTTATGTAAGTTATTCAGATTTTAGTCTCCCGATTTTGTTTTTACTTGAAAACGCCGTATCTTTGCCTATACGGCTGTCATCCCGGCCATGACTCAATTCTAATTAACACACTCAATTAATATAAATACACTTATCTCTAAAACGATATGGAAAACGACCAGTTGTTGAAGGAAGTTACCGCAAAAGCCAACCAGTGGCTCAGCGAGGATTACGACACCGAGACCCGCGATGAAGTAAGGCGAATGCTTGACGCCGATGACAAAACCGAACTCATCGAATGCTTCTACCGTGACCTCGAATTCGGCACAGGCGGACTTCGAGGCATCATGGGTGCCGGCACAAACCGCATGAACATCTACACTGTGGGCGCCGCCACGCAGGGCCTTGCAAACTACCTCAAAGAAGCCTTCAAAGACCTTCCCGAAATCAGCGTGGCTGTAGGTCACGACGTCCGCAACAATTCCCGCAAGTTCGCCGAAATTGTAGCCGACATCTTCTCTGCCAACGGCATCAAGGTATATCTTTTCGATAGCTTCCGCCCCACCCCCGAGCTTTCGTTCGCCATCCGTCACTTCGGATGCCAGAGCGGCGTCAACATCACCGCCTCACACAATCCCAAAATCTACAACGGATACAAGGCCTACTGGGAAGACGGCGCGCAGATTATCGCCCCCCACGATGTCAACATCATAGACCACGTCAACCGCATCAAGAGCGTCAAGGAAATCAAGTTTGACGGCGACAAGTCCAAGATACAGATCGTAGGCCCCGAGGTAGACAAGGTATACCTTGACGCCATCAAGGGCCTCTCTCTCAGTCCCGAGGCCATCGAGCGCCACAAGGATCTCAAAATTGTCTACACCCCTATCCATGGTACAGGTGTGAAGCTCATCCCTGACTCGCTCATGAACTACGGCTTCCGCAACATCATCCATGTCCCCGAACAGGACATCCCCAGCGGAGACTTCCCCACTGTCGACTCCCCCAACCCCGAGAATCCGCCGGCCATGGCCATGGCTATCGCAAAGGCCAAAGAGGTAGGCGCCGACATCGTGATGGCATCAGACCCCGATGCTGACCGTATAGGATGCGTGATACGCGACAACAACGGCGAATACGTGCTCCTCAACGGCAACCAGATAGTGATGATCCTGCTCTACTATCTCATCGAGCGCAACCGCGAACTTGGCCGCATCAAGGGCAACGAGTTCGCAGTCAAGACAATCGTCACCACCGAGACCATAAAGAGCATCTGCGATGCCAACAACGTCCGCATGTTTGACTGCTACACCGGCTTCAAATGGATCGCAGCCGTCATCCGTGACAATGAAGACGTCCTCCGCTATCTCGGAGGCGGTGAGGAAAGTTACGGATTCCTTGCTGAGACATTCGCCCGTGACAAGGACGCTGTCAGCGCCGTATCACTCATGGCCGAAGCCTGCGCATGGGCCAGAGACAAGGGTCAGGACTTCCAGGCCATGCTTGCCGACATATACCTCAAATACGGTTACAGCCACGAGGTAGGCGTCTCCGTTGTTCGCCCCGGCAAGAGCGGCGCCGAGGAGATACAGGCCATGATGAAGGAATTCCGCGAGAATCCCCCCAAGACACTTGCCGGCAGCCCAGTCGAGATTATCAAGGACTATGACTCGCTCAACCTCACCCACACCGCCGACGGAAAGGTAGAGAAACTCGACTTCCCCTGCACCTCCAACGTGCTCCAATACTTCACCGCCGACAACTCCAAGATCTCCATCCGTCCCTCGGGAACAGAACCCAAAATCAAGTTCTACATGGAGGTACACATCCCCATGGCCAAGGTAGAGGATTACAACTCATGCCAGACCGAGGCCCATGCCAAGATCGAGGCCCTCAAAAAGGATCTCGGCATCTGATAGGCCGGAATCATAAGAAGACGGACAAATAGCATCGGAACCACGATAGCCATACCGGCCATCGTGGTTCCATTATTTTTTAACGTCTCAAAGAAATGGTCTCCCTGTCAGGAAAACATGTGGATAATGGCCGCCAAAGGATGATGCCATAGCATTCTCGGGCCCGAATAGCGCATCACGCGCCTCATCCGCTCCCTCATATCTTGTGAATAACAATGAATCTTACACCGGCGGCACGACGGCTTCCCGTCCCCGTGGGGGCACCGGGCCAACCGCATACAGGCATATTCCATAAGTTCAGCACACTTCTCGCACAACACGGCGTTACCCTCGCATCGGCGGCAATAAAGCCTTATCATCAGCGCCACCACACGCTTCTCCCTCTCTATCCTGCCCATTCTCAATGAAAGGCCACAATAAGCCATGAAGAGATAGACATATAGATGACCATGCCTATGATGTCATTGGTAATGGAGATAAAAGGCCCTGTGGCAAGTGCGGGATCTATTTTTAGCTTTTCGAGTGTTAGGGGGACAAACGTTCCGAATACCGATGCGAACATCACCACGCAGAACAACGAGATGGAGACCGCGAACGTCGTGACCTGATGCCCCTCGCCTATCGTGAAGAAATTATAGAGAAACACCAGCAGGGCTATTATAGAGCCGTTAAGCAGTCCCACTCCAAGTTCTTTGAGCAGCTGCCGGGCTGACTTACGGATGTCGAGAGAACCGTTGGCCAGACCCTGCACCACGATGGCCGAAGACTGGGTTCCAACATTGCCGCCCGTACCGCCTATAAGCGGTATGAACAGAGCCAGGGCCGGGTCTACCACGAAGCCTCCCTCAAACTTCCCGAGGATGAATGAGTTGCACAATCCGCCTATCATACCTATCAGGAGCCACGGCAGACGCGCCTTGGTCTGTGCGAAAAGTTTGTCGTCACTCTCTATATCGCCCGAGAGACCCGAGGCCAGCTGGTAGTCCTTCTCGTTGAGGTCACGCACCTTATCCATCACGTCGTCAACCGTTATACGCCCCAGCAGACGCCCTATGGAGTCAATCACAGGCATGGCCACGAGGTCATACTTCTCAAAGTCAAGAGCCACCTCGTCGATAGGCATCTCTGCCTTCACCGACACCGGGTCACTCTCCATCACATGCTTTATCTTCGACACATTCGGATGGGTTATGAGCTTTTTGAGCGGGAGCGTGCCTCGCAGACGGTCTTCATTGTCCACAACGTAGACATAATAGACCTCGTCCATATCCTCGGCCTGCATCCTCATCTGCCTGATACATTCCGGCATACTCCAATTCTCGTTAACCACGATCATCTCCGTACCCATGAGTCCGCCGGCTGTGTCCTCGTCATATTTCAGGAGGTCTATGATGTCACCGGCCTGTTCCACATCGTCTATGTGGGAAAGAATCTTGTCGCGGTCTTCCTCGTCAAGTTCCTGAATGATGTCTACCGCGTCATCCGTGTCAAGATGCTCTATCTGTTTGGCGATATCCTCGGCATCCATCTTGGAAAGGAGGCGCGAGCGCTCGTCCTCGTCAAGCTCCATGAGCACATCAGCCTGTGCATCCTCGTCAAGAAGAAGAAACAGATACTCGGCCTCGTCAATGTCAAGGTCGCGATAGAGGTCGGCTATATCCGCCGGATGGAGATCTCCAAGTTCGTCGCGGGCGGCATCGTCCGCACGATCCTCTATGATTTTATGTAGGTGGGCCAGATATTCGGGGGTAAACTCTTTCATATCCGTCGTTTGGTAAATCCGTTAAGAGCCTGTTTGAATCATCTTTCAAGGAGCTTTGTCAGCTCCACGAACTGCGCCACGGACAACTGCTCGGGGCGCAGAGACAGCAACGGATTGTCGGGCAACGGCACGCCCGCAGGAAACAGTCCTCGCAGGGAGTTGCGCAGTGTCTTTCTGCGCTGGCCGAAAGAGGTCTTGACAACGGTCTTGAAGAGTTTTTCGTCACAGCCGAGCGAGGTCACCCCGTTGCGCTTCATGATAAGCACTCCGCTCTTCACCTTCGGCGGCGGGTTGAACACGTTTTCATCCACCGTGAAAAGATAATCCACCGTATACCATGCTTGGAGCAGCACGCTCAGAATGCCACGGGCCTTGGTACCCTCACGGGCTGCAAGACGCTCGGCCACCTCGCGTTGAAGCATCCCGGAACACACATCCACGAGATCCCGGTAGTCAAGCACATGGAAGAATATCTGTGACGATATGTTATAGGGATAATTGCCTATGACGGCTATCTTCTCAGCGCCGGGAAACACACCGCCAAGGTCGAGCTTCAGAAAATCAGCGTCAAGAATGCGTCCTGAAAGCTCCGGGTAGTTGTAGCGCAGATAATCGATGCTTTCACCGTCTATCTCGGCCACCTTCACATTATGGCCGCCGGATGTCAGATACTTGGTAAGCACACCCATGCCGGGGCCTACTTCAAGCACGGGCAGGTCACGATAGGGGTCAAGCGTAGCGGCTATGCGTGCCGCCACTGACTCGTCTTTGAGGAAATGCTGCCCAAGGGCCTTCTTGGGCTTCACAAGTCCCCCTCTCTGTGAATTGTTCACCTTCATATCATCCGCAAAAATAGTGAAAATCCATCGAAACGGCAAATCACCCCGACAAAATCCGTCCCGTCAAAGCCCATAAAGGTTGAAAAACCACATCGGCATATCTTACTTCACCATACTTCCCGAACACAGATCTGTCAGAAACTTTTGGTTGATGATGGAATAGAGTAGGGGACAGGCCCCCTCCATATGGGTTATCCGTGTGCTCTCATCGGCATCCGCACGCGTCCGATTCCTCGGAATCCGTCATTGCTCCATATAAAACACAATCCGTCCGGATCACTTCCGCCTGAGGCAGTCATGATCCGGACGGATTGTATTGTCCCTTACCGGGGACTATTACTTATAGAACTTGTTCATATTGTTCTTGACCTTCTTGTTACCGAGAAGTATGCGGTCAAGAGAGTTGCCGAGACGGGCTGCACCACGCTGCTGGTTGTAGCGAACGGCGCTGTCATCATAGTTGTAAGGACGTCCCTCTGAGTCAACTTCTGCCACTGTGAACACCACGACGGCATTGTTGGCCTTTACAGGCCCTACGAGTGTGCCGGGCTTGGCGGCGGCCACCTTCCCTTGAAGGGCTGACTCGTTGGCACCGATACCGGGAATCAGATACTGGCCGAAGTTGACGGTGGTGGTGTCAACCGAGGCAGACATGAGGGCCGCATAGCCGGCCACGTCCTTAGCCTTGCCCTGATAGTCGGCAATGAGCTTGTCGGCCTTCTTTTGATTGCGGGCACGGTTGGTGAGCATTGTGGCAAGCTGAGGGTCGCGGGCAGGGGTGTAATCATCATAGACATCTTCGAGAGCCACGGCAAGGAAACGGCCGGTCTGGATATCACCGAAGACGGGCGACACATCACCCTTGTCAGCCTCCATCACCCAGGCCACTGCGTTGTGCGAGTCATTGAGGTTGCCGAGCATCGGCGAAGAGGGGGTCACATATGCGGGGAAAGTGGTGAAGCCTGCGCCCTGTGCGCTGTCGGCAAACTCCTTGGCTGTCTTATGGGAAGCCACGTAGTTGTGGAGACGGGATTCAAGCTCGTTGACAGTAGCGTTGGAAGGCTCGGTTGTGAAAGTCACGTTGGCAATCTCGTAGACAGTCACGGGAGCGGGACGTTCTGCCACGCGGATGATCCGGCCACCCTGGTCAGTGGTGTCGGGAGCAAAGTATACGCCTGTCGCACGGTCGGCGATAAGATCCTTGACCATCTGGGAGTTGGGGTCGAGAAGCGATACCTCGGTCTCTTTCTGCGAACCTGCCACGAGGGGAGAGGAGGCAATCGAGTCAAAAGCGGCACCGCCGTTGAGAAGGGCCACAAGGGAGTCAACCTGTGCGCGTGTGCCCTGAACGGCAAGGAAGTCAAGCTTCACGTTCTCGCTCTCGGTGGTCTTGCCGAGAAGCTTGGCGATGGTATAGTCATTGCCTATCTTGGAGACGAGGGCGGCACGGCCTACGGGGAGTGAATCAAGAGCGGCTTTCAGACGTGACTGCTTGTCGACAGATGTCTGTGAGAGTTTCTGACGGTCTACAACGAACTCGGTCATGTCTGCCACGCCTTGGGTCTCGGGCTGGTTGTTGAGGGCAAGGATAGCCTCCTCAACCTTCTTCTGTCCGTTGAGGATGTCTGCGGACGAGGGAAGGATGTTGACAGCTATATAGTTGGCCAGACGCTGTGGCTCGTCAAGCACATAGCGCTCCTTCTCTGAATTATAAAGACGCTCTATATCAGCTTTCTCTACGGGGAAGTCCGCATCTTGGAGGCTCGAAAGGTCTTTTTTGGTATAAACCACTCGTGAGGTGGCGGCATTGTCGTCATAGATGGCCTTTGCGTCAAGGTCGTTAGCCGCGATCACACCCGAAAAGAGATTGTTGAACTTCTGTTGGAGGAGCATCTTCTCCACATTGCCTTCGAGTTCGAGCCAGTACTGCTGGAGCTGCACGGCCTGATCCTGCGGGATACCGTATTTCGTGGGATTGAAGGCCATGTCGTGGGCAGTGACGGCGTCAGGGAGCTGGAGCTGCTGCTGCACCATGCGGTCAACCATGCCCGAATTCTTACCTACCATCACTTCCGAAAGTTCGGCATCTGTGACGGTAAGACCAAGCTGCTCTACCTCGCGGTCAAAGAGCTTCTCGGCAATCATGGCATCAAGCACCTGCTGTTGGAGCATGGCGTTGTCAACCTTTTGGCCGCTTTGCTGTACCTGCTGCTGGGCCTGCTGGACGCGGCGCTGGAATTCCTGGACGTCTACTTTCTGGTCGCCCACCTTGGCGATTGTAGTCCCGGTACCGAAGAGTGTGCGGCCCGAGGTAAAGAAGTCACCGATGACAAAAGCCAGCAAGGCGGCTCCCACGATGATGAGCAAGAGCACTGACTTGCTGCGGATTTTTTCGAGTGTTGCCATTCTATGTTTTATGGATTTTTAATTTTTATCAGTGGTAATGTAAAGGTCTGTGGCTGCGCTATCTACGACATGCCGCGCAATTAACGCACAAAGATACAACTATTTCCCTTGATTTCAAAATATTTGTACAGGCAAGTAGAGGCATGGCATACCAAGAGTCTATGATCCAAGCGGTTAACCAGCCTTATGCAGGATAAGCGACAAAACTCTCGCACATATATACAACGCTGCCATTACAAGTACTATCAGCGCCGAACAAGGGACATCTATTACCGTCGACAGCAACAGGCCGCCCACCGAGCAAAACAGCGACACGGCGGCCGAGACCACCATGATGCGTCCGAAACGCCGGGCGAAACACTCGGCCGTCATCTGCGGAAGGGTAAACATCGACATCAGCAGCATCACCCCTACGAGCCTTATTGTCAGCACGATGCAGACCGCGACAAGAATCGTCATCACCGTGGTGACAAATGTCACCGGCAGACGGCGCACACGGGCGAAGTCCGGGTCGAAGGCACATATCACCACCCGCCGGTAGGAAGCAGCCATAAAACCGGCAAGCACAACGGTGTAGACAGCAAACGAAAGAAGATCTGAGCGGGTGATGGTGATAATGTTGCCGAAAAGAAACGAATTAAGCTCCGGGACATATCCGGGAGTAAGGAAGATGAATATAGTTCCCACAGCCATGCCCAAGGCCCATATGACGGCTATCGCCGAGTCCTCACGGACACGGTGCCTCTCAGCCATCCACTGCACGCCGAGAGACGACCCCACGGCAAATATAGCTGCGGTGACCAACGGGCTGATACCGAGAAAGTAGCCCAACCCAAGGCCGCCGAAACAGGCATGGGTGATGCCGCCCGATATAGCCACAAGACGGCGAGACACTATATAGGTGCCGATTATGGCCGAGGCTATGCTCAGGAGCACCACTCCTGACAGAGCGTTGCGGAAAAACTCATATTGAAGCAGTTCCATCATGCAGGATTACAAATATAAAGTTTTATCATTGTCAGTCATAAAACCATCCAAAGCCGCCGTCTATGGCTCCATTCCCCCGTGGCCGCACTCATTTCCCGCACAGCATTATCCACTCGTCGCGGAGAACGTCCGGCAACGCTATGTCGCGCATGGAAAGCGAGGCTCCCCACGGATATACATCGTCAGGGAGCAACGTATATAGCACCGAGCGGAATTCCTCTATCTCTCCGGGAGTGTAGGAGTCTGGCTCGCGCCCGGCAAAACGGTCAAGTTCCTCGTCATCGAAATAGACCGGCCCGGCAGCGGCCGAAACCTTGTCACAGACAATATGGCGTCCGCAGCACTCCTCCGGCCCGGGGACGTCGGGAGACGGAGCCTCTTGGCCCGGCTCTTCCTTCTTGTGTGCAAGAAAAAGCACCAGTCCCGCCACAACGGTGACGGCCAGTATTATAAGCGCCCCTGTCATGGCTCTGTTTCCGGCGTAGGCAACGGGGCGTCCCCATCCAGTATCGTAAACCCGGCATCTCTGAGATGTTCCCAGAAGTCAGGATATGACTTGCTGACCACTCCGGCATCACGGATTATTATTCCGGGCATGTAGAGCGCCACAGGAGCAAGGCACATGGCCATACGGTGGTCATCGTATGTGTCAAACTCGGGAAGCTCCGTGACAGGCAGACGGCGTCCGTCCCACGAGATAGTGCCCGGGCCTTCCACCATGATTGTGACACCTATCTTGGCAAGCTCCCTGCGCAGGGCTTCTATACGGTCTGTCTCCTTTATAGAGAGCGTCTGCAAACCCGTAAACCGAAAGGGGAAACCGAGCATTGCGCAGGTGACGGTGACACACTGGGCCAGATCGGGGCATTCAGAGAAGTCGATGTCTGCACGCGCATCAGCGTCAGGATTGGCGCAAAGGTCGGTACCTCCGTTCTCACCCTCCCACTCGGTATATACCCCGAGGCGGGAATATATGTCGGCAAGTACACGGTCTCCCTGACACGACTCTTTTTCAAGATTGTCCACCGTGACCATTCCACCCGAGAGAGCTGTTATCTGATACCACACGGCGGCAGCGCTCCAATCCCCCTCTATCTCCACGGGGGATGAGGAAGCACGGTAACAGCCGGGGCTGACAACAGCCGTATCGCGATAAAGCTCGCACTCTATCCCGGCATCAGCCATCATCCTGAGCGTCATAAGTATATACGGACGGGAAACAATCTCACCTTCGAGTCTCAGCCTCAGACCGTCAGCCATTGACGGCGCGGCCATGAGAAGGGCGGATATGAACTGGGAGCTTACAGAGGCGTCAAGCGTAAGATCGCCTCCGCCAAGTGTCTTCCCCTTGATTCTCAACGGGGGGAAACCCTCTTCCCCTACGTATTCGATGTCGGCTCCGAGATGACGCAATGCATCCACAAGCGCCCCTATGGGTCGGCGGCGCATCCTTTCCGAACCGTCGAGGGTCACATTGATACCCGGACGGCAGGCATAGAAAGCCGTAAGGAAACGCATTGTGGTACCCGCAGCCCCTATGTTGACCTCCGTGGCCGAAAGGTCGGCCAGCGCACGCCGCATGGCATCGGTATCGTCACACTCCGCCACCCTCGTCAGCGGTTCGGCCCCGGGGGTCATAGCGTTGATAATCAGTGCTCGGGCACTCATGCTCTTACTCAGCGGGAGCATGAGGCGTGTTTCGAGGAAATCCTCGGGCGGAAGGAGACGGAGATTCATTGTGGTGATATGTCTGTGAGAATGGTGTTGGTAGCCCCCCTCCATGGAAGAGTGCCATAATATTTCTTAGTGGTTATGACCACCGGGCGCCCTGTCGCCTGAAAGCTCTGCACCAGACGCCCCAGGGAGTCTGAGGGGATGGAGAAATGTATGTCGCGGGAATAGACCCGTGCGGTGTCCGTAAGCCGGGCATCAGAAACCATTTCCCCCTCGAAGGTCTTGAAAAATATGCCGCGTTTCTCCACCAGCGATACATAACCGCGCGTGCGTGACTCAGTGGTATGGGGTATATAATATCTTATGTAAAAAGCCGTGGCAAGGGCCGCGACCACTATGAAAGCGAACCATGCCACAAAGCGGCGTCCCCTGCCGCCCCTTTTCACGGCGCGCTCCTTGGGAGCCGTCCCGCCGTCAAACGAGAACTCCCTTACATTGGGAACCTCGTCCGGCTTCACGGAGACTTCCGGGTCGGCGCATCTGCTGAAATCATGGAGGAACATATCCTCGTCGTCATTTAATAACTTCATTTGGCGGATCGTTTTGAGAAAGCGATGCAGATAAATGTGAATATGCCCAGAAAGACAAGCCCGATGGTCTGAACCCCCATTACGAGGTTGGCAAAGGTAGTGGCATATTCATGTGTCAGTCCGGGTACCGAATACAGTCCCAGCCCGAGAATCATGGCCCACTGCCACGGCCCGATACCGCCGTTGGAGGGGATGGCCATGGAGAGACTGGTAAGCACGTAGCACACAAGGAGGGCTATGATGCCGTGTGAGGCAATCACGTCAGCTGTAAGAGGGAAGGACATGAAGGCACACCACAGTGCGAGAAAGTAGCATGTCCACAGACAGGCAGTCAGAAGGAGCCAGTACCCCTTGCCTGGCATACTCAGTATGACCGAGAACCCTTCCCAAAGCCCGCGCCATATGCGGCGCACAGCTGCGACAACCCTGTTACCGGGAAAGCGGACAAACACCCATGTCACCACGAGTATTACGGCCGCCACGCATCCCCAAAGCAGCGGGGAGACAAGAAAGGATGCTATACGGGAGGTATCGGAGAAGCGTGTAAGATAGGCTGAAAAAGTGCTTCCGGCAACCATAAAGGTGGCGAGGGAAATAAGTCCAACCACCACCGTGTCACTGAGACGCTCGGCCACCATGGAGCCGAACACCTTGGTGAACGGGGCGTTGCGGCGCTGGGCTATATAGCCGGTGCGCCACACCTCTCCGAGACGTGGAAACACAAGGTTAACGGCATAGGTACCGAAGATACTGAGTACGAGCTGCCACAGGGTAGGGCGGATGTCGAGGGCACGGAGCTGTATCTGCCAGCGGGCGGCACGGGCCACATGGGCGGCCACGTTGAGCGCGAAATTAGCCCATATCCAGCGGAAATCACACTCGGTGCATATCGTGTGCCACATCCTCGCCGGGTCAAGGTCCCGGAACAGCAACAGACACAGACCCACGGTGATAACCGGGGGGACACCGTATTTCAGCAACATCCCTGCCACTGCCGAACGGCGTGACGGGCGCGCAGTCTTGACTGGTGTGTTATTGTCGGCTGGGTCGGTCATTGATTGTTGGCTTGTCGGTGTCGGAGCGTCAGTAACGCATATTGTTCATACGGCGGCCTCCGCCGAGTCCGTTGTTGCGCGACGCGTTATTCATGAAGGGATCGTCAAAGAACTCGTCTTCTTCCTCCTCTTCCCCTTCGGGACGGGCGTCAAGGTCTCCCTTCTTGCGCTTGGGTTTATTCTTGACAATCTCTCGCGGCTTCTGCATATCCACTGGCAGCTCGTTGATGTCCCAAGACTGGTCTATGTCCCAGTTCTTTTTGAGATTAAGCTTCTTGGGATAGTAATACACCTCCTCAGGCTGTACGGAGCCAAGAAGATTGCCTGTCGTCCAGACACCGTTGGAATCGGCATCGATAAAGAGACGTGCATAGTAAGTGCCCGGGTTGAGATATTCCACTTTCACAGACGTGCCTCTGACAGGAACAGCGGCTACCAGTTTGTCAGAACTGTTCATCACTTCGAGCACAGCCGGACGTCCGCCAAGCCCCGAGATATTGAACGACAATGAAGAGTAGTCAGAACGTTGCTTAGTGGTAAACTCCTGGGTAAGAGGCTTGTTGGCAAGACCGTATATATCAGCTACCGCCGCAGAGTCGACACTCAGACGGTATTTCGTGCCTTCCATCCATTCATATGGCGCCGAATAGGCCATGGGATTGAGAGGGAGCGTGCGTCTTACAACCGGGGCTTTCACAGGATACCACAACGTGTCAACCTGCATTTCAAGATGAAAACCGGCGGTATCAAGGCGCGCCACAGGGGTTCCGGCTACAAATGTCAGAGGCCTGTTGAGGTCGAGGGTAGTACCTGTCGCAATCTTGAAGTCCATGGCTGGAATCACGGGCGGGAGAGTGTCAGCCGCCTCCTTGTCCTTGTCTTTCTTCTTGTCATCCTTTTTCACGGCCTTCCCGCCGCGCATGATGAATTTTAGCGTGTCAGTGGTCAGTGAAAGGTTGTCGGTGGTATCCGTGCGCAGATAGGTGGTCTCAACAAGCAGGGAGTCAAGCGCGATAAGCGCCGTGTCCGTGATCCAGTATGTAAGGGTGTCGAGGGTAGGGGTAGCGTCAAGGACGGCCCATGAGCTGATATCCTCACCCTTGCGGTGAGTGTTGATGAGACGCATCACGGGGAGCGTGTCGGCCTTGGCCCCGAACTGCATGGAGATTTTGTTGCGGACTTCGCGACGGTAGTCTTTAAGATACTGAGAGGCATAACCTTCGTTGAACCATGTAAGCAGGATGTCGTCCGGGAGAAAGCGGGTGGCGGGACGTGTCACGACAGAGTCGGCCGAGTCGTCCCATGTGCGCAATGTGTCTGAGACAACCGTGGGTTCGGCGGACGGGGTCACGGTGATGTCATAGAAGGCCACGTCCTCAGAGCGATCCCAACGATAGTCGCGGTTGACGTCATTAAGGGCGAAGACGCGGTAGGGGACACCCGGTTTGAGTCCGCGCAGGAAGAACTGCCCCTTCTGGTTGGTCTTGGTTATACGTTCGAGAGGAAGGGTGGTAATGGCGGTGTCGGAGAGATTGGAATAAGCCCCGACTATCATTCCCTGAGCCGGTTCAAGCGTGCGTGCCTCAAATACCATCCCGGAGATACGCATTGAGTCTATGCTGTCGCCGGTGGAGAAGTCAAGGGCCAGCCCGTCAAGGATGTTTCCCTCGTTGAGATCCTTGACCGCGTCAGAGAAGTCTACGATATAAGTGGTGTTGGGGAGGAGGGTATCGCGTAGTTCCAGTGTGATCCTGCGCCCGTTGGACGATATGGCAGGCTGTGTCTTCTGGGCCGGGGAGACCACTATCTTGTTGGTAGGATCGTCAAGGGCTATGTTCTCGTCAAAGCTGACAGTTATCCTGTTCTGGCTGACGTTGAGCTGCCCCATGGCCGGACTGGAACCCGTGTAGACCGGGGGCAGTTCGTCCCTCGGGCCACCCTCGGGACGGCCCATGTTGGCACACGCCGCCATGACCGCTGCGGCCACGACCGCAAGTATCATCCTTAACTGCTTGACCGATTGCATGGTGATGCGTTATGATTTACGGTGTCACGACTCCGGGGCAGCGTCTGGATCGGTGCGTTTGCCCAGTAGAGAGATAAGTATATATAACAGGATAGTCCATGCCAGGCCGGCAATACCCTCAGTCCAAACGAAAAGAACCGCAGCGGCAAGCACCACGTAGCGGCGCACGTTGTCACGGAAACCGAGTTGGGCAAATTTCAATGAGAACATTTTCAACTCGCTGACCATCAGCAGGGACAGTACCACCACGAGGGCCACCATTATCCAGTCGCCGGGATAGCCGTGTTTCTCTATCCATCCGAGCACTCCTATCCAGAAGATGGCATTTGCAGGGATGGGGAGACCGATGAAAGATGTGGTCTGGCGAGTGTCTATATTGAATTTGGCCAGACGGAGGGCACCCATAAGGGCTATCAGAAGGGAGACAAAGGCAAGCAGCACACACCCTTCCTGCGCAAGCATGGTGTTGAGCACGAGAAAAGACGGGGCCAGACCGAAACTGACAAGGTCGCTCAGAGAGTCCAGCTCCTTGCCCATAGGGGAATAGGCTTTAAGAAGACGCGCCGAGAGGCCGTCACAGAAATCAAAGACAGCTGCGGCGCCTATGAGAATGAACGCTACGTGAAGCCCGCTGAAAGAGCCTATCACGCTGTCAGTATGAAATGCAGCCACACATGCCAAAGCCCCGCACAGGAGGTTGAGACAGGTGATGGTGTTGGGTATGTAAGTCCGAATGTCTTTCAAAGTCAAGGAGTTGAATTGATGTTTATCTTAGCCGGCCGACGACTGTCACCCCGCCAACTGTCTTGTCACCGATATTCACGAATATCTCGGCGTCAAGAGGGAGGTAGAGATCCACCCGGGATCCGAATTTGATGAAGCCCATGTGGTCTTCTATATTAGCACGCTCGCGAGGCTCGGCATACGTGACTATGCGGCGTGCCACAGCCCCGGCAATCTGGCGCATAAGTATCTCCTGCCCGTTCTCAGCCCGTATGAGCACGGTGGAACGCTCGTTCTCGATGCTGGCCTTAGGCAGGTAGGCGCTCAGGTAGCGTCCGCGATGGTGGCGCACGAGAAGCACCTCGCCGTCAACAGGGAACCAATTGGCATGAACGTTGAACACCGACATGAACACGGATAGCATCCTCACCTTGCGTTTCAGCACTTCCGGCTCGAAGACTTCTTCGAGAGCCACGACAGTGCCGTCGACCGACGATACTATCACCCTTTCGCGGTCACCTTTGAACGTGCGCCGGGGAGAGCGGAAGAAATTGACAACAAGGAGGTAAAGCACTCCCGAAATCACAGAGAACGTCACGGGAATACCTGCGGGGCGGATAAACATCCATGCCGACAGGTTGATGAGAATCATTATTATCAGCAGGACTATCAGTATGTTGGTGCCTTCGCTATGGATTTTTACCTTCATTGGCAGTCAGGAGAATATCTAACTTAATAGTAGTATCATGGTGTCAAGGTGCAAAGTTAACGTTTTTTCCCCATATGACCAAGAATGTGAGCGCCTATTGAGGCCGTTTTAGATAAATTATAACTCACAGAAGCCTTCGGACATAGAAACCATAACAGGAGGGGAGAGAGTATATAATACAACGAACCAAGACCGCCATGTCAAAACGACACCTTCTGACACGTATCGTTTACATTGGCATCCCCGGTAAGAGTCGCGTAACGACTCTTACCGGGGATGCCAATGGTTTGGTACAATCTTATCGATCTATCCTGTATACTATGTGTGTTACAGCTCTTTCACGCTTCCTATAAACAGGATGGCACCGGTGCTTTTCTCGGATATAAGAAAGACGAACGGCCGGTTGAAGATTATCGGGCCGGCATCAGGCCCGGCCGAGGTATCAAGTACTACAAGGGTAGCGGCGGCACCTTCGGCTCCCTCCTCGTCCACCTTTACCACGGCTTTTTGAATAATGTCGTCAATAAAGAGCCTTCGGGCAGGACTGATGCCGGAGAAATCGGCCGACTGCCCGAAAATGCGTCCGAATCCCAGCTTATCAAATGTCTCACGGAAACGTGTCTCGGCAGCGACCTCGAATTTAGGAAGCATGAGCACATTTTCGACAATCCCAGCACCGGCATGAAGCCTGTCAAGCATCCCGGATGTAAGCGCGGATGCAAACATGTCAATGTCTCTATCCTTGTCCGGGAGAATGAGCGACATCCTGTATGCCCCGTTGCCAAACGGCAGATACACCGCCTCGCAACCGTCACTGCACGCATATTCCACTTCGCGCTTTGAATAAACCATCATGTCGGCCTGCACGGACTTTCCGCTATTGCATAAGAAACCGGCCTTATGGGTGAGTTCCTTATCGAACGAGTCAACCCATGAGCCATAAAAATACAAGGCGTTCGCAAGGGTCATGCGGGCTTCGTCCTCCAACGGTTTTGCAAGCAGGTTATTTATAATGCCTTCTGTATTTTCCTCAGCCCAAGAGTTTATCTCATCCATAGTCTCCACGGCCGACAACTGTCGACGGTAGATTCCGGCAAAATAGTTATCACAATTGATGTCTACAAAATCCTTTACCACTTCAAGTCGGTTGTCGATCCAGATGGAACCGGCCAAGGATATACGCGAAGTCTTGTCGGCTGACACAAGGCCCTCTATAAGAGTCTTGTTTGTCCGATTGAAGTCGCCGGCAGTCATCTGCGGTTCCATGCCGAGGATGGAGCGCATCTCGTCAAGAGTCTCCCCGCATGCGCCGTTGGCCAGCATGCCGAGGTCAAGATTAAGGCTTACGGGGGAAATCACACTGTTTCCGGCAACACCGCCGGAAATTTCTCCATAGAGCCTGAGAGCAAAATCATTCTGTCTGGCAACCAATGCCTTCTGACTTTCAGAGAGATCCACGGGGCCGAACTCGGCACGTCCGGCCGGGAGGGGAGCCACGGGCACCCAAGTATCACCATCGGCGAACACGGCAGCCTCAGGCGGTTCGGGAATCGGAGAAGGGACAACCTCGTCCCTGTCCGAGTTGCATGCGGTGCCACAAATAGCCACACCTGCAAGAAATAAGAAAATCAACTTATTCATATCTGTGCAAGATTAATTTACTCCGTGTTATGTAAGAAAAGTGGTATCCTCGGCATGACGAGAATCCCCATGACCTCGGTATAGAAAAGCTGTTCTTATAGAACGTGAAACGGGTTCCATTCCAAACTCACAAAAAGCTCGGACTGCTATATCACAGGCCTCGTGGTTTGAAATATACCTACTGTTAGCACTCTTTCTCCAGAAGTTCGTCAAATGAGGAACACCCCATTGCCAGACAAAAGGAAACGTGATGAGATGAGACAATACAATAAAGCCAACGCATAATTCTCGCTTTTTAAGTTAAAACAGCACAAAATTTCAAATATCACAAATTAATGCTTAAAATATGTAACACGCAAATATTTTTAGTTAAATTTTATCAATAGGCATAATTACTGTTATTGCGATTGTATTCATACAGATCTGATGCGGCATTACCACACCTTTCCAAGGGTTACAGGGACGTAACTTTGCATAAAAACAACGTATGAAAACAAGAACGAACAATAGATGGCCCAGACCAAGACCCGTAAAATCCAAAGGGGAGACTGTCACTTTTCCCGTCACGACACTTTCTGACCCGCAAGGCAGAGTAACAAGATGCCATAATTTCCGTCCCGACCCTTCCGGGCAGGGACTTCGCGGGGTGGGAAGCCCCGTAGAGGTATTTCCGGAGACGCTTCCCGGGGCCGTGTTTGTGCCCGGAGGGGAGTTTCATCATACCGACGGGAAGATATCGCTGCTTCTATGTCGTGACACGGAGCTGATAGTGGTCAAAGGGGATGAAAAAGTCTCACTGGGACGATATTATTCCAAGGCATCGTGCGCTGTCGCCATGGATGACGGATGGATAGTGATGACCGAGGACAAGGCGCTACGTTTCCGATTCTCAGAAGGAGCGTGGAGCGAGGGAAGCCCGGCCGAGGATATGCCTCCGATGATGTTCGAGCGGATGGACGGGAATGTATTCTCCACCACTACCGCACGGCTTGACACCAACGACTTTTACAATACGCGATCAGGCTCGCTCTCTATGGCCGACTCCGAGAGCGTGGGTGACATTCTTTCAGATACCTATCTGCATATCGCATCACTGGCCATGGTGGCGCGCCAGTTTATCCAGCCGGTGGTGGCCCGCTACCGTTTGCGAGGGCCGCGCGGAGAGACACTGTACACCTCGGCCCCTGTGCTCGTGGCCCCTGAGAACGGCCCCCAGATGACCTATACCGACCTTCCGGCAGAAGGGGACAGCCTGAACCGTTTCGGCCCGGCGACAGTGACCGTCAAGGGGTTCACTCTGGGTCTGAGACTCACACGCACACCCTCGGAGGCATGGCGCGCGCTGGTGAGAAACGTGGAGATACTTGTGTCCCCACAGCTCCACCCCCTCATGCCGGGAGGAAAGGCACACGGAAGTATCCGTGAGACCAACGGCGGCAAATACTACCTCCGGGCATGGATGCCGGGAGTGGTGCCATCCCGGCGCCCCGGCGAGTTCGGCGGATGGATGCGGGACAGGGTGGAGGGCGTGCTCTCACACCTTGAAGATGTGATGAAGGTGGTAGCCTCGGCCCCGTTTCCGGGAGCCGGGAACAACCAGATACATGTCAGTCCTTTTGACCCAGACCTATCCGGGCCTAAGGACGAAATCAACCGTCTGAGACGGATACTCTCGGAGAGTGTCAGGGAAGAGGACTGCTACGGCACCGTCTTGCGCCGTCTCTCGGCCCCGCACACCTTTACCGCCGGAGCGGCGGCACGCAACGGCGACACCGTCATGTGGGGTTGTCTCAGAGGGCACTCCTTTCCCGGTTATCCGCTGGGGGAGTTAGCCTCATCCGTCAGACTCGCCACCGGGGGCGCCACACCATGTGCCGTGACGGTGGCAATGGCCGACGGCTCTTTGGAGGTGAGAGAGTCGGTGATGCACGGGCTTCACCCGGAGGGGGTATCCCCCCTTCTGGCATATCCCGGAGGGGAGGCGCGGTCTATGACTATCCTGACCCCGACTGTCAGGGCCACATTCCCTCTGACGCCGGCGAGGGGTAGGGAATGGAGCTTCTATCTCGACCCGGACTGCGCAAAGGTGGCTCTTGCGGAGGGGACGGCGGACGGGTTCGCAGTACCTGTCTCCAAACCGGGAGTGCGCGAGTGGCCTGACGTGGTGGTCATGGCCGATGCCGGCTCACCGCTGGTGCCGAAAAGTATCTCCTATCCCGGGGTATCGGCCGTAACGGCTTTGGAGGCGGTTCCCGTCGCGGGCAGTTCCCCTGAGATGTCGAGGGTGAAATTCTATGCATTCGGCACAGGGGGCACGGCGCTTGTCACAGCCAACTCAGGAAGGGAGATAGCGTCCGCAGCCGTACTTGACCGCCGAGGTGTCACCGGGCCGGAAGCAACCACTGCCTTAACGGGCGGCGTGGCCGTAATCGCCGGAGGCAGTCCGATGATTCTCTCGGGGAGCAGGATGAGGGAACTGTATCCGGGACTGCGGGCCAAGGCTCTCGGATGGAACGCTCCGTCAGGAGAACTATGGCTCTTCGACACCGGGCAAGGCCCCGGGACGGCCACAGTGCTCGTCATGGACTCGTGCTCGCTATTCACCCGCACCGTGGAGCGGACACTCTCGACGGTCTCACCTGCCTCGGGACTGAAAATGCTGACCGCAACCGGGCGACTTCTGGACGGCGGGACGGAGAAGGACGCGAATGTCCGGGCGGTGCATGTCTCGCGCATACCCTTCAACCGCGCCCCGGCCTCCCACGCCCGGCTCTCGGTGGGACTGTCAGGCAACGTGCCGTCAGCCGACATCGTCCTGACTCCCGACAACGGTTCAGGCGCGGACAGTCATACGCCGTTGCTGGGGGTCTCCCTCTCAGGAGTCCTTACCCATCCTTTCGTTCCGGCTTTCCGTACCATCCATACCCATTATCTAACCCTCGAGGTGTCAGCCCTCACGGGCAACCCCTCACAACTCACACTCAGATGAACACAGCCATAACTGCCATAATAGAAGAAAACAAGCGCCGTCACGAACGGATACAGGCCATGCGTTATGACCCTGAGACGGGCAATCCGGCCTCGGACCGGAGGGTGCCGGTGGACAGGGAGGGACTCCGGCTTTACCTTCCGGTCTCTATGGTTGAGGATCCGGGTTATTCCCCCACCATGGGCCGGCCTGACTTCGAACGCCTGAGATTCCGCCACGACTTCGAGTACTGGGCGGCCAGATGCGTGTCAATCATCGACAAGGTCACTGCGGAGACCGTCCCTCTACGTCTCAACGCCCCGCAAAGAAGGTTTGTCGATGCCGTGGAACGGGAGCGTAATGCAGGAAAGCCCCTGAGATTCATAATGCTCAAAGCGCGCCAGTGGGGCGGGTCAACGGTGGTGCAGGTCTATTTCGCATGGATACAGATAATCCACCGGCGCAACTGGAACTCGCTAATCTGCGCCCATGTCAAAGATACCGCCGCCACTATCAGAGGGATGTATACCCGTCTGCTCGACTCATATCCCGAGGAATTCTGGGACGAGGAATCACCCTGCGAGTTCCGCCCATACGAACGTATGAACAACACCCGGCACATACCGGGGCGAGGGTGCAAAGTGACGGTATGTTCCAGCGAGAACCAAGAGTCGGCCCGAGGCCTTGACTGCGCGCTGGTGCATCTGAGCGAGGTGGCTTTCTGGAAAGACTCCCTGCTCCACCGCCCGGAAGACCTGATACGCTCCGTGGTGTCAGGGGTGGCCCGCAAGGAGATGTCGATGGTGGTGATGGAGAGCACGGCCAACGGGGTGGGCAACTTCTTTCACCGAGAGTGGACGAGGGCGGGTGAGAAAGGGAAGTCTGACAAGACGCCGTTCTTCGTCCCATGGCATGAGATAGAGATATATTCCGAGCCGGTGGAGGATGCCGAGGCCCTGTGGAGGAGCATGGACGACTACGAGCGCCAGCTCTGGCACCGGCACGGCTGCACACTCGAAGCAATAGCGTGGTATCACTGGAAACGGCGGGAGTATGGCGACCACCGGGCCATGATGGCCGAGTTTCCCACAACGCCGGAGGAGGCGTTCTGCTCTACGAGCTTCAACGTCTTCGATTCGGAAGATGTGGAACGACTGCGGGCCGAGGGGTGTGGCATAGAGGCGGAGAAAGGGGAGGTAAACGGGGGACACGGCCCGCAGCCGGGAGGATTCAAGACCCCGGAGTTCGTCCCGTGCCGGTCAGGGCTGTGCCGTGTGTGGCGCAGGCCGGCAAAAGGCTCGGCCTATATAGCGTCCGTGGACATAGGGGGAAGGTCAAGAGGGTCGGACTGGTCGGTCATCACCGTGCTTGACCGCAACGGGGGCGGAAGGCCCGAGGTGGCGGCCCAGTGGCGCGGCCACATAGACCACGACCTGCTGGCCGGAAAGGCCGCCGCACTTGCCGGATGGTATAATGACGCACTCCTCGTGGTAGAGAGCAACACGTGGGAGACATCTTCGGAGGGACGCGGGCGGTATATCCTCGACATGCTCGCGGAGACCTATCCTAATCTGTACTACCGCCGGGAACGAGGCGAGACCGGCCCCGGAAGACCGGGATTCCACACCAACGTCAGCACGAAACCGGCGTTGATAGCCCATCTGATAGCCATGGTGAGAGACGGAGGATATGTGGAACATGACTCCGGGGCCTGTGACGAGCTGCTGCAATACGAAGCCCGTCCCGACGGGTCGTATGCGGCCCGAAGAGGATGCCATGACGATATACTCATGTCACGCGCCATAGCCCTGTGGGTACACTCCGAGACCGCATACGAGCTTGTCCCGGTAAAAATCAATTTAGGACGGCTTGTGAGCATCTGGTAAATGAATCTCACATTTTTTACGAAAATTTATATGATTTTTTGTTTAAACTAAATAAAATTTATTACATTTGCGAAAAGTATCCTTCGAAGCCATCAAGTTTCCAGGCCTCGGAATACACCAACCATGAACGCCTACATGGACACATGTGCGTCCCGACCATTGCAAGCCGATCTGTAAATCCGGCCATGAGCACAGCATCAGGAAATCTAAAAAACCGCCCTGAGACCTCACCTGACCACTTTTCACCAATAAATACAGACCTATGATCAGAAAACCATTCAGACTGACATCAGCAGCCCTTCTGCTCACCGCAGCCTTAGGGGTCACGGCACAGACGCAATCAGAGCCTGTCACCCTCTATGGTCTGAAAACCTATTGCGAGTCGGGATGCGTCAACGGCATCTACTCACTTCCGGCCCAAGAGGACGCCCAGCCCGAGATATACTGGCCTAACGGAGACATGTTCGGAACCGGCGGGGCCGTATACGCCGAAGGAAAGTTCTATGTTCTGACCTATATCGACTTTTTCGGCACCCAGATGTGGTATTACCAGATTGCCGATGTGGAATCAAAGACAGACCAGTTCATCATGGACCAGTATGAATACGGATTCAAGGATGCGGGAAGCGCCATGACGTATGACCATACGACCGGCAACGCATACTCTGTATGTCTTGACGCAGATGACACCTCAAAGTTTACACTGAGCATCATGGATCTCGCCACCGGCCTGAAAACCCCGGTGGCCAACATGGAGATGCAGATGTGCGCCATGTCAGTAACTTCTGACGGGACGCTTTACGGTATAGGCATGGACGGCAATCTGTACACAATCAACAAATTCACAGCCGAATACACGCTCGTAGGCCCGACCGGGGTATCTCCCCAGTCAAACCAGAGCGCCGTGATAGACTTCAAGACTGATATCATGTATTGGAGCGCCTATACCGAGAACGGAGGCGCACTCTACACCGTGGACATCAAGACAGGAGCCGCCACACTGCTATCCGAGTATGAAGACAAATACCAGCTTGTGGGCCTCTTCATCAAACAGACCGCAAACCAAGAAGGCGCGCCCGGATCCGTAGAGGATGTGGCCCTCCAATTCGACAAGGCCACGACAAACGCCACCATATCTTTCAAGGCTCCGGCTCTGGACGTTAACGGTGAAGAGCTGAAAGAAAGCCTCACATACAGGGTGCAGCTTGACGATGAAATACTGGCCAGCGGAAATGCCGAGCCGGGCAGCGAGGTCAAGACCGACATCAAGTCCCCGCGCGAAGGCAACTGCCACTTCACCGTATATATAGCTAACTCTGCCGGTGAAGGGCGCCCCGTAAGTGTAGACGTATTCGTAGGGATGGATACCCCTGCCAAAGTGGAGAACCTGCTACTGACAAACAATGCCGGCGAACTCACTCTTACATGGAACCTGCCCGAAAAGGGTATCAACGGAGGATATGTGGATCCTGAAACGACCAGATACCAGATTGTTCGCGGGCCTTACGAGGATCTCACGATAGAGGCATTCGAGGGCACCGAATACCACGAAACATTCACCGGGGAAGGGGTAAATCCGCACATGTACTTAGTCACACCGTTCATTGATGACAAGATCGGAGAAACCGCACTCTCTAATACGGTACTGACAGGAGAATACCAGATTCCGCCGTTCACAGAAGACCTCACAGACCAGTTCCGCTCACTCGTGTTCACCATCATAGACGGAAACGAGGACAACTACTCCTGGAACTATGACTGGGATGAGAAGGCCATGAGATGCGACTGGCCGATGGAACCGACCAGCAATGAATGGTTCGTATCGCCTCCGATGCTACTCGAACCCGGCAAAGAATATTCCGCCACAATCTCTGTGCGCTCGGAAGGAATCTGGAACCATGACACCGAGACCTATGACAACAAGTATGCAGGCCGGCTCTCCATGTATCTGAGCAACGAGTACCACACAGACGAATCAGCCGAACTGGTAATGGATACATTTGACGTGGAAGAGGTGGAATGGACTAACCATACATCCAAGAACTTCACCGTTACCGAGAAAGGCATATACTATCTCGGCATCCACCATTCAGGAGAACGAAGCATATACTACACATATCTCAGAAGTCTGGAAGTAACGGCTCAGAAAACCAGCGGCATCACACTCACAGACACTGACGGTTCGCTGCGCGTCACAACCACTCAGGGCATGATGCATATAGAAAATCCCGACCACCAGACATACACCATCCTAACCATAGACGGACGCCTGCTCCACAAATCAACCTCGGAGAACGCCTCTTATTCCCTCAACCCGGGTATCTATATCGTCTCAGCACCCGGACATGCACAGAAAGTCCTCATCGGCAAGTGATAGCCGACTCCCGGACGGCGAAGCTCCGCAACGGGATAAGCCGTCCGGCTTACAAGTCTTATAACAAAAAAACTGCATTTACCAACAAGAACATGATGAAAACACTTTGCAGACTATTCCCGGCAGTCCTGCTCCTCACGGGACTTCCGGCAATGGCAGACAGCTTCATAACCTTGGAGCCGTCGGAAGGGTCAGCGTCCCAGTCTCATGTACCACTCAACATGGAGACAAAGATGAAATTCACCCCCATAGGAGTGGAAATCACCAACGGCAACGAAGTGGCCACGTATGCCTATGGGAAAATAAGCAAAATCAGATTCGAGACCGGCACAACCTCGATAACGGATGTGACCCGCGAGACATCCCTATCTCTCCGAGAGAATCCCGTAACAGATTATCTCGAAATCGACGGACACGACGGAACGCCTGTGAGCCTCACGGTCACCGCCCTATCGGGAACAGTCCTAAACATCACAGACAGCTGGAAGGGTGAAGGTGTGAACGTATCACACCTCGCTCCCGGCATCTATCTGGTAACAATCAACAAAGAAACCCTCAAATTCATAAAGAAATGAAACGATTCGCCATAATGCTTGCCGCGTTAGCCCTGAACCTCATCTCCTACGGCCAGACCGGCAACGAACCCAACCGACTCATAATATCTGACAACATAGGAAACTATAAGGGCTATGTGATAGACCGCGTGGACGGCATCTCGTTCGAACGCGTGGACGGAGAGGTCAAAGCCGAGATAGAAATCAAGGAGGTAACTCTCGAAGGCCTTAAAGTGGCCATCCTGCGTGACTTTGATTGCGAAGGCTATAAGTTGGATGTGCTTCCCAGAGTCTTAGCCGACCAGCTGACCGACCCTTTGCAGGTAATCAGCTATATCAGCCGCAATGCCACAACCTACTATCAGGATTTCACCGATGCCGACCTTACGGGAATAGAACTGAAACCCGACACCAAATACACATTGTTCACGGTAGGAATCGACAAATTCGGTGTGGAGGGAGACATCTGCCGTGCGGACTTCACGACCCCTTCCATACCCATAGTGGGAAATCCCCATGTGGAGACTACCGTGATAGACACCTCGCTCTTCTCTTTTACCGTGGAGTTCACCCCCAACTCCGATGTCAGCAGTTATTATGCAGTGGCCGGGCCGAAAGGTGTCTTAGAGAGCCAGTTCGAGATGTTCGGGCCTGGATTCGGGTTCAGCAACATCACCGATATGATCATTGGATGGGGGACACCCCGAACCGGAAATGACGTAGTAGAATGGAAGGACATGGAACCAAATACATTACACGAAATCTACATAGCCGTGCTTGACGCTAACGGCAACGCCGCACCATATCAGGTAATCGAGGTGTCAACACTCTCACTGGGTGGCGACGGCGAGGCAAGTGTATCTATATCTCTCGGGGACTACAAATTGGCAGAATGGGATGGGGAGATGAAGCCCTCACAGTTTATCAAATATACCCCCAACGACCAGGCAAGCTGTTTCAGAGTCGGTGTCTACAAGGCCGAGATCTATGATTCATCTACCAACGAGATAAAGGCGGAACTATGTTCTGACCCGTTTATGCCCACAGAGAACTGGTTCTTCTATGAAGAATTCGAAACCGACTTCCAGATTGACCCCGGAACAGCCGTCGTGGCCATAGCTGCCGCCAAAAACGCCAACGGAAAGTGGGGGCCTGTGACAGAACTGCGTTTCACAACACCTGATACTTTTCCTACCTACGCCCACTCGTCACCAGCGATCATAGAGTCGAGAATAAAAACAAAAAAGACAAACAAAGGCCTAAAAGCAGGATATTTCCCAACAATAGGCAGGAAGGAAGGTATTAGACTGAAATAGTCATTACGACATATCTTAACCATAGAATCACTAATAACCAAACGACATGGTTCGCCATATTACATAATATCCTCATAATATATGTTATATGGCGAACCATAAACTATAAAAATCACATATATGGCTATTACCAATAAGAAAATATTGCTTATACTAGCAACGGGGTTATTTATTTCGCTATTCATATTCTCTGCTTGTAATAGTGATATGGATGAAGTATTAGACGAAACAACTATCAATATCAAACAAAATGAGATTCTCAACCAACTTCAAGCGTACAACGACAATTTTATACCAACACCCACTAGTCGTAGCATTGGTCGAACTGGATGGTTGCGGGTTGTTATTGCCGATGGAAAAGGTGCTTATGAAGGAGCAAAGCTAGGCTGTAAAGTCGGACGTTGGTTCGGTCCCAAAGGAGCCACCATAGGAGCTATTTTGGGTGGAGTCGTAGTAGGTGGAGGCTCTTCTTGTCGTCAATACAGAAGAGAGAGTCAGGAAATCTCATCACGTCTCTGTTCAGCACCAGTACTCCCAATAGAGACACACCGTACATTTGCAGCTTGTTACGCGGAAACGAAAGAACTTATCCAACCATCAGATTATACGCTAGGGATTTCACTTGGTCTTGACTCAACCTCGGTCAAGATAGCAATTCAACATAATATGGTTCTAGACCGAGTTGAGGCTAAGGAGCTTACCAACCCACAAATAATTATAGGACTAACTGAAACTGAAGAAAAGATTGTTAATTCTGACGAATTCAAAATAACTTCTAACGAAATTATATCAGAACCTCTTTCGCCAAGATATGATTACGATTCTTATTCCGATAACATTATGAATTTGTTTATAAACTTAGTTTCAACAAATTGTAGAAATCAAGATGATTTGAATCGAATAGTATCTAATTACACATCCACTGTTCAAAACCCGTATTATTTTACTACGGAGGAAACAGAGTCGCTTTGTGCCGGTTTTGCTGTCATGGCTTACAGTTTTCAATATTGGTCTGAGAAATGGCCAACAATAGATCCAGAATAAAATTCAAAATCAGAATTGCATTCAAACATAACAACTCTAAAATAGTTTGGAATTAAACATAGAATTAATATGAGACTATCTCCGGCGTTGCCGGTGAGACAGCCAAGGAAAACACACCATCAAGCAGCAGCCGGGCGCAATGTTTTGTCATTGCGCCCGGCTATATTTTGTCAATCATCGCATTTCGTCACAGGGCAGTGCGGTAGTACAGAGTGCAGGCACGTGAGGGGCATAGGAAACGGCGGGCCGCCGTGGCGATATCGGCAGGGGTCACTGCTTCGTAGAGAGCTGACAGAGAGTTTATGTCTTCCCCGTGCATGGCGGCCATAGCCATGGCTTGTGCCCGTCCTACAAAGCTTTGCGAACGAAACTCCGTGCGGGTGAGATAGCGGTTGACGGCACGGCGTACCTCGGCATCGGTCACCCCGTCGGGGTGTAGGACTGAGGCTTCGGAACACAGCCTCATCGCCTCGTCGATGAGTTTTTCACGGGCTTCCTCGACGGCGTTGTCAGAATCTTTATTGAGACGGGCTTTAAGCATTATGAATCCCGGTTCCTCGGAGCCGATGATGGATGCATCTGCCTCGGCAAACAACGGATCGCCCATGGTGAGACGCCGATAGAAGCGTGCGGCGCGTCCAGATGAAAGTATGTCGGTGATAAGGTCGCACTCTATGTATCCCTCCTCACCGTAGCCCGGCATGGGGAATGCCACCACTATCATAGGGTGGGGGACATCGGCACGGACGGTCAGGGTGCGAGGCGAGTCAATCTCAGGCTCGGGGGCGTAGAGACGAGGGCGTATGTCACGGCGGGGTATGTCGCCGAACCAGCGGGAAACCTTCTCAGTCACCTCGTCAAGGGTGACATTTCCACTGATACCTATTACAGCGTTGTTGGGGGCATAGTGGTTGTAGAAAAAATCACGGACATCATCCATGGTCACCTTTTCGATGTGGGATGGATCGGCACCGATGGTGGGGACACGGTAGGGGTGAGTGGTGTAAACAAGCCCCATGAGGTGGTGGGAAAGGTCGCCGTATGGACGGTTGAGATGGGTCTGTTTAAACTCCTCTATGACCACAGAACGCTGCACTTCAAGAGACTCGGGGGAGAAGGAGAGGGACAGCATACGGTCACTTTCGAGCCACAGGAGGGTTTCGAGATTGGCCGCAGGAGCTATGTCGTAGAAGTTGGTGAAATCGCTTGACGTCCAAGCGTTGTTCATGCCTCCCGCGCGCTCCATCTCGGCATCGAAATCGGGGATGTGGATGGAACCTCCGAACATTAGGTGTTCGAAGAGATGGGCAAGGCCTGTAAGCCCGGATGACTCATCGCGCGAACCCACATTATATAATGTGTTGACACAGACCATGGCAGTGGCGGGGTCATAGTTGTGAATCACCCGAAGACCGTTGTCAAGCGTGAATGTATTGTATTTTATCATGGTTTGTCGTTTTTCAAGGTTCAAAGTTACGACAAAAAGCTCTAAAAAACGGGGATTGGCCTAAAAATGAGGCGAATGTAATGAAAAAAGGTATGAAAAATTTGTTAATATGCTCAAAATGTGTGTAAATTTGTAGCGATAGGTTTTCAGCTATATAGCCGTCAGCCCTACAACCAACATTTTATACTATCTTAAAAATTAACAGTTCACACCAATGAAGACTCTCGTTGAACAGATTGCTGCCGGTTTTGAGGCTTTTGCCAAAGATGCCACCGCACAGGTCGAGACAGGAAACAAGGCCGCAGGCGCACGTGCCCGCAAAGCATCTCTCGAACTTGAAAAACTCCTCAAACAGTTCCGCAAAGATTCCATCGCGGCTTCCAAATAAGCATCCGGACGCCAAGAAGGAAGTTAAGAAAAGTAAAAGAGAAAGGAGCCTCGGCAATATATGCCGGCTCCTTTCTCTTTTGACTTTATACGGGTATTCCTGTCAGGGAATCAGTATTGTTCCTGTTCGTTGGGGAAGTCGGACGACTTCACATCCTTGATATAGTTGCCGACAGCATCCTCTATGACAGTGGCGAGGTCGGCGTAGCGACGCAGAAAGCGGGGAGAGAAGCCCTTGTTTATGCCGAGCATGTCGTGCATCACGAGTACCTGTCCGTCACATCCGGCGCCGGCGCCGATGCCGATGGTAGGCACCGAAAGTTCGGCCGACACGCGAGTGGCGAGTCCGGCGGGAATCTTTTCGAGGACAATGGCGAAACATCCGGCCTCTTCAAGAAGCTTTGCATCGGCGATGAGTCTTTCGGCCTCGGCCTCCTCACGCGCACGGACGGCATAGGTGCCGAACTTGTTTATGGACTGGGGTGTGAGTCCGAGATGTCCCATCACGGGTATTCCGGCACTGAGAATGCGGCGTACAGACTCTATAATCTCGGCCCCTCCCTCCATCTTGACAGCCTCGGCGTGGCTCTCCTTCATGATGCGGATTGCCGATGAAAGGGCCTCGATGGGGTTTCCCTGATATGTGCCGAAGGGCATGTCGCAGACAACGAGTGCGCGCGAGGTGCCTTTGACGACACTCTTGGCGTGATAAATCATCTGGTCAAGGGTCATGGGGAGGGTGGTGGTGTTTCCGGCCATGACGTTGGAGGCGGAGTCGCCCACGAGAATCACATCCATTCCGGCCTCGTCAATGAGGCGCGCCATGGAGTAGTCATAGGCAGTGAGCATTGCTATTTTTTCGCCCTTGGCCTTCATCTCGGCCAGTCGGCGCGTGGTGACCTTGCGGGGGTCTTCTACGGTGTAGGTGGACATGTTGATTTCGCTGGTTTTGGTTGAAACGGGGGCAAAGGTAGTAATTTTTTTAGTTTTTAAGAACCATCGCCAAGCAAAGGTAAAAAAAGAAATCCCCCCGGCACATGCCGGAGGGAACTATGAGGTTGTCGCATTCAATAGTCAGAGACTATCAGTCTTCGAGGGTGCAGATTGAAACGCGGTTCCAAGATTCCTCGGTGAACATGTGGCCGATGCCTTCGCCCTGGGCGGAGATGCGGTCGGCCTTGATGCCGTAACGCTTGATAAGCGAGTTCTTCACGGCCTGTGCACGCTGGTTGGCAAGACGCTCGTTAACTTCGGCGCTACCGTCGGGAGATGCGTATCCGCGAATCTCAACCTTTGCAGAGGGGTGGTTTTTGAGGTATGCGGCAAGCATCTCGACATTGGGCTGCTGGTCAGCGGTGATGGTGCTTGAACCGATCTTGAAGAATACGTAGCGTACGGACTGGAGGGTGTTGTTTGTCTCCTTCACAACCTGTGCGGGCTGAGACTGGCAGGCGGCAAGGGCGGCAGCCATAGCAGCGTTGTCGGCGTTGGCAGCGGCGAGAGCGACGGCAGAAGCGTCAAGGTCGCCACGGAGCTGGTTGACACGTGCGTTGAGGTCTGCGATCTCGGCAGAGTTGTCAGGACATGTCACGCAGTCGAAGCCGGTGTTGATGAGGTAGTTGAAACCTACGTTGAGGTTGAAGTCAGTGGCTGACTTGGTGATGCTCACACGCTTCTTGTAATTGTCGGTGACGTTGCAGACGAGAGCGGGCTGGAGTGAGATACTGAAATTCTCGCAAACGGCAAAGTTGAAGTTGAAACCGGCTTTAAGGGCGAGGTCGTTGCGGTCAGGGCGATGAGAGTTGTAGCTGTGTACCCATCCCACACCGCCGAGGAGGTCAACCGAGAACCAGCGGGGTTCGCACTGGAATCCGAGGAATGCGTTGGTGAGGTTGAGGGTTCCGTAGCCGCCTACATACTGACGGTCAATGGCGTTCTTGCTGGCGGTGGTGTTCACATCCCAACGACCTTCCACACCGGCTCCGAAGAGTGGTGAGAACTGCTTGTGGGCGTGGATGCCGAATGCGAAACGGGTGTTTCCGATGGCACCGTGACCGTGGATGGGGGTTGTGGTTCCGGCATCGAGGCCGATCTGCCAGTTGTCGCCGAAAGTGGGACGCTCGATGATGTCCTGTGCATTAGCGGTGAAAAGACAGCCTGTAAGGGCTGCGGCAAGGAAAGTTTTTTTCATTTTTACAAAGCTTTAATTGCGGTTCATGATGTTGAGACGTGTTTTTCCGACCAGGCAGGCCGGAAAGCGGTTTGCCGTCTGTCATTCTAAACAACCTCATGTTGTAAATGGTTTTTGGTCTCAGTCGGTCTGAGATTATCAAAGGGCGCAAAATTACCGCTTTTTTATTAAAAATGGAAGCAATTTCAATAAAATTAACTTTTGGTCGAAATATGGTAAAGAAGCACGGACAGAGAATGGAGAAATGACGGACAGAAGATGGTCACACACAGATATAGCCCGCTCTGAACAGGCCCTTGTAAATGTCGGAAACACAAAAAGGGATATTGTCGAGGCAATGAAAACTAAGATTATAGAAACAAATGTTTTACAACATGGAAAAATATTTGGAT
>CAJTRI010000001.1:237400-276944 GCA_910578615.1 uncultured Duncaniella sp. | reverse complement strand
CAGAACAAACACTTATCGTTCCTACAACGATAAGCTGCTCCGAACAAGAATCACCTTAGCGAAAAACAATCAGCCTACCTTAAAGTATGACCATGGCTCCACTTGCTAACAACCACATCTCTGTTGACTGCGTAGTCTTCGGCTTCGACGGCACCCGCCTGAGGGTGCTGCTCGTGAAGCGCAAAGGGGAGGACGCTGCGGGAGAGTATAACGACCGAAAGCTGCCCGGCAGCCTAATCTATCAGGACGAGGATCTGGACGGGGCAGCCGCCCGGGTGCTCCGCGAACTGACAGGAATCAAGGGGGTGCCATTGACGCAGTTCAAGGCATTCGGGTCAAAAGACCGTACAAGCAACGAAAGAGACGTTCACTGGCTCGAACGCGCCCAACAGGCGCGGGTGGAGCGTATAGTGACAGTGGCTTATTTCGCCATAGTCAAACTTGACGCCCCGCAGCTGAAAACGCTTGACAAGGAACAGGCCGAATGGGCTGCCGTGGGAGACGAGGGAGTGCTTGCCTTCGACCATAACCTTATTATAAAGGAAGCCCTGAAAGCCATCAAGCGAGAAACGGAGAACAACCGAACGATCCTGTTTGACCTCCTGCCCAAAAAGTTCACCGCCTCACAGCTGAGACTGCTCACTGAGATAATCTCGGGGAAGACTCTCGATGTGAGAAACTTCCATAAGAAAATATCCCAGATGCCCTACATCGTGGCCCTCGAAGAAAAACAGAAAGGGGTGGCCCACAGGGCCGCACGCTTCTACCGCTTCGACAAGAAAATATACAACAGCCTCGGGCTGAGGGGATAAGGCGGGCAACGGCAGTGACAACGCATCCGAGACACCTGATTCAAATTAATACCACAATCAAGAAAACCATATATGTATCTGTTAGGTTACGACATAGGCAGTTCGTCAGTCAAGGCAAGTCTGGTGGACGCCGTCAGCGGCAAGACCGTGGCCAGTGATTTCTATCCCAAAACCGAGGCCGAGATAATAGCCCTGCGTCCGGGATGGGCCGAACAACAACCCTCCCAGTGGTGGGAGTGTCTGAAACACGCCACCGAGAGCGTGATGGCCGTGGCAAAAATAGACCCCAAGGAGATAAAGGGTATCGGCATCTCGTATCAGATGCACGGCCTCGTGATGGTAGACCAAGACCTCGAACCCCTCCGTCCGGCCATCATATGGTGTGACTCACGCGGCGTCCCCTATGGCGAGAAGGCCTTCGGCACTCTGGGCGAGGAGACGTGTCTGGGACACTTGCTCAACTCTCCCGGCAACTTCACGGCCACCAAACTGGCATGGGTAAAGGAAAACGAGCCTGAGACATTCAAGAAAATACACAAGATAATGCTTCCGGGCGATTATGCCGCCATGAGGCTCACGGGCAAGGTGTGCACCACCATCTCGGGACTCAGCGAGATGATGCTCTGGGACTTCAAGGAGGGACAGCCCGCACGGTTCCTTATGGATTATTTCGGCTATGACTCTGACATACTGCCCGAGATAGTCCCCACATTCTCCATACAGGGGAGGGTGACTGCCGAGGCGGCTGCCGAGCTTGGTCTGGCCGAGGGTATACCCGTGGCATACCGCGCCGGAGACCAGCCCAACAACGCATTATCGCTCAACGTGTTCAATCCGGGCGAGGTGGCTTCGACCGCCGGCACGTCAGGGGTGGTCTACGGTGTGCTCGGAGAGGTCAACTATGACCCGCAGAGCCGCGTGAACACGTTTGCCCACGTCAACCATACGTCCGAACAGACTCGTCTGGGAGTGCTTTTGTGCATAAACGGCACAGGTATACTCAACTCCTGGTCAAAGCGCACGATGGCGCCCGACGGAATATCCTATCCCGGCATGAACGAGCTTGCAGCCACGGCGCCCATCGGTGCAGCCGGGGTCTCGGTGATACCTTTCGGCAACGGAGCCGAGAGGGTGTTGCGCAACCGCGAGACCGGGGCCTCAATACACGGCGTGAACTTCCTTACCCATGACCGCGCGCACCTGTTGCGTGCCGAGCAGGAGGGGATAGTGTTCTCGTTCATGTATGGCATGGAAATCATGGAGCAGATGGGAATGAGGCTGAGCAAGATCCATGCCGGACATGCCAACATGTTCCTGTCACCGCTTTTCCGCAACACTCTTGCCGGGGTGAGCGGCGCCACAATAGAGCTTTACGACACAGACGGGTCGGTAGGCGCGGCCAAAGGAGCCGGAATAGGAGCCGGAATCTATAAAGACAACAACGAGGCCTTTGCATCATTGGAGAAGATAGAGGTCATCGAGCCGGCCGAGGCTGACCGTGCGGCCTATCGCGCGGCCTACGAGCTTTGGAAGGACAGGCTCTCCATGATACTGGCAGAACAATAATAGACACAGACAAAACCAAACCAATAAATCTCCCAATCCAACAAAATCCCAAAAACTATGGCAGTAAAAGAATATTTTCCCGGAGTAGGGAAAATCAAATTCGAAGGCAAAGATTCCAAGAATCCCATGGCCTATCGTTATTATGACGCAGAAAAGGTGATCCTCGGCAAGCCCATGAAGGAATGGCTCAAATTCGCCATGGCATGGTGGCACACCCTCTGCGCAGAAGGGGGCGACCAGTTCGGCACCGGCACCAAGAAGTTCCCCTGGAACGAGGGCGCCGACGTGATGACCGTGGCCAAACAGAAGGCTGACGCCGGCTTCGAGATCATGCAGAAACTCGGCATCGAGTATTTCTGCTTCCACGACACCGACCTCATCGGCGACATGGGCGATATCGAGGACTATGAGAACCGCATGAAGGAGATAGTGGCCTATCTCAAAGAGAAGATGGCCGAGACCGGCATCAAGAATCTCTGGGGCACGGCCAACGTGTTCGGCAACGGCCGCTATATGAACGGCGCCGCCACAAACCCTGACTTCGACGTAGTGGCCCGTGCCGCCGTCCAGATTAAGAACGCTATCGACGCCACCATAGCCCTCGGCGGCCAGAACTACGTGTTCTGGGGTGGCCGCGAAGGATATATGAGCCTTCTCAACACCGACCAGAAGCGCGAGAAGGAACATCTCGCCACCATGCTGCGCATGGCCCGCGACTATGCCCGCGCCAACGGCTTCACCGGCACATTCCTGATCGAGCCTAAGCCCATGGAGCCGAGCAAGCACCAGTATGACGTAGATACAGAGACCGTCATCGGCTTCCTCAAATCCCACGGCCTTGACAAGGACTTCAAGGTGAACATCGAGGTGAACCATGCCACACTGGCCGGCCACACCTTCGAGCACGAGCTGTGCGTGGCCGTAGACAACGGTATGCTCGGTTCGATCGACGCCAACCGTGGCGACTATCAGAACGGCTGGGACACCGACCAGTTCCCCATCGACAACTTCGAGCTGACACAGGCCATGATGCAGATAATCCGCAACAACGGTCTCGGAAACGGCGGTACGAACTTTGACGCCAAGACCCGTCGCAACTCCACCGATCCCGAGGATATCTTCATCGCCCACATCGCCGGAATGGACGCCATGGCACGCGCTCTCGAAAGCGCCGCAGCCCTTCTCGAAGAGTCGCCCTACACAGCCATGCTTGCCGAGCGCTATGCTTCTTTCGACAAGGGGGAAGGCAAGAAGTTCGAAGATGGCCAGATGAGCCTCGAAGAAGTAGTGGCCTATGCCAAGAGCCAGCCAGAGCCTAAGATGACCTCAGGCAAACAGGAACTCTATGAGGCAATCCTCAACATGTACTGCTAAGAGGAACGGACAATCACAGGGTCAGGGGACGAACAGGCTTGAAGGCCTTTCCCCTGGCCCTTTTTTAAAAGGGTCACAATGACGCAGAAGATACGCATCAAGCCCCTACAAAACCATAACATCACATAATACAACGCAATAACACCATGAATAATTCACAGAACGGCAGCCGGGCCTATCTATTCAGCATTGTGCTCGTCGCAGTGCTCGGCGGTCTGCTATTCGGTTATGACACGGCTGTGATCTCAGGCGCGGAGAAGGGCCTGCAAGCCTTCTTCCTCGGAGCCAAGGACTTTGTCTATACCGATACAATACACGGCATCACCTCGTCGAGCGCACTGCTCGGCTGCATCATAGGCTCGGCTCTGTCGGGCTTCTTCGCATCATACTTCGGCCGCAAGCGTTCGCTTGCCATAGCCGGAGTGTTTTTCTTCCTGTCGGCATTAGGCAGCTACTGCCCCGAGTTCATGCTCTTCGAGCACGGCACTCCGTCGGCCTCCCTGCTGGTGGCCTTCAATATCTACCGTATACTCGGAGGTATCGGCGTAGGCCTCGCGTCGGCCATCTGCCCGATGTATATAGCCGAGGTGGCCCCGTCGGATATGCGCGGCACCCTTGTGTCATGGAACCAGTTTGCCATCATCTTCGGCCAGCTCGTGGTATATTTCGTAAACTTCATGATCCTCGGGGAACACACCCAGCCCGTCATAGAGAAAATCTCGGAGACCATCTACCAGGTGAGCAACGCAAGCGACCAGTGGACCATCACCGTGGGGTGGCGCTATATGTTCGGGTCGGAAGCCTTCGTGGCCGGTATCTTCACAATCCTCGTCTGCCTCGTACCTGAATCTCCCCGCTATCTTGCCCTGACAGGCCGTGACGAGAAGGCTCTGGACGTGCTATCACGCATCAACGGCTATGAGAAGGCCCGCGTGATACTCTCGCAGATCAAGTCTACCACCGAGGTGAAGAGCGAGAAACTTTTCTCGTTCGGCGTCATGGTCATCTTCGTCGGCGTGATGCTGTCCGTGTTCCAGCAAGCCGTGGGTATCAACGCCGTGCTCTATTACGCTCCGCGCATCTTCGAGTCGATGGGTATGAGCGATCCGATGATGAACACCGTCTACATGGGCATCGTTAACATCACGTTCACACTCGTGGCCGTGTTCACCGTGGAGAAACTCGGACGCAAACCGCTGCTCATCTGGGGTTCGATAGGCATGGCCGCCGGCGCCATGGGTGTGGCTATAAGCAATCTTGTGGACGGCGTCAACCCCATCATCCCCGTGGTATCAATAATGGTATATTCGGCATCGTTCATGTTCTCATGGGGGCCGATATGCTGGGTGCTCATCGCCGAGATATTCCCCAACACCATCCGCTCGGCCGCCGTGGCCATCGCGGTCGCCTTCCAGTGGATCTTCAACTTCATCGTGTCGTCAACGTTCGTGCCCATGTACAACATGAGCCTTGGTGACATGGGTGACCGTTTCGGACATATGTTCGCTTACGCGCTCTACGGAGTGATATGTATCGTGGCGGCATGGTTTGTCTACACTCTCGTCCCCGAGACCAAGGGCAAGACCCTCGAAGACATGACCAACCTCTGGCGCAACAGGAAATAACATCCGCCTGAAAGCGGAAAGAAACCGACAACTCAGTCCCTGCACGGGGAGCCGGAAATATGCAGACCATATCCGGCTTCACATGCAGGGACTGTTTCAACCATATCTCCATGCAGCCTGTCAACGCCTACATGTCAGAGAGTTTGCATAAATGGACGATTATGACTAAATTTGCAGACGTCCGGCCATTACCTCCGGCTTCACCATACATGAAAAAGATACTCACCATCCTCTTCTCCATCTTCCTTCTATCGTCAAACACTGTTTCCGCCCAGTCCTCGGGACTCGGGGATCTCCTTCGCGGACTCGGGAAAGGCTCTTCCGAAAAGACAGACGACGGCCAGAAATCAGGCCTCGGCGACATATTATCAGGCGTGGCAGGGGCCTTGGGATACGGCAATTCCGCCCCTTCCATAGAAAAACTCGCAGGCACGTGGGCCTATTCCTCTCCCGCCGTCTCGTTCAAGAGCGACAACTTCCTCATGAAGGCAGGCGGTGCCGCAGCAGCCGCGAATGTGGAGAAAAAACTGGCCCCCTACTACAAGACAGCCGGACTTGACCGCCTCGTCCTGACCATCGACAAGGACTCCACCTTCACTTTCAAGGCACGCGTGACCCTCCAAGGCACTGTCACACACGACAAGGAGGCCGGGATCTACATATTCCACTTCCAGGCATTCAAGAAGGTCAATATCGGGGCCATGAACGCCTATATACAGCTGAACGGCTCCAACGCGATGGAGCTGACATTTGATGTCTCCAAACTTATGTCGATAATCCAGAAGGTAGGGGCTATCTCAGGAAATGCCACCATACAGGGTGCCTCGACCCTTCTCAACCAATATGACGGCATCACCGCCGGATTCGAACTGAAACGGGCATCCACCGCAACCAACAATACCACAGGGAGGAAATGATCTCCGTCATAATCCCGGCCTATAACAACGAGGCATTCCTCCCGGAATGCCTCGAAAGCCTTATAGCCCAGGACTTCCCCGATTGGGAAGGAATCGTCATTGATGACGGCTCGACAGACAACACCCTGACCATAGCCCGGAAGTATGCCTCACGCGACAGGCGTATACGCGTCCTGACGGGGAACAACCACGGGGTCTCAGACGCCCGCAACCGAGGCCTCCGCGAGGCGCGAGGCGAATTTATCACCTTCCTTGACAGCGATGACTGTCTCTATCCGTCGGCACTGTCAGTAATGCACTCCCTCATGGAGCCGGGTACTGACGTGGTCTGCTGCCGCATGAAATCCGCCAGAACATTCAGCCCACGCAAGATGCCGCGACGGGGTATCAGCCGGAAGAGGATGACGGGAGCCAGCGCTCTCGAAACAAGCCTCTATCAGAAAGAGATCCTCCCCTCGGCCTGCGGAAAACTGTTCCGCACGACAACATTTGACGGGCTTCTTTTTCCTGCCGGACTGAGATACGAGGATCTGGACTACACCTACCGGGCCTTCGCGCGGGCAAAGCGGGTGACCTCCACAAACTTCACGGCATATTTCTACCGCCGCAACCCGTCAAGCTACATAAACAGATTCACCAAGGACAGGCTCGACGTACTGAAAGTGACAAAAGGGATTGAAGACTTCATCAGTTCCTCCTGTCCGGGGCTTCTGCCTGCGGCAACCGACCGCCGGCTGAGCGCGTGTTTCAACATGTACATACTCCTATGGCGCCACGACAAGGAACACCGCTTCATGCGCGAAAAGACCGCCTGTCTGGAATTCATAAAGGCCAACCGACTCAGCTCGCTACGCAATCCCCGCGTGCGCCTCAAAAACAAACTCGGCATCATAGCAAGCTATCTCGGACTCCTGACGGCACTGAAATGACATCAGGCGGATAGGAACGGGAGACAGAACGCTAAGTTGCCCGAAGGCCTTTGTTGACCTCTCTTCTCTCGCGGTCAAACCACCATCCCCACTTGTTAAAATATCTCACCATGTTCACGGCATGTATTATCGTCATCTTCAACGACCTGTATGACGCCGCCCTGTGTGCGTGGACTATCCTCGCCCCGGGCCATCTCACCGTCTTGTAGCGCCGGTGAATCCTCCTCGTGAGGTCGATATCCTCAGGATACATAAAAAAACGCTCGTCAAAAAGACCTACATCCCTGAGGGCGGCCAGTCTCAGAAACATGAAGCTCCCCTGATGATAGGGTATGTCCCACGTTGCCGCCGTGTCGAGATGTCTGAGCAGATAGGCCTCGCGTTTTTTTCTCATCCATCCCTCTGGCAGAAAGCGTCTGACAAACACGTCCATCGGCGTCGGGAGCGCCCGGCAGGTGTACTGGAAGCTCCCGTCAGGCGAATAGACCAGCGGCTGCAAGGCCCCCACGTCAGGGCGGGAGTCCATATAGTCCTCGATGAGCCCCAGAGTATCCGGACCGAACTCGATGTCAGAGTTCATCACAAGGTGGTAGCCTTCCGTCCCTTCCGCCAGCACCTCCCGCAGGGCCTGATTGTGTCCGGCCCCGTAGCCGACATTGTCAGAACCGATGTAGACCACGTGCTCCATCCCGCCGACAAGGGCCTTTGTGGACTCGGAGCGCGAATTGTCTATCACATAGACACGCCTGACCCGCGCCGGGTCGATACACCCGAGACACCTCGCAAGCTCCTCGTCGGGAGTCTTGTATGTCACGATAGAGACTGTAATCATAGCTGTGGCTTATGGCGCCAAAAAACGCCCAAAGTTACAAAAATCCCACAACAATCCGCATATTCCAAATAAGTTTTGTATATTTGCGTGGGATAAAGTCCCTCCACACGTCTTATGAAGATATTTACTACCGAAAATATTCGCAATATCGACCGCATAACCATTGAGGAAGAGGGTGTAAACCCCATGGAGCTTATCCACCGGGTGGCCGAGGGTGTCGTGAGCGAGATCCTTGCCAACTGGGGGCCGTCCACGCCCACGGTAATCTTCGCCGGCTCCGGCAATAACGGTGCGGACGCCCTTATTGTGGCCAAGCTTCTCATAGAGGCCGGTTTTTGTCCCCGCATCCTTCTCTTCAACTTCAACGGCAACTCCCTGTCGCGCGAGTGCCGCCGTGCGCGTCAGGAACTCATGTCACTCCCCGAGGTGGATCTCTTCGAAATCATCGACCGGGCCGAGCTGCCTGTCCTCACACCGCGCCACCTTGTCATAGACGGCCTCTTCGGCTCGGGCCTGAGAGACCCTCTCGAAGGGGGCTTCATGATGCTCGCCCGCAACATCTCGGAAAGCGGGGCAGAGGTAATAGCCATAGATGTGCCGTCGGGGATGTTCGGCGACTGGAACGCCCGAATAATAGGACGCAACGTGGTTCACGCCACTCTCACCATGGCCGTACAGTTCCCGCGTCTTGCCTTCTTCCTGTCTGACAACGCCCCCCTCGTGGGACGCTGGAAAGTCATCGACATAGGACTCAGCCAGCGTGCC
Organism: uncultured Duncaniella sp.; assembly: GCA_910578615.1. GTDB lineage: Bacteria > Bacteroidota > Bacteroidia > Bacteroidales > Muribaculaceae > Duncaniella. Next base: position 268,124 of record CAJTRI010000001.1, on the reverse strand, counting down.
ATAGAGGACACGCCCACAAAATATTTCCTCGTAGACCGCGATGACGTCAAGGCTGTTCTCCGCGAACGCCCTCCATTCTCCTCCAAGGCCGACTTCGGCCACGCGCTTCTAATAGCCGGTTGTTACGGGATGATGGGCGCCGCCGTGATGGCTGCAAAAGGAGCCGTAAGGAGCGGGGCCGGAAAGGTGACCGTCCACACGGCCAGATGCGGATTCCCGGTCATACAGGGGCAGGTGCCCGAGGCACTATTCTCTCCCGACCCCAACGAGATAGTCATCTCCGACATGGCACCCCGTTTCGGCTGGACAGGGATAGGGGTAGGCCCCGGCATAGGTGTCAACGACGCCACACGCGGGGCGCTGGAAACGCTCATAAAGACCGTTAAGCGCCCGATGGTGCTTGATGCCGATGCGCTCAATATCATCTCACGCACACCGGGTCTTATCGACCATGTGCCCCCCGGCAGCATCCTGACCCCCCATGCCGGAGAGTTTGACCGAATGTTCGGCACACAGACCTCGGCCGAGTCCCGCCTGCTTAAAGCGCTCGAAGTGGCCCACACTTATCGCGTCATAATAGTCCTGAAAGGACGATACACCGCAACCCTCCGTCCTGACGGGAAGGTCTTCTTCAACTCCTCGGGCACTCCGGCCATGGCCACACCCGGCAGCGGCGATGTCCTCACAGGAATCATCACGTCTCTTCTCGCCCAAGGCTACAAGCCCGAGGCCGCCTCTGTGGCCGGCGTCTTCATCCACGGACTTGCCGGAGAGATTGCCGCCGAGACCGAGGGTGAGTATGGCGTCACGGCGGCTGACATAGCCTCGGCAACCGGCAAAGCCATCAAATCAATCATGAAATAGTCAGAGTCTATCATTGCAACGATGAAAATACATATCCTCCTCGCGCTCGCCGCGCTATCATCATTTCCGGCAGTAACAGCCCAGAACACCTCGAAGCTGACAGCCACGAAAGCCAACGAGTATGGTCTCATCTACACTCTACCTCTCACGAGCTTCAAAGTCACGGTAGCCGCCGAGAAGACGGTCAGGACTCCGGGGGAATTTGCCCGTTATGCAGAGAAATATCTCGCCGATGCCCCCGTCCTCACCCCGTCCACATCATACCGCATCACGGAAGCGGTGGTCAATCCGGCCCCATATGCCGATGAAGACGAGCGCTATCTGGTGACACTGAAAGGCTCAGGCGCCCCGTCAATCATAGTCAGCGATGAAAACTTTCCCGTGGCTGTAAACGATGACGGATATGAGCCTGAGACGGAGATGATCCCACTGCCACGCGAGACAGCTCCCCAGCCGACAATCCTCGAACGCCCGGAGGCCAAGCGTGCCGTCACCCCGGAGATGATACAGAGCAAGTCGTCGGCCAAACGCGCGCAGATGGCCGCCACCAAGATATACGAGCTGCGCAACTTCCGCAACGACATTATATCGGGACAGGCTGACGGAATGCCGTCAGACGGAGCCGCAATGAAGCTTGCCCTTGACCAGATAAACACTCAGGAAGAGGCGCTAACGGCAATGTTCCTCGGGACAGAACAGAAATCCGTGGAAGTACGGACATTCACCGTGGAAGTTCCATCAGAGGGAGAACCGTCACGCACCATCTTTGCCCGTCTCTCGCAGTCAGCAGGACTCGTCAGCCCGGACGACCTCTCAGGCGCACCGATATATGTGTCAGTCACCCCCGTGACCGTGGGCGAGCTGCCTGTCAACGAGAAGGGTGAGACAAAGTCATTCCCCAAAGGCGGAGTGGCCTACCGTATACCAGGCACCGCAGATGTAAAGGTAACCTATGACGGCGCGACACTCTTCGACGGACAGTTCGACGTGGCCCAGTACGGGGTCGTCTTCGGTCTGGATCCATCACTCTTCACCTCAAAAAAATCACCCTCCTACCTTCATTTCAACCCTCTCACAGGTTCCATCAGGGAACTTGGCACAATCACTGCCGAATAAAAGGTTCCTGAGGGGTTAACCAACTTAAAAGGCCGCATGGCGGCGTCCGGGACAGTCTACGTTTTTTTCGAGACTGTATAACGGACGCCGCCATGCGGCTTATATCATAATATATAGATAAAGTCCGGGCCGGACTCTATCCCTGACTGACATCCTCCCACAGATACATCCTGTCAGAGGGCCTTATCTTTCTTGGAACTTTAAGCGAGAAAGCCTGTCCTTTCCTGACCACCTGAACCGGGTCATATTCAAGTCTCAGCTCGTCGACCCGTAGGATTATCGCCCCGGTGTCAGGCCCTGTGATGACCACCTCGTCACCAGGCTTCAACTCTCCGGCCTCCATAAGGAATTCGCCTACCCCCAGCTTGGGATAGTGGCGCACCCCCTTGGCTATATATCTCTTTACCTTGGTGGCTGACGAGCCGTATTTTGACGACCATTCACCAAGCCTCTGGCCCAGATAGTATCCATCCCAGAAGCCGCGATTGAAGACACGCGACAGGCTCATGTCCCATTCGGCAATCCTTTCTTCCGAATAGGTGCCGTCACATATAGCCTCGATGGCCTGCGAATAGGCCTCGACTGTCAGCTTGACGTATTCAGGCCCACGGGCACGCCCCTCGATCTTGAAAACCCTCACTCCCGCATCTATCATCTTGTTCAGGAAATGTATGGTCTTCAAGTCCTTTGGCGACATTATATACTTGTTTTCCACTTCAAGCTCGGCCCCGGTCTCGCGGTCGGTGACGGTATAGCCCCGACGACATATCTGGGTACATGCCCCGCGATTGGCGCTCGAATTCATCTCGTGGAGGCTCAGATAGCATTTGCCTGAGACTGCCATGCACAAGGCGCCGTGGCAGAACATTTCGAGCCTTACAAGCTCGCCACGGGGGCCGCGTATATCATCGCGCACGATAGCGTCACGTATCGCGGCCACACGGTCAAGCGACAGTTCGCGTGCCAGCACCATGACATCGGCCCACTGCGAATAGAATCTCACAGCCTCCGTGTTGCTGACATTCACCTGTGTGGATATATGTACCTCCACTCCTATGGAGCGCGCGTACATGATGGCCGCGACATCACTCGCTATTATGGCCGATATGCCGCTCTCTTTCACAGCCCTGATCACCTCGCGACACTTCTCCATCTCGGAATCATAGATGATGGTGTTGACGGTAAGATAGGTCTTCACGCCGGCACCGTCACATATGGACGCTATGTTTCTGAGATCATCGAGTGTGAAATTGACTGACGAGCGTGAACGCATGTTCAGCCCCTCGACACCGAAATAGATGGCATCAGCGCCAGCCTCTATGGCCGCGTGTAGTGACTCATAGCTCCCCACGGGAGCCATTATCTCAAAATCCTTCCTGTTCATCGGCATCAGTCCATTTTCCTTCCGGGATAGGCTTTAAGAGCCGCGTCAAGCACCTTCATGGCCTTTGCAAGGTCTTCCTTGTTGAGTACGTAGGCCATCCTGACCTCATTGCGGCCACGTCCCGGAGTGGTATAGAATCCAGAGGCGGGAGCCATAAAGATTGTCTCTCCGTCAAGGTCGAAGTCGCTCAGACACCACTCGCAGAAACGGTCTGCGTCATCCACAGGCAGCTTTACCACCGTGTAGAACGCACCCATAGGTATAGGCGTGTAACATCCCGGAATCTTGTTGAGCTGGTCTATGAGGAACTTCCTGCGCTCCACATACTCGTTATATGTGGCCAGCATATATTCGGGGGAGGCGTCTATACTTGCCTCGGCCACGATCTGGCCCAAAAGGGGGGGACTGAGACGGGCCTGACAGAACTTCATAACGTTCTTTTTCAGCTCGGGGTGCTTGGTGATGAGCGCGCCCACGCGGATGCCGCACTCGTTGTAGCGTTTCGACACAGAGTCTACCAGAACCACCTGTTCCTCGATATCAGGCAGATGGAAGGCCGATATATAGGGGGCGCCGGTGTAGCAGAACTCCCTGTATACCTCGTCCGAGAAGAGGAAGAGGTCATATTTCTTGACTAAATCCCTTATTTGGAGCATCTCCTTCATGGTGTAGAGATAACCCGTGGGATTGTTGGGGTTGCATATGAGTATTCCCTTGGTGCGCGGCGTGATAAGCTCCTCGAACTTCTCCACATCCGGCAGGGCAAAACCCTCGTCTATCGTAGAGGGCACTGTGACAATCTTCGCACCGGCGGAGATGGCGAAGGCCATATAGTTGGCATAAGCAGGCTCAGGGACAATTATCTCATCGCCGGGATCCAGACAGGCCATAAAGGCGAAGAGTACGGCCTCAGAACCACCGGCAGTCACTATGATGTCGTCCAAGTCCACATCGATGTTGAAGCGCTTGTAGTACTCTTTGAGTTTTTTGCGAAGAGACAGCAGACCGTCAGAAGGGCTGTATTCAAGCACTGTCCGATCAATCTTCTTCAAAGCCTCCAACCCTTCGGGAGGGGTAGGGACGTCAGGCTGGCCTATGTTGAGGTGGTAGACCTTCTTGCCGGCAGCCTTGGCGGCATTGGCCAACGGAGCCAGACGGCGTATGGGGGAAGCGGGCATCAGTGTCCCGCGCTCAGATACATTTGGCATAATGATACAATTGTTATCAAGAGTGGTTGGTTGGGAGAGGGATTCTTGGCAGCCGGACACAAGCCGGCCGCAGAGACCTCATTGCTCTCTGAGTTTCATGAAGATTTCTTTGTCCTCGGGGGTCAGCTCGACGTGGCGGCGTCCCATCATGCGCGAGGCAGTGTCAAAGAATCGCTCCATGTCGGTATCGTTCATCCCGTGGGTGGTACCCTCGGTGAACGAAGGTATAAACGTCCTCGGGAATCCCGAGCCATAGAAATTGACACCTACGCCCACCACTGTGGCGGTGTTGAACATGGTGTTTATACCGGCCTTGGAATGGTCGCCCATGATGAGTCCGCAGAATTGCAGGCCTGTCTTGACGAAACGTCCCTGCGCCATGCTCCACACCCTCACGGGGCCATAGGTGTTTTTAAGGTTAGAGGCCGTGCATCCGGCTCCGAGATTGCACCATTCACCGATAACGGCGTTACCGAGGAAGCCGTCATGGGCCTTGTTGGAATATCCCGTCATGACCACGTTGTTAAGCTCTCCGCCCACCTTGCAGTAAGGCCCGAGGGTGGTGGCACCATAAATCTTGCCACCCATATTGACCACAGAATGTTCGCACATGGCGATGGGGCCGCGAAGACACGCTCCCTCCATGACCTCGGCATCACGACCTATATAGACAGGGCCTTTTCTGACATTGATAACCGCGCCCTCCACAGTGGCACCCTTTTCGATAAAGAGATTTTCAGGGTCTCCTATGAGACAGCAGCTGTCTCTAAGAGGTTCCGACTCACGTCCGGCGGTGAGAAGCGCGAAATCGCGTCTGACAGCTTCATCGTTGAGCATGAAGAGATCCCACAAACGGTCTACTTTCAAGACATCCCCCCCGTATGTGACAGAAGCCTTCTCCCCGTCTCCGCGACGTGCTATGACCTCGCCGTCTTTCAGCACCAGCCTCTCGCCTGCGCCAAGGGCAAGGACAGCCTCGGTGAGACTCTTGTCGGGATGCACGTTGCCGGCTATATACAGATTGTCATCCGCAAGGACGCACGGATACTTTATAGAGAGATAGTCCTGTGTCTCAAAAGAATAATTTCCGGGAATGGCAGCCTGCCATTTCTCGGCAAAAGTAGTGATGCCGTGGCGCAGGAGCGCAACGGGACGTGTCAACGTCAGAGGCATAAGTTCAGCCCGTGCCTCAACAGGATCAAAAAGAATGATATTCTTCATCTTTATCAGTTATTTCCCGCAAATATAGTGAATATTCGCCACATTTTCCGAAAAAACGGAGGGGAATGTCTGTAATGCATCCTTGTGGCATGCAGCGAAAAACCACCCGTGAAAAATGTTCACCGTCAATCTATTAAAAAATCTTAATTGGATATTTTTATTTTGGTTATTATTACACTTATTTTTAATTTTGCATCGGAAAGAAACGCACCATCGTTGTAATCCCCTTAGACTGATAAGATTTTACGCATTGATTTTTCCGAATTTTTTTGGACTAAGGACAAAGGCAACTTCCCGGTCAGCAGTCGTGATGACACCTGGTTCGTGTAAAAAATGGTGTTGTGTAAGTATGATATAATCTCTACATTATTTGGATGAAAAGCCCTGAAAGATACGGGCTGTTTATCGCAAATGCCTTTTGGCTTTAGTCCAGTCGCTCCTTGAAGATAAGGCGCGGCGGACATTTTTTTGTACCTATATGCCATCATGAAGTCCACACAAAATAAAAAATTTGTATTATCCACGGATTATCACTATCTTTGCGCCCGGAAATTCGCAATCTCTGGCAGGGACAAGCAGCCCGCGTATATTGCGAGTATTGTTAACATTTTTAATATACGTATACAAAAATGGACTTAATCAAGGTAGTTAACGAGGCTTTCGCCACCGGCAAACAGCACCCTGACTTCAACCCCGGCGATACCATCACCGTGGCTTACCGCATCAAGGAAGGCAACAAGGAGCGTATCCAGCAGTATCGCGGCGTTGTAATCCGCATCTCCGGCGAAGGAGAAAAGAAGCGCTTCACCGTGCGCAAGATGTCAGACAACATCGGCGTAGAGCGTATCTTCCCCATCGAGTCACCCTTCATTGACTCAATCACAATCAACAAGTATGGCAAGGTTCGCCGTGCCAAGCTTTACTATCTCCGCAAGCTCACCGGCAAGAAGGCCCGTATCAAAGAGCGTCGCATAGTAAAGAAAGACTAAGCCTCACGCTTACCGTCAAAAGAAACCTAAACGGCCGTTGTCCAAAAAAAATGGACAGCGGCCGTTTAGGTTTAATGTATAATCCAATTCCCGCTTACATGGCGAAGGAGTTGAAGCCTCCGTCAACCACGGCGACAGTGCCGGTAACAAACGAGGATGCCTCGGAAATGAGGTACTGTATGGTACCGCAAAGCTCTTCGGGTCTGCCGAAACGTTTGAAGGGTGTCTGACGGATCACATCCTCGCCGCGCTGGGTAAGGGAGCCGTCAGGGTTGGTGAGGAGGGAGCGGTTCTGGTTGGTCACAAAGAAGCCGGGTGCGATGGCATTGACGCGTATGGCCGGTGTGAACTTTGTGGCCACCTCGTTGGCCATGAAGGCGGTGAAGTTGGAGATACCGGCCTTTGCGGCTGCGTAGCCACAAACGCGGGTTATGGGGCGGAAGGCGGCCATGGAAGAGAAGTTGACGATGGAGCCTTTGCCGGCCTCGACCATGGGGCGGAGAAATACCTGGGTGGGTATGACGGTGCCTGTGAGGTTGAGGTCGAGGACAGTGCGGAACGCGTCTACTTTGAGGTCGAAGATATTGCCGGTGGGAGCTATCACGGCTCCGGCCATATTTCCGCCGGCAGCATTCAGAAGGGCGTCCACACGTCCGTAGCGGGCGAGAATCTCGTCACAGTTTTCCTGCACCTTGGCCTCGTCCATCACATCGGTCACAAGGAACATGGCGTCACCGCCTTTGGCCTTGATCTCGTCGATTATAGCGTCACCCTCTTCCTTGCGGCGGCCGAGGATAACTATCTTTGCACCCTGAGAGGCAAGATATTCAGCGATGCAGCGTCCGAGGACACCCGTCCCGCCGGTGATGACCACTACCTGGTCTTTTACTGAGAACAGTTCATTCATAGCTTTGAGTTAGTTTTTGTTGGTTCTTATTGCCGCCATCACTCCGTCAATCTGGCCGAGGGCAAGCATACGTCCGTGGAATGAGTAGCCGGCATTGTAGCCCATCTTCTCGTCCCCGAGCATGAGTTCGGCATGATCCACACGCATGGGGACTCCGGGATTCTGTTCCTCGAAAATCCTGACTACCTCTATGAGCCGAGGATCCAGATGACTTGACTCCTTGAAGTCACCTCCGGGGAGGGTCTTGCAGATGCGGATATGGGCGAAGTGGGTGTTGCGGGCATACTTGCGGGCGAGTTCGACAACGTCGTTGTGGGCGCCGGCACTCAGAGATCCGGCACAGAAGGTCAGGCCGTTGTGGGGATCCGGGACGGCATCAAGGAATGCACGGATATCGGCATCGCATGTGACAATGCGCGGAAGTCCGAGAATGGGGCGTGGAGGATCGTCCGGGTGCACGCACATATTGATATCATATTCACGACAAACGGGCATGATGGCATTGAGGAAGTAGGCCATATTGGCACGGAGCCGGTCGGCATCTATGCCGTCATAGAGGCTGAGGAGGTCACGAAACTTCTGTACCGGGTCAAGGTCGGACTCCGAGATATTGCCGTTGACAAATCCCTGGGTCTTCACGATGATGTTCTCAACGAGGCGTTTCTCACCCTCGGGAGTCATCGCTGCCTTGATTTCCTCCATACGGGCAAGTGTGTCGGCATCGTAGTCGTTGACGGCACCTTCACGGCGTAGGATGTGGATGTCAAAATAGGCAAACTCACCCATATTGAAATACAGGTTGCTCGTGCCATTAGGGTTGGGATAGTCAAGGGTGGTGCGCGCCCAGTCAAGAACCGGCATGAAGTTATAGCAGATAGTCCTCACGCCGGCCTTACCGAGGTTGCGGAGGCTTTCCTTGTAGTTCTCGATGAGGATATCCCTGTCAGGGCCTGCGTATTTGATGGATTCGGATACGGGAAGACTCTCGACCACGCTCCAACGCAGACCGTGCTCCTCGATATAGGTCTTCATTTTCTCCACTTCCCCGAGTGTCCATATCTCACCGTTGGGTATGTGGTGGAGGGCTGTGACGATGCCTTCGACACCTATCTGGCGCAGCATGTCGAGGGTAATCTTGTCATTCGGCCCGAACCACCTCCATGTTTTCTCCATAATAACTGATATATAGATGGTTAGATTCAGACAGCCAGTGTCCTGCCATTGAGCACGGACTCAGAGCTGCATTTGATAAAAGCCAAAGCCCCGTAAGAGCGACCGAACAACACGGAATCTCGTGATATTCGGTTGCCCTTACAGGGCAATTTATATAGCCGGCAGGATTTCCTTCGAAAGGAAGTCCCGACCAACTCAGACACTAATCATTCACGGCTTTATTTGCGGGCCTCAGCCACGTAGCCGAGAGCCTCGCGGCACTTGTCGGTGACATACTGCCAGTCCTTGGCAGCGACACGGTCACCGGGGAAGAGCTTGGAACCCATACCGACACAGTAGCAGCCGGCCTTTATCCATCCTTCGATGTTCTCCTTTGTAGGCTCCACTCCGCCAGTGACCATAATCTTTGACCATGGCATGGGAGCCATGAAGCCCTTGATGAATTTCGGGCCGAGTACATCGCCGGGGAAGCATTTGCAGAGATCACAGCCGGTCTCCTGAGCGGCACCAATCTCGCTCACCGAGCCGCAGCCGGGGGTATAGGGAACAAGACGACGGTTGCAGATGCGCGATACCTCGGGGTTGAAGAGCGGCCCGACAACGAAGCAGGCGCCGAGCTGGATATAGAGAGCGGCTGTGGCGGGATCTACAACCGAGCCTACGCCCATGGCCATCTCGGGACATTCTAATGCGGCGAATTTTACAACTTCGGCAAAGACCTCGTGAGCAAAGTCGCCACGGTTGGTGAACTCAAAGGCACGGATACCGCCCTCATAACAGGCCTTTACAACCTGTTTGGCCACTTCGGCATCTTTGTGGTAGAACACGGGCACAACGCCGGTCTCGCCCATCTTGGCAAGAACTGCAATCTTATCGAATTTTGCCATAATAATGGATTTGGTATAAGTTAAGGTGTAATCTTAATTAATATTCGTAGCACAAAGGTACGAAAAAGTTTTCTGAGTTGGCCGGAAAAGGGTCAAAAAAGTATGTGTGCCGTAGGCGCGGCGCGTCTCTGACGCACGGTGCTTCTACGACACACATATTTTTTATCTTAAAGCCGGTCAGCGGGCCAGAAGCCTTACAGGCGACGGATGTTCGGCCGTGGTGAGGAGGTAGACTCCGGGCGGAAGGGTGATGTCCATGTCTGTCTCGATGACCGGGATGGTCATGAAGAGACGTCCTGACATATCGTAGACGCGCCCGTCAGAATGCGGTTCGGAACATTGGAGACGGATGACGCCGGGATAGCTCGTGGCTGTAAGCGGGCTGTCGGCTTCAAGACCGGCAATGCCGCTGTGGGATACGAAGACAACATTGCTGACAGGCGAACGGAAACCGAGACGTGTGCTCTGGACTGTGTAACTCTCACGTTCGGATGCCTCAAAACCTGTGATTTCTGCCGTGGTGCTCTCTCCGTCAAGCTCCATCTCGTCAATTATGGTGGAACCATCTACATAACGTGTGCGGGTGAGGACATAGGCGTCAATCACCTCGGGCGCGGTGCTCCATGAGGCGGTATAAGAGTCGGAGGTAATATCGGAAGCCTCATAGGCTGTGAGGGTCGAGAGTGTAGGCTCTGGGAAGGCCTCGCCATGGAAATTAACATACAGACTTCCGTCAAGACCGCCGTCATAGATGAGGATGCGTGCGGAATGCTCTCCTGCCGATGTCGGGGTATAGGTGACTTGGAGGTAATATCCCGTGGCCGAGTTGACAAGCTGGTTGCTGATGGTATTTGTAGCCATAGAGAACATATCACGGTGGTCACCTGAAATACGCAGCGAAAGCGGCTGGGTCAGATTCTCTCCCTTGAAGTAGAACTGGGCCGTGACAGTCTGCCCCACAGCCACCTGACCGAAGTCAAGTGTGGTTTCCGGGACGGGAGCGGTCAGTATGGGACTGCCGCCGGTTCCGCCTGTACCTACCTCGAAACCTTCGCCTATCTTGTTGCCCCAGATATATTCGGCAAGATCAGGGAAGTCGATAAACGGATTGCGGTTGTTCTGATAGCCATACACCACCTCGTTACGCTCTATCTCCTTCTGGCTGACGGGATCCTCGCGGTGCCATTTCAAAAGAAGCTCCACGGCCCAAGAGTTTAGGGTGGGGTAGTCGTTTTGCTGAAGCATCCACAGATATTTGGCAGACCATGTGAGGTTGGAGTAACACGTAGCCATGTAGAAATAGGTTCGCGCGAAGTCTCCCTTGTATTCATCGTCAGGCTCGAATACATATTGCGCGCCACCACCCTGGCCGTTTACGGGATAACCCACCTTGGTGACGTTATTGTTGAAGCGCGGATTGCCGCTTACCTCGCCGAGGGGATAGTTGCTCTTGGCCTGATTGGCCGGGCCGTCTGACGGATAGAGATGGTTGAGGTCGATATAGGCGGGAGTGGATGTCAGTCCTCCCCACCAGCTTTTGGGCAGGGCGTGCTCGCGGTTAAGCCCTGAGAAGCTGGGTATGTGTCGCGTCACGTTGGAATACATGTCCCACCATCGATCAGATTCAGGATAGACATCGGTCTGCTGGAAATACTGCGGCAATGCCGAATAGGAGGAGACCGTGGTGTGGGGATTTATAATCTCATGGACGGTCTGTTTCAGGTCAGCACCTGTCTTGCCGTTCATGCGGTTGTAATACCCGTCGGGAATGTCGGCCGAAGCGCCAAGACACACGAACGCACCCAGAAGGAGAGTAGAGAGTTTTTTCATAAAGAGATGGGTTGGGAGTGAGAATTCTTAGAGAATGTTTAATCAATGTTTGAGTTCTACCTTGTGGGTGGGTGGGAGAGTCGCGTTCCTCTCGGCAACCGCATCAGTCACCTCATGGGCCAGATGGGCGAAGGCATGTCCCGTGACCGAGTCGGTCATAGCGACAGGCTCGCCGGCATCTCCGCTGTCAGCGATAGAAGCCACGAGAGGCACCTGTGCGAGAAGTCTTACACCTAATTTTTCGGCAAGCCTTATGCCCCCTTCGCGTCCGAAGATATAATAACGCTCATCGGGATGCTCAGCGGGAGTGAAGTAGGCCATGTTTTCGACAAGTCCGAGGATGGGCACGCTCACCTTCTCGTCCATGAACATGGCTATTCCCTTGCGGGCGTCAGCGAGAGCTACTTCCTGAGGGGTTGTCACAACGACCACTCCCGTCATTCCGAGAGTCTGCACGAGTGTCAGATGTATGTCGCTGGTGCCGGGAGGCATGTCGATAAGGAAGTAGTCGAGTTCCCCCCAGTCAGCCTCCACGATGAGCTGTTTTAGGGCGTTTGAGGCCATTGAGCCGCGCCAGAGGACAGCTTTTTCCTTGTCTACAAGGAAGCCGATGGAGAGCACCTTCACACCGTAACGCTCGACAGGGATTATGAGGTTGCGTCCGTCCACCTCATGGATGAACAGCTGCTCGTCCTCGATGCCGAACATTTTGGGGACGGACGGCCCGAAAATATCGGCGTCCAGAAGTCCCACCCTGTAACCTTCGCGGGCAAGGGCCACGGCAAGATTGGCGGCGACAGTAGACTTGCCGACCCCGCCTTTGCCGGATGACACGCCCACGATGTTTTTGACACCGGGAAGGACGGGGGGAGCGGCTGCGGGGACAGGCTTGCGGGAGACGGTGTTGACCGTCACCTTTACATCGGGCGAGATGCGGGTGTGTATGGCCGCCTCGGCAGCCTTGGCCACTGACTTCATGAAGGGGTCGGTGGGTTTGTCGAATATGAGGGAGAAACTGACGGAATCGCCGTCAATACGGATATCGTCTTCAACCATCTGAGCCTCGACAAGATTCTTGCCGTTGCCGGGATAGCGCACCGTGGCCAGAGCCTCGGTGATGATGGCGGGATAAAGCTGCATACAGTGATGAATGAATATTGGGATGTGGGGGTATAAATGTTTTAAAAAGTTAACGCGCGAGAGCGACAGAGTGTTCAGAATCCCTGTAAGGTTCCGCGACCGAAGGAGCGGTAGGTGTCCGGCTCTATGTCTATATCCGGCTCCGAGAGGGGCACGTCGGCCGGAAGCTGCCATGCGATGTATTTGCTCGGGATACCTCTTGACAGCCACTGCTGCTCGTAGTAGGTGGTGATGGGAGGCACTTCGGCACTTAGCGGCGACTCGTAAAGATTATCAGTGGCCGCGAGGAGCGGAAGCGAGTTATGGTTTATCATGGCCATGGTGTAGGCATAGAGGAAGGGGGAGTCCGTTTTCAGACGGATAACTCCTCCCGGTGCAAGGACACGGCGGTAGATGTCAAGGAAGTGCGTGCCGGTGAGGCGCTTGTTGACCTTGCGCATCTGGGGATCGGGAAACGTGATCCATATCTCCGAGACTTCGCCGGAGGCGAAGAACTCGGGAAGGAGATGGATGGATGTACGCAGAAAGGCCACGTTTGCCAGCCCCTCGTCACAAACCTGCCGGGCGCCTGTCCACATGCGTGCACCCTTGATGTCTATCCCTATGAAGTCACGGTCAGGATAAAGGCGTCCCATCCCGACGGCATATTCACCCTTCCCGCAGCCGAGTTCGAGGGTGAGGGGGTTGGAGTTGCGGAACACGTCCTCGTTCCAGCGTCCTCGCAGAGGACAGCCGCTGCCGTCGCGCAGAGTAGAGAACGGATATTGGTAGACGCACGGAAGCGTCTCCATCTCGGCGAATTTTTTGAGTTTGTTCTTGCCCATTAATTGCGGAGGAGTTTTATGGCCGGGCGGAGGCCCGAGCGAAGTGAGACTGAGAGGATAAAGAAATTTTCTTTGAAAGGTGATGTGTCAAATGAAAGGACGCACGCTCCGTCACCGCCGTCACGGATGTCAAGAAGGGTGCCGTCAAGACCGAAAAGCGAGGCCGAGACAAAGGGGCCGGGAAGTTCGGCGACAAGAAGTGTTCCGTCAAAACGGACGCGCAGCGACACGGACGGCGTTGCAGAAACATCCTCTATCCCCGAAACGAGGATATCGAACTCCTTCCATTGTGGGGCACACAGAAAGTCACCTGTAAGTCTTTCATCAACATAAAGCGCCACCGAACGCACATCGACACCGGCCCAGACACTGTCACCAAGCACGGGGACGCCTGTCAGGGCGCCTCCCTCGATCTCTCGCAGACCGGTCATCCGCTCAAAGGCGTTGTCGCCTATGTGTGAGAGGGAGGAGGGGAGAGTGACGGCACAGACATCGCCAAGGCCTGAGAAGGAGAAGGGTGCAACGGAGTCAATCCCCTCAACGAGCACATCGTCAAGCGAGACAACGTGACGGGCACCGGCAAACGAGAGACGGGGGACAGCCTGAACGGACGACGGGATATTGACCGAGACAAGCGAACTGTCACAGAGGCATATCCCTTCCCCAAGTCTGACAAGGCCTGCTGGAAACCTCACCTCGGTAAGCGAGGGGCATTGCGCAAAGGCCCGACTGCCGACCGAGCGTAAATAGACCGACCCGCCCAGACGAGCGGCAAGAAGCCCGGTAGAAGCGAAGGCCTCATCACCCACAGAGACCAGAGAAGCCGGGAAATCAAACCCGGCAAGTGACGAACATCCCTTGAAGGCCGAGTCTCCGATGGTGTCACAAGTGGCGGAAAGGGTGACCGAGACAAGCGAACGACAACCGACGAAAGCCGACGGAGGCACCGGCGAAGGCAGGAAGACCACCTCCGAGAGGGATGTACAACCGTCAAAGACATGGGAACCTACCTCCTTGACCGAAGAGGGAACCGTCACACGCCCAAGAGCCGAACAGCCGGCAAAAGCCCCCATACCGATGGTTCTGACCGAGGAGGGGATGTCAATCTCCGTAATCGATGAACCCGTGAGGGCACACTCTCCGATGGCCGTAATACCAGAGGGCAGGATAAGGCGTCCGGCCGAAAGACCGGCAAGCTGGAAGGGGGGGAGCATGTCCGGCCCATGGCGGCGTAGACCTGCGGCGATACGAGGGCCTTCATAGCCGACTATCCTCACTCCTGACAGATCAAGGAGGTCGAGAGAGCGCATACGGGTGGCTATGTATTCGAGATCAGCGCCATTTATCTCCCCGGTCAGCACCAGAGACCTCTCGTCACAATCAGGCATCACCGTGACACCCAGAGATCCGGGTGTCACGGTGAGAGCACCGGCCGATAAAGCCGCAAGCGTAAGAATCAATGTGAGAATGATACGTCGTGGCATCGTTATTACATGTGGGGAAGACTATCGGAGCGCGGGAAAGGAACCAGTCCAGACCTCTGTCCTACGGACATAGCCTCCGGGTTAGCGCGATTATCTTCTGGAACCGCCTCCACGACGCTGCTGTTCGCGAAGCATGGCCTGCTGCTGTTTCTGCGCCTCTTCGAGCTTGCGGGCCATCCATCCCTTCTTCTTGGGCTTCTTGGCGGCCTCGGCCATCTTGGCACGCATCTTGTCCTCGCTTACCACCTTGCGGAAGATGAAGGTCATGGCTATTGTGATGAGCAACGACAGGAAGTAGTAGTAACTGAGACCGGCCGCATAATTGTTGAAGATGAACAAGAACATTAGCGGCATCATATACATCATCCACTTCATGCCGGGCATCCCGGAAGAGGCCTGGGTCTGCATGTTGAGGTAGGTGTACAGGATGTTTGTGACGGTCATGAGGAGGCAGAAGAGGGAGATGTGGTTGCCGAAAGTGGAGGAGATGAAGGGGATGTTGGCTGTCCAAGAGACTATTGCGTCAGGGGCGGCAAGGTCTTTGGCCCAGAGGAACGACTCGCCACGCAGCTCTATGGCCGAAGGGAAGAACCAGAACATGGCCACGAGGACGGGCATCTGGAGAAGCATCGGGAGACATCCCGACATCGGGTTGGCACCGGCGCGGGAGTAGAGGGCCATGGACTCCTGTGAGCGCTTCATGGCGTTCTCCTGACCGGGATATTTGTCGTTGATGGCTTTAAGCTCGGGAGCAAGAAGGCGCATCTTGGCTTGCGAGATAAGGCTCTTGTAGGTGAAGGGATAGAGGATGATCTTGATGAAGACCGTCAGCAGGAAGATGATGAGACCATAGTTGGAGATAAAACTGCCGAGGAAGGTGAACACAGGGATGATAATGAGTGTGTTGATCCATCTGAACATAGGCCATCCAAGGGGAATAAGCTCGGTGAGGTGCATGTTCTCGTCAGGGAACACGTTTTTCTCCACATCCTTCATAAGTGGGTAGGAGTTGGGGCCGAGATACATCACGAACGATGCGGGATTGGCAAGAGAGGAGGAGTATTCCATGGTGAGGGCTATATCCATGGTCTTGATATAGTCCGGGTCTTCTTTAAGCTCGCGGCTATCGAGATTGGCTGCCGAGAAGTTGGAACGGGCCATGAGCACTGACGAGAAGAACTGGTTCTTGCAGCTCACCCATTTCAGACGCTGTGTGAGTTCCTTGGAATTGTCGCCGCTTTCGGAAAGGTTGTCGACATCACCGTCAGGGAACATGTAGTAGAGAGCAGAGTTTCGCTCCTCGAATACGCGACCCGCTTCAAGGCGGCGCATCTTCTGGTTCCATGCGAAGTCCATGGTGGCCACGGAGGTGGGAATCACTGACTGCATACCGGCCTGTACGATGTCGATGTTGACAAGGTAGCTGTCCGATGGCAGTGTGTAACGTATACCCCATGTGGCACCGTCGCCGAGATCAAGCCCCATGAAGACGGTGGAGTCGTTTTCCTGTACGGGTGTGAAATAGAACTCGCGGGTGTCAAATCTCTGGGTGGCCGAGGTGAGGGTGAATCCGTAGGAGTCAGTCTCAGGGGCCAGCAGTGTCACTGCGGTAGAGTCGTAGCTTTTATAGTCAAGAAGGGTGGCACGCGAAATCATACCGCCCTTGTTGGAGAGATCGAGGGAGAGGTATCTGTTTTCAAGCTTCACGGATACGCTGTCACCCGAGAGATGGCGTGCGAAACCACGGTAGCGGGCGGCTGTGGCAAGACCTTTGCGGAGGTTCGACATAGCCGTGGCGGCAAGCGAGGGCTTCATCGACGAAGTCTCGTTGGCAAGAAGAGGCGCCACAGCCACAGCCTGGGAGTTGGCTTCCACGGTGCCCGAGACGAGTCCTTCGGGACTGACGGCGAGGTTGATCTTGTCAACTTTCAGAGTCGAGACATGGGTGGCCGTGTCCGTATGGCCAAGTTCGCGGACAGTGGCTGCAATCTGTGCCACCTCGGCGGGAGTGATGGAGTCAAGGGTAAGCAGCCCGGGGTCGGCGGCTTTTGAGGCCGCCTCGGCTTCCATGCGTTCGCGCTCCTGGCGCTGGCGTTCCAGCTCCTCCTCGGAGGGGCGGTTGAGATACATGAAGCCAAAAATCACGAGGCCCATCAGCAGCAGGCCCGTCAGAGTGTTTCTATCCATTAGTCGTGTTGTTGTTCTTTTTCGTGCTTATAATTGATGGCGTTTTTTACGAAGTCCATAAACAGCGGGGAAGGGGAAAGGACGGTAGAAGAGTATTCGGGATGATACTGTGTGCCGATAAACCAGCGGAGAGAGGGAATCTCGACAACCTCCACAAGACGGGTGTCAGGGTTCTCGCCCACGCATTTCATGCCGGCCTCTTCGAAACGTGCCCGATAGTCGTTGTTGAACTCAAAGCGGTGGCGGTGACGCTCCTCAACCTCGGTGGCTCCGTAGGCCTCTGCGGCACGCGAACCCGGGGCAAGCCGGCATGCATAGGCGCCGAGCCTCATGGTGCCTCCCATGTTGTGTACGCTCTTCTGCTCCTCCATGAGGTCGATGACATTGTCAGGGGTATTGTGGTTCATCTCGGTGGAGTCGGCCTCACGGAGTCCGAGGACGTTGCGGGCAAACTCGATGACCATGCACTGCATGCCGAGACATATGCCGAATGTGGGGATGTCATTGGTACGGCACCATTCGAGAGCCACAAACTTTCCCTCTATGCCTCGCTGGCCGAATCCGGGGGCTATGACCACGCCGTCAAGACCGTCGAGCATGTCTCCGACATTGCCGCTGTTGACCTTCTCGGAATGAATATATCTCAGTTCAAGCCTGTGGTCAAGGTAAGTGGCGGCATGGAAGAGGGCCTCGTTTATGCTCTTGTAGGCGTCTTGAAGTTCCACGTATTTTCCCACAAGCCCTATGGTGACCTTCCCGGCGGCCGAGTCCATCTTGGAAAGGAATCCGCGCCACGGGCCGAGATCCGGCTCTCCGGCAGGAGTGACCCCCACCTTGCGGAGCACTATCTCGTCAAGATGCTGCTCATGCATGAGGATGGGAACCTTGTAGATAGACGAGGCATCGCGGCTCTGCACAACGGCGTCTGGCGCAACATTGCAGAACTGCGCTATCTTGCGACGCATGGATGGCGGGACTTCGTGTTCGGTGCGCAGGATGAGCACGTCGGGCTGTATGCCGAGCTGTTGGAGCTGCTTGACAGAGTGCTGTGTAGGCTTGGTCTTCAACTCCTTGGCCGCAGAGATGTAAGGCACGTACGTGAGGTGTATGCACAGACAGTCGGCTTCAAGCTCCCAACGCAGCTGGCGGACGGCTTCGAGGAAAGGAAGGCTTTCGATATCTCCCACCACGCCCCCTATCTCGGTAATCACGAAATCAAAGTCGCCAGTCTTGCCAAGGGCCATGACATTGCGCTTTATCTCGTCAGTGATATGTGGGATTATCTGCACCGTCTTTCCCAAGTAGTCGCCCCGGCGCTCCTTGTCAATCACGCTGCGGTAGATACGTCCTGTGGTGACATTGTTGGCACGTGTGGTGCGTACATTGGTGAACCTCTCATAGTGGCCAAGGTCAAGGTCTGCCTCATGGCCGTCAACGGTGACATAGCATTCCCCGTGCTCGTAGGGGTTGAGCGTCCCGGGATCAATGTTGATGTAAGGATCAAACTTCTGAATGGTGACACGATAGCCCCTGGCTTTCAGCAGGCAGGCCAGAGAGGAAGAGATGATGCCCTTGCCAAGCGAGGATACCACGCCCCCGGTCACAAATAGATACTTCGTTTCCACGATGGTGATTGATTTTAAAACGCAAAATTACAAAAAAACGCCCAACTTGCGAAATAATTAGTTAACTTTGCATCCGTGTGGATGATTTGCCACACGGCCCGGTTCCGAGAGGTACCGATGTGTAACGACAAGAACATGAATAAAGGAATGAAAATAAAGAATCTTCTGTTTGACCTCGGCGGTGTGATAATGGATCTCGACCGCGACCGCTGCGTGAGGGCCTTCGAGTCTCTCGGGATGGCCGATGCCGATGACTTCCTCGGAGTCTATGGCCAGAAGGGGGCTTTTCTTGCCCTTGAAAAAGGCGACATCGATGCCGGAGAGTTCAGAAGGCAGATACGCCCCATGTTTGACCGCCCGGTGAATGACGCCGAGATTGATGAGGCTTTCAACAGGTTTCTTCTCGGCATCCCGCGCCACAGGCTGGAAACCCTGAGGAGGCTGAGGGATAGATACGGGATATACCTACTGTCAAACACCAATCCCATCATGTTCGACGGGTTTATCGCCAACGAGTTCCGTCAGGAAGGCCGGGAGATGGCAGACTATTTCGACGGCATGGTGGCAAGCTATAAGGCAAAATGTTACAAGCCTGACCAAGAGATTTTTGACTACACGCGCCATACTTGCGGAATCAACGGAGGGGAGACCCTTTTCTTCGACGACTCGGAAGCCAATGTGGAAGCCGCGCGCAAGGCCGGTTTCAAAGCCGTGCACGTACCCCCCGGAAGCGAGTTTTCAGATATCCTCGAAAAATATCTGACAGAGCACCAAGGCGAATAACGCCGTCATTACAGAGACACTATGAGACTCATAACAAAATCCGACACCAAGACCCGACGCATAGCCGCAGTGGGGATGTATGACGGCGTTCACCCGGGCCACCGCTTCCTTGTGGACTATCTGCGCCTCGAAGCCGGAAGTCGCGGGCTGACGCCTGCCGTAGTGACATTCTCGCGTCATCCTCTCGCTCTTGTGCGGCCTCTCGAAGCACCGGCACTTCTGACCTCTCTCGAAGACCGTGTGAATATGCTCGGCGAGGCCGGGGCCGAGGATATAATATTGCTGAGCTTCAACGAATCACTGCGCCGCATGACGGCACATGACTTTCTTGAAATGCTCCACCGCCGCTACGGGATTGACGCCCTCGTGCTCGGTTTCAACAACCGTTTCGGCCACGACATGGTGGAGGGACTCGCACAATACCGCCTAATAGGAGAGAAGGCCGGTGTGGAGGTGATCCCCGCACCTGAATACCGTGGAGGGAGCGCGCCTGTAAGTTCTTCGGCCATAAGGCGCTGCCTCATGGAGGGAAATCCCTCAGAAGCCGCAAGACTGCTCGGACGTCCCTATACTCTGCGCGGAAAAGTGGTTGACGGAAACCACATCGGGCGCACGATAGGGTATCCCACCGCAAACATCGAACCGACCGAGCCTCGCGCCCTCGTCCCCAAAAACGGCGTCTATGCGGCAAGGGTGGTGACCCCTGACGGCGTCCGGCGCCCGGCGATGGTCAATATAGGCTATCGTCCCACTGTGAGCGCCGAAAATATCCCCCAGCCAGACCGCCGGGTATCGGTGGAAGCACATATCTTTGATTTCACAGGATACATCTATGACGAGGAGCTGACGGTGGAATTCACAGCCTATCTACGTCCCGAACGTCGCTTTGACTCGACAGGCAAACTCCGCTCTCAACTTGCCGATGACGAGAAACATGCAAGAAAACTCCTTGCCCCAAAGAAATAGACAGTACTACGTACAAAGCATGATAAAACCGTGTGGCAGATGTCAGAAACACATCATCGCCACACGGTTATTTTATTTTTTATCTCCTGAGAATACCTTAAAAGTTTGCCGACACAGCAGGAGAAGATAATTGCGCTGATGCTTTCCCGGATATGAGGAAGATGGACGGACGGTCAACTGCGACAAGACCGAGTTCAGGAGCGGGAATCATGATAATGAATCCTTTCATCAATAGTAAGGTATGCAGGTCTGCCTATCTTTGCAGATAGGCAATCTGGTTCGGAATAAACAAATCATCCTAAGAAGAATCGGAAAAATAAATCCAGCGCTGACGGACTTGTTACAGACCGTCAGCGCCGGACGAATGGTTTTATGGGAAATTGGCCGTCATAGCGGCCGAAGGGGTGTTACCAGATAATCACACGCTCTGACTCGGGACGGTACATGGGCTGTCCCTCGGTGATGGAGAATGCCTCGAAGAAGGGTGCGATGTTGCGAAGCGTGACGTTGACGCGGTTGCGTCCGAGAGAGTGTACGTCGCCGGATGTGAGCGAGCGGATTTCCTCATCACGGATGTTTCCGGCCCATAGGTTGGCATAATTCATATAGAATACCTGTTCGGGTGTAAAGCCGTCAATAAGTGCCTCCTCGGACTTGATGTCAACACCTTTCTTTTTCTGGGAGTCAAGGAACGCGGTCATGGCCACGCGGAGACCGCCTTGGTCGGCTATATTCTCGCCGAGAGTGTAGCGTCCGTTGGCATGGAGGCCGGGAAGGACTTCCACCTCGTCAAACTGCGCGATGAGTCCCTTGGTCTTTTCCTCGAACCTGGCGGCGTCCTCTTCTGTCCACCAATTGGTCATGTTTCCTTCGGCATCGAAGTTGCGGCCCTGGTCATCGAATCCGTGGGTCATCTCATGTCCTATCACCACACCGATACCTCCATAGTTTTCGGCATCAGAAGCGGCAGGGTCAAAGAAGGGAGCTTCGAGAATGCCGGCAGGGAAGACAATCTCGTTGGCCATCGGGTTGTAGTAGGCATTAACCGTCTGCGGCGTCATGCCCCACTCAGTGCGGTCAACGGGCTTGCCCCACTTGGAGTAGGTATCGGCCTGATGCCACATGGCCACGTTGTGCATATTCTCGTAGTAGCTGAGAGAGGGGTCAATCTTCATTGAGGAATAGTCTTTCCACTTGTCGGGATAGCCAATCTTGACGGTGAAAGCCGCGAGTTTCTCACGGGCCTTGGCCTTTGTGGCATCGCTCATCCAGTCAAGGTTGTCGATGTGTTTGCCAAGGGCGGTGCGGAGGTTCTCGACAAGTTCGAGCATATACTCCTTGGATGACTGCGGGAAGTATTTCTCCACATAGAGTTCGCCGATGGCCTCGCCAAGGGCATCCTCGGTGGCACCGAGTGCCCTCTTCCAGAGGGGACGCTGTTCCTGCACACCACTCATCACCTTGTTGAATTCAAAAGAAGCGTCAGTGAAATCCTGTGAGAGTTTGCCGGAAGCCTGGGATACGTATTTCCAGAGGTAGTAGTCCTTGATTTCACGGTCAGTAAGTGTGGCCATGAGCTGGTTGGCACGGGCCACGCTTTTTAGCTCGGTGACAATCACGGTGTCCGGCGACTCGATGCCCATAGTCTCTATAAAGAAGCGATCCCAGTTGACTGCGGGATACATCTCTTTCAGCTGGGCGAAGGAGCGCGGATTGTGCATACGCAGGATGTCACGGCTTTCCTCGCGGGTGAAGGCAGAGTCGGCCAGAGCGGTCTCAATCTTCATGACGTTAGCCATGATGCGCGAGGCGTCGGCGGCATTATAGCCCGCGTTCTGCATCTGTTTGGTGATAAGTGTCTTATAGGCATTGCGGACGGATGTGTTGCGCTCATCGTCGAGGAGGTAGTAGTCACGGTCACCAAGACCCATGCCGCCTCCTGACACATACATGGCATAGACGGACGAGTTGGCAAGATCCTCCATAGGGCCGGCTCCGAAGAATGGGCTGGCGTAGTTACCGTGCATCCAGAGGAAGAGATCTTCCATCTTCTCATGGGGAGTGTTCTCGATGCGTTGGAGGTCGGCGAGTATAGGACGCGCGCCCTCGGAGTTGCGTCGGGCGGTATCCATGGCCTGAGAGTAGACAGTCCACACCTTGTGGGCCACGGTTCCGGGCTTGGGGTCGGTGGCGCCGAGGTTTTCTACGAGAGAACGAACCCTTGCCTCGGAAGAATCCCTGAGAATGTCGAAGTTGCCGTAGCGTGCGTGTTCGGGAGTGAGAGGATTTGCCTCCATC
Organism: uncultured Duncaniella sp.; assembly: GCA_910578615.1. Lineage (GTDB taxonomy): Bacteria > Bacteroidota > Bacteroidia > Bacteroidales > Muribaculaceae > Duncaniella. Next base: position 245,238 of record CAJTRI010000001.1, on the reverse strand, counting down.
CAGCCCTTGTTGACATGGGTATAGAAGTCAGTTCCCGGAGCCGTGGAATTGTCGATATAGTCCGGGTTGACACTTGCCAGATGTTCGGTTTTTGGCCCGGCACAGGCCGTAAGCGTCAAAGCTAAGATGAATGATACGTGTTTCATGTTGGTTAATTAGGTGGTTTCAAGATTTTCAAGGACGGCCCGTAGCTCTTCCTCGGTGGCTGTGAGACGCGAACGGCACGCGCGCAGCAGCTCGGCTCCACGACGCGTGTAGGCTGCGAGATGGTCGATGTCGCACTTGTCGCTCTGCATCATGCGGATGATGCTTTCAAGCTCGCCCACACACTGGGCATAGGACATATCCTTGGTTTCGGGGAACTGCATCTTCAATCCTTGATATGTCCTATATGGTCGGAGATGCGCGAGAATATCTCGTCAACCGAGCCAAGTCCGTGGATGGCCTTGTATTTCCCATCCTTTATGTAGTATTCGCGCAATGGCGAAGTGGTTGAATGGTAGACCCCGAGGCGGTTTTTGATGGTCTCGGGATTGTCGTCGGAACGGCCTGAGACCTTGCCACGGTTGATGAGACGCGCTGTAAGCTCCTCGTCAGGGACTTCAAGCCCGAGGACTGCGTGAAGCTTTTCGCCACGCGCTTCAAGTAGCCGTGTCAACTCCTCGGCCTGGGGGATGGTGCGGGGGAAACCGTCAAATATGAATCCTTTGGACGAAGGGGTGAGACGGTCTATCTCGGCGGCGAGAATCTCTATCATCAGTCCGTCCGGGATGAGATGGCCTCTGGATATGTAGCTGTCGGCAATCTTTCCGAGTTCTGTCCCGGAAGCAATCTCCTTTCGGAGCACGTCGCCGGTGGAGATGTGGGTGAGACCGTAACGGTCAATGAGTCTTTCGCTCTGGGTGCCCTTACCACTGCCCGGGGCACCGAAAATTACAAGATTAAACATGCTTGTTCGAGAATTATAATCGCTGTTGTAAGCGAGGAGAGAGCACTACTATGCCTGGACGGCCTCGTCGGCGAGGACGTATATGTCATTGAGATTCCTGGCCATGCCGTCAATGTCGAGACCGTAGCCTATGATGAATTTCGAGGGGATGTTGAAACCGACATACCTCGGTTCCACATGAACCTGCAAGGCATCGGGCTTGAACAGTAGGGTGGCAATGCTGACCGAAGCAGGGCCAAGGGCGCGCATATCGGCAACAAGCTTGGTCATGGTGTTGCCGGTGTCGATGATGTCTTCGATTATTATGACGTCTCGCCCGCGCAAATCGTCGGTGAGGCCCATTATTTCCTTTACCTTTCCCGTGGAACCTGTTCCTTCGTAGCTTTTCAGACGGATGAACGTAATCTCGGCATCGGTGTCGATGGCTCTGAAAAGGTCTACGGCAAACGGCGCGGCCCCGTTGAGGACACACACAAGGAGGGGCTTCCTGCCCTTGAAATCCTCGGTAATCTGCGCGCCAAGCTCGGCAACGCGTGACCTGATTTTATCGCACTCGATGAAGGGGCGGAAGTTAAGCCCCTGATAAGATTTTATTTTCATGGATCTCCGTTGGGAATATTTGGACGCAAAGTTACAATTTTTTTAGCAGACTGCTATCAAATCGCAATTTTTTTTAGCGAATCGGCGGAGACGGTAAAATAAGGCAGGAAAGCGGGGAGGACGCCGATGGAGGAACGGACATCAGAATGTGCAGCGCAGGGTGAAGCCCATGCCGCCTCTCACCGGCATAGGGGAGAGGGAGGAGGTGAGTCCGCGCGGATCGGGACGTCCGAGATGCAGACGGCGCTCATAGGAGCCACGGAAGAGGTTGACGACCTCGTTGACAGGATCGACGAGGAAGACCACTATGTTGCCCAGCACCCGCGAACCCCAGAGGGTGTAGTCGTGGGACACGATGTGGCGCTTGGCATGATAGAAAAGCTCGCCGAAGAGACTGCCTACGACCGGCGTGATGACCACGTCCTGATAGGAGGGCCGCTCCATGCACGCCTCTATACCGAATTCCCAACCAACGGTGGACACCAGGGCCGAGTAGAGCATTGACTGGAAGAAGTTGAAACCACACGAACGTGCAGCCATAAAATAGGCGGCCCCGGCATAGGGATGGAGGATGTAATTGAACACGAGGTTATCATGGTCAATCTCAGGGTTCAGGCGGAACACATTGTCATACCACCGTTCATAGAACGGCTTGGAGGCAATCTCGCGGCGGTTCCATGCCGTGGCATCCTCGGGAAGAAGTTCAAGGACAAAAAGAGTAGATACGAAGGCACCTGTCAGTACGGCGGTGTTGACCCACATTCTGTGCCAGTTTGGCTTGCATGTGGAACGCCACGAGTAGGGATACATATAGACCGACGGCGTGACGGCTTCCCGGGCTATGGCAGCCTCAGGGTCGGTCGGGGCCGGTATCATGAGCACGCTTTCACGTGTGGCGGTCGGACGGCCCAGGCCGTCACCGATATCCATGGCTCTCAGGGAGGGGGAGAGGAGGACGACTATCAAGACTATAATGGTGTGGCGCATAATGAAAAAAGAGTGTTGAAACGATGGATGAACCTATCGTTTCAACACTCTTGTGTGCCACAGTGTTCAGCTCTTTCAGATGACGGGCCTCTCGAATATCTGAGAGGAAAGGGTGTCGGCCGTATGGATAAGTGAGACGAGCGGCGTGCTGGCTATCGCCTGCCGATAGCTCTTGTCCATTTCCACGGAGTCCGAATCGACCGCCCATGCCCCCATGTGCCAGCGGATAGCGAGAATCTCCTCATCTTCGAGATCAAGACCCATGCGCAGAAGACGTATGACCGACTTCTCGCCATGACCCACAGGAAGACCGGCATAATTGACCTCGTATTCCTCGACTTCCTCCCACATCCCTATCTCGTTCTTGCGCTTGCGCCTGACGAGACGGTAGATGTCTGCCTTACAGACGTCATGGAGAAGAGCCGCGATGGTTATGGAGTCGGCGGGGAGCTTGTCGGCAAGATCAGGACGGCGTGCCACTATGCCCTCACGAAGCATCATGGCGGCATCATAGACCCCGAGGGAGTGTTCGAGCAGACCTCCGGGATGGTTGAAGTGGTTGCGCACAGAGGCCGGAGCATCAAAGAAGCCGAAGGTTTCAAGATCCTCGATGACATATTCTATGTTCTCGCGTCCTGTCTCACGGAGCAGGGCGCAGAAGCGTTCGCGCGGAGTAGGTTCTGACATTTCGATTTTTAACGTTTAAACATTATCTTGCATCCCGGCAGACCGGCATTGATAAGCGAGTCGGCTTTTTCCACCGTCACATCGCCGGAGAAGAATGGGAGCTCCACTATCTCCGTGACACTCACGGACGGATTGACGGCCCGTAGAAGTTCGGAAGGAGACGGGGCGGAGGGCAAGGAGCGATAGACATCGTAGGTATAAGTCGTGAACACGCTCTGAGCCGAGATACCACGCAGGTCAAGAAGCCATCCGTCAGCGAGCCTGACAGGGAGCTGCCCGAGATCTGACGGGGCAGGATATGAGCTGACGGCTCCATGACTGACGGTGACAGGGACAAGCGAATCAGACGGGGCCGAGGTCTTGTAGATGCGTGCCTTCGGCATGACACGGCTCCCTCCGCCTGTCGGAGACATGACGGCAATCTCTGACGCGCTGTCGGAATATCCCGGCCCTGTCGAGGCCTCCTTATGGCTGCCGCAGGCCGTGACGGCCAGTGCGGCAGCTGTAAGGGTGATGTGGAACTTCATGGTCAGCGGATGTAGACTTTCTCCACCTTGTTGCCCTGACGGCGTATGAAGAGGCCGTTGGAAGGATTCTCCACGCGCACACCTTGGAGATTGAAGTATTCTACCGGGTGTTCTGCGGAGTCGGCGTCAATATCGGTTATAGCCGAGCTGTCCCCCACGGTAAATGTCTTGGTGTCGTTGGTTGCGGCAGAACCGTTGTCGAGATAGAGACGCACGGAGTAGGTCTTGCCAGAAACCGCACCAACCAGCTCACCCTTGATCGAAGCATCAAACTTGTCACCGCCCTCGATGAAGAGATAGGGTGAGGAGATGGTAGTCACCACGTTTCCGGCCTCGTCAGAGATGCGGGCATTGAGGGATCCTGCATAGTAGCCCATCACGCACTGCACGGAAGCGTTGATACAGAGGTTGGAGGGATCCACATTCCCGGCATCTACCACCTCCCATGTGCGGGCGGTGACGATGGTGGGAGTGGTGGGAGCCTTGGCAACCTCGACAGGTATCATGTCACAGACAAACTCATAAGAGAGATTGTCATTCTCGTTGTTGCCCATATTGCGAAGCAGCGAAAGATTGTAGCTACCGGGCTGTATGCCGCTAAAAATGCCTTCGTAGGTTATAGAACCCTCTCCGGGATTTATATCGGTGGGGAGCAATGCTGATCTGGCGACCTGCATACCCGAGGCGTTGCAGAGCACGGGGATAAGCTCGATGAAGCCAGACTCATCCGAATCGTAGGTATAGTTGATTTTAAGACCGTAGATCTGTCCGATATAGAAGGGGGAGAGAGGTTCCACGCTCGTGACAACGAATTTGCCGACACGCCCCATCTCGAACGTATATGACGAGGCCGTTTTCACAATCTTCACATATCCTGTATCTCCGAGACAGGGGTGGACGGCTGTGAACACATCGTCTTTGAGATAACCGACATAGCAGCGGTAGGTTCCTTCGGGGAGACCGTTGGGATTGACAACGAAATTGAATCTTCCCCGGGCGATGGGGAACGGGGTGTAGCTCTGGGTCTGCAAGTAGCGCACGAACTCGCCGGTCTCGGCATTGACCACACGGAGGGCCATGCGTCCCTTTTCAAGCTCGTAGGGAGAATAGTTCCAGAACGTTCCTGTCACCATGAGATTGTTGCCAGACTTATAGGCGTTCATGGGGTTGAGCAGGATGAGGTTCGGGGGAGCGAGCCGGGAGTCGGCCTGAGGCTTCTTGCAGCCTACGATGACGGCTTGTCGCATATTGTAGCCCGATGTAGAGCCTCCGATACCCTGTGTCTCGGGATCAAGGGCGTTGAGACGGAAGTAGCCGTCGCTCAATCCGCCCCAACCCCAGTTGAAGTGGAAATAGCCGTTGGCATATCCGTCACACACAAAGGCATGGCCGACTGACTCGTTGGAACCCGAATAGTATACGGGGCCGTTTGTGGCAAGCTCATTGTAGATAAGATCCTCCCAACCGGCGAGTGAATAGGAATATCGGGAAGCGGTGGTCACACCCTTGTCAAAGTTGAAGAACTCACGCATGGCGTAAGGCACATACTGGGACTGTGCACCCGAAGCATCGGCAGAGTAGCTCATGTTAACGCTGACTCCGCAGGCATACATCAGTTCGGCCACTGCCGCCTTCTGTGCCTCGGTGGCCGACGCGTTGTAGACGTCTATCATGTTGGCCCAGTCAAATGTGGTGTTGGCGTAGTCAAACGACAGGGTCTTGTTGCCCCAGAAATAAGAGTTCTGCCCGATTCCCTTTTCAGGCCAGTTGTGATATTTTATGACCTGGGCCATGGCTGTTGCCACGCATCCTGTGACGGAACGCACGGACTGCCCGTTATAGGTTGTCAAGGGGCAGTCGTTGTTGAAAGGAGCGTCCTGATTCCATTTGGTTGTCACCAGCGGAGCTATCTCCTTACGCTCCGACGCACGATAATAGGGAACAGTCTCAACCCCTTCTGAAACGGCTGCCGAGATTTCCTCGGAATACTGGCTCAACCACCAACGGAGGTTGTCGGGCATATTATCGGGATCGAATGTACCGTTGTCGGAATATCCGAGCAGCGGGGTGGCGATATCATCGGCTGACACTACAAGGAATCCATTCCCCTTAGAGGCAGGATTTATGACATATACAAGTGGAGAACCTGTCTTGCTGTCACTGACGGTATAGGCGGCCTTGACAGTAGCAGCCCCGGCCATAGCGCTGAGACGCGCAGGAGTATCGGCTGAGCCGAGAGCGCGGTTCAGAGCCTCGGCCGGTGTGAGTGTGCGGCCCCAAGCCTGCCCGCAGAGGGCGACAAGAGCCATTGTGATGATGGTTTTCTTCATATTGTAAAGATTCTGTGATTTCAATTATTTCATATCCTGCGAGAGCGGGTCTTTACTCAGAGGGGCTTGACCGATATGGCATAGCCGCCACCTGCGAGGGCATGAAGTTTGAGACGGGTTTTGGAGGTGACTGTCTTGCGGGTGATGGTGTAACGTTTCTGTCCGTCAACAGTGTTTGCATCGGGAGCCTCGGCATATATAGTGGCCTCGTATTTGCGGCCGGGATCAAGGAAGTCGAGGGAAATATTGCTGTCGCGGTCAGCGGTTCCGGCTGTGGAACCGATATACCATTCGTCGGAGTTCTTGTCCTTACGCGCTATGGTCACATATTCCATAGGCTCGGCTTCGAGATAGACCGAACGTTCCCATTCCACAGGCACATCCTTTATGAACTGGAAGGCATCCATATGCTTCTCATAGTGTTCGGGGAGGTCGGCAGCCATTTGGAGGGGTGAGTACATGGTGACATAGAGTGCGAGCTGGCCGGGGATGGTAGAGGCTATCTTGGAGTTATTGCCCGGTGTGAATGTCGAAAGGTCAAACTCGAAGATACCCGGGGTATAGTCCATCGGGCCTCCCTGCAATCGTGTGAATGGAAGGATGGAAGTATGGTGCTTGTCATTTCCACCCATGGCCTGATACTCTGTGCCTCGCGCGCTCTCGTTGCCGATGAGATTGGGATAGGTGCGGGCAAGGCCGGAGGGACGCGAGGCCTCATGGGCATTGACCATGATCTTGTGGTCGGCAGCCTTTTTCACGGCATAGAGGTAGTGGTTGTTGAGCCACTGGGAATAGTGGTACTCGCCACGGGGAATCATATTGCCCACATAACCGCTCTTGACCGCATTGTAGCCATAGCGGTTCATGAGCTTGTAAGCCTCCTCCATATGCCGCTCGTAGTTGCGTACAGAGCCGGAAGTCTCGTGGTGCATCATGAGTTTCACGCCGCGAGAATGCGCGTAGTCGTTGAGATACTTTATGTCGAAGTCGGGATAGGGGGTGACAAAGTCGAACACATAATCCTTAGACTGTCCGAACCAGTCCTCCCATCCTTCGTTCCAACCCTCCACGAGCACCTGGTCAAAGCCGTTGTCGGCGGCAAAGTCGATGTATCGTTTGACCTTGGCGGTATTGGCGCTGTGGCGTCCGTTAGGCTTGGTCTTGGTATAGTCGGTCTCTCCGAGCTTTACGGAATAGACGTCATCGGTATAGTTCCATGAGCCGGCGCCCGAGATCATCTCCCACCAGACGCCTATGTATTTGACAGGCTTTATCCATGAGGTATCCTCTATCTTGCAAGGCTCGTTGAGGTTGTATGTGATGCGCGAGGCGAGGATGTCACGGGCATCATCAGTGATAATCACCGAACGCCACGGGGTGACGGCGGGTGTCTGCATATATCCCTTGCGTCCCTGGCTGTCAGGGGTGAGCCAAGAGGTGAACGTCATCGTGGTGTCGTTGAGGTTGAGATGCATGGTGGGATAGTCGACTGTCGCGGCCTCGTGGATGTTTAGATAAACGCCATCGTCCGTTTTCAGTTGGAGCGCTGTCTGGACGCCTGTCGGAGAGAACGGGGTTGTCGAGGCGTTGTCGGGATTTATCTTGGAGGGGAAGAGACCGCGTATCTCGCTCAGGCGCGACTTTGTGTAATTATATTCCTGAGTGTCATAGTCTCCCGGAATCCAGTAGGCCCAGTGGTCACCTGTCATGCCGAACTCGGAGAGTTCCTCGTCAATCACGAAATAGTTGAGATTGGGC
>CAJTRI010000001.1:236735-237390 GCA_910578615.1 uncultured Duncaniella sp. | reverse complement strand
GCCGGGAAACTCGTAGCGGAACGCGATGCCGTCATCAAACGCACGGAAAGAGATCTTCATGGTGCGGTCAAACTCCGGCTGTCTAAGCGTCACGGTCATCTGGTTGTAGTGGTCGCGTATCTCGCTCTCCTCGCCCCACACCGGCTTCCAAGTCTCATCGTTGGAGGAACGGGTGGTTTCTGAAAGCTCGAAACCGCCGGCAAGAGAGAGGGCGTCGGCCGAAGCCTTCTTAGCCTGATGCTGGAATGTGTTGCGGCCAGAGTCACTGATAAGACGCAGACCGAGATGGGAGGGGGCTATAATCTCTTTGCCCTTGAAATCTACAAAATAAGTGGGTTTACCGTCCTTGATGTCAAAAGTCAGGCGAATATCGCCATCGGGAGACGTGAGCACCTCGGAAGCACCCACAGCCATCCCGCTTAGGAAAAGCGTGGAAGTAAGTAATATCTCTTTGATCATGATTGGAAATAAAGGTGTGTTAACACGCAAAATTACTAATTATTTGTATTAAAACGGGAGAAAAACCCATCATCCGTCATATTATTGTAGTTAAAAAAACAAAATATGACGCAAACAGATAAAAATAAAAAGGAACTGCTTCACGCAGCCCCTTTCCATGAGTTTCCAATAGGTACAATTTCTAAGGTAAAAAAGA
>CAJTRI010000001.1:0-236725 GCA_910578615.1 uncultured Duncaniella sp. | reverse complement strand
TAGGTTCGTGATGCAAAGGTAGGCCAACTTTCCGGGGCAGGAAAATTTTTTTTTATGTTATCCAACATATTTTTCATGACCCAAAGTTTGCATATCTTACAAATTCACATTATAAAGTATTGAATTTCAATATAGTGTGGTTAGTACACCCATAAACCGCGCAAGTGTTAAAATAAGCTAAATATACGAATTTTCATGCCGGTCTATTGATTGAATACTTTCAATTTTAAATCAAAACCGTCCCAAACGGCATAAGAAAAGCGTGAAATCCACTCCCCCAAGATTACAATTTTTGAGCCGTCGGGAAGGGTCTGGTCAAGAAGTGTGTGGTGATGCCCGAATACAAAATAGTCTATATGGTGCGTGGCCGTGAGATTATATTCGGCGGCGAATTCCACAAGACCGGCGCCGGCCTTTTCAGACGGGATGAAACCGCCCTTCTTACGGGAATGGGACGACCATGCGTGGGCCAGCCCGACAGTCCAGCGAGGATGGATGGCAGCAAACATCTTCTGTGCCGGCCGGCAACGGAACAACGAGCGCAGGAAGCGGAACGAGCGAGGTCTCGGCCCGACTCCGTCGCCATGTTCGAGAAGGAATGTGGCCCCCCCTTCGAGGGTGGTTACCATGATTCCATCATGGACTTTCAGGCCTATCTCGGACGGAAGGTAGTCAAATATCCATATGTCATGATTACCCTTAAACCATACAATCTCAACCCCGGAATCGGCAAGCTCGGCAAGCGCGCCGAAAAAGCGGGTGAAGCCCCGAGGCACCACGTCGCGGTATTCCCACCAGTAGTCAAGTATGTCTCCAAGAAGAAAGAGCCTTTTGGCTGTCGGGGCAATGAAGCGCAGGAAATCTGCCACACGCCGTTCATGGGCGCGCGGATCGCTTATATAGCCGGCTCCGAGATGGAGGTCGGAAACGAAATAGGTGTATGTCCTCACGGGTACGTGTCAGAGAAATCCGAGATCGAGACGGGCCTCCTCTGTCATCATGTCCTTTGTCCACTCCGGCTCGAACACTATGCGGATATCCACGCTCTTTATGCCGTCGATACTTTCGAGCTTGATGCGCGCGTCATCAACAAGGAAGTCGGCGGCGGGACAGTTGGGGGCGGTAAGGGTCATGTCGATACGGAGATTACCGTCATCGTCAAGGTCTATGGCATATATAAGACCCAGGTTGTAGATGTCAACCGGGATTTCGGGATCAAAGACCGTTTTGAGCATCATGACGATCTTCTCTTCTATCTTCAATTTTTCTTCTGGGGACATAAGTCTGATTTAATGTTAGTGTCAGGGGGGAAGGAGGGAAAGGGTCAATGCGCTTCAAGCCAGTTGGAGGCGGTTCCTGCGGCCACTTCGAGAGGCACGGCACCGTGATATGCGGAAGCCATCCCCTCTGTGACTATGGCCCGGAGGGTCTCGGCCTCGTCAGGGACTACATTGAATATAAGTTCGTCATGAACCTGCATTATCATTCTGGAACGCATATTCCTGCGCTCCATCTCGTCAAATATTCGCACCATGGCCACCTTGATAATGTCGGCGGCGGTGCCCTGTATGGGAGCGTTGACGGCATTGCGCTCGGCATATCCGCGCACCACGGCATTGCGCGAGTTTATCTCGGGCAGATACCGCCGGCGTCCCATACGGGTGGTGACATATCCCTGCTCTCGCGCTGTCTCCACGGACTTGTCAAGATATTCGCGAATGTGGGGATAGGTGGCGAAATATCCCTCTATGAGCTTCTTGGCATCGGCCCGGGCTATACCAAGCCTCTCGGCAAGTCCGAATGACGAGATGCCGTAGATAATACCGAAATTAGCCGTCTTGGCGTGACGCCGCTGGTCATCGGTAACCTCTTCGAGAGGAAGCCTGTAAATCTTTGATGCGGTTATGCGGTGTATGTCATCGCCGGAGAGGAAGGCGTCTATCATATCACGGTCAGCCGAAAGGTCGGCAATCAGGCGCAACTCGATCTGAGAATAGTCTGCACTCATCATGAGGTCGCCCTCGTCAGGGATAAACGCGCGACGTATCTCACGCCCGTCATCGGTGCGGATGGGGATGTTTTGCAGATTGGGGTTGGTCGACGAGATGCGTCCTGTGGCGGTGACTGTCTGGTTGTAGGAGGTATGGATCTTGCCGGTACGCGGATTTATAAGAGCCGGCAGGGCGTCAAGATATGTGGATATGAGTTTGCGCAGACGGCGTATTTTGAGTATAAGGCTCACAAGCGGCACTTTGGGCGCGTATTTCTCCAACACCTGCTCGGTGGTGGAATAAGACCCGCGCGCGGTCTTCTTGGCCTTGGGATCTATGGCGAGACGGTCGAACAGCACCATGCCCACCTGTGCGGGAGAGGCGATGTTGAAGCTGCCTCCCGCCATGGCATAGGCCTCTTCCTCCATTCCGGCAAGCTGCCGGCGCAGACGGTCGGCAAGGTCTCGGAGCACTGAGGGGTCAATCCTCACGCCTGTCCACTCCATCTCGGCCAGTACACGTATGAGCGGGAACTCTACCTCGTCCATAAGCGAGGTCATGGAACGTTCGGCTACCGTTGCCGCCAGCACGGGACGCAGACGGCGGCTTATGTCTGCCTCCTCGCAGTAGCGGGCCAGAGCGTCTTCCTCGGCAAGAGGGCGGGACGGATGGCCGGGACGGGCATCAGCCGGTATGCCGGAAAGGGCTATCCCAAGATATTTGGATGCTACCGGCGCGAGGTCGTGCTTCATCTCCGGGTCAAGGAGATAGTGGGCCACGGATGTATCGAAGTAAGGGGCCTTAAAGGCTATACCCTCGTTTTTGAGCAACAGATAGGCACGTTTGACGTCATGACTGACTATAAGCGGACGGTCTCCGCCAAATAGGGGCGCGAGGGAAGCGCATATGCCGGCGCGCGATGCAGGATTATCTGACGGCACGGGGATATAGAAACCCTCGCAGTCCTTCCATGAGAGCGCCACACCGAGCAGGGGTGATGACATGGCCTCGTCCCCCACGGCATAAGCCGCCATGCCGACAGACTCCTGCATCGCAGCCTCGGCCACTATGCGGGCAACCTCTAACGGAGTGTCGGCGACCGTGTAACGGCGGGTCTCGCAAGCCGGACTGTCCGGGGTATCATCCTCGGGAACGGCGAAGTCAAACAAGGAGGGCGGTTCGGATGACGGTTGCACGGAAACAACGGGCTTAGGCTCCGGCTCGGAGGCCATTCGTGAGCGAAGACGTGCTATGAGCGAGTTGAAATCAAGTTCGGTGAATATCTCGATCAAGGCCTTGGAGTCAGCCGGACGGCGTTCGAGCGACGCTATACGGATATCCACGGGAACATCCGTACAGATTGTCGCCAGCCATTTGGAGAGACGTATCTGGTCGGCGTTATCGACAACCTTCTTTTGCAGCGCGCCTTTGAGGGATGCCGTATTGTCAAGAAGGTTCTCAACCGAGCCAAACTCGGCTATCAGCTTTCGGGCGGTCTTCTCACCGACACCGGGACAACCGGGAATATTGTCGGAGGCATCACCTTCGAGGGCCAGCAGGTCGATAACCTGACGGGGATGGGATATGCCATATCTCTCGCACACCTTGGCGGTGTCCCTGACCTCGAACCCCTCACCTTTGAGCGCCGGACGGTACATGAACACACGATGCCCCACGAGCTGCCCGTAGTCTTTATCCGGGGTCATCATATAGGTTTCAAAACCCTCTGCGGCGGCACGGGTAGCGAGAGTTCCTATGACGTCATCGGCCTCATAGCCCTCAACCTCGATGACCGGGATGCGATAGGCTTCGAGAATCCTTTTTATATAGGGTATCGAGGCCGTGATGTCCTCGGGCTGTTTGTCTCGCTGGGCCTTGTAGTCCTCGAACTTGTCGGAGCGAAATGTCTTACCGCAGGGAGGGTCGAAACATACAGCTATATGCGTAGGATTCTCCTTGCGCAGAAGATCGTCCAGAGTGTTGCAGAAACCGAAGATTGCCGATGTGTTGAATCCCCCGTTAGAGAAGCGGGGCGAACGTATGAGTGCGTAGTATGCGCGATAGATCAGCGCGTAGGCGTCAAGTAGAAAGAGGCGTTTCTCCATAAGGTCTTGTCAATTTCAGGCTATAAAGTTACGCAATTCCCCCGGGAAAAGAGCACGGGGGTGTCAAATTTAGCTTAATTTTAAGAAAAAGGGCATTATTAAGGAGGAAATTTGTAAATTTGCATTCTGAATTATGACACCGTTCCAGGATATACGCCACCGCCTGATGCCGAGGCTCGACAGACTCAACGACCTTATCGCCGCTGAGCTGCGGTCTGGCAACACGCTTATGGACAAAGTGATTGACGGCTACCTTGCCCGCAGGGGCAAGCAACTGCGCCCGATGCTCGTTATGCTCACCGCCGAGATGATGGGGCATGACGGGGAGAACGTAATAGATGCCGCCGCGTCAGTGGAGATACTCCACAATGCCTCTCTGATACACGACGACGTTGTTGACGACAGCGACCGCCGCCACGGACAGCCGACCATCAATGCCGTGTGGGCCAACCATATAGCCGTCCTTGTCGGAGATTTCTTCGTGTCCACGTCGCTCCGTCTGGCCCTACGTACAGGGGACATGCGTGTCATAGGCGTGATAGGCAATCTCGGTTGCCTGCTTTCTCTTGGCGAGATGGACCAGATATACAATGCCCGCGAGCACATGTTCACAGAGGAGGCATATTTCGAAGTCATATCCCACAAGACGGCATCACTCTTCGAGGCCTGCGTGGAGATGGGATGCTACTGCGCGGATGTGGATGATGACCGCCTTGACCGCATCCGCCGTTTCGCCCGTCTGCTCGGCCTGTGCTTCCAGATAAAGGACGATATCTTTGATTATTATGACTCGGCAAAGATAGGGAAACCCACCGGGAACGACCTGAGAGAGGGAAAAGTGACACTCCCGCTCATCCATGCCCTGAACTCGTCCTGCCATCCGCGACGAGAAGAGATGCTTGCCCTCTCGGCCAAGGAGGTTATGGACGATGCCGACATAGACTCCCTCATAACGTTTGCCAAGGAGGCCGGCGGTATAGCATATGCCGAGGACACACTCTCACGCCTCCATGCAGAAGCGGTGGAGATACTTGACTCCTTCGGACAGTCAGGCGCCGCCCGAGACCTACGCTCACTGATAGACTACGTGATAGCCCGCGAGTCGTGATTACCGGCGTAGACACGGGATGCCTCCGATATCATTTGCCTTATACCGAATTAGATACATACGTGCGTAAACAGTGAAAGAGCGGTTGCGACATATAATCGCCATTATGATGATAATGGTATTCGTGAACTTCGTGTTCTCGAATATCGTCTTCACCCACACGCACAAAGACAGCTCTTTCGGCACCATAACCCACTCCCATCCTTACAACCCGGGGGCAGGACACGGACACTCCCAGGCCTCGTTTGACAAGATAGCCGGGTTCAACACCGCTGTATCTTCGTTCCAAGGCTCAGGGATGTGCGATGTTCCGGCTCCCGTAACATCGGCAAGGTCAAGAGGAACAATCGTCAGAACCACCCTATGGAACGGTTTCGATGACTTTGTATCTCTCCGGGGGCCGCCGGCCGGTATCTTTGATGAATAATAATATCGTTATTTTACATTAAAGATACCCGTAAATCATGTTAAAAATATTTCTATCATCTGTCATGACCCTCCTCATGGCACTGCCGGCGTGCGTATATGCGTCAGGCATATCATCTCCCTCAGACGCTAACATAGTGGGACACGTAATAGACGCGTCGACCGGCGAACATCTGCCGTATTGCCTTATCACCGTCCCCGAAGCCTCCTTATCCTGTCTTACGGATGCATCCGGCCATTACACGTTCCGAGACCTTGTACCGGGAGAATACACGTTCGAGGCCTCATTCACCGGCTATGTCACCCAACGTAAGTCGGTAAATATCGAGGCCCATCAGACCGCCGAGCTGAATTTCAGCCTGTCGCCGGATGCCTTTATGCTTGACCAGATAGTGGTCACTTCGAGCAAGACCGAGACCAAACGGCGCGAAAGCCCCAATCTCGTCAACATCACCACCGGGAAGCTGCTTTCAAATGTCGGCGCCTGTTCTCTTGCCGACGGCCTTGACTTCCAGCCCGGCGTGAGGGTGGAGAACGACTGCCAGAACTGCGGTTTCACCCAGGTGAGAATCAACGGCCTTGACGGGCATTACTCACAGATATTGATGAATTCCAGACCCGTGTTCTCGGCTCTTGCAGGAGTATACGGCCTTGAACAGATCCCGGCAAACATGATAGACCGCATCGAGGTGATGCGTGGCGGAGGCTCGGCCCTTTTCGGCTCATCGGCAATAGGCGGAACCATCAATATCATAACCAAAGACCCGATGGTCAACTCGGCACAGTTCTCCCACACCCTCACATCTGTCGGTATCTCGGGAAGCCTTGACAACAACACCACCATGAATGCCTCGATAGTGACCGACAACAACAAGGCCGGCATGATGGTCTACGGTCAGAGCCGCAATCGAGACGGGTATGACCACAACGGTGACGGATATACCGAGATAGCCCTCATGAAAAGCCAGACTCTGGGTGCAAGGAGCTTCCTGCGCCCCAACGGGTGGAGCCGCCTCTCTCTGGAATACCATGCCACCCATGAATACCGCCGTGGGGGCGACCGCCTTGAAGAACCTTCCCACAATGCGATGGTGGCGGAAGAAGCCGACCACAATATCCACGGGGCGGAGGCAACCTATGATATGTGGCTGCGTGACAGGCGCGACCATGTCTCCATATTCTCCGCAATGCAGTCCACCCGGCGAAAAAGCTATTACGGTTCGGAGCAAGACCCGAATGCCTATGGCCGCACCTCCGACATAGTGGTCACAGCCGGAGGCCAATGGAACCATCCGATGGACAGGTTCCTGTTCATGCCGGCCGTACTCGTCTCCGGGGTGGAATACTCGTTCAACCGTCTCCATGATGTCACAATAGGATATGACCATGATATATTGCAAAAGGTAAACATTTTCAGCGGTTATCTGCAAAATGAATGGAAGGACGAGAGATGGGGCTTCCTGCTCGGAGGACGTCTGGACAAACACTCTCTCATAACGAACCCGATCTTCTCGCCACGCGCCAACATACGGTTCAACCCGTCAGCCAATTTCAATTTCCGGCTCTCATACTCCACGGGATTCCGCAGCCCGCAGGCCTATGACGAGGACTTCCATGTGGCAATAGTGGGAGGGGAGAGAGTCGTCACAGTCCTTGCTCCCGGCCTCAGACAGGAAAGCTCGCAGAGTGTCAGCCTGTCAGCCGACATGTACCAGACATTCGGCTCTATTCAGACCAACTTCCTTGTGGAGGGCTTCTACACAGACCTCCGGGATGTCTTCGCACTCAGACAACTTGACGAACCAGACGCGCTTGGCAACGCCGTGCTGGAACGATACAACGGCTCAGGAGCGAGGGTGTTCGGAATAAACTTGGAGGCGAAGGCCTTCTTCTCAAACCATTTTGACATGCAGGCCGGCGTGACACTGCAAAGGAGCCGGTACAAGCGTCCCGAGGTGTGGAGCGACAATCCCGATGTCAGGCCGGAAAAACGGATGTTCCGCACCCCGGACATCTATGGTTATCTTACAGCAAAATGGGAAATAACACACCATCTGAATGCCGTTCTGTCAGGCACTCTCACCGGGCCGATGACAGTGCAGCACCTCGAAGGCTCGGGCACCCCGGTAGACGTGGCGGTACGCACCCCGACGTTTTTTGACGCATCCCTACGGCTAAACTATAAATTCAATCTCCTGAACAGGCTTACTCTGAACGTGAACGCCGGCATCACCAATATCTTCAACTCATATCAGCGGGACTTCGATCTCGGATACCTGCGAGACTCCGGCTATATCTACGGGCCGTCAATGCCAAGGTCTCTGACTTGCGGCATATCCCTGTCAATGTAATAGCGATATCCAATAAACCACAGGAACCACGCAGACCGCGAATCTGCGTGGTTCCTGTGGTTTCGTATTATCCCGAAGACGTCAATATGCCAGCCTAACGTTGTCAATCCACAGACGGCCTCCAGTGGCTGTGGCCGTCACGGCATCATGTACAGTGGCGACGGAGGCGGTCTCTTCCTCTATGGTTCCGATATGTGCCGAAGAGGCAAACATCACCTTTATCCTTGCCGCCTTCACTCCGAAACGATGATATTCAAGCGGAACACTGAAAGCCGTGAAACTCGCGGCATATGGCAACACAAGACGCCCGGAGGCTATGGTGACCTCCTCTCCGTTCTCTCTGCCGATCACCTCGACCTTCACGAGTCCCCCGTCATCGCGCTCTGCGGCGCAGGGTAGATATTTGTAAGACCCGTTGAGAGAATAGGGGCGGGAGTTCCAAGAGATTCCTTCACGATAGGATTCCTTCATGGTGGCTCCGTCAAAAGAGTACTCGCCGAGAAACAACTTTCCGGCGGCACGGAAGGCTATATCGGGCACTACCGGCGAATAGTCCAGATAGGGCTTGCCGGTCTGTGAGTAGGGAGGAATCTCCATACCGTCAGGGTCGAAACCCACACTGGCCAACATAACGGAGAAAGAGCCGGAGACGGCATCGTCACGCATCAGCCGGGCCGAGGGAAGCACATACCAGGTGTTGATATTGGACGAAGACAGGTTGAAGGTCTTCTCATTGGTGGTGGCCCACCCTTTGGGAACCTCGCAATCAAAGGATGTGTGATGCTGCCAGTTGAAGATATCCACAGAGGTCTGGGCATAGAGTCCGCCGGAAGGCATGTCGGTATAACGCGGGCCTTTGTTTCGTTCCTCGAAATCGGCATTCGGAAGCTGCGGAGTGCCTTCCGTAACAGCCTCTGTCTCGGGTGTGAAGACAGGTTTCTCAACCCCTTCCATCAAGGTGGTCTTGAACTTATAGGTTCGTGACGGTGACAGCCCGATAACATTTACAATCCCGTCATCGGGAAAACGGCGGTAGACATGAACCGGGACACCGTCAACATAGACACTCAGACGTCTGGTAATCTTGCCGGTGAGGGAAGGGTCGGCAGCCAAAATCCTTATCGCGGCATTCTTGGCATAACCGTCGACCGCAACCGAATATTCGGGCATCACCCGTTGTATCACGAATGATGAACGCACCTCGTCGCAATACAGCACCCGCATATTGACAGGCTCGGATCCTTCGGGAAGGTCTATGTCAATCCCATAAAGCGAGTCGCCACGCGGAGACACCGAGAACGGTGCACGAATCCACCCGCCGTCAGAAGACTCAATCTCTATATCCACGTTTCTCTCAAACCCGGGAGCCGGACACTGCACAACGACAGTAGAGCGGTCAACACATATCACGGCAGGGGATGTCTCCACAACATTTATCTCGACCGGGGTCGTGGTGACGTCTATGGCAGACGGTTCGGAGACAAACCCGCGCGAGTCAACGGCAAGGAGCGAGAACGAGGAAAGAGCCTCTTCGGGGGTGAGATAGACGATATTTCCGAGAAAATCAGTAAAATCAACAGTACCGCCTTTTGCCGGTGTAACATCGATACCAAGCCCGAGCGAGTCAAGGGCCGCCTCCTCTGCGGGCGACAGGTTGAGGAGGTCTACCTCGCCCGGCATCCCATGGCCGCCAAGGCCCGGAGAGAGGGCTGAGAGATAGAGATGGCTGAGCGGTACCGAACCGGGAACAATCTCGGCGGTCAGCGGTAAGGACGGAACATCTCCCTCGGGCAGGGTCAACGGCTCTCCTCCGTTGGAAAGAGTGACGGATGGAGGAGTGGCTGAAAGAAACAAGGGGTCGAGGGTGAATGAAGAGGTCTCGCCGGGAGCCGATACCAGTATGACCGGGTAAGGCCCGGAGAGGTCTGCATCAATCTCCACGCCGTAAAGGGTGGCCCCGGCGGTCTCCCCGAGTGTGGCGGCAAGGAAGCGTGTCTCAGCGCCCTCCGATGAGGGAAGGGAAATATACAACTCCGTCTCAGACGGATTCAGACACAGCAGACGCTCCTCATCGGGGGCAACGATATGGTAGCGCCCTCCTTCGGAATGTAACAAGGCCTTTATCCCGGGACAGGCCTCCACAATAGATTCAGAAAAACCTACGGAGACGAAGGCGGAAGCCGGCCTGAGCGTAATGACGGCATCAGTACGACTGTTCTCGGCAATGGCGACCTCACTTGTCCCTGAGAAAGCCGGAATATCAAACCCTTCAAGGAACGGATGGCCGCACTCCGCACTTATAACATAGGTACCTGCGAAATAGCTCTCATTCTGAGGGAAGGAGGCAAAGTCGTCCCATGTATGGGAATAGGCACCCTGTGTGTCAGTGACCGAGAGCGAGATGCATTCGGATGACGGACTTGAAGGCGACAATACTCCTGACTCCTCTCCGCCGGGAAGTCTGAGCATGTCATCACTTTCGACTGTGACCGTGAGTGTGCCTATCCCTGCAAGCTGGGCCGAGGTGTCAGACTGACACGAGACAGCGGCCACGGATGCGGAAACCATGGCGAGGAGGAGGGTAGGGGAGGGGGAGAAGCGCATCAAAGCTCTATTCTTGAAGCCGAGACCGGCTGTTCCATGAATATGGAGGCCATCCCGGTGAACTTGTCAGGATGTTCGGTGGTCAGATATGTGACGGTGCCTTCCTTGGAGCAATCGGCATCCATATCAGGATGACGGCGCAGATAGTCGGCAAGACTGTCGGCCACAAGACGTCCCTGCGTGATGATGGCGGCACGTCCGGCCACGGCCTTCTCTATCTTGGGAAGTAGGAGCGGATAATGGGTGCATCCAAGGACGAGGGTGTCTATCTCAGGTTCTTCCTCGAAGAGTGAGTTGACATATTTCTCCACGAAATAGTCGGCACCCGGGCCGTCATGCTCGCAATTCTCCACAAGAGGCACCCACATGGGACATGCGCGCGAGACCGTGCGGAAGCGCGGAAAGAACTTGGCTATCTCTATATCATACGTGCCGGATGAGACAGTGCCGGGAGTGGCGAGAATGCCTATATTGCCGTTAGACGAAACCTCGCCAAGCTTCTCGATGGTGGGGACAATCACGCCCAAAACGCGCCGGGAAGGGTCGATGGATGGAAGGTCGCGCTGCTGGATGGTGCGGAGAGCCTTGGCCGAAGCCGTATTGCAGGCAAGGATGACAAGCCGGCATCCACGCTCGAAGAGAGCCTTGACGGCTTGGAGGGTGAACTCGTAGACAACGTCGAAAGAACGTGTCCCGTAAGGGGCGCGGGCATTGTCGCCAAGATACATGAAGTCATATCCGGGGAGGCTTCTGCGTATCTCCCGGAGGATTGTCAGGCCGCCGTAGCCCGAATCAAAAACACCGATAGGTCCCATAAGGGTTGATATGATTTTATGAATGTTTGTTTTTTATATCAGAATGAGGAGACGCACACATGCCCGCCCCCTCATTCAATGTTTTTTATTGATCGTGTCCGTGCGTTATCAGTAGACTACGGTCAGCAGATAATCATAGAAGTAGCTTACGATACCAAGACCGATTATACCGGCCACGCATATCCACATCCCCACACGCTCGGAACATGCAGACCTGAAAGTAGCCACAGGGCTGTCCGAATCGTTGATGAACATAGCCTTGACCACGAGAAGATAGTAGTAGAGGGAGATGATGGTATTGATCAACGCTATGAGGACAAGAACGTAGAGTGCAACCGAGCCGGTGCCGTTCAGGGCAGAGGTGAACACGAAGAACTTGCTGAAAAATCCGGCGAAGGGAGGTATACCTGCCAGAGAGAACATGGCGAGCATCATCGTGAAGGCCAGACGGGGATTGGTCTTGTAAAGGCCGTTGTAGTCAGTCATGTCCACCTTGCCGGTAGCGTTCTCGATAGCCCCTATCACGCCAAAGGCGGCGAGGTTGGAGAAGACATAGACAAGGACATAGAACATGAGCGCAGAGACTCCCATGGGGTTGTCGCCGATGATGGCAAGCATTATATATCCGGCCTGTGAGATGGACGAGAAGGCAAGGAAACGCTTCATGTTGACCTGACGCATGGCAAAGAGGTTGCCGATGGTGATGGTCAGGATGATGAGAGCGTAGAGCATCCACTCCCATGCGTCAGCATAGAGAGAGCCGAACACCTGTGTGAGAACCACGAGGAAGGCAAACGCCGCAGAGCCTTTCGAGATGACTGAAAGATAAGAGGTCACGGGAGTGGGGGCACCCTGATAGACGTCGGCAGTCCAGAGATGGAACGGGACGAGGGAGATTTTGAATCCGAATCCGGCCATAACGAATGCGAGAGCCACAGCCATCATGACGCCGAACTGTGAACGGCACATCATGGCGATACCGTCATAATAGAGGGTTCCACAGAGACCGTAGACAAACGATAGGCCCATCAGAAGCACGGCTGAGGAGAAGACGGCGGTAAGTACATACTTGATGGCGGCCTCATGGCTTTCATAGCGGTTCTTGTCAAAGGCGACAAGGGCGCAGAGGGGGAGCGAGGCTGTTTCAAGACCGATGATGAACATCAGGAAGTGACGGCTCGAAATCATGAAATACATGCCGAGGAGGGTCAGGAGCACAAGCTCGTAGAATTCACCGCGACGGATGGCCACAAACTCAGAGTTGGCCCACTTGACCGACTGTACAAGGATGATGAGGACACCTACATTGAGAATATTCTTGATGGCGGTCATGACGGGGGAGGTGACGTACATACCGGCGAACGCCGAGGCATCGGCACTGTTGAGAGGACAGAAGCCCCAGAGGGTGAGCACGCCCATCAGGAAGACGCTGAGGGCGGGAACCGCCTTGGCGCTCTTCCGAGAACTGAAAGTATCGAAGAGGAATATGAGCAGGAATACGACGAGGAGCCCTATCTCCTGCTTCATTGCTAAAAACTGTGAATAATCCATGGGATTCTTTCTGTGGTATTATTACATATTGAGAGCTCCGAAGAACTTCCAGGTGCTCTTGATGATGTCAACGAAGAAATTGGGGAAGCAACCGATGCCTGCCACACAGACAATGAGGGCGGCCGTAGAGAGGCGCTCCCACCATTTTGCGTCAGTAAGAGACATATGGTGCTGGTCATAGACCGGCCCGTAGAGGAGCTTGCCCACAACGCGGAGGATGTAGACGGCCGTTGTCACGATCGAGCTACATGCCACGATGACGAAGACGCGGTGGAAAAGGTCGGTGTGCTGGAACGAGCCGACGAAGATGGTCATCTCGGCCACGAATCCGGAGAGACCGGGGAGTCCGAGAGAGGCCATACCGGCAATGACGTAGCAGACGGAGAGATAAGGGAGAATCTGCATCATACCGCCCATCTCGCGGATATCGCGGGTGTGTGTACGGCCGTAGATCATGCCGATGAGAGCAAAGAAGAGAGCCGTCATGAGACCATGGGAAAGCATCTGCATGATGGCGCCGGTCATTGCGGTGGCATTGAGCATAAGGATGGCGAAAAGCACGAGACCGCAGTGGCTGACGGATGAGTAGGCATTGATATATTTGAGGTCGTTCTGCACACATGCGCTGAAAGCACCATAGACCACGGAGATGCCGGTGAGGATGATGAATATCCACGCAAGCTCGTGGGCCGCCTGGGGCATCAGATAGATGGCAACGCGGAAGCATCCGTAGCCGCCAAGCTTCATAAGGACACCGGCATGGAGCATCGACACAGCCGTGGGAGCTGAGGCGTGGCCGTCAGGAGACCATGTATGGAAGGGGAACATGGCGCCGAGGACACCGAATCCCACAAAGGTCATCGGGAAGAGGAACGTCTGCCAGCCGTGAGAGATGGCGTCGTTGCTGACTATTTCGAGAATGTTCCATGTGAGGGGCTGTCCGGCAGGAGCCGAGTGGTAATAGATACCGATGAGGCCGAGCATCAGGAATGCGGAACCGCCCATGAGCATAAGGGTAAGCTTCATGGCCGAGTAGTTCTTGTTGCCGGAACCCCAGACACCTATGAGGAGGTACATGGGGATAAGGGCCACCTCATAGAACATGAACATGGTGAAAAGGTCGATGGAGATGAAGAAACCATACACACCTGTGGCGAGAAGCACGAGCCACAAGAAGAACTCCTTGGGCTGGGGAATCTCCCAAGAGGCAAAACTGCCCGTTATCATGATGACGCCTGTCAGAAGGAGCATGGCAATGGAAATACCGTCAACACCGACTGCAAGGTGTATGTTGAGCGGGGCAAACCACGACCATGAACCTACGAAGAACATAGGGGTATCGGGGTCGGCTGCCCGAAGGCCGAGATATTCGACGAGCACCCACACCGCGAGAGCGGTCAAGGCCACGGAGCCGGTCACAGCCACTGCGCGAATCTGCTTGATGTCGCGACAGAGGAACAGCCCCAGAAGCATCACTACGGGGATGACCACAAAGTAGATTAATATATTGGAAAACATATCGTTACTATATTTGCTACATTAACACTATCAAAGGACGCATACCGCTGTGATGATACCGAGAACGACTGCGCCGACAAGATACCACCAGATATACATCTGCACCTTGCCGCTCTGGAAGCCCTTGATGGCTCCTGAGAGACTGTTGGTGACATAGGCCAGACCGTTCATGGTGCCATCGATGATGTGACGGTCAAACCAAGCGATGGGCTTGCAGATGCCGTCAAAGATGATGCGGCGGGTGACAAAGAGATAGATCTCGTCCCAGTAGAAACGACGGTTGGCAGCCGTCCAGAGCCAGCGACAGGAGTCGGCCATGCGGGCAGGCTTGTCGTTTTTCTTCATATAGAGCCATGCGGCAAGACCGATGGCGGCAAAGGCCACCACGAGGCTCATCGAGGCGATGCTCCAATCAATGTGGATGTGGTATTCGTGACCGTCATATGTGACAAGCTCGCCGAAAGGCACCATCCAGCCACAGCATACGGACACGGCTGCAAGGAAGACAAGGGGTATGGTCATTGTAAGGGGGGACTCATGGGGCATCGATGCATGATGGCCGTGAGCTTCCTGTTCCTTGACACGTGCGGCATAGTCGGGATTTTCCCACCAGAAGATGAGGAAGTACATGCGGAACATGTAGAAAGCCGTCATTCCGGCCACAACCGTCATCCATACACCCCAGAGAGGAGAGTTGGCATAGCAAGCGGTGAGAATCTCGTCCTTGGAGAAGAATCCTGCGAAGGGCCATATGCCGGCAATGGCGAGACAGCCGATGAGGAACGTCCAATGGGTTATGGGCATGTATTTTCTAAGACCACCCATCGCG
Organism: uncultured Duncaniella sp.; assembly: GCA_910578615.1. GTDB lineage: Bacteria > Bacteroidota > Bacteroidia > Bacteroidales > Muribaculaceae > Duncaniella. The sequence goes on along the minus strand of CAJTRI010000001.1, from coordinate 221,427 downwards.
GTGTAGTTGTTGGAATGAACCGCGTGGATGAGCGATCCGGCACCGAGGAAGAGAAGGGCCTTGAACATGGCGTGGGTGAAAAGATGGAACATGGAGGCCATGTAGCCGAGACCCTCGTGGATGACCTCTCCGTTGCGGGCAGCGACACCGAGCGACACCATCATGAAAGCTATCTGCGAGATGGTCGAGAAAGCAAGGATGCGCTTGATATCGATCTGGGCGCAGGCCACGCACGCGGCATAGAAGGCTGTCACGGCACCGACGACAGTGATGAACGTAAGGGCGGCGTCTTCAAGCATGTAGAGGGGGAAGAGGCGAGCCACGAGATATACACCCGCAACCACCATGGTGGCGGCATGGATAAGGGCCGACACCGGGGTGGGGCCTTCCATAGCGTCAGGAAGCCAGATGTGGAGGGGAAGCATGGCCGATTTTCCCATACCGCCGGTAAAGATAAGCACCAAAGCCCATGTGAGCACCGAGGCTCCCATGAATGTGGCACCACCGAAACTTGAAAGAACGCCCTGCGGGTTCTGAGTCATTGGGAGGAAGTCAAGCTGGTTGGTGTAGAACGACAGGATGAGGATACCGATGAGGAAACCGAGGTCGGCGAAACGGGTGACAATGAACGCCTTCTTACAAGCTGCCACAGCTGAGGGAAGGGTATAGAAGAATCCGATCAGAAGGAAGGAGGAGGCGCCCACAAGCTCCCAGAAGATGTACATCTGGAAGATATTGGTAGCAACGACGAGTCCCAGCATCGAGAAGCTGAAAAGGGACAGGAACGCATAGTAGCGCTGAAATCCCTTCTCGCCCTTCATGTAGCCCAGCGAATAGAGATGAACCATGAAGGAGATGGTGGTGATGACTACGAGGAGGAGCGCCGAAATGGGATCAAGCAGAAATCCGAGCTTGATGGAGAGGAAGTCGGTGAAACGAAGCCACTCCATATTGAACACGGTGAACTGCAAACGGTTGGTGCCGTCAATAAATTCAGGGGAGCCTGAGAACCAGTAGGTATAGGCCGTAAAGTAGGACAGGACGAGAACCGTGCCCATGCCGAGCGTGCCGAGAATGCCGGCCAGCTTATGGCTCATCTTTACGCCCGCCAGTCCCAACAGGAGGAACATGAAGAGCGGAATGGCCAGTATCAGAACAGGAATTGTAATATCCATAGGTCGCAATTAGTGTTTCATGTGGGTCGCGTCGCGGACGTCAATGTTCTTGCTCACGCGGAAAAGGTTGATGATGATTGCAATGGCGAGCGCGGTCTCGGCGGCGGCAATGGCTATGCCGAACAGAGTGAACATCCAGCCCTCCATAGAACCGGGATAGAGATAACGGTTGAAGACCACGAAGTTAATATCGACAGCGTTGAGCATCAGCTCGAGAGAGATGAGCATCGCTATCATGTTGCGGCGGGTAAGAAAGCCGTAGACCCCGCAGCAGAACATCACTAAGGCGGGGACGAGATACCAGATCAATGTAATATCCATGACAGATGCAGGGGGTTAGCGTTTGCGGGCGATGACTACGCCGCCGATTATACATGCGAGTAACAACACACTGACTGCCTCGAAGGGGAGAAGATACTGGCCGTGGCCGGTTCCGAGCATGGCGTTGCCGATCTCGTGCATAGTCGGGTTGGCCATCGACGGCGCGGAGGTGAAGATGTCGGCACAGCGCGAGCAAAGAGCCCATCCGCAGGCACCGGCCGCAGCAAGCGCGCCGAGAATGCCGAGGGCCTTCTTGCGAGATTCGAGCTGTTCGCTGTTGTCACCGGGACGCGTGGTCAGGAGAATCGAGAACACGAAGAGAACCACGATACCACCGGCATAGACGGCAATCTGCACCGAGCCGAGAAACTCATAGTCGAGTTTGAAGTAGAGGGCGGCGGTGGCAAAAAGCACGAAGAGCAGGTAGGTGGCCGCACGCAGGATTTTGCGCGTGGTGACAGTCAGTACCGAGAAGATGACAATCGCCAGAGCGATTATCCAGTAACAAATTGTACTTCCTACTGATTCCATTATAGAGTTTTTCGTAATTATTATCCTTGGGATTGTGGAGGGGAGGAGGCCTTATTTCGCAGCGCGGGCCTGGGCGGCTTTAAGAATCGCCGCACGTACCTTTTCAAGTTTCTCGGGATCGGAGGCCGCTGCGGCAAGGGCTTTCTTCTGGGCATCGCTCAGCTCTATCCCTGCAAGGGGGTCGGTGTCGGCGGCGCCTCCGGCAGCCTGCGCGGCCTTCTTGGCGGCGGCAGCGGCTTTTGCGGCTGCAATCTTAGCCTCCTTCTCGGCCTGCATCTTCGCTATCTGCTCGGGAGTGGGTTTGGGTTCCTCTTTCTCGGGAAGATAATTGAGTTTCTTGACAAGAACGTCCCTGGTGAAGACGGCCTGCTCGAAATCGTTGGAGAATTCGAGAGCGTCAGTGGGGCAGTTGGTGACACAGAGCTGGCAGAACGTGCAGGAGCCCAGGTCATACATATACTTGTCAAGTTTCTTTTTCTTCTTTCCGTCCCATGTCTCCACCTGCTTGATGTCAAGGCTTATAGTACCGTTGGGGCATACGCGCTCGCATGTGCCGCAGGCGATACACTTGTGGTTGCCCTGATCATCATATTTGAGAGTGAGGATGGCACGGAAACGGTCAGCCACGGGAAGGTCGTCGCGGTTGTCCGGATACTGCTCTGTGATTTTCGGGGTGACAAACTCTTTGCCGGTTACAGACATACCTTTGAGAAGGCTTGCTATCCCGGAGCCGAGATTGGAGAAATATTCTTTTACACTACCCATGTCGTGAATGATTGGATTTTTTTAGTTTTTTACCTGGCCGCCCAGAATGTCGAGCAGCTCGGTTGTGATGCTTTGCTGGCGCAGCTTGTTGTATTCGAGCTGCAACTGTTCAAGCAGGTTCTTTGCGTTATCGTTGGCGCTCTGCATAGCCATGATGCGGGCGGCCTGTTCGGAAGCGCGGTTCTCGGTGAAAACTTCCTGCATGAGGGCAAGGAGGAACATCGGGAGTACCGAACGGAATATCGAGGACGCGTCCGGCTCGAAGATACACGGACGGCAGAGCGACCTGACCCCTTCGGCGGAGAGCGACGCGGAGTCGACCGGGAGGAAGGTGTCGCGACGCAGACGCTGGCGAGACACGCTCTGGAAGTTCATGTAGATGAGCTGCACGCTGTCGAAACGTCCGTCAAGGAAGCCTTTTTCAAGCCCGGCGGCAAAGTCTCTGACAGCAGCCGCATCGCTCTTGGCACTGACGTTGCCGAATGTCTCCACACTGACGCTCGGGCCGGCTATCTTGGCCGCAGCCTTGGCGATCTTGCGTCCTACGGGGATAATCGTGACGGCTACACCTTCGCCATATCGTGCACGGATGTCTGCCATGCCCTGTAAAAGCCCTTTGAAGATGTTTATATTGTAACCTCCGCAAAGACCGTCGTCAGAGCCGAGCACCACGAAGGCAACGCTGCGGACGTCGCGTGTCTCGGTCAGTGGAGATTCAAACTCGGCATCGGTGCTGAGAAGGTTGCCGATGATGTTCTCGATCTGTTGCCTGAAAGGGAGCAAGCGGCGCAGATCGGCCTCGGCGCGATGCATCTTTGCCGAGGAAATCATCTTCATGGCCCCGGTGATTTTCTCGCTCGAAGCCACGGAGCCAATGCGTCCTTTGAGTTCGCGTAGTGTTGCCATTTCAGTGTAGTTACATTATTTATAGGAGGAGGCGATCTCGGCTGCGGCAGCGGTCAGCTTGGCAGCGGTGTCATCGTCAAGGTTGCCTGAACGGATAGCCTCCATAGCCTCGGGATGACGGGCGTGCATGAGTTGGAGGAAGTTCTTTTCAAATTCCCTTACCTTGTCCATGGGGACATCGGCGAGAAGGCCGCGTGTCCCGCAGAAGATGACAGCAACCTCGTCCTCGACCATCATAGGGGAGTACTGGGGCTGGATGAGAAGACGCTCGTTCTTTCGACCCTTGTCGATGACGCGGGCAGTCACGGCATCGATATCGCCACCGAACTTGGTGAACGATTCAAGCTCGCGGAACTGTGCCTGGTCTATCTTCAAGGTACCGGCCACCTTCTTCATCGATTTGATCTGTGCGCTACCGCCCACACGTGACACGGAGATACCCACGTTGATGGCGGGACGGATGCCTCGGTTGAAGAGAGCGGTTTCGAGGAATATCTGTCCGTCAGTGATGGATATGACGTTGGTGGGGATATAGGCAGAGACGTCGCCGGCCTGTGTCTCGATAATGGGGAGCGCGGTGAGCGATCCTCCACCCTTGACGATGGGTTTGAGAGAGTCAGGAAGGTCGTTCATGTTACTGGCCACCTGCTGGTTGTCGATAATCTTTGCAGCACGTTCGAGCAAGCGGCTGTGGAGATAGAAGATGTCGCCGGGATATGCCTCACGGCCCGAAGGACGTTTCAGCACGAGCGAAATCTCACGATAGGCCACGGCCTGCTTCGAGAGGTCGTCATAGATGATGAGGGCATCGCGGCCGGTGTCACGGATGAACTCTCCGATGGCGACTCCGGCAAACGGGGCGTAGTAACGCTCGGCGGCAGAGTCGGCTGCCGTCGCGGCCACGACCACGGTATAGTCAAGAGCGCCGTTCTGGCGGAGGGTGTCCACAATGGCGGCCACGGTAGAGGCCTTCTGCCCGATAGCCACATAGATGCAATAGACGGGCTTGCCCTGCTCGAAACCGCGACGCTGGTTGATGATGGTGTCAATAGCGATGGCGGTCTTGCCTATCTGACGGTCGCCGATGATAAGCTCGCGCTGTCCGCGACCGATGGGAACCATTGAGTCTATGGCCTTGATACCGGTCTGGAGTGGCTGCTTCACGGGCTGGCGGAAAATCACGCCGGGAGCCTTGCGTTCAAGGGGCATGGGAAGCAAGTCGCCCTGTATGGGGCCACGGCCGTCGATGGGCTGACCCAAGACGTTGATGACGCGACCGAAGACGCCGTCTCCCACGTTGATGGAGGCAATACGGCCTGTACGGCGCACGCTCATGTTCTCGGTGACCTTGTTGACGTTGTTGAGGAGGATGACACCGACGTTGCTCTCCTCGAGGTTGAGGGCTACACCCTTCACGCCGTTCTCGAACTCAACGAGCTCGTTGGCGCAGACGTTGTCGAGGCCGTAGACGTGGGCCACGCCGTCGCCCACGTCGAGCACGGTGCCGGTTTCTTCAAACGATACCTTGGAGTTGACACTCTCGAGTTGTTGTTTCAGTACCTGAGAAATCTCGCTTGGGTTTATCATTGGTAATGGTTGAGTTGAAAGGGGGATGGTTTTAATTTAGGAGTTTCAGTCGCAGTTGTTTCAGTTCGTTCGCCACGGAGGCATCGAGCTTTTCGTTGTCTATGGTGATGACGAAACCACCGATGAGATCGGGATCGACGGAGTTTCGATACTCCATCGTGTCGCCTCCGAGGTGGCCTGCGATGATTTTCTTCAGCCTCTCTTCCTCGGTCTTCTCGAGCGGAGCGGCGGATGTCACTGTCACCAGCCTTATGGCGTGGTCACGGCGATACTGCTTCATGTAGGCCAGGGCGATGTCGCGTGAGAGGTCGAGGCGGTTGTTGGCGGTGAGGAGCCGCGTGAAACGGGTGAAGACTCCGTCAGAGGCGTCATTGACGGCACCGGCGGCGGTCATAAGCAACCTCTCCTTGTCAGCCGGGGCGACAAACGGGTTGGCCATGACCTTCATTAGCCCGGGCTGGGCCTCGAAAGAGGCCGCGAGGGTTTTCATGAAGTCGAAAAGACGCTTCTCCTCACCCTTCTCGGCTGCATACTCGATCAGGGCCTTGGCATAACGGCTTGGGATGAGACCTTGGTTCATATAATTAAATGGAGGCTATGAGCGGTTAGTTCTTTTTTTCCATCTCGTCGAGCAGGGAACTGACGAGCTTTTCCTGCGCCTTGTCCTCTTTGAGCTGTCCGCGGACGACCTTCTGAGCGATGTCGAGCGCGAACGATGAGACCTCGGTGCGGAATTGTTCCTGGGCGGCTTTGCGCTCCTGTTCGATCGAGAGCTTTGCGGCGTCCATCTCCTTCTTGGCGGCAATCTGTGCTGCGGTGCGGGCTTCCTCGATGATCTGGTTTTTCATCTTGTCAGTCTCGCGCAGCATTTCGGCCTGCTGGCGACGGGCGTCGGCTATGTATTTATCCGCCTCTTCGCGGGCATGGTCAAGCTGTTCTTTGGCATTTTGAGCATACTCCACACCCTTGTCGATGAGGTCGGCTCGGTCTGACACTCCCTTCATAATCATAGGCCAGCCCCACTTCCACAGGATGAGGAAGAGGATGGCGAATGACACGAACATCCAGAATATCAGGCCGAAATCAGGCGTGAATAGTTCCATAGCGGTGACGGCTCAAAAGGATTAGCCTACGAACATTGCAAGGATGCAGACGATAACGGCGAAGAGGGCCACACCCTCGATAAGGGCTGCGATAACGATCATGTTGCTTCGGATGTCACCGGCCGATTCGGGCTGGCGGGCGATTGCCTCCATGGCTGAACCACCGATTTTGCCGATGCCGAGACCGGCGCCGATTGCTGCGATTGCTGCACCGATGCAAACGCCGATGCCAAGGATACCTTCGATAGCTGCTAAGATCATTGCTAACATAGTTGTAAAGGAATTTAGAGGGTGATTTATATTTTTTGTTTTGATTTAGTTTTTGGCGGGAGAGGGGACGGGATGTTCGGCCGCATGGCCTCCTTCATGACCCTCTTCCTGCCCCAGGGCGATGAAGATGGTGGAGAGCATCGTGAACACATAGGCCTGTATGAAGCTTACAAGGACGTCGATCAAGAGCATGAAGACCGAGAATATCACCGAGACCACCGCAGTGGCACCGCTGACGGCCGGCCCCATGGCCGCAAAGATAAAGATGAGGAGCGTGAGCACTATCACTATCATGTGGCCGCCCATCATGTTGGCAAACAGACGGACTGTCAGTGCCGCAGGCTTGGTGAATATACCGAAGACCTCTATAAGCGGCATGATAGGCAGGGGATATTTGAGCCACCAAGGGACATCAGGATTGAATATCTCCTTCCAGTAATGGCGGGAGGCGAAAATGTTGGTGACAAAGAATGTAAGGACTGCAAGGACGAGGGTCACTGCCACGTTGCCCGTGAGGTTGGCACCGCCGGGGAAGATGACGATGAGTCCCAGAAGGTTCATCACGAGGATGAAGAAGAAGACAGTCAGCAGATAGGGCGCAAACTTGGGGGCTTTCGTTTTGAGAGTTGGCTTGATGACACCGTCATAGACGAAAAGAATCAGCGACTCTATCGCGCCGGTCATTTTGCGGGGAGCCTTCATGCCTTCCCTTCTGTGCCAGCGGGCCACGCTAAGGATGCACCATATGCACACGAGTACCGAGATGAAGACACCGCAGACGTTCTTGGTGACAGAGATGTCAAGAGCAGGCTTTATCTCCTTGCCGTCAACAATCTCGACCACTTTGCCCTTGTAGGGGCTGTCCTTTCCGGCAATCTTGAACTCGGTGTCGCCGTCGCGCCACACCTGCCCGTGGGCCACACGTGACGAAGAGAAGATGTGGAGGCCGTCGCCGGCCCATACGATGACGGGGAGAGGAATGCGCTTGTGGTGGTTGAAGGGCACTTCCCAGCCGTAGCCATCGCCGAGATGCTCGAAGATTATACCCTGCGCGTCCACACCTTCCTTGGCATCTCCGCCATTGTCGTGGCCGGAGGCCGACACCATGGCGGGAAGCAGCAAGGCGATGAGCGCCAGAGCTATTTTTGTGAAGAGTTGACGTGTCATACGGACGGGATAGATTAGTAGATGCACACTGAGATGATGTCGGAATCGACGTCCACGATACCGCCCCCTATCCTGATCTCTTCCTGCGAGCCGCCGGGAGTGGTGTATCCGATGGTTCCGGGTGTGAGGGTGGAGATGAGCGACGCATGGCCGGGAAGGACTGTGAAGGCACCCATGGTGCCGGGGAGACGGACTATGGTCACTTCTCCCTGGAAGAGGATGTCTTCGGCTGAGATTATCTTGAGTGTCATCTGTGGTGCTTTTTGTTATTGTTAAGAGAGATGGTATCAGCCTTCGACTTCGGCGAGAATCTTCTTGCCCTTGGCGATGGCGTCGTCAATGGTGCCGACGTTAAGGAATGCCTGTTCGGGAAGGTCGTCCACATCTCCGTTGAGAATCATCTTGAAGCCACGGATGGTCTCGCTGAGGGGTACCATGACGCCGGGGACGCCGGTGAACTGCTCGGCCACATGGAAAGGCTGCGAGAGGAAGCGCTGTGCACGGCGTGCACGGGCCACGACGAGCTTGTCCTCGTCAGAAAGCTCGTCGACACCGAGGATGGCGATGATATCTTGAAGCTCGTTATACTTCTGCAAGAGCTGCTTGACAGCCTGTGCCGTATTGTAGTGCTCCTCACCGATAACGTTGGGGTCGAGGATACGTGATGTCGATTCAAGGGGATCCACGGCCGGATAGATACCAAGCTCTGTAATCTTACGCGATAGCACCGTTGTGGCGTCAAGGAAGCTGAAAGTGGTGGCGGGAGCCGGGTCGGTAAGGTCGTCGGCAGGGACGTAGATAGCCTGTACAGAGGTAATGGAGCCGTTCTTGGTAGAGGTGATACGTTCTTGAAGTGCACCCATCTCTGAGGCGAGTGTAGGCTGGTAGCCTACGGCCGAGGGCATACGTCCGAGAAGCGCCGATACCTCTGAACCGGCCTGTGTGAAACGGAAGATATTGTCAATGAAGAGAAGGATGTCCTTACCACCGCCGTCCTGATCGCGGAACTGCTCGGCAACGGTGAGACCCGAGAGGGCCACACGGAGACGCGCGCCCGGAGGCTCGTTCATCTGTCCGAACACCAAGGTGGCCTGTGACTGCTCCACCTCGGCCATATCGACATCGTCGAGGTTCCATTCGCCACGCTCCATTCCCTCCTCAAACTTCTTGCCATATTTCACAACGCCGCTCTCAATCATCTCGCGGAGGAGGTCGTTACCCTCGCGGGTACGCTCTCCGACGCCGGTGAATACCGAGAATCCGTTGTGACCTTTGGCGATGTTGTTGATAAGCTCCATGATAAGCACGGTCTTGCCCACGCCGGCACCGCCGAAGAGACCGATCTTGCCACCCTTGCTGTAAGGTTCGAGAAGGTCGATGACCTTTATGCCGGTATAGAGAATCTCGGTGCCTATGGTCAGCTCGTCAAACTGTGGTGCGGGCTGGTGGATGGGGCGCAGCTCCTCGCGGCTGAGTGAGGGAAGACGGTCGATGGCATCACCGATGACGTTGAGAAGACGTCCCTTGACCTGGTCGCCTGTCGGGACGGCGATGGGACGTCCGAGAGACTCTACGCGCGCTCCGCGACAGAGGCCGTCAGTACTCTCCATGGCCACGCAGCGGACAGTGTCTTCACCGATGTGCTGTTCGACTTCGAGAATGAGCTGCGAACCGTCGGGACGGGCCACGCTGAGAGCCGTGTATATGGGAGGGATGATGCTGTCGTCGCCGTCAAAGATGACATCGACAACCGGGCCGATCACCTGGGCGATTTTGCCATAATTTTCACTCATCGCTTATCTTGATTTTAGGAGGGGTGTTGTGGGGAAAAGGGATTTCTTAGAGGTAAAGGCCGAAGGTCACCACGATGACCATCAGGACGAGGTTGAAGAGATTGATGGGGAGGAGGTATTTCCATTCGAGCGTCAGGAGCTGGTCAATGCGGAGACGGGGGAACGTCCACTTGAACCAGATGATGATGAACGAGAGGGCCACGGCCTTGCCTATGAACCATACCACCGAGGGGATAAAGTCCATCACGTGGTTGAAAGCGTCAAATCCGGGAATATGGAGAGGCATCCAACCTCCGAAAAAGAGGAGAGCGGCCACGCCGGAGACAATAAAGAGGTTGAGGTATTCGGCAAGGTAGAAGAAACCGAAGTGTATGCCGGAGTATTCGGTGTGGTATCCGGCGGTCAGCTCGCTCTCGGCCTCGGGAAGGTCAAACGGGCCTCGGTTGGTCTCTGCCGTACCCGCAATCATGAAGATCACGAAGGCGATAAGGGCGGGGATATGACCCGAGAAGATGAACCAGAGATGTTCCTGCGCCATCACTATGTCAGTGACGTTCATCGAACCGGCAATCACCACCATGGTGACCACGCAAAGTCCCATAGAAAGCTCGTAGGAGACCATCTGCGCACCCGAACGAAGAGCGCCGATGAGGGTGAACTTATTGTTTGACGACCATCCTGCCAGAAGGATGCCGAGTACTCCTATCGAGCTGACGGCGAGCAGGAAGAAGATGCCCACATTGAAGTCGACAATCTGCAACCCGTTGCCCCACGGAAGCACCGAGAAGGCAAGCATCGAGGCGATTATGACGAGATAAGGCGCGAGGGCAAACAGGAACTTGTCAATGTGGTTGAGCGAGATAAGCTCCTTGATGAGAATCTTGAACATGTCGGCCACGCTTTGGAGCAGACCCCACGGGCCCACACGGTTGGGGCCGAGACGGCACTGGAAGTAGGCGCAGACCTTACGCTCGAAGAGGATATAGAAAAGGGCGAGGACTGCGTAGAGCAGCATCAGCCCCACTCCGACGAGCAGGCATTCGAGGGTGACTGCCGCCCACTCGGGCATGAAGCCGAGGAAGAGCGAATGCAGCCAGGCGGTTCCTACTGATAAGTCTTGCATAACTTATGTATAAGGTATTGTGATTGATGGTTTATTTTGTTCTTCTGAAATACTGCCGGTTATCTGTCGATGTCGGGGACGATATAGTCCATAGAGCCACCGATGGTTATAAGGTCGGCTATTTTCTGTCCGCGCGTGATGTGGTCAACGACTGCGGCTGCGGGAAGGCACGGAGGTGCTATTTTGAGACGGTAGGGGCTGGCGGTGCCGTCGCTTTCGAGATAGAGACCGAATGTGCCGCGACATCCCTCAACCATCTTGAACCAGTGGCCCACAGGGAGTTTGAGGACTTTGGGAACCTTCACGCAATACTCGCCGTCAGGTATATTGTCGATAAGCTGCGCTATAATGCGGGCGCTCTGTTCAATCTCGTCCAGACGCACCTTGAAACGGGCCATTGAGTCACCTTCGGAGCGTATGACCTCTTCGAAGTCAAGCTCTGAATAGATGCTGTAAGGTGCACATTTGCGCACATCGCAAGCCCAGCCGGAAGCACGGCCGTTGGGGCCTGTGACAGCCCATGACACGGCATCCTCGCGCGAGAGGGTTCCGACACCTTCCATACGGTCACGGGCGATGACGTTGCCGGTAAATATCTTGTTGTATTCCTTGATGTTGCGGGGGATGACATCGAGAAGGGCGTGGACGTCCTTGACAAAGTCAGGGTGGAGATCCTGCATGACACCGCCTATACAGTCATAGTTGAACGTCATGCGTGCGCCACATGTGCGCTCCATGATGTCAAGAATCTGTTCACGGACACGCAGGGTGTAAAAGAGCATGGTAGTGGCGCCGAGGTCCATGCAATAGGTACCGATGAACAGGCAGTGTGACGCTATACGCGACAACTCGTCCATGAGCACCCGGATGACCTGTGCACGGCGCGAAATCTCTATTCCGGCAGCCTCCTCTATAAGCAGACAGAGACCGTGGTGGTAGTTATGGGCAGAGAAGTAGTCCAGACGATCCATGAAGTGAAGGGTCTGGGGATAGGTGAGTCCCTCGCAGATTTTCTCTACACCACGGTGGATATAACCGAGATAGATATCGATTTTCTTTATAATCTCGCCGTCTACCGCAGTGCGGAAACGGAGCACGCCGTGGGTAGCGGGGTGCTGCGGGCCGATATTGACAACGAAATCCTCGGGCTGGAAGACGCGGCGCTCTTCCTTTACAATCTTGCCGTCACGCTCCACCCATGTATCGGTGAAGTCGGTCTGGCGTTCATTCTCTATCGAGACAGGGTTTATGGCCGGATCGGCGTCATAATCCTTACGCAGAGGATATCCCTTCCAATCTATATTGAGGAAGAGACGGCGCATGTCGGGGTTGTTGACGAAGATTATGCCGAAATAGTCGTAGACCTCGCGCTCGTAGATGGTGGCAATATCCCAAAGGTCAAATACAGAGTGAACGAAGGGCTTCTCGCGGTCGCCGGTGGCCATCACCTTTACGGCGACGTTCTCACGCGTGCTGGTCGAGACAAGATAATAGATGCAGCCGAGGCCGGCTTCCTTCCAGTCCATGCCGACGATGGTGACGAGGAAGTCAAATCCCAGCTCGTGGCGCAGCATGCGGGCCAGGTCGTGCCAGCGGGCGTCGGGGACGCTCACTTCAAGGACGCCCGGAGCCTGATTGAAGGCTGCTTCGGGAAACTTTCCGGAAATTTTTTCCTGAATGTTGGCCATTATATATAATGTGAAGATGATTGGACAATTTAATCGTTGACTCCCTCGACAGGGTGGGCGGCCAGAAATTCCTTCTGGCTCTCCTGACGGTTTACGCCGCCGAAGAATTTCTCCACCTTGATTTTGCGCGAAAGCTGCATGATGCCGTATATCATGGCCTCGGGACGCGGAGGACAGCCGGGGACAAAGACATCGACGGGGACTATATCCTCGATGCCCATGGCCACATGGTAGCTCTTCTTGAACGGGCCGCCGGAGATGGCGCAACTGCCACAGGCAATCACGTACTTAGGCTCGGCAAGCTGGTCATAGAGGCGGCGGAAGACAGGCACCATTCGGTGCACGATCGTGCCGGCCACCATCATGAAGTCGGCCTGTCGGGGCGAGGCGCGAGCCACTTCCCATCCGAAACGGGCCATGTCGTAGCGGGCAGCGCCCAACGACACGAACTCGATGCCGCAGCAACTGGTGGCGAAAGTGAGAGGCCAGATGGAGTTAGACCGCCCCCAGTTGATAAGTTTGTCAAGCGAACCCACTATCACGTTGGTTCCTGACTCCTGAAGCTCCTTGACGAGCTTCTCTATATATTCGTTGTCTTTCCATGCCTCGTAGGGCATGCCTTGTGTGGTTACTTCCATTCCAATGCTCCTTTCCGCCAGGCATAAACAAGGCCCAGCACTATGATGCCGAAAAATACCGCGATCGCGGTCAGTCCCTGTGTGCCGAGTTCGTGCACCCTGACAGCCCATGGGTAGAGGAAGACGGTCTCGACGTCAAACATCAGGAAGAGAATGGCAAACAGATAATATCCCACCTTGAACTGAGCCATCGACTCTCCTCGGGTGGGAATACCACATTCATAAGCCTCGCCCTTCTGTGGGTTGAAAGATCTGGGTGAGATCAACCCCGCGAGCCAAAGCGCAACGGCCACGAGGGCGACACCCGTAAGAAGGGCCACCACCGCGAGGGTTGCATTTTGAATTGCTAATGCTATCATATTTCGTGTTGTATCGTGTTCTGGCAGAAACAAGCAACAGCCTGGATATTAACAGGTTGTTGCGGCTAAATAGGTAACGGCTGAGGAAGAGGTACTTTTTCGCTGTGCAAATATACGCAAAATTTTTCCAACGAGGAAAAAAAATCAAAAAATTCACGGCCTCACAAGGCAATCTTTCCTCCCATCCAGCCATCTTTCGAAATCTTTCAAAAGAAACATCATCAAAACCGAGTATATAATAACTTTAAAACACCCATACGATAATCAATAAACCTAACAACAAGTACCACAGCGATTAAGACCAAAAAGCTACTTTTTATATAATTACATTCCTATTTCAAAAATTTCGTTTTTTTAATCGTTTCTTTTGATTTTAATGGAATTTGTGTATTTTTGCCATCGCGAACGGATACAGGCCTTCAAACCGTATGCCGTCCAATCACATTTCAATTTTTCCTAATTTATCTAAAACCAATGAAGAATCGTAGTGAACTGAGACAGTCAGCAAAGACTGTCAACCGCACCTGCGGGCGGAGACTGGCATTATGCGGCGTTGCAATAGGCTCGTTGATGATGAGCGGTCTCGCAATCGCCGGAGAAACGCCCGGACATACAGGAGGGGGGGGTATTTACTCTGTAAACCAACAACCTAACCAGACTCAGACATTAAAAGGCCATGTGGTCGACGAGAACGGCGAACCGATGGTGGGCGTGAGCGTGACTGTTGACGGAAAACCGGGCCTCGGAGGCTCGACCGACATAGACGGCAATTTTTCAATCAAGGCTCCCGAAAACTCTACCCTTATATTCTCCTACATAGGCTATCCCGATGTGAAGATGGCTGCCACAGGTAAGGAAATGGAGGTGGAGATGAAGTCAGAAGGAGTTTCGCTTGACGAGGTTGTGGCCATCGGATACGGCACAATGCGCAAACGAGACCTGACGGGAGCCATCTCATCGGTCAAGGCAGAAGACATAGTGCGCACACCCACCGGCAACGTCATCGAGGCCATACAGGGACAGGTGCCCGGCCTTGACATCACCCGCACCAGCGGTGAGGCCGGATCAGGCGTGAACATGAGCCTGCGAGGCACACGCTCGATAAACGGCGACAACAACCCACTGTTCATCATCGACGGCATCGAGGGGTCATATGAGGAGCTGAACCCCAATGACATCGCCTCCATCGAGGTGCTAAAAGGCGCATCAAGCACGGCCATATACGGTTCGGCCGGTGCCAACGGCGTCATCATCATCACCACCAAGAATCCCCAGCAGGGACGCTTCACGGTCAACTTTGACGGCTATTACGGATGGAACACCATCAGCAGCTTCCCTGAGGTGAACCGGGGACAACGCTACATCGACTTCCGCCGCGAGGCCCAGCGCACTGCCGGGGTGTGGAACAGTCCAGCAGATGACGACAAACTGTTCCCCGCCTACATGCAGGACTTTATCGACCAAGGGAAATGGGTAGACTGGGCCGACGAGGCGGCACAGACCGGCCACACGCAGAGCTACAACCTCAACACAGCCTATTCCAACGACCGCGTGGACGCGATGTTCTCGCTCGGATACTACGATATACAGGGCCTCCTGAAAGGGGACGAGATGAGGCGCTATTCGGCCCGCACGAAGCTCGACTTTAAGGCCAGCCGGTATCTGAAATACGGGCTCAGCCTCTATGCCATGTATTCTGACAACGACCGCCGTTACAGCCGCCTGTGGAACCGCGTAATATGCATGCCTCCGCTCGGCGATATCTATGACGAGGACGGCAACCTCACCGACTACCCCCTCGGAGACGGAAACATGAACCCTCTCGCCGACAACGACCCGGCCCAATATGCCAACAACCGAAAGACACTCAGTGTCACACCGCAGGCCTACGTGGAGATAACACCCGTCAACGGCCTCTCATTCAAGTCGGTGCTCGGAGGCTACTTCCGCAACCTCAAAGCAAGCAGCTATACCGGCACGAGGTCTTATCAAGGACTTGAAAGCGGCAAGGTGGCGGGCGTGATCAACAATACGTTTGTCTATAACTACAAATGGCAGAACATCCTGACCTACAACTTCGACATCAACCGAGACCACCGCTTCACCCTCACAGGCGTAACCGAATGGGCCAAAAACCGCACCGAGACCTCCAACGCCACAGCCAACGACTTCGACACGGATGACTACGGCTACCACAACCTCGGAGCCGCCACCGGCACCCCCACGGTAGCATCCTCATATGTACAGACCCAGAAGATGTCTTATGCCTTCCGCGTCAATTACAGCTACAAAGGCCGTTATCTGGCCAGCATAAGCAGTCGCTGGGACGGGGCGTCGATCCTTGCCAGCGGCAACAAATGGGACGTCTTCCCTGCCGGCTCCCTCGCATGGCGCATAAGCGACGAGGACTTCATGAGCGACCTCATCTGGCTCAGCAACCTCAAACTACGCGGCGAATACGGCGTCACGGGCAACGCGGGCGCCTCGGCATACGCCACCCTTGATTACAGCCGTAACGGCATAATAGGGTTTCAGGACATCGCACAGGCTTACAGCGGCTACCAGCTCTCGATAGCCAACAAGAACCTCGGATGGGAGAAATCATACAACCTGAACATAGGCCTTGACGCCGGCTTCCTCAACGACCGCATCAACTTCACGCTCGACTGGTACAGAACAGACACCAAAGACCTCCTCTTCAAAAAGAACCTACCATACGCAGCCGGAGGCTACGGAGCTTCGCCGTTCAATATCTGGTCAAACGTCGGGGAGACACGCAACACCGGCGTGGAGCTCGCCGTCACAAGCCGCAACATCACCAACCGCGACTTCACATGGACAACCACACTGACATTCTCGACCAACAAGAACGAGGTCATCAAGACCACGAGCGACGGCCCGCTGCAATTCAACGAGTATTACCTTATCCCCGGAGAGGCCGTCCATACATACTACGGCTTCAAATATGCGGGCATATGGGGCACAGCACAGGCCGAGGAGGCTGCAAAATACAGCCAGAAACCCGGACAGGTGCACATAGCCGAGAAGGGCGAGCCTGACTACAAGCTCAACACCGATGACTACTACGTACTCGGCTCGGCCGACCCAAAATGGTCAGGCAGCCTCCTCAACACGTTTACATATAAGGGATTCGACCTCAGCGTACTCCTTATAGCCCGCTGGGGTTGGACAATACCTTACGGACTGACGGGATGGTATAGGACTGACGGCCTCTCACCCTCGCCCGTCATATGCGACTACTGGACTCCCGAGAACCAGGACGCACGCTACCCGAGACCCGACGCCAGCATATCCAACGGACAAGACCCCTATCAGCAATGGATCAACTATTATGACGGTTCTTACCTTAAAATCAAGAATATAACCCTTGGATACACCCTTCCAAAAAACTGGCTCAGAAAGTTCGGCGCCAACAACGCGCGTATATATTTCACGGCAAGCAACCCGTTCATATTCACCAAATCAGAATATCTCAAAAACTACGACCCCGAGAAGGGAGGCAATGATGACGAGGCCCCTCTCTCGAAACAATACGTATTCGGTATCAACCTCTCATTCTAACACCATAAAAACATAACCAGATGAAACTATACAGACCACTCTCCATCGCGGCATGTGCCGTGACGATCGCAGTGACCTCCTCTTGCAGTCTCGAAGAGGAGAACCTTTCAGGCGTGTCTACGAAAAAGGAATGGAGCACCGCGAGCGGATTCGAGAAAAAAATAAACGACTGCTACTTCGACCTCGTGCGCATCGTCTACGGACAGGCCGAGGACACATACCTCATGGTGGCAGAAGGCGGAACGGACATATGGCAGGATGCCAACCCCGACGGCACCAACGGCAACTGGAGCAAGCTCATGAGATATGAGGATTTCAGCTCGGCCAACGGAATGCTCAACGAAGGGTATGCGGGCTTCTATGCCATACTCAACTCCTGCAACGCCGCCATTACAAGTTCCGAGCGTGTCAAAGGGCTTAGTCAGGACAGAATAGACGCCCTCGTGGCCGAAGCCCGCTTCATACGCGCCCACGCGCTCTTCAACATCGTGGAGCAATGGGGCGGGAAATACCTCCCTCTCCACCCCACCGACTCGCCTATATCATCACCCTCATGCAGCAAGGTGAACGACTTCTACGAGGTGATACTCGACGACCTCAGGTTTGCCATGGAGAACCTTCCCGTCAACCAAGAGGTGAGGGGCCACGTCACACGCGCGGCGGCATACCATCTCTATGCAAAGGCCTGTCTGACCTATTCCACCTATACCGACGGGCTGGGTTATGCCGATGCCCTCTCCGAATCAGACAGCCGTAAGCTCCTCGAAGAGGCCGGAAAGGCCGCCGGCTACCTTATAGACAACGCCCAGTCCCTCGGAGTGAGGTTCTACGCTGATGTCAACGAGGTCTTTGACGAGAACAACAACAAGACCAACGAGGAAGCCCTCTTCGTAGTGACCCATTCGTCCATCAATGCCTACAACCCGCGTGGAAACTATTACAACCGTGCGTGGAAACACGCCGAGGCCTATAACGCCAACACTTCTGGAATATTCCTTGACGGGATGGTGGCAAGCTATGCCACGGAGGTAAACGGCTTCGATGTTCCCAAACTCGCCAAAGGAAACTGCTACATGGAGCCGTCAAAATACATGCTTGACCTTTATGCGGATAAGGACATGCGCTACAAGGCCTTCTTCAAGGACACATATTATGTGAACAAGGCGACAAGCGATGACGGTACGGCCTACACATGGAGCACGACAGACGCCAAGCGTTACAATCTTGCAGAAGGACGCGTGGGCAATCCGGCCTTCAACATCACACTCGGCGACACCGCCGTACACATCTCGCGCAAGACCGTTTCACAGGCTGACCGTGACAGGTGCCGCTATGCCATCGTCAACATCGCCGACAACTACGCCGATCCGGCACGGCCCCTGAAATTCTTCCCGAGTCTGAAAAAGGGTGACTGCCCGTCACTCTATGCAGGCACCAATGCCAACAAGCCCTATTCGTCGTCAGACAATATCATCTACCGTCTTGGCGAGACATACCTCCTCGCGGCTGAAATAGACTGGCGGCTCGGACGGCCGAACGCCACCCGCGTTAACGAACTGCGCAACCGTGCCTGTGAAAACCACGACCACAGTCTGGACGTGACCGCAGGAGATATTGACGCCGACTTCCTTCTTGACGAGTATGCCCGCGAGATGATAGGGGAGTGGGGTAGATGGATGACGCTAAAACGTTTCCGCGCCTTCGAGTCACGTATAGCCAAGGCCAACCCGCAGATCACCCGGTTTGACGGCAAGGTTCATTACCTGCGCCCGATTCCTGACGCCGAAATCCTCCTTATAGCCAATCCGGCCGAATACCAGAATCCCGGTTATTGACAGGCAGCCGCGAAGTCCCGGCCGTTATGACCCGTGACCCGTATACCCGGTACGTCCCCACCTCCGCACAGCGTGGGACAGACGTACCGGGTATTCTTTTTTTATTCTTGTTTTTTCCGTATCTTTGCGCCCTATGAGACTTGTAATCCAACGTGTGGGCCGCGCTGCGGTCGAGATAGAAGGAAACATCCACAGCGGCATCGGACACGGTCTGATGGTGCTGGTGGGAGTCGCCGACGGGGATTCCGAAGAGGATGCCCGCTGGCTTGCGGCCAAAACGGCGGCAATGCGCATATTTCCCGATGACAAAGGGGTGATGAACCGCTCGGTCATAGAGGCAGGAGGGGAGATTCTGGCCGTGAGCCAGTTCACCCTCAACGCTTCCACCCGGAAGGGAAACCGCCCGAGCTATATCCGTGCAGCAGGCCACGACCTTGCCGTGCCCCTATACGAGCTGTATTGCGAGGAATGCACGCGTCTTACGGGCCGAGAGACATCGAAAGGGGTCTTCGGAGCCGACATGCAGGTATCTCTCGTCAATGACGGCCCTGTAACCATTATAATAGATTCTAAACTCCGTGAATAACGACACCGCAAATTCCCCCATCACGGCTCCCACTACTCTCGGAGAGCTGCAACATGCCGTCCACGATTGGATAACCACCGTCGGAGGCGGTTATTTCTCACCTCTTACCAATGCCGTGATACTCGCGGAGGAGACGGGGGAAGTGGCACGCGTGATGGCCCGGAAATATGGCGACCAGCGTGCCAAACCCGGCGACAAGGAGAACCTCGCCGACGAGCTTGCCGACCTCCTGTGGGTGCTGACAGCGATAGCCAACCAGACCGGGATAGACCTGACAGAAGCCGTAAGAAAGAATATCGAGAAAAAGAACCGCCGTGACGGTCTAAGGTTCAAGGATAAGGAACAGGACATATGAATGCGCGCTATCAGGGGGCTGCGGGAGCCAATCTTCTGCCACACACTAAAAAACCATTTGCATAATCGGGAGGTTTTTTCTAAATTTGTCATTCCCCTGCGGGCCACACAAGGCCCACGGACGCGGCGGCATCGAACTTTTCGCCAAAGCCGCTTGTTACCAAAACGTTAAGAAGCCTTTTACCGGCAAGAGACAAAAGCAATAATCATTTAAAACCATATCACCTATGGATAAATACCAGCAGGCCATAGCCGACTGCCGCGTCACAACGGATGACGCCGTGGTGGCAGCCAGAGTCCAGGAAATCCTCGACAAGCACCTTGAAGAGAACCGCAAGCCCGAAGTGCTCCGCCAGTGCTTCAACTCCATAGACCTCACCACGCTGAAATCCACAGATTCACAGCGTTCCGTGGCCGACTTCACCGAACGTGTCAACGCCTTCGACGACGAGCACCCCGACCTTCCCAACGTGGCGTCAATCTGTGTCTATCCCAACTTCGTTCCTATCGTCCGCACCGTGCTCGACGTCAGCTCCGTGGATATCTGCGCCGTTGCAGGGTGCTTCCCTTCGGCCCAGAGTTTCATAGAGGTCAAGGTGGCCGAGATAGGTCTTGCCGTAGAGTCCGGCGCCGACGAGATCGACGTAGTCCTTCCACTCGGCGACTTCTTCGACAAAGATTATGAAGAGGTGTGCGACCAACTCAGCGAGATGAAACACTCCTGCCGCGAGTCCTTGTGCAAGGTCATCCTCGAGACCGGGGCGCTGAAAACAGCCGAGAACATACGTAACGCATCCGTACTCGCGCTCTATTCGGGTGCCGACTTCATCAAGACCTCCACCGGCAAGGAGGTAGCCGGCGCCTCACTCGAAGCCGCCTACATCATGTGCGAATGCATCAAGGAGTATTACGAGAAGACAGGCCGCATGGCCGGCTTCAAGGTAGCCGGCGGTGTCGCCACCACAGATGACGCGCTGAAATATTACACGATAGTGCGCGAGGTGCTTGGCGAGAAATGGGTACAGACCAACGAGTATTTCCGCATAGGAGCCTCACGTCTGGCCAACAACCTGCTCAGCGACATCCTCGGAGCCGAAACGAAATTCTTCTAACCAGGTATCAGGAGTCAGGAATCATCCATTCCCTGCCAGTCCGCAGGTCGGGGATTCCTGACTTCCTTTTTTACCCTATACCCATAAACGGATACACGATGCAATATTGGATAGTCATCAACAACGAACAGCGCGGCCCGGTGGAGAAGGAACATCTGAGACTGTTCCCCGAATTCGGCCCTGACACCCCTATATGGCGTCAGGGACTCGCCGACTGGACGACCGCGTCACAACTTCCCGAGGCTGACGAGATATTCGGCCGGACACATGAACAGCCCCGGCCCGAATACGGTAGCACCGCTACGGTATCAGACCCTTATGCAGGTGTCTACAACAAGGCCGTAGGAGCGCCCGGCACCCCCTCCCGGCCGGACACAAGGCCGCAGGGCTATCCCGAGATGCCTCCGACCTATCTGGTATGGGCCATACTCTCAACCATTTGCTGCTGTCTCGTGACAGGCATAGTGGCTATAATATACGCCTCGAAAGTGGCTCCGCTATACAACCGGGGAGACTTTGCCGGAGCACGGGACGCCTCCTCAAAAGCCGGATTGTGGGTGATAATCACCTTCGTGTCCGGCCTGATATGGGCACCTTTCTACACGCTCTATTCCCTGCTGACAGCCCTCTGACGCAATGAGCCAGATCCACAGGAAGACAGCCTCTACCATGGCTGTCACGGCAGTGGCTCTGATGGCCGTGGCAGGCATAGCGACGGTCTATTTCGTCTTTGACCCGTCAGAGAGCGGACTGTTCCCACGCTGCCCCTTCCTGACGATGACCGGCTGGCGTTGTCCCGGCTGCGGATCACAGCGCGCCCTCCACTCCTTGCTGCACGGAGACATTGCAGGGGCATGGCGTCTCAACGCCATGCTGCTTATAGAACTGCCCCTGATGGTGGCACTGACAGTCGCATGGCTGTTGCGGGGACGCTATCCGGGATTCAGAAAGGCTCTCAACTCACAAACCCTCATCCTCACCCTACTCACGCTCATAATCATCTGGACGATAGCCAGAAACATCGCGCAAATATGACAAGACAATCCTTATCACACGGAATTCCACTGAGAGTCATCCTCTTTATCGGCACGCTGGCACTGCTTGTCTACTTCATGCCCCGCACGGACAAGAACCACTTTGTCTATGAGGTAAACCGCCCGTGGAAGTATGCCCTGCTGACAGCACCGTTTGACATCCCCGTACATCTGGACTCCGTGAGCGCGGCAAGGGTAAAGGACTCCATTGACGCCAATTTCGAGCCTGTGTTCAAACGCGACATAGCGATGGAGAAGACCATCATCTCCGACTATACCACACGTCTCAACTCGACCGAGGGACTTGACATCACGCCGGCACAGAAAAACCAGATTATAAAAGCCATAAGGCAGATATATGAGAACGGCATAGTGAAACGCGACGTCTATGCCAAGATTGCCGCCGGTGAGCTGCCGGCGGTGAGGTTCGTCCACGACAATGTGGCCATTTCCATCCCCACCACACGGTATCTGTCAGCATTCCGTGCCTACGAACACCTTGACAGCCTGTTCCGCGACAAGGAGGTGCGCTCGGCTCTCTCGGCCACACGCCTCTCCGAACTACTCCAACCCAATATCTTCCTCGACACTCTGACAACCACCCGCCTGCTTGAGGAGAGCTATATGAAGGCCATGGCGCCGATAGACGTAAAGCAACAGGGAGAGAGAATCGTGGACGAAGGGGAGCTTGTGACCCCCATGATAGCAACCATACTCGACACATATGAGGAAATGGCCGAGGAACGCAACACAGGCCAGCTGTCACAGCATCACTACCCGGTCGCCGGACAGGCACTATATCTGACAATCCTCCTCGGGGCACTCTACTGCTATCTGTTTTTCTTCCGTCCCGAATATTTCCACAACGACCGCACCATCATCTTCCTGACCACTTTCGTGGCATTCTTCGCCCTCTTCGCCTTTGCCATGGACGCGGCGTTCAGACTCTCCGTCTACATAGTCCCGTTCACCATGGTAGCCATAATGATAGTGGTGTTCCTCGACTCACGGACTGCCTACTTCTGCCTACTTGTGGAGACCCTTATATGCGCCCTTCTTGCCACGGCGCCACTCGAATTCATCTTCATGCAGCTTATAGCCGGCGTGGTGGCCATAGATTCTCTCAAAGACCTTTCAAGACGCAGCCAGCTGCTGCGGACGGCGGGACTTATATTCGTCTTCTACTCGCTATGCTACGTGGCCATAGAGATAATGCAGACCGGCACGCTGGCCGATGCCGAGCCAAGGGTGTTCGGAGCGCTCGGAGCCAACGCCATACTCATATCTTTCAGCTATGTGCTCATGTTCCTGCTGGAAAGGCTGTTCGGTTTCACTTCGAGGGTGACGCTCGTAGAACTGTCTGACACCAACAACCCGCTGCTGCGCGAACTGTCTGAGAAATGTCCCGGGACTTTCAACCATTCCATGGCCGTAAGCAATCTCGCGTCTGCCGCAGCCCTGCGGATAGGGGCAAACGTGCAGATGGTGC
The DNA here is from genome assembly GCA_910578615.1 of uncultured Duncaniella sp. Classification (GTDB taxonomy): domain Bacteria; phylum Bacteroidota; class Bacteroidia; order Bacteroidales; family Muribaculaceae; genus Duncaniella. The sequence goes on along the minus strand of CAJTRI010000001.1, from coordinate 198,009 downwards.
GTACGGGAGCACTTTATCACGATATAGGAAAGATTAAGAATCCTGCCTTTTTCACCGAAAACCAGCACGGTGTAAACCCTCACGACGCCCTCAGCCCTATACAGAGCGCCAAGATCGTGACCGACCATGTGCGCGACGGCCTTGCAATGGCCGAAAAGGCCAAACTACCCATGACCATACGTGCCTTCATAGCCGAACATCATGGCGCGGGAAAGGCCAAGTATTTCTACAACACGTATGCCAACGCCCATCCCGGCGAGACAGTGGACGAAAGACCGTTTTCCTATCCCGGCCCCAACCCTCAGAGCCGCGAGACATCGCTGCTCATGATGGCCGACTCCATCGAGGCCGCATCACGTTCCATGACCGACCATTCGCCCGAGGCTATCTCCGCGTTGGTCAACAGGATAATAGACGGCCAGATAGCCGACGGACTCCACAACCAGTCACCCATCTCGTTCAAGGATGTCAGCCTTATAAAGGACTCCTTCATACAGCGTCTGCGAACCATGTACCATTCCCGTATATCCTACCCCGAACTCAAAAAGGAGGACACCCCGGCCTTGGAAGATAACGCCGAGACCCGCAAACAGCTGAACCCCTGACTCGGGACGGGGAGGGCGCCCGGGATGACCTCGCCCGTAAACGCCGCATGCCATCACAAATCATGAAACCACGACTGCTGCTTTCGCTCTTTATGCTGTGCGCCATCGGAGGACGCGCGGTAACGCCCACATGGGGTATAGACTTCCTCTCGGTCTTCGACAATTCGGAAGGAGACGGGAAATATACGGACTCTAAGACCTATTTCTTCACCCGCCTTGCACCCGAGGCAGGTCTGAGGCTGTCGGAAAAGAGCCGTATAGCCGGAGGAGTGGTATGGTTTCAGCCGATTGGATGCGAATGGGAGGGCAGACGCGTCTCACCCACGCTCTATTACCGTTTTGAATCTCCATCGTGGCGGTTCTCCATGGGAATGTTCCCGCGCGGACAACTGCGGGAGGAGATGCCGGGCTTTCTATGGAGCGACCATATGTCCTACTACCAGTCCAATATACGCGGGGCATTGGTGCAATATGTCACAGAAAGGGGATTCTTTGACGCATACATTGACTGGCGCGGAATGCAGACCGAGAAACAGAGGGAGGCATTCGCCATAGTGGCCCACGGGAGGTGGCAGCCAAAGGACGGCCCGTTCTTTACGGGCGTCCATCTGATGATGAACCATCTGGCAAGGCGCAAGAATGACGCGGAGAATCTGGACGGGGTTGTAGACAACTTTCTGGCCAACCCGTACATAGGACTTGACCTGACCGGCAAGACCGCGATGGACTCTCTCCAAATACGGGCGGGAGCAATAATAGGGCTTGACCGAGACCGCAAATTCGACCAATCGTGGCGGACTCCCGCTGGAGGATGGCTCGAGGTCTTGGCACGGTGGCGCTGGCTCGGAGTGAAGAACTCGCTATATGCGGGCGGGGCGCTATATCCACTCTACGAACGTTACAACTCGCTTCTCTATCAGGGAGAGCCTTATTTCCAATCGAAACTCTACAACCGCACCGACATCTATCTCTACATCCTGCGAAGGGGAGGGATAAACCTCACGGGAGCGCTCGACTTCCACATAACATCGGGCGGATTCGAATTCAACCAGAGGCTGATGCTAACAATATCACTCGACGCGCTAAGTTTCAAGAAATAAGTGACTGGAATATTTGGAAATAGTTATTTCTTAACGTATCTTTGCAGAAAAGAATCCTGTCCTCTGACGAAAATACGTTTAAGAATCAACGTATATCCATAAAAAACATATTCATCCAAAACATCCAAGCTTATGAAGAAATTTTTACTCTCTGCTCTTGCTGTGCTCGCGAGCACAGCAAGTATGTCAGCGGAAGAGCTGACATTCGACTTCACCACCAACGCCTACGGACAGCAAGTGGTGACCTCGGGAAGTGACGCAATGGAAGACGGCACCTCGTTCTCTGACGGCGTCATCACCATAACAGCCAACACACTCGAAGGCTCCGGCGTAAGATTCTGGGCTACAAACACAGGAGCACAGACCTTCCGTATCAACAAAAACAGCGGTATCACCATCAGCATCAACGGCGGCACAATCACCGGACTCAAAATCACCGGATCAAGCTTCGGCTATCTGCAAGGCGAAGGTTACAATGACGGCACATGGGAAGGCTCGGCCTCTTCTATCGCGCTCGTAAACCTTGGAGCCTCCGGCAAAACCGGCACCGTGCAGCTCAAAACCATGACCGTCACCTATACCGGCGGCACAGTAGACACCCGCAAGGAAGCCGGTCTGGCATTTGCCGAAGACAAGGCCACCGCAGTAATGGGTGAGGCCTTTACCGCTCCCGTCCTCACCAAGGAGACCAACGCCGCCGTGACCTACACCTCTGACAAAGAGAGCGTAGCCACAGTTGATCCCGCCACAGGCGTGGTGACCCTCGTAGGCAAGGGCAAGGCCCGCATCACCGCCACAGCCGAGGAAAATACCGAGTACAAGGGCGGTACAGCGTCCTATCTCCTCACCGTCCTCTCAGCCGTTCCCGAAAACGCCATATTCTTCTCACGTCTTGGCGAAGGCTTCTCATTCGACAACCCTGCCGAACTCGAAGTCTGGTCATTAGACAAGACTTACGGCCTGAAAGGCACAGCTTACATAAACAAACAGCCCAACGCGGCTGTTGCAGTCGCCTACACCACAGAGGCCATCGACCTCACCGGCAAGGAAGGCATCGAGCTGAACTTCTCAAACGCTTTCAACAACTACAAGCTCAACAACGAGAATATCCCCACAACCGACTTCAAGGGCTATGCCTTCATCCTCATCCGCGAGGAGGGCGCCACAGAGTGGACTGAGCTTGGCGAACCCACAGCACCCGAGAAATTCTCATGGGATTTCTATGCCAATGCCCCCGTATCGCTCGAAGCCTATGCAGGCAAGAAGGTACAGATAGGCTTCCGCTATGTCTCCACAGCCGAAGTGGCCGGGACATGGGAGGTACAGGAAATCTCAGTGACAGGCAAGCAGAAGACAACCGCCATCGAAGGTATCGGAGCTGATGATGCAAACGCTCCCGTGGAATACTTCAACATCCAGGGTGTACGCGTCGACAATCCCGCCAACGGCCTCTTCATCCGCCGTCAGGGCAACACCGTCACCAAGGTGATTATCAAGTAACAGGACAACAGTCTGAAACATCATCCGCCCGCGCCGACCACACCACGGTCTACGCGGGCGGATTCTATTTTATCCCCCTGCCGCCGGGAGATTTTCACGCGACAATCGGTTGTGGAGTTTTTATTGCATAAGTCACAGAAAGTTATTAACTTTGCGCCGATTATGCACCTGCGGATTTTGCTATGTAAGTCCGCCGTCTAAACATGATATAACCAACTATATGAAAATCAAGGCATTACTTATCACTTTGCTAATGTTGGCCGGCTCATTGGCCGTAGGCGCCAAGATGACCGACCAGCAGGTCATAGATTATATCAAACAACAGACAGCCCTCGGCAAGACCGAGCAACAGATAGGACGCGAACTCGTGGCCCAAGGCGTCACACCAGAACAGGTTAAGCGCATAAAGGCCCAGAACACCGACGCAGGTGCATCAACCGGCCGCGAGAGACGGGTGGCCGGCGAAGCTGCCGCTATCGCACGCCACTCGGTGGAGACGGAGGAGACCGAACCCGTATTCGAGGGAAACACCGACGAACTGAAAGAAACCAAAGAGGCCAGAGCCAGCGAGGTGTTCGGTCATAAAGTGTTCAACTCCCGAAATCTCACATTCGAGCCTAACGAGAACGCCGCCACCCCGCAGAACTACCGTCTCGGCCCCGGCGACGAGGTGATAATCGACATCTGGGGCGTAAGCGAGGATCACTTGCGGCGCACAATCTCCCCTGAGGGAAATATCATGATCTCGCAACTCGGGCCGCTGTTTCTCAACGGCATGACCATAAACGAGGCCAACAACCACATACGCTCGGCATTCGCCTCTAAATACTCGGGCGTCGACAGCGAATCAACCGAGATTTCCGTGACCCTCGGACAGCTCCGCACCATCCAGGTAGACATCATGGGCGAGGTAAACACACCGGGCACCTACCGCCTGTCTCCTTTCTCAAACGTATTTCACGCCCTGTATAAGGCCGGAGGTATCAACGACATAGGCTCCATGCGTAACATAGAGGTCTACCGAGCCGGACGCCGCATAGCCGAAATAGACATATATGACTTCCTCTTCAACGGAAGCCAGAAAGGAAACATCCGCCTTCAAGAGGGCGACATGATCATGGTGCCCCCGTATTCACAGCTCGTCAACGTTGACGGCAACGTGAAGCGCCCCATGTTCTACGAGCTGAAAGGGGACGAGACACTTTATGACGCACTCCAATATGCCGGAGGATTTTCCGGCGACGCCTATACCGACATGGTGAGAATAGCCCGTCTGACAGGACGCGAGAAAGAGCTGTTCAACGTTGCCGAAAGCGATTACAAGACCTACCGCCTCCGTGACGGCGACCTCATAACCGTAGGAACCACCCTCGACCGTTTCAGCAACCGTGTCGAACTTCGTGGCGCCGCCATGCGTCCCGGCATGTACTCGATCGGATCGGGCATCAATACGATCCGTGACCTCATACGCAATGCCGACGGACTTGCCGAGGACGCCTACAAGTCACGCGCGCTCCTCTACCGCGAGGCCGAAGACCTAACCCTCGTAGCCGAGGCCTTTGACCTCGGCGCACTCCTTGCCGGCACCGCTCCCGACATAACCCTGAAACGCAACGACGTCATAGTCATTTCCAGTGTCAAGGAAATATTCGAACGCGGCGACCTCACCATCAACGGCATGGTGGCGAAGCCGGGACAGTATCCGTTTGCCGAAAACACCTCCATCGAAGACCTCATCATCGCAGCCGGAGGCCTTCTTGAAGGAGCTTCCTATGCCAAGGTAGACGTATCAAGACGAGTTATTGACCCCATGGCCACCACCACCGAGACCCGCATAGCCGAAGTCTATACCTTCTCTCTGAAAGACGGACTCCTTATGGGAGATGATAACAACTTCGTACTCAAACCTTATGACGTAGTGGTAGTCCGCAAAAGCCCCAACTATGTGGCCCAGCAGTTCGTACAGCTTGACGGCGAGGTGACATTCTCGGGCAGCTATGTCCTCCAAAGGAGGAACGAGCGCCTGACAGAACTTATAAAACGAGCCGGCGGCCTCACCCCGGAAGCCTACATACGCGGCGCCCACGTAATAAGGAAGATGACAACGGACGAGATCGCGGCGCGCGACGAGACAATACGTCTCGCAATGGGTAGTTCCGGCAACGACTCCATATCCGTAGCCAAGCTGCAAGTGTCTGACACCTACTCGGTCGGCATCGACCTTGAAAAGGCCATGGCCAACCCGGGCAGCAGCTACGACCTAGTTTTGAGGGCCGGAGACCGTCTCTTCGTACCTGAGCATATAAGCACCGTGAAGATTTCGGGCGATGTGATGGTACCCAACACCGTGACCTACCAGCCCGGAATGAAGGTCAAAGACTATATAAACCTCGCAGGCGGCTACGGCAACCGTGCCAACAAGGGCAAGGTGTTCATAGTCTACATGAACGGCATGGTGGCAAAGGCCAAGAAAAACACCCCTGTCGAGCCGGGTTCGCAGATTATAGTTCCCTCGAAGCCCGACAAACAGTCATTCGACTGGACAAAGGCCATGACTATCGCCACCTCGCTCGGCTCACTCGGAACCATGGCCGCAGCCCTCGCAAACATGTTCAAATAAGAAAGAGGGTTCTAATAACACCATATAAAATCGCACCCCACAGAACCATATCCCTATGCGCGACGAAAGAGACGTGACAGAAAATACCGCCGGAGAAGAAGAAGAAATAGACCTTCTGGAACTCGCCACAAAACTATGGAAATCGCGGCGTACAATCTTCAAGTATGCCGGCATAAGCGCCCTCATAGGACTCGTGGTGGCGTTCAGCATACCCAAGGAATATTCCACAACCATCAAGCTCGCCCCTGAGGCATCAGCGGCAGGAGGCGCAGGAGGACTCGGGGCCATAGCCGCAATGGCCGGAATCAACGCCAACTCCAACAACAGCGGCGATGCCGTGGCACCGTCACTATATCCCGATGTTCTCTCGTCAGTGCCGTTCCTCGTGGGACTGTTCGAAGTGCCCGTCACAGAGAGTAAGACCGACTCCACATATACCGTCCGCACCTACGTCAGCGAACATCTCTCAGCTCCCTGGTGGTCTGCTATTCTCGCGTTGCCCAGACAGGCAATAGGCGGGGTGATGTCTCTTTTCTCCGAAGAGGAGGAGGAAGAAGGAGACGAGGGAACCAACCCGTTCAAACTGACAGAAGAGGAAACCGAGATAAAGGAAGGACTCGCCAACCGTATTTCCAGCGACTATGACATGAAGACCGGGGTCAACACCATCACAGTGATGATGCAGGATCCTCTCATATCAGCCACTCTCGCAGACACCGTGGCAGTACATCTCCAACAGTTCATCACCGACTACCGCACATCCAAGGCCCGCAAGGATCTCGAATATGCGGAAATGCTGAACGAGAAAGCCAGAGACAGCTATTATCAGGCACAACAGCGTCTGGCAGACTACCTCGACCGCAACCAGGGGATAACGCTCCACTCAGCCCAGGTGACACGTGACCGTCTGTCCAACGAGGCCCAACTCGCGTTCGGAATCTTCAACCAGACAGCCCAGCAGGTACAGATAGCCAAGGCGAAGGTACAGGAAAACACACCTGTCTACGCGATCGTAGAGCCGGCCACGGTGCCTGTACGCGCGTCAAAGCCATCAAAGGCAATGATACTCGTAGGTTTCATATTTCTCGGATGCTGCGCCGCATCGGCCAAGATACTGTTCGGCGACACCATCATGAACGCCAAGAAGAAACTCAGTGCTTAGAAAGACTGCCGTCATACTCTCCTCCCTTCTGTCAGTGATAGTCTCGCTGACAGCCTCAGGCACAGGCAAGCCAGCCGACGCGGATTCCGTATCGGTCAGCACATTCTCCTTTGACAAGATACTCATGTCGATGGACGCCGTCTATCTCCCTCCACAGGAGACGGACTCTGCCGAGATGGTCTCCTCGACCCTCGACTACATGGCCCACCTCTTTGACCGAGGTCCCGGAAGCGAACTCATACTGGGGGGAGACCTGTCGGCCCTGAGCCGCACACACATTCCCGACGGCGACATACCTTTCAACGTCAGCCAGTTCGTAATGCCTGCCACCGGCACCGTAACGTCACCTTTCGGTTATAGAAAGAATTTCGGACGCTTCCATCGCGGCGTCGATATAGACATATGCCGTGGCGACACCATCCGCGCTGCGTTTCCGGGAACCGTCACGCTCACGCGCAATGACGCCAGAGGTTACGGCTACTACATAATCATCACCCATCCAAACGGACTGCAAACACTCTACGGCCATCTTGACAGCTTCCTCGTGGTTCCATCCGCCAAGGTCGAGGCCGGAGACCCGATAGCCATAGGAGGCTCGACAGGCAACTCCTCCGGGCCGCACCTGCACTTCGAGACACGCTATCACGCGGCGGCAATCGACCCCGCAGCAATCGTAGACCTGCGTAGCGGACACCCTTACAGCGCCACATTCCTTTTCAACAAGGAGCGCCATCTGGGCACCGGCAAGCGGGACAAGAAGGCACTCGCGGGATCTGTATCCAAACCACGCCAGACCGCCCGAAAATAGACATCACGGCGCCCCGCCGGCGGGTTTTCCCGAAAATCTCGCCCAATATTTTGATAATCAAAATAAATTGCATAACTTTGCACAGTTTTTTCAAACAATATTGTCGTGGGAAAATTTTCAGCTTTCCGCCTCCAATTAAAGACAATGCCCGAGGGCACACAGGAATTTGAATATCACCTTGATAAACAGTTCTTCGTCAACATGGAGAGCGCGGACATACATGACGCCGACCTCGATGTCAGGCTCACGGTGACACACAAGCACGATATCTACAATCTTGCCTTCCATGTCACCGGGACTGTCACACTCATATGTGACCGCTGTCTTGACGACCTTGTGCATCCGATTGACACTACCTACGAAATCGCCGTGAAATTCGGCGAAGACTATGCCGAAACCGACGAACTTCTCGTCATACCAGAAAACGATCCGACCCTCAACGTGTCATACATGATTTATGACACAGCCTCTCTGGCAATCCCCATCAAGCATGTACATCCCATGGGCAAGTGCAACCGCGCCATGAGCGCCCTGCTCCGCAAGCACCGCGCGGTCAAGGAAGGGGATGACGAAGATTCCGAACTTACCGACCGCCTGATAGAGGAGATGGACACGATGGACGATACAGCCGATACCGAGACACCCACCGACCCTCGCTGGGACGGACTCAGGGCACTGGCAACAGACAACGACTCCCCCAAGGAATAAAGCAACCCCGATTCACGCCGATAGAGCAAGGCGCGAAACAATATATAGTAACAACAAAAATAATAAATAAGTCATGGCACATCCTAAACGCAAGCAATCCAAGACCCGCACTGCCAAGCGTCGCACACACGACAAGGCAGTTGTCCCCACATTAGCACTCTGCCCCAACTGCGGCTCATGGCACCTCTATCACACCGTATGTGGTGAGTGTGGCTACTACCGCGGACGCATCGTGATCGAAAAGACCGCTGCTGTCTAAAAGACTGTCTGAAAGCTCATATCAGGAACCTAAGGAACCATTCCGGAGAGGTGCCGGGATTCACACCCGTCCTCCCGGAAAACCTTACGTGACCTTGTGAGCTTCATTTTTTTTATCCGTTTTAATGACGGCACTAAACAGGGACGCGCTTCCGCACACCAGGAATCGGCATCATTTTGGACAGATGCGCATCAATGATTCCCGGCGCGCAGAAGCGCGTCCCTGCCGAACCCGCCAAGAATATTCCAATTTCATCTTAACAGACAATGATTAACGCCCGCATAACAGGACTCGCCTCCTACGCGCCGGAAGACATTCTGGACAACGAGATGCTCTCGAAGATGGTAGACACTAACGACGAGTGGATAACAACCCGAGTAGGCATCAAGGAGCGCCGCATCCTGCGCGAACCCGGCAAGGGTTCATCCTACCTCGGCATCAAAGCTGTGGAGCGCCTTCTCGAATCAACAGGCACCAAGCCTGAGGATGTAGACCTCCTCATCTGCGCCACTTCCAACCCCGACTACCGCTTCCCCTCCACAGGCTCCATCATAGCCCACAGCTGCAACATGACCAATGCATATTCGTATGACATACAGGCAGCCTGCGCCGGATTCCTCGTGGCTCTTGAAGACGGTTCGGCCTACATACGTTCAGGCCTCCGCAAGAAAGTAGTAGTAGTGGCCGCCGAGAAGATGTCGTCCATGACCAACTACAACGACCGTTCCACATGCCCCCTCTTCGGCGACGGTGCGGCAGCAATGATGCTCGAACCCACCGATGACAATGCCGGTATACTTGAAGGCGTGTTCCACATCGACGGCAACGGACTCGAACATCTCTGGATGCCGGCCGGAGGATCTGTACTCCCCGCTTCCCACGAGACCATCGACGCCCAGCAGCACTTCGTCATCCAGGACGGAAGAAACGTCTACAAGAACGCTGTGACCGACATGCTCGAGTCCTCTCTCGAAGTGATGGAAAAGGCCGGCGTGACCATCGACGACATCGACTGGTTCATACCCCATCAGGCCAACCTCCGCATCATCGAGGCCGTAGGCTCACGCCTCGGCATAGACCCTGCAAAAGTGCTGGTCAACATCGAGAAATACGGCAATACTTCGGCCGCCTCGATACCACTGTGTATGGACGAATACCGCGAACGGTTCAAGAAAGGCGACCGCATCGTGCTGACCGCCTTCGGTGCCGGATTCACATGGGGCGCCCTCTATATCATCTGGGACATCTAAGACATCAGGGCCGATATACGGCACGATCCTCTTCATGAGGACGACCTTATCCGCAACCCCGCCAACCGCCGCCGGCCATTGGCGGGGTCGCGCGGTCTATACCACGGCGGTAAAGGAGCCGGAAACGGGTCTCTTAACTTTATAGCGAGTAGATTGTTTATCCTTGTAGAACAAACACCCTCTAATATGGATCACAAATCAGGATTTGTCAACATCGTGGGCAACCCCAACGTGGGAAAGTCCACCCTTATGAACGACCTCGTAGGCGAGCGCATCAGCATCATCACCTCGAAGGCCCAGACCACGCGCCACCGCATCACCGGCATAGTAAACACCCCGGAATACCAGATTGTATTTTCCGATACCCCGGGGGTGCTACAACCCAAATACAAACTACAAGAGAGCATGCTGAATTTCAGCCAGGGAGCGCTCGTTGACGCTGACATCCTGCTCTATGTGACCGACGTGGTGGAAGACCCCTCCAAGAATGCCGACTTCCTTGCCAAGGTGGCCAAGGAAAAAGTGCCCGTACTCTTGGTCATCAACAAGATAGACCTCGTGAAAGCCCAGTCAGACCTCGAAGAGCTGACAGCGAGGTGGCAGGAAATGCTCCCTAACGCCGAAATCTTCCCCATATCGGCCAAGGAACACTTCAACATCAATAACCTCATGGCCCGTATAGTGGAACTGCTCCCGGTCTCTCCTCCTTTCTTTGGCAAGGACGCCATGACCGACAAGCCCGCCCGCTTCTTCGTCACCGAGATTATCCGCGAGAAAATCCTGCTCAACTATGACAAGGAAATACCCTACTCGGTGGAGGTGATGGTGGAGAAATTCGAAGAAAAAGAAGGCTCCATCCACATAATGGCCGTCATATACGTGGAACGAGACACTCAGAAAGGCATAATAATAGGACATCAAGGCTCCAAGATCAAAAAGGTCGGCATAGAGGCCCGCAAAGACATTGAGAAATTCTTCGGCAAGAATGTGTTTCTTGAAATGTTCGTCAAGGTGGAACCCAACTGGCGCAACCGCGAAAACAAACTCAGATCGTTCGGATACATGGAATAGCCCGGAACGCGCGATCGCGAAAACGACATCCGCAGGAACCCCGCAAGGCCGCATACCAGCGCCTCCACGGAGTTCCTGCGGATGTCGCGCCTTAACGGCCTTCCCGGCCACGTAACAGGACGATAATGCGCATGGGCGGCAGACACACTTCTTTTTTTAACTTCCTGAAAGGCTATTGTTTCGGCAAAAAATAGTAACTTTGCCCCCAAATAACCCTATTCATCATGAACGAAAAAGAAATTGTACTATCCGGCATCCGTGCGACAGGCAATCTCCACCTCGGCAATTATTACGGGGCGCTGAGAAACTTTGTCAAGATGCAGGATGACTATGACTGCCTATACTTTATAGCCGACCTCCACGCGCTGACCACCAATCCAGACCCCGCCGCCCTTCACGAAAATGTAAAGAACATACTGGCCGAGTATCTCGCCGCCGGCGTAGACCCTGACAAGGCAAACATATTCGTGCAGAGCGACGTCCCCGAAATATCCGAGATGTACCTGCTCCTCAACATGCACGTAGGCATAGGGGAGCTTCTGCGCACCACGTCATTCAAGGACAAGGCCCGCAAGCAGCTCGGTATCAGCAGTAATGACGACAAGGATATAGAGAGCCAGGTAATCGGGTCGGAAAGCAACAAGCGCGTCAACGCCGGACTTCTGACCTATCCCACGCTCATGGCCGTGGACATCCTCATCCAGAAGGCCCACAAAGTGCCCGTTGGAAAAGACCAAGAGCAACATCTTGAACTTACTCGCCGGTTCGCACGACGGTTCAATTCGTTCTACAATGTCGATATATTCCCCGAACCCGAGAATTTCAACTTCGGACATAACGCCGTGAAGGTGCCCGGCCTCGACGGATCCGGCAAGATGGGGAAAAGCGAGGGCAACTGCATCTATCTCGTCGATGAGGAAAAGGTGCTCCGCAAGAAGGTGATGCGCGCCGTGACCGACGAAGGCCCGAAAGAACCGGGACAGCCCATCTCGGAACCTGTTCAGAACCTTCTCACCCTCATGGAACTGACCACGGCACCTGAGATAGTGCAGAGCTACCGCGATGCCTATGCCGACTGTTCCATACGTTATGGCGACATGAAGAAACAGCTTGCAGAGGACATCCTGAAAGTAACCACCCCGATACGCGAACGCTACAAGGAAATCCGTGCCGACGAGGCCTACATAGGCAAGGTGGTGCGTCAGGGAGCCGAACGCGCCCGGGAGCGCGCGTCCAAGACCCTCGAAGAAGTCAGGAAGGCTATGGGAATCATCAGATTCTATTGAAAAAGACCGTCTTAAACAAGAATAATTAAGTCAGACAAGGCAAAAACCGGGATTTAGCCTAATCCCTGATGCCCGAAACAATATGAAAAAATACAATATCCTTAACAACTCGCTGGGATGGCTGTGCTTCCTCATCGCCGCAGTCACCTACATGCTCACCCTTGAACCTACGGCGAGTTTCTGGGACTGCCCCGAATTCATCTCCCAAGGTTACAAACTCGAAGTAGGACACCCGCCGGGCAACCCCATCTTCATGCTTGCCGCAAGATTCTTTGCCAACTTCGCCTTCGGCGATGTCACCAAGGTAGCCCTCATGGTCAACGCCATGTCGGCACTCCTATCGGCTGCCACCATACTGCTCCTGTTCTGGACAATCACCCATCTGGTGAAACGTCTAATAGTCAAGGATGACGCCGAGACGATAAGCACTGCCAACATGCTTGTCATCTTCGGGTCGGGCATATGCGGTGCCCTTGCCTACACATGGAGCGACACATTCTGGTTCTCGGCAGTAGAGGGCGAGGTATATGCCTTCTCGTCGTTCTGCACGGCCTTGGTGTTCTGGCTCATCCTCAAATGGGAGAACCGCGCCGGCCTGCCACACAGCGACAAGTACCTGATACTCATTGCCTACGTAATAGGCATCTCCATCGCCGTCCATCTTCTCAACCTCCTCTGCATACCGGCCATAGGCCTCGTGGTATATTACCGCCTCTGGAAGGACACGACGGCCAAGGGGTCACTCATCACACTGGCTCTTTCGGCCATAGTGGTCGGACTCATACTCTACGGACTCGTGCCGGGCTTCATCGAGGTATCACAGTATTTCGAGCTTTTCTGCGTCAACACACTCGGCATGAGCTACAACATGGGCGTGCTCATTTATGCAGTCCTTGCAGTGGGCACCTTCATCTGGGCCATCCGCGAACTGTATGTTCAGAAAAGCGCCTCCCGAATCAGATGGAGCGTGGCAATGAGCATACTCCTTTCGGGCATCCCCTTCATCGGTGACAGCATGTGGATTCCTGCCGCTATCATGGCGTCCGTACTGGGATATCTGTTCTTTGCCAAGGCCCTGCCGGTGAGAATACTAAACCTCGTGGTGACGAGTATCTTCGTCATCTTCATAGGCTATTCGAGCTACGCTCTCCTCCTCATACGTTCGAACGCCAACCCGCCTATGAACCAGAACGCGCCCGACAACGTGTTCTCACTCGCATCCTACCTCAACCGCGAACAATACGGCGAACGCCCTCTCTTCTACGGACAGACCAACAACTCGGGCGTGGTCTACGAGGTGGACTCCTCGACAGGCCAGCTATCCCCCCTTTATACCCCGGGAGCACCTATCTATTCAAAGGTGACCAAGACCTCGCCCGACCAGAAGGACGAGTACCGTCTGGTCGGTTACAAGAAAAACTACAAGATGAACCCCGAGCTTGACATGCTCTTCCCCCGCATATACAGCGGCCAGCATACGCAGGCCTATTCCGACTGGATCGGCGGCCTGAAAGGCTACCCTGTAAAGGCCACACAGTATGTGGACAGTGACGGGAACGTGCTCCAACACGCTGACCGCGTGAAGCCCACCATGGGAGAGAGCCTGAGATTCTTCCTCGTCTACCAGCTCAACCATATGTACTGGCGCTACTTCATGTGGAACTTCGCCGGACGCCAGAACGATATACAGGGCAACGGCGAGGTGAACCACGGCAACTGGATTTCAGGCATACCGTTCATCGATGATATCCGTCTCGGCGACCAGAGCCTCCTGCCCGCATCTGACGGTAAGGACAACCCGGGCCACAACGTGTTCTACATGCTTCCGCTCATCCTCGGCATCATAGGCCTATGCTGGCAGGCTTTTGTCTCAAAAAGGGGCATAGAGCAGTTCTGGGTGGTATTCTTCCTCTTCTTCATGACCGGCATAGCCATCGTGCTCTACCTCAACCAGACCCCGACACAGCCACGTGAGCGTGACTACGCCTTCGCCGGCTCGTTCTATGCCTTCGCCATATGGATCGGAATGGGTGTTGCCGGACTCTGGTGGATCATACGCGCCGCTTTAAGCCGCAAGGCCACAAGCACCATCAAAGAGCATCCAGAAGACCGCCACAGCATGACAGCCGCTATCGCAGCCACCGTTTTAGGACTCATAATCCCATTCCAGATGGTATCACAGACCTGGGACGACCATGACCGCTCGGGCCGTTACACGACCAGAGATTTCGGCATGAATTATCTCGACTCGCTTGACAAGGATGCCATCATCTTCACCAACGGCGATAACGATACATTCCCGCTGTGGTATGCACAGGAAGTTGAGGGACACCGTACAGATGTCAAGGTGGTCAACCTGTCCTATCTGACCACCGACTGGTATGCCAACCAGGTGAAACATGCCTCTTACGAGGCCCCCGGCATCGAGACCCTCGCCAAACCAGAGGACTATGCCTATGACCGAATGAACTTCAACTACTTCGCCGTTGACGAGGACACCACGGCCACAAACGTCTACGCATCGCTTAGACAGCTGTACGACCCGGCTTCGAGCCAGAACTCATGGGGTGCCCCGATGATGAAATATCCCAACATGTTCATCCCCGTAGACCTCGAAGCAGCCGTCAAGGCCGGACGCATCACCGAGCAGGAGGCCGCGACAGCCGACACCGTGATACAGGCCGATATGAAGAATGACCGCGAGTCATCGCGCCACGGGGGGATGTCGCTCAGCCAGGTGCTGTCACTCGACATGCTTGCCACATCCATCAAGAACGGATGGAACCGCCCGGTCTACTTTGCCTCGACCGTCCCGAGCGACTATTACCTCGGTCTGCAACCCTACATGCGTTCCACCGGCATGGCATATGAGATAACCCCTGTCTACAATCCCGAAAATTCGGACTATGACATCACGGCGGTCAACACCGAGAAGGCATACCGCAACATCACGGAGAAATTCCGCTGGGGAGGCCTCGACAAAGTGACCGGCCCGGGACAGGTGTACCTTGACGAGACCGTGCGCCGCATGGTCACAACCACGCGCTCATATATCCTCAACACTGCCACAGCTTTTGTCAACGAGGCCGTGATGGCCGAACGCGCCGACAGCGCGGCCATCTCGCCGGAACACCGCGAGTCACTTGCCGCATTCAAGGCCGACCGCTATGCCAAGGCCCTCAACCTGATGAAGCTGATGGAGGAGAAACTGCCAGAGACCGCCTCTCCCTATGCCATACAGATACCCCAGAAGATGGCCCAGATATATGGACGGATAGGCATGGCCACCGATAACAAGGAGGCCACCGAACGCGCCCTCAGCCTCATCAACAACGAACTCCACCGCTACGCGGCCAATGTCAGGTATTACCAGAGCCTCTCTCCTTGGCAGTATGCAACACTCCCGCAGACCGACCGCTACATAGAGACCTACTACATGGTCTACCTGCTTCAAGATTATACCGACCTCGGCGGCGACCCAGAGCCGCTGGTGGAGGAACTCACCGACATGGGCGTAAACTTCGACCGCATAGTCTCAATCATAGACCAGCAGCAGTAAGCCCTGCCCCTGAAAACTTCAAAAAACCAAATGGAAAACAAGAAGATAAAGGTGGGTATCACCCACGGAGACATCAACGGGATAGGATATGAGACACTTCTCAAAACATTCGAGGACACACGCCTCGGAGAGATGTGTACCCCCGTCATCTACGGCTCTGCCAAAATAGCCGCCTTCTATCGCAAGAGCCTTAACCTGCCGGAGGTGAAATTCACCCAGATCGCCTCTCCCGCAGAGACCGATTCCGCCACTGACCGAGTATATATGGTCAACGTAGTCCCCGAAGACACGAGGGTAGAACCGGGACAGGCCACCCCCGAGGGGGGAGCCGCCGCCCTCGCCGCCCTGCGGCGCGCGGTGGCAGACCTTCGCGAGGGAGAGATAGACGTGCTCGTCACATGCCCTATAAACAAAAACTCCATCCATGGCGAGGAGTTCGACTTCCCCGGCCATACGGAATATCTCGAAGCCGAGCTTGGAGACGATGACGACAAAGCCATGATGATAATGTGTGGCGAAGGTCTTAGAGTGGCGTTAGTGACCATCCATGACTCTCTTGCAGGTGTGACCGGCAAGGTGACCCGCGAGGCGGTAGCCGACAGCCTCGTGAGGTTCAACCGCTCCCTCGTCACGGACTTCGGCATCCATTCCCCACGCATCGCCGTGCTCTCCCTCAACCCCCATGCCGGGGACGGCGGCGTAATAGGGACAGAGGAGTCCGACATAATCATCCCGGCCATCTCCGATGCCGGCAAGAAAAAGGTGCTCTCATTCGGGCCTTATCCCGCCGACGGCTTCTTCGGAAGCGGCACATACAAGAAGTTTGACGGCATACTGGCCATGTATCACGACCAAGGCCTGACACCGTTCAAACTCCTCGCCGGAGAGAACGGGGTCAACTACACCGCCGGCCTCCCGTTCGTGAGAACATCTCCCGACCACGGCACTGCCTATGATATAGCAGGAAAAGGGGTGGCCGACCCGCAGTCGCTGCGCGAAGCCATATATACGGCCATGGACATATACCGCAACCGTATACGCGAAGCCGAAGCGACACGCAACCCTCTGCGGAAACAAAACTTCGACCGTGGCTCAGACCGCGTCCCAAGAGAGCAAAACTAAATGATCTATGCCATCATCGCCGCCGGACAAGGCTCCCGCCTGGCCGGGGAGGGAATCACCCTCCCCAAGCCTCTTGTGCGCGTCAGCGGAGTGCCGCTGATAGAGCGTCTGGCACTGATCATGGCCTCGCGACATGACTGCGAAGGGCTGGAAATAATCGTCAGCGAGGAGGGTGGCGAGGTGAGACATCATCTCGAAAGCCTCAAAATCAACGTGCCGCTCCATGTGACGGTCAAGACCACCCCCGGGTCTATGCACTCCCTCGCGGCACTCGCCCCGAGACTGCGGGACAAGGCGTTCTGTCTGGCAACGGTGGACGCCGTCTTCCATCCCGAAGAGTTCGATGCCTATGCGGACGCATTCGGTTCCGGGCCGGAGTGTGACGCCCTCATGGCCGTGACTACCTATCTGGATGACGAAAAGCCGCTATATGTGGCTGTCACACCCGAAATGGAGATTACAGGCTTTTTCGACACTCCGGCCTCAGGCTCATCCTATGTCTCGGGAGGGATATACATTCTGAAACCGTCCACACTCTCCCTGCTCGATGAATGCATGTCAGCGGGACTCACCCGGATGCGTGACTTCCAGCGTTCCCTCGTGGCTGCCGGCATGAGACTCCGGGCCTTCCAGTTCAGCCGCATCATAGATGTTGACCACATAAGCGACATCGCCGCCGCCGAGGCCCTTACAAACCATAAACCAATCCAATCACAATGGCCGAAATAAAGATTGCCGCCGTACTGCGCGCGGGAGCCTACTCCCCCAACCATATAGGCAACGACGCCGCCATCCTCAACCTCACTGCCGAACAGCTCCGCAAACGCGGCTGCGAGGTGAGACTTTACAGCGAGGAACAGCTTATAGCCGGAGCCGTCAGTGAACGGGTCGTAATCCACATGTGCCGCGACCATCGCTCCTTTCCAGTCCTCCAAGCCATGGAAGATGACGGATGCCTTGTCATCAACTCGGGTTACGGGGTGGAAAACTGTACCCGCGAACGCCTATCGCGCATCCTTCTCGGATCAGGCATCCCTTACCCCGACTGTCTTATGGTCAATACCAACCAGACCGTGACCGCCAAGATGGAGGCCGTCGGGATGGAACGCGCATGGATCAAGAGAGGCGACCTCTATGCCCAGCACAAAGAGGACGTCACCTATGTCCGCCACCCTGGTGAGGCACAGGAGGTGCTCCAAGAATACTTCCTGCGCGGTATCAAGCGGGCCGTCATCATGAGACATCTGGACGGGGAACAGGTCAAATTTTACGGCGTCAACGGGACTCCGTGGTTCCAGTGGTTCTATCCCTTTGAGAAAAGTTACTCCCCGCAAGGGGACGACTCCTCCTCGATGCCCGGCCCCACACCGCGCTTTGACCTCGACAGATTCAAGGAGACCTGCTCGCGCGCAGCCGACATACTCGACATAAAGCTTTACGGCGGCGACGCCATCGTGGCCCCCGACGGGACATTCCATATCATCGACCTTAACGACTGGCCCAGCTATGCGCCCTGCCGAATAGAGGCTTCCGCCGTGATAGCCCGGGCTATACTTGCCGAAATAAAGAGCCGAAACAAATAAAGCCATGCAACCAATCCCAGCAATCCAATCTATGCCTGAAAATATATCACGTCTGAAAGACAGGTTCCTCCACGGTGGCGACATAGTAACCACCTTCCTCCGCTCGTCCATATCCTCACAGATAGCATCATGGATCGACATGGGTGTGGGATTTGTCTTCTTCGCGTTCATCCACCTCGCCCCGTGGCTCTCGACAGCCATAGGCGCCGTCTGCGGCGGCATCGTCAACTGTTGCATCAACTATCGGTTTACCTTCCATGCCTCCGATGTCCCTGTCAAGGCCGTGGTGGTTAAATATGCCATGATATGGTTAGGAAGCCTGCTCCTTAACGTCTACGGAACCCAACTGGTCTATGAACTGCTTAACAAGTTCCCGTTCCTGGCCGAAGATCTCGGATTCAAGCCAAACGGCTTCTACGCCGCCGCGCGCCTGAGTGTGTCACTGATAGTCTCTATATTCTGGAACTTCTTGATGCAGAAGAATTTCGTCTACAAGAAAAACGGCTTTGACAACTATGCTATAAGGTTTGTCAATGCCTTTAACCTCCGAAAACACAACTAAAATAATGGCAGAAACCAACATAACAATGGAAAACAAGGTCTCCACGTTCAAGAAAATGCGCGACGCGCTCCAACAGGGGATTTACTGTGTCATCAACCCCTTTGTGAGACTGCTTATCCGCATAGGCATCACCCCAAACATAGTCACCACGATAGGCCTTCTCGGCAATATCGCCGCAGCCGGCATACTGGTCTATGCCGGTTATACAGGCACCCCTTCGGAGATGAACTATGATCTGGTGACATGGGCCGGCGCCATCATCATCCTTTTCTCCCTGTTCGACATGCTCGACGGACAGGTGGCGCGCCTTGGAAATATGGCAACAACATTCGGAGCAATGTATGACTCCGTGCTTGACCGCTACTGCGAGCTTTTCACCCTCGGAGGCATATCCTACTACCTGCTCCAAAAGGGCTATGTGGCAGGGGCACTCGTCACATTCGTGGCCCTCGTAGGCTCAATAATGGTGAGCTATGTACGTGCACGTGCCGAAGGTCTCGGACTGGAATGCAAGATAGGCTTCATGCAGCGCCCCGAGAGAGTGGTGGTCACTGCCGCCGGCTGCCTTGCCACAGGCATAACCGGGCTTTCTGTGAACCCGGGAGAATTTGATGCCGCCGTCATCCTCATAGTTGCCATGGGCATTATAGCCGTGTTTGCCAACCTCACAGCATTTGCCCGCGTGGATCACGCGCGCCGACAGCTCATCAAAAAGTAACCGGCGATGTCATCAACAGCACGCACCTCGGCTACAACACGCGAAAGCGCCGTCATCATAGCCATCCTCGGCCTGTGGCTCCTCGTCACGGGGCTATTCGTGGGTCTGCGCACAGAACATGTATATATCCTCGCCCTGCTCACCATACTGCTCTTTGCCACCGGCGCTACCCGCAGAATGGTTGTGGCCCTACTTCCGTTCATTGTGTTCGGGATTTCGTATGACTGGATGAATATCCTGCCCAACTACGAGGTCAATCCTGTGGACATACGCGGACTCTACGATGCCGAAAAATCATTGTTCGGAATAGGATCTTCCACCCCCAACGAATGGTGGGCAGCCCACACTTCAAAGATTCTTGACTTCATGGCCGGATGCTTCTATCTATGCTGGGTTCCCGTACCCATAATTTTCGGACTGTGGCTCTATTTCGGACGGCAATACGAGGTCTACCTCCACTTCTCGTTGGTATTTCTCTTCGTGAACCTTCTGGGATTCGCCGGATATTACATCCATCCCGCCGCCCCGCCGTGGTATGTGGCCATGCACGGATTTGAATTCATCCCCGGCACACACGGCGAGACCGCCGGTCTGTCAGCCTGGGACGCCATGACGGGCACCGCCATCTTTGACGGACTGTATTCCCGCAACTCCAACGTCTTCGCGGCACTGCCGTCACTCCATGCCGCATATATGCTCATAGCGTTCATCTATTCGCTGCGCGCACGCTGCGGATGGTGGCTCAGAGCCATCTTTGCCTTTATATGCCTCGGGATATGGTGGACGGCGGTATATACCTCCCACCACTATATAATCGATGTCATTGCCGGAATAGGTGTCACAATCCTCGGCTGGCTGCTGTTCGAAAAGGTGCTTATGAGGCTGGGCATATTCAGAAGATTCATGGAGGCTTACAAAGGCTATATAGCCGGATAACTGAATAATGGGAAGCTGGAAAGAGGAATATCGGGACTCGCTCAAATCAATGGATACCGAGGAGCGGATCGACCTTGCCTTCTATCGGCCGATCGGGTTCGTATGGGCCAAGATAGCCGCCCGGCTCGGCATCACCCCAAACGCCATAACCATAGCCTCGATATTTCTCGGGGTTGGAGCCGGTGTGCTGTTCTACTTCCCAGACCTTATGGTCAATGTAGCCGGGATGCTGCTCCTCATATGGGCCAACTCCTTTGACAGTGCCGACGGACAACTGGCACGCATGACCCGGCAATACTCACGTCTCGGGCGCATACTTGACGGGATGAGCGGCGACTTCTGGTTTGCATCAATCTATATCGCCATAGTGCTCAGAGGCAACATGTCGGTATCGCTCTTCGAGTCCCACCACTGGATATTGTGGGTGACGGCGGGAACCGCCGGAATCTGCCACGCAAGACAGGCCTCTATGGCCGACTATTACCGCCAGTTCCATCTGTACTTCCTCAAAGGAGAGGATGGCAGCGAGCTTGACAGCGCCACCTCGCTCAGGCGGCAGCTTGAAGAACAGAAACATGCCGGTTTCTGGAAACGTCTGACAATGAGAATCTATCTTGGATACACTCTCGGTCAGGAGGCCTCGTCACCCGCCATGCAGAGACTGAGACGCGAACTGAAACGCCGTTTCCCGGACGGACGCATTCCCGAAGGGTTCCGCAAGGA
This sequence comes from uncultured Duncaniella sp., assembly GCA_910578615.1. Taxonomy (GTDB): domain Bacteria; phylum Bacteroidota; class Bacteroidia; order Bacteroidales; family Muribaculaceae; genus Duncaniella. Next base: position 176,437 of record CAJTRI010000001.1, on the reverse strand, counting down.
GTTCCGCCGCCTGTCCCTGCCGTTGATGAAATACACCAACATACTCACATTCAACTGGCGCACGATAGGACTTTTCATCACGCTCTTCATGGGAATGCCATGGCTGTATTTTGTCTACGAACTCACCCTTCTCAACGCACTGGCTGTCTATATGGTCATCCGCCACGAAGGAATATGCCGCCGCCTCACCCGCGAACTCGAAAATGGAAGGTATCAAGGGGATAATATTTGACTACGGGGGTACGATAGACTCCCGAGGCGACCATTGGTATCACGTCATCGGAAGAGCCTACCGTGAGGAAGGCTTAGAACTGTCACGCGATGCCTATATAGCGGGAGAACGCGGCATCCAGCCGCTTGTGAGCCGGGGGGACACGATGCTTAATCTGCTTGAAAAGAAGATAAGAATCCAGTTGCAAAGTATAGGAATCAGCGATGACACCCTTGCATGGCGCATAGCCCGAAACTGCGACAATAAGACACGTGAATGTGTCAACCGTTCCCGGAAGGTGCTTGAAAGCCTCGGCAGACGTTATACTATGGCTGTAGTATCTAATTTCTACGGCAACCTTGATACCGTCTTGCGGACATATGGTATAAGGCATCTGTTCCGTTCGGTGACAGACAGCGGAAGGGTAGGGGTTCGCAAGCCGGATTCGGCCATATTCCGCATCGGTTTGGATTCCTTGGGACTGACGGGGAGAGAGACACTCGTGGTTGGTGACAGCGTAAACAAGGATATAGTCCCGGCAACGGCGCTGGGATGTCCCACAGCCCTCATCAAGGGTGTGCCGTGGGACGAGAGCCAGATAGAAGAAATCCCCACCGGCACCTTAATACTCCCGGACATAGAAAGTCTGTCAGAGTATCTATGAACACCCAATCCTGATTCTCAACCCAAGAGCCGGCGTACGGATAGGATGGAGATGAGAAGGGAAGGGACTGCAATAAATAGCGAACACAACGGATTGAACAACAAGGCTGTCGCAGAGGTGACGCATACAGCCACAAAGACGGTGACAACGATCCATATAGTCCTGACCGGGATGTTGAGACGATAGCGTCTGTAATATATAGGCAGGAGGACAAAGAGATACGCCAAATAGTAAAGAGTGAATGAAAGTCCTACGCCGGGAAGGCCCCAATATCGGTAAAACAATATGTTGAGTGTTATGGTGGTAAGGGTGCTGAATATCTCAACCGCCATATAGACACGTCCGTCACCACGGGCAAGTATGACATAGGCCAGACACCAGCTAACACCCTGAATAATCACCCCCGGCATTGACAAAATCACAAACGGGACGATAGCAAGAAAATCCGAGGTATAGAGCATCCTCACTCCCAACGGAGCCAAAGGAATGAAAATCGAGACAATCCCGAGCATCACCATGGTAAGGAGCAGAATCTCATGAGCCACGAAGATGCGTGTCCGACAGGGAGAGACAGAAGCCGAGGTGAGACGAGGAAAAAACTCCATCCCTATGGCTGAAAACACCATGCCCATATAGCGGTTGACAATGGTGTAGCCCGACTGGAACAGTCCGACTTCCGAAGTGCCACCACTGTGGTTGAGATAGGCGATGAAGATATAAGAGCACAATTCCGCAAGAACGGCCGCAAGAGTAAGATAGAAACCCATTATAAGTATAGGGCGTCCGATTTCCCACACCTCCCTGACCTTGGGCGCAGGCCCTGCAAGAGTCACCTCGGCCCTCGACCACCTCACACCAAGCCACGTTGTGAAAGAATAAGCCATTATGACCCATGCCACGCTCTCCATTCTGAAAAAATAGAGTAATGGCAGACTGACCACCAGCCCTATACCTACACCCCGGATATTGCTGATGGCAAGAGCGCGCATACGTTCAAGGCCTTGGAGAGCGGCCTGTTCAGCCATGGTCAGCGACATAACGAAGACCGCGACCGCAAGGAGCATAAAACTGCCTGTCATCTCGAATGAGCCGAACGTGCGCAAACTGAAAACAGGAGCCGAGAGTAGCATTACGGCCACGCCGGCCAGCCCGAGCCACAACGCCAGTTTCCTGACGGAATAGATGACCGACGCGAGCGACCTGCCATCATGCCCCGATGCGATAGCACGGACGGCGCTCGTGCGCAGGTTGAGCTGGGAGAACCCGGAGACAAGGGTAACGGCGGAATTGAAGATAGCAAACAACCCCACGCCGGCCGTCCCGAGCCAGACAGCTATAAGCTTTATCCTCACTATGCCGCAGAGGATAGAGAACACCTGCATACCGCCAAAGACCCCCATGGCCTTGAACACGGTGCGTGAGAGAGCGTTTCCGTGATGTCTCAGAGAGGGGTTTCCCATGGTTTTCGGAGTAAGATGGCTGCATACAAGGCCCCGATTGCAAGCTGTACAAGCGAACGGAACAAAGGCGCACGGCCCGAGCGTGACAGCCTCCATGCTTTTAGGGGGACACGCAGAACGGCCGTCACGGGATAATAATAGAAGATTCCGGCACCGGCACCTCGCAGAACCCGAGGGTCACTTATCTGACGCAACCCGGTAGTCAGACCGGCATGAGTGGTCACCCGATGGGGTATAAAGCGCATGTCAAGCCCGAGAGAGCGCCCGTGAAGTAGGAAAACGTCCTCCTCGCCTACATGGAACACCCCCGAACCGAGTCCGAAACGTGGATCAAACCTCATCACCGAGGTGCGTTCCGACCGTCTGACGGCTATCTCGAACGAGGTGGGGAAGTAGCCACGTGGCAAAGGGAAAAGCGGGGTTTCCACTGCGGGATAGGACTTGCCGTCAGGGCCGTCATACATAAAGACAGCCACATCCATGGACGGACGTTTCTCAAAGGCCTCTATCACACCGCGAAGATCGTGCATCGTGTAGCGAAGGTCATCATCGGCAATCAGATAGATATCGGCCCGTGAACGTGATATTCCCTCGTTACGGTTACGGCTAAGCCCCATGCTCTCAACACGGCACACCTCCACATCATCGCGCGTGAGAAGGGACGGAGGAATTTCTGCCCCTCCATGCCCCTGCCATGTGACTATATATCTCACACCTTCGACAGACGGCATATTCATGCGCCCGACACGGCGTATACCCTCGGGGCCATGAGTGGATATGAGCACGTCAAGAGTCATCACAAGCGCCCCTCCTCTGCAAGACGACGCGTCCAGAAGTCTACGTTCCGGCGCGCCACCACCACGTAGTCGTTATGTTTTTCGACGAATCTTCTTCCCTCCCGTCCACGGACTTTCAGTGTCTCAGGATTCAGGACAGCATGTTCGAGAACCGCACGGGCACTCTCATAGTCAGGCTCGACATGGAGGACAGGACGCATCTCACGTTCACCGATAAAGTCATAATATGCCTCGTCCCCACCCGAGACGGTGGTCAGCCCCATGGCCATGGCCAGAAGGGCGTTGGTGGCCGGACTGTAACTATAAAGCTGGTCAAGGACTATGTGGGCCGAGCGAAGGAGGGAAAGATACTCATCATAGGGACGGTTCTCCACTATCACCAGCTCGGCCTTATCGGGATAGCGCTCCACAACGGCACGGGCTGCGGCTTCAAGGATGTCGGTACCTTTCTCGGCAAGACGTCCTTTATGGCGTCCGAGGAATATCCTCACCCTCCCTATACGGTCAGGCAATCCGACAGCCGGAATCGAGGATGTATCCACAGGAATACCCCCGTATGCGATCCTATCCGGCGGAAGTGCGCGCCGCAGCGCCACGTCATATTCATAGAGGGCAGTGACTCCTCCGAGGATTGTGTCATTGATACGGCGTTCAAGCCCCACGAGAGGGGGGGAAAGCCATTCGTCCACTATGCCCGGATGTTCCATACAGTAGGGAGACTCACACCCGAAGAGCCTGAACTCATTGTATCTCAGGACAGTCTCGGGATCAATGCATTCCATGACATATGACGGAGTCGTGCCAAGTACGGAATGAAACACACCACGGTTACGCGGAAGGATGTAGTCATAGACAGCCCTTACGCGATGCGGACGCAGACTGAGAAACCCGGTAGAATGTATTGATACCACGTCAAAGCCGGTAAGCTTCTTACGCAATCCAGACAGCAGGCGCAGCCATAATGCCATACCGCCTAATCTGCCGGCCAGCGGACGCGATATGTCAATATCCTTAGCGGTTCTCATCCATCCACCGCCCTCCGAGGCCACGGTGACGTCATGTCCCAGACGCTCCAACCCCGAAGCCAGAGTGTGGTGGAAGTTGCTCGCGTCACCGAGAAGGAGTATTTTCAAACGTCCCGGCCCCATCAGAGCTGTTTGCGGAACGCACGGCGCCGCCGGTGAAGACGACGCTCGAAGTATTCCCATTGTGACTGCACGTTGAGATTTTCTTCCAGTTCAAGGTTGGTCTCGGCAAACTTCACGCCGTCACGGATATAGAGGTTGAGGAGGTCATAAAAGAAGAGCGAGTTCACACCCTTTGACTGGTATTCGGGCCTGACGGCGATAAGCATCAGATCGACCACATCGTTATGTCCCTTCATGGCGCGTAGCAGATGCCACCATCCCAAGGGAAGCAGTTTTCCGCCGCTCTTGCGCAACGCGGCCGACAGAGAGGGAATGGTGACACCAACACCTATCAGACGGTCGGAAGCGTCAACCACAAGGCTCACATAGTCGAGCCGCAGAAGGCCGAGGTACATGTCGATGTAATATTCTATCTGGCGCCTTGTCAGCGGAGAATATCCGTAGAGGTCGGAATAAGCCTCGTTTATAAGCTCGAAGATAGCCTCGCCATATTCGGCCTTTATCTTCTTGCCTGACGTATACTTGACTATACGGAGATTATATTTCCGCATCACCAGCTCGGCTATGCGCTGCATCTTCTCGGGTATACGGTCAGGGATGGTGATACGGTATTCCACCCAGTCAGTATCCTTTGTATATCCGCGACGTTCCACATGGGAACGATAGTAAGGATGATTGTATATAGTGGCCATGGTGCCCATCTCGTCAAAACCCTCGATGAGCATACCTTCGTGATCCATATCGGAAAAACCCATAGGGCCTACCATCTCGGTCATCCCCTTGGAGCGCGCCCAGTCCTCGGCTGCATCAAAAAGCGAGTCAGCCACCTCGGCATCGTCCACATAGTCCACAAAACCGAATCTCGCCTCCTTCTTTCCGCTCTTTTCATTGAGAAGCCTGTTGACAATCGCCGTAATCCTCCCTACGGGACGTCCGTCACGATAAGCCATGAACGACTGCGAATCGCAGAAGTCAAACGCGGGATTCTTTGAAGGGGTGAGCGTGGCGACATCGTCAGATATCAGTGGCGGGACATAGTATGGGTTGTTCTTGTAAAGGTCGATACCGAACTTCACATAGTCGGTCAGTTCTTTCTTGGAGGGTGATATGGCTTTGATTGTAACAGACATGGGTCAGGAAATTTGTGGGACTGGCCTGAAAGCCGAATTCAACCAGAGGAGCAGGGCTATCATGGCCAGCAGGAACAGTATGATTGCAATAAAAAGCATTCTCTCGCGCTTGTCGGCAAGGGCGAGGCGCAGGGCGTTGAGAGTGGGGTAACGTTTGGAAGGATCGGGATTGACACAACGCGCGGCTATGCGGCGCAAGCGGGGATGCTGTGTCTCCACGGCATCCAGAGCCTCGTTGAGAAGGACACCGTAGTTATAGATATCCTCAGCCGTGTCCGCATGGGTCAGGAAGTTCTTCTGGTCAAATCCCACGTCGATGAGTTTGAGGTTACCTATATTCTCGGTAAAGATGACACGTGAGGAATCAAGCGGATGATGGGCCAGATGATTGGTCTGGATATAGTCAAGCGCGTCAAGAAGCTGGTGGTGGAGCTTATAGATATGGTCGTCTGTCACCTTCTTCTCCCGTATCAGCTTGGCAAGGGAGTCTCCGTAGACATCATCGGTGATTATGCACATCCCCAGTCCCGGCACCTCCTCGAAATCATTGATCATGATGATATGTGGATGTGCCAGATTGTAACGCACCTCGAATTCCTTCTCTATCATCTTCTCATACTCCGAAATCCCCTTCAACTCGGGACGCAGGGTTTTAAGCATCAGCCATTTGCCATGCTTCTTAGCGGTATAGACATGATAAAATTCCTCGTCCCATTCGGGGAGGTGTTCAATCTCGGTCCATTTCGCATCGACCGGGGCGGCGGGAGGGTTCTCGGGCATATCTTCTTGTTGGTTTAAAGGTACATGCAGTAATGCAAATTTACGCAAATTTAGCGAATTTATCAGCAAATGGCAAGTATTTCGTAACACCATTTCGCCTCAGCGTCTTGAAAATAGCCTTACGGGCTGCGAGAAGGCGCACGTTGATGCAGGTCTGACGGAGGATGCGGACATCCCCGCCTCATTCAGCCATCTCTCCGGGATTGAGGAAGAACAGACGGCGCGTGGCCCGTGTGACGGCCGTATAGAGCCATCGGTAGAAGTCGAGTCCCTGGCTCTCGACAGGGATTCCTCCGAGATCTACTACGACATTGGCCCACTGGGCGCCCTGGGCCTTGTAGCATGTGACAGCGTAGGCATATTTGACCTGCAAGGCGTTGAAATAAGGATCGGTGCGCAGACGCCTGAGACGCTGTTCCCACGACAGGTCGGGAGAGTTGCGCTCAGGATCGGCCATACAGGCCTCGGCGAGACTCTGCATCTGCTCGCGCGAGACCGAGGCGTTCTCGTCAGTAAGCGTGTCGAGAAATATGCGGCAATCCACATCTATGTCGCGATCCGGGAGACTGAGCGTCACGTTGGCGAATCGGAATCCATAGCGCTCCTCGGTGGAATGTATTGCCGTGACTATCCCGACATCACCGTTGGCTATAAAGTCCAGCTCCTTTATCTTAGCACTCCACATATAGTTGTTTTTGGCGACAAGAAGTCTCTCACCCTTACAGAGTTCCTCCTCAAAGTCAAGTACCCGCGTGCGGATACCGAGATTGAACGCCGTGGCACGGCGGTTGGAACGCGTGACGATAATGGTCTCGTCAGGGCCGTCCGCACGATAACACTCTCCGATTATGTCGGCCACGTCATCGTTTTCGATAATATGCACATCGTCAAATCCGTCCGTGACAAGGCGGGGGGAGGGAAGAGGGTCGACGAGCATGGCCCGGCGCAGCCATGTAGCATTTCTCAGTATGCCTGAGGAGCGGGCCTGACGGGCTGTGTCGGTAATGGTGGCACGGCTTACGTGAAGCCCGAGCCGCTTGAATGTGTCAGGCCGCATGGCGGGAGAGTCAGTAGAGCCGACAGGTGGAAGCTGTGCCACATCTCCAAGAAGGATGAGGCGGCAGTTGTCGCCGGTGAAGACATATTCCACAAGGTCATCAATAAGGCTCACACCACCCTCGGCTGTCGCGTCACCTATCATGGAGGCCTCATCGACTATAAAGACGGCATTGGCGAGAGTATTGCGCTGCATCATGGTGTTACCGCCGGTGAGGTCGCCGGTCGGCCCACGATATATCTTGCGATGGATGGTATATGCAGGATGGCCGGCATGGGCGGCAAACACCTTGGCCGCACGCCCGGTCGGGGCGAGTAGCACCACCTCGCGCCTTGCCTCGCGCAGACTCTTGACAAGGGCGCCTGTCAGAGAAGTCTTTCCCGTACCGGCATAGCCGTTTATGATGAAGACCGAGTCGCTTGGCGTGGCCGACGAGCAAAAACGCGCCAAAGCCCCGATGAGAAGTTCCTGCTGGTGGTTGGGGCGATAGGGTAGGTTGGAGGCCACTCGGGCGGCAAATTCGTTGACGGTCATACTGCAAAGATAGAGGAATCTGTCCACCTATGCAAAAACAACACCCGGAATTATAGACTGTGTTTAATAACAAATGTTAATCCAGAGTGGTGTGCCTACACGAAAACGAGCCGGGTTACAGGCAGGTTTTAAAGTCTGCCCATGACGGTGTCCGCGCGACAAACGTTGTCTCAACGGAATATAAAAAGCCGGGCGGCAAGGGATTGTCTCCTTGCCGCCCGGCGGCGGTTTATTTCAAAGTGTCACGCTTGGATAAAGCGATTACTTTACTTCGGGAGCGGGCTCCTGACCCCACTGCTGCTGCGAGAGGCGGAGGTAGTTGTTGTAACGCCACTGGGCGTTGGCCTTGGCTGCTGCGAAAAGCTCGGCTGCCTCTACGGGATACTGCTTCATTACGGAAGCATAGCGCACCTCGCCTTTGAGGAAGTCCTCGAACTTGTCCCATGCGGGAGCCTTGGAATCGAGGCTGAACGGGTTCTTGCCTTCCTCTTCGAGAGCGGGGTTGTAGCGCCAGAGGTGCCAGTAACCACACTCGACAGCTGCCTGCTGCTCTTCCTGGGCGTGACCCATACCCTTGCGGATACCGTGGTTGATACAGGGAGAGTAAGCGATGATGAGTGACGGGCCGTCATAAGCCTCAGCCTCGCGGATGGCTTTGAGGGTCTGGGCATTGTCGGCACCCATGGCAACCTGTGCGACGTATACGTAGCCGTAGGTGGACGCGATGAGACCGAGGTCTTTCTTGCGGACACGCTTGCCGGCAGCGGCAAACTTGGCGATGGCGCCGATGGGGGTAGCCTTAGAGGCCTGACCGCCGGTGTTGGAGTAAACCTCGGTATCGAGAACGAGGATGTTTACGTTCTTGTTGGAGGCAAGCACGTGGTCGAGACCGCCGAAACCTATGTCATAGGCAGCACCGTCACCGGCTATGATCCACTGCGAACGCTTGGCGATGTGCTCCTTGTTCTCAACGATGCCCTTGCAGATATCACATCCGCAAGCCTCGCAGAGGGGAACGATCTGCTCTGCCACCTCGCGGGTAGCCACAGCGTCCGAGCGGTTTTCAAGCCACTTGGTGGCGAGGGCCTTGATCTCGTCAGAGCACTTGTCGCATTCGAGAGCGGCCTGCATGAGACCGGCGATACGTGACTGCATCTTCTCGTGAGCGAGAGTCATGCCGAGACCGAATTCGGCGAAGTCCTCGAAGAGGGAGTTGGCCCATGCGGGGCCATGACCCTTCTCGTTGGTGGTATAGGGGGTAGAGGGAACGGAGCCTGAATAGATCGAAGAACAGCCGGTAGCGTTGGCCACGATCTCGTGGTCACCGAAGAGCTGGGAGATGAGCTTCACATAGGGGGTCTCGCCACAGCCTGAGCAAGCGCCCGAGAATTCGAAGAGCGGGGTGGCGAACTGTGAGTTCTTCACGTTGCTCTTGATGTCTACGAGGTTCTGCTTGGAAGCCACGGAGGCCACGCAGTAATCCCACTCCTTCTGGACGTCGAGCTGGGTTTCGAGAGGCTTCATTTCGAGAGCCTTCACGCCCTTCTTGCCGGGGCAGACAGCCACACAGTTGCCGCAACCGAGACAGTCAAGCACGTCTACGCTCTGGATGAAACGCATGTCTGCAAACTGCTTGCCGATGGCGGGGATGGTGTCACCCTCTGCGAAGGGAGCCGCAGCCATCTCTGCGCTGTCGAGCACGAAGGGACGGATAGAGGCGTGGGGGCAGACATAGGCACACTTGTTACACTGTATACAGTTCTCTTCAAGCCATTCGGGGACGAAGGCTGCAACGCCACGCTTCTCGTAGGCTGCGGTACCTTGGTTCCAGGTGCCGTCCTCGATGCCTTTGAATGCGCTGACTTTGAGAAGGTCGCCATCCTGAGCATTGATAGGACGCACAATCTCGTTGATGAAGGCGGGATCGTTGTTGGCTGCGGGAGCCTCGGGTTCGAGGTTGCTCCATGCCTTGTCAACGGGAAGTTCCTTGTATTCACCGCCACGGTCAACGGCTGCATAGTTCTTGTCAACAATGTCCTGACCCTTCTTGCCATAGCTCTTGACGATGAACTTCTTCATCTGCTCTACGGCAAGGTCTACGGGAATAACCTCGGTGATACGGAAGAAGGCACTTTGGAGAATGGTGTTGGTACGGTTACCGAGACCGATCTCCTGTGCTATCTTGGTAGCGTTGATATAGTAGACGGTGATGTCGTTGTCAGCGAAATACTTTTTGATCTTGTTGGGGAGGTTCTTGGCCAGTTCCTCACCTTCCCAGATGGTGTTGAGAAGGAATCTGCCACCCTTGCGGAGACCACGGGTCACGTCATACATGTGGAGATAGGCCTGCACGTGGCATGCCACAAAGTTGGGAGTGGTCACAAGATAGGTGGAGCGGATAGGCTCGTCACCGAAGCGGAGGTGGGAACATGTGAAACCGCCTGACTTCTTGGAGTCATAGCTGAAATAAGCCTGGCAGTACTTGTTGGTGTTGTCACCGATAATCTTTACGGAGTTCTTGTTGGCACCCACAGTACCGTCGGCACCGAGACCGAAGAACTTGGCCTCGAAGATGCTCTCGCCGCCGAGGGCGATTTCTTCTTTGGGAGGAAGCGAGGTGAAGGTAACGTCATCGATGATACCCACTGTGAAGTGGTTCTTAGGCTCGGGAAGGGCGAGGTTCTCGAACACCGATATGATGGTGGCGGGAGTAACGTCCTTCGAAGCGAGACCATAGCGGCCGCCTACGATAACGGGGGCGTCAGCCTGACCATAGAAGCAGTCCTTAACGTCGAGATACAGAGGCTCGCCGTTGGCTCCCGGTTCCTTGGTGCGGTCAAGCACGGCGATGCGCTTGGCAGTCTTGGGGACGGCGGCAAGGAAATGCTTGGCTGAGAAAGGACGGTAGAGGTGCACGCTCACGAGACCTACCTTCTCGCCGTTGGCGTTGAGGTGGTCAATGGCTTCCTGGGCAGCCTGTGTGGCAGAACCCATGGCGATGATGACACGGTCTGCGTCGGGAGCACCGTAGTAGTTGAAGAGACCGTATTCACGACCTGTGATACGGGTGATTTCCTTCATGTATTCCTCTACGATCTCGGGCACACGGTCATAGTAGTTGTTGCATGACTCGCGGTGCTGGAAGAACACGTCGGGGTTCTCGGCCATACCGCGTGCCACGGGATGCTCGGGATTGAGCGCGCGTGCACGGAACTCGGCGAGAGCCTCGCGGTCAACGAGGGGAGCGAGGTCATCCTGGTCGATTGCCTCGATTTTCTGGATTTCGTGGGATGTACGGAAGCCGTCAAAGAAGTTCATGAAGGGGACACGGCTCTTGATGGTGGCGAGGTGGGCCACACCGGCGAGATCCATGACTTCCTGTACAGAACCTTCGGCAAGCATGGCGAAGCCTGTCTGGCGGCAGGACATAACGTCCTGATGGTCGCCGAAGATCGAGAGAGCGTGGCTGGCGAGTGTACGGGCCGATACGTGGAACACGCATGGGAGCAATTCGCCGGCAATCTTGTACATGTTGGGGATCATCAGGAGGAGACCCTGCGAGGCGGTGTAGGTGGTGGTGAGGGCACCGGCTTGAAGAGAACCGTGCACTGCACCGGCGGCGCCGCCTTCGCTCTGCATTTCCTGCACGAGGACGGTCTCGCCGAAGATGTTCTTACGCCCTGCGGCTGCCCACTCGTCAACATATTCTGCCATAGTCGACGACGGGGTGATGGGGTAGATGGCGGCCACTTCCGAGAACATGTAGCTCACGTGGGCTGCTGCCTGATTACCATCACAAGTCAAGAATTTTTTTTCTTTGCTCATAGTGATTTTAAGTATAGAGAATTCGTGTTTCTTGATGATTTACAAGTTTTGCGGTATCAGATTCCTCTGATGTTCCGGGCAAACCATGCGGGGAACACCACAATGCAAAATTACGAAATAAATCCCTAATCTACAAAACGTGGCTGAGAAAAAGGAGGTTTAAAAAACATAAAGTTGTTAAAGCCCGCATAATCCGCTCCGGCGGTCTCAGATGACGTTTTCCCTGATGAAGCGGGACAGTTCGTCGGCCATAACGCGCGCCCTCGCGGCCGAGGGATGATAGTCGGCTCCATATCCGAGGGATCCGTCCTCGGGGGTCATGTCAAAACGATAGACACCCTCGCGCGACGAGGCGAGGCGGTCAAGGGCGCCTGTGACATCGGCAAGTTCCTGCCGTCCAAGCATCGGGCCGGTCAGAAGCACAATCTTCGCATCGGGATAATACCTCCTGAGACGGTCAAGGAAGCTGCCATAGGCCTCCTCATAGAGGTTAATGTCATAATTGCGCGTGGAGGTATCATTGGTGCCGAGGTTGATACATACAATGTCTGGGACGAAACGCGAGAAATCCCAGGGAAGCCCGGGCTTGTAGAGAAGCGCGTTGTCATATTCAAGCGTCATTGTCTGGTGACCGTCACCCTCGCGCGGGCCGTTGTAGTTGCGATACATGCCGATTCCCGAGCGTGCCACCACGTTGAAGTCGGCATCCAGCTCACGGGCTGTGAGATAGGCATAGGTCAGACAATGGTTCTCTGTGTCATAGCTGAAATGTATGGCAGCCGAGTCAGCCTCTATGCCGTAGCCGCACGTGATGGAATTTCCGATAAACTCCATTTTCAGGGCAGGACGCTCAGGAGCCGGAAGCATACTGCCGCCGGGGGCAAGCCTGAAACCGCGTATCTCGGGATTCTTTTCATATCCCTCTATGCAATAAGTGATTCTTGTGCTGTGAGGCCCTTCGGACAGATAGTCGGCCACAAGCAATACCGAGTCGCCGGAAGCGATCTCGCGCTTTACAGCCGGGAGAGAATCCACCTCTACCATCCAGTAACCACTACCGGGAGAGGTAAGCAGTTCGATACTCCGTCCCTCGAATCGAAGCATTGCGGTCACACCGGGATAGTTGAAAGCAACGGCCCCATCGGGGGTGGTAACGGTACGGCCCATATACAATATGTCCTCTGATGTTGCCGGAATATCCACGGGACGACCCGAGGTGCATGATGCGAGTATTATTACAGGAAGAAGGAGGAAGAAAGAAAGTCTCATGACGGATAAGGTTTTCATGTCAGGCGCAAAGGTAATAAAAAACTTCCTCTAATACGCGACATTATCGCGTCTTTTTGACATATGGACGACCGTAACTTTGCAGTGTCAACAAAAACATCAACAACACCATGAACGAAAACGAAAACAACGAAGCCACGGACAACGGTCAGACAACCCCTGACAGCCCAAAGGCAGACACCCCCAGACTGGGTCTTTGGGAACTTATGAGAGCCGACACCTCTCCCGCTGAGGAAGACACGGCTACGACACACGTTCTGTCACACCATCGCCAAAGCGCATGGAACCACTGACCCACAGACATCTCTGAGCCAATCGCCTGCCAGATTCCAAAACCGAAATTCCAACCAATCCACACAAAACGCCACAAACCATAATGAGCGAAACAAACACAACCTCGGGCACCCTCAACGGCGCGCCCCTCACAACCAATGTCACCGAACAACTCTCACCATCACTCCTCCGCAGTGCCATTGACGACCGCATTGTCAGAATCCGTCCCGCCTCCACACCGCTTGACCAGATTTCCCGAATGTGCGGCGCCCGTCATTGCGGCTCCATGAAAGTGGACTACTATACCGTCGACTGCAAACCCGGCTCGGTAAAGCTGTCGACCGGGGTCACCCCTCAGTCAGTCACCGCCGGAAGTGTCATCACTCTGAAAATCGACAAAGCCGGCGTGCTTTCGCCCTCCGAGACGGTAATGATTCCCGCCGTCACCATCGGAACCGCCAAATCGCCCCTAATCTGCTACGTCAAGAGTGTCAACGGCAAGACCGTGGAACTCGTGTCTTCCGAGGACGTACAACTGCCAGCGCTATCCCCGGGAACAGGAATAGTACGCATGGGGCGCGCAGCCGGCGAACTCGACGTACAGACTCCTCAGTTTTCAGCACTCCCGAAAAAAGACTACAACTACTGCCAGATATTCAAGGCCCAGATAGAGGAATCAATCTACCAGCGACTTTCTGACAAGGAGGTGGGATGGTCATTCACCGACCAAGAGGAGGTAGCCGTGGTGGATATGCGCCTCGGTATGGAGAAATCTTTCCTCTTCGGCAACCGCACACGCCTCATCGTGGACGAGAGCGACGGCAAAGAGGTGTATCTCACAGGGGGTATATGGCGACAGGCGGCCAAGGAGTGGGAATATGACGGCTCCATAACTCAGGACGGTGTGATAGAGCTGATGAAAAAGGCCTTCACGGGAGGCGCCGGGTCACGCCGGAAGGTATTGATGGCCGGATCTGACCTCATCGAGTCTCTCAACAAGCTGGATGCCGGACGTGTCCTGCTCTCTACGGACAAGGAGACAGTCTGGGGAGTTGACTTCAACCGCATCGTCTCGAAGTTCGGCACTCTTTACGTGATACATTCCGAGGTGTTCGATCTCTGCGGACGCCCCGAGTGCGGAATGATCATCGACCCGGAGTATATCACCAAGTACTCCCACGTGCCTTTCCAGGCTGACCGCATCTCGTTCCGCAAACAGGGCGTGCGCAACACCGAGGCCGTAGTCCTGACTGAAAGCTCCTGCCTTGTGCTCCGCTACCCTGACGCCCATATGAGGGTGGTCAGAAAAGTCTGAATCAAATATCTCCATCAAGGCCGGAGCCTTGATGGAGATATTTGATGTTCAGTAAAGGATGTTATCCGTGGTTTTTAAAACGGGGATCAGATATCAAGGTTTGCCGCAAGTCTCTGGCGCACCACCTCGTAGATCATCACCCCGGCGGCCACCGAGACATTGAGCGAACCGATGTTGCCGAACATGGGGATGGATACCTTGGAAGAGCACTGGCTCATGACCTCGGGTGAGATACCTATATCCTCGGCGCCCAGAACGAGCGCGGTGGGATCGGCATAAGAGCCTTCGGTATAAGGAAAATCCGCCTTCTCCGAAACAGCCACGACATTGTAACCGTTCTCGCGAAGGAATTTCGCAGCCCATGATATAGACCTGCAACGGCATACCGGGATATGGTGAAGCGCGCCGGCCGAGGTCTTGATGGCATCGCCGCCGACAGAGACACTGCCGTGGTCAGGGATGACAATGGCATCCACCCCCGCACACTCGCATGTGCGGGCGATGGCCCCGAAGTTACGCACATCTGTGATTCCGTCAAGCAGAACGATGAAAGGGAGAGCGCCCCCCTCGTAAAGCTCGGGGACAAGGTAGTCAAGCCTGTGGTAGGTGACTGCCGACATCATGGCGAGAACACCCTGATGGTTCTTGCGCGTGATGCGGTTGATACGCTCGGGCGGGACGCGCTGCATGATTATGCGGCTCTCGCGGGCCTTGGCTGTCAGCTCGGATGCAAGCTCGCCGTGAAGCTCCTTGGAAATAAAGATTTTGTCAATCTCTTTGCCGGCCTCGATAGCCTCGATGACGGCACGTATGCCGTAGATATAGTCTTCTGAATTCATAAGTTCGGATATTTTGTCATGAGTCGAGGAGGGAGCGTGCAGCCGCGAGGGCGGCCTCGTCAACCCGGCTGCCGCCGAGCATGGCGGCGATTGCCGCCACACGTTCCTCGGCTGTCAGTGGGGCGATGCGGGTATGGGTGGAATGTTCGTCATCTTCCTTGTAGACCCGGAAATGACTGTCTCCCTTGGCGGCCACCTGCGGAAGATGGGTGATGGTGGTTACCTGTATGGAGCGCGAGATGGAACGCATCATATCTCCCATACGTGCCGCGACGTCGCCGGACACACCAGTGTCAATCTCGTCAAAGATAATGCTCGGGAGTCTGACACTGGACGCGATAATGGTCTTTATCGAAAGCATCAGACGTGAAATCTCCCCCCCTGAGGCGGTAGCGCCCACCGGCATAAGGGGCTGGTTCTTGTTGAAAGCCACCATGAACTGCACGGCGTCAATCCCGGTGGACGACATATCGGCAGGAAGAACCTGCACCTCCACACGAAGATTGCGCATACCCAACGGCATGGCTACCTCGCGAAGACGTTCGGCCAGCTTGACGGCCTCTTTCTTACGCGCCTCCGAGATCTCTCGGGCCGTTTCGGCCGCAAGAGCCTTCGCGCGGCGCGCGTCTCGTTCGAGAGCCGCTATGGATTCGTCGGAGGTGTCAAGCGCACGAAGCTTCTCACGGAGGCTGTCGCGCAGACCTATCAGGGCGTCAGCATCATCCACATGATGTTTGTGACAGAGGGAGTATATGGTGTTAAGTCTCTCCTCGACCGCCATAAGAGTAGAAGGGTCGGCTGACAGCGACTCATCAATACCTTCAAGTGTAGAGACAATGTCGGCAAGCTCTATCCGGGCGCTTTCAAGACGCGAAGGGATATCGGCATCGGCCGGAAGAACCGATTCGAGATCCTCACAGGCATCGGCTGCGGTATCAATCAGAGCCAGGGCGTTGTCATCATCACCCGAAAGGGCGCCTACCGCATGGCCGAGGGCCATCTTTATCGTAGCCAGATTGCCGAGAGTGTCACGTTCCCGTTCCAGCTCGGCCTGTTCGCCGGGAGTAAGGGACAGCTCCTCTATCTGTTCCAGCTGGAAACGGGTGTATTCTTCATCCTCACGGCTTTTCTCAACTCTGGCCCTCATGGCTTTGAGCGTGCGTATAGCTTCCCGCAGACGCCCGAACCTGCGCGAATATTCGGCAAGACGCGCGCCGTTGCCGGCAAGTGTGTCAATGACCCTGAGCTGGAACTCGGGAGTGGCAAGTAGCTGGTTCTGATGCTGGGAGTGAATATCTATAAGCCTCATCGCCACGGCTTGCAGCTTGCCGAGAGGGACAGGGGAGTCGTTGACAAAGGCTCGCGACCGGCCGGCAGGAGCCACCTCGCGACGCAGGATGCAGCGCTCGTCATCCCATTCGAGATCGGCTTCAACACAATAGTCGCGCAGGGACGTATCACCGTCCACGCTGAACACCGCCTCTATGACACTCTTGGCCGAAGGATCGGTGACAACACGTGAGTCGGCCCTGCCCCCGAGTATAAGCGAGAGAGCGCCAAGCATGATGGACTTGCCGGCCCCGGTCTCGCCGGTGATGACGTTGAAGCCGGGATGGAACTCGATGTCGAGCCTGTCGATAAGGGCGTAATTGGATATGTGAAGCGATTCAAGCATAAACCTTAAAAAACTTTGAGACCAGGCATGTCACTTCCCCTCGACACCCTTCTTGATCTTCTCGATACGCTCGGAATCGGTGGGATATATCGGGGAAAGGAGGTCATAGGCATGGGTGTGCTCCTCGGGAGTAGCCTTTGAATATATATTCACTAACTCGTCGAGCTTGGCATCACGGAACATAGACAGCCCCACAGACATCGGAGATACCTTATGTACTTCCGTAAGAATGTCAAGGGATGAATCAATGGTGCTACGCCCCTTGTCCGGGCTGACCGACATCTGGTCAAGCCCTTGCAAATGATACTGGTATGTCAGGTCACGGAGACGGCGTGTGGAGGGATCGGTGTAGGCCGCAAGCACGGCGGAACGGTTCTTGTTGTCCTCAAACGCCTTCCATCCGCTCTCGCCCGACGACTGCCCCTGATGGACTATCGTTTCGAGACGTTCGAAGAACGGATCTCCGCCATGGAGCGAGAAACTGTCAAAGTCCATGGCAAGAATGAGATAGACATAGAAGTTTACTATCTGCGTGAGCTGGCTCTCCATGTTGTTCTCGTTGTAGACAAGCGGCTCGTTCTCGGTATAGGTGAACTCCACCGCGTCACGGAAGTTGACAAGCGTGGTGGTATAGGAGGAATTATATACGGGCCGTATGCTCTGCACCTGCAATGTGCCCTTCATGCTTCCGGCACCCTCGTCATATTCGGTGATGCTGAAAAACAAAGTGCACTCTATGCGCTCGTTGGGGGAAATCTGAGCCGGACTCCACTCCGTGGTGTTGACATAGTCCGACAAGGCGCTTTGAAGCGTCTCGAATATCTGCTTGTTGGTGCCTTCGAGCTGTGAGGTATTCACCTCTACCCGGCAGTTGAGTTCCTGGGCCGTACCCACAACGGATGCAGCCAGTATGAAGCTGAGGAAGAGAAGGATTTGCTTCATAGGCGTGTCTCTATGTAATCTATTATATCGGAAGCCACCTCGCGTTTGGGCCTTAGCGGATATTCGTGCGAGCCTCCGGCATCGATTATGGTGACCTTGTTGGTATCGGTACCGAACCCTGCCCCAGCATCACGCATGGAATTGAGCACTATCATGTCAAGATTCTTGCGCGACAGTTTTTCCGCCGCATTCTCTGCCTCATGGTCGGTTTCGAGAGCGAATCCGGCCAGAAACTGGCCCGGACGTTTCGCGGCTCCGAGCGTTGCGGCTATGTCGGGGTTTTTGACAAGCTGAATCACAGGAACCTCGGAGTGCTCGCGCTTTATCTTGCGGTCAGAGGTGACAGCCGGAGCATAGTCGGCCACAGCCGCACACATCACGGCAACATCACACCCTGAGAAGACGGCCTCGCATTCGGCAAGCATCTCGCGGGCACTCTCCACCCTGACCAGCCTTATGGCGGGAGAGGAGGCAGTGACACTGACGGGGCCGCTCACAAGTATCACCTCGGCACCTCTTGCAGCAAACTCCTCGGCCAGGGCATAGCCCATCTTGCCCGAGGAATAGTTGCCTATGAAACGCACCGGGTCGATGCGCTCGAAGGTGGGGCCGGCTGTGACGAGCACCTTTTTTCCGACAAGGGTCTGTGACTTTGCAAAATAATCTTCCAACACCCTCACTATATTCTCCGGCTCCTCCATACGTCCCTTGCCGGTCAGACCGCTGGCCAGATAGCCGGTATCAGGCTCTATCACCGTATTGCCGTATGAACGTAGAAGGGCGAGGTTGGCGGTAGTGGAAGGATGGGCCATCATGTCGAGATCCATGGCCGGGGCTACAAACACATGGCTCTTTGCCGAGAGATAGGTGGTCACGAGCATGTTGTCTGCCACACCGTGGGCCATCTTGCCTATCGTGGAGGCTGTGGCCGGGGCAATGACCATGCAGTCGGCCCACAGACCGAGATCCACATGGGAATGCCATTCGCCGGTATTGGCGGTAAAGAACTCGCTGACCACCGGCTTCTGGCTCAGGGCCGAGAGGGTGACAGGGGTGATGAATTCCTTACCGGCAGGAGTGATGACCACCTGTACCTCGGCCCCTGCCTTGACAAGAAGGCGCAGAAGGCTGACGCTCTTATAGGCGGCTATGCCGCCGCAGATGCCGAGGACGACATGCTTACCGGCCAGAGGGGATTGGCGAGAGGTCATTTTAGTCTAAGCTTTATGCGGGTGAAACAGTCCTTGGTGTTCTGGGCGAAGTCCCCTTTCAGAATCCAGTCATAATATGAAGGATCCTTGCGGAGCACCTCTTCTGCAAGACGCCCCTTGTATTTGCCGAAATTGATTACCTCCTTGTCATCGTCATTGAACACAAGCCGCCCCATGAAGTCGACATTGCGGTTCATCTGGGAGAACTTGCTCAGCTCGGCTATATCGTTGGGAAGGTCGTCGTAACGGTCAAGCTGGCTTTTGAGCACTTCAAGAGTGGCGCGTGTATCGGCATTGGCCGAGTGTGCCCCGTCAAGTTCTTTGCCGCAATAGAAACGGTAAGCCGCCACGAGAGTGCGCTGCTCTTTCTTGTGAAAGATTGTCTGCACATCCACGAAACGGGCCTTTGAAAAGTCAAACTTGACCCCCGCACGCTGAAACTCCTGATCCAGCATGGGGATGTCGAACCTGTTGGAGTTATAGCCGGCAAGGTCACAGCCGGTCAGCTCGTTGGCAAGCGACCGGGCTATCTGCTTGAACATAGGGCAGTCAGCCACATCCTCGTCAGAGATATGGTGTATGGCCGTAGCCTCGGGAGGGATAGGCATACCCGGATTGATGCGGCGTGTCTTTTCCTGCTCCTCTCCCGAAGGAAGAACCTTGATAATCGAAATCTCGACTATGCGGTCATGGGTGATGTCCACGCCGGTGGTCTCCAAGTCGAAGAACACTATGGGCTTCTTGAGATTGAGCTGCATTTAGAAATCGGTGACGTTCATGGGCATGAGAAGCATGGTGAGCCTGGTCTCGGGCTTGTCCTCTGTGGGGACTATGACTGCCGGGCGTGAAGGATCGGCAAGCTTGAATACGATATCGTCAGTCCACACGACGGCGGTAAGCTCTTGGAGATAGCTCGAGCTGAAACCAACCACCATGTCCGAGCCGTTGAAGTCGGCCGAAAGAGTCTCCACACCCGATGTGTTGTACTCGTTGTCGGAGGCCTTGATGGTCAGCTTCTCGGGAGTGATACGGAACTTGATGAGACCGTGGCCCTCGTCCACGAACAGGCTCACACGACGGACAGCCTTCGAAAAAAGATGGCGGTTGACCGTGAGGGTGAAGGGGTTGTTCTCTGGAATCACGCGTGTATAGTCGGGAAAACGGCCCTTCACGAGACGCGAGTCAAACGTAAAGGTATCGGTCTCGAAAGTAACACCCTGATTGGGGTCAAGCGTGACAGTCACCTCCTCGTCCTTGCCAAATACCGAGCGGAACACGTTGGTGGACTTGTTGGGAAGGATGAACGACCCCTCGAAGCCGGGGGCGAAACCGTTGTCCTCAAATTTGACGAGCTTGTGGGTGTCCGTGGCCACGAATACCAGACGGTCAGGCTTTATATCCCAATACACACCCATCATCTGTGGACGTAGAAGGTCGGTGCCGGCAGCGAAAGAGGTGTATTCCAAACCACGGAGTATGGTAGAGCCGGCGGTCTTGAATGTCTGGACATTCTTGGAAGCGGCGCGCTGGAAACGCGGATATTCCGTACCCGAAAGTCCCATAAACTTGTAGGAACCGTCCGGGTGGCTCATCTCTACGGCCAGAGTGGCATCATCGATGACGAAACGCAGCTCCTGCTCGGGCATCACGCGCAACAGCTCCACCACGCGGCGGGCATCGATGCAGAACTCGCCCTCCCCCTCAACATCCATGATGGGAATGCGGGCGCAGAGGGTATTCTCACCGTCACAGGCCGTGATGGTCAGCGTCGAGCCTGAGATGGAGAACAGGAAGTTGTTGAGAATTGTCAGCGCGTTTTTGGCGTTAATAACCTTGCTGACTGAGGAAGCAAACGTTTGGAGCGTCTTGCTCGGGACTGAAAATTCCATATATCGTGAGTGGTAATGATTTCTTGTCAATATCTAACCCACAAAGATACGAATTATTCCGACGCCACGCAAACCCATTACGCAAAATAAGGTTAACGCACGCAGGAGGAACAACGTCCCCCCGACACACGTGCCTGACCGTGAAACCACGGCTTCACTTCGTCCTGAAATGGTCGTTATATATCTTGATACCGAACACTATGGCCGAGCAGACCGTGGTGATGACGTTGGTGATTACAAGCGGCCAGTTGTGGAGCAGCAGACCCTGTATAACGAACAGGATACTTCCCAGCCCGAGGAGCAGGAAGGTGGGCATGGCTATGCCGTCGGTCTCGCGTGTGCGGATGGTGTGGATGGCCTGCGGCAGATAGCCCATGACCATGCAGATTGCGGCACTGTAACCGACTATGTTTATGAAAAGTTCCATAAGGCCTTGTTTGAATGTTTTTATTATATCCTAACGTCGGCACAAGCCACAATGTTGCAAGGCATGGGACGATTATATTTTTTAACATCGGTCGAGGGCCGTAATCGCGCGAAAAGTGTTAAATTTGCAGGAAAGACAGATAACCGAGACAAATATATGCTCACACTCATATTCACCATAGTCATCATCTATTTCCTCTGGCTCGTGGCCAAACCGCTCCTTGCGGCATACATGCGCCGAAAATATGAGGAAAAGGTCAATGACTTCATCAGACAGTCCTACGGAAGCGCCTTCGGCATAGACCCCGACGAGATGCGCAGACGTCAGGAACAGTACTCACGACAGGAGGAAAACCGCCCCCGCCGGCGAGGCAAGATATTCACCCGCGAGGAGGGCGAATACATAGACTTCGTGGAAATCAACGAGAAAACAGACTACTCCGCACGAAGCGCCTCTTCCGCCCGGACACCCCGCGAACCGCAGGTAAGCGATGCCGAATGGGAGGAGCTGGCATGACGGCAGAATACATTTTCTGCCATTTCCCCGCCATTTAATTAAAAATGCGTAACTTTGCGAAAACAATAAACCATATCATAGACTGAAACATCATGGCTACAACACTGGTAAACACTGATTTTCATTTCCCCGGCCAGTCGGCGGTATATCACGGCAAGGTACGTGACGTCTACTCCATCGGAGACGACCTCCTCGTCATGGTCGCTACTGACCGTATCTCGGCATTTGACGTGATACTCCCCAAAGGCATCCCCTACAAGGGGCAGGCACTCAACCAGATAGCGGCATCCATGCTTGACGCTACCTCCGACCTTGTCCCCAACTGGAAAATCGCCGTTCCCGACCCTATGGTCACCGTTGGCTATCGCTGCGAGGGCCTCAGGCTCGAAATGATTATCCGGGGATATCTGGCCGGAAGCGCATGGCGCGAATACAAGGCCGGAATGAGGGAACTGTGCGGCGTGAGACTCCCTGAGGGGATGGTCGAGAACCAGCGTTTCCCCGAACCCATAATCACTCCCACTACCAAAGCCGATGCCGGCCACGACGAGAACATCTCGCGTGAAGAAGCTATCGCACAGGGCATCGTGACAGCCGAACAATTTGACACAATGGCCGCCTATACCCGCGCTCTTTTCAAGAAAGGATCGGAAATGGCTGCCGAGAAGGGCCTTATACTCGTGGATACCAAATATGAGTTCGGCCTTCGCGACGGCAAGGTGATACTCATTGACGAGATCCACACCCCCGACTCCTCGCGCTATTTCTATGCCGACGGCTACGAGGAACGCCTCGCCAAAGGGGAGCCCCAGCGCCAGCTCTCGAAGGAATTCGTGCGCGAATGGCTTATGGCCAACGGTTTCATGGGCAAGGAGGGACAGTCCGTTCCCGAGATGACTGACTCCTTCTGCAACGAGGTATCGGAGCGCTACATAGAGCTATACGAGCACATCACAGGCAAGGAATTTGTCAAGGCCCCGGAAGAGGATCTTGACGGACGTATTGCCAAAAACGTCCTCGACTGCCTCTCCAACCTCAACCTCTGAGAGTGTGCAGGAGGTAGAGAACATAACCCCATACGGATCTGACTCACGCGACAAGGCGGAACAGGTTCGCGAAATGTTTGACGCCATCGCCCCGGCTTATGACTTCATGAACAGGGCGATGACGTTCGGCATTGACAAGCTGTGGCGCCGCAGTGCTGTCAGGCTCCTGTCAGACCGCACCCACGACGATATTCTCGACATAGCCACAGGCACAGGCGATCTGGCCATAAGGCTGGCCCGGACGCTCGACCCTGTTACAGTGGTAGGTGTAGACCTCTCCGAGGAAATGATAGAGATAGGGCGCCGCAAGGTCGCAGCCGAAGGTCTTGACGAAATAGTGACCCTCGGGCCGGGTGACTGCATGCAGCTCCCGTTTCCCGACAGCTCTTTTGACGCCGTCACATGCGCCTACGGAGTCCGCAACTTCGCCGACATCGAAGCTGGATATCGCGAGATGTACAGGGTGCTGCGCCCTGGTGGCACAGTAGTCATACTCGAACTCTCAACACCGCGCTCAGGAATAGTCAGACCGTTTTACAACCTGTATACACGCCATGTCATTCCGGCGGTGGGACGCATGGTGAGCAAGGACGTCCGTGCTTACAGCTATCTGCCGGAGTCGATAGCCGCCGTGCCACAGGGAGAAAGGATGTGTGCCCTCCTCTCCGGCGCCGGATTCACATCCCCCCGCGCCATTCCCCTCACCTTAGGCACATGCACCATCTACACAGCCGAGAAATCCAAATAACAAACAAATAAAAAACCAAACACAAACACAACATCATGGAAACCAAACAGAATGAGATAAAGATCGAACTGACACCCGAGGTAGCAAAGGGAATTTACTCAAACCTCGCCGTCATCACCCATGGCCCCAACGAATTTTTCGTTGACTTCATCACCATGGCTCCCAACATGCCCCAGGCAAAGGTACAGAGCCGCATCATCATGAGCCCCGAAAACGCCAAAAACCTCCTCGGCGCCCTCATGGAGAATGTAAAGAAGTATGAGGCTACCTTCGGCGAGATCCGTCCCAAACGTCCCGTAAACCAAGGTGGCGGCAACGGCGGAGAAATCCCCAACCCGTTCATCATGGGCGGCAAGGCCTGATAAGATTCCACACAGGTTTACAGTTTAAGGCCTTCCCATAACTTTCATATGACAGCCAACAACTTAACCATCTATAACACTCTCACCCGCACCAAACAGCCCTTCCAGCCCCTCCATGAGGGGAGGGTGGGGATGTATGTCTGCGGCCCGACTGTCTACGGTGACGGCCATCTGGGACATGCCCGTCCGGCCATCACCTTCGACATCCTTTTCCGCTACCTGCAACATCTCGGCTACAAGGTGCGCTATGTCCGCAACATCACGGATGTGGGACATCTTGAACACGATGCCGACGAGGGGGAGGACAAGATAGCCAAGAAAGCGCGCCTCGACAACCTCGAACCCATGGAGGTGGTACAACACTACCTCACACGCTACCACAAGGCCATGGAGGCGCTCAACGTGCTTCCTCCGTCCATAGAGCCTCATGCCTCCGGCCACATCATAGAACAGATAGAGTATGTGAAGCGGATACTTGACTCGGGATATGCCTACGAGAGTGACGGCTCTGTATATTTCGACGTTCCCAAATACAACGCCGACCACCATTACGGGAAGCTGTCGGGACGCAATATAGACGAGCTGCTGTCAACCACCCGCGCGCTTGACGGGCAGGAACAGAAGCACAATCCCGCCGACTTCGCACTCTGGAAGAAGGCATCCCCCGAACACATCATGCACTGGCCCTCTCCGTGGAGCGAGGGTTTCCCCGGCTGGCATCTCGAATGTTCGGCAATGGGGGAGAAGTATCTGGGAGAGTCATTCGACATCCACGGCGGAGGAATGGATCTCATGTTCCCCCACCACGAATGCGAGATAGCCCAGAGCATGGCCCACAACGGACATGAGACCGTCAGATACTGGATGCACAACAACATGATAACCATCAACGGCAAGAAGATGGGCAAGTCGCTGGGCAACTTTATCACGCTTGACGAGTTCTTTACCGGCAACCATCCGCTTCTCGAACAGGCTTATTCGCCGATGACCATACGCTTCTTCATACTCCAAGCCCACTACCGTGGCACCGTGGACTTCTCCAACGAGGCTCTGCAAGCTTCGGAAAAGGCCCTCGGACGTATGCTGGAAGGCTACCGCCGTCTGCGCGAACTGACCCCTTCGGAGACATCCACGATCGATGTCAGCGACATCAGACGTAAGTGCTACGAGGCTCTTGACGACGACCTTAACACCCCGGTGGCAATAGCATGTCTGTTTGACGCGCTTCGTCTGGTCAATTCAGTCAAGGATGGCAAGGCGACAGCCTCACAGGCAGACATAGACGAACTGAAAGGCATCTTTGACACATTCCTTGTAGATATACTCGGCATACGTACCGAACTTACAGAGGGAACCGACGCAACGGCCATGGAGCCGTTCGAGAAGGCCATGTCGCTCGTTCTTGAAATGCGTGCCAAGGCAAAGGCCTCGAAAGACTGGGCGACCTCCGACCTTATACGTGACCGCCTTGCCGAGGCAGGCTTCGTCATAAAGGACACCAAGGACGGCGCCGAATGGTCGTTGAAATGACCACATAAAGCAACCACTCTCACTCCGAAGAGTAGCTGTGTGATTACGTCCAAAACCGCCAAGGCGGTTTTGGACGTAATCACACAGACCAATACATGATACCGACTTCCAACCTCAAAAAAATACCGCAAACCATGGATTTTCTTACCGATGCAGGATATTTCCTCAGGCTTGCCTCACGACTGTTGCAGTCATGGGGAATCGAGGAAAGTTACAACCGACTGTGTTCCACCATGCTCGTAGCTCTCGGATGCCTACTGTTGTCATGGGTGGTCTATGCCCTTATAACCCGCTACGTCATACCCGCCGTCAGCCATATTGTAAAAAAGACCGAGGCCACGTGGGACGACATCCTCTTCAATGTCCCGCTCCTTCGGGTGGTGGCCGAGTTCGTCGCAGTCCTCATACTGCAACGCACACTGCCGGACTCAGTGTCTCTCTATCCGGGAGTGCAGACCGTCATAGTAGTGGTGCTGAAAATACTGATGGTGGCAACGATAGTCCATCTCATCAACCGATTTATAGTGGCCACCTACATCATCCTTACGGAGAAGGCCTCGGAACGCGCACGTTCCCTGCAAGGAATCCGCCAGATGCTCCAAGTCATCACCATCATCATAGGTGTCATCATCATAGTCTCCATCCTCGTAGACAAAGATCCCGTAGTGGTCATCACAGGACTGGGTGCCGCAGCCACGGTGTTCATGTTGGTGTTCAAGGACACTATAATGGGCATGGTGGCCGGCGTACAGCTCACTCTCAACGACATGCTGCGCCCCGGAGACTGGATCACAGTGCCTGCACGCAATATAAACGGGACGGTGCTGGAAGTAGGTCTCACCACTGTGAAAGTCCAGAATTTTGATATGACCATTGTCACCGTGCCTCCCTATGCCCTTGTCAGCGAGTCGTTCCAGAACTGGCGCGGAATGAAGGACTCGCGCGGACGGCGCATAATGCGCTCGCTGACCATTGACATCAATTCGGTTGGCTTCTGCACCCCCGAGACGATCAAACAATTCTCCACTGAGCCATGGGCCTCATCCCTCGCCACTACCGAACAAACCGTAAATCTCACACTCTTCCGCCATTATCTGGAACATTACATATCCGGCCTACCCTATGTAAAGACATCTTCCGAAATGCTCTATATGGTTCGAGAACTCGAACCGACCCCTTACGGAGTCCCACTGGAAATATATCTCTTCACCGACACCACGGAGTGGAAGACCTACGAACACCTACAAGCGGATCTGATGGATTACATAATGGCCGCAGTACCGCGTTTCGGACTACGCATCTACCAAGCGCCGTCAGGACTCGACATTCTTTCAATGAGAATCCGATAGCCCTACGACATAACCTAAATAAACCAAGCGAGGAGTTGACATCACGTCATCTCCTCGTTTGACAATAAACCAATCATTATCACATTTCTTGCAATGGAAAAAGTAATCTTATATCACTATAACGCATGACCATCATGATGGTTCACTCGTAGCATAAAAAACCGGGCCGGTTCTCTCAGAAAGAGTGACCGGCCCGGTTCCTTATAGAATCCTTGAATGTATTATTTCACGAATTTGACAGTCTTGCCGTCAGCGCTGACAGCGATATAGACACCGGCGGGAAGCGATGAGAGAGAGGTGCTTCCGGCCTCTACGGAGAGTACACGGGTGCCTGACACACTGTATATCTCGGCTGCGGAGTCAGAGGTAAGGGTCATTGTGGCACGGTCATAAGCCATGGGGCCTGCGGCGAGTACGTCACCTATACCGCTCTGGTCAATCTTTTTGAGAACACCAGTTATCCATATCACACCAGTATCATCGGCATCATCACCATTGACTGTGTAATAAGAGCCGGGGAATTTGGAGTTGGGATAACCGATAGAGAAGCAGAAGCTTTCAAGCTCGTAGTCCTCACGTGCAAAGCACAGTAGACGAATTTTGGAGCCGACAGTGGCCACAACTTCCGTGGTGCGGGGGATATCCATTCCGGGTTCGGGATCGCCTTCCTGTTCCCAGATATAGATATATCCTACTACGGCATCCGAACTCATGATGGGATTACCGTTTTCGTCCAGCTCATAAGCGGGATTGGTACGGATAACATAAGAGGGCTTTTCGTCATCCACCAGGAATGTGGCGCGGAACATGATGAAGCCTTCCTCTGCATCTTTCTCAGTAATGGTGTAAGTGAAGTTCTCAATGGTCTCTGTTCTGGGATAGTACATCTCCATAGAGTCGAACTTATAGCCCACGGTGGGCACAGCCTTGAAGGTAATGGTCTGTCCGACCTCGCATTCGAGTCTGTTAGTGGGATTGCCGTCGGCATCAATAACAAACAGCTCCCCAATGGTTATGTGTGAGTCCGTATCAAGAGAGTTGGCAGTAGATACCTCCACCTTCTGACAGGTCTCTACCTCGATGGTTGTACGCTCGGCGATAACCACCTCGTAGGAACGCTGTACGCTGAAATCGGCATCTGTGACGGGTTTGCCATTGACCACGATGCTCTTGAAGTATACACCGGTCGTAGATACGCTCATGCGCACCTTGTTGCCTATTTTAACCTCGTTGACCTGGGTCTGGACGATTTCCTTGACACCGGTGCCTTCTGGTGTGAATTCATAGAATCTCACGTAGGGGGACTCTGTCTTGACAGTCACAAGCGCGCTGCCTTCGACTGCCTGTATCTCATTGACGATAACCGAAAATACCGCTGACGACTCCTGCTCGCCCACAGTGAGCGTGAACACCTGGTCAGCCACATTCTTGACCACGTTGCAGCCCGGAGTGGCCGTAGTAGCGTCAAGAATCTTGTAACCGATGGCAGGAGTAAGCGTGAATACAGAGCCAGACTTCACGGTCACTACATGGTTTTCGTCCATGGCGGCCATAAGGTCAAAAGGCTTGTCATCGAGAGTGGCGTTCAGCCATTCTATTGACGCCCCTTCGTTGAGAGAGAATGTGACGGCGACATCGCCGGGTTTCTTGCGAGACTTGATATCCAGATAAGAACCTTCCTCGACATTGACGAGATAATATCCGTTCTTGTTGGGGGTGAGCGCGTCTCCGTTGAGACTTACTGACAGAAGCATGTTACCCTCTGTCGGAGCTATCTGAAGAGCATTCTGGATAGCTGAAAGCTCAAACTTGTTCTCTCCGTCAGAGAGTGAGAGGACTTCGCCACGACCGTTTGACTGGGTAACTGCCACACGGGACGCGACATCGACATTAATCTTAACATCGGTAGAGCGTGTACCATAGAGAGTGGCTACACCATTATCAGTGACCCTGATCCATGATTTCATGTCTTGGGCAGATATATCGGCTGATACCATGGCATATTCTGTACCCGGACGACCCTCGATGCTGATTTTCTCACCGGCATGGAGCTGAACGGTCTGAGTGGTTCCGCTGAGGCTGAGAGCCGTACCGTCGGCAGTGGTGAATATGTAGCTTTCGAGCGGTGCATTGCCATCCGCAGCCTTGAAGGTATAGTCGACAAGCTTGCCGAGTGTTGTCACAACGAAGACATCGCCGTTTTCAAATCCGCTCATGAAACCAGACGCATTGGCGGGAACATTCTCCCCGTTACGGGTCACACTTACTATCTGTGCGCCGTCGGCGCCCTCGAAGGTAATAGGCTGCATATCCTCCTTGGTAACCACGGTAGTAGCACCCTTGGAATTGAGGGGCACATCCTTATAGGCACCGTTCTGCACGGCATTGAGAGTAACCTTGAGGTTGGGGGCATAGTCAGGCTCGATGGTGAACGAGATTCCTGATACCTTGGTGTCTACATAATACCAATTGTCCGGCTCACTGCCTACGGCAAATGTATATGTGCCGTCAGGATTGGGTGAACCCACTTCTGTCTGGAAAAGATCTTTGACACAAACAATCTCATAACCCTCCGAGGGAATAACGGTTATTTCCGCACCCGGCGCGAGTTTTGTCTGGGCGCCGACAGCCAATGCCGTCGTTCCCTGCATCAGAGAGAAACTGCCGAAAGCAGCATTACCGTTATTTACGGTCACGTTTACATCCTGGCTGACGCTGCCGCCACCAGATGTCACGATTTGAATCATCATATTCTCGATGGGCACACGGTAGCAACCGTCACCGGAGGGATTGACTGACTCGGACTGGTTGCGTGTGACCGAGACTATCTCAGCTCCCGGAGCGGCTTCGATAGTAAGCGGAGAATCGGCGGCCGTCAGATCCGTGATGCGGTTCATGCCGTCAAACAGACTCACATCACCCTTTGACGAATAGACCCTTACATTAGCGGCATTGTCAACATCGATCATGACGTTTTCAGCCGACAAGGTAAAGAAGCCTACAATCATCGCAAAGAACGAGAGTAGAAATTTCTTGTACATGTGATAATAGATTATGTGGTAATTAAAAAGTTTTTATTTAATGTCAGAGACTATCTCACGACCACTTTGACTGTTGCCGAAGGAGTCCTGACGATATAGAGTCCCGAGGGTAACCCGGAAGCGGCCACGCGACGACCGGCGAGATCATATACCTCAGAACCTTCGGGGGCTATGATGTCATTGCCGGAGATTGTAACGCCGGCTTCGGGAGAAACCTCTATGTCAGTAAGGGCACTGCTGGGACTATTGTAATTGAAGGTTATCACGCCGTCCTCGCTCTCCTCGATATCGGTGATATTGATACCTGGCTTCTTTTTTGAAGACTGCCAGAGAGCGGCATCGTTATTGTCGTCCGAGAATACGGTGACTTCCCTTCTACCGGGGAAAGGATCGCCGGCCTCTCCGAGCATGGTAGAGTTCCATATGTTGTCGGCGGCAACGATGCGTACATGCTCATATCCTGCGGACGCTACGGAGTTGACGGTATTGCGTTTCCAGTGTGAAGGGTCGTAATGCACATAGCTGATCACCATACCGTGCCAAGGTATTCCACCGTCCCATCCTTCCTTACGGCGGTTTTCAAGTGTGAAATACTCGTTCTCATTCTCGGGATTGACAATAAAGTAGGCCTTGTGGGTCTTCTCGAACGATTCGAGGCGAAGCCCGGATGCGGGAGCCTCTATGACCTCAGGCTCTATCCAGCCAAGAGTATACTTATCCATCGCGGTATATCCTGAGGGCGTTACCTGGTCGTCATTGTACGTACCGATGTCCATGATGTCATAATGGCCCATACCGTGGGCACCCTGCTGTGAAGAGTCATAGATGTCAGGCAGCCCGAGGATATGGCTGAACTCATGGACGATAGTACCTATACCGTCAAGATTCTCGCCCTCCTTTCCTTTAAGCTCACAGGAACATGCGGCCACACCGAGGTTCATGCCGTCAAAATAGTCATACACGGAGTTAGAGAGATCCTTCATGGCCGGCCATATACATTCGGCCGGGCCGCCCTGGGCCTCACCGTGTCCGGCGAAAACAACGAATACGAAATCAACGAAATAGTCATTGTTGACATCATATTTCGTAAAGTCAACCCCTTCTTTATCAGCAAGGATACATGCGTCACGGAAAAGGTCGTCAAGGCGTTCGGTCATACCGTACCACCTGCGGTCATGGGGCAGTGTCACAGGGCCTACGATGTCAAACTTAGGTGTGAACTTTCCACCGCTCTGGGTGGTGAAATAGTCTATTACGCTGCCATAGGTAGACTCGTCGGAAAATCCCGGCTCGTTGACCTTGCGCTCGTAAATCTCTCGTGTAGCGGCCTTCGAGAACTTCACATCCTCGAACTCTGCCATGATTATGAGGCCTCTCACCTCGCCCGTGGTAGGGAACGTCATCTGTATCTTGCCGGGAGCAAGACGGCGGGGAGCGGAGGCCAGCTCATCGGCAACGGCTGCACGATGTCTGGATATGGCGTTGCGGACGGACAGAGCCTCGTCGTTTGATGTAGCCTTCCCGGTAGGAAGACCCGATGTAGAGAGCATTCCGTCTGCATCCACAGTGGCATGGCGCAGGTAGCCGTCGGCATCGCGGAGAAGAAGTTCTCCTTCGGAAGTCTCGTAAAAATGAAAATGCTCGTCACCTATAAGGGAGGCTTCGACAACCGTTCCGTCAGGCTGTGTAAAAGTCATAAGCCCGGGCTTGGCCGGAACAGCGAGCGCTGTCAGAGATGCGGTCATGAACAGACCGACAAGAAGTGCGGAGATAGAGATATTGATTCTCATGTTTAAAATTATGATTGGCTGGTTATCCGAAGACAGGCGACACGCGTGCACGCCTGAGACTACAAAATTCTTAAAAAACTTTTACAAATGCAATAACGTCCGACAAATTGATATTCTTTTAGTGAAAATTAACTTCAAAATATTCAATATCCGGCATTTTGCCATTAATTTTGTGCCGTGCTACAACCACCATGCTGCTTCCGGGCAGACAATACTGACATATCCAATACCAAAATCCAGATATTCAATGACCAAATCATTACTCACCCTCGCTGTCGCCATCGGACTGTCGTCTGTATGGACAACCGCTTCCTCCCAATCAGCGGTGGAACATGGCAACCGTGTATTCTACGGTTTCTTCCTCTCCAACCATCATTACACCAATGCCAATTATGGTGAATATGGTTTTGCCAAGCAGACTTTTGCTTCTCCCGGCGAGAACGAACTTCTCTATCCCTTTGACGGCAGCACGGGAATCTATGCCGCAACCTGCGCCGAAGGCATCTATTACGCATGTCCCTACCAGTACTCCACATCTATGGAGGAACCGAGCGCCATGCCCGTCATGACATACAACCTCTCCAACGGCCTTGTGGAAGAACTCGGTGTCTGGGCCATACAGGGAAGCCACTTCAAGCCTTCCGACATGACCTATGACATATCATCGAAAAAGATCTATGCCATAGCCTTCAATGACAACTCCGAGACAGGCGTTTATGAGATGAATCCCGCCACCGGCGAATTAACCTTCATCTGCAAGGCCCAGGGCGGTGTGATTGCAGCAGACGCTGTGGGACGCGTATTCACCATCGACCACGACGGATGGCTCTATCAGGTAAATCTCGAAAACGGACGTTGCACCCCCATCTTCAAGACAGGCTGCCAGCAAATGATGTCCAACCAGACGATGGAGTTTGACCACACCACAGGCAAACTCTACTGGGCATCCTGCACATACGAGGAAATAGGCGAGGACGGCTCTAACTGGGGCGACCTCGGACGTGCCACACACTTGCGCGAAATCACACTCCCCGCCATCGGCCCTAACGAGAACTATACATCTTCCATGACTGGATACAGCATCGAGAATATGGGTGAAATAGGTTCCGAGGCCCGTTTCCAAGGCCTGTATATCCCCTATGCCGAAGGTGGTTTCGATGCTCCTGCCGCAGTGGAAGACTTCACAGCCAAGAGCAACGAGGACGGCACCGCAGCCAATCTCTCGTTCATCCTTCCCACCAAGACATTCGGCGGGGATGATCTCGGAAACAACATCAACGGCTACGTGATATACCGTGACGGCGAACAGGTACACTATTCTTCAAGCGTCAAGGCCGGTGACAAGGTGGAATGGACAGACCAGAACATCAAAGACGCAGGCCAGTACCGTTATGACGTAATCGTCTACAATACCAACGGCGACGGCCCCAAGACACCCGCGTTCTCTTACATAGGACTTGACCGTCCCGCCGCAGTGAGCGACATCAAGACCAACATCGCCGATGACTTCGCCTCTGTCACCCTCTCTTGGACAGCTCCCGCCAACGGCGCCCATCTCGGCACATTCGACCCTGCCACGGTCACCTATGACGTAGTGCGTCTCCCCGACAATTACACAGTGGCCACCGACCTCAAAGAGACTTCCGTAACTGACAACTTCTTCCGTCGAATGCTCTGTTACAGCTACCAGATAATAGCCAAGAACGAGCAAGGTCAGACAAAGGCCGTCTCCAAAGAGTTCATAGCCGGCCCTGTCAAGGAAGTTCCCGTCACCGAGGACTTTATCGACGAGAACAGCTTCCGCAACGCCTGGATGACCTACGACAACAACAACGACGGTCTCAACTGGCTTTTCGGAACCACTCTGGGCCACTCAGTGTTCGGAGACTACGAGCAGACAGCCGAATACATAGTATCGCCCACCTCTATCGACGAAAACACCAAGGATGCCGATGAATGGCTAATATCACCTCCCATCAAATTCGAGGCCGGCAAGAAGTATTCCGTGGTATTCCGCGCACGCTCTATCGACCTTGAAAAGGTAAACCTCTACTTCGGCACAAAGAACGATGTGGAGAGCATGAAAACGAAGATCGGCTCATACGATGTGGTACCCCTCGGCATCGATCCCTCTACCCAGACAGTGGCATTCGGTACCTTCGAGGCTGATATTCCCGCCGAAGCTGCCGGAACAATCGGCTGCGTAGGCCTGCAACTCGTCACCCCCCTCGGCGCCGAGTCACCCAGCCATTATTTCCAGGTGACCACGATTACCATCGATGAGAAGGACGAGAGCGCCATCACCGATATCACCACCGATACCGAGGCTGCTGTCTATGTGTCAGGCAACGACATCATCGCCCCCGAAGGATCTACCGTATACGACCTCGCCGGACGCCGCGTGTCTTCCACTGGACTTCCCTCAGGCATATATATAGTCAACACTCCCTCCCGCGCTGTCAAAGTAGCTGTAAAATAACCACAGCGGCATAACGCACCATCCACATAAGAGACACCCGGCCTATGTCTTTCCCGACATCGGCCGGGTGTCTACTTGTAAAACCCGATAAATCCTGTAAACAAGCACAATCAATTGATTGTTATTACAAAAGCCTCCCGAAATGGGAGACTTTTAACTTTTTTAATTAAAAAACTTGAAGAAGACCGCCAAAATCCCCTAACTTTGCAACCTAAATAACGGTCTCCTCACACCTTATTGTAACAAATTAACTATTTATGGAAACTAACGAAAAGAAAGCCCTTGACCGGATCAGCTATGCCCTCGGTCTGAGCATGGGTAATAACTTCCGCGCCAGCGGTATCCAGCAGCTTGACGTGCAGGATTTCGCCGACGGCGTGGCCGCCGTATTCTATGGCTCCGAACCCAAGATGAGCTATGACGAGGCCAAGGCTGAAATACAGAAATATTTCGAGGCTCTCGAAGCCAGGCAGCAGGCAGAGGCCTCAAAGATGGCCGAGGTAAACGAAGCTGCCGGCAGACAGTATCTCGAAGAGAACGGCAAACGCGAAGAAGTCCACACAACCCCGTCCGGCCTGCAATACGAGATTCTCGAAGAAGGAGACGGCCCCATGCCCAAGTCAACCGACCGCGTTGAGGTACACTACACAGGCAAACTCATCGACGGCACCGTCTTTGACAGCTCCGTAGACCGGGGGGTGCCCGCCACTTTCGGCGTCACACAGGTTATACCCGGCTGGGTCGAGGCATTGCAGCTCATGAAGGCCGGATCGAAATGGCGCCTCTTTATCCCCTCCCAACTCGCCTACGGCCCCCAGGGTGCCGGCGGCGTCATAGGCCCCAACGCAACCCTCATCTTCGATGTAGAGCTAATCAAGGTTCTTGACTGATGCTCCGCTGGATCACAGCCATACTAATCCTTGCGTCATTTCTCCCGGAGGCAGGAGCCACCGGGAGAAGCGACACCTTGGCCCGCGCACTGGCCACGTTCTGGGGATCGGCCTTCAAGACCGATGACCTTGACACCAGAGGCAGGAAGGAGTTTGTCAGAGGTCTGCGCGAAGTGCTCAAAAACGACTCAATCGGACGTAACGCCTACATGCGTGGAGCCACGATGGGTATAAATGTACTGGGCGGATTCGAGCAGATGGAACAACTCGGGATGACGGCTGACCGCGACGTGCTCATCAATTCCCTAATAGCCGTTGCAGAGGGAAAGAGCGTGGGATTCACAACCGAGGAGGCAGGAGCCTACATAGACTCCCAAATAGACGCAAGACAATCAGAAGCCTTCTCACCGGCCTCTCAGGAGGCATTTATCAGAGAGGCAGCCAATACGGAAGGGGCCGTGACAACCGCTTCGGGCCTCGTGTTCAAAGTATTGACCGAGGGAGAAGGCCCCATGCCGGCAGAAGGCAGTAAGGTTCGCCTCCTCTATACCGGGATGCTCTCTGACGGGACAGTCTTTGACGAGACTGACGAGCCTACGCTTTTTGACACAGACCGTTTTGTCACCGGCCTGACCGAGGGTATAAGGCTCATGAAACCGGGAGGAACCTACGAACTCCATATCCCTGCATCCCTTGCCTATGGCGACAGCGGAGCGGCAGGGGTGATACCGCCGGGAGCGGCACTCCGCTTTATAGTAAAGCTGGTATCCATCGAATAAAAACGAACTACATTTTAAACTATAAAAATGAAAAAGATTCTTATCGCTTGCGGCGCACTGGCCGCACTGACTCTCGGAGCATGTTCTGGAAGCTCCTCAACAGGCTCCGACAAGGGCTTTGCAGACTCTCTCTCGACCACCCTCGGCCAGAGCCAGGGTCTCCGTCTCGCCGCAGACTATGCCGGCATCCCCGCCGACCAGAAGGCCGCCCTCAAAAAGGACGATATCCTCCGGGGATTCAAGCAGGTAATTATGACCGATACCACCCAGCAGGGCTATCTCACAGGTCTCTCGTTCGGCCTCAACCTTGCCGGCCAGCTTTACCGCTACGAACAGGCCGGTATCAAGATTGACCGCGCAAAGGTATATGACGCATATGCCAAGGCATTTATGACCGACTCCGTGACCCCCGAGGCAATGCAGGAGGCTCAGAGACTTTTCCAGAGCCTCTCCCAGCAGGCACAGGGAAAGATAATGGAATACTATCAGGCACAGGAAGAGGCCGCAAAAGCTGCCAAGGAGAACTCGCCCGAGGCTAAGAACAACAAAGAGAAAGGCGCTGCCTACATAAAGGACGCCATGGCCAAGGACGCATCCATCAAGACCACTCCTTCCGGCCTCGCATACAAGGTGGTTAAGGAAGGTAACGGCGCCACAGTAGGCAAGAGCGGTTCGGCCAACGTCAAATACAAAGGCCAGCTCATTGACGGCACCGTATTCGACAGCAACGACAACGGCGTAGAGCTTTCACCCCGCCAGACCGTTCCCGGATTCGGCGAGGGCCTTGCCATGATGAACAAAGGCTCAAAGTATATCTTCTATATCCCCGGCGAACTTGCCTATGGTGTTGACGGCGCTCCCCAGGCCGGCATCGGGCCTAACTCGACACTCGTATTCGAGGTAGAGGCTATCGACGTCAATCCCGGCAAATAAACCTTTCGGGACTTAGATATAAAACCAAACAGAGGAGGAATGATGTGTTTCCCACATCATTCCTCCTCTGTTTGGTTCTTAACTTCCCGGCTTAGAACGAATAGCTTACGCCGATGGAAGGGATAAAGGCGTGCAGCTTATAATCTGCCGTGAACTTGGCGGAAGGGGTGAAACCGTACTTGGCCACCATTGCCTCAGCCGTGGCCTGTGGAACTCCGGCTTGCACGAGGGCTGATGTCAGACGACCGGGAAGCATGGCTCCGAGAAGATCCTGATACTCGCAAGATGCGTTTTTAAGGCCACATCCGTGGACATACATGAAGCCGAGGTCTATGGAAAGCGAGGGGATGGGACGGAAGGAAAGCCCTACCGTAGGCTCTATCTTGGTCATACCCGGTGTCTCGGGATTGTAAAGATTCTTGTTTACGGGAGATGTATCGACCATGAGTCCTACACGGGCGTCAAAACGGTCGGTTACGGCATACTCGGCTCCGAGCGAGTAACACCATGAATTCTTATATTTCTTGTCAATGTGCTGGTCGAAAGGACGAAGCTGTTCTGCAAGAAACTCCACGTCAAGGCTCTTATAGGCGTTCCAGCCTGTCAGACGTGCATCAAAAGCAAGAGTGAGTCGTGATACAGGTTTGTAGCTCACACCGAGACCGAGCACATAGGGACAGGGCATCTCGGCCTTGAAGTTGGCATTGTTGATGAGGTCGAGGGTCTCGCCGAGAATACCCTGTGCAACCGGGTTGGCATAGCTGACGGCTGCATCACCGGCCTTGACCTTCATCATCATTTTGGAACGGTAGGAGACACCCACGGTAAGATTGTCGAGAATATCATACATCACGCCCACGTTGAATCCCACAGCCACGTCGGCTTTACCGTTAAGATTGACCGAGGCAGGAGTAGTGGAACCGAAGGAGGGGGTACCGGCAGGAAGCTGGCCGAGAGCGGTCAGTGCCGCGATAGCCTTGTCGGCGGTAGAGGCAGGGACAAGGCCCTTGTTGAGATCAACCGTACCCCATGTGATCATGGCGCCGAGACCTACGGAGAGCTTCTTGGTAATAGCCCATGAGACAGTGGGCTGTATGGTGAAGGTTTTGAGGCTCACGTTCTGGCTCAGAGGTGCCCCGGGCCAGTTGTCAGTCCAGTTGATTGCCGAGCCATAAGGTGTATAGAACGACACACCGGCTTTGAGATTGGGATATATAGAGAAAGCGGCATTGACATTGATAGGGGTAGAGACTCCATTGTCAGTCTCATAATCCTTACCGTCCACTGTGGCGGTACATGTAGGCATGATGCCTGTGAAAGAGCCCGAGAGGTCGAGAGTCTTGTCCATAAAGGCCATACCTGCGGGATTGAAGAACATGCTCTCTCCGCCGAGTTTGAGCGCCACGCCCGTGTGACCCATACCTATCTGTTTAGACGATAATGAATTGATCTGGTAGCCTTCAGCCAGCGCCACCCCGGCGCCAAGCATCAGCGAAAGGGCTGAAAAGATTAATTTTTTCATATAGAATAAGTTAAAAAACGGAGGCAAAGTTAGCCCTATCCCCCGAGACAGCCAAACTATTAAAGGTTTTTTAACTATAAAATCCTCCTAAAACTCCCCTAAATTGGTCAAAAACTCATGCATAATAAATCTTGACAATGCCATATACCAGACATAAAACAGCCTCGGAATATAGATATCCGAGACTGTTTTCAAGAGGGAAATATAGTTTCAGTATGTTATGGGCGGCAATCAGATATCTTCCTCGATGGAGAAGTCATCAGGAAGAGGCAGGGAGCCGTCATCGGAGAAATCGTCAAGGTCGTTGATGTCATCAGCGGTAGGCTCTTCGTCCTGCGCATCTGCTGCGTCCTTGTCCTTCGTCGGCTTAGAAGCGGGTTTCTTCCCACTCTTCTTGCCAGGTGTCTGGGAACGGAGGGCCTCCATGATCTTTGCTTCAAGTTCCTCTGCAAGTTCGGGGTTGTCCTGTATGACACGCTTGGCAGCATCACGTCCCTGGGCCAGTTTGGAACCGTTGTAGGAGAACCATGAACCGCTCTTCTGGATTATATCCAGCTCCACGCCGAGGTCTATAATCTCGCCGCTTTTAGAGATTCCCTCTCCGAACATGATGTCAAACTCCGCACGTTTAAAGGGAGGTGCCACCTTGTTCTTGACCACCTTTACCTTGGTGAGCTTGCCGAGTATGTCGTCACCATCCTTGATGGCTGTGGAAGGACGTATGTCGATACGCACGGAAGCATAGAATTTCAGTGCGTTGCCGCCGGTGGTTGTCTCCGAGGGGCCGAACATAACGCCTATCTTCTCGCGCAGCTGGTTGATGAAGATACATGTCGTGTTTGTACGCGCTATCGTTCCAGTCAGCTTTCTCATTGCCTGCGACATCAGTCGGGCCTGGACGCCGACATTCTTGTCACCCATGTCTCCGTCAATCTCGCTTTTAGGAGTAAGAGCGGCTACGGAATCGACCACGAGGATGTCTATGGCCGAGGAGCGTATGAGCTGGTCAGCTATTTCAAGAGCCTGCTCGCCGTTGTCAGGCTGTGACATGAGGAGGTTGTTGACATCCACGCCGAGTTTCTCGGCATAGAAACGGTCAAACGCATGCTCGGCGTCAATTATGGCGGCTATACCTCCGGCCTTCTGGGCCTCGGCTATGGCATGGATGGCAAGAGTGGTCTTGCCGGACGACTCAGGGCCATAAATCTCGATAATGCGGCCACGAGGATAGCCCCCCACACCGAGGGCATAGTTGAGGCCTATCGAGCCGGACGGAATGACGTCTATATCCTCGATCTGCTCGTCTCCGAGCTTCATTATAGCGCCACGTCCGTAGTTTTTCTCAATATTACCCATTGCCTGCGCCAGAGCCGCGAGTTTGGCCTTGGCCGGGTCAAGTTCCTTGTCTTTGGCGCCCTTGGACGCAGTATCCTTTTTTGCCATATTCTTTCTATTGTTTTTAATTATAATACAAATTTAACACCTGCCGGGGGCAATATACATGCACACAACGGTTAAAAAGTGTTTACACACATGATATTTACGAATCTCCCGGCAGAGCATAAAGACAGTTGCTTGCGATGAAAAGCTTTTATTTTGCTAAATTAGCTATTTCCCAGCTTATTACAAAACGAGGTTGTTTTTTTAGCAAAAAAAATCGCGCATATAGTGAACCATCCCGTATGCGGGACGTTTATAAGATACATAGCAAAATTACTTTTTCCATTGCAAGAAATGTGATAATGATTGGTTTATTATCTAAACGAGGAGTCGATGTGATATCAACTCCTCGTTTGGTGTATATACCAACATGCCGTATAAACAAGAAGACATATAATCAAAACATTACGGGCCGCTCAGAGCGGCCCGTAATGTTTTGATACCTTCCTTATTTCAGGCATCAAACACTTAGGAGTAATAAAAAGTCTGTCCCGAGGACTGTGAGGCTACACGGGCCGTAGAGTCATATGCGCCGTTCTGTACACCCTCCACAATCTTGCGGTCACGCTTGTAAGTGGGATAGCGGTCAAGAGTGTCACATATCGAATCATCGTCAAGCTGGTTCATGCCGAGAATGATTGTTGAAGAGCGATCCTTGCTGCCGGCAAGGTCTTGAAGCTTGTTGGCACCATATTCCTCGGCTATGCGCTGGTCTGAGACGCGGGCAGCCGGATTTACAGCCTTGGGAGCAGGAGGAGGAGTGGCAGGGGTACCCATAGGAGTGGACGGAACCGCGCGTTCTACGGATGCCGATGTCTGGCGTGAAGCGCCGGCCCGGTTTCCGCCGGGAAACACGAAGCCTCCGCCGGCACTCTTCTGTCCACGGATTATGTCATCCTCCTCGTCACGTATCGTGACGTCAAAGCCTGCCGCAAGAATCGTAATCTTCACGCCGTTGCCGAGAGAACGGTCAAAGCTGACTCCCCACACCACATCGACCTCCGAGTTGATGGAGCTGATGAAGGCTGCAAGCTCGTTGGTCTCAGACATAAGGAATTCCTCTTCCGCATCAGGATTAAAATAGATGTTGAAGAGAAGTTTCTTGGAGCCGAGAATGTCACGGTTTTTCAACAGAGGTGAATTGAGCGCGTCACGTATAGCGGCAGAGACACGTCCCTCACCTTCGCCGTAGCCGGTAGAGATAATGGCCGCACCACCGTTGCGAAGAGTGGAGTCCACGTCATTGAAGTCAAGGTTGATGAGACCGTCACTGGTGATAATCTCAGAAATCGAGCTTGCTGCAACCGAGAGAGTGTCGTCAGCCTTGCCGAACGCGTTGAGGAAGTTGAAGTCACCGTATATCTCGGTAAGCCGCTCGTTGTTGATGACAAGTAGGGCGTCCACATACTGGGCCATCTCGTCGGCGCCGGCAATGGCCTTCTTGATCTTGGCCTGTCCCTCAAAAAGGAACGGGATGGTGACGATGCCGATAGTGAGAAGCCCCCTCTCGCGGGCTATCCTTGCCACGACCGGGGCCGCACCGGTGCCGGTGCCGCCACCCATACCGGCCGTGATAAACACCATCTTGGTATCATCATCGAATATAGCGCTGATCTCCTCGGCGCTGTCCTCGGCAAACGCACGTGCCACCTCCGGCTTGTTACCCGCGCCGAGACCGTTGCCTATCATCAGCTTGTTGGGTACGGACGAGTGCTTCAAAGCCTGCCGGTCAGTGTTGATATTGACATACGACACCTGGCTGATGTTCTGACGGAACATGTGGTTCACGGCATTGTTGCCGCCGCCGCCCACACCTACCGCCTTGATGATTATGGGATCCGCTTCATCAAGTGACGAGTTGGTAGCTGCAAACGCAGTAGTATCGTCAATATTGTTGTTGAGGTTGTTGTATTCGGACATGATTCTTTCTTTTTTACACTATTGGAAACTATTACTCGTCATCATCCTCATAGAGGTTCTCACTGAGGAGATTCGCAACTCGGCGGCGCAGGTCGCCTAACGACCATCCGCCTTTCTTCCGAGTCTTCTCAGCCTCGGGTTCGGGAGTTAATGGTTTGGGAGGGGTCACGACGGGAGGTGTGACCACCTTGGGTCTCTCGACAACCTGTACGGGAGGAGTCACCACCTTGGGCTTCTCCGGCTCTACCTGCCGGGGAGGATCGGGGGTCACGACAGGAGCGGGAGCGGGACTAAGACATTCGCGGGGGCCGGCTTTGGCAGCCTCCGAAAGTATGGAGATTACATCCACGGCATCGGCACCGGAGATGCGTCCGTCGAGCACGCGCACCTTGTTGCCTATGGCGCCGGTGCGCACTTTGAGACCCGAAAGCTGTTCGAGACGCTGGGTGAAACCCGTAAGACGGGCGCCACGGCCGATGATGACGATTCCTTCGGGAAGACGGTCGGGAGTAAGGCCGGCATATTCGACCTGTTTCACTATGTTCAGGATAATCTCTCCGGCGCGGGCACATACATAATTGTTGATGGCCGCATACTCACCGCCGCCGCATATCACACCTGCCTCCGAGCCGGCCGGAATAGCCGTACCGCCCTGTATTTTGAGTTCCTCGGCCCTTTCTTCAAGATGGTTAAGCGAGGTGATGTCACGTGTGATGTTGCGTGAACCGAGCGGAAGTGTGGCCAGATGCACCAGCACGCCGTTCTTATAGATAGCCACGGTCGTGGTCTCTGCGCCGAAATCGACAAGCACACAACCGAGACGCTTTTCCTCTGGGGTAAGCACGAGATCGGCCTCGGCAAGCGGACGCACGAATGTGTCCATGATTTTAAGCCCCATGCGTTCCTCTATGACACGAGACAGATTGCGCAGGAGCTGGGTGCGGCACGTGATAAGATTGAGTCTGGCCCCGACATGGGAGCCTATCATCCCCACAGGACGCGGAGCCGGCGAACCGTCGACCATCAGTTCGCGCGGAACCACACTGACCACGCTGCGGTCAGGAATGGACGATGCAAGGGCCTCGTCCGTAATATCCTCTATGAGACGTCGGGTTATCTCGGCCTCCTGCGAGAGACGACGCTCCACGCTGATGACCGCCGCAGAGAGCGACCGCCCCCCGATGCTTAGATATACCCCCTCTATCTTGCGAGGAATGACGCGCTGTTCGAGGCGTCCCACCACACTACGCACTGCGGCAGCTGTCTCAACCACGTTGCGTATGCAGCCGTAGCGGACAATGTCGCATATTCGCTCCTCCTCTACGGCTTTGACATTGAGCGAGCCTGAGAGATCGACAGTGCCGATCGCTCCTTTTATCTTGGAGCTACCTATTTCAAGGGCTATGATGGTTTTTTCTTCCATTCTTGGTCTGTATGAGTAGTGTGAGGGGATGATTATACAGGTTGTTGATTCTGTTTTGTTTTTTTCGGTTCAAGGATACCGGCCGGCGGTTGTTCCGGCTTGGGCCTCAACTTGAACCGTGCAGGTATCGGGGTTTCCGAATGGGCTTTGACACCCGGGACTGTCTGGCCCGGGGCCACGTCGTCTCCTGCAAGCATTGTGCCGGTATCTACCGATTCGTCTTCCTCGTAACGGGCCACATCTACATGGGCGGGACGGCGATGGCGTTTGGAAGCCACGAGCTGTCCGTCCCATTTGACGGTGAGCGTGTCATATTTCTCCCAACCCTGCCGGGGGAGCACCTCGGTGTAGAAACGCCGCAGACGGGTGAACTTGCTTTCAAACTCGTCAGGAGTCCCGATATTTATGACATGCTCCCTCACCACAGGGACAAGGATGATGTCATGTGGAGACTTGACCTGTATCATGGAGATGAAATTGCTCCATACCGAGTCTGACGCGATATACTGCACGAGGGGAAGGAGGGTCAGCGGGGTAAACATAGTGTCCGACTGGGCAAAGTCACCTGCTATGATGGGCACGTTCTTGTGATACCGTGCCGAGGCTTTGACACGCTTCCCGTCCCGGTTGATGTAATAACTGCCATCGGCATCGAAGATACGTGCCACAGGAACTATGGGAGTGGCCTTTATGCGTATCGAGCCGTCAGTATATCTCACCACCGAGGCATCCTCTATCTTGTCAAGCGAGAGAAGGCGGCGGCGCATATCATCAGTGTTGATGTTAGAGAGAGTCATGCCGGCTGCCCTTCCGGGAAGTCCTTCAAGCTCGCGCCCAAGCTCCTCGGGGGTGACAAACCCCTGCTCGCCGGCATCGGCCAGAACCTCGACGGTCATCCCCTTGCAGAGGGCGTCGTCAGGCTCGGAAGCGGTCACCGTAAGGGCTATGACCAGATAGGTCATAAGCATGAGTGAGAATATTATTTTCAGATAGCGGGGCATACGGACTTGATGATGCAGGACTCTTGTTTATTGACGAATATTTTCTACTATTTCCGGGAGGAAGGTATTGATGTCTCCGGCTCCGACAGTCAAAAGTATGTCAAAATTACGATTTTTCAAAGTTTCCACCAATTTTTCTTTGGGTATTAATACTTTATCGGCAGTTTTAACACTCTCAAAGATAATTTCGGAGGTTATACCGGGAATCGGCTCTTCACGGGCGGGGTAGATGTCAAGAAGTATAAGGGAATCTGCGGCAGAGAGAGCGGCGGCAAATTCCGGGGCGAAATCACG
The DNA here is from genome assembly GCA_910578615.1 of uncultured Duncaniella sp. GTDB lineage: Bacteria > Bacteroidota > Bacteroidia > Bacteroidales > Muribaculaceae > Duncaniella. The sequence continues at coordinate 131,910 of CAJTRI010000001.1, read as the reverse complement.
TGTGCGCGAATAGAGATGAGGCTGGAAGGCCACTGTCAGACGGCGCCCGGGATAAAGGGATTTGACCGAGGCGATGGAGTTGCGAAGCTCCTCTGGATGATGGGCATAGTCATCAATCACCACACGCCCTTTGCCGGAATCTTCTTTAAGCCATGTCTCGAAGCGGCGCTTTGTGCCACGATAGGAGGAAAGAGCCTCTCGGATGGCGTCAGGCTCGAACAATCCGGCAGCTGTGACGGCGGCGACTGCGGCAATGGCATTGTCGATATTGATCTCCACAGGGACACCGAGATTGACGTTGCGGATGACTCCGATAGGTGTCACGATGTCAAAAGTTATATTGCCAGGAGAACGCCGGATATATGATGCATGGAAGTCTCCCTTGTCTCTGGAATAGGTATAGACCCTCACACCTTCCTGAGGACGGGGCCTCAGCCTGAGTCCTTCGTGGATTACCAGCGCCCCGCCGGGACGTATCAGTTCTGTGAAGTGGGCGAAACTTTCCAGATAGGCCTCCTCTGTGCCGTATATGTCGAGATGGTCTGGATCTGTGGAGGTGATGACAGCCACGGTAGGGGTGAGATGATGGAAAGAGCGGTCATACTCGTCCGCCTCTATGACACTGTAAGGGGAGGACGGGGAGAGCAGGAAGTTGCTCCCATAGTTGTTCAGCACCCCTCCGAGGAAGGCGTTGCAACCATAGGCACCGCTTTGAAGTATATGCGCAGCCATTGACGAGGTGGTAGTCTTCCCATGTGTGCCTGCAAAACAAAGTGACTTGGTATCACGGGTGATGATGCCGAGTACCTTGGCACGCTTCATGATCTCGAAACCGTTTTCACGGAACCAGCGCAATATCGGAAGGTCGGCGGGAACCGCAGGCGTATAGACCACGAGCGTGTCACCGGGATTACGGAAACCGGCGGGAACGGTCTCTTCTGACGGGTCAAAAGAAATATCCACTCCCTCCTCGATAAGAGCGTCTGTCAGAGCCGTCGGTGTGCGGTCATAACCGGCCACCTTCTTGCCACGACTGAGGAAATAGCGTTCGAGGGCCGCCATGCCTATGCCTCCGGCCCCTACAAAATATATGTTGTTGAATTCGTGGCTCATTGCTTTATGATCTGTTCTATATGGTCAACAATCCTTTCATCGGCTCCACGCAGCGCCATCTCCGAGATATTGTCAGAGAGCTTCTCGCGTTCCTCGGGGCTGTCTATAAGCGCTGACAAGGCGGGAGGAAGATCCCGGACAGCGTCAACGTCAAGAATCATTCTTGCAGCACCTCGGGAGGAGAGAGCCTCCGCATTGTGGCGCTGGTGATCCTCGGCCACATTTGGCGAAGGTATCAGGATGGAGGCCTTTCCGAGATTTTGAAGCTCGGAAATGGTTCCGGCACCGGCCCGGGAGACGACGATGTCGGCTGCACGATAGGCCACATCCATGTCTGTGATAAACGTGACCGCCTTCACATTGTCCCGACCGGCTGCAATGCTCTGGAAATGGTCGGCGCCATAACGCCCGGTCTGCCACATCAGCGACACCCCCTTGTCGGCAAGCATCCCGAGAGAGGCAGCGACAGCCTCGTTGACTGTGCGTGCGCCCAGACTTCCGCCAACGGAGAGCACGAGCAGCCTGTCCGGCTCAAAGCCCAGACGGCTCTTGGCTTCCGCACGTGTCAGCGCGCACTCTTCAAGCCCTCTGCGCGTGGGATTGCCGGTCTTGACAATCTTGTCTGCCGGAAAGAACCGTTCGAGATTGTCATAAGCCACACATATCACATCGGCCTTGCCGGCAAGGAGCTTGTTGGTCACCCCGGGATAGGAGTTCTGTTCCTGTATGAGTGTGGGTATACCGCGCTTCTGGGCCTGTTTGAGCACCGGCCCGCTGGCATATCCTCCAACCCCTATGGCAATATCCGGCCTGAAATCGCGCACTATCCCACGGGCCTTTCGGAGCGATTTCCAGAGCTTCCACAACACCCCGAAGTTCTTCCACAGCTTCTTGCGCTCGAAACCTGCCACCGGCAATCCCTCGATGGGATATCCGGCAGCCGGGACACGCTCCATCTCCATACGTCCAAGGGCGCCGACAAAAAGGATGTCAGCGTCAGGATGACGGCGCCTTACGGCGTTTGCTATGGAGAGAGCTGGGAAGATGTGGCCTCCTGTGCCACCGCCCGATATGAGGACTTTCATAGACTTTTAAAAATTTTAACCTTAAAACACATTACAACTGCATACGGTTCTCGTCACGTAGCTGTTCTGGCAGTGCTTCCTGTTCCTCGCGGGTCTCGGAGGAACGGTTGCCGTGACGCGTGGCCGTCCGGCTCACCGAAAGCATGATGCCGAAAGCTATGCAGGTCACTATGATAGAGGTTCCTCCCTTTGATATCAACGGGAGTGGCTGGCCTGACACCGGGAATACCCCGGTGACGATGCCCATATGGAACAGGGCCTGAAAGGCTATCATCACGGCCATACCCATGACGATGAGGGCCGGATAGGTAATCTTACACCGCGAGGCTATACCGGCGGCACGGCCGAGAAGCCACAGATAGAGCATAAGCACAATGACTCCCCCTATCAGGCCGAGTTCCTCGACAACTATGGCATATATATAGTCCGAGAAAGCCAGCGGGAGGCGCGACGCCTCGCGGGAGTTGCCCGGCCCCACACCATGGACTCCGCCATGGGCCTGTGCCATATAGGAAAGTATCTCCTGCCGGTTGACACCTCGCGGTTCCACCTCCCACTTTGGCACGGAGTCTGCGCTGTGGCGGCTCAGACGGGCCACCCATGTGGCAAGGCGTGAACCCTCGGATTTCTTATCGGAGGCACTGCCTACCAGCTCTATCTTTTGCTCGGCATCAGCCGGTATCTCGCGTTGCTCGGTTATGAACAGATATCCCACGAAAGCTACGGCACCAAACAGGAATGCCCCGGTAAGAGACAGCATATGGGTGAACTTCACACCACCTATTATCATCATGGAGTAGGTGATGGCAAAAAGAAGAAGGGTATTGGTAAGACCTTGCTTCATAAGGAGAAGACAGAAGACGGCAAGTATCACTCCGCATATTATCATACCCGTCTTGGTGATTCCCACACCCTTGCGGTCTTGATTAAGCGACATGACAAGCGCTACGAGCAACACCGCCGATATCTTTATCATCTCGGCCGGATATATACCGAATCCCAACAGGCTCATGGAACGTCGGGCACCGTTGATATACTGCCCCCAGAACATCACATAGACCATTGCGGCCACACTCGCCGCAGAGAATATCACCGTGAAAAGGGCAAAGAAACTGTAATGGCGGCGGGAGAGATACCACGTGAGGCAGATGCCCATAGCCAGCATGGCCAGATGGCGCAGGATAGGCCCCATCACACCGAGTGACGAGGAGGCCACCTCGCGCGACGAGGCGCTGTACAGCTCCACTATGGAGATGATACAGAGGGCTATGAAAATACCCCATATATGTTTGTCGCCCGAAGCAACAGCCTTGGGCTTGACGGATGAGGCCGTAGTGGATGAGATTATGGTGTCCATTACAAGAAAGGATGGAAGTTTATGAATTGTGTCTCAGCTTCTCTACCTGCTCCTTGAACTGACGGCCACGGTCTTCATAGCTCTTGAAGAGATCGAAGCTCGCACAGCACGGTGAGAGAAGCACCGTGTCACCCTCGCAGGATATGCGGGAGGCGACGGCCACTGCGTCCTCGATAGAGTGAGTGTCATGGATTGCGGGCACCTTGCCGGTGAAGAAGTCGAGAAGTTTGCTGTTGTCCTTGCCCATACATATGACGGCCTTGACCTTCTCGGTCACCAAGGGCAGGATTTCCGAATAGTCATTACCCTTGTCCTTTCCTCCGAGAATGAGGATGGTGTCGCGCGGCATGGATTCGAGAGCATACCATGTGGAGTTGACGTTGGTGGCCTTAGAGTCATTTATATAGCGGACGCCGTTGACCGTACCGGCAGGTTCGAGACGGTGTTCGACACCCTCGAAGTTACCCAGCGCCTTGCGTATATCCTCATTGTCTATGTCAAGAAGGCTCGCAGAGATGGCGGCGGCCATCGAGTTGTAGAGATTGTGGAGTCCGTTGAGCGAGAGGTCGGCACGAGGCATACGGAAATTCCCTGACGGGGTCTCCACACACATCTCGCCCTGCTCGTCAACCCAGGCGGCAGTTCCTTCCTCTCCCACCTCGGCAAACGGGAACAAAGAAGCCTCGGTGGCAACCTGTTCGAGCTGACGGCTGATTACGGGATCGTCCTTCCAATATATGAAGGCATCGGCGGAGGTGAGGTTGTTGAGTATACGGAACTTGGCGTTTATATAGTTTTGCATTTCGTAATCGTAGCGGTCAAGGTGGTCAGGGGTGATGTTGAGAATCACAGCGATATCGGCGTGGAAGTCATACATGTTCTCAAGCTGGAAACTGGATAGCTCTATGACATAGACCTCGTGGTCGTCACGAGCTACTTGCAGGGCCAGACTCTGCCCCACGTTACCGGCCAGACCCACATCGATGCCGGCTTCTTCAAGTATATGATAGGTGAGGAGCGTGGTGGTAGTCTTGCCGTTGGAACCAGTGATACACACCATGCGTGCATCCGTGTATCGTCCGGCCAGCTCTATCTCCGAAATCACGGGTATGCCCCGTGACACGATCTCCCTCACCACAGGCGCGGAAGGGGGTATGCCTGGACTCTTGACCACCTCGTCGGCGGCGAGTATTCTCTCCATGGAATGGCCGCCCTCCTCATAAGGGATTCCCTCCTCATCAAGGACTGCACGATAACGTCCCGGGATGGTGCCCGAATCGCTCAGAAACACATCCATTCCCTTTGTCTTGCCGAGGATGGCGGCACCCACACCGCTCTCACCTCCGCCGAGTATGACGAGTCGTTTCATCTTCTATCTGATTTTGAGAGTTATAAATGTAAGCAGGGCAAGGAATATGCCTATAATCCAGAAACGGGTGACAATCTTTGATTCGGGAATGGCCCTTGCCGGAGACTTTATGAGGCAATCTATTCCTTCTTTCTGGAAATGGTGGTGCAGAGGCGTCATCTTGAACACGCGCCTACCCTCGCCATACCTGCGCTTCGTATATTTGAAATATGCCACCTGCACCATCACCGATATATCCTCGATGAAGAATATGGCGCAGAGCAGTGGAATAAGGAGTTCTTTGTGGATGAGGATGGCAAAGACAGCTATAATGCCGCCTATGGTAAGAGACCCGGTGTCGCCCATAAACACTTGTGCGGGAAAGGCATTATACCACAGAAATCCGATAAGGGCGCCTATAAAGGCCGACATGAACACCACTAACTCTCCCGATCCGGGAATATACATGATGTCAAGATAGGTCGAATATATGACGTTACCCCCGAGATAGGCCATGATGGCAAGGGCGGCACATATGATAGCCGATGTCCCGGCACACAGGCCGTCAAGTCCGTCCGTGAGATTGGCACCGTTGCTGGTGGCGGCAACCGCGACTATGACCACGAGGATGAAGACTATCCATCCCCCGGTCTGGGCATATTCACCCATCCACCGGGTCAGCGAAGCATAGTCGAAATTGTTGTTCTTGACAAACGGTATGGTGGTCTGGGTGGACTTCACGTTCTGTCCGGCGGTATCAATAGTCCCGTCTACTATATCTCCGGCAGCCTCGATGGCGGAGATATGGGAGGCTGAGACCTGACGCTGGGTTATCTCGGGACTGAAACACATGGTCAGACCTACGAGAAGTCCGAGGCCCACCTGTCCGAAAATCTTGAACTTGCCTTTCATTCCATCCTTGTTGTGGCGCTTGATTTTGAGATAATCGTCAAGGAAGCCTATCACACCAAGCCAGATGGTGGATATAAGGAGGAGAATCATGTAGATATTGGTGAGATCGCCGATGAGGAGGCAGGGCACCACGATGGATATTATGATGATTATACCTCCCATGGTAGGTGTGCCGGTCTTCTTCATCTGCCCTTCCAGTCCGAGGTTGCGCACCAGTTCTCCCACCTGCATGAGCTGGAGGCGGTCGATGATACGGCGCCCTATCACGGTGGCTATAAAAAGAGACAACAACAGGGCCACCACCGAACGCACGGTGATGTAGCCCATCAGACGGGCGCCGGGTACGTTACCGGCCTGTAAATATTCAAACAGTGAATAAAGCATCTTCTTTAATATCAGGCTTTTTCTTGTGCTATAACGTTGCGGACTTCCTCGCGGTCATCAAAATGGTGTTTGACCCCCTTTATCTCCTGATAGTCCTCATGACCCTTTCCGGCTATGAGTATAACGGTTCCCTTTCCGGCAAGAGCGGCGGCGGTACGGATGGCCTGACGGCGGTCTGTGATATGAAGTGTACGTGCGCGAGACTCGTCATCAAGCCCGGCCTCCATGTCGGCTATTATATCTTCCGGCTCCTCGAAACGCGGATTGTCGGACGTCAGGATAAGTCTCTCGCTACGAGACGCTGCCTCGCGTGCCATTATGGGGCGTTTTCCCTTATCCCGGTTGCCGCCCGCACCCACAACGGTGATAATCTCACCCTTCGGCCCTACGACCTCGCGGATGGCGGCGAGTACGTTGATGACGGCATCCGGGGTGTGGGCATAATCAACAATAGCGGTATATCCGCGTGGGGAGTGGAAAGCCTGAAAGCGTCCGGCTACGGGAACAAGAGCCGAGATATTACGCAGGACTTCCCCGCGCTCCCATCCCAGAAGGATGGAGACACCATAGACAGCCGTGAGGTTATAAGCATTGAACTTCCCGGTGAAAAGGGTGTGAACCTCGGTTCCGTTAAGGCTCAGGAGGGTGCCGTCAAGACGCTGCTCCACAATCCTTCCAACAAAGTCTGCTTCTGAGCGCAGAGAGTAGGTGTGGCGCAAGGCCGATGTGTTTTGGAGCATGACAGCGCCCACCTTGTCATCCGCATTGGTAAGTGCGAAAGCCGATGAGGGAAGATGGTCGAAAAACGACTTCTTGGCAGCAAGATAGGCCTCGACAGTCTTATGGTAGTCAAGATGGTCGCGCGTGAGATTGGTGAACACGCCTCCGGCAAAATGGAGTCCGGCAATGCGGTGCTGGTGGGCGGCATGGCTGCTGACCTCCATGGCGCAATACTCACATCCGGCCTCGACCATCAGGTGAAGCATCTCGTTGATGGTCATAGGATCGGGGGTGGTATGGTCGGTGGGGTTGGGGGTCTGTTCCACATAGTTGCAGACCGTTGACAGAAGCCCGGCCTTGTAGCCCATGAGACGTGCCATCTCATATATCAATGTAGCCGTCGTTGTCTTGCCGTTTGTGCCTGTCACACCTACGAGACGCAGTTTGCGCGAGGGATTGCCCCACCAGTATGAGGCGATATAGCCGAGGGCTATGGCGCTTGACACCACCTTTATATATGTAACGGAGGTTTCAAGCTGTTCCGGAAGCCGTTCGCATACCACTGCCGAGGCTCCCGAACTTACGGCATTTCCGATAAAGTCATGGCCGTCCACGCTTACGCCCGGAACGGCAACAAACAACGTCCCGGACTGCACGCGGCGGGAGTCCGCTGTGACAGAGACTATCTCCTTGTCGGAAGAACCTATAATTTCCTCGATTCCGAGGGGTGAAAGCAGATTATCAAGACGCATATCGCGATATTTTTTCAGTTTTTTCTAAATTGTCAGCGTGAAAGTGTGAGACGGACTACGGCTCCTTGGCCGGCAAGCGTGCCTGGGGACGGAGACTGGGAGTGAACGAAGCCCGAACCGCTGAATCGGACATCGAACCCGGCTCTTTCGAGAGTCACCACAGCCTCCCTGATGCCAAGCCCCCTCACATCGGGGATACCAGACCTAACAGCAACCGGGCTTTTTATACTCTTTCCGTTAGGTATGGCCATAGGGCCACGGAGCTTTTTGAAAGGATCATCGCCACGGGTCGCATAGAATGTCGGGCCGTCAGTCGAGGCAAGTCCCGCAGAATACTCCGAGGAGTTTCCGAGCATTCCGCGCGAATATAGCTTCATAGCCACATTCCTGAGCACCTGTCCCGAGGTCGTGGCGGCACCGAAGAAGTTCTTTGTGGGATGACAGGTGAGCACGACGCATGAATATACGGGATTGTCAGCCGGGAAGAACCCGCAGAACGCAAGACGCTTCTTGCCGGTATTGTAGGCTCCGTTCTCTATCATATAGCATGTGCCGGTCTTTCCCGCGATTCTGACCACATCATTGCGCAGGAAGCGCCCTGTGCCATGGTCACCCCATACAACGTTGGTCAGCATTTCCCGCATTATCTTGGCCGTCCTCGGTGAACATGCGCGACCGTTGCCCATATATGCGGGCGGAAGTACAGAATCAATTGTCCCCCGCAGCTCCTTGACAAGACGCGGCTTGACAAAGACACCGTCATTGGCGATGGCATTATAGACAGCCAGCGTATAAAGCGGCGGAATCTCTGTGGCATATCCGTAGCATTGCCGCGAAAGGGCTATGCGCCCTCCCCGGTCACTCGGCACAGAGTCTATCCTCGGAGGAACCTCGCCGGCTATACCCGTCTGCATTGGTTCCAGAAAGCCTATCGACTTGATGCGTGAATAGAAACCTCCCGGATTGGAGTCATACTTACGGGTTATGATGCGGGCCATGCCTATGTTGGACGACTGTTCGATGACATCTCCTGCTCGGACGGCAGATGAATAGTGGGAGTCTGTAATAGGACGGCCACCCGCATAAGCCCATCCTGAACCCGTGGGCAGCATCTCGTCAAGATTGGATATAATCCCGTCCTCGACAGCTATCATCATCGAAAGGGTCTTTACCACCGAACCCGGCTCGTAGCCCATCACGGCACGGTTTCGTGCCTCGATGTAGCCCGGCCCGTGGGGATTAAGTTCGAGGTTCGATATGGCCTTTATGTCGCCGGTCTTGACATCCATCAGGATTGCCACGCCCCACTCGGCCCCGCAGGAATCAAGCACGTTGTTGAGTTCGTTTTCCACAATGTCCTGCATGTTGATGTCTATCGTCGTAACGATGTCACATCCGGGGACAGCGGGCACGAGGGGCGAATCAGTGATTTTCTTCGTCAGGGCTATCTTTCTCGCGGTTCCGGCACGCCCGTATAGCAGCGAGTCGAGCGCCTTCTCCAACCCCGATATTCCGTGTATCTCCTTGCTTTCGGTAGTCTCTCCGACACCTCCGATGGAACGACGGGCCATATTCCCATAGGGATTGAAGCGCTTCATGTATCGCTCGAACGTGAGGCCCGTGCGGTTGCGGTTGCCACGGCGGAAGTAAGGAAGTGTTTTCAGCAGTTCCATATCGGCATGGGAAAGACCGCTCAACAGCTTGTAGGCTCTCGGACGCTTTTTCTCGACCTTGTCAAGAGGGGACAGGAGATGTTTGCGCCATCCCTCGGCTGTACGTGAAGGAAAATAGGAGGCCATTTCCTTGGAAAGGGCGTCAATATCCTCCCTAAGGTGCCGTTCGTTGAATTTCTCGGCACGGTAGTCAATACGTGCCGTGTAGAAATTGAGGTTGGTGGCAAGGACACTCCCGTCAGCGGCAAGGATATTGCCACGGGGAGGGATAATCTCGCTGATCTTCAACAGGGCCTCGTTGGCTTTGGCATTCCATTTATCAGCATTTACCACGGTGGTCTCGCTGAGTTTCACTATAATGGCCGCCGAAAGCGCAAGAATACCCATCACTATGATTGCATAGCGGAACAGGATGTTGCTGCGGTTATCGTTTTTGGTGGCCATGGTCTATCTACGGGGAATTTTGAACGGGGGTTGCGGCTGTACCCTGAGGTTGAGGTGCATCGAGTCAACGAGCTGTTGCATGGAGGTCTCGCGGATGCGGCTCATAAATGCCGACCGCTCTCGTGAACGCTCGTTTTCCACTATTTCGAGTTTCTTTTCCAGAGCGGCTATTTTCTCCATATTGGTCTTACAGGTATACTTCGTTGTGATGTAGACCATCATGACCAGAATGAAGAGAAGCGTGGGAAGCCAGTGTCGTGCGAAGAAGTCGCTCGACAGAAGCGTGCCATGGAAAAGGCGGTATATGAACGACGGCTTACGGGCCGTCTCCTTGGATTTTTTTTTGGCTTTTGCCATTGACAACTCGTGGTGTTATAACTTTACAGCCACCCGCAGCTTGGCACTGCGGGAGCGTGGATTGCGGGCCACCTCGTCTTCCGAAGGGGTCACGGGGCGGTTACCGAGAGGTTTCAGGGGAGCGCTGACCCTCCCGAAGAAGTCTTTGTCTACCTTTCCGGCAAAGTCGCCGGTCTTGAAGAAGTTCTTCACCATGCGGTCTTCGAGAGAATGATAGGTAATCACCGCGATACGTCCGCCGGGGCGGAGCACCTTCAAAGCTCCGAGCAATAGCTCCCTGAGGGCGCCCATCTCGTCATTGACCTCGATACGCAGAGCCTGGAATACCTGAGCAAGCTCCTTCTTTTCTTTGCGAGGGTCGATGAGCGGACGGATCACGTCGAGCAGTGAGCTGACAGTCCCGAAATCCTCGCCTCCCTCGCGGGCCTTGACTATGGCACGGGCAAGGCGGCGTCCCTGCGCAAGCTCGCCATAAATCTTGAAGATATCGGCAAGCGACTCCTCGTCGGCCTCACGCAGAAGCGCGGAAGCTGGACGTCCGGCCGAGCGGTTCATGCGCATATCAAGCGGGCCGTCGGCACGGAACGAGAATCCACGTCCGGGAGAGTCGAAGTGATGGAACGAAACCCCGAGGTCGGCAAGCACGCCGTCCACAGCCTCCACGCCATAGTAGCGCATGAAGTTGGTGATGAAACGAAAATTGGAGTAGACCATCGTGAAACGGTCATCATCACCCGGAGCGCGCTCCACGGCATCAAGATCCTGGTCAAAGGAATAAAGATGCCCCCCGGAGGCAGTGTCGAGATGTTCTATGATGGCACGCGAATGGCCGCCGCCGCCATAGGTGGCATCGACGTAGATTCCGCCCGGATGCACGTCAAGCGCCCCGATTGTCTCGGGGAGAAGTGCCGGGATGTGATAGACTTCGCTTTCCATCTGTTAGCTCGTTAGGTGAAAGGTAGATATTTAAGGCCTCAAAGTTACTAAATAATTTGCAAATCTAAACACCACTTAACCCTAATATTTGAAATTTTTTTTAACTTTACAGTCAATTCCCTGTGTGACAGCCACGGTTTGATTTGCAATTGTAAATCTCGCGACAAGGCAAAAAACACGTTTTCATACCTCACACAAGAACCCTCTGACCTTATCCCACAACATGGACGGGAGAATCAACAATAAGCCTTCCTTGAAGACACAAACGCATTCAATAAGTTAAATATCAGAATATTACACGAACTAACTGACAATTATCGCACTGCGAGTCATGCCGAATAATAAAGACACACTCCGGCCCCACAGCGTCTGTCTATTAACTTCTCCGCCAGAATACGCTTCGCTACGACCACACCGGCCTGAAAACCTATCTTATTATGCCGTATTTCACAATACCAAGCCTGTCAAGAAAATATCTCAAAGAGACATTTAGCACTCCAAAACCGTAACGGAGACTGCGGCGGAAGTTTATCGAGGAAGCCTCGTCAAAATATTTTGTGGGACAGGTAACCTCGGCAACCTCGTATCCTTTGGCAAATATCTGTGCCACAATCTGGTTGTCAAACACAAAATCGTCACTACACTTACCGTAGTCTATGGATTTCAACACCTCGGCCGAATAGGCACGATAACCTGTATGATATTCTGAAAGCTTCTGCATCATCAACAGATTCTGGACAAAGGTCAGCACCCGGTTGCAGACATACTTGTATAGCGGCATACCTCCCTTGCGCCATCCCTTTCCAAGTATCCTTGACCCGAACACGACGGGATAAAGACCACAGGCTATAATCGAGGACATGGCAGTGACAAGAAGAGGAGTATACTGGTAGTCGGGATGGAGCATCACCACTATGTCCGAACCTATTTCGAGCGCCTTGTCATAGCATGTCTTCTGATTGCCTCCGTAACCCTTGTTTCGGTCATGGCTGACCACATACTCAATCCCGAGACTATGGGCCAGAGCCACAGTCCCGTCGGAACTGCAATCATCCACAAGGATAACATTGTCAACAATATCCCGGGGAATCTCCCCGAGAGTCTTTTCAAGGGTCAGCGCGGCATTATAGGCCGGCATCACCACGGTTATTCTCTTCCCGCCAAGCATCGTGCATTAATGAAATATAATAAAAACGGAAGACCCAGAAGCATATAGGTAATGTCGGCATGGCTCTCCACAAAGGCATTATGGAAGCCGTTCAAGACGGATACAAGCACAATCTGCGATAAACCCGACACAAACAGTATAATCCCCGACAGCCATATGGCCATGACGGGGGTGCGGCTTACAAGGCCTGCCGCCACGGACATCCCGAGAAGCAGACATGCCAGCCACATGGGTATTATCATCTCGCTCTGCACCATGAACGGATTGCATGTCAGGAAAGAGTCAAGCCCCCATATCAGTACAAGCAGCGCGAACACCGAGGCATATGCCACGAATGCCACCAGTCCCCACAACACAATCTTGACCCTGTCCTCACGCCACCGGCTCGACAGATAGTAAAAACCAAACACAAGGACAGGAACCACGTAGGCGCTTCGTGTGGCAAGTATGAACCCGAGCAGCAATGCGTTGCCAATGACTGCGACAGGATGCCACAGCGGAAACCTGACAAAGTAGACCGCCCAGATGAAAAATATCACGGCGTTGAACAATATGGTGCTCCGGGTGACGATCTCGTAGGCAAGGACAGGGGAACACATGAACAAAAGTATGGTGAGCGCCCTGTGACGATTGGAAACAAAGGCTCTTGACGGCACGAACAGCACCCACAGCCACAGAGCCATAAGGGCCATGCATTGAAACAGCCCCGTCTTATAGAACGGATAGGAAAGGAAAAAGTAGACAGGAGACGGCCCCGGAGGATTTCCAGAGTTGCACGCATGTGCGAAATAGGGGTATTCGCCGTTCTCAACCGCATTCCAGAAAGCGGTAATGACCTCCCATCGGTCTACATTAAGCGTTTCCATAGGAACCATTGACGCCACGAAAAGCATACCGGCAGAGTAAGCCAGTATACCCACCAGTATGACAGGACGCCTGATCCTCCCACTCACATAGAAACATGCCGCGACAATAAGCAGATAGGCCGCTACGCCTCCCACGGCTACGGGAACACTTATCCTTGACGCATACTTGATTACAAACAGAATGTTGACAAGCAAAAAGACCGCCATGGAGGTACGTGCCACAAAGGGTGACATCAGATATTTGTCCTTCAATCGTTCCATACAGCCACAAAATTAGCAATTATCGGCCTTAATAACAAATATTCCCTATCACAGTCACACCGACACGCCGATTTGCACTTATTCTTAATTGTTGTTATCTTTGCAGTTATTATCTGTCCCGGGCCAAATAAATCACAATCCGGCTCGTTATTATAGCTATGCAGGAATTAGTATTCGCCACCAACAACGCTCATAAAATCGAGGAAATACGCCGCATCGTGGACGGCAGGTTCAGAATCTTGTCACTCAACGACATAGGCTGTCATGAGGATATACCCGAAACCTCCTCTACCCTCGAAGGAAACGCGCGTCAGAAGGCCCGGTTCGTCAAAGAACATTATGGTTTTGACTGTTTTGCCGACGATACCGGCCTGATGGTTGACGCCCTCGGAGGCGCGCCCGGCGTCTACTCGGCCCGCTATGCAGGGCCGGGACACGACAGCAAGGCCAACATGGCCCTCCTCCTAAAAAATCTCGAAGGAATATCCGCCCGTTCGGCAAGGTTCGTGACCGAAATCTGCCTTATCCTTGACGGAAAGGAACATATCTTCGAAGGACGGGTGGATGGTGAGATTCTCACCTCAGCACAAGGAGAGGCCGGATTCGGATATGACCCAGTCTTCCGGCCCTACGAGTCAGACCGTTCTTTCGCCCTCATGTCGCCCGATGAGAAAAATGCCATAAGCCATCGCGGACGGGCCACGGCCAAACTGCTGGCATTCCTCCTGAACCCATAAATCTCTCTCTGTTACAACATGCTCAAACGACTATCCATATTTCTCTCCATCATGGGGCTACTCCTGACCGCAAACGCTCAGCTTGCGACAGGTTCTTGGAGGCAGTTCCCGTCATTCGGAAAGTTTTCGGCCCTTACAGACACCCCCGACAAGGTATATTACATCACGGCCGGCTCCCTTTATGCCTATGACAAGAAGGCTGACGAGACACGGCATTTCCAGTGCGGGACAGACCTCTCGGATGTCTCCGTGGACAAGATATTCTTCAACTACGATGAAGAATATCTCCTCGTGGCCTTTTCCAACGGAAACATGGACATACTCCTCCCGGACGGAACCCGCATAAACCTCCCGGACATAAAGGACGCGACAATCCCGGTGACCAAGGCCGTCAACGACGTGAAGTTTTACGGAGGCGACATCTATGTGGCCACCCCGTTCGGCCTCGTCATCTACAACGGAAAGAACCACGAGGTGAGAGAATCGGGAATCTATAACCGTCCCGTACAGTGTCTCGCAGTAGATTCCGAACGGATCATGATTATTATGGGTGACAAAGTAGACGGGTATTACCATATCTACTCCATAGCCCACGGATCACGAATAAACACACTTGAAAACTTCACTCTCATAGGAAGGGAGCCATGGTCGATAACCAAAGCCGAGTCCATGGATAAAGACAGTCCGTATGCAGGCCAATATTACCCGGTGATACAGGCCGGGACTGTGAGACGTATCAATGCTAAAAAATGGGGCGCCGTCAATACCGGCATAAAGGCCCGTGAACTGCAACACGGCAAGGACGGCCTCTATTTCTTTTCAAACACCACCCCCGCAGGATATTATACCCTCACAGAAGAGGCCATGGCAAAAGCGGAAACGGCCATGCCGGCAACCCTTGACGGAAATATGTTCTCGTCATGGGACGGTACATCCGTATGGGCCGGTGATCCCTCGGGTCTTGGCAACTACACAGTTACCTCTGACGGAAAAGTGACCGTAAAACGTGACAAATCCGTTCCGTCCGATGCCATATCGCTGACCAATATATGCCGTATCTACCCCACTGCCGACGGAAGGGGATTATATGCGGCCAACATAGGACAGTCCCACAACCACCCCATAGGAACCAGCGACCGAACGGATGTCATTATGGAGGCGGCGCTATTCCGTGACGGCACATTCACTAATTTCTATCCGCCTACCTCGGACGGAAGGGATATAATAGCCCCGACCGCCATTGCCGAAGACCCGGATGACCCGTCGGTGGTCTATGTGGCATCGACCGACCGTGGTGTCTATGTCTTCAAGGACGGAAAACAGATCAATCTGATAGACGGCTCAAACTCGATAATGACAAAGATGGGCAACTGGATCTTTGCCCCGTCATCAATAAAGTTTGACCGTTACGGCAATCTGTGGGTCGGATATGTCGGCGGATCCGCAACTATCCCCTCCCTTATGATATTGCCTTCGGCCAAACGCCGCGACATAGCAAACGTCAAAAAAGAGGACTGGATAAGACCCGACATAGGCAGCATGATAACATCGAAGGATGTGACAGTACTCCCGCTCATGAAAAGTGACGTAGCCATAATCTTTGACAGTAAAAACGAGAACGGATTCGTGGCTTTCGGCCACGGAGGAGACCCGAATGACAAATCAAAGGCCTCACACATGGAATGGCGCAACATCACCGACCAGGACGGCAAGAAATTCAGCCCGGAGTTCTTCCTCTGCATGACAGAAGACCACAACGGACAGGTGTGGATAGGCACCACCTCGGGAGTCATCTCCATACCCAACCCGACCCGCGCACTCTCAACCGACTTCAACATAAACCGCGTCAAGGTGCCCCGCAACGACGGGACAAATCTGGCTGACTATCTGCTCGAAAGTGACCGCGTATGCTCCATTGCCGTTGACAACTCCAACCGCAAGTGGCTCGGAACCGAGGCATCGGGAATATTCCTCGTCAGCGAAAACGGAGACGAGATTCTTGCCAACTACAATACCTCCAACTCCCCCCTGCCCACCAATACCGTCACGGCAATATATGCCGATCCCGGTTCCGGCTCGGTCTTTGTCGGCACGATGTCGGGACTACTCGAATTTTCCTCTACCTCAGGGCCGGCCCACGAGGATTATTCTGATGTCTATGCCTACCCCAACCCGGTCACCCCTGACTATACGGGGTGGGTAACCATACAGGGACTCATGGCCGACTCGATGGTAAAGATAGTGGACGCCGGATTCCACACCGTCTATCAGACCCATTCGGAAGGAGGGACGGCAATATGGGACGTATGCAACCATTCCGGCGAACGGGTGCGTTCAGGAGTCTATTATGTCCTCGCATCCACATCCGGCGATACATCATCTGCCGGAGACGTCGTGACGAAAATCCTCGTAATCAATTAGACCTCTTTATTGTTAAAGATATATGGAACAACTCAGATATACATCCGAATCCGACCGTGCCTATGGCGCTGCCGGAATGGCCATGGGACTCGTAATCTATGACGGCGAAGAGATGCTTGCATCCATATGCATTGACTCCGACCCTGACGATATGGTCTCCCTTGTCCCCGAATTTTATTTCGCCGGCAATCCGGGTGTCTCGGCAAAGTCGGCATGGAACCAGATTCTCAAAAACTACAATCTGGGAATCTCCATGCTCATATCCAATGTCATGTGCCGTTACATGGTAAGCCGCAGCTCCTCCGTTCCGGCCGAACTGAAAGACATACTTCACGAACTCGCCTTAGGGGAGGGACGCGAGTCTTGCCAGCTTGACGAGGACGAGATAGACCGTCTTTTCGACAAGAATTATTCTTACCTCACCCGGGTATTCTCCCATCGCGGCGTGCAGTCCGTGGCCCACGACTTCGCCTCTACTCTCATCTCACGCCGCACCCTCTCCCGCCACGAGGTCATCGAACAGCTATCGGCCCTCAATATGCTATAATCCTTCAAGGAACATATTTTTCCCATTTCATACGATAAAAAAACACCACATACTCTATGCTGAACCAGCCTTTTCATTTCACACCTTTTCTCAAATCAGTAATCTGGGGCGGAGAACGAATAGCCCCCTTCAAAGGAATCCGCACCGATCAGACACAGATAGGTGAGAGCTGGGAGATATCAGCTGTACCGGGCCATGTCTCCGTTGTCGACCACGGCCCGTGCGAGGGTATGACTCTGACCGAACTTATTGAAAAATACGGCCCCGAGCTTATGGGGGAAAAGAATTTCAAGGAATACGCCCCATCGTTCCCACTCCTTATCAAGCTCATAGATGCCAAATCAGACCTCTCGGTACAGGTACATCCTGACGACGATCTGGCACACAGACGTCATGACTGTCCCGGAAAGACAGAGATGTGGAACATTATCGAGACTACTCCCGGCGCCAAGATATATGCAGGCTTGAAAGAAAGTCTGACACCCGATGAATACGAGCGCAGGGTGGCCGACAATACCATAATGGACGCGATAGCCGCCCATGAC
This sequence comes from uncultured Duncaniella sp., assembly GCA_910578615.1. Classification (GTDB taxonomy): domain Bacteria; phylum Bacteroidota; class Bacteroidia; order Bacteroidales; family Muribaculaceae; genus Duncaniella. Next base: position 114,284 of record CAJTRI010000001.1, on the reverse strand, counting down.
TCGGCCCCGGGCGACACATTCTTCCTTCCAGCCGGACGAATACACGCCATAGGTGCTGGAAACCTGCTTGCCGAGATACAACAGACATCTGATATCACCTACCGCATCTATGACTACGACCGCCGCGACAAAGACGGAAATCCTCGCGAACTCCACACCGCCGAGGCACGTGACGCAATCGACTATACGGTGCACCCTGAATACAAGTCTTCACCAGAAGGCTCCGTACTCGCGTCCTGCAAATATTTCGATGTAAGACGCCTCGATGTCCCTGCGGGAAAGACCCTCCCGGTGGAGCATCCGCGTGACTCGTTCACCATCATAATGTGTGTGGGAGGAGAAGGCGCCGTGATTGACACCTCGGCCATGACATCGTTTCCCATCATGCGTGGAAAGACGCTCTTATTCCCGGCTACCATGACATCACTCAGCGCCATAGGGCCGGTCTCACTCCTGACCATACAGAGCTGAGATAAGAATACGATAAAGTTAATAGAGTCGACATGCGGATGCATCCGCATGTCGACTCTATTAACTTATATACGGCCCCTTTCAGTCTTTCAAGAGATCGGGGCGACATGCACGGGTGCGGGCAACCGCCTGTTCATGACGCCACTCGTCAATCTTGGCCTTGTGACCTGACAGAAGTATGTCAGGCACACGCCATCCGTTATATTCCGCCGGACGGGTATAGACAGGGGGAGCAAGCAGGTTGTCCTGAAAAGAGTCGCTGAGCGCGCTCTGTTCGTCACCTATCGCACCGGGTATAAGGCGCACAAGCGCATCAGCTATAACGACGGCAGGTATCTCACCGCCGGTAAGTACATAATCGCCTATTGATATTTCCTTGGTGATAAGGTGCTCGCGTATACGCCAGTCCACACCCTTGTAATGACCGCAGAGTATGATGAGATTCTCGCAAAGAGAGAGCGTGTTGGCCATAGGCTGGTCAAACTGTTCGCCGTCAGGCGAGGTAAATATGACCTCGTCATATTCCCTCCGGCTTTTGAGATCGGCAATGGCCCTGTCTACGGGGCCTATCTGCATCACCATTCCGGCCTCACCACCAAACGGGTAGTCATCCACCTTGCGGTATTTGTTGTCCGAATAGTCTCGAAGATTGTGAACCACAAGCTCGCACAGCCCCTTGTCCTGGGCACGTTTGAGTATCGAACAGTTAAGCGGTGACTCCAACATCTCGGGGAGCACTGTCAATATGTCTATTCTCATAATTTTTTCAATCTATATTCCGGCGTATCCGCCAGTGTTGTGGATATAGGGAATTTGTGCGGTTGCCAAGATTCTTGACCCATCCGAGCGGCGCCCCCTCAAATGTAAGAAGCACATAGCCCTTAGGAGTATCGGGCGGAAGCACGGGAGACTCGCCGTGGAGATAGCGCAGCGCCTCGCCGCAATCTATATCGGCTGACGGAAATACTCCGTCACGAAGCACACGCGACATGGCCAGCGCATGTGAGGGAACGATGTCACGCCCCTTCAATGTGGCAAGCGTAACCCCTTCGTGAATCACGTCTACCACTCCCGCCACAGCGCCGAGCAGCGCGGTATAAGAAGCCGGGAATGCCGTCAGACGACCGTCCACGGCAGTTATATTATATTTTTCCGGGTTATCAATCCAGCCCTTGACCACTGCGGGAACAGCCCCGGGCTTTTTCCTTTCTTTCGGTACCTTGTCTTTAAACCGTCCGTCTCCATCCTTGCGCAACACACTTACAAACAACCCTTCTCCGCGTGTCACTCCGGGCAGGAAGCGATAACAGTGGCATGATGTGGAGAGTCCATCCGATATGCCCCATGACGTATCCACCGGGATCTTCACGCTCTCGGCTCCAAACTCTTCGATAATGCCTTCCACAACCTCCTCGTCCTCATACCTATTGAAGGTACATGTGCTGTAAACCATATAGCCCCCCGAGCGCAGGGCGCGCCAAAGATTCCTGACTATCTCCCGCTGCACCGTGGCACACTCCCTGACAAGACCCTCGCTCCACTGGGCCACCGCCTCAGGGTCTTTTCGCATCATTCCCTCGCCTGAGCATGGGACATCGGCGATCACTATGTCAAAAGCTCCTCGCAATTTCCCGAGAGACGCCGTATCGCCACGAGTCACTATCACCCCCGGAAATCCCCATTTTATGATATTCTCACGCAGGACTACCGCACGGGCCGGAACGTATTCGTTGGCCACGACTACCGAACCTTCCGGAAGGGCGTCAATGACGGCAGTGGTCTTGCCTCCGGGGGCGGCACAAGCGTCAAGCACCCTGAGTGGCCCGTCTGACAAAGAAGCCAGATGTCTCACCACCCATGAATGGAACATCGAAGCCGCCTCCTGCACATAATACCGTCCCTGATGGAAACGCGGATCAAGAGTGAATGACGGACGGGACGGCAGGTACAGACCTTCAGCACACCAAGGCACCGGCTCAGTCCCGTGGAAATCACAGGTCTTTTTGCAAGGATTCAGACGGACTGACACCTCCGGCTCTCCTGAGGCAAGGGCCACAGGAAGTCCGGGCAGACCGATGCCTTCCATTAGAGATACGAATCCTGCTGGCAGCTGCATGGTCTGTATCAGAATTTGTGACCCTCATATTTCTCGATAGCCCCACGCCACTCATCGGTGATGGGCATGGAGGTCATGGTACGGATATCGAAACCGGCCATAATAGTCCGGCAACGGCATTTCACCACACCGTCATCAGCGGAATATACACGCTGTTCGAGAGTCAGGCTCTTATCCCCTATGGCGACCACGGCGGTCTCCACCTCGATATTGTCATCATAGAATGTCGGTGCGCAGAAGTCACAATTGACATTCACTATGACCACGCCGGCCTTTCCGAAGTCAGGTTTCTCACCAAGCACAGCCTCGAAATAACGGCTCTTGGCAAGATCCATGAACGTGAAATACACACTGTTGTTGAGATGTCCCAGCACATCGATGTCATTGAATCTGATTTGTAGGGGCATTCTGTGACGGAATTCCTTTACTGTCGTATCGCAACGGTCAGACATTTTCTATATTTATCTTATGTTTAGTGAAACATTATATCCTTTACGACCTCGGCGCCGGTGATGCGGTTCAGAGCCTCTATAAGACGAGTCTTGTTGAATCCAAGCTCGTTTTTAAGCGGGGCGGAGGTCATGTAGACATGCATGACACCATGGTCTACATAACGGCGCGTGGTATAGCGGTTTATCACAGGGCCGACCACATCGGCCCATGCGGCGGCGGCCTTCTGCTCGTTAAGAGTGTCCGTGAGGCCGGCACGCTCCATGGCCTCTTCTATTATCGAGCCTATCTGTTTGGGGTAGGTGCGCTTCATAACCGTGTGAAAATACCGTTTTCAACACTCCACAGACGGTAGTCGCCACCTGTGCGGCCCATTATCTCGTCAAGGTGCGTGCGGTTGGTGTCAGTGACAAATATCTGTCCGAACTCACCGGCAGTGACAAGGCTCATTATCCTTTCCACACGACCGGCATCGAGCTTGTCGAAAATATCGTCAAGAAGCAGCAGGGGCTTCATGCCGGTAGCACGTCGCAAAAATTCATACTGGGCCATCCTCAGGGCTATGGTGAATGTCTTACACTGCCCCTGGCTGCCTGTGCGGCGCATGGGCATTCCGTCAAGAACCATTCCTATATCGTCACGATGTATACCGACAGACGTATGCCTTACTATCTCATCATGCCTGCGCTCTCGGTCTAACAGAGAGGCAAGGGTGACGCCCGGCTCGTTGAGATGGCTCTCGTAAGTCAGAGAGACCTCTTCCCGGCCTCCCGAGACGGCGTTGTAATATTCGCTGAAAAGTTCCGTAAGCTCACCGACCCATCCGGCTCTGGCTCGGTTTATATAGTCAGCGCTCATCTCCATCATTATTTCCACGGCACCATATAGATTATGATCCACGGCACCGTCACGCAGGAGGCGGTTGCGCTGTTCAAGAGCCTTTCCATAACGTATGAGGTGGTCGAGATAGACCGGGTCACTTTGCGATATGACCAGATCCATCCATCTGCGGCGTTCCTCGCCACCGTCACGTATGAGGTCGATGTCCTGCGGAGCCACCATCACAAGAGGGAAATTGCCAATATGGGCGCTAAGACGGCTGTATTCCTTGCCGCCGCGTTTAAGGCTCTTCCTCCGGCCGGAGGCAAGTCCCATCAGGAGTTCCTCATCAATACCCTTGCGCTCGTAACGCCCCCTTAGAATAGAGAAATCCTCGCCACGGCGCAGCAGCAGGCGGTCATTGACATTCGAGAAACTTTTGCAGAAGCTCAGGAAGTATATGGCATCGAGCAGGTTGCTCTTTCCCATACCGTTATTGCCGAGAAAGCAGTTCACCTTTCCCGAAAATTCCAAGCGGCTCTCGGGAATGTTCTTAAAGTTGGTGACCGACAAATCTCTCAGTATCATAACAAGGATGCAAAGTTACTAAAAAATAACGGGACACCGGGGTATTTTGTTCCAAATTCTCAACAGCCGAGGATACGCCTCACCTCGTCCGGGGTAATCGAGCGGCGCGAAGCATAAGATTCTATCTGGTCGTCACCAAAAGGCCCGGCCATGAAGTAACGGGCGGCAGGGGAGGGGATATACAGCCCGCTGACACTCGCTGACGGATGCATGGCCCCGTTCCCGGTAAGGGTTATGCCTATATCAGACATATTGATAAGGCGGTCGAGAAGATGGTTGACCGTCTGGTCGGGCAGGACAGGATATCCCACGGCAGGACGTATCCCAACACCTTTTGCCACCGTGCGGTGAAGCCATTCGGAAGCCGCCTCGGCCAGACGGTGGGACACGGTCTGGCGCATCAAGGAACGATAAGGATCGTCATCTATACCACCGTCCTCGGCAACGCTCACGGCAAAGGCTCCGACGACCTCTCCGCTGTCATCAACAAAATCGGCAAGGGAAGGAAAGGTACCGTCCTCGGCCGGTAGTTGCTTTCTGAGCATAGGGACGCGTATATCACCTATAATCAGGTCATCATTCTCGGAACGAGCCGTGAGAAACCGGGTGACTGCCCTTATGTTCCATATCTCCCCGTCAAGCATGGCCTTGGCATCCTTTATGAGCCGCAGGGCTTCGGCCGCTTTATCTCTTTCCGAGTCAGAGGCGAGTCCGGCAATCCAAGAAGCCTCACAGGCACTACACCCGTGTATATCGGCCCCGGAAGCAAGTGATGCAGGGAGCTTCCATGCAGAAAGAAAGGCACGCCAGTTAATAAGCGGGACAAGCCGGCTGACAGGAATCTCTATAATGTTTCTTTCTCGCGGTTCAAACAGGCCCTTGCCGGTCATATCAGAAGTTGCCGGATGGCGGCGCGCCTCGTCGATAGGGACAAGGGCGCTCCGTGCCGCCCGCATTTCTTCCTTACGCCGCATCTCGCGGGCCTCTTCCTTCAAAGAGGCTATATAGCTTTCGCGTGTCACAGGGTCAAGGAGACGTGCCGCTATAACGGGATTCTGTGATGCGTCAGGCACCTGTATCACAGCACCGGGATAGCAAGGGTCTATTTTCAGAGCCGTATGCAGACGCGATGTGGTGGCTCCTCCCACCATTATGGGAATTTCGAGTCCGGCACGCGCCATCTCGGCCGCCACACGCGCCATCTCGTCAAGGGATGGTGTTATAAGTCCCGAAAGACACACTATATCAGGCTTCTCGCGCAGCGCTGTCTCCACAATGGTCTCTGCCGAGACCATTACACCGAGGTCTATTACCTCATAGCCGTTACACGCAAGGACTATGGAGACTATATTTTTGCCTATATCATGCACATCACCCCTTACGGTGGCGAAGACCACCTTTCCGGCCTTACCCCCCGTAACGGCCTCTGACGAGCGCCTACGGTCAATCTCTGGTTGGAGGAGTGCCACTGCCGCCTTCATGGTGCGTGCAGTCTTTACCACCTGCGGAAGGAACATCTTCCCTTCTCCGAAGAGTGTCCCGACCCTGTTCATTCCCCTCATCAGCGGGCCGTCTATGATTCTGACTGGATCTTCTCCCGATGAAACAGCCTCGCTTATATCCTCTTCAAGATGGGAGACCGTACCATGCACGAGAGCATATTCCAGCCTCTCTTCCACAGGCAACGAACGCCACTCCTCGGCCTGAACGCCTTTACTGGCAGCCCGAGGCTGCAAATTTTCGAGCGATTCACGCGCATATTCGGCCAGACGTCCGGGGGCATCCTTGGAACGTGCCAGCACCACATCTTCGAGCAATGTCCTAAGGCCCGGCTCGATATCCTCATATGCAACCTTGGACGAAGGATTTATAATGGCCATATCCATCCCTTCGGCAATCGCATGGAAGAGAAACACCGAATGCATGGCCTCGCGCAGAGGGGTATTTCCACGAAACGAGAAAGAAAGATTGCTCAACCCTCCGCTTACCTTGGCACCGGGCAGATTGCATTTAATCCATCCCACGGCGCGAATGAAATCCAGTCCGTAACGGTCATGTTCTTCAAGCCCTGTGGCTATGGCAAGGACGTTTGGATCGAATATTATATCTTCGGGAGGAAACGAAGCCTTCTCGGTGAGAAGCCGGTAAGCGCGGGCGCACACCTCCGTCTTACGCTCATATACATCAGCCTGCCCCTTTTCGTCAAAGGCCATCACCACCACGGCGGCACCCTTGCGGCGGATGACGCGTGCACGACGCAGAAACTCCTCTTCCCCGTCTTTCAGCGAGATGGAATTTACTATGCTCTTACCCTGCACACATCCGAGAGCCTCCTCTATGACCTCCCATTTGGAAGAATCGATCATCACCGGCACACGGGCAATATCAGGCTCGGCGGCAAGCAGTCTTAGGAAACGGGACATCTCGGCACGTGCATCAAGCAGACCGTCATCCATGTTTATATCTATGATGCCGGCACCGTCAGCCACCTGTTTACGCGCTATTTCAAGAGCCTCGTCATAAGCGCCTTCCTTTATAAGCCGGAGGAACTTGCGCGATCCGGCCACGTTGCAACGCTCGCCTATCGCCACAAAGCCACTGTCAGAACCTACACTTGCCATATCCAGCCCCGAAAGACGCATCTCGCGCTTCAATTTCGGAACCTGACGCGGCTTCTTCCCCGCCACGATGGCCGGATAACGCGCTATATGGGCGGGAGTGGTGCCACAACAACCTCCGATTACGTTCACAAGCCCCTCGTCAACAAACCCCGACATTATCGCGGCCATGCTTTCAGGCGTCTCGCCATAGTGTCCAGAGGCATCGGGGAGTCCGGCGTTGGGATGACACGACACAGGCCACGGACTTATCTCGGAAAGCCGCCTGATCCAAGGCTCCATCTCCTTAGGCCCGAAAGAGCAGTTAAGCCCCACGGAAGAGACAGGCGCATGGGCCACGGAGGCTATGAACGCTTCGAGAGTCTGGCCCGAGAATGTGCGCCCGTCTCTTCCGGCAATTGTCACAGACAGCATAACAGGCAATGAGACGCCCAGACGCTCCATGACTTCACAGGCGGCATCAAGCCCGGCCTTGACATTCAGCGTGTCGAAGATAGTCTCAAACAACAGAATATCGACACCTCCCCTTATAAGAGAGCCTATCTGTCGGGAATAAGCCTCAAATAGGCCGTCATACGTCACCCCTCTTGCTCCCGGATCGGCAACATCATCGCTCATCGACGCGGTCTTGTTGGTAGGGCCTATCGAACCGGCCACCCATACCTTGCACCCTGACACAGAGTCTGCCACACGCCTGGCTATACGCGCCCCTGCAATATTGATTTCGTCCGCAATATCGGCCATACCGTAATCGGCCATAGAGATAGCATTGGCATTGAACGTATTCGTGGTGAGGATATCAGCCCCGGCCTCTGCATACTCCCTTGCTATCTCCTCAACTATGCCGGGACGCGTAAGGCACAGAAGGTCGTTATTGCCACGCAGGTCGGTAGGCCATGAGGCAAACCTTTCGCCACGGAAATCACCCTCGGTCAGGGCATGACGCTGAATCATCGTTCCGAAAGCTCCGTCAAGTACAAGTATTCGTTCTGCAAGGGTATCCTGGAAAGTCATAATAGTAACGTGATTAAATGGTTAAAGCGACAGGGCGGACTAATAAATAACCAAGGCAGACAAAGCAACAGTCTTTGCGGCGTCGCCTTGTCTGCCTTGGTTTCTTATGTATAAGACCTTATTTTGCGGCAGGGCGGGCGATGCCGTCCTTTGTGGCACGCTCGGTCATACGTTTGATGCGGTCTTTGGTCTCGGGATGAGACGAGAACATCTTGTTGATATAGCTTGTCTTGGCGCCGGCCTTCTCCTCCATGTTGAGGAACTTCTCAAAAGCCATCACCATACCCCAAGGATTACGTCCGTTGGCCACAAGGAAGTCATATCCGCAGTCATCGGCCTCTTTCTCCTGCTTCTGGGAATATTTGGCACCTACAAGACCCTCCGAAAGGGAGCCGAGCTGAGAGTCGGTGAGAGCGGCCATCTTGCCGTTGGCGGCACCTATGGCGTCCTTTGCGGCACCTGTGAGAAGCTCCTGTTTGAAGGCGTTCTTGGAGTGACGTTTTGCCACATGGCCAATCTCGTGTCCTATGATTCCGAGAAGCTCGTCATCACTCATGATGTCCATCAGTGAGGAGAACACACGCACACTGCCGTCGGGACAGGCGAAAGCGTTTACGTCAATCACGTCATATACTTTGAAATTCAAGGGTATGCCGTCAGCATCGGTCATACCTTCCGTCAGCTTCTTTAAACGGATGGTGTAGGGATCGTCATCACCGGGAACGGGATTGTGCTTGTCCATCCATTCAACAGATTCCTTGACGTAGGCTGCCATATCCTCATCACTGATAGTAAGAGCCTTGGCTGTCTTGACCGCCGCATTGGCAGCCTTGCGGAGATTGAACTGGGCCGATGCAGGCACGGCAATCGCCAGCATCACTACACACGAAATAAGAGTAAGAAGTGAGCGTTTCATTTCTATTTGCTTGTTAATATTACGATTATAGACGTGGGGTTATCTTAATATCACTTTATATGACTCATCGGGATGCAAAATTAATCAATTCAAACGACATTACAATATAAAAAATTCAAAACTCGTCCATACAGCCTGACTGACCAACTTGCAACAGAAAAACTTGGCCGTCTCGCGGATTGTTGCTTACTTTGTGAAAAATAAAAGCCGACAGCTTATGAATCTCCACAAATTACCAGTCATCATGCTCCTTACGGCCATGGCCGTTATCATCTCCTCATGCTCACGACAGTCCGAACTGCTTGACACCATCCCGGCCGATGCCGACGTGGTGGCCGTGGCAGATGCGAAGAAACTGTGTCAGGAACTCGGAATAACCCTTTCCGATACCGGGGCCGACATTCCGCCGGCATTGAAATCAGGCCTCTTTACCGATGACCGCTCCCGGGGAGTTTTAGATATTCTCGGACGGTGTGAGGCATCAGGGGCAGCCGATATATCGACCGTGGCCGTTGTCTCGACCGACGGCGAGAGCTTTATGACCCTTCCTGTCAACGACTGGGAAAAACTGAAATCACTCGGCAGTCCGTGGCTCGAATGGGGAGAAGATACCGAGGGATTCCACACAGGCAAAATCAAAGACGGTATGACCATACTTGCCACCGGGTCACAGATGTGGATTCTTAATGAAGACCCCAAAGCACCCGTCATAATCAACAAACTTCTCAAAGCGTCTGAAAAACATTCAGTCGGCAAGATAGACGCCATAGCACAGTTCCTCGGTGGCGACAAGATGATAAATATCGCCATCCCCGCCCAGAATCCTTTGGAGGAAAAGGATAGTGACGTCTCTCCCGAGACCAAATGGACGCTTATGGGTATAGAGGCCTCAGAAAACAGCCTCACAGCCGATATGGAAATGGTGGCCGAGACAGGCGAGGCCATAGAGATGGAAGGCTTGCAGCCGGTCAATCCTGCCGTACTCTCATATGTGCCGGAAGAATGCAGCATTGCTGTCGCCGCCGGTTTCACACCTCGTTTCGACTGGGACATAATCACCACTCTGACCAGTATAGGAGGTGACTTCCAGACACGTGCCGCACTATCCGTGATAGCCCCCTATCTTAAAAGCATCGACGGCACCGTGATGATAGCCGCAGCCCCAGCCAACAATGAATCTTTCTCTGATCCAAATCCCGGGAACTGGAACTTCATCATGATGGCCCATATGTCACAGGAGAAAATAGACCAGATTCTCGGGATGGTGCGCACCATGATGTTCTCGGCCGGTATCTCACCCAAGACTGACAAAGATGGCATCATGGTGGTTCCGCAGTATGGCACAAGCCTCTACATAGGCAACGTTGACGGCTATCTTGCCGTGGCCACATTCCCCTTCTCGAACGACCATAACAACAGTCTCACCCCCATATTCGAGGGAAAGGACGCAGCCGGAATGCTGAGAGTGCCCTCCCTCTCGGCCATTAGCCACAATGCACCGTCATGGGGGATTGACATGAAGGCACGTATCGAAGGGTCAAAAGGAAACCTGACCATAACACTGCCCGGCTCCGAAGGCTCGGTACTCCTCAACCTCATGACTCTCTTATGATAGGGACAATCACTCTGTGTCGCACGCTCCCGAGCGTATTTAGCGGCAGTGAGAACGAGCCTCCTGTCAGCAGTTCGGAAGTATGGCTCAAAGAAAGGGTAGAGTTCTCACGCCCGGAAAGCTATATCATAGAGGCCGAGAGCGGCACCGGGAAGTCATCGCTATGCTCGTTCATCTACGGCGCCCGGACGGACTTCGAAGGAGACATACTCTTTGACGGCAGGTCTGTGAGAGATTTCTCGGTGGAGCACTGGTGCAGACTCAGATGTCATGCGCTGGCCTATCTCCCGCAGGAGATGCGACTGTTTCCTGAGCTGACCGTGATGGAAAACATAGAGGTCAAGAACCGCCTGACGGGATTCAACACCCGGGCCCGTATAAAGGATATGCTCCGACGTCTCGAACTCGGCGACCGCGTAAACGACCGTGCCGGTATCCTATCCATAGGACAGCAACAGAGGGTGGCGATAGTCCGCGCCCTCTGCCAGCCGTTTGACTTCCTGCTCGTCGACGAGCCGGTCAGCCATCTGGACGCACGCAACAACGCCGCCGTGGCCTCACTCATAGCCGAGGAAGCCGCCTCTCGCGACGCTGCCATAATAGCAACATCTGTCGGAAACAAACTGTCTATCGGGCAATACACGCTCCTCAGACTGTAACAATAACCAGACCAAATGCCATCACATCCCCTCAACCGCCTGCTGCGGCGTAATATAAGCGCCGGGCAGATTGCAGGATATGCCCTCGCAAACCTTGTAGGGCTGACAATAGTCCTCACCGCGATACAGTTCTACCGCGATATCACGTCTGTCGCTACCGCCGAAGACTCATTCATATCCTCGGATTACCTCATAATCTCTAAAAAGGTAAGCGGACTGGGCAACCTCATGGGTGCAGACCCTTCGGCCACGAGCTTCACGGTCTCGGACAGAGAGGAGATTGCCTCCCAGCCATGGGCATCGGCGGTAGGGGAGTTCACCCCGGCCGGCTTCAACGTGGCCGCACGTGCCGATCTGGGCGGTATTCCGCTGTCAACAGCCCTGTTTCTTGAATCCATCCCTAATGAGTTTTTCGATGTCTCGCCACGCGGATGGTCGTTCACTCCCGGCTCTGGCAAACCACTTCCCATAGTGGTTTCCAAAGACTATCTGACCCTCTACAATTTCGGATTCGCCACCTCACGTGGCATGCCCCAGATATCGGAAGAGCTTATAGGCACCATCCCATTACGGCTCTCGCTCAGCGGAGGAGGCAGGCAGGAGTGGGTTGACGCACGCATTGTAGGTTTTTCCTCACGCCTCAACACCATAGCCGTCCCGGAGGAGTTCATGACATGGGCAAACAGTGAGTTTGCCGATTCGTCCGTCAATGGCAACACCGACCCTTCCCGCCTCATAATCCGCCTGCGCAGGGCCGGAGACCCGGAGGCAATGAAATTTCTCGACATCCATGACTACGAGGTGGCCGGAGACAAGGACGCCGGCGGAAAGACCGCCTATTTCCTATCTGTTGTGACCACCATCGTGGTATCCGTAGGCATAATTATAAGCCTTCTGGCCTTTTTCATACTCCTTCTCAGTATCTACCTTCTCTTACAGAAAAACAGGGACAAAATATATGACCTCATGCTGCTCGGCTACACTCCGAGCCGTGTGGCCCGCTACTATCAGACCCTCGTAGCCGCAGTCAACGCCGCCGTGCTATTGATTTCCCTAACGGTAATGCTCACGGCCTCCGCCCGATGGAAAGACTCTCTCGAATCCCTCGGGGCAGACGGTGCCTCGCCATGGCCCACGATAGCCGTAGGCGTGCTTATAATAGTACTTGTAACCGCCGGAAACCTCGCGGCCATCTCGCGAAACATCCGAAAAGGATTCAGGAAATAATAAGGTAAAAAATTCCTATTATTGAAATTTTTCCGTAATTTTGCGGAGAGAGAAAACCATCAACCCTAAATAACAATAGATACTATGTCAAAGGTAACAGTCGTAGGCGCCGGCAACGTGGGCGCCACTTGTGCAAATGTATTGACAACCTGCTCGATTGCCGACGAGGTAGTGCTTCTCGACATCAAGGAAGGTGTCAGCGAGGGCAAGGCCATGGACATCATGCAGACCGCTGCCATCCTTAACACCTCCACCGTGCTCAAAGGCGTGACCAACGACTACGAGGCAACCGCCGGAAGTGACGTCGTCGTAATCACCTCGGGTATCCCCCGCAAGCCCGGTATGACCCGCGAAGAACTCATCGGAGTGAATGCCGGCATCGTCAAGAGCGTGACCGAGCAACTCCTCAAATACTCTCCCGATGCAATAATCATCTGCATCTCCAACCCGATGGACACAATGACCTACCTCATCCACAAGGTCAGCGGTCTCCCCAAGAACCGTATCATCGGCATGGGCGGCGCCCTCGACAGCGCACGATTCAAATATTTCCTCAGCCAGGCCCTCGGCGCCAACGCCACCGAGATAGAGGGTATAGTGATCGGCGGTCACGGTGACACCACCATGATCCCCCTCACACGTTATGCCGCATACCGTGGCGTTCCCGCATCAGAGTATCTTGATGCCGAGACCCTCGGCAAGGTAGCCGCCGACACCATGGTAGGCGGAGCCACACTCACCAAACTCCTCGGCACCTCCGCATGGTATGCACCCGGCGCGGCAGGAGCACAGATGGTCAAGGCTGTCCTACACAACGAGAAGCGTCTCATCTCATGCTCAGCCATGCTTGAAGGAGAATACGGCGAGAAAGACCTCTGCATCGGCGTTCCCGCAATCATCGGTCGCAACGGTATAGAGAAAATCGTCGAGTTTGACCTCAACGATGCCGAGAAGGAACTCTTCCACAAGAGCGCCGAGGCCGTCCACAAGACCAATGACGCACTTGCCTCCGTACTCTAACAGACATTCTCACACAGATTCTTAAAAGGTCTGAGGTCTGGGAACAGCCCGAAACAGGGAAAACGTGTCCAGAACCTCAGACCTTTAAACATTCATCCCCCTGTAACCCGTTATATATACATGAAACTATCACGTCTATTCCCAATCATCGCCGTGGGCGCCATAATGGCCGCGTGTGGCGGAACGGCCTCCAAGGACGCCGGCAGTACCGACAACGGTACACCCGCGACAACAAATACATCAGCAACAGAGACCCGTCCCGGGACAGTCACGGTGTGGGCCGGAGGAGAAATCAAACCGGATGCAGAGATGCCTCTCGTTATTGACTTCAACGCCACATGGTGCGGCCCGTGCCGGCAGTTCGCCCCGGTATTCCATCAGGTAGCAGAGGAGATGGCAGGAAAAGCCCGCTTCGTCTCAGTCGATGTCGATAACTGTCCCGACGCAGCCCGCCAGTTCCAGGTATCATCCATCCCGCAGATTACAATCCTTATGCCTGACGGCAAGCAAAGCTCTGCTGTTGGCTACATGACAGCCGAAGAATTCAAAAACTTCATAAGCCTTTCAATTCCCGCAGAAAGCAAATAAACAAGAGGACAACATATATGATGGCGAGTCAGTGATATTCAGATATATCATTAACTCGCCATCATTGATAATATATACACCCCCTTTTACGTAAGGAATCAATGGCGGAACGTGGTGCGGTGTAGCGGAGTGAGTCCGAGGCGCCCTATGGCCTCACGATGGTCTCGGGTAGGATATCCTTTGTTGACAGCCCAACCATAGCCGGGATACCGGGCGTCAAGGTTCTTCATAAGCTCGTCACGGTGGGTCTTGGCAAGAATAGAGGCGGCGGCGATATTGCCAACCTTACCATCCCCTTTGACGATGGTCTGAAACGGGATGTCGCGATAAGGCTTGAAGCGGTTGCCGTCGACAACTATCTGCCCGGGAGTCACACCGAGAGCGTCAAGCGCGCGATGCATTGCCATTATTGACGCGTTGAGGATGTTGACGGTGTCAATCTCCTCGTTAGAACACCACGCAACAGCCCATGCAACGGCTTCGGACTCGATGACAGGACGCAGAAGTTCACGGGTCTTTTCGGTCAGTTTCTTGGAATCATTGAGAAGGGGATGCGTCCATCCGTCAGGCAGAATCACGGCGGCGGCACAGACCGGGCCGGCAAGACATCCGCGTCCGGCCTCGTCACATCCGGCTTCAAGGACAAAAGGAGTGGTACTGGAAGGGAGCATAATCCTCGTGGTCAGGCAAAGTTGCCGTCATCGAAAAAACCATATCCACGTCCCGAACGGTTCACCACGTTACGGGCATATACCCCGAGTTTTTTACGAAGACGGGAGATGTTGACATCGACCAGACGGGGGTTTGTGAGCTGTTCCCCGGCCCATGCGGCAGAGAAGATCTCCTCGCGGGAAAAAAGGCGGTTGCGTGTGCGGAGCAGGAGCAAGAGTATGGAAAACTCCGTCGGTGTCAGTGACACGGCATCACCCTCTACAAGAAGTCCGTGAGTATCAACATTGAGCACGAGCGAACGGTATTCTATGGCCCGTGTACTGGCCATGGGGGCCATGTTGCGATGACGCCGCAGAACCGAACGCACCCTCGCAAGCATCTCGCGCAAGGAGAAGGGACGCGTCACATAGTCATCGGCACCGGCATTTAGACCGGCTATGATGTCGTTTTCCCCATCACGCACGGTGCAGAATATAACCGGCACATGGGAAGTCATGCGGTCTTCCTTGACGCGTTCGAGAAGTTCCAGACCGTCAATCTCACCCGGAAGATCTATCTCTGTGATTATGAGATGAAACGTATCAAGCGGCAACACAAGAGCATCCTCGGCGCTGGGTTTTACCTCTATGTAATAACCCTCGCTACGAAGATTGTCACTCAACATGGATGTAATACCGTTATCACTGTCTACAAGCAATATTCGCTGAGACTCACATGTGTTTTGCAGATTAATCACTTTTACTTTTCCCTTGGTCTAAGTGCAAATTTAACTATTTTCCAACTATCTTGAAAGTTTGTAACAAAATTGTGCAGAGTTTGAAATAAAATTGTCATCCTCCTCCAATTTCCGACACGTTTGTGAATGGAATTCGGAAGAGAATGACTAACTTTGTCTGCAAAGCTAATAAAATTACCAGGATATGAATACCAAATATCATAGAGTGCTTCTCAAACTCAGCGGTGAGTCGCTGATGGGGAAACAGGGCTACGGTATAGACACAGAGCGTCTGTCCGACTATGCACGCCAGATACAGGAAATAGTCAACATGGGGGTCGAGGTGGCCATCGTCATAGGCGGGGGAAACATATTCCGAGGACTCTCAGGCGCATCCAAAGGATTCAACCGCGTCAAAGGTGACCAGATGGGGATGCTCGCCACCGTGATCAACTCGCTGGCTCTCTCATCAGCCCTCGAAGCGATAGGCCAGCCGGCACGTGTGCTGACAGCCATCAACATGTTCCCCATAGGCGAACAATATTCCAACCGCCGGGCCATAGAGACAATCGAGCGCCGAGAAGTGGCGATAATAGCCGGAGGCACAGGCAATCCCTTCTTCACAACAGATACCGGAAGCGCGCTTCGCGGTATCGAGGTCGAGGCCGACGTGATGCTAAAAGGAACACGTGTTGACGGCGTCTATACCGCCGACCCGGAGAAAGACCCGTCAGCCACCAAATTTGACGAGATATCATATGACGAGGTACTCGCCCGAGGTCTAAAAGTCATGGATATAACCGCCACAGCCCTATGCAGGGAGAACAAACTGCCGATCGTGGTGTTCGACATGGACACACCCGGCAACCTTCTCAAAGTGATAAAGGGGGAGAACATAGGCACCGTGGTATACTGATACAGCTGTCAAACCTAAAACCTTAAAAAACTTATAAAAAATGGAACCGTCCGACTATCTGAACCCGGCCGAGGAGAAAATGGAACTCGCCGTGGCCTATCTCGACGAATCACTTGCCCATATCCGCGCCGGCAAGGCTAATCCTAAAATCCTTGATACCGTGAGGGTGAGCTACTACGGCTCCAATGTGCCGGTCTCGCAGGTGGCCAACGTGGCCGTCCCCGATGCCCGAACCATCACCATCACACCTTGGGAGAAAAGCATGTTCAAGGAGATTGAGAAAGCCATTATCAACTCCGAACTCGGTATCACTCCCGAGAACAACGGAGAGGTGATCCGTCTTAGCATCCCGCCCCTCACCGAGGAACGCCGCAAAGCCCTCGTAAAGCAGTCAAAGGCAGAGGCCGAGACAGCGAAAGTATCTGTACGTAACGCTCGCCGCGATGCCATAGACGGCCTTAAAAAGGCTGTGAAGCAGGGTATGAGCGAGGACGTCGAAAAAGATGCCGAAGTCTCCGTACAGAAGCTTCACGACAAATATCTCAAAAAGATAGACGACCTCTTCGCCGCCAAGGAAAAAGAGATACTGACCGTATAAAAGCCTCCATAAGGCTGTAAGAAAACCGCCACAGAGAGTCTATAAAGCTGACTTTCTGTGGCGGTTTCAGTTTGTCACCCACCGGCCTTGCAGACGACTAATAAACCATATATGTCTGCAAACGCAGGTAAAAAAATGCCCTGTATGAGGTTGTCACGGCAACCCACATACAGGGCATGAATCTAAATTCGGGAATTATTACTTAACATATACCTTGGTAACGTCCGAACCCTGACAGCGGATATACACACCGTTGGAAGGATTGTCCACACGTACACCACGAAGGTCATAATATTCAACCGAACCACCATTCTCGTCCATACCGATACCGTCAATGCCTGACTTCTTGTATGCCTCCTCGGCCTGTTTGAGAAGTTCGAGAGCATTGTAGACATCTTCGGCTGACACGGCTGTATCATAAACTGCCTGTGCAGTCTCTATGGCGTTTTTAAGATCCTTGGCGCCATCGCTGTCGTCACTGCCAACAAGCTCCTTGGCAGCGTTTATCTCGGCAAGAAGAGCGGCCTTGGCCACGCCAAGGGCATATGCCTCTTTGGCAGCTTTGAGGGTCTCTGTTGCCGAATTTATAATCTGGTTGAATTCGGCTGTGTCATAGACACCCTGAGCGGCCTCTATCGCGGCTTTAAGAGTAAGACCAGCCTCCGAATCATCATCACCAAGGAGTTCTGTTGCTGACTTGATCTCTGCGAGAAGGGCGGCCTTTGCCTCTGTAACATCTTCAGCCACAAATTCCACAAGCCATTTTGAAGCACCTGTCTGATACTTGGCCTGCTGGGTACCTGCACCTATCGTGAAGTCGCCGGTGGCAACATCCTTGAAGCCAGGATCGGTAACAAGGATATTGCCGCTCTTGTCATACTGGGACTCGCTGTCACCAGTGCTGACCCCGTCACTGAAATAGGTGTTGTAGGACATCTCAACAGGGGCACTGCCGCCGAAACGGCCGCCGGCCATGCGACGGATAACATCCTTGCTGCTGTCAAACCAGATGTTCTTCTGAACGTCGAACTTAACATAGTTCTGACCTGAAAGGGCGCTGTAATTGGCCCACTGACCGTCAGACTTGATGACCTTGTAGAAGGTGTTGTTATGATAGGTCATCACGTGGAAATCGCTTCCCTTGTCGAAGCCGAAGCGGTCAAGGCGAGCGCTGTTGTTGTAGCGGATAAAGAACTTCGCACCATCGCCGCTGCCGTAGACGGTGCTGTTGGTCATCGTGAAGTCCTTGGCACCGCCTCCCTTGAACGAGACAAGGGCCTCGTTCTCTACCTGAACCGTGGAGAGGCTGAAAACGCTGTTGTCAATAGAGAGGTCGACAACGCAGTACTTCACGTTGTTGTCATAGAAGATGGAGTTTTTAAGCCCGCTGACGCTGATACCGTCAACCTTAACCGCGCCAACGCGGTAGTAGTCGTTGATAACCTCCACCGAAGGTGTACCAGACATTAGGATGAACGGTGTCTCGATGGGGGCTTCAATGGTAGCGCCGTTGCCGTTAAGGACAAGCCCGGCAGGGATTTCCAATGACCCGCTCATGGTGTAACTGCCATTCTCGGCAAGATTGAGAGTAATATCTCCTACTTCTGCCACACCAGCTTTTGCCTCATTAAGCGCGACAGTGATATCGGCTCCTGAGAGGGGAGACACGGTGAGATTTTCAGCTGCCGATATTCCCCCTATCGCACATAGAAAGAAGGCCGGAAGCGTGAGTAAGTTTTGTTTCATGATTTTATTAGATTAGTTATAAATAGTTGTTGATACTTCCAATGTCAATCATTATCAGTCATTCTCAGCGAATTAACCGCAAAGTTAAGCAAATCTTTATAAATCATAAACATGTTTTAAAACATATAATGCCTATGATATACCATCCCTACTAATAATAGATAAATAGCGTCGGTGCAAGAGACTCTGTCTCAACCCCGACGCCATACCCGCAAATATCAGTTAAATAGCTGTGACTAAATCAGTTCCGACACATTGCCGACAAACAATATGGCACCCGTGCTCCGTTCGGAAATAATATAGAAGAACGGACGGTCAAATTTTATAACCGTATTAATCGGAGGCCTGCTGCTGGTGTATCCAAACTCAACGTCCGTAACCGCCACAGCCTTGACCCCGTCTTCATCAACCTCTATCTTCGCTTTCTGTAAAGCATCCATAATAAAGACCTGCTCTTCGCTCATTCCTGAGAAATCAGCGTAGTCCTTAATAAAGGCATTTCTTATCCCCATACTTTCGAGGACGGGGATGAGCCTAATCTCCGACTCGACAGAAAATCTGGGCATTTCTACCTTCACGTTTCCTACATCCTTATTTGATTTGAAGATATCATCCCACCTCTCTATTGTATGGCTGTCAATAGTGGAAACATAATCAGATATCCTCATACCTTCGGGAGGGAGGACGGCGGTCATCATGAACGATCCATTGCCATAAGGCATTTTTACGATGCATGACCCGTCGTCATCGATAGTGGCCGGATAACCCTCCTCTCCTGAAACCATCATCTTGACGGAGGAAGAGCCGCCGGACTCGTTTCTGAATTCCCATGTCTTTGTGTCTTCCTTTGAAAACGGATTAGACCATATAGACTTGAAATACAAAGTATTAATCAATAACATACAGGCATCAGCACCATGAGGAGACTCCCCGGAAAAAAATTTGGGAATCTCGCCGTAGGTATTATCCGAGACCCAGTTATTGATACGATTAAGCGACTTCGGAGATGCAAGATCAAGATTCTCTATATGAGCGTCATATGATGCTGACACACCATTCTTAAAAGTTTTTAGGACGGGAAAGCCATTATCCAACCACATGGAGTTGGCTATTGAAAGCCTGGTATTCTTGTCCGCTATCGGAAGTCGTTCGCACAGGAGTCGGTTAAGGCTATTGACATCTTCAATGGACATCCCCTCAAAGCCAAGAACCTTACTTATCTCTTCATAGGTATCTCCCTTGGCACCATTAGCCGCCATAGACATGGCCATTGACACACTGAGTGGAGAAATTACATTGTTGCCATTTTTCATCGATTTATTGAAGAGACGGAATGCAAAGTCGTTCTGGGCCATGACGATATCGGACTGACTGCGACTCGTCTCTATGGGCTGGTACGGGTTATTCTCCGGCTTAGGCTCGTCAGAATTACAACCCGGCAGGACAAACAGCCCGACTAATAGAATGGTTAAAAATTGATGTCTCATAATATATTCCTTTTAACTTTAATTACCGGCTTCTTGTGTGATTGCCAAAACATTAAACTCTGGATAATAACCAAAGGTCAGTTCAACGACCCTTACTGAGGACGCAAGATTTTCATTTATTGAAACTTTATATATGTACGGCTCATTCTCGGGATTTATACATTCGGCATATCCCCTTTCCCATTCAAAACGTGTAGGATCAGAAGATTTATCAAACAGAACCTTATGACCAACCAATACATGGAAAAGGCAAAATACATGCCTATACATAATCTCTTTTTCTGACAATAATGCAATTTATAAGCACCACACCAGCAGAGTTGTCAAAAAAGCTACTAAAATTCGCAATTTCATATATAATAGGTTTTAAGGTTAGTCAATTAAAATCGATGATAATTCTATAAGAAAATACAGTCACTAATAATCCCGGAAACGATACCCGGCAAAGATAGGTGATAAGTCTTACTTATTTCAATGATAGATTTTAATAATATTTTATATCCAATCGCAAATATACAAAACAATTTGCGTAAATTTTTATTATTTTTATTTACTTCTTGTAGAAATATAGCATCATATATTATGAACCCGGGACATCTATCGGCCTGTGTGTGACAGAAAGACGTCCCGAGTACATATAATACTTTTCAATAGCCCTAACTTGGACAATGGCAGGAATGCCGAAAAAGAGAGGGTAGGAGAGGGTAGAGATATGAAAAACCGCTTTCTAAAAGACCTGGTTCATTGATAACTTAACGCGGATTCTGATGAGTCGACTGTGAATGTGATTGTCGATGAGCAAATGAGTGGTATATTATGGTTGACATGCCCCACTGGCACACCGAAGGCTACGGGGTAGTCATAACCGGCTGTCATGCGGGAAATCATACTTTCCATTGAGTCATTGTCACGGTCGGGGTGATAGTCGGTAAAACGTCCCACTATCAGGCCTTTCAGTCCGGCAAGGGTTCCGTTGAGACGGAGATTGTAGAAGATACGTTCCACCTTATATATAGGCTCGGCAATATCTTCGATAAACAGTATATTGCCGGGAGTCAGCACGTCGAAAGGGGTACCGATAAGTCCGGCAATCACTGCGAGATTTCCACCGACAAGACGCCCAGAGGCAGACCCCGTGCGATTGTAGCGATGAGAGGAGACACGCACCATCTCGCGTCTGCCCGAAAGAATATCGAAGAGTCGTCTGGAATCATAGTCTCTGCCACGGGATGACGCGATATGTTTGCACATAGGGGCATGAACGGACTCTATGCCGTGTGACGACATGAGGGCGTGGAGCGCCGATATATCAGAATAACCCACTATCCACTTAGGGTCATCGCGCAGCGGGAGACGGTTAAGACGGTCAAGGAGATGGACGGCTCCGTAACCGCCTCGTGCACAGACTATGGCGCGTGTGTCAGGGTCGAGCAAAGCCGCTTCGAGATCGGAATAGCGAGCCTCATCCGTGCCTGCATATGTCCCGTGACGGTCAAACGTATGTTCACCCACATACGGAACCCATCCGCAGTCAGTGAATGCCGGGAGGGCTTTATAGACGGTCTGAGGCTTTATAATAGATGAAGGGGACAGGATAGCCACACGGTCTCCCGGAACCAACGGGCGGGGTGTAAGTATTTCCATAACTATCAGGCTATCTGTACGGGAATACCTGTCTCGGCTGTGATACGCCGCCCGATGGCTTCAAGCACCTCTCGGCCCACTTTTTCAAGACTCTCCGCAGGTGTCTTGCGGTCTATCGAGTAAATCATTATCTCTGACGGCTGTATGGCCTTGTAGGCCTCTATAAGGGCGTCAACCTCGGCAGGAACGGTGTTGTCAATCATTGTTCCTCCATATTCGCCACGCAGAAACATGGTCTGTATGACGCAGTCTTTCCCGAATGCCGCCAGCTGTGATATAACCTTCCGGGCGGTAAATGCCGGAGAAGAGGGTCTGTCTATCACACGTATAGTCTCAGTGATGGCCGAGTCGAGTTTGAGTATATTGTTATCAACCCTTCTCAAGGCCTCGCATACCTCAGGACGGTCAAGCCTCGTGGAATTAGAAAGAACACTGACCTTTGCCGAGGGATAATACATGTCACGGAGACGGAGGGTATCGTCAATGACGGCCGGAAATTCGGGATGGAGCGTAGGCTCGCCGTTTCCCGAGAAGGTTATCACGTCAAGCGGTTCGCCGGCGGCACTCATGGCTTTAAGCCGGGTTTGAAGGAGAACGGCCACTCGTTCACGCAAAGGAAAACCAGTCGTGCCCGTGCCCTGGGCGTTAAAACCCGCCTCGCAGTAGAGACAGTCGAAAGAACATATCTTCCCGTCATCCGGCGAAAGGTTGATGCCGAGGGACACTCCCAGACGGCGCGAATGTATAGGGCCGAATACGGTGGAATGGAATAAAACGGTCTGCATATCTTATTTTTTTGACAAGTACTTCTTACCGAGCCATCTGCGGACAGGTTCGTCATAGAGCCTCATGCAAGCATAGGCAATGGCTACCGACATAACGAAAATCGAGGCTCCGACAAATATATGGACGCCTGACGATGTATCCTGATTGGCATTTACCCAGCCGAAGAAGATATATATCAGAGGATAATGGACTATATAGAGAGGATATGATATATTACCGAGAAACCTGCACAATCCGACAGACATTCTGCCCGTGACCGTGCTTCCGGCCCCGGTCATCACCACGAGCGGGAATAGCACCAGTATGACAAGGGCCTCATAAAGACCGTTCCGCCACATGGCATCCTCTCCGCCTATACGAGGCATGGCAAGCATAACTACCACGGCAAGAGAGCACCAGAAGAAGGCACCGCGCAAATTTATCTTGCCGCCGAGACGGTATACGAGGAGTCCGCAGAAGAAAGGATAGAGCAGACGGGCCGAACCTATATAGATTTGCCCGGGTGTGAGCGACCAGCCGCCTATGACAGTATTGGCATGGTTGCTGCGCGATCCGAGAAGGTTGAAAATATCAATATCAAGGGTGAGATCCACTGTCAGAACGGCGGAAAGAATCACAAAAAGTCCGAGAAGCCAGACAGGAAACCGTCTGACCACCGTCGCATAAAGTATATTGGCTATATACTCAAACATCAGTGACCACATAGGGCCGTTAAGAGAATATGTCTCACCCCATCCCTTGCCGTCAAGAGAGGGTGGGGTAGGGAGAAGAAATATGCTCATAAGAAATAGAATACCAAGTGTCAGAGGAGTGGTCTGAGCCACAGCGGGACATATCGGAGAGGCTGCGAAATAAAACAGCAACAACCCTACGACACTACCCATTACCACCATAGGTTGGAGACGTATGAGACGACGGCGAAAGAAGGCGGAGACCGACATCCCGGAACCCCATCGGTCATCATAGGCATAGCCTATCACATAGCCCGACAGGGCGAAAAAGAAATCAACGGCAAGATAGCCGTGATTGATAACCTGGTCGAGAGGTGAGTGGGCATAGGCTTCAAGTATGTGGAACAAGACCACCGTCAGAGCGGCAACTCCGCGTAGGCCGTCGAGAATCTCGTAACGCGGTTTTTGAGATAAAGGAAATGTGGATATAACTGTACTCATTGCTAAATATCAAATGGAATGTAAAGATAATAATTTTTCGGAGAATTCCGTATATCTGTATTAACCAAACCAAGGCATCAAAGATAATGAAGACCGCCGGAGAAAGTTTACTGTATGTTTGAAGAAATACGAGACAAGAACTGTCATTACGTCATCTTCGGATTTTCTGCATAGTCAAACGAACAACAGGGGTAGGGGAGAGCCACCCGTTTTTCAAGGCAAAATAAGCGTAATATTACGGGCAAACGGACGGACAGTCTGCAAATATCGCATCCTAAACGGGCTTAATTCGGATTATTACACTGGTTCTCAATTTATTAACCACTTATTTTTTGTTTCATTATTTTATTCAGAAAAATATTTTTGACCAAAAAAGAGATTTTTCCTAACTTTGCGGATATGATGACCGTAGAATGGTTGACCGACGGGGCTACAACTATGCCCGAGATAGACACTGTCCGGCTCGAAAGCTGGATAGGAGAAGTTGTGAAAGCGCACGACAAGATTGCCGGGCCACTGACCTATATTTTTTGCAACGATGATAAAATAATCGAGGTCAACCGCGAATTTCTGCAACATGACTATTACACGGACATCATCACCTTTGACTATACCAGAGGACGGCGTGTGAGCGGCGATATGTTCATCTCGCTTGACACCGTCAGAAGCAATGCCGGGCTTGTAGGGCAGACCTACGAGCGCGAACTGCACCGTGTGATAATCCATGGCATCCTCCACCTCTGCGGCATAGACGACAAAGGCCCCGGCGAACGCGAAATCATGGAATCACATGAGGAAGACGCCCTCGCCATTCTCGGCATCTGAGAGAAATACCCAATCCACAACAAAGCATAGATGAATTTTGACTACGACGTTATAGTGATTGGCGCCGGTCATGCCGGATGTGAGGCCGCACACGCGGCAGCCCGTCTCGGCGCGACCACGCTCCTCATCACCATAGATATGAACAAGATTGCCCAGATGAGCTGCAACCCCGCAATTGGGGGAATAGCCAAAGGGCAGATAGTGCGTGAGATAGACGCTCTGGGAGGAATGACAGGTATTATCACCGACCGCTCCGCCATACAGTTCAGAATGCTGAACCGTTCCAAAGGGCCGGCAATGTGGAGTCCGAGGGCGCAAAGCGACCGCATGAAATTCTCGGCCCTCTGGCGCACCACGCTCGAAAACACTCCGGGACTCAGTATGTGGCAGGACTCCGTGACATCGCTCATCATCGAGGACGGCAAAGTCAAAGGAGTGAGAACAGCACTCGGCGTGACATTCAAAGCCAAGACTGTAGTGCTGACAGCCGGAACATTCCTGAACGGACTTATGCACACAGGCCCTGTCAAGATAGAGGGGGGACGCGTTGCCGAACCATCGGCACACGGAATCACCGAACAACTCCGCGAGGCAGGATTTACCACAGACCGCATGAAGACAGGAACACCCGTAAGAATAGACGGACGCTCCGTGAAATGGGAACTCACAACCCCGCAGGAAGGCGATAACGACTATCACAAATTCAGCTATCTGCCCGGAGTGGGACGGGAACTGAAACAAAGACCGTGTCACACGGTCTACACAAACGAGACCACCCATGAGATACTTCGCCGGGGACTCCCGGACTCGCCTCTCTACAACGGACAGATACAAAGCATAGGGCCGCGCTACTGCCCCAGCATAGAGACCAAGATAGTGACCTTTGCCGACAAGAACGAACACCAGTTGTTTCTCGAACCGGAGGGTGAGACCACTACCGAATATTATCTCAACGGCTTCTCATCATCCCTCCCGATAGACATACAGTTCCAAGCCCTCGAAACCATTCCGGCACTCAGCAATGTACATCTCTTCCGTCCCGGCTATGCCATAGAGTATGACTTCTTCGACCCCACCCAGCTCCACCACACGCTGGAAACAAAACTGATAAAAGGGCTGTTCTTTGCCGGACAGGTCAACGGCACCACCGGCTACGAAGAGGCCGCCGGACAGGGACTCGTGGCGGGAGTCAACGCCGCCCTGCGGGTGAAGGGGGAGGCCCCGTTCACCCTCGGTAGAGACGAGGCGTATATAGGCGTGCTGATTGACGACCTCGTAACAAAAGGTGTCGATGAGCCTTACCGCATGTTTACATCACGGGCCGAATACCGCATACTCCTTCGCCAGGACGATGCAGACATGCGCCTGACCCCACGCGGACACGCCATAGGACTTGCCGACAAATCTCGTTTCGAGGCTATGGAGAGAAAACGCATCCAGCGCGATTCCCTTATAAGGTTCTGCGAGGAATTCACGGTGAAGGCCGCGATGATCAATCCCTATCTCGAAGCAGAGGGAGAGTCTCCGCTGAGTCAGGGAGTGAAACTCCACACCCTCCTGTCACGCCCCTCCATGACATTTGAAAGACTCGCGTCACAGATAGGGCCGCTCGCCACATTCATTGAAGAAAACATCGAGGAACAACGCCGTGAAGAGATAATCGAGGCAGCCGAAATCCTCATAAAATACCAAGGATATATAGCCCGCGAACAACAGAATGTAGAGAAGCTGAGGCGTCTTGAAAATCTCTCCCTCAAAGGCAAGATCGATTATAAAAACGTCCGTGCCCTATCCACCGAGGCACGCCAGAAACTCGAACGAATCGACCCCGAGACAGTGGCACAGGCCTCACGAATCCCGGGCATATCTCCGGCCGACATCAACATACTCCTACTACTTCTCGGCCGATAAAAAACACCGATTGTTCCACGTGAAACATTTTTTCAACCTCTATATTTTAACCAAATGGAATATCTGAAATCCCACATTCGCGATGTGATAGACTTCCCACAGAAGGGAGTAATCTTTCGCGATCTCACCACCCTCTTCAAAGATCCGAGAGGGCTTCACATAATAGGATGGGATCTTTCCCAACTTTACCGCGACAAAGGCGTTACAAAGGTAGTGGGTATAGAAAGCCGTGGCTTCATCGGTGGCTCTATACTGGCATTCGAACTGGGCGCTGGATTCGTACCCGTACGCAAGCCGGGCAAACTGCCTGCCGATACCATACAGGCTTCCTATGACAAGGAATACGGAAAGGACATCATAGAGATCCACCGTGACGCCATCACCCCTGATGATGTCGTGGTGATCCATGATGACGTACTTGCCACAGGAGGTACAATGGCCGCAGCCTATAACCTCGTGAAACAGATGAACCCGAAGAAAATTTACATCAATTTCATAGTAGAGCTGTCACAACTCAACGGACGCGCCAACCTTCCGGCCGAGGCCGAAGTCTCAACCCTCATCACATATTGATAAGGGAGAAGACCGGCGACCCACTAAATTAAAAACCCTGCCAACCGCGACACGAACAGCGTCCTTGGCAGGGTTTCCAATATCTCACCGATTAATCCTATCCAGATGCCCAAGCATAGAAAATCAACAGAACTTGAAGAGAAAATTTCCATCCTTCCTGACACTCCGGGAGTCTATATGTACTTTGACTCGGAAGGGACTGTAATATATGTAGGCAAGGCAAAGAATCTGAAACGGAGGGTAAGTTCATACTTCAACCGCACCCACGACTCCATACGGACAAACCTCCTTGTCAGGGCCATCACGGATATGAAATACATCGTGGTGCCCACAGAACAGGACGCCCTTAATCTCGAATCCTCGATGATCAAGGAACACCAGCCACGCTACAATGTATTGTTGAAGGACGATAAGAGCTATCCATGGATAGTGGTCACCAACGAACCTTACCCGCGTGTGTTCATGACAAGGCAGAAGATCAAGGACGGCTCTAAATATTACGGGCCTTACTCCGACACAGGGGCGGCACGCGCCACTCTCGACCTCATAAGACGCATATACCCTGTCCGCTCATGCCGCCATCTGATAACCCCCGAATACATCGGCAAAGGCAAGGGACGTCTATGTCTGGACTATCATCTGAAACGCTGCAAAGGATGTTGCACAGGCCTCATCTCCACAGAAGGATATGGCGCCTTTATCGAAAATATCCGTGCCATACTGCGCGGTGACATATCCGAACTCCTCCAATATCTCAGAGACGGAATGGAACGTCTGGCATCCGAGTTGCGCTTCGAGGAAGCCCAGGAACTCAAAGAACAGTATGATCTTGTCAAAAGATATCAGGCCAAAAGCTCCATAGTCTCCCAGACTGTGGAGGATGTAGATGTCTTCGGTATTTATGACGAAGACAATGAGGTGAATATCAATTATATGCACGTACGTCACGGCGCGGTTGTAAAGTCTGTGACCCTTGAATACCGCCGCCGTCTTGACGAAACCCGCGCCCAGCTGCTCGGATATGCGATGAACGAGATAGCCGGATCGCTGGGAACAAGGTATAACGAGGTAATCGTGGCAGAGGAACCTGACGTGGAGATGGAGGGAGTTAGGTTCACTATACCTCGTCGCGGTGATAAGGCCAAACTATTGGAAGTGTCGCAGAAAAACGCGCGACAGCACCGCGTAGACAAAATCAAGACAATGGAAAAACGCGATCCTGCCGTCCGTACAGACCGCATCCTCGAAAGAATCAAGAGCGACTTCCATCTCTCAGAACTGCCACGCCACATAGAATGTTTTGACAATTCAAACATACAGGGTACAAATCCCGTGGCGTCATGCGTGGTCTTCAAAGACGCCAGACCTTCAAAAAAGGATTACAGGCATTTCAATATAAAGACTGTCATAGGCCCTGATGATTTCGCGTCAATGAAGGAAGTACTCACCCGGCGTTACAGCCGGCTTGTGCAGGAAGGCGAGCCGCTTCCGCAACTCGTAGTCGTCGACGGCGGCAAAGGGCAGCTCTCCGCCGCCGTCGAGGCACTCGAAGCTATGGGACTAAGAGGGGTGATAGCCGTGGTAGGCATAGCGAAGAGACTTGAAGAAATCTTCTTTCCCGGTGATAGTATACCTCTCTACATAGACAAAAATTCCGAAACGCTGCGCGTGGTGCAGCACCTGCGCGACGAAGCACACAGATTCGGAATCACACATCACCGCAACCGCCGCTCCAA
This sequence comes from uncultured Duncaniella sp., assembly GCA_910578615.1. Lineage (GTDB taxonomy): Bacteria > Bacteroidota > Bacteroidia > Bacteroidales > Muribaculaceae > Duncaniella. Next base: position 85,405 of record CAJTRI010000001.1, on the reverse strand, counting down.
GTCTCAGGCAGTCTCACAGCTTGACGGAATAAAGGGTATCGGAGAAAAATCACGTACCACCCTGCTCAGTCATTTCAAAAGTGTGAAAAGAATCCGTGAAGCCGACCTTGAAGCTATTGCCGATGTGATAGGCCCAGCCAAAGCCTCGATTGTCTACGCCGCTCTCCATGAAGAAGAATAGGTGTCATCTATGCTTTCTCAGTCTATCCAATAGTTCGAATGCCCTGCGGAACCGTGACCGATGAGGAGAATTCTCACAGATACTTATAATCTCTATCAATGCCAGAGAAAGAGCACCGAAGGTAGTCAGGAACGGAAACGGAGGAATGGCCGGGGAATTTCCACCGGCCGCATAGACCAGCGTTGCTGAAATTACCATGACATCTACCACAGTCAGAGAGAACAGCGCGAGATAATATGAGATAAGTTTTCTGACCGTGCGCCTCAGCCCGCGTGATGTGCACCGCTTTCCCTCACGCCAAGATTTGCGAAGTCCGCTGACAAGGTCGGCAATAATGGTCAGGGTGACGCCTGTATATTCGGTGACAAGAAGAATGAGGATGGGAAAGACAAATTGTTTCTGCATGATTTTTTTGCTGCAAATTTACCATAAGGTTTTCCCGTAAAGAGGCGATAATGACACATAGATATATAAAAAAATAAGCACCTCCCGGTGCTTATTTTTTTATATATAGAAGGATGAAATCCTGTCAGTCGACAACTATGTTTACGATCTTTCCGGGAACAACGATAATCTTGCGAACGGTCTTTCCGTCAATCCACTTTGCAGACCCCTCATGAGAGAGAGCTGTCTTTTCAACTTCTTCCTTGGGCATATCTGCCGGAAGCTGGATATTGAAACGAGCCTTTCCGTTGAACGACACCGCATAATTGACAGTAGACTCCCTGAGATATTCATCGTTCCATTCGGGCCAGACGGCATCGTTGACCGTAATCTCATTGCCGAGGGCGGAATGCCATAACTCCTCGGCTATATGGGGAGCAAACGGTGCGAGAACAACGAGAAGGTCAGAGAGAATCTTGCGGGAATGGCATTTCAAGGATGTAAGCTCGTTGACACAGATCATGAACGCGGCCACAGAGGTATTGTAGGAGAACGACTCTATATCCCCTGTCACCTTCTTGATAAGCTTGTGGAGTGTTTTAAGAGCCTCCGGCGAAGGTTCGGAGTCGTCAACAAGACATGTTCCACCCTTGTAGTAGAGCGCCCACAGCTTCTTTAAAAAGCGGTTCACGCCGTCAATACCGTTGGTATCCCAAGGCTTGGACTGTTCGAGCGGGCCAAGGAACATCTCGTAGAGGCGGAGCGTATCTGCACCATATCGCTCTACTATGTCATCAGGATTGACCACATTGAACATTGACTTGGACATCTTCTCCACAGCCCAGCCGCACACATATTTTCCATCTTCGAGAATAAATTCGGCATCGGCATAATCCGGACGCCACGCACGGAACGCGTCAACATCAAGTATGTCATTGGAGACTATGTTGACATCCACATGGATAGGCGTAGTCTCATAGTTGTCTTTAAGACCGAGCGAGACGAACTTATTGGTACCCTGTATGCGGTATACGAAGTTAGAGCGGCCCTGAATCATTCCTTGGTTGATAAGCTTCTTAAAAGGCTCAGACTCAACTACATACCCCAGATCAAAAAGGAACTTGTTCCAGAAACGCGAGTATATCAGGTGGCCGGTGGCATGCTCAGTACCTCCTATATACAGATCGACATTGCGCCAGTATTCGTTGGCCTCATGACCTACAAGGGCCTTGTCATTGCGCGGATCCATATAGCGGAGATAGTATGCCGATGATCCGGCAAAACCGGGCATCGTGTTAAGCTCTATCGGATAGCCGTCCTTGGTCACCCAGTTCTTGGCGCGCCCCAGAGGCGGCTCGCCTGTCTCGGTGGGCAGATACTTGTCAACCTCGGGAAGAAGCAACGGGAGTTCAGACTCGTCCATGAGCGTGGGTATACCGTCTTTATAATATACGGGGAACGGCTCTCCCCAGTAGCGCTGTCTCGAAAAGATAGCGTCACGCAGACGATAGTTGACCTTTACACGGCCTATCCCCTTCTCCTCTATAAATTTCTTTGTAGCGGCGATGGCATCCTTGACCTCCATACCGTCCAGGTCGAGAAGTTCGGAAGAAGAATTAATCATACGTCCGCTCTTGGCATCGAAACTCTGCTCTGACACGTCACAACCTTCGATAAGCGGAATTATCGGCAGGTCGAAATGACGGGCAAACGCATAGTCACGGCTGTCGTGGGCAGGAACGGCCATGATGGCGCCTGTGCCATATCCTGCGAGTACATAGTCACTGATATAGACAGGGATCTCTTTTCCTGTGAGAGGATTTACGGCATAGCTGCCTGTGAAGACTCCGCTGACCTTTTTGTCAATCATGCGCTCTCGCTCGGTCTTGTGCTTGATAGAGTCGAGATAGGCCTTTACCTCTTCCTTCTGAGAAGGAGTTGTCACACGTTCCACATACTCGCTTTCGGGAGCAAGCACCATGAATGTAACTCCGAAAACGGTGTCGGCGCGGGTGGTGAATATTTCCAGTTCCACATCAGATCCGGCTATGGGGAAACGCATCTCTGCCCCTTCCGAACGCCCTATCCAGTTTCGCTGGGTCTCTTTGAGAGAGTCTGTCCAGTCGAGGCTGTCAAGAGAGTCAAGCAGACGCGACGCATAGGCCGACACACGGAGACACCACTGGTACATGAGCTTCTGTTCGACAGGGTATCCGCCACGGATTGAAAGACCTTCGCTGACCTCGTCGTTGGCAAGCACCGTGCCAAGTTCGGGACACCAGTTGACCATAGTGTTCCCGAGATAGGCTATGCGGTAGTTCATGAGCGTATCGCTCTTTTCCTTATCCGACATCGCGTTCCATTCATCGGCGGTAAACGACAGCTCTTCCGAACAGGCGGCGTTCACACCGTCCGTACCTTTTTCTTCGAAATGTTTCACAAGACCTTCCACAGGCATGGCCTTGTCGGCAGCCGTGTCATAATAGCTGCCTACCATCTTCATGAAGGCCCACTGTGTCCATTTATAGAAGCCGGGGTCACACGTGCGCACCTCGCGATCCCAGTCGTAACAGAATCCTATCTTGTCGAGCTGGCTGCGGTAGCGTGAGATGTTCTGTGAGGTTGTCTTCTCTGGATGCTGTCCCGTCTGGATGGCATATTGCTCGGCAGGTAGTCCGTAAGCGTCATATCCCATCGGATGAAGCACATTGAAACCTCTGAGTCGCTTGTAGCGCGAGAAAATGTCTGAGGCTATGTAGCCGAGAGGATGGCCCACATGCAGACCCGCACCCGAGGGGTAAGGGAACATGTCGAGCACATAGAATTTCGGACGGCTCTTGTCGATCTCGGTCGCGTAGACCTTTTCGTCACGCCATCGCTGTTGCCAGCGTGACTCTATTTCTTTATGATTGTATTCCATATTATCTCAACTTAATTCAAGCATTCGTGTTATGGGACGACGGGCACGGTCGATTACTTCCGGGTCAACCGAGATTTCCGGGGCCTCGTGTAGGAGGGTCAGGTAGAGTTTACGGAGGGTGTTCAGCTTCATGAACGAACAGTCATTACATGCACAGGTCGAGTCATTCGGAGGAGCCGGAATAAATGTCTTGCCCGGACATTTGCGACGCATCTCGTGAAGTATGCCACTCTCGGTGGCAACGATGAACTCTTCGGCCTCGCTCTCCCCGGCCCATTCGAGAAGTACCGCCGTCGAACCCACTTTGTCGGCGACAAGACGGATGGGAGCCGGACATTCGGGATGGACAAGAACCTTTGCTCCGGGATGGATCTTTTTTAGTTCGAGGATTTTTTCAAGAGAGAACTTCTCATGCACATGGCATGCACCGTCCCAGAGAACCATCTCCCGCCCTGTCTCTGAATTTATATAGTTTCCGAGATTCCTGTCAGGCCCGAAGATTATTTTCTCATCTGCGGGAAGAGCATTGACTATCTTCATGGCATTGCCGGAAGTCACCACTATATCGGTAAGAGCCTTCACGGCCGCAGATGTGTTGACATAGGAAATCACGGTGTGTCCCGGATGGGCGGCTATGAACTTTTCAAGTTCGGGAGCCGGACAGGAATCGGCCAGAGAGCAACCGGCATTAAGATCGGGGACGAGCACCTTTCTGGAAGGACACAGTATCTTCACAGTCTCCCCCATGAAGTGGACTCCGCACATGACGATGATCTCGTTGTCAAGTTTCTCGGCAATCCTTGCCAGAGCCAGTGAGTCGCCAATGAAGTCGGCGATATCCTGAATCTCGGGGAGGGTGTAGTAGTGGGCCAGTATGACGGCGTTTTTTTCTTTTTTGAGGCGGAGAATCTCGGCTTTGAAATCAACCCCCTCGGGAACGGCTGCTTCGACGTAGCCCTTGTCAACTTTCATTGATTTATATTTTTGAAAAAGTTTTTTGAAAAAGAAAAAATATAAGAAGAAGACTAATATATGTTGATATGTATAATAACTTTTCAGCCAATTTCTTGCATTATAGGGTTATTGCACTCCCGTTTACATTTTCATCACGGTTATCAACACTGCCCGAGGGTGATAATCAGCCTCTTAGTATAGTTATTAACATCATGTTAATAAAGTGCAAAGTTAAAAAATTTCCATGAGTTTTACAACCGGTTTTTGTTGAAAACCGGCTTGAAAACCCATTTACAGATTAATAATAAGTATTTTGGCTGTTAGACATGTAATGATATACGTCATTTCTACAATATGAGTCAAGGATGAGTTTTCAAAAAGTATTGAAAAGTTTTCAACAGTTATTTACATAGTTTTCAACACTTGTTGTCAATTGTATGGTATTGATTCTGTTTGGGTGTCTATATGCCGGGTTTTCAGTTGGTTATATCGAGTGCTGTGAATATGGTGGTGTGTTTGTGTGTTTGTCTGCCCGGAATGGTGTTTTTGCCTGTACTGATGTTTTTCGGGCCGGGTCGGAAATCGTTTTAGATGGGGTGTAGATGGGAGGCGGGAAGGTGTTTCTCTGGGGGATAGAGCAGAACGACCTCCGGCACTATGCCGGAGGTCGTTCTGTCAAAGAGTAAGTCCGAAAGAGTCTATGAATTCTTTTAGTATCGGGCGTTCCTCTATCATGTGTGAGAGAACCTGCCGTTCGTTCCATGTGTGAGGCGAGGCTTCCCCTTGGTTTACCTCTACGAGGATTTCCACATAGTCGTTTTTAAGTGTCTTTCTCAGATATTGGTGGATAGCCGGTAGGGCTTCCGCCATCTCTTGGTGCTGTTTTTCGTTCTCCACCATCATCTTGAAAGTATTTCCTTCCACTATTGCCGGAAATGAGGCCCTCATGGTGTTGATGAGTATGTGGCGCGTGGGATTTGCTTTAATGAACTCCTGCCATGCCGCATGAAGCTTTTCAGGCTCGAAGGGGGTGGATAGTTTTTCAGGCGGTTTTTCTACCGTGGCCTGTGGACTGTCTGCAAGGCCCTGCCGGTCGGATATCGAAAAAGTCTGCGCGGAACCTGTACGCTTGATCTTGGGCTTGGACGTCTGAGGGACATATTGTGGTGGTGGAGGCTCTGTCGCCATCACTGGCTTTGCCTGCACAGGCATTGGCTGGGGGGATGGTGACGGAGCGGCTGTTATGGGGGCGGCTGGCTGTGAAGCATGCTGCTGTTGTTGAGGGGCAGATGGTGTGGCAGCGGATATTTTCTTTAACTGCCCCTCTCCGCCGCTGCGGTTTTCATCGGGAGAGGGGCTTGATAATTGGCATATCTTGGCGAGCGTCAGCTCTACGAGAAACTGCTTGTTGGAGGCGGTGCGATAGTTCAGGTCTGCCTCGTTGCATAGGTTCATGGCGCGATAGATGAACTCGGGATGGCATTTGGAGGCGGCACGTGCCATCTCTGTTCTGGCCTCGTCGTCGGCTTCGAGAAGAGTGAGCGTGGAAGGATCCAGAGCCACCATGAGGTCACGCATATAGTCTGCCAGACCTGTCACGAGCATATGGGAGTCAAAGCCGTGGTCACGTATCTCCTTGTATATAAGCCAGGATTCGAGCACTTTTCCTTCCAGAAAACAGTCAAGAAGCCTGTTATAATATCTGTGGTCAAGGACGTTGAGGTTCTCGATAGCGCTCTGGTATGTTATGTTTCCTCTTGACGATGCCGCGACCTGGTCAAAGATGGAGAGGGCGTCACGCATGGCACCGTCGGCTTTGCGGGCTATCACATTGAGGGCTGCTGGTTCTGCCGTGAACCCCTCGCTTTCTGCCACGTATGAGAGATGGTCTATGATGTCGCGTATGGTTATACGGTTAAAGTCATATATCTGGCAGCGGGACAGTATGGTGGGGATAATCTTGTGTTTCTCTGTCGTGGCGAGAATGAAGATTACGTATGAGGGGGGCTCTTCGAGTGTTTTTAGGAAAGCGTTGAATGCGGCTGACGAGAGCATGTGAACCTCATCGACTATAAACACCCTGTAACGGCCCATTGAGGGGGGTATCTGGACTTGGTCGACGAGTTCGCGTATTGAGTCGACACCATTGTTTGACGCTGCGTCAAGTTCGATGATATTCATCGAGTTTCCGGCATTGAAGGCCCGGCACGAGTCACACTCGTTGCACGCCTCACCTCCGGGAGTGGGATTGAGGCAGTTGATGGTCTTGGCAAAGATACGTGCACATGACGTTTTTCCCACACCGCGAGAGCCACAGAAGAGATAGCTGTGGGCCAGACGCCCCGAGGAGATGGCGTTGCGCAGGGTCGAAGTCAAGGCTTTCTGGCCTACCACGCTGTCGAACGTGGACGGTCGGTATTTCCTTGCCGATACTATATATTGATCCATATAAAGTCCGAAGAAGGGATGATTTTTAAGTTACAAATTTAAAATAATTAGCTGTGATTTGCAAGTTTGTGATGATATCGGCCTATGGATTTAGAAAAAAACAAAATTTTTTCATTTTTTTGTGAACCTTTTCCAGGAATAAAATGTTTGATAGGTACGTTAATCAATATAATTACCTTATTATTAAACATATTATCCACAGGCTCTATCTAATGGAAAACTTATCTTACGATTACTTCAGCTTCGGGGCTGTCATATTGTCTGCCCCTGATTCGCAGTCTTCGGCTGCTGATTTTATGTCTGACTGGATTCCGGGCGGTGAAAGCCCGACTCCTGACCATTCTGTCGATTTTCTATCCGACTGGATTTGAAATAACTCTCCCGCTAACGAATTGAAAAGGATAACCAGACCTGCGCGCAAGGTCTGGTTATCCTTTTGTTATGCCGATTGAGGCTTGTCCGAGCTGAAATCCGACCTATATTATTTTTTTATTCAGACTGAAAAGCTTAATTTCGTGGCATAAACAGACATATAGATGAAACGGATAGCCATATTTGCATCAGGTTCCGGCACAAATGCCGAGAACATCATGAGATATTTTCAGGACGGAAGCCATGGAGTGGAAGTGGCCCTTGTGGTATGCAATAATCCTGATGCAGGAGTAATAAGTCGTAGCCGTGGACTCGGAGTTCCAGTTGTCGTAATGTCGCGGAAGGAAATAAACGACCCTTCGATAATGTCAGGAGTTCTCGTAAAACATTCGGTAGACCTCATCGTACTGGCTGGGTTTCTTCTCATGCTTCCGGCCTTTCTCACCACCTCTTACCGCGACAGGATTGTAAACATACATCCTTCACTTCTTCCGGCCTATGGAGGAAAAGGAATGTATGGGAGGCACGTACATGAGGCCGTTGTGGCTGCCGGGGAGAAAGAGACCGGGATTACAATCCATCTGGTCAATGAGATATATGATGACGGAAAGATTATTTTTCAGGCCAAGGTAGCGGTAGCCCCCTCTGACACTCCTTCTGACGTAGAGGCTAAGGTCAGAGTGCTTGAACATATTCACTATCCCCGCGTGATAGCCGGGATGTTGGATACAGAAGTTATATAAGTACTCTGGTTTAAAAGCAATTTGTTAGGTAGTCGCACATGGACTAAATCCATAATAGACGGTGAATGGGAAAAGACTCCGTTTGCCACCCCTTTCTTCATAGACTGTATTGAAATAGAGAACATGTAAAAAGACCATATTTGGCAAAGCGGTTAAAAAACTTTAACTTTGCTTACGCATCCATACGTATGTGTAATAGAAACCATGATTCCAGAATCTTTGAGCCAAAGAATAAACGCGACGCGTTTCGTAATGATTCTTGCGGTCATATTAATCCACTGCAATATACTGTTTTTCATAGATAACAAAGCTGATGCACCGATTTCCGTGGCGATAATCGAACTGTTCAGTGTTTATCTTCCAGCTGTCGGTGTGCCCTTCTTTTTCTTCATTTCGGGATACTTATTGCAGACAAAACATCCGTCCATAACTTTACACTCTTTTTACAAACTTATAGTAAAACGCTGTAAAACAATTCTGCTCCCTTACCTGTTATGGAACACAATAGCTATTTTATTCTGGATCTTCATCAACATTACGCCATTGAACCGCTATACCGGCGGTGGCCCGGAATTTGATTCATTCTTGGGAATGCTTTACTATATGTATTGGCGTCCCGCATTGATACCATTATGGTTTTTAAGAAACCTTATGGGGTTCATAATTTTAGTACCGCTTTTGCAGAAAATCTTAAAATACAGCCCGATATTGTTTGTAGTTTCGGGATTTTTTATTGAAACATATACCTCTTTGGGCGGCATCTTCTATTTTGTCTCAGGTATGGCTCTCGCGCATTGGTGGCAGCCCGCACGGTTCGAAAAGAATATATCTCGACTGTCCGTGCTTGCTATTCTTTATTGCCTGATTAAGATATTTATGGTCGTGTCATCGGGCGACATTGGTGATTATCCGCTTATTGAAGATTCAGTCAACATCATGGGATTGGTAGGTTTCATGGCATTATGCTCCAAACCTATGCCGCTCTTCCGACATCTTGACATCTCGGGAGCCGTATTCTTCGTGTATGCCTTTCATGGAATCATTTCCCCCTACGTCATAAAGGGATTGCTTCTTGTTTATGACTGGCAAGGAGAGTTGTGGATGGTTGACTACATAGCATCCTTCGTCATCACAACCTGCGTGTCGTTTGGAGCCTATTATTTTTTCTCCCGATATTGTCCGAGATTATGCGCCATTATGACCGGCAACAGGTAAGACGCACATCTCCGTTACATTATATGGGTTTCGTGGTTCATGCCTCTATTCATCTCAATATATCCTGCTCCATAGTCTAAATCGTAAATAAGGTTTTGATGCTCTGTTTTTGAAAGCGAGGCAAATCACTACTTTGCCTTTTGTAGCACATCTACAAGGGTTTGTGCATATTTTCGAACGTTTGGTGTGTAGTTCATAGTTCAGATTATTGAGTCAGTAAGAGGATTTGTGGTGAATTCCTTATAATTTGCAAATGCCGAGGCAGAAGATGTGTTGGCGTAGCAGTAGAGGCAGCCATGAGGGCATGTGTTGTATGCACCGATGTCTTTTGAGAGGATACAGCCGCATGCCTTGCGTTGGCCGGTGTCTGTCTTGGCGTTATAAAGAAAGTTTTGCAAAATGGCATCATCGGGAGTAAGACGACTGATCAGTTTCGGGTCTATACAGCGGTTATGCTTGATGCCATATTCCGAAAGGTCAATGCGTTCGGCACATGTCGCCAGTCTGAAATTCCAGTTATCATGGTTCATGGTCGAAAGTCGCGATGCAAATTCGTGCATAGAGTCTTCATCCCATTCACGGTAATTGATGCCGCTTTTGCTAAGATTGTGCGATACTTTTTTATAAGACTCAATGTCGGCGAAACTGAAAACGAGATTTTTTGTATAGCCGACCAAGGCATCGGCTATGCGTGCGATTTTTTCAAGTAAAGTATCTATGTTTATTCTGTCTGTAAGAATAAGCGGGTCAAAACGCCATACAACCGCTCCAGAGTCAAGAGCATCAACGAGCCGACGGATAGTTTCCACCCGTTGCATCAAAGGAGGTACGTTTGGTTCCAGCCCTTCGGCCTCGTAATCATTAAGAGTACATTGTATATAGCACCCGATTCCACGCTCTTTAAGTGTGGACAAATAAGGTAACAGAGGCGCAGGATTCTTTGACCAGAAAACAATGAAGCGAGTATTGCCGAATGACACATAGTTATCTTGTCCCGAGAAAGGATTCTGCCACCTGACGTAGCCCTTGTCAAGCCGATGGAAAAACCAGTCCGCATAAAACGCCGGAATGTCGGTAGCCCTGCTTGCCGATATTATAAGAGGGGCCTGTGCCAAGACTTCCGTTCCGTTGTCGTTGCTTATAGATATGGTTTGATGTTTCATCATGGGGGAATTATTGATGCACAAAAATACGGCTCAATATGTGCAAGAACACGACACGTTAAGATTAATAATTGTTAAATAAATTGATATTCGTCTTCTATTAAAAAAGTAATGTTGCTAACTAATTATATACAAACAAAAGCCCCGAAATTCCCAAATTATACAAACAAATTTTGATGCCTGAGACTATAAAACACCAGCCATACAAACAAATTCTAATTGTTTATATGGCTGGTATTTAGTATTTTATGTGAATTTTAGGGGCTTAATACTCCTCCTCGTTGAAGAAAAAGTCTTCTTTGGAGGGGTAGTCGGGCCAGATGTCCTCGATACACTCATAGGTGTCACCTTCGTCTTCCATCTCTTGGAGGTTTTCAATCACTTCCATAGGAGCGCCGGAGCGCATGGCGTAGTCTATGAGTTCTTCCTTGGTCGCAGGCCAGGGCGCATCTTCGAGCTTGGATGCAAGTTCCAGTGTCCAGTACATGGTGTTTCGTTTTTTATTTGTTGGATTATATTGTTCTGTTTTTTCGGGTGCGCAAAGGTACGCAATTTCTTTATATATACAACCCAGATAACGGACGGTTTCGTATGAGTGGTGCTTTTTTTAGCGTGCGGAGTTAATTTTAGTTAACTTGTGACGGTTTTTGTAACAAAGTTGTTGGCATTTTGTGACTTAGTTGTAACTTTGCGTGTTGAATATCACCAATCATTAACAAACAGACAGATAATCTCATGGATAGCTATAAGTTGATGGGATGCCTGGCCGGCGCTTCTATGTTGCTGACATTGGGCTGCAAGGCTTCCGCCTCTGGTGAATCCGTCTCATCTGAAAATGAGGCGCAGAGTATCAGTCAGACGGTAAAGTTTAATAGTGACAGTGCTTATTCCTATGTGGAGAAGCAGGTCGCCATGGGGCCGCGTGTTCCGGGTTCGGATGCGTCTGCCAACTGTGCCTCATATATCGCCTCCGAACTTCGGCGTCATGGAGCGGATAGTGTGAGGTTTCAGAAGGGAAAGGTTAAAGCCTTCAATGGTGATATTCTTCCTATAATCAATGTTATGGGTGCCTTCAACCCATTGGCACGCAGGAGGATCCTTCTTGCAGCCCATTATGACTCACGTCCGTGGGCCGATAGTGATCCTACCGAGGAGAACCGTCTTCTTCCTATCCCGGGAGCCAACGATGGAGCCAGCGGGGTAGGGGTATTGCTCGAAGTGGCACGCCAGCTTGGCAAGTCGGCGCCGGGAATCGGTGTGGATATGCTTTTTGTGGATGCCGAGGACTACGGACAGTCATCTGGTTTCTCAAACCATGATGAATCATGGTGTCTCGGTACGCAATATTGGGCTGAAAACATGCCTTATGCCAGCGATTCGCTTCCTGCCTACGGCATATTGCTCGACATGGTAGGAGGTATGGGTGCCAAGTTCCACCGTGAATATTTTTCAGACCGATCGGCCCCGGACATAGTGGACAAGGTGTGGAGTGTAGCCGAAAAGTCCGGCTTTGGCGAAAGGTTCGTGAATCTTCCGGGTGGAGTGGTCGTTGATGACCATGTGTTCATCAACAAGGCCGGAATCCCGACCATTGATATCATAGAGTCGAAGAATGATGAGACAAAGACATTTCCCCCGGTATGGCACACCATTGATGATGATATGGACTACATAGACGCAGCCACTCTGAAAGCCGTGGGCCAGACTGTGGTAAATGTGATTTATAACGAGAAAAACTGAAAAAAGATAGATTTAAATCTTAACAGAAGGGACAAGAATACAATATTCTTGTCCCTTCTGATTTTCCGAACTCAGTTTTGAGAACCATAGGGTGTTCTGAACCTTGGTATTTGCATATTCCAATGTAAGGTTACTTCTTGTAAGACTTAGGATAAATCATTATCTTTGCAAATGAAAGGACTTTGGCATGGCTGACAGTGGTGCCAAAGTCGGATTTGTCACATTTTCTTAAGAAAAAGCAGGAAGTTCATCATAAATTATGCGATTTGACGAGTTAGAACTGAGCGACGATGTGCTTGACGCGCTTGACGCCATGCGCTTCGGCGACTGTACACCCATCCAGGAACAGGCAATACCTATCATTTTCGAAGGGCGCGACCTCATAGCCGTGGCCCAGACCGGGACGGGTAAGACTGCGGCATATCTTTTGCCGGTAATAGACATGCTCGCCGACGAGCCGGAGCCGGACGCTGTCAGCTGTATCGTCATGTCGCCGACGCGCGAACTTGCCCAGCAGATAGACCGTCAGCTCGAAGGATTCTCCTATTATCTTCCCATTTCGAGCGTGGCCATCTACGGCGGTACTGACGGGAAGGAGTTCGCCCGCCAGCAGAACGGTCTGAAACGTGGCGCCGATGTGGTGATAGCCACTCCGGGACGTCTTATAGCCCATCTGCAACTGGGCGGTATAAATCTCGGCAAGGTGAAATATTTTATCCTTGACGAGGCTGACCGAATGCTTGACATGGGGTTTTTCGATGACATAATGCAGATTGTAAAGCATCTTCCGGCTGACAGGCAGACCCTCATGTTCTCAGCCACCATGCCTCCCAAGATCCAGCAGCTGGCCAAGGCGATACTTAACAATCCGGCAGAAATTAAGATTGCCGTCTCGCGTCCCACAGAGAAGATTGCGCAGAGTGCGTGCATATGCTATGAGAACCAGAAGACCAAGGTGCTTAAACACATCTTCAAATCGATGGGGGCGCAGAAGGTGATAGTGTTCGCCTCTTCCAAGCTTAAAGTCAAAGACCTTGCCAAGGCCCTTCGTTCTTCTAACTACAAGGTAGGCGAGATGCATTCCGACCTTGAACAAGACCGTCGCGAGGAGGTTATGCTCGATTTCAGGGCGGGACGTGTCGATATTCTCGTGGCCACTGACATTGTCTCTCGCGGAATAGATATTGACGACATAGCGCTCGTGGTCAATTACGACGTTCCACGCGAGGCCGAGGACTATGTGCATAGAATAGGACGTACGGCACGTGCCGGTGCGGGTGGATCGGCTGTAACACTGGTCAGTGAGAAGGAGCAAAAATGGTTCGGTTCGCTTGAAGAATTTCTTGGCTACGAGGTGGCCAAACAGGTTCTTCCCGAATCGGTAGGGGAGGTTCCTGTCTACAATCCGTCTCATGGTGCATCATCCGTGGGCAAGGGACGTGGCAAAGGTGGCGATTTTAAACGTAGCGGTAGAGACCGTAAAGGCATCTCCCACGGAAGGAATGGCGGACGCCGTCCCTCCGACCAGACAGATGGAAATAAGAAACGACACACCAAAGGTCGCGGACACAAGAAGCCTTCATCATCCAGCCCGTCACAGGAAGGAAAATCGTAACTCCAATTTTCAAACATTCCATAATCTCAAAATATTCGTCACAAACCATGACTATCAAGGAAATTCTTGCCATCACTCTGGTTCTTGGCCCGGTATATGCAAATGCCCGGGTGACATCGCTATTGCCGCCACCAGAACCCCGCAATGAGATTTACAACTATGTTCCGGCAGATACCGTCATGATTGTTACAGAGGAGGGGGAGGAGATAGATCCTGCCTTCTTTGACGATATGCTTGTTGACGAGGACATCACGGAACCTGACAGCACCGTGTTCATTCCGTTTGTGACCACTGTGCTTCCATCCTACAACATGCGTCCGGCCGTTTTTGACAAGCTGCACATCCTTGACTCTCTCCGTCTTACCACCACGCCGGTGGTAACCCCCGTTCCCGGCAATCCTGAGATAGGAGCCTGGATTAACGAGGACGCTCTGCGCTTCGACCTCATTAAGAGGGCGAGACAGCACTATATAGTCAATAATCCGGGACAGATTCTCTATAACGAGGCATATCTGCCCGAACCTCCGAAACACTTCACGGCCACGGTAGATCCAGAGACCGCGCGGATCATAATATCCGAGGTGCTTCCCGAAATGACGGCCAAACCCGAGCTGGAAGTAAAGTTCGGTAAGAAACACTGGCTGAAAGAGTTCAACGCAAATCTGCAATTCTCGCAGGCTTTCGTTTCCCCAAACTGGTACAAGGGCGGCAACAACAATGTCAACGCGCTGGCCAATGTATACTACAATGTGAAACTCAACCCCGCGTTTCATGAGAAGCTTCTCTTCGAGAACACCTTCCAATACAAGCTCGGCATGAACAACGCTCCCGATGATGAGATGCGTGACTACTCCATCTCCGAAGATTTGTTCCAGTGGAATATGACCGCAGGATACAAGTCGGCCAAACGGTGGTATTATTCTCTCTCAGCGATGTTCAAGACCCAGTTCATGAACAACTACGAGAAGAACTCCAATAATATGAAAGCCTCCTTCCTCTCTCCCGGCGAGTTGAATGTTGGTCTCGGTATGACCTACAATTACAGCAATCCCAAAAATACTTTCACATTTGACGCTTCCATATCCCCGCTCTCATGGAATATGAAGATGTGCATCAATTCCAAGATGAACGAGACCTCTTTCGGCATAAAGGAGGGACATAAGACCGTCCATGAGATAGGTTCGAGCGCAGAGGGAAAGATACAGTGGGCCATATGCGAAAACATCGCCTTGCGCTCGACACTCTTTGTCTTTTCAGACTACGATTATATCCAGAGTGATTGGGAGAACAATATTGTCTTCACCATCAACCGCTTCCTTACCACACAGCTAAATGTGCACATGCGATATGACTCGTCTGTAAAACAGTCTGAGGATACCGAATGGCACAAGTTCATGCTCAAAGAGATACTCTCGTTCGGTTTCACCTACAAATTCAACACATAGACGTGAGACTGTACCTCTCCCTCATCTTGCTTATTGTCTCCGTTATTCCCTCGGCGGCACGCAAGTCCGTGCTTGACCACGTGCCACAGACTTCCGAACTTGTCAGCGGATATCGTGAGGATTCCGTCAGGACACGCATGTCCGCCATGCCTTTGCATGATATAGAGGGAATATGGGAATTTGCGGGAGAAGGGTCGGTCATGGCCATAGAGCGAGATTTGCGCAGTACGGGTGCATCGGTTCTCTATCGTATGGTAGCCGTCAGGAGCACGGATCTTGCCATACGTCCGGGCACCGTGATGGGCTATCTCGCCACTTCCTCTCGGCGTGGTGTATATGATGCACGCATCTATACGGCTCATACCGATGAGGGCACTCGTCTGAGAAAACCTGAAAAGTTTACCGTCACGATCGGTGACGAAGGCACGCGGATAACCGTAAAACCTTATGGGCGCATATTGCGTTTCAATTGGTGGCGTCTCGTTCTGCCTTATATGTATCGCCGTCTGATCACGCCTGTGGAGCGTCCTGCCGGCGACATAGAGGGATGCGTGAGGATATATCCTTTACCGGCAAAGCCGCTCAATCCCCGTTACCTATGAAAGGACTGACTATCTCAATATTGCTGACGGTGCTGGCCTCGTCTTTCGTGTATGGTGACAATACCATCCGCCGGGGGCGTCTGCGGGTAGTGAGTCCCGAACTTCTGCGAGGTGATGACGGCATACATGCCGGAACGGACACTATACAGTCTCCCCCTGACGGCCTTGTCATACTGTCCGGCTATGACAAGCCTCTCAGCTCGATGAGGGAAAGCATGCTTGTGACCAACCGACATACATCTGCTGTCACAGGCATGGTGATAGAGATAAACTATCTCGACATGTCCGGCAACGAACTTGACCAGGCCACTGTGGAGATAAACCTTTACATACCTCCGGGCGCCACACGAAAGGCAACCTTCAAGTCATGGGACAGCCAGAGATCATATTACTATCACCTCGGCAAGACACCGCGTACCGCCAATGTCACCCCTTATGATGTTAGATGCCGGATATTGAGACTCATAATAACCAAAAACGAATAAAATGACTGATTTTCTGGCCTCGTATAATCTTCTCGGTCTTGCCATAGGGCTATGCACGTTCATAATCATAGGTCTGTTTCATCCTGTCTGTATCAAGTGTGAATACTATTTCGGCGTCGGAAGCCGTTGGTGGTTTCTTATCCTCGGTCTTGCCGGTGTGGCCGGCGCGCTGTTGGTTGAAGATCCGTTCTGGTCAAGCCTTCTCGGAGTATTCGCGTTCAGCTCGTTCTGGACTATAGGTGAGATTGTGGAGCAGCGCAAGCGTGTGGAGCGCGGATGGTTTCCGAAGAATCCCCGCAGAAAATATGAATGACAATCCATTTCCCGAAAGACGGGAATGGTCTGACATTCATATATTGAAGATGTTTTTTATACCAGCTTTATGAGTTCGGGTATGTAGCCCCGTACCTTTCTGGGCGTATCCTCTCCGGGCAGTGTCACTTCGGTATCCCGGTCTGAGAAAATCATTGCTACGCGATTGCCGCTTTCATCATCGGTTTTTGTCACCACGAGTATTTCGGCATCGTCCAGACGGTATCGGTCGAATTCGTTGCGGCCCCTCCACATGGCCGGATTGTCACGCCTGAAAGTCATAGCGTCGCACACGTAGTTGAAAAGTCTTCGTTCCCTGTCATCATTGGCTTTGAGATGCCCAGAGGTTCTTGACGCGTTGTCCGGCTGACTGCCGCAGCAGTCTCGGGATAGGTCGGCAAACTCGTCTCCGTAATACATTGTGACCGGGCCCGGATAGCCGGCCAGTATGGCGAAACGGGTCATAAGGTTTATTTCGTTGTTCTCGTCATAGAAATTGTCGGCCACCCTCACGCCGTCATGATTGCTAAGGAACAGGTTGGGCAGGACATCATCCGGCGAATATCCGCGTTCGGCCGGGGAAGAGTAGACCCTTATGATATCGTCCCATCCATTGTCCAGTCCTCCCGAACCTTGGCCGTCCATAGGCCCGCTTATCAGTTGCTTGCCATCGAAGTCAAAGGCGCTTTTCAGACCTCCGTCACGATATACTCTCGAACTTATGCCTCCGGCGTCACTCCAATCTTCACCTACCATATATCCGAGTGTACCCCATTCCTTCCCTTCGCTAATACGTCGGTCACAAATCTCTCTCACGGCCCGGGATATCTCACACCAGTAGTTGTGGCCGTTCTGGCACAGCTGGTATGCTTGATCGAGACGCCAGCCGTCTATGTCGAATTTGTCAATCCAGTATGTGGCCACTTCCTTGAAATAATCGAGAGATTCAGGATACTTGACATTGCCTGTGCCACCATCTTCGCCTCGGTCGCTGAGAGATGGCGTAGAGTCAATCATGAATCCTGAGGGGGACGGCCTGTCAGCACCTCCGTGGTGGCCGAAGACTCCGTCAAGGAACACGTAGAGACCGCGTTCGTGGGCTTTCTCTACAAGCTGTCTCAGATCTTCCTCTGTGCCGAAATGAGGGTCTATCTTGAAATAGTCGTTGGCGAAGTAACCCGAGGCTTGGAGCTTTTCTCCGCCTGTGGCTTGCGAACTGTCAAAGATGGGTGTTAGCCATATGGCGTTTGCCCCGAGTCTTGCTATATGGTCGAGAGCATGGATCACCCCTTTCAGATTTCCGTCCTTGCGTTCGTCAGCCGGCCCCCAGAGGTCATTGTATCCCTCCGCACCGTCTTCGCCATGTAGAAAAGACCCTACCATTACCTGATAGATTGTGAGGGCGCGCCAGTCTTTTTCGGGATTAAATGGTGTAGTTTCCATAAGTTACGTGGTTTTTAGGTTTGAAGAATCTTTTGTAAGACAACAAGTTGCTACGAAAAATCGTTCATGGCCGGTATTTAGGCATCCGTAATGAGGTTTATAGTGACATTTGCGCATATGTGTCTGTATTTTTCAAATAATGTTTAGAAATATTAGGAAATAAACCGCTAACTTTACCGCATTATTACCACACAGTGCATGAATAAACTATACTCCTGTATATATGTCGTGATGAGAGTAGTTCTTGTCATTGCCATGATGGGTTTTCATGTTTCCCACTCCATGGCTGACACCATTCCCGGTGCTTTTGACGGCCCGTTGGGATGGAGGGTCGGTATCGAGACGTCTGCGGCTTTCGTGCCCGGAACCAACTCTTTTCTCAGGGGTGAGACTCCTGACGGCGGGAGGGTATGGAGGAGTTTCTCGGGAGCAGTACATGCCGGTTTTTCTTTCAATCCGCGTTCGCGAGAGGGTATGTTATACCCGGGCCTTTATCAGGGCTTAGGACTTGATGCACGCTCGTTTTGTGCCAAAAGTATGCTCGGCACGCCAGTGTCGGCCTATGTCTATCAGGGTGCGCCTGTTGTCAGGTTCGGAGATCGTCTTTGGCTCGGTTATGAGTGGAAGTTCGGGGCGGCTTTCGGATGGAAACATTATGACAGGGAGACGGCAGGCTACAATGCCTCTGTCAGTACTTCTGTGACAGCACGTATGGGGCTTGGCGTCAAGATGTGCTTTCGTCTTTCGCAATGCTGGACGGTAGGGTTAGGGATGGAAGCCGACCATTTCTCCAACGGAAACACATCCTATCCGAACGGAGGGGTCAATACCGTCGGAGCCGTGATAGGTCTGACATATGTCATAGAGCCGCAGGCTGGTGTCGGCGGCATGATGGATGGGGCTTATTTGGCGGAAGATTGCCATGACTGGTTTTATGACATTACGGTCTACGGTTCTTGGCGCAAACGTGGTTTGATAATTGATGGTGAGGCCCAGATGTGTCCCGGGCGTTTCGGTGTTGTCGGATTGCAGTTTTCTCCGATGAGGAGGCTTAACCATGTGGTGGCCGTAGGTGCGTCTCTTGACCTTCAATATGATGAGAGTTCCGGGCTGGCTTCCTATTGGGTTGAGGGTACCTCGGGGGATGAGATACTCTTCTGGCGTCCTCCGATCTATAAACAGTTAAGTGCCGGAGTGTCGGCCCATGCAGAGCTTACTATGCCTTTGTTCGCTGTCAATGCGGGGCTTGGATATGATTTTCTCAAACCGGCGGGTGACAAGCGTTTCTACCAGTCTCTGACTCTGAAAACGTTTCTGACAAAAAGGTTGTATATCAACGTGGGCTATCGTCTGGGCAGCTTCAAGGAACCTCAGAATCTGATGGTCGGCCTTGGGTTCAGGATATTATAAATTAAAAATTATGTCAGAATATAGATTTTACAGACAACGTGTTTATCACTTTCTGCGTTCGGCGTCTGTCGGGACGGGTCAGGTGATGTTTCAGGAGAACGCTCTTTCGGGGCTGGTGTTTATCATAGGAATATTCTGGGGAGCATTTGAGAGTGGTCGTCCCGAGATTGCCTTGGGAGCCTTGGCCGGTGTTATTTCCGCCAATATAGCCGGTATGATGATGAATCGCGACCACGCCGATGGACATTCGGGCCTGTGGGGATTCAACGGTCTGCTCATCGGTTGCGCCCTTCCTGTCTTTCTTGTCGGCAACTGGCAGATGTGGATAGCTCTCGTCCTTATCGCCATGCTTTCCGTGAGGGTAAGGACGGCTCTTGACAATGTAATGTCATCATGGGGCTTAGGCTCGCTGACCATCCCGTTCGTGCTGTTGACGTGGATCGTGCTGTCGGCATCCCATTCCATGGCCGCTCTTGCCCCGGTGGGGTCTCACACGGTAAATGCCGGGTTTCCGCTTGATCTCTCCCTGCCGGCTCTTGCCACATACTGGCTCAGGGGAATATCGCAGGTGTTTCTGATAGAATCGCCGGTGACAGGGGCTTTGTTTGTGATAGGTCTTGCCTTGTGTAGTCTGAGGGCGGCTCTGTGGGCCATGGTTGGTTCGGCCGTGGCGATTGTGACAGCGCTGTGTTTCGGAGCCGATCCGAACGGTATAGCCGCCGGAGTGTATGGTTTCAGCCCGGTGCTCACAGCTGTTGCTCTTGGGAGTGCGTTCAGGCAGTCTGCCGGCATTTCTGTATTGCTGACGTTGGCAGCAATAGTGGTCACGGTGTTCGTTCAGGCCGGTATGGACGCAGTCCTTGCCCCTTTGGGTATTCCTGCGCTTACAGCACCGTTCTGTGTGACCACATGGCTCTTTCTGCTTATGTCCGTCCGAACGAGATAGGGTAAATCTGAAAAAAATTCATTAACTTTATCCCCCGAAATACAACCTTGAATCAAAACCCATGTATAAAATGAGAAAAACTGCGTTTTCACTTATTCTCGCACTGGCTTTCTGTTGCGGTAGGGCCGAAGGTGCCACGCCGGACAAGGCTTGGGCCGAAATTTATCCCGAGATTGAGAAATCCATCTCTGACCCTGTCTTTCCTGACAGAACCTTCAACCCTGTTCTTTCGGCAAACGGACTGAATACAGAGGCTGTCAACGGTGCCATCCGTGAATGCAGCCGGGCAGGGGGAGGCATGGTGGTCATCCCTCCGGGTGAATGGCTTACAGGGCCGATAGAGCTTCTCTCAGGCGTAAACCTCCATATACAGGAGGGTGCCACTCTCCGCTTTACATCCGACTTGGGCGAATATCCTCTCGTGCTCACCCGCTGGGAGGGGATGGACTGCTACAACTACCAGCCCATGATATATGCCTACGGACAGAAGAACATAGCCGTGACCGGGAAGGGTATCATTGACGGAGGTGCCGGACGTGACAACTGGTGGGCCATGTGTGGCGCGCCTCGTTTCGGCTGGAAAGAAGATGTGGTCTCCCAGCGAATAGGCCGTCCCATTCTTATGGAGTGGAACGAGAAAGGTGTGCCGGTGGAGAACCGCCGTCTTGGCGACGGATTCGGTATGCGTGTGCAGCTCCTTAATCCGTGTCTGTGTGAGAACGTGCTTATAGAGGGCGTCACACTTCTGCGCTCCCCGTTCTGGGTAATACATCCTCTGCTGTGTGAAAACCTTACAGTGCGCGGCGTAAGAGTAATAAATGACGGGCCTAACGGAGACGGTTGTGATCCAGAGTCGTGCAAGAACGTGCTTATCGAGAACTGTTTCTTTGATACAGGAGATGACTGTATAGCCATAAAGAGCGGGCGCAACGTGGACGGTCGTCGCTGGAACCGCCCCACCGAGAATGTGATAGTGCGCAACTGCCATATGAAGAACGGCCACGGCGGTGTAGTGGTGGGTAGTGAGATTTCCGGGGGCTTCCGCAATCTATTTGTTGAGAACTGCACCATGGACAGCCCGGAACTTGACCGTGTGATACGCATCAAGACAAATTCATGTCGTGGCGGCGTCATAGAGAATATCTTTGTGCGCAATGTCGAGGTAGGCCGCTGCAATGAAGCCGTTCTCAAAATCAATCTTAAATATGATCCAAAGGAAATATGTTGTGCCGACTTCCCGCCGGTTGTACGCAATGTGCATCTTGACAATGTGAACTGCAAGGAGAGCCGTTATGGAGCCAGAATAGATGCCTATGACGACAAAGTGAACGTCACCGGCATCAAGGTATCGAACTGTAAGTGGGAAAATGTCGCCACAGGAGACAACCACATATCAGGGCGTGTCTCTGACGTAGGTTTCACCAACGTCAGCATCAACGGCAAACCCTCCGTGGTCGACAGATAATCCTTAGGAGACAGAACATAGGAAATATATTTGGGGCAGTGTCGTAAGCAAGTAATTTACGACACTGCCTTGCTGTTAAAGCACTGTCTGTAAAATCGGGATAAAGACTTTCTTCCGGTATTGTTGCGGGTGCTTTGTGGTATGGGCTGATTTTTCTTATCTTTAATTATCCATAAGGTGTGAAATCTCATGGTTTTTATCTAAATTTGCCACAGATAAAACCAAATCATTTCACTACCATGAGCCACTGTTGCTACGATTTTGATACCGAGATTGACCGCCGGGGAACCGGGGCGATGAAAACCGATGCTCTGACCACGTTTTTCGGACGTTCGGATATCGAAGGTCTCTGGATTGCCGATATGGATTTTGCCGTGTCGCCCGAGATTACCAATGCGCTTGCCCGCCGTTTCAGCCATGCCATATATGGCTATACAGCCGTCCCTGAAAGTTATTGGGATTCCATCGTCTATTGGCTTTCCCACCGCCACGACTGGAAGGTGGGCCGTGAGGAGCTGATATATGTCAACGGAGTCGTAAAGGGAATAGGGTTTCTTATAAATTACTTCACACGTCCCGGAGACAAGATTCTCATACAGCCACCCGTGTATCATCCGTTCCGCAATCTTGTCGAGGGTAACGGACGTGTCTGTGTCACATCACCATTGAGCCGTACAGTCGACGGGTATGAGATGGATCTCGATGATCTTGAAGAAAAATTCCGTTCGGAGCGCCCGGTAATGATGATTCTGTGCAATCCTCACAATCCTGTGGGTATACAGTGGAGTGCCGAAGTGTTATGCCGTGTGGGCAAGCTGGCAAAAAAGTACGGGGTAAAGGTGATTTCGGATGAGATTCACGGCGACCTGGTGCTATATGGAAAACCGCATATCCCTTTTCTTGAAGCGTGTCCCGAAGCACGTGAGGTGGGAATAGCTCTCGGAGCACCGTCAAAGACATTCAATATTCCCGGCCTTTCGAGTTCGTGGATCGTGATAGCAGACCCCGGGCTGCGCAGAGGTTTCTTCCACTGGATGGAGGTTAACGAGTTCTCGGAGCCCACCTTCGTGGCCACTATTGCCACCGAGACGGCCTATCGTCATGGCGAACCTTGGCTTTCTGCCGCGACGGATTATATCGAGGGAAATATTGCCTTTGTGGAAGAGTTTTGTGCTAAGCATATTCCTGAGATTCATCCTGTCAGGCCGCAGGCTTCCTTCCTTGTGTGGCTTGATTGCCGTGACCTCGGGCTGGCTCATGATGACCTTGTGAGCCTGTTTGTCGACAACGCCCGCCTTGCGCTAAATGACGGTGCCATGTTCGGCGAGGAGGGATCTGGCTACATGCGTTTCAATGTAGCCTCTCCGCGCCATGTGGTGGAGCGTTGTCTGTGCTCGCTTGAAAAAGCAATCCATAGCAGGTGACCATTGCCGTAATGTAAAAATAAAAAAGTCGGTGTCGTAATCATCAAAAAGACCGTATAACCGGGTTTCGGGTGATTACGACACTGATTTTTTCGTTTCTGAGAAAAATAGCTTTTAACTACCTCTAAGCTTTCTTGCTATCGAGTAGGCGAGATATTCGGCTCGATATGATTCGGCAGAGATCTCACGTCCGGGAGTGCCTTCGAGTATTCCGCCGTCAAGTATATATGTGTTCCAGAATGCTTTCAGACCGTTGATTACGGGAGCAAATGATGAGATAGCGTCCGGGCGTGCGGCAAGTACCTTGGCTTTTATGCCTGCATGGCTGCGCGTGACGTTGCGGAATTGTTCCCGGGTATCACAGCGGTAATGTAGGATGTCTCCGTCCACCTGTTCGGGACGTACCGAGTCTCGGAAAATAACCTTCTCACCCACATCCCGCAGGTTCCAGTTGGCATACCGTTTGTCGAAAAGCCTTATCTGGTAGTCTGGATACCATCCGCAGTGCTTCACTGGATAGCCGCAATAGAAGTTGAGCCTTGATATAGAGTAGACCCTGTGGGTGAAGCCGTTTTCTTTAAGATGCATGATGCTGTCGCACAGGGCAGGAGATATGACCTCGTCGGCATCTACCGAGAGCACGTACTGGTGGGTGGTGAGGGATGTGGCATATTGTCTCTGGGCGCCGAATCCGTCAAATTTACGCCGGATTACTTTCGCACCGTGGGAAATGCATATCTCTACCGTCCTGTCGGTAGAGAACGAGTCAATGACAATAATCTCGTCGGCTAAGCCGTGGAGTGATTGCAGACAGGCGCCTATGCGTCTCTCCTCATTGAAGGCTAAGATAGTGGCGGAGATTTTTTCCATTGCGATGACTTTGTCTGACAAATATACTATCTTTCCCTGAATAAATCAAATAACAAATATTTATGTTCTATAACATATTATGGCAAAAGGGTATTTTTATGCATGTTTTTTAGCTGAAAATTGCTCAAAAAGGCGGTTGTGATACCAAAATGTCAAAAATACACTTTCTATTATCATATTTTAACTATAAAAATGTATAATTATGCAGGAAGATTTTCTAACTTTGTACTCAGATTAACGCCAGTGGCATATAGCTACTATCACAAAGAAAAAAGTCAACAAAAAGTTAGGTTAAAGCATCCGGGCAGTTGTGAAACTCCCCGGATTTTTTATTTATTTGTCAGATTGAACATCGCGGCTGTGGCTCTGAACTATATAAAAAGTGTGTCAGGATATTTTCTTATAGTCCTGACACACCGGTTCTTTACTAATTTACGATAGCTGAAATTTCATGTCATCGTGTCAGTTTTCGGATTTTTTCCGGGATAGAGGTGTTGTCATCGAGCGGGGAGAAGAGTTCGGCGCCGTTACCTATGGCATAGACCGGGACGAGTCCTCCTGTATGGCCGTTTGATGTCCATCCAAGGCCGGTGAGGCTGTCGAGTATCTTGTAGACCTGTTCTGTGAATGTATTGAAAGAGTTGTAGAGTGTCTTGTTGTCGGCAGAGGCATGTCCTTTGAAAGACTTTTCAAATTCTTCTTTGAGACGCGCGGTCTGTTCCTCTGTCACCGGGACGGCATTCCAGAATCCGAGATTACGGCCAAGGTAGTCTTTCATATCCTCCCATTCATAGATGCGCCGGCTGTCACCTATCGAGCGGCAGTATTCGGCAAATCGGTCTTTGGATATTTTCTGATGGTCGTAATATCCGAGACGCAGGTCATAGCCTACGGAGTTGTTACCGAGTCCGAGTCCGCCGGTCTCATGGTCGGCTGTGACCACGATAAGTGTTTCGTCGGGGTGGGCGAGATAGAAGTCATAGGCATGACGGAGTGCCTTGTTGAAGTTGAGTGTCTCTTTGATGATGGTTCCGCCGTCATTGGCATGGCCGCCATAATCTATATTGCCCCCTTCAACCATCATAAAGAAACGCTCGGGACGGTAACGTTCCATATGTTTTATACCGGCTTCTGTCATGGCCGGGAGTGTGAGGGCGCCTGGAACGGAGTCAATCGTGAAATTAATCTGTCCCATATTTATCTCTTTCGGATTGAGCAGGAGTACGCGCGGGGAGTCTGTTACCGCGAGGCTGTCAAGTCCGCGAGCTATCCTTACACTGTTTGCAGCGAATGTGTCGAGTAGGTCGTTTGGTTTTCCGTCCTTGCCGTGTGTCCCGCGAAGGTTCGAGCCGGCAAGGAAGTCATATCCTGATTCGGCAACCTGACGGCCTATTTCGTAATACATCCCTCGGCTGGGTACGTGTGCGTAGAATGCTCCGGGAGTGGCGTCGTCAATAGGCACTGAGGTGATAAGCGCAATACCGTATCCCTTGGCCGCCAGTTCCGAGGCTATGGAGTTTACGGCCGTAGAGTCGGCATCCATGCCGAGCATACCGTTGCGGGTCTTGTGGCCGGTGGCAAGCGCTGTTCCTGCGGCGGCAGAGTCGGTCACCGGGGATGACGCGGAGTAAGTAGTAATCTGTGATGCCACTGGAAACTGCATCATGAGAATGGGATTCCCGTTGCCGAGTACCGTGCGGTTGTAGGCTTCTGCGGCCATTACCTGGCCCATACCCATGCCGTCACCGATGAAATAGAAAATATAGCGCGGAGCATCGGCTAAGGCAGCCAAGGCAACCGCGAGCGAGATGATAACGGAAAGATAACGATGGTTCATGGAGGTTTTTATATGATGTTTTTTTGTGATACGGTGTTGAACAGTAGTATTTCATCCATCGGGTGGCGCGAGTTGGACAGGCGTGGCACCTTTCTCTGTCCGCCGAGGCGTCCGGTAGAGGCCAGCCATGCGTCAAAGACTCCGGGCCGTCCCCTTACGATGGTCAGAGGATCGAGGAATATGCCGTGGGCACGTTTGGCCTCGTAGTCTGAATTTTCTTCTTGCAGGGCCTTGTCGAGCCGTAAGGCAAAATCGTCAACCGAGGCCGGCTCGCGCTCGAATTCTATAAGCCATTCGTGTCGTCCGCGCCTGTTACCGTCGGCATAGACCGGGGCGGCGGTATAATTGGCCACAGAGGCTCCTGTCTCCCGGCACACGCGGGCTATTGCGGAATCCGCATTGTCCACCATAAGCTCCTCGCCGAAAGCGTTGATGAAACACTTTGTGCGTCCGGCGATAGAGATACGTAGCGGCTCGGTCGACTCGATGCGGACGGTATCGCCGAGCGGGTATCGCCACAAGCCGTTACAGGATGTTATGACGAGGGCATAGACCCTGCCTTCTTCCACTTTCCATGCCGGGACGGGATCGCTCCCGTCAAGAGGCTGGAACTCGTAGAAAGTTCCGGCATCCAGAAGGAGGAGCATCGATTCATCGTCACGTACGTCCTGTACTCCGAAGAAGCCTTCCGAGGCATTGTAGCAGTTTATATACCTCATCTTGTCACGGTGTGTGATGCGGGCATATTCGTCATGGTAGGGAGCCATGGATATACCTCCGTGGAAGAACACTTCGAGGCCGGGCCATACATCGTGTATGGTTTCGGCTCCGGCAGCGCTGACCACCCCTTTGAGGACTGTCAGAAACCAAGACGGCACCCCTGAGATGTTTGTGATGTTCTCTTTGAGTGAGGCCTCGATAAGGGCCGGGAGCTTCTTCTGCCAGTCAGACATGAGCGCTATGCGGCGTGAGGGGACACGGACGAGGTCTGCCACAGGACTGATACCCTCGATAAGGGTTGCCGACAGGTCGCCTACCTTCACTCCCGGAGGGGTGGCCAGCTCGGAGGCAAAACTGCCTCCGAGAATGAAGCTTTTTCCCGAGAACAGACGGCTGTCAGGGTATAGTCTCAGGTATGAGGCCACTACATGGGCGCCACCCCGGTAGTGGCTCTCGTTCAATGATTCGCGTGTGACCGGGATATACTTGCTTTTTCCGTCGGAAGTGCCGGATGACTGGGCGAAGCGTCTTGTGGTTCCGGGCCATAGAATGTTTTTTTCGCCGTTGGCCATGCGCATCACGAGCGGTCGTAACTCGGGATAGGGTACAGGGAGCGGTATGGCACGCCGGAAGGAGTCATAGCCGGTGACATTCGAGAAGGAGTGTGACTCTCCCCAGAGAGTGTCGCGCCCGCGTCTGACGAGAGATGCGAGTACACGCCGCTGCACCTCCTCCGTGTGTCCCAGCCAGCCTGAGGCTTTATCCGACAGACGGCGGAAATAGGGTCTGGTTATCGGTGTGAAGTCCAACATTTACAGCTCGTCGGGATGTTTGAGGTAATATTGTTCGAGCAGAGGCCCTATGTTGAAATAATATCCGCCTGCATCAGCTCCTTTTGAGTTACGGACGGTGATATACTCGAATGCCGGGTCATAGAATACATGGTCTGCCACGGTGAGGTTCATCATGTTGAGCAGGACGTATTCGTGTTGCGGCTCGATCACATACCATGCGTTTTCCTCGTCCTCGCCGGTGCCGGTCGAGACGATTGCCATGAGCAGATAGTTGAGCTTGTATTGCCAGATGTTGGCAAGGTTGGTCTTTCCTTTGCCTCTGAGCGCGTTGATCAGCATCACCATCTCCCCGAGGTTGAAAGGATTGTCGGCGAGAGCCGCCTCGGCATATACTATTACAGAGTCACATTCCTGGCGTGTGAGATTCTTGGCCTTGGAGAGTGTCGCGGCATAGTTGAGCGAGTGTTCCGAAGAGCGGTAGGGGTCATAGTCCTCTTGAAAGATATAGCCGAGATAGAGACGGCGGTATTTGTCTATCTTCATAGCCGTATCGTTGCGCAGGAACTCCTGCATCAGTCTCGGGTAATAGTAGGGCGATGTGCGGTCAAGGGTCTCGCGTTTTATCTGTGCGAGGTCGGGTTTCTCTCTTTTGAGCTGCGACAATACCTGTGCGTCGGCACCTATGGCTGCCGATATGATTATAAGGAGGAATAGAAGTCTTTGCATAACGGAATTGATGGGTGAGAGTTTGTTCTATCGGGTTTATCCGGGCCACCCTGCCATGAGTATCCCGGCGGCGGTGCCTATGATGCTCATGGTGACAGTGGCTGGGAGTCCCTTTGCACAAAGATAGTTCAAAAATCTGGAAGTAGGAAATTCCAGAACCTTTCCTGCCGGTGTTCGGGCATATGCTATGCCTCCGAGGGCTGCTCCTGCAAAAGCTCCTGTGATTATGGCGGCATGGGATGACAGAGCCAGTCCTACGAGCATTCCGGCAAGCGAGGCCCCGCATATGTAGGGGATTCCGAGGCGTGACCTTGATACCTCCTGTGGCAGTATGAACCCGAGGGCCACCACGATGATCATAGCGGTGCCCCAGAAGATATAGCTTGTCATTGAGATGGTCTCGCCGGGAATCAGACCTGTGCAGCATAGACCGAAAAAGGCTGCCACTGCGGCATATGTCCCGTTGACGAAGGAAAGGGCTGCGGCGGCAACAAGAATAATGATGGTGAATATGGCTATTGTCATCTGGTATTTTTTTCAGTAAAACGTCTGACCATGCACAAAGGTTGCAAGGCTCAGACCATATATCCGAATTGTCTCATGCGCGCTTCGAAACGGTACATATCCGAGGCCCGGACGAGAAGCAGATACCCTTCCGCGCATATTGTGAGACTGCGTAGCTCGGGATCGGATGAGATGGCTGAGACAAGTGAGGTGTCTGACGGATCTATCCTGAAAATATTGTAATCTTCGTCAGAGTATTTTATACTCCGGCTTTTGCTTGTCAGATTGTCAAGGAAGTCGTTCCACAAAGGCGGGAGCGAGTCTCCTACCAGCTGGCGGAAGTTTGAAATCTTCTTTTTCAGGCCTCCCATCTCGGAACATCCTTTAAGGAAGGCTTCGGGACTGGTGGTGAAGCGGTGAGACCCTACGGGTTCGAGATAGTTCTGGATGATGAGTTCGTAAGGATTGTTGTCTCCTAAGGCCCGCATTATGAGCCGTTGGTCATCAAATTCAAATAGAGGCCCCGTGCTGATTATCGACGATGTGTATTCCTCGGTTAGTCCGATGGCGAATTCTCCCATTGACGTGAGCCTGAAAGACTTTATACCGTCAAGAGGTGACGCTCCGTCAACGGGGTCTTTACGATAGACGGTCTCCACGATGCCGAGAGCCGCGAGGGCGCCTGTCAACATACGTAATAGAGGCATGGTCAGTTGCGGGATTATAGAGGCCGGTGTCAGATGGCGTCCTGAGAATTCGTTGCCTATCGGGAGATTTACAACCTGGTAAGGATTGAAGATAAACAGATTCCTTGGGGACGAGGAGGTGCTTCGGATATACTCTTCAAGTCCGTCGGTCGTGAGCCAGCTGTCTCTGGCATAGAGTTTCAGGGCCGTGAAATAGTCTTTGAGCAATAGGCTGAAATTTGAAGTGGCCATCGCGGCCTGAGGGACTTTGTTGAGTATAAGTCCTGCGAAGAAACCGAGTATAGGAGCTGAGGAATTGCGTATGAAGGAAACTATCTGTCTGGCCACCACGTGCGGAGGTTCCGGGACTGCCTTTCTTCCGCCAAGCGAGTTTGAGGCATTTAGACAGAATAACGAGGTTGCCAGTGTCCCGGCCAGTCCTTTGAGGGCCTTGTTGGACTCGTCTGGAAAAAATTCTTTGAACGAGACCTGCTTGGAGATACGTTTCAGCGTAGTGGCTGTGACCCTTGACTTTCCCATTTCAAGAATCCCGCTGAGATAAAGGTTGTGCATCAGCGGGTAAAGAGGTTCGGCTTCCGCACAGGTTGAATAAAGGATATCGCCGTTGCCTGTCACAGGTTGGGAGAGAGTCGTGATTTCGGGGGCGGGGAGGGTTAGGCAGGCTCCCAGTCGTGCTCGTATACATGATGGTATGGTCAGACATTCGAACGAGTTGCCCCATGTGCCCATCGATTCGTATTTCATCATAGACAGCCATCGGTCAGTCTCGATGATATTGTTATAAAAATATCCTGAACCCTTGCGGCGCGTGGCCGCCTCGCGCCCGAAAATATCCTTTGCGGCGGGGAGTGACACGTATATGTTGCGATAGACCGCGCGGAAAAGGTCGGCAGCTTTCGAGGGCATAGACCGCATGTAGGCGTTCATGGCTTCATCTGACATAAGTAGCATGGCCACGTAAAGGGAGAACTCGTGCTTTTTGGTCGAAGCGAATTTTTTCTCAACGAGTTCCCCGTATCTTTCGCTGAGAATCATGGTGCTTGTCTCCACCTGTGTCGAGGTAAACACGGGCTTGAAGGAAGACAGGATATTGCGTAGCTCTTCTTTGGAGAAATCGTTGCCGAGTGCTTCGGAGAGGCTGTTGATGTCAGACCCCGTGGAGCGTAGTCTGATGGTCTTTTCTGTCATTTGCCGAATATGAAATTGATATCCTCTTCGGAGAGGAATTTGGATGATGAGGAGTCGGCCCCGATAAGGCCTTCGAACAAAAGCGCTTTCTGCTCCTGCAACTTGCGTATCTTTTCCTCTATCGTCCCGACCGTGATGAGGGAATATGAATGGACTTTCGCTTTCTGACCGAAGCGGTGGAGGCGGTTGACGGCCTGTTCCTCGGCGGCCTTGTTCCACCACGGCTCGAAGATGAACACTGTGTCTGCCACGGTGAGGTTGAGCCCTACTCCGCCGGTTTTCAGAGTCATAAGGAAGACCTTGCAGGAGGGGTCGTTGTTGAAGTGTTCCACGACCTTGCGGCGGTTTGTGGTAGCCCCCGTCATGGTCTCGTAGGCTATGCTTTGTGCGGCAAGTTTCTCGCCTACGATTTCGAGTCCGGCTATGTAGTTGAAAAACACTACGCATTTGTGGCCGTTGGCAACGGCTTCTGAAAGATGCTCGATGAGAAACTCTATCTTGGGTGACTTTATGGTGCCGTCAGACAGGCTCTCGGGAACGGATGCGATACGGCGAAGCTCGGTCAGGGCTTGGAACATGACGAACTGAGACTTCCTTATGCCGTCAGTGGCTATCGAGTTCTGGATTCTGTCGAGGTAGAATGCGCGTCTCTGTTCGTAGAATTCGGCTTGTTGTCTGTCCATTTCCACGAGGAGGGTCTGTTCCACGCGGTCGGGCAGCTCTTTGAGCACGTCACGCTTCACACGGCGCAGCATGAACGGGAATATGCGTCGGCGGAGGGCCGTCATAGCCTCCTTGTCGTTGTCTCTCTGTATGGGTGACGCATAACGGCGGTTGAAGTCATCAAGATCGCCGAGCATTCCGGGATTGAGGAAACGGAAGAGTGAGTAGAGTTCGGACAGGTTGTTCTCTACCGGGGTGCCTGACAAGGCCAGCCTGTGGGAGGCTTTCAGGAGAAAGGTGGCGCGTGTCACCTGGGCTTCGAGATTCTTGATGTTCTGGGATTCGTCAAGGATTACGTAATGGAACTCCTGTTCGCCGAATTTCTCGATGTCGTTGCGCACCATGGCATAGGTGGTCAGTATGACATTGTGTGTCATGGCCTCGTCCATATCCCTTGTGGCCTGATAATATACATAGGAGGATATGGCCGGGTTGAACTTCTTTAGCTCGTTCTGCCAGTTGAAGAGAAGGCTTCTCGGCATGATTATGAGTGACGGCTTTTTCTCTCCGGGATATATGAGCGAGAGCATCGCTATGGTCTGGATTGTCTTTCCGAGGCCCATGTCGTCAGCCAGGCATCCACCCAGATTATTGTCATGCAGATACCTTATCCACTTCACGCCCTCTTTCTGGTAGTCGCGGAGGGAGGCTTTTAGCCCCGGTACGTCAAGGCTGATAGAGGGGAGCGTGTTGAAACCTTCGTAGACGGCGCGTTCGCGGGCCAGAAGTGACGGGTCTATTCGGACAGTCAGAAGATCCTCTATTTCCGGGAGGTCGAGATAGCCGATTCTGACCTTGTTGCCGGCGTCACGCCTGTCACCGAAGATACGTTGGA
The DNA here is from genome assembly GCA_910578615.1 of uncultured Duncaniella sp. GTDB lineage: Bacteria > Bacteroidota > Bacteroidia > Bacteroidales > Muribaculaceae > Duncaniella. The sequence continues at coordinate 53,234 of CAJTRI010000001.1, read as the reverse complement.
GACGCTTCATATATGTCTCGTCAAGGACGGCGCGAGTCCCGTCACTCAGGGTGAGGTATCGGTCTCTTCGGTATTGCTCGAAGAGTCTGCCAAGTGTGAAGCTTTCGTCTCCTACCTCTATTGACACGCTTCCTTCAAGGAAGTCTATGCCTGAATGGATTTTCATGTTCAGGCGGGGATGCACAGGGGCCACCTTGTATTCTTTCAGCTTGTCGGTTCCCCGAAGGGTGTATTCGTTGACAAGTATAGGGAGAGTGCGCAGAAGGAAAGGGCCGGCTACCGAGGGTGGCAGGATGAAGTAGCCCGATTCATCGGAATATACCTCGCGCAGCTCTTTTTTTGTGGATACGCTCTTGGACAGTAGTTCCTTGAAACGCTCTATGTCGTCATGGATATCAGTCCTGCGAAGCCGCCTGAGGGTAATAGTTCCCTCCATGCCTATCGTGGCGGTGCATGTGAGGCCGAAGCGTTCGACAAACTCCCGGTCATATCCTTTCAGTGTCCGTGTCACGGATAGGTGGAGTGCCTGGTCGGGATCCACTTTTTCGAAACTGAGGGTAGGGGTCAGTTCCGACTCTTCCGACGAGGTGACCACCGTGTGGTTTTCAAAGGATAGAGTGAAGTTTTCGAGATATGTGTAGAGCACCGATAGGTAATGTTCGAGCATATCCTTGTGGAACGGGGATATGAAGAACGGAAGTTGGTCGGCATTTCCTCCGAGTGACTCTACGGGATAGAGAGTGTCGCCGGCAAGCACGAACGAGTCTGTGACCGTGGTGAAGTCCACAAGGTCACCCTCTTCGGGTCGGCGGAGCGACCATGAAGGGACGATCATGTCGGTATCTTTCTCAGACCGCGAGAGTGTGAGTACCACCGAGGCCTGTTGGTCGCATACGTTCAGTGGGGTTCCGTCTGGGCCGATGATATTGCGACAGCCGGCCAGCTGGAAAAGAAGATGCGGATTGTGGGAGAGTGATACCGTGCCATCATCTTTTGATGAGGGGGTGGCCCATACGTTTGTGAATCGGGTGTTCTCGCGTCTCACGGCTTCCATCGAGCGGAGCAATGTTGCTTCCGGCCCTGAATAGTCCCGTGAGACGGGGGTGACCGTGTTGCCTGAGGAATCCTCGCAGATGAGGTCGAAGTCTGCCTCTCCGTTGCGGATTATGCGGAAACTGAAATCTTCCGTGAATCTTTGTCCGGCAGGATTTTTGTCTATTTGGTGTAGTCCTGGGCGGGGTTTTAGATTGGCAAGGAAGTCAGCTGGCATGATTGAAACGTTTGTGGGAGGGGGACTTTTGGGTTGGTATTATTTGTTGTCCTGTGAGGCCTTGAAGGCAAGGGCGTAGAGCCGCATCTGTCTTACCATGGCGAGGAGACCGTTGGAGCGGGTGGGGGAGAGATGCTCCGCAAGGCCTATGTCGTTGATGAAATGGAGATCGGAGGATAGTATCTCGTCAGGGGTATGGTCGTTGAGTATCTTGATGAGAAGCGATATTATGCCTTTCACTATTATTGCGTCAGAGTCGGCCGTGTAATGTATCTTCCCGTCAGGGGTCATCTCGGCATTGAGCCACACACGGCTCTGGCAACCTTCGATCAGGTGGTCTGGGGTGCGGTATTTCTCATCTATCGGAGGCAGGGAGTTGCCGAGGTCTATGATGAGACCATAGCGATCCATCCAGTCATAGAGTTGTGAGAACTCTTCAATGATTTCGGACTGTATATCGTTTATTGACATTGTTGTTTATGGTTATTTTTTAGGACGGGGAGTGGAGTTTATGCCTTCTGCGGGCCTTACCCTTGCAAGGGAGTTGACCAGTTCGCGTAGGTCTACCGAACCGTTCTTTGCGCTTGCTCTCAGTTTTCGGGCATTGCTGTGTGCGCTTCGGGAGCCGATAGCCTTCCATGCCATCTCGACAGCCTCGATGGCCTGTTTGTTGGAACAACGCCCGCTGACGGCGAAGTAGTCGTTGGAGGCGAAGGCGTTCAGGTTGCCGTCGGTGATAGCCTTGGCGAGTCGCAGTCCCATGGGGCTTTTGAGACGGTCAAGCTCCCATACGTTTGTGGAGTTGAGATAGTCCGTATCCACCTGCTCGTCCGGGGTCATGGGGAGGATGAGCGGAGGGGTCTCTGTTAGCGGGGTTTCATCTGTTGCTTCTCCGGCAATAGGCATATCGGCATCTATGCCGCTGTCTCCCGCCGGGGTGAGGAATATCCATGCCGAGCCGGCTATTATTATCGCCGCGATTACGGCTGCTGCGGTATAGATAATCTTTTTGCGTGATTTACGTTTGGATGTGGGTGGCACTTCGTTAGGTTTCCCTTCGGTTGTCGTGTCCTCTTCGGAAAGGCCGGATGTCGGACGTGAGGCATCGAAAAGAGGTCTGGTGTCAGGTTCGTCTTCCGATATATTCTCAAACTTTGGTGCCGATGTGTGCGGTTTGTCCTGTGACTGTTCCTGACCGTCAGGGCCGGATGTCTCAGGCTTTGCCGAGGCACGCACGTCTACGTTGTAGACCTCCGAATCATCGCCTGTCACCTGACGGTTGGCGCGGAACCCGTGGAAGTTGCCGGAATGGAGACGGTTGTACTCGGGTGTGTTTTTCTCGATGAATATGTTCTGTTCGAACACGCGTCCGTCTCCGAAGTCGAGGCGTAGGATTACACCCTGTTCTACGGGTTGGAGTTCGAGTTTGAGTTCGGAGGTGGCCAGAATCTCTTCGGCCTTATGTTTGAGTCGCAGAGGGCGATAGTTGTTCGAGGCAACCTGTATATCCACCTCTGTGCCGGCTGTGAGGTCTTTTTCTGTGAAATCAATGAACGGATCCATCGTGGATACAGAGCGCCCGTTGACGGATACCGTATAGCCCTTGATTGTGGCTCCGTTTGCCGAGATTACGCGTACGGGGATTCGGCGCACGAACCGTATGCCTGTCTGTGAGGCTGTGCGGATGTTTATGATGGAGCCTTCATATTTTGTGTAGGCTGTCGGAGAGCCGGCTACGATTGTCTCCGTGTGTGAGTCAAAACCTTCCTTGGAGTATGTGAGGGTGACACGGTCACCGTCATAGGCAAGCTTTTCGGAGGCTGTCACGCCGTCGGGACAAGAGATGCTGTATTGTTTGCGTATACTGGTCGTTATGCGTGGCATCTTCGCCCCGGGCCTCAGGGAGGTGGTGGCGGATACAACGAGTATGCAGCGGTAGTCTGAATAGTCGGGCTGCCCCGGGAAGGTCAATATGGCTTCAAACTCCTGTACGGAGATGAAGGTGCGGTATGCGGCCTCGGCAACTGGTGCCTTTTCGGGCGGGGTGTAAGTCCAAGATTCCAGACGCACAGGCTCGACGGGTATGCCGGCTGAGGCAAGGGCTTGGTCTACCGCCCGGTCAGAGCGGTCTTCATCTTCGATGAGAGTTTTTTTCAGATGGTTGAAAGCCGCCATGACCTGTCGCCCGGTTAGCGAACAGGAATTTTCCACGAGGATGGAAATCATCATGTATCCCTGTTCGGGATGCAGGGTGTTGCTTGTGATGAGAGAGATATAGTTCCCGAGCGGGGAGTTCTGGATAACGTAACACTCGGTTGCGTTGAGAAATCTCTTCATGGCCACGGCAGGTTCCACCATTGAGGTGCTCCATGCCGGATCTATGTGGCTGCCGGCCGAGGGATAGGAATAGATGGTGCGTGTGGCTCCTTGGACTTCTCCTCGGAGCGCTATGTGGATGTATGAAAAGTCAGACATGTTTTTTAGATAATTTCTTAGCTAAATTTCCACAAAGATAAGAAATTTTGCGTACCATCGCAAATCTAAATTGCTCACTCCGGGAGAGGTGCCGGGTCTTGGAGGGCGCCTATGTTGGGGGTGGGAAGACGGCCGGCTCCGTAGAAATCGACAGCAGCCTCGGGCAGTGTAAGGAGCGGGTCGGCGGCGCCTGCCAGAGGGGAGCCTTCGAGGAGGCGGTAGTCGAAATAATAGTCTTCGCGGACTGTGGCATAAAGAGGGTCTTCGCCCCACAGGCAGTTGATGAAGTTGTCATCGTCTTTTCCCTTGCTTTTCAGAGCGCAACGCCGGAAGGTGACTGATGTGCCTTTGAAGTCTCCGACCGAGAGGTCTGTCCCGTTGCCATATATGACGGAGTTAGTGAAATCGGCTTTCAGAAGGGGCATCCCGGAGCCGTTGTCGCTCTCGGAGTCAAAGTGGAAGAATTGTAGTGACTCGCCTCGTAGGGCGGAGAAGAGGTAGTAGTTGGCAAATGTGCAGTGGTTGGCCGAGATGTTGCCTCCCATCATGGCGAATAGGCCTGATGAAGCCTCGGTGACCTCGGTGCCTATAAGGGTGATGTCGGCATACCGGCCCACAAGCGTGTAGTCGGCGGAGTTGCGGAGACGGCAGTTGGTGAAACTCACCTGAGACAGGCTGTCGGCCACGACTCCTGTCGTGGTATTGCGTATGATGGTGTGGCTAAGTCTGTTGCCACGGCTTTCGGGTGCAAAGTGGACGCCTTCCCATTGGGAAGCCATAAGGTCGAAAGAGATGTTGCCCACTACGTTGTCAGTGCGGTCTCCTGTCATGTTGACCGGCTTTTCTGTGGTTCCTTGGGATAGGAGGCGCCCATAGACGCGCAGGTATGCCTTGTCATGGAAATGCAGCGATGCGCCCGGCCCGAGAGTAAGGGTGGCGTCAGGGGCTACGACAAGAGAGTCGAAAATCTGGTAGGGGTAGGTGTCATTCCAGGTCTGGTCGGATGTTATAGTGACGCCGCGCCTTCGATCCACGTCCTGTCCGCTGGCAACGAGTACGACTGTTCCTGTGACGCCGTTGGTCGTGAAGTCGAGATGGGCTTTTGTGTCGGTAATCAACGGGGTTGAGTTAGGAGGAAGGGTGGCTTCCACGAAGACGAATATGGAATCCTTAGGCCGGATTTCCACGTTGTGGAACTCTGTGCCTGCGAATCCGTCAACGTTTATCCGGAAGATTGCTCCGCCGTCAGCCTCGCGTACGGCGATGTCGCTGATGGATATCATCTTGTTGTTGCGGTTGTGGACTGTGAAGCGGCGGGTGGGAGTGGGACTCTCTGTGAAGTGGATTCCCATGTGGAGGGTGTCAACCGAGAATGCGGGTTGGGCGGATGGTGACATGTCAAAACCGTCCTCGATGCATGATGCCATGAGGAACGGAAGGAAGAGGAGGATGTATCTGAGGCTTTTCATAGGGTTTGCTCTGGTTTATAGATTAACGGCAAACCCTATGATTTATTGCCTTTTTCAGAACTCAGAGAACGCGAGGGGAAGCGTTGAGCGTACGGATGGAAGTATGTAGATTTTATCTCTTCCGACGAGGATTACGCGGACATCATCTCCGGCAAGTTTCTCGTATTCGAGAAGCACTTGCCGGCATGCTCCGCACGGGGCGACAGGATCGGCTATCTCATTTCCGTCAGTCCCGTTTGCGGCAATCGCGACGGCGCGGAAACGGGACTCTGGATGGGCCGAGTGGGCATAGAATGCCGTGGTGCGCTCTGCACACAGACCCGAGGGGAAGGCGGCATTCTCTTGGTTTGAGCCTGTGATTATAGCGCCGTTGTCAAGAAGGATTGCCGCTCCGACAGAGAAATGGCTGTAAGGTGCATATGCGCGTCGCGATGCCTCGCGGGCCTTGTCGACGAGAAGGCGGTCTTCGGCGGTCAGTTCGTCATAGCCGTATTCCCTGATAGGGATGGTCACGGAGATGTCTTTCATGATTTTCTTATTTGGTTATAGAGGTTATGGCATCCTTCGGAAAGGAGGTCGAGGACAAGCTCGAACCCCTCGGAGCCTTCATAATATGGATCGGGGACATGGTCCCAAGGTGTGGATGGATTGAAATATTCGGCCATGGCGTGGATTTTCTCCTCAGCTTCCGGGGAGGGCGCTATCCGGCGCAGATTTGCTATATTGGAAGCGTCCATCCCTATGACGAGGTCGAAATTGTCGAAGTCGTCAGCCGTTACCTGCCGGCATCGGTGGGTCAGCTCTATGCCCCTTCGGCGGGCGTGGATGCGCATACGGTTGTCAGGAAGCTGTCCTATATGGTAGCGTCCCGTGCCTGCTGAGTCTATTACGAGGGTTTCACCGGCAATAGCGCGCATGATTCCCTCGGCAGCCGGAGAGCGACATATGTTGCCGAGACAGACGAAGAGTATTCTTTTTTTGGATGCGGTCATATGTTTTGTGTTTTTTGCCGGAACGGCCAAGAAGCCTGTGTTAAAAGAGTCAAGCGTTGCGGATTGTTCTGAATCCGGCTGAAATCTTAGCTTTTTTAACTCAGGCTTCTTGGCCTTTCCTTTCGGTTCTGGTCTGGAAACCGTGGATTATTCGAGGTCTTTGGGCACGGCCACTATTTTTAAGTTGCAGCCGTTAATGAAGCTTAGAATATTGTCGCGTTCGGGGGTGGGATCCACGTCGGCCTCTATGCGCCGCATGGCGTTGAAGACTGATGTCCCCGTCTGATATACATGGCGGTAACATTTGGCTATGTCGTCGATACGCTCCTCGGCCATGCCTCCTGCCTTGCGCAGGATGGTGGCGTTTACGCCGAAGTAGGTAGTCGGGTTGTGTGCCATGATACAGTAGGGAGGGACGTTGCCGGTGATACGGCATCCGCCTTTGACCAGCACCCAGTCACCTATCGAGGAATTTTCATGGACGATAACGCCCGATGACAGTATGGTACACTCACCGATGTTGACGTCACCGGCCACGGCCACGTTGTTGCCGAGCACCACCTTGCCTTTGATGTGTGAGTCATGGCCTACGTGTGAGTTGGCCATAAGCCAGCACTCATTGCCGATGCGGGTTCCGTTCTCCGGGTTGATGCCCCGGTTGATGATGACATTCTCGCGGATAGTCACGTTGTCGCCGATGAAGCAGTAGGTGAACCCTCCGTTCCAACGGAAGTCCTGAGGGTCTGCGCCCACGATGGCACCTTGGTAGACCTTGCAGTTCTTGCCCATGCGGGTGCCGCGTATGATGCTTGCGAATGGCATGATGACGCATCCGTCACCTATTTCCACGTCCTTGTCTATGAAGGCGAATGGATGGATCTTGACGTTGTCGCCGATTTTGGCCGACGGGTCGATGTGAGCTTTGTCGCTAATCATGTTGGTGTCAGGTATTAGGATGTGTGTCAGCGTCCGCCACCGAGGTTCTGGTAGAGGTTTATGATGGAACGGGCGGCTGTGAGGTTTGTATTTATCTGTGAGGTCTGTGCCGCGAGAAGGTTCTTCTGTGCGGTGAGGACTTCGAGATAGGTGGTGGAGCCGTCAAAGAGAAGAAGTTCGCCGGTGATGTCGACCGCCTTGGCCATATTCTCAACCTGGAGTGCGAGCCATTGCTGTTTTGCCACGCTCTTCTCATAGGTGGTCAGAGCGTTTGAGACGTCTGCGGCTGCGCTCATAAGGGTATACTCGAAGTTGTTGAGAGCCTGTTTCTGCTGGGCCTTGGAGGCTTCGAGACGGGCTATGTTCTGTCCGCGTGAGAAGATGGGGGCGGTCAGGGAGCCGGCAAGCTGTATGAACCAGTCGCCGGGATTCTTGATAAACGAGCCGAGAAGGTTGGTAAAGCCACCGTTGGACGTCACGGCAAGTGACGGATAGAAAGCCGCGCGGGCCGAGGCCGTGGTATAGAAGGCGCTTGCCAGAGCCATCTCTGATGCTCGCACGTCGGGACGGGCGGCGAGTTCGGCCATGGGGATGGCCGTGCGCTGCATGACAGGTGCTTGGAGCACGGCCGATGACGGGATGCTCCATGTCTGCGGCATGGTGTTGAGAAGCAGCGAGAGGGTGTTGTTGGCCTCGTGGAGCGACAGGTCTATATCCGTGATGGATGCCTCGATGCTGTAATATTGGGCAAGGCTCTGCACCACGGCGTCCTCGCGGAGACGTCCCGCCTCTTTGAGGTTGCGCATCACACCCACGCTCTCGTTCCAGAGCACGGCAGTCTCTTTGAGGAGTTCCTGCTGGCATTCGAGTGCGGCGATGGTATAGTAGCACTGGGCCACTCCGGCTATAATCTGGGAACGGACGGCCTGTTCGTAGGCTATCATCTGCAACTCTCCTGCGGCGGCGTTGCGCTTGTTGTTGAGTATCTTGCCGAAGACATCTATCTCCCAGTTGACCGCAAGGGGTAGGGAGTAAGTCCATGACATGTCGCTGCCCGCATAAGAGGCGCCGGCACCGTTGGGAGTGAGGGCCACGGAGGGAAGGTAGCTTAGCTTGGCCCCTTTGAGCTGGGCATGGGCTATGTCTACGTTGAGCTTGGCGTTGCGCAGGTCTTTGTTGTTGGCAAGGGCACGGTCAATCAGGTCGGCGAGAACCGGGTCTGTGAATATCTGCTGCCAGCGGAGATTGCCGAACGCGTTGCTGTCGGTCTCCTGTTTGAGGGCCTGCGCATACTCTTTCACGAGGTCGGAGTCTACGCGCTCGGCATCGTATTTCTGATAAATCCCGCAGCTGGTGAGCGCCGAGGCGCTCACTGTGGCTGCAAGAATGAGGGATATATTCTTTGATTTCATCTTGAAGTCGAGAATGATGATGAATGATTACTTGGCGGGGGTATACTGCTCTATCTCGTTTTCGATGCCTTCGTTGTCGGTGTCCTCCCATTTGAGCGGCGTTATCTTTTCCTGTATCTTCTGGAAGATAACAAAGAGAGCGGGCACGATGAGAACTTGAAGAATCATACCGATGAGCATGCCGCCTATCGAGCCGGCACCGAGTGCGCGGTTACCGTTCGCTCCTGCGCCTGTGGCGAACATCATGGGGAGAAGACCGATGATCATGGCCAGCGAGGTCATGAGGATGGGTCGGAGACGGGCGGTTGCACCCTGTATGGCCGCGTTGACAACGGACATGCCCGTGCGTCGGCGTTCAACGGCAAACTCCACGATGAGGATGGCGTTCTTGGCCAGAAGGCCTATGAGCATGATGAGCGCGATCTGCAGGTAGATGTTGTTGGATATACCGAAGATCTGGGCGAAGATGAAGGTTCCCATAAGTCCGAAGGGTATCGAGAAGATTACGGCCCACGGCAGGATGTAGCTCTCATACTGGGCAGAGAGGAGTAGGTAGACGAAGAGGAGGCAGAGACCGAAGATGATGGCCGTGGTTGAGCCTGAGCCTGAGGCGGCCTCCTCTCGGGTCATACCCGAATATTCGTAACCGTAGCCCGGGGGCAGTGTTTCCTTGGCCACCTCGGTGATGGCTGCGAGACAGTCACCAGATGTGTATCCTGCTGCCGGCTGTCCTGTCACGGAGATTGACTGGAACATGTTGAAACGGTTGAGGAGGTCAGGGCCGTAGACCTTGGTAAGGGTCACGAAGTTGGCCACGGAAGCCATCTCGCCACCGTTGCGTATCTTTATGGCAGACAGTGTCTCGGGGCTTACTCGGGCCTCGGGACTGGCCTGCATCATCACACGGTAGATTTTGCCGAAACGGTTGAAGTTGGATACATACATACCGCCGTAATAGCCTTGGAGGGTTGTAAGGATGTCTCGGGGCGAGAGTCCTGCCTGCTTGGCCTTGGCCGCATCGATGTCAATCATGTACTGGGGGAAGGTGGGGTTGAACGTGGTCATTGCCACCTGTACTTCGGGACGTGCGTTAAGTTTGGCAAGGAAGCCCTGTACAACGGCGAAGAAGTCGTCCACGCTGCCGCCTGTCTTGTCCTGCATCTTTATCTCGAAACCGTTGGTGAGGGAGTATCCTGAAATCATCGGGGGAGCAAAGGCTACCACGCGTCCGTCCTTGACCAGCGAGCCTGTCATACCATAGATTTTGCCGAGGATGGCTCGTGAGGACTGGCTGGGTTCTTTACGCTCTTCCCAGTTTTTGAGCTTGATGATGATGGTACCGTAGGTCGCACCCTGTCCGGCCATGAAAGAGTAGCCGGAAATCTTTTGGCGGTATTCGATTTCGGGGATTGAGCCGAGGATGTTGTCAACTTGGTTGAGCACCTCGTCTGTGCGCTCCTGCGATGTTCCCGGGGGCATGTCTATCATACAGAAAAGAGTTCCTGTATCCTCTTCCGGGATGAGGGTGGTGGTGGTGGTGCTCATGAGCCATACGAGGACGGCTATGGCCATGCCCACGATCGAGAACGAGGTAATCTTGTGGTTGATGAAGAACGATGTCCACTTGTTGTATCTTTTCAGGATGCGTCCGAAGCCGATTTCGAAGCCCTTGTGGAAACGCTTGCCGAAGATGCCGAGGATGGTCACAACGGCGCAGACAGAGGCGATGGAGAGCTGTAAGGGGTGTTCGAAGCTATACCATCCGAGCACCATGAATGTGATGGTGGCGGTGAGGAAGGCAAAGGTGATCAGCGGTGGCAGGTCGAGGGTGAAACGACGTCTTGCCTGTCCGGCCACGGCAGAGGCTGCGGCGCTGTAAGCGTCGCCCATGCGTTTGGGGAGCGGGTCATGGTTGTCATGGCCTTTGAGGAACACGGCACAAAGCGCGGGAGAGAGGGTGAGGGCGTTGAGGGCCGAGAGGCCGATGGCGATAGCCATGGTCAGACCGAACTGGCGGTAGAAGACGCCGGTGGTGCCGGACATGAATGACACGGGGATGAACACGAGCATCATGACGAGCGTGATCGAGATGATGGCGCCGCCTATCTCGCCCATGGCGTCGATAGAGGCCTTTCGGGCGCTCTTGTATCCGACGTCGAGCTTGGCATGTACCGCCTCGACCACCACTATGGCGTCATCGACCACGATCGCTATCGCAAGCACAAGGGCCGAGAGGGTGATGAGGTTGATGGAGAACCCGATGAGGTTCATGAAGAAGAAAGTACCCACGAGGGCCACGGGGATGGCGATGGCGGGGATGATGGTGGAACGGATGTCCTGGAGGAAGACGTATACAACGAAGAACACGAGGATGAATGCCTCGATAAGAGTCTTGATAACCTCGTGGATAGAGGCGTCAAGGAAGTCGTTGTTGTTCATGGGGACGGCTATGGCAAGACCGGAGGGAAGGTCTTTCTTCATTTCGTCCACCACTTTGAGACAGTCGTTGATAATCTGGGTGGCGTTGGAGCCAGCAGTCTGGAAGATGATACATGAAGTAGAAAGATGGCCGTTGAGGGTGTTGGAGAAGCCATATGTGAGACGTCCCAGCTCTACGGTGGCCACATCGCCGAGACGCAGTATCTCGCCTGTTGGTTTGGCTGCCACTACGATGTCCTCGAACTGTTCGGGGGTGGTGAGACGGCCTTTGTACTTCATGGTGTACTGGAAGCTCTGGTCACCCTGTTCGCCGAAAGCGCCCGGGGCAGCCTCTATGTTCTGTTCGGCGAGGGCATACGTGATATCGGAGGGTATGAGACCGTACTGGGCCATAACTTCGGGTTTGAGCCATATACGCATGGAGTAGTCTGCACCGAAGCTCATGACGTCGCCCACGCCCGACACACGTTGTAGCTGGGGAATCATGTTGATTTTGGCGTAGTTGTCGATAAACTCCATGGAGTATTTTCCGCTCTCGTCATAGAGGGCCACCATGAGGAGCATGGAGGTCTGTCGCTTGGCGGTCTGTACGCCCACCTGTGTCACTTCGGAGGGAAGGAGGTTGAGGGCCTTTGACACACGGTTCTGCACGTCAACGGCAGCCATGTCTGGGTTGAAGCCCTGTTCGAAGTAGACGGTGATGTCGGCCGAGCCGGAGTTGGTAGCGGTAGACTCCATGTGGGTCATACCCTCGGCACCGTTGATAGACTCTTCGAGGGGTGCTATTACTGAGTTAAGCACAGCCTGCGCGTTGGCACCCTGATAGGTGGTGGAGACGCGGATGGTAGGCGGCGCGATGTCGGGGAACTGGGTGATAGGCAGCGAGAAGAGGCCGATCAGACCCAGCAGTACGATGAAGATAGAGATCACCGTTGACAGCACCGGCCTGTTAATAAAGGTATCTAATTTCATTGGGATGCAAGATTATTGGATGGTATGTTAGCGAACATTTCCTTGTCCCAGCCGGATTATTTTCCTGTCTGGGGGGCTTGGGGCTGTCCGGCGGCGGGAGCCGCAGAGGGATCTGTGGGAGTGATGGTGAGACCGTCAGAAAGACGTGTGCCGACGCCTTCGATCGCGATGCGGTCACCGGCTTTGAGACCTGAGGTCACTACGAAGTTCTTGCCGTCGTTGATGGGGTCGATTGTGACGGGGGTGGAGACTACCTTGTTGGAGTCATTTACGAGATATACGAACTTTTTGTCTTGCAGTTCGAAAGTGGCCTTCTGTGGAATCATGATGGCGGCCTCGCGGTCGGCGGGCATCACGATTACGCCTGTTCCGCCACTGCGGAGTATGCCGTTGGGGTTGTTGAAGAGTGCGCGCACGCTTGAAGAGCCGGTGTTGTTGTCAATCACGCCCGAGACGGTGGCCACTTTGCCTGAGAGGGGATAGAGGGTACCGTCGGAAAGTCGGAGCTGGACTTCGGGCATCGACTTGATGGCCGCGTCGAGAGAGGTAGCGCCGCTCTTGGAGAGGGCGAGAAGGTCTTTCTCGGTAAGTGAGAAGTAGGCATATACCTCAGAATTGTCGCTGACAGTGGTGAGGGGCATGGCCGACGAGGGACTTGCCAGAGAGCCTTCGCGGTTGGGGATGGTGCCGACAACGCCGTCGCTCGGAGAGGTGACCACGGTGTAGGCGAGATTCTTCTGGGCGTTCACGAGTGCGGCCTTTGCTGTGGCAAGCTGTGACTCGGCCTGCTGAAGGCTGTTCTGGGCAAGCTGGTACTCGTATTGCGAGATGATGTTTTTCTCTAACAGGGTTTTCTTGGAGTCAGCGGTCATGCGTGCGGTGTTGACGGCTGTCTGGGCGGAGTTGACCTGTGCGCGGGCCTGGTCTACGGCTGCGTTGAACTGTACCTGGTCGAGGGTGAAGAGAGCCTGACCCTTGCGGACGTGCTGGCCCTCGTCGACATGTACCTTGGTGATGAACCCTGTCACCTGCGGGCGGATGGCGATGTCGGTCTTGCCCTGAATGGTGGCGGGGAAGGTCGTTTCGAGATTGGCCTTTTGGGGTGAGAGCGTGATGGTGGCGATTTCAGGAGCCGACATCTGCATCTGCTGTTGCCCGGAGTTGTTCGAGCACCCTGTGATCATGGCCGCCGAAGCGACGAGCAGCCCGATGCTGCCGAGTGTTGAAGAGATGGATTTCATGTTTCTTTCTCTTTTTCGTCTTATTATTATACCTGTTTTGATGAATTTCCGGCAATATAAATTTAAACACCTAATTGTTAATAGCATTAACAATCGGGTGTGTTTTAACATGCAAAGTTACTTTATTTATATGAATTTTTGGAGAAATAACCCAACTTTTTTTGGCTAATTGGCCAAAAATCACTCAAATGTGGACATAATGACCAACTGACGTCATGCCGATCGAGTTAAAAAAAGTAATAAGTTAAAAAAGTTAAGTTAATACCGCCGGATGCATGTCTCTTGGACGCGTGTCCGTCTCCGACAGCCATCTCTGACGGGGCTATGCTGAGTGATTGGAGACTTCGGAGACAGGGGCGGGACTCTCTCTGCGGAGAGGCATGTAGAAGAAGAAGCAGTAGGTGGCGGCACACAGGGCGATGACTCCTCCTATGTAGCCGATCTCATCGATGAAGCCGTGATCGACAGCAAGACCGCCCACGAAGGCTCCGGCGCCGATGCCGAGATTGAAGATGCCTGAGTAGAAGCTCATTGGCACGGCCGAGTCGGACGGGAATAGGGTGACTATCTCGTTCTGGAAGGAGATGTTGAATATGGTCATCGCCATGCCCCAGAGGATGCAGACCGCGCAGAGCAGCAGCGGGTGGATGTCGGTCAGCGGGAGGATGAGGAGCATGGTCAGCGGAAGACCGAAACACGACCCGAGGATGAGGCGGCGAGGATAGCGCATGAACCAGCGCGACATGATGTAGCTGCCGAGGAGTCCGGCCACTCCGAAGAGGGCGAGGGTGAAGGTAATGGCAGACGAGGCCATCCCGGCCACACGAGCCATGAATGGTTCTATGTAGGAATAGCCGGTGTAGTGGCCGGTGACTATCACCGCCGTCATGAGGTATATCATCAGTAGCGGGCGGCAGTGGACGAGCGAGGAGAGCATGGCCCTGCGGCTTTCCGAGCGGTCTGGCTGAGGGAGTGAAGGGAAGCGGAACCGTAGTCCCAGCCATACGAGTCCGGCAAGAAGTCCGAGGACTCCCAGTGTAGCCCTCCATCCGGCAATGAGTCCGAGTATGCGTCCGAGTGGGAGTCCGGCAATTAGGGCTATCCCGCCTCCGGCAACAAGCGTGCTCAGTGCCGTGGCCCTTTTCTCGGGCGGAGTCACAGCCACGGCCATGGCTGGGGCTATGGCCCAGAAGAGGGAGTGGGCGAGGGCCACCCCTATACGGGAGGCCATGAGCGTATAGTAGCCCGTGGATATGACCGAGCCGATGTGGGAGAAGAAAAAGACACCTATCACCCACATCATGAGTCGGCGGTAGTCCCATTTGGCAAATAGAAGCATGAGAGGAAGCGACATCATCGCCACTACCCATGCATAGACTGTGATGAGGAGTCCGGCGCGAGCCTCCGTGATGCCGAAGTCAGCGGAAATATCGGTGAGGAGGCCTATGGGGATTAGTTCGGATGTATTGAATGTGAATCCGGCCACGGTCAGGAGTATCAGCGGGAAGACGTGGCGGCCGGAACGGTCGGTATGATTTGTCATGATGCTCTGTTTTTGGAAGAAACGGGGCAAAGGTAGCTATTATTTTCTTTCCTCAGCTCGTGACAGCATACTATTTTCCGCTTTTTCCATCGGCTTTATGTGTTTTGAGAGATTGCTTGTCTTGTTTCCACGATCTCTTTGTTCCGGCCTTTATTGTTATTGTCCTTTTACGGCGCGGATGATTGCGTCGGTGGCGGGGACGGGATGGTCGCATGGATAGCTGGGCATCCCTTTTACGGCGCGGAGTCCTTTCTGGTTGTAGCGCATGTCTGACAGCCGTGAGGCCCATCCCAGCCATCGGTGGCGTCCTAAGAAGGCGTTGACACGTCGTTTGAAGGTAATCGGTGCGGTATCGGCGGGAGAGAGGGAGACTTGCCGGATAATCTGTTCGGCATCATCCACAGTAAGTCCCTCCCTGTGTGAGAGCATGAGTCCGAGGGCGTGGATGAATCCGTCAAATTCCTGACGGTAGGCGGGATCGTTTTTTACAATGTCCAGCGGGACTGTGGTCGTGGTGGCCGAACCGGGTATGCGTTCCCGGGCACTGAAAAAGCAGGGGAGTGTAGCATATTCGCCATGGATGAGCATGGAGTGGTTGAAAAATTCTTCGGCGAGGAACAGGTTGCGGAAGCGTAGGGAGCCGTCTATGTCAAAGCAGTAGCCATAAATCTCCTTGAAAATACTTGTGCGTGTCAGCCCGTAGAGCATGGACGCATACATCCCTTTCTGCCGGGGCAGTCGCGTGGCGGCGTTCTGCCCGGTGATGCGGTTGTCGAAGTTGCGTATGTATCTCGGATAGAACCTAACCCTTCCTCTGTCAGGGACGAATGTGAGATAGTGGCCCTGGGCTATGCTGTAAGACGGGTTTCGGTCGAGGAACGCGGCACATTCGGATATCCCTTCCGGGACGGCGAAATCATCATCGGCGCAATAGAGCACATACGGGGTGGCTATGAGGGGTAGTATCTCGCGTATTTTGAGCAGGAAGTGCATTCCCGGAAGATGGATGTAGGTCACCTGCGAGTCATCGTAGGTTCCTTTGAATATGTCGGTTGACGAGTCGGGAATAATGATTTTTATGCCGGTTCCACGGTAGTAGTCCAGCAGCCGTTGGAGTCTTTCGGGACGGTTGTGGGCCGGGATGATGACGGTGGTGTTGTCAATCATGTCTTGGATGGTTTTGTGAGGCGGATATGTGTTCTTGAAGGAGCCATTCGGCTGTGGAGGGGTCGAGACTGCGGAGCGGTATTATTACGAAATCCCGTTCTGCGGCTCGTGGGTGAGGGAGGATGAGGCGCGGATTGTTGACGATGACGCGGTCAACGGCTATGATGTCTATATCTATCTCCCTGTCGGCATAACCTCCTGTGGCATCGCGGTGTGGGATATGGCTGATGGAGCGTTCCACGCTCGCTGTTATGGCGAGAATATCAAGCGGGTCTATGGGGGTATCAGGCTCTATTGCGACTCCGAGATTAAGGAAGCGGTTGGGTGATTCGAAACCCCACGGCTCGGTCTCTATAAAATCCGAGCGTCTGAGGGTTCCGGGTATGGCGGAACGCAGGGCGGCCACCGCCCGCTCTATAAGAGTCCGGCGGTGGCCGCGATTGCTTCCTATGTTGAGATGTATGGTCATGACATCATTCTGGTGGGATATCTGAGGTCATAGAATATGGCCGGATATTATCCGTGAATCATGTCCTATGATCCTCCCGGACAGACCGTCTTACAAGGACTTCTTTACTTCTACTTCTTCGAATCCCTCGATGATGTCGCCTTCCTGTATGTCGTTGTAGCCGGCTACCGAGAGACCGCAGTCGTAGCCCGAGGTCACTTCCTTTACGTCGTCCTTCATGCGTTTCAGTGAGCCAAGCTCTCCTGTGTAGCGCACGATTCCGTCGCGGATGAGGCGCACCTTGCAGCCGCGTTTGATCTTGCCTTCGCGAATGATTGCTCCGGCAATAGTGCCCACCTTGGAGATGTGGAATGTCTGCAACACTTCTGCGGTGCCGATGACCTCTTCCTTTATCTCGGGTGCCAGCATACCTTCCATGGCGTCCTTGACCTCCTCGATGGCCTGATAGATGACCGAGTAGAGGCGGATTTCCACACCGTCATGTTCGGCGGCACGGCGTGCAGCCTGTGAGGGGCGTACCTGGAAGCCGATGATGATGGCGTCTGAGGCGGCGGCAAGGGTGACGTCGCTTTCGGAGATGGCGCCGACGGCCTTGTGGAGTACGTTGACCTTGACCTCCTCGGTTGACAGCTTGATGAGTGAGTCGGAAAGAGCCTCGATGGAGCCGTCCACGTCGCCTTTGACGATGATGTTTAGCTCGTGGAAGTTTCCGATGGCGCGGCGGCGTCCGATCTCTTCGAGGGTGGTACGCTTTGCCGTGCGCAACCCGAGTTCGCGTTGCAGCTGCTCTCGTTTGGAGGCAATCTCGCGGGCTTCCTGCTCGGTCTCCATGACGTTGAAGGTGTCTCCTGCGGTGGGGGCGCCGTTTAGGCCGAGAATCAAGGCCGGTTCGGCAGGGCCGGCCTCCTTTATGCGCTGGTTACGTTCGTTGAACATGGCCTTCACGCGTCCGAAGTGTGTGCCGGCAAGTATTACGTCACCGACTCTGAGGGTGCCGTTCTGTACGAGGACTGTTGCCACATATCCGCGTCCCTTGTCAAGAGACGATTCGATGATGGAACCTGTGGCTCGGCGGTCGGGGTTGGCGCGGAGTTCGAGCATTTCGGCTTCGAGAAGCACTTTCTCCATCAGCTCGTCCACACCGATGCCTTTCTTGGCGGAGATGTCCTGTGACTGGTATTTGCCGCCCCATTCCTCCACGAGGTAGTTCATCTGGGCCAGCTCCTCCTTGATTTTGTCGGGGTTGGCGGCAGGTTTGTCTATCTTGTTGATGGCGAATACGATGGGCACGCCGGCAGCTGAGGCGTGGTTGATGGCCTCGATGGTCTGTGGCATTACGTTGTCGTCTGCGGCCACGATGATGATACAGAGGTCGGTGACCTTGGCTCCACGTGCACGCATGGCGGTGAATGCCTCGTGGCCCGGGGTGTCAAGGAATGTGATGTGGCGTCCGTCAGCCAGCTTGACATTGTAGGCGCCGATGTGCTGGGTGATGCCTCCGGCCTCGCCGGCTATCACGTTGGCGTTGCGTATGTAGTCGAGTAGCGATGTCTTGCCGTGGTCTACGTGGCCCATTACGGTCACGATGGGGGGACGTGACACAAGTTCCTCCTCGGAATCCTCGTCCTGCTGGATGGCCTCTACAACCTCGGCCGACACGTATTCGGTCTTGTAGCCGAACTCCTCGGCCACGATGTTGATGGTCTCGGCATCAAGACGCTGGTTGATGGACACCATTACGCCGAGGTTCATACAGGTGGCTATGACGTTGTTGATGGGCACGTCCATCATTATTGCGAGGTCGTTGGCAGTCACGAACTCGGTGAGTTTGAGCACCTTGCTTTCTGCTGCTGCTTCCTCGGCCGCCTCGTGGGCGTTGCGGGCGAAGGCTTCGCGCTTCTCCTTGCGCCATTTGGCCCCCTTCTTCAGAGCCTTGTCCTTGGAAGTAAGGCGGGCGAGAGTTTCCTTTACCTGCTTCTGTACGTCTTCCTCGCTTACCTCGGTGTGTACTTGGGCACGCTTGTTGCGATCCTTGCCTCCGCGTCCTCCACGGTCGTTTCCACCTTGGTTCTGGCGGTTTCCGCCGCCTTGGCCTTGGCGGTTGTTGTTGCTATTGTTGTTATTGTTGCCCCCTGTGTTCTGGTTTCCGGCCTTCTCGATGTCGATTTTCTCCTTGCCGCCGATGCGCTGGCGCTTCTTGCGGGAGTTCGCTCCGGCCTGTCCGGCAGCACCCTGAGTGTTGCCACGGTTGGCTCCGGCGCGTTCGTTGCGTCGCTCCTCCTTGGTCTTTTTCTTGGGGCGGGTTGACTGGTTAAGTGTGGCGAGGTCTATGTGGCCCACCACCTTGGGGCCTGCCACCTGGGGTTCGGGGGAATAGCGGAATACTTCCGGTTCGGCGGGAGACGCGGCCTGTGCCGGAGCCTCGGCCTTGGGTTCTGCGGCCTGAGGTGATGCGGGGGCTTTCTTCTCCACAGCGGGGGTCTCGGTCGTCTTCTTCACTTCTTCAACTTTCCGGGCGGGAGCTTCGGGGGTTGTTTTCACTTCTTCAACTTTTTTTACTTCTTCCTTTACAGGGGCGGTTGTGACAGCGGTCTCGGCCTTTGGGGCAGACACGGGTGCGGGGGCAGGCGCTGCCTCCTTCTTCACTTCCGTGACGGTCTTGGTCTCGTCGGCTTTTTTATCTTCTTTCACAGCCTCTGCTTTCTTGGCTTCGGGTTTGGCGGGTGTGGCCGGCACGGGATTGTTATTCCTGTCAAGCTGTATCCGTCCGATCACCTTCGGGCCTGTCACGGCCGGGGCTGACGTAGCAGTCTCAGCCTCAGCCTTGGGGGCTGGTGTTTCCTCCTTGGAGGCGGGGGTGTCGCGTTCGGAGCCCTTGTTGTGACGCATGTTTACGATGCGCTCACGCTCCTTGCGGTCGGGCTGGAAGGCCTCGACAAGGATGTCGTAGGCAGCCTCGTCAATGCGGGTGTTGGGGCTTGTGGCATCAATTGAGATGCCTTTCTTCTGCAACTGTTCCACCACGGTGGGGATGGAGACGTTGAATTCTTTGGCGGCTTGGCTGATCTTTATTCTCGGCATATTCTGACTTAGGAAGCTGCCGCGACGATGCGGGCCGGCTTCACATGATGTTTAAATTGGTTGTTAACGGGGAAAGAGGGTGGTGTGCGCGTGCCACGGAGCGGGGAGTATTACTCGGCGGGAGTCTCCTCCTCGTCCTCGAACTCGGCTTTGAGGATGCGGATGACGTTGTCCACGGTCTCCTCTTCGAGGTCGGCTTTTTCGATGAGGTCGGCACGGGGGGTGTTGAGCACGTTCTTGGCAGTGACGCATCCCATGTCTTTGAGGGCGTCGATGACCCAGGCGTCTATCTCGTCCTTGAACTCGTCGAGATAGATGTCTTCGTCAATCTCCTCAGGGGTGTCGCGGTATACGTCGACGGTATATCCCGAAAGCATTGAGGCGAGTTTGATATTCATACCGCCCTTGCCGATTGCGAGTGACACCTCCTCGGGTTTGAGGAATACCTCGGCCTTCTTTTCCTCCTCGTCAAGATGGATGCTCGATATCTTGGCGGGACTGAGCGCGCGCTGTATGAAGAGTGAGGGGTTGGAGGTATAGTTGATCACATCGATATTCTCGTTGTGCAGTTCGCGCACGATTCCGTGGATTCGGGAGCCTTTCACGCCAACACATGCGCCTACGGGGTCGATGCGGTCGTCAAAGCTTTCCACGGCTATCTTGGCGCGTTCGCCCGGAATGCGGGCCACGGCCTTGATGGATATGAGGCCGTCGAGGATTTCGGGCACGTCGCGTTCGAAGAGACGGCGGAGGAAGGCCTCGCTGGTGCGGGAGACGGTAATCTTGGGATTGTTGTTCTTGTTGTCAACGTTGTGTATCACTGCCAGCACGGTCTCTCCCTTGCGGAAGAAGTCGCCGGGTATTGACTCGCTCTTCGGAAGAAGCAGTTCGTTCTTCTCGTCATCGAGAAGAAGTGTCTCGCGTGACCATGTCTGGTATACCTCGCCCGATACGAGTTCGCCTTCAAGTTCTTTGAACTTGTCATAGATAGCTTCCTTTTGGAGGTCGAGAATCTTTGATTGCAGCGTCTGGCGGAGGTTGAGAATGGCGCGGCGTCCGAAGTCGGCAAAGAAGATTTCCTTGGTGTGCTCCTCGCCGATCTCTACGTCCGGGTCTTCATCGGCGCGGGCGTCGGTGAGAGAGATTTGGAGGTTGGGATTGGTCACCTCGCCATCGGGAACAACTTCGAGGTTCTGGAAGATCTGCACGTCTCCCTTGTCGGGGTTCATGATGACGTCCAGATTCTCGTCAGTACCGAACATCTTGGCGAGTACGTTGCGGAACGACTCTTCAAGCACGCTGATCATCGTGGTTTTGTCGATGTTTTTAAGTTCCTTGAATTCGGCGAAACGCTCCACCATGTTGGGGGCTTCTTCTTTTCTTGCCATGACTTATATAGTGGGGATATTATCGTTTTGGTTAATATATTTATCGTATTTGTTATTTGAAGTCGAAATGATAGGTGACCTGTTTGCAGTCATCCACCTTGAATGTCTCCGGCACGGCCACGAGCCTTGGACGCTTCTCGCCGGCTTCCTTGACTTTGCGGGTGATCTCGACTGTGAAGTCTCCGTCATCTCCCACAGCCGTCAGAAGACCTGTGAGTTTGCGGCCGTCGCGTGTGAGGATGTCCACATTGTCACCTACATGCTTCTCATATTGCTGTCTTACCTTGAAGGGGGCGGAGAGGGATGCCGTGCCTACTTCGAGGGAGTAGTCCTCCTTGTCACGGTCAAGAGCTTCGTTGATATGGCGGCTGACTTCGGCACAGAAGTCGAGATCCACGCCTGTGGGGCTGTCAAGTTCTACCACAATGTCATTGTCGGCCGAGACAGAGAGTT
Source organism: uncultured Duncaniella sp. (assembly GCA_910578615.1). GTDB lineage: Bacteria > Bacteroidota > Bacteroidia > Bacteroidales > Muribaculaceae > Duncaniella. Next base: position 31,927 of record CAJTRI010000001.1, on the reverse strand, counting down.
CGACCACGTAAGCGTCGGTGTTCTCGATTGCTTTTTCAACGAGTACCGCAACCTCTTGCTTGTCAATCATAGGTATATACAATAAAATTGGAGGAGGCATCGTGCCTCCTCCGTGACTTTTCGAACGCAAAGTTACGAAAATTATATTGTATAAGTGTATTATTATGTGGATAAAAGACCTTGTATTAATATTATTTAATAAATATTAACTTATTAGTCTTTTAATTTCGCTGACAATCATTCTCACATCGTCTGTGGTGACCCACGGGCCGGAGGGCAGGCACAAACCTCTCTCGAAGAGGTGGGTGCTTACGCCGTTGGTATATGCGGGACATGACGCGAAGACAGGCTGCATGTGCATGGGTTTCCAGAGGAGCCTCGTCTCTATGCCGAGACCTTCGAAATGCAGTCTCAGTCTGTCGGCTGTCAGGCCCGTGACAGCCGGATCCACTGTTATGGTGGACAGCCAGAAGTTGGAGTCGGTCTCGGGGGAGGGATTGCCGTGGTAGTCTATTCCGTCCACATCGGCGAGAAGTTCGGCATAGAGGGCCGCGAGAGCGCGGTGGTGGGCTATATGGTCTTCGAGGATTGTCATCTGTCCCCGGCCTATCGCTGCTGAGATATTGCTGAGGCGGTAGTTGTAGCCCACGTGGAGATGATGGTAGTAGGGGAAGGATTCCCGGGCCTGTGTGGCAAAGAATATGGCTCGGCGTTGAGACTTCTCGTCAGGGCAGACGAGCGCGCCCCCCCCAGAGGTGGTTATCATCTTGTTGCCGTTGAAGCTGAGGGCGCCGAAGTGGCCGAGGGTGCCGCACCGGCGTCCGCGATAGGTCGAGCCGAGTGCTTCGGCCGCGTCTTCGAGAACCGGGATGCCCCATTTTTGAGCCACGGCGTTTATCTCATCCATCTTGGCCGGCATACCGTAAAGATGGACTACTATTATGGCGCGCGGCGTGCGCCCGGTCTTGGTGACGCGGTCTGATATGGCGCGGTCAAGGAGTGTGGGATCCATATTCCATGTCTCCGGCTCCGAATCGACAAATACCGGGGTGGCTCCCTGATAGGTCACAGGATTTGCCGAGGCCGAGAATGTGAAGCTCTGGCAGATTACCTCGTCCCCTTTGGTGACACCCAGAAGGATCAGTCCCAGATGGATGGCGGCGGTGCCGGATGAGACTGCGGCAACGCGTATGCCGGACAGCGCGGGGTCTCCGTCGGACAGGAAGGTGCCGAGTTCTTGTTCAAAGGCGTCTACGTCAGGCCCCAGCGGGACAACCCAGTTTCCGGCAAAAGCTTCGGCTATGAATCGTTGCTCGTTGCCGCTCATATGGGCGAGGCAGAGTAATATCTTTTTATTCGTCATGGTGTGTATGCGTTTTTCCTGACGAGGCTGTCTTTGGAAGATATGAGACAGCCTCGTCTGTTTACAAAGTTAGGAACTTTTCATCATTCGGGAAACAATAAATGCTAAAAAATGTTGTTACCTTAGATATAAGGAAACTCACTAACCAACTAAAACGCAGACTAAAAACATGAACAATGCTTCCCGTTTCGTTCCCGCGCTGCTCGTGGCGCTCGGACTGCTCGCCCTCGGTCTTACCATCAAGTCGGGGATAGACAATATAGCTTATCGTGACCGCGAGGTGACAGTCCGCGGTCTGGCCGAGAGAGAGGTGGAGGCCAACCTTGTCACATGGCCCATCACCTATTCACTTGCAGGCAATGACTTGCAGGCGGTCTATGACAAGGTGAGCCGTAACAATGACATCATTGTCAAGTTTCTGACCTCCAACGGCATTTCGTCCGATGAGATTTCCGTGAATCCCCCGGACACGTATGACGCGGCGTCCAACCGCTATCGTTCGGACTCGTTTGCCTATAATTATTCGGTAAATTGCACGGTTACAGTCACCACATCCAAGGTAGACAAGGTTCGCGAACTGCTCAACCGTCAGGCAGAACTGCTCAAACAGGGAGTGCCTTTCTCCAATTCATACATAAACTACCAGTACACCCAGCTCAACTCCATAAAGCCCGAGATGATAGCCGAGGCCACCAAGAACGCCCGCGCCGCCGCATCGCAGTTTGCTGCTGATTCAGAGAGCAACCTTGGAAAGATAAAGACCGCCACACAGGGGCAGTTTTCTATTGAGGACAGTGATTCCTCCACCCCGTTCATCAAGAAGGTGCGCGTGGTGTCCACGATAGTATATTATCTGGAAGACTGACCACCATCTCTTCCTTACGGATATTTTTCACGAAAGTGTTTTGACATGGCGGCTTATGGATTGCCGTGAGTCCGAACACTTTCGGTTTTTTATTGCTCTCCGATCTTTCTGATGAATGCGCGCGGGATATAGCTTGTGGCCACGGCGCAGAGCCCGTTGATGGTGACCACGAGGCGCTGGTTGTTCTTGATGCGTATGATACGCCCCACAGAGCCTTTGAACGGCCCGTCTATGACGCTGACCAGGTCTCCTGCATGGTAGCGCGGAGAGTCATCCCCTATATATTCCACCCCGTTCTCGCCACGTGATGTGACGAGCATGAAGATATCCATCTCGGTGGCCGGAATGGCGGCGGGGACGAGGCCGCGTTCGCTGCGGCGGCTGTATACCATGGCGCGTCCCTCTATCTCGGGTACCAGGGCGGCAGCCTGTTCGGAAGTGGCTCTGAAAAACATCAGGGAATTGATAAGCGGACGTTCCACCTTGCGTCTGACCCCGTTACGCTCCACAATGACATCCATGAGAGGGATATAGGCTGTCAGACCGCGTCGTTCGAGAAAGTCGCGCATGTCGAATACCTTGTTGTAAAACACCTTCAAGGCATACCAGTTGGCGGTGGCAGATGAGTCAGACATGTTGCAAAGATACGGAAAAAGCGCCATAAAGGCGCTTTTTTAATATGTGTTTTGAGATTTCTCTTATGCCTCGTTGTTGAGAATCACCGCCGCCTGTTTGAGCAGGTTTATCTTGGCCCATTGAGACTCGTAGTTGAGTCCCTGTCGTTCGCGGTCTCTGACTTTGAACCCGCACGTGGGGCTGAGAGATATCAGGCTGAGGGGGACATGGCGCATTGCCACGCGGACACATCCCACTATGTCGTTGACGCTTTCAAGACCCGGTATAGAGCCGTCCACAAGTCCGAGAATGGCGCGTTTGCCTTCGGGCAGCATGTTGAGGATTTCGAGCTGGGCCGGGCTGTTTATGTCGAACGGAAGCAGGAAGGAGTCGGCATTGACTTCTGACAGCATCTCGCGCAGACGTGTTTTCTCTCGCTCATCGTTCCAGCGGGGAATGCGGGTTTCGTCGGCGGCTATACTCAGTGTTACTTCGAGATCGGCAGGACGGCCGTAAAGGGTGAGGTTGAGCACCTTTATGAGGTCTCGGGTTATGACGTCGGGGTCTATGCCTCCCATAAGGGTCTTGCGTTCGAAGTCCGGGTCACTAAGACGTCCCCATACGGAGCTGTCAAACTGGATGTGGCGGCATCCGCGTCGGTAGAGTTCCATGATTGTCTCGCGATAGGCGGCGGCTATATCCTCTATCAGGTTCTCGGGAGCGGGGTAGATTCGCCCGGGATCACCGTTTGTGATGATGAGGGTACGTGCATACAGCTCGCCCGGTGACGGCATTGTCTGACGCACTTCCGCGCGACCGTCGGCGAGATGGAGAAGATGGCTGAACTTGTCGAAAAACGGGTGGCCGGGATTGTAGGACACGCGGTCTGTAAAATGTATCAGGTCGTGGCGTGTCGGCTCGTCCTGATATATGTGGCCTGTGTCTATGCGTTCGCGTTCCATGCCGCCGAGTCCTTCCCAGAAATCGCGGTCCCAGGCTTTGCGGCGCATCTCGCCGTCGGTTACTATTGTGAGGCCCTCGGCAATCTCGCGGTCTATCAGGCGGTCGATGACTTGGTCCTCTATCCTGCCGAATTCTTCGGGTGATATTTCGCCGCGCTTCTTGCGCTCTATGGCTTCTTCAAGTTCCTCGGGAGGGAGGAAACTGCCCACGATTCCTACGCGGGGTGACTGTGGATTCTTGGAATTCATGATAAGTTCTTTGGGTTGACTTCTCACTTCTGCGCTGCAAAATTACTCAAAATCAATGAGATGAGCGGGTAGACCCATGTTAAAATAGCTTAAACGGGTGGCGTGGCCCTAATTTGTAAGTCTCTGTGTCACACGCTGTATGTGTCAAATCTCATGGCGAGTGCGTCAAAGACCAGCAGCCGGTCGGTGAGCAGACTGCCGGCTCCTGTCAAGAGTTTGACAGCCTCGGTGGCCTGGATTGTCCCTATGATTCCGACCACCGTGTTGAGAACCCCTGTGACCGAGCAGGGGATGTCGTCTTCGGCGAGTGTGTCGTCAAAAATGTCACGATATGATGCTGTCCCGGGAATATGTGTGAACACCTGTCCTCCGAAGCGTCTGACCGCCCCGAATATGTAGGGTTTCTTCTGGCTTACGCATGTATCTGATATGAGCAGACGTGTGGCGAGGTTGTCGGTGCAGTCTATCGCAAGGTCGTGTGCGGCAATCAAGGACGGGGCGTTTTCATTGTCAAGCGGGGATTGTACCGTCTCTATGGCTATCTCTGGATTTATGGCCGTCATTTTCTCTCCTGCCGAGAGCGTCTTGGGGCGTCCGAGGTCTGATGTCGAGTGGATTATCTGGCGTTGCAGATTGCTCAGACTCACGGTATCGGGGTCGAGGACGGAGATTCGTCCTATGCCGGCTGCGGCAAGGTAGAGAGCCACCGGGGAGCCGAGTCCGCCGGCTCCGATAATGATAACCGAGGCCTCGCCGAGCTTCTTCTGGCCGTCAGGGCCTATCTCGCGCAGGTTCAGATGCCCACGGTAGCGGCTGTCCTTGTCAGAATTCATATCCCGCCTCCTTTATCATATGCCGGTCGTCCTCTATTCCTGAACCTATGGTGGTGAGCAGGTCGCCCATTATGGCGCCGTTGACGGCGGCTTCAAGGGCACGGAGCTGCGTCCGGGGTGATATACGTGCCCGTCCTCCGGCAAAACGCAGGACGGCGCGGGGATGAACGAAGCGGAAGATGGCCATTGTGCGTAGTATCTCGCTGTCTGAGAGCGGGGGAGTGCCGGCAAGCGGCGTCCCCTCGATAGGTTGGAGCACGTTAAGCGGGATGCTGGACGGGTTTATCTCTCGTAGGAATAGAGCGAACTCCACTCTTTGTTCCATAGTCTCGCCCATCCCGATGATGCCTCCCGAGCATATCTCCATGCCGGCTTCGCGTGCGGCACGTATCGTGGCTATCTTTTGGGCCATGGTATGTGTGGTGCACAGGGTGGGGAAGTGGGACGGGGCAGTTTCAAGATTGCAGTGATAGCGTTCCACCCCCGCCTCGCGCAGGCGTCGGAGCCCTTCGGGTGTCATCAGTCCGAGAGAGGCACACAATCCCATCCCTCCGCGAGAATGCAGCTCGCTGAAATATCCGCATATGGTATCAAGGGTCTTGCCGCTGACTGAGCGTCCGCTCGTTACCAGCGAGAACCTCCCTATTCCGGCCTGCCGGTTGGCCTCTCCGACGTCCATACACGTCTGTCTGTCCACAAGCGGATATACCTCGGCGCCGGTGGCGTAGCGGACTGACTGCGCACACCATTTGCAGTCTTCTGGACAGAGGCCGGAGCGGGCGTTGATGATAGAGCAGGAATCGAACTTGCGGTTTCCGAACCGGCGTGTGATCTCCGCTGAGGCTTCAAGCAGCTCGTCCAGCGGGCAGGCTGCCTCGTCGGCAAGCCATGTGGCTTCCTCCGGGGTGATCTCACCGCCGGAAAGGACTTTTTCTTTCAGTTCTGATATATTCATGAGAATGCAAAGTTACATTTTTTCAAATTCTTTTCCCAAAACCGCACGGCATTATCGCATTCTTTCGGCGTTACGGCGGCTGTAACTTTGCATCATAAACCTCAGAAATTATACTGTTGAAATGAAACTCAGTCTCACACGTTCCGAAATGCTTGCACGGTGGCGTCTTCACCGTGGTTATGATATTCCCGCCGTAGGTGTGGTGTCGGGCCGCACTGACGGCATAGATCTTGATGCCGTACTGTCTGCCGAGATGGATGAATGGTATGGACGCCTTCTTGCCTCGGGGCCTCTCCGTCATCTTGTCTCTGTCCAGAAAGCCGGGAGTGTGGTTCTGCCACGGCACGGTAGCGCGGATACGCGCATATCTCTCGGGCCTGCCGTGGTCAGAGTGGCCGATGTGCGTCTTTCTTCCTGGTATTGCTCTGCCCGGGTGGTTGACAATCCGTCTTCTCCCTTGGCCCTGCGCCAGATCCATCCCTTCACACGGGCCTCTGCGGAGTCTCCCGTCGCAGTCTTCGATCCTGTTGCCAAGACTCTGGCCCTCTATCCGTATGATCCGGGCCGTGACTCGTTGCTGTCACTCCGCGTGGTGGAGTTCCACGAGGATATGTTTTCCTTCGATTCATCGGCTCTCGGGAGTGAGGAAGACGGATAGACCCTTTCGGTGTCCATATTGTCATAAATTCAAAAAAATCTGGTTTATTTTGCTTACTCTTTATCATGACCTACGATTATGCTAAAAACTCATGGCTTAGGATGGCCCCTCTGCGGGCCATGCGCACGCGCCTGAAACACTTTACCTACGGGCGTCAGTGGGACGACCCGGCTGTTGCCGCTGACGGGTCTGTCGTCACGGAGGGGGAGGTGGCGCGCCGGGCCGGACGCCGTCCAATCACTAATAATCTGTTGCGCTCTCTCGTCAAGAGTGTCGTGGGACGGTTCCGCTACAATATATCATCGGAAGAGATGTCTCAGGCTGTCGGAGAGATACGCCGACTCAATGCCCTTGACGAACTTGACGCGCGTGCTCTCGAAGAGTTTCTGATTTCGGGTTGCGCGATACAGCGCGTTGTCTATGAGAACAGGTTTGAGGGACAGCAGGTGTGGGTTGACAATGTAAATCCCTCCCACTTCTTCTGCAACAGGTTTCTTGACCCGCGAGGGAGGGACATCAGGCTTGTGGGTATGCTGCATGACATGTCGCCTCAGGAGATACGAATGCGCTATTCCCACAACTCCCAGCGTAGGGCGAGGGAGCTTGCCGAACTCTTTGCCCGAGTCTCGTCCATGCGGCCCGAGTGCTCACTCGCCTCCATAGAGCCAGACTCTGATGCCGTCAGCTGGGACGCCACCTCCGATCCGGCCCTCTGCCGGGTCATAGAGGTCTGGAGCTTCGAACATGTCAGGCATCGTGGGACGTGCTGGTATTGCCGTGTCTATGCGCCTGACGGTACGGTCATAGACGAGACCCGTTCGCCGTTTGCCCACGGCTCCCATCCGTTCGTAGTGAAATTCTATCCTCTTACTGACGGTGAGGTACATCCGTTCATAGAGGATGTGATAGACCAGCAGACCCATATCAACAGGCTTATCACCACTATCGACCACATTCTGGCCCATAGTGCCAAGGGGGCGTTGCTGTTTCCTACGGATGCCTGTCCGCCGGGGGTCTCCGTTGAGGAGGCGGCGTCCATGTGGGGGCTTCCGGCGGCTGTCATCCCTGTCAATCCGCGTGCGGCACGACTCCCGACGGAAGTCTCATCGGCGGGTAGGAGCGAGGGGGCATCGGCATTGCTTGACATAGAGCTTCGTCTATTCCAGCAGATCTCGGGGGTCTCATCCGCGTTGCAGGGACATGCCCCGTCCGGCAATGTATCGGCCTCGCTCTATGACAGTCAGGCCTACAATTCGGTGGTGGCGATGATGGATGTCTTCTCGACGTTTGACGCTTTCCGGGCTGCCCGTGACGAGAAGGCTGTTTCATGTCATTAACATTCTTTCACAATGATGTGTCGCATTACGGCCCGTGGCGGATTGTAATTTTGCCAATGAACAATTGATAAAACAACAATAAAAAAATTGAACGAACAACTTATGCTTTCACTTATCGAAACACGCAACCGCCATTTTCTTACCGCATGTCGTGAGATTATTATCAATCTGCCGTCTGGAAAGGAAATAAACCTGGCCGATGTCGCAGCAAAGGCCGCAGCCTCTCCCGCGCCTCATTATTACTGCACCTACGAGTATGCGTTGCGAATGCTCCGAGTCCTCCGCCACGGGCGTCTCTCTCTGCGTCGTGACAGGCGCCGCCTGCTTTGGGAGGAACTCAATACGAAGGTCTCCATGCTCATGGCCCGGCGTGGTTGCCGTCTTCCCGAGGCTTTGGCCAGTGTGCTTGCTTCCGAGACTGCCTCTCAGTTCTTTATATCACCATCCACGGCTCTTCGCCTCGTGCAGCGTCTGCGCGCACGGGCATGAATCGCAGGTTAAAAAACATCACGGATATGTTGTTTTCACTATCGACAGCGGTTATAGCTGATACTGTCCGGGCCACGGCTGCATGTCGTATACTCTCAGCCCCGGATGATGAGAAGACCATCTTTGACCCTCTCATGAGGAGCGAGACGAGGGGAAGGTTGGGAATCATGGTTAAGAATGCCTTTGCAGAGATAGTGCTCTCGCTATTCCCGCATGTCACTGACTGCGATCTTGACGGGGAGACAGCCTCCGCCGGCCCCGGAGGGCAAGATGCGGCAGATGACCCGGACATGCTGCTTTCACTCGAACTCCCCGCTGTGAGTGCGTCAGGTGCCGTCATCAGGCGCCATCTCGAACAGGCAGTGGCCATGAGGACGCTCTCCTCATGGTGTCTTGCCGCAGAAGACACGGCCCGTGCCGGGGCTTACGAGGCTCTCGCGTCGGCCTCCGTGTCGTCAGTCCTTTCATCTCTCACTCCCGCCGTGCGTCCCTTCCTCCGCCCGATGGTCTGATGACGTGGCGTGTGGCATGCCGTTACCGTCCTGCGGCCCTCTTGCGGCTGTCGTTATGCACCGAGAGGGCCATAGGGGGCGGAGATTGAACGACGTTAGTGCGGATTTTCTGATTTTCAAAAAGTTTTCGTAACTTTGCACCCTCAAAAACCTCTACTGCCTATGATTGAAAAAAACGGGGTGGCAGTCTATTGCGCATCCTCCTCCCGTGTAGCAGCCAAGTATCTTGACGTGGCCCGTGAGACCGGCGCCCTGTTATCCCGTGCAGGCCTCAGGCTCGTATGTGGCGGTGGTGCCATGGGGCTTATGGCCGCCGCTATCGAAGGCGCGGTTGATGCCGGCGGTGAGGCTGTCGGCGTGCTCCCGCAGTTCATGATTGATAAGGGCTGGGCGCATAGCCGCCTCACCGAGACCCTGTCGACACCTACGATGCATGTCCGCAAGGACACCATGGCCAGCCTTTCTTGTGCGGCAGTGGCACTTCCGGGAGGGATAGGAACGCTTGACGAACTGTGCGAGATGATGACGTGGCACCAGCTCGGTCTTTTCTCCGGCCCGGTAGTGATTGTAAATACCGATGGGTTCTATGCCCCCTTCCTTTCAATGCTCGACCGTATGTCCCGGGAAGGTTTCATGCGTGACGGCCGTGTCCCGGCTGTTGTCGTGGCCACACCTGCCGAGGCGATAGAGGCTATAATCAGTTTCCGTGCATGCCACTGACCACCACTGACAGCATCCAGTCGCCGTTTGCCGTGCCTGCGTGTCGAATAGACGATGCCCCCGGCCATCTCGGTATAAAGGGATTTTTCTCGTCCGGGCGAGTGCCGTTCACAGAAGGGTACGAGCCGGGAGTCAAAGCGTCTCTTCCGGGCTATGACTCGGGTGTACTCTGCCTGCTCCTCCTAATGTTCCTTATGCTGGCCTACAACTTCCGCCACTATTCGACATTCCTTAAAAATTTTGCCACCGACCTGTTCTCGATTCGTCGCAGAGAGGGATTTTTCGATGTCCGTACCGCCTCGGAGACCGGCGTGCAGCTATCCATGATATTCATGGCGTGCCTATCGGAAGGTATTATCATAAACTCTGTGGCCGGCCAGTCTCTTGACCGTGGATTCGGAGTGTTCGCCGTGATAGGTGTGATAACGCTTGTGGCGGCTCTCTATTATGTCTGGCAGCTCGGGGCCTATTTCACGGTCGGGGCCGTCTTCATAGACCGCGTGTCGGCAAGGATGTGGATGAAGGGTTTCAATGCCTCCCAGGCGCTTCTGGCCATGCTGCTTGTCGTGCCGGCCCTTGTGGTGCTTTTCAATCCCGGAGCGGCTAAAACGGTGGCACTGACAGGGGCGGGATTCTATATTCTGACCCGAATCGTATTTATTTGCAAGGGTTTTAGACTTTTTTACGACAATTTTGGCTCGTTGGTCTATTTTATTTTGTACCTTTGCAGTCTTGAAATCGTACCCCTTGTTCTGCTTTACAGAACGGTGCTGTTTCTTCAGAACCTGCTGACTGAAAATCTTACGCTACAACCCTAAGAAACACCTGTTCGACATACTCTCCTGTCGGAGGCAGAGCTTGTGAAACTTAATATAACGCCCATCAAGTGAAAGTCAAGAAAGTATTGGTGTCCCAACCCAGCCCTGAATCAGGCAAGTCCCCCTACTATGACATTGCCGAACGTTATGGCGTAGAGGTGGTTCTCCGACCGTTCATCAAGGTGGAAGGCCTTTCCGCCAAGGAATTCCGCCAGTCCAAAATTGCCATCAACGACTTTACGGCAATCATCTTCACGGCCCGCACCGCCATAGACCACTTCTTCCGCCTGTGTGATGATATGCGTGTCACTATCCCGGACACGATGAAATATTTCTGCACCACCGAGTCCATAGCGCTCTATTTGCAGAAATACATAGTATACCGTAAACGTAAGATATTCCACGGCGAGACCGGTAAGCTCGACGGTCTTCTCCCGTCTCTGACCAAGCACAAGAAGGAAAAGTTCCTTTGGGTGGTGAGCGATGTCCACAAAGAAGACTCTGGACTCCTTGACAAGAACGGTATCAATTATACCAAGGCTGTCATGTACAGGACTGTGAGCAATGATTTTGGGCCTGACGAGCCTTTTGACTATGACATGCTCATATTTTTCAGCCCCTCTGGAATCCAGTCCCTCCTGAAAAACTTCCCTGACTTCCAGCAGGGTGACATAAAGATAGGATGTTTCGGCCCCACAACGGCCCAGGCTGCCCGTGACGCAGGTCTGCGTCTTGACATAGAGGCTCCTTCGCCTTCTGCCCCGTCTATGACAGGAGCGCTTGAGAATTATCTCAAAGCCGATGCCGAGGCTTCGTGAACGTAGGACATCAGTATCGTAAAAAATTTTTAAAGAGTTAAGAGATCGGGTCATGTCCTATATGGAGCTGGTCTCTTAACTTTTGTATTATACCACTTGCACGCCGATGTATCGACTTTACAAGAAAGAAAAACTTTGCAGCGAGATCGCTATCTCCCGCCTTTTCAGTCGCAATGATGCCGCCGTGAGGTCGGCTCTTTGCTATCCGCTGCGCGTGGCATGGACTGTCAACGACCGGCGCGGAGTGTCGTGTCCGCAATTTCTGGTCTCGATTCCCAAGAAACGTCTCCGCCATGCCGTAGACCGTGTGCGTATGCGTCGCGTGGTACGCGAGTCCTACCGTCTCAACCGCCATCTGATACCGTCTGATCTTCCGGCCGATATAGCCTTCATATATGTGGCCTCCGAACGTCTTCCCTATGCCCGGGTGGAGAATGCCATGAAACGTCTGCTTGCCGGTATCAATGCTTAGCCGTCTGCTCATATTGCCCATCCGTTTTTATAGGCTCTGCATCTCCCCGATGCTTCCGCCGTCATGCCGTTTCACACCCACGTGTAGCGAGTATGCCATAGAGGCTATCACAAAGCACGGGCCTGTGCGCGGGCTGTGGCTTGCCGTAAGGCGTATATGCCGCTGTCATCCGTGGGGAGGCTCGGGCTACGACCCTGTACCATGACCGACAACCACACCCATAATCTGCGTCCACATTCCGTGGTCAATATAGATCCGTCCGTATTCCGTCAACGTGAGCTTGGGTTGCGCCGTGGATATCTCTATTCAGTGGGCATACATCCGTGGAACGCCCTAAGGGCGTCTATGTCCGATATAAGGGCCGTGAAGGCTCTTGCCATTGACCCAAGGGTGGTAGCGATAGGGGAGACCGGGCTTGACAGTATACATGCAGGATGCCAGAAAGATATGGAGGCGCAGACAGAGTTGCTTGATTATCATATATTTCTTAGCGAATATCTACGCAAACCGCTGCTCCTGCACATCGTCAGGCGCTATCCCGATATTATAAGGTTGAAAAACAGGCTTAGGCCTGTGCAGCCATGGGTGATACATGGATTCCGTGGCAAGCCGGAACTGGCTGATGAGCTGGTGAGGGCAGGTTTCTATCTGAGCTACGGGGAAAGGTTCAATCCTGCATCGGTGGCTGTGACACCTCCCGACCGCCTGCTTGTGGAGACTGACGAGTCATCACTCCCTGTCGGCATCGTGGCACGAAGGCTCGGTGTCATTCCCAAAGTCACTCTCCCGGCCCTCTGTGCCGCATCTCAGAGCATTGCGCCGAAGACCTGACAGCTTGGTTCGCTTGATGGCCGAATGGCTGAAAATCCGGGAAAATTCCTGTTGTTCCATCCCGATGATGTCACAGAGACCGAGCGAGGTTATCTCTTTACGTGGCGCGAAGGCCGGGATGGCTGACAGCGCGGCATCACGGTTGTGCGGGCATATCTCTTGGCATATGTCGCATCCGTAGACCCTGTCTCCCAGCCGTGGTAGCCGGTCGCCCCGGTATTCGATGGTCAGATATGATCTGCATTGTCGGGAGTCCATCCCTCCGAAGCCGTCAAGAGCCTTTCCCGGACAAGCCTCGACACATCGGCGGCAACCGTCACATACGGTGTTGCCAAGAGGGGTGTCAGGGGTCAGCGGGAGCGTGGTTATAATCTCACCGAGCACCACCCACGATCCGGCGCCGGGAACTATCAGCAAGCCGTTCAACCCCGTGAATCCGAGTCCGGCTTTCACGGCCCAGTACCGTTCGCGCAGAGGGGCCGTGTCAACCGCCACGCGGCATGTCTCCCCTGTGGAGGCTGTTATCTCTCCGGCCACTCCAGATAGCCTTTCCCTAACCTCCTCATGATAATCCCTTCCGAGAGAGTAACGTGCCCAGCGTAGCGGCCCTGATGAAGGATGGTTGTAGCTGAATGCCGCTACGATGATGCTTGCAGCACCTTCGAGAAGGGCTGCGGGATGCCGGCGTATATCGGGGTATTTTTCAAGATATTCCATAGTGCCGTGGCGTCCGGCGGATATCCAGTTACTGTACAGGAGTGCCGCATCCGCGTCCACGGCTTCGACCCGTGCTATCCCGCTTGCTGAGGCACCGGCCTGTGACAGCAAGGTCTTGATCTCGGCAGCGTCCATCACATCGGTAACGGTGCGAAGTCAAATCCGTTCTCTTTCAGCCATCTGATAGCGAGCGGGAGGGCGTAGCGCATATTTTTGTGGGCCTTTACGGAGTCATGAAACACTATTATGCTCCCGTTGCGGGCATAGCGCTTCACGTTGTTCACCACCCTCTCTTCGTTAACGCGTTTGGAGTAGTCGCGGGTGACGAGGTCATACATCACTATGTTGTAGTGACGCTTTATTAGACGTGCCTGTCCGGGCCATACTATGCCGTGGGGAGGGCGGAACAGGGTGGAGTCTATAAGTTCTGACGCCTCTGTGATGTCTCTGAAATACTTGTGGTTGCTCTCTTTTATCCCTTGCAGGTGGTGCATGGTGTGGTTGCCGTAGGAGTGGCCACGGCGCTTCACCTCTTCGAGGAGTTCGGGATGGCGGCGGACGTTGTCACCCACCATGAAGAATGTGGCCTTGACCCCCTCGCGGTCGAGGAGGTCGAGAACCCACGGGGTCTCTTCGGGTACGGGGCCGTCGTCAAATGTCAGATAGACCGTCTTCTTCCCTCGCCTTTTCTGGCGCCACATGGCTTCTGGGAAAAGGGCACGATAGAGGAGTGGAGGGCGTTCGATGAGCCGGTCGGGCTTCAGCCTGTTGATGATTTTTCTGAGCCGTTCTTTCATTCCTGTTGTCCGAGCTCCTCGTCATATTTCTGGAAGAGGAAGTCATTGTAGGGGAACCGAGTGAGGTGGATTTCCTTGGCACGCTCGTAGAGCATCTGTTTAAGTTCGTCCACGTTACGTCCTGTCTTGGCCGATATGAACACGCAGTCATGTGGCAGGCGGGACATCCACATATGTCTCAGCTCGTCGAGAGAGATATTCTCACGGGTGCGCGGTGTGAGGTCGTCGTCGTCCTTGGGCGTGTGGGTAAAGGCGTCTATTTTGTTGAACACCATTATCATCGGCTTATCCTCTCCTCCGCATACATCGCGCAGTGTCTTGTCTACCACCTCGATCTGTTCCTCGAAGTTGGGATGGGATATATCCACCACGTGTACCAGCAGGTCGGCCTCCCTCACCTCGTCAAGGGTAGACTTGAATGAGTCTACGAGATGTGTGGGGAGCTTGCGGATGAACCCTACCGTATCAGTGAGCAGGAATGGTAGATTGTCGATGATTACTTTCCTGACGGTGGTGTCGAGGGTTGCGAACAGCTTGTTCTCGGCAAAGACATCGCTCTTGCTCAGGAGGTTCATAAGTGTTGACTTTCCTGCGTTGGTATATCCCACAAGGGCCACGCGGGTCAGTTTGCCTCGGTTCTTTCGCTGTACGGACTTTTGCTTGTCGATGTTGCGAAGCTCTTCTTTCAGGCGGGATATCTTGTCGAGGATTATTCGGCGGTCAGTCTCTATCTGGGTCTCGCCGGGGCCTCTCATGCCTATACCTCCCCGCTGTCGTTCGAGATGAGTCCACATTCTTGTAAGGCGTGGCAGGAGGTACTGGTATTGGGCAAGCTCTACCTGGGTCTTGGCGTTGGCTGTGCGGGCGCGCTTGGCGAAGATGTCGAGGATAAGACTGGTGCGGTCAAGAATCTTTACTTTCAGTTCCCGCTCTATGTTGACAACCTGCTTGGATGTGAGGTCATCGTCAAATATGGCCATGCCTATGTCGTTGTCCTCTATATAGGCTCTTATTTCTTCGAGCTTTCCCTTGCCCACGTATGTACGGGGATTGGGATAGTCGAGTTTTTGGAGGAAGGTGTTGACGGTCTCGGCTCCCGCCGTGTCGGCCAGGAAGGCCAGCTCGTCAAGATATTCCCGTGCCTTTGTCTCATTCTGTCGCTCGCTGATGAGTCCGACGAGCACGGCACGTTCCGAGACCTCCTCGTTGAGTATCTGGTCAATCATAAGTGGTGTGGTGGTATTTATCTACTAAGGATAAACAAATAATATTGGGAAAATGACCGGGCCGTTATGTCAGGATCTTCCTGAGGCTTCCCCCAGACTCTTCTGGTAGGAGGCTATGCGCTTGTTGAGCAGGGTGTTGAAGCCTCCCCAAATTAAGATGTCTATAATCACCACAAGATTGATGTTGACAACGTGCGAGATTGCGAGATTGACGATGGTGAACAGCGCGGAGATGGAGATGATGGAGACCATCGCGATACGCGGTTTCATGCCGGCGGCAAGGAATTTGTGGTGGATATGGCTCTTGTCAGGCATGAACGGCGAGCGGTGTTGTCTGATTCGGAGGATGTAGACCCGTAATACGTCGAAAGCGGGTATGATGAGCGGAGAGAATGCCAGTACTACCGGATTGAATTCGAGGACGCCGGTCACGGGAATCGTGTAGAGCTTGATGCCGAGCACGGCGAGTATCAGGCCTATGGTAAGCGAGCCGGTGTCGCCCATGAATATCTTGCTGTGGCGCGTGACGTCGCCGAAGACGTTGTAGTAGAAGAACGGCACAAGGACGCCGAACGTGGCGAAGGCGATGAGCGCGTAGGCATATTCGCCTTTCACGTAGAACGATATGCCGTATATCATCATGGCTATCGAGCTGAGACCCGATGCCAGTCCGTCAATACCGTCGATGAGGTTGATGGCGTTGATAATGAACACTATCACTATGGCGGTGAACGGTATTCCCACCCACGGTGACCATTCCTCTATGCCGAGGACTCCGCCGAGTGTCGTGAACCAGCACCCTCCCGAGATGAGGAGCGCCGCACAGATGAGCTGTACCACGAACTTGGCACGGTATTTTATGCCGATGAGGTCATCGGCCATACCGACAAGATAGAGCAGCTGGATGGAGCAGAAGAAGGCTATGAGGAGTTCCGCATGGCTGTTGAACGTATCGGCAAAATGCGTGTTGCCGAGAAATATGTTCAGTCCGGCAAGGAGGGCGAGGGACAGAAGTATCACAGGCTCGAAGGCTATGCCTCCGAGACGCGGGACAAGCCCCTTGTGAATCTTTCTTTCGTCTACCTCGTCAAAAAGATTGCGACGATAGGCGATCAGGAGAATCTGTGGTATAAGAACGCCGGCAAACAGTACGCAAAGTGCGAATACTATTAGTGAGTTGATGATCCAAAATGTCATAAAAAAACTAAATCAATATCTTTTTCGCTTGGCTTGCCCAGGGGTTTAAGTTAGGCAATCTATGATGTTTAATCTCTTGTTTGACAACAGGCGCGGGGCCTTGCCGTCATGAGTGTGACCGACATCCCTGCCCGTCGGTTGCATCACGGATAAGGGATGAATCTCTGCAAAGGTAGCTCTAATTTGTTAAAAGTCCAAAAATTACGATAAAAAATACCCCCCCCGATTATTGTTAACAAAGGTTAATATTTCGAAGTTTCCATAAATTCAACACATTTCATCGGAAATTTGTTAAATTTGCAGTCAGTTATAAATAAATCAAGTTATGCTTAACAACAAAATCCAAGACGCGATAAACGCGCAGATCAACGCTGAGTTTTACAGCGCCTACCTCTATCTCTCCATGAGCGCCCACTTCGAATCAGCCGGTCTTCCCGGTATAGCCAACTGGTTCAGGGTACAGTTTCAGGAAGAACAGGCCCATGCCACTATTTTCATGAACTATGTGCACCAGCGCGGAGGCCGTGTGACCCTCGCTGCCATTGACGCGGTTCCTACATCATGGGAAAGTGCGGCCGAAGCCTTCAAGGATACCCTCGAACACGAGCAGAAGGTAACGGCTCTGATCAACGGCATATATGCCCTCGCCATCGAGGAGAACGACTATGCCACACGTGACAGGCTCAACTGGTTTGTCAACGAGCAGGTTGAGGAAGAGGACAACTGCCGACAGCTCATAGACAAGCTCGCTCTCGTAGGCGACAACGGTATGGGACTCTATATGATTGACCGCGAACTTGCCACCCGCACCTATGTAGCTCCCTCAGCCTTGGCGGAGTGATGTAGCTGTCACGAAAGCAGATACAATAAAAAACCACATGGCTGCCATGTGGTTTTTTCGTATTATTACGGGAATATATCAGGCCTTTTCCCAAGGGATATCGCTGACACCGTTGTAATGGTTCATGGCGCGGGCAAGGATGAAAAGGTAGTCGCTCAGCCGGTTGATGTAACGCAGCACCCGAGGTTCCACCCTCTCTCCGCTCTCTTCCACAAATGAGAGGATGGCACGTTCGGCACGGCGGCATACGGTGCGTGCCACATGGGCCTCTGAGGAGGCCACGCATCCTCCGGGCAGGATGAACGTGCGTTGGGGTGGGAGGAGGTTGTCAAGGTAGTCTATGCGGTCTTCAAGGCTGCGTATGTCCCCGTCGCTAATCACTACGGGTATCTCTTTGCCGGAAGGAAAGGGGGTGGCCAGATGAGAGCCTATGTCGAAGAGTCTGGCACTCACGGCTTGCAGTAGACGAGAGTCGTCAGAGGCGGCTTCAATCATGTCGGCATAAGCTCTGACAAGCCCGATGTGGGCATTTAGTTCGTCCACCTCTCCATAGGCGCTCACTCTTGGCGAGTGCTTGGCTATGCGTGTCCCGCCGACGAGAGAGGTCATGCCCTCATCGCCCGTTCGTGTGTATAAAAAGCTTTTTTTCATGATGGCAAATGTCGTGTTTTTTCTGTAACTTTGCAAAAATAACATATAATTAGACGCTTATGTTTTCAGGAATTGTAGAAGAAGCAGCACGGGTGACGGAGGTAAGCCGTCATGACGGCAACGTGGATCTCAGAGTTAGTTGTTCCTTTGCCGACGAGCTTCGCATAGACCAGAGCGTGGCCCACAATGGTGTGTGTCTCACAGTGGTGGCCCTTCATGGCGACGGCACTTACACTGTCACTGCTATTCAGGAGACTCTTGACCGCAGCAATCTCGGTGATATTGAAGCCGGTGACGAGGTAAATCTCGAACGTTCCATGGTGATGAACGGGCGTCTTGACGGCCATATAGTACAGGGCCATGTAGACACCACCGCTGTATGCGAGAGCATAGAGGAAGTAGAGGGCAGCCGTTATTACAAGTTTGTCTATGATGTGGACAGGGAGATGGCGCGTGAGGGGTATGTCACGGTAGAGAAAGGGTCGGTCACAGTCAACGGTGTGAGTCTGACTGTCTGTGACTCACGTCCTGACTCGTTCAGGGTGGCCATAATACCCTATACATTCGAGCATACCAATTTCAAGGGAATCCGCGTTGGGACAAAGGTCAACATCGAGTTTGACATCATCGGTAAATATATAGCCCGTATTTCAGGCATCTGAGCAAAGGGCTGTTGTAAGTAACAATAACTCCGACCACGAGAAAACCGTAAGGAAAGGAATTTTCGTGGTCGGAGTCTGATTTTTTGTGTTTCCTCCTTTATATTTGAAGGATATCTGGCGTCATTGTTGCTCTATCTGGAATTCGTCAACGCTTACGTCAAACATTATGGGTTTGAGGACGTCAGGATTGTCGATTCTGATATTGTAGATATATGCATGCCCTATCTTCCATTCGTTTATGGCATCGGTGGTCACAGGATAAAGCAGTCGTCCTGTCCCGGTTTCCGGCACAAGTTGTGCGGCCGGGGTGGAGGCGTTTGGCCATATCTTGGCTCCTGTGGATGTATCGAAGATCTCACAGTCTATCTCTATGCCGTTTCCTGTATAGTCCGACCCGTTATAACCGAGAGCCGATAGAGGCTGTGGGATGAAGTAATTTATCTGGAAGGTGTTTTCCGTGAGATCTACCGGGGTCGGGGTGAGGTTTACAACATCCTCATCGCCTATAATGGCGAACAGCATCATGTCATTGTTGAGTTTGAAGTCCGACCAGCTTCCTACATTTTCCGGGAAATCGGCCGATGTCGTGGCCTGCGGGAAACTGAAAGTGCCCTGACGGTAGACGTTGTGTAACTTAACATATGACACCCGCACCTGTATGTCGGAGTTTGAGCTGCTCAGCATCACAGACACACGTGACAGCGCATGGCGGAAGTTGAGGTTTACGGGGGCCGCCTTGGCCACCTCGCCCATATTTACGGCATACAGAAGGTCGGTGGTTCCGTTGTTCTTGTAGTCCGGGATATTGCCGAGTTCGGGCTGGCCGGAACTCGGGGTATTGGTTATGTCAGGGCTGTAAGCATAAAAGTTCACGGGCGTGCTTGGCCAGTATACGACCGGCGAATAAGTCCATGCCGATCCGTTTCTGGCCACATGTACATCCTGCATATAAGGGGCGCCGTCAGTATAGGCATATACTATAAAGTCCTTGATGGTGGAGGTGGTTGTCGAGGCTGAGCGTGGCGTTTTTGGCACCGTTACACTGAAACCTATTGCGCCGGATTCTCTCGTCGGTTCGGGTGCATCCTCGTCTGCGCACGATACGGCAAGGACTCCTAAGGCCAGAAAGGACATGTAGACAGATCTCTTTTTCATAACTCGTTGGATTTAATTAATAAACACCCTCTCCTCGCGGTTTGTTCTAAGACTGAATGTCTATCTCTATCGTAGTCCATCCGTCAACGCTTACGTCAAATCCACCCTCGGCCGGAATGTCTGACTCAGGCAGATCCAGTCCTGACAGTATAATGTTGACATTGAGAGGATCCGGTGCCGTGCGCGTCTGCGGGCTTACGTCGAAATTGTAACATAGTTTTCGTCCGTCCGAAAGCCATACATAGAGTGACAACATGTTCGGCACATCTATCTCTGATGGCAGTCCGTAGGTCAGAAAACTACCGCTTATGACGTCAATGCCATTCCCTCCAACCTTGAAGGGGAGGGTGGCAGGGCCGTCTCTGAACATGTCGGACGGGCGCAGTGATGATGCCATCCCGCTCAGTGAAGCGCACATTCGTGCCACCCCTCCGAGATTGGAGACATCACGAATCGTTAGACTGTAACGTGCCACAATCTGGTGGGGATACATTACGAGAGTCCTGTCGTGGCTGTAAGATGCTTCCGGCTTCCCGACAGATGTTCCTCCCGGAAACAGGCTGAATCTGTCCTCTGCATCACACCACAGCATGTCGGGACAGATTTCCACCTTCTCTCCGTCCGGGCCTGTATCAGGGCCTAAGGGGTTGTCAATGGAGCCGCCAAGGCCGTCATACAGACCGCCCCTGCGGCAGTAGAAAGTGAAAGTCTCATAGATGTCCGTATTTTCGAAAAGGATTCCTGATGTGTCGTCGTTGAACATTATCACGGAATATCCTCCGTCCGGCAGGTCGGCCTCGCCGCCTTCACGTCCGGGAAAATCAAAACGCCACTCGTCAGTTCCTCCTGTTTGGAAGAAGATATAGGCCATCCCTTCCGGGAGTGCTGAGGGCGCGTATTTCCAGTCTGCATCCACCGAGAAACATTCCTCGGGACATGGCGGGCAGTCATCGTATTCGTAGACCAGACCACACCCGCACATCACGGACACAGCCGATATGGCCAGAGGCAGAAGCAAACGTTGGGTCATCATATCAATAAAGCAACACGCCGGCCTCGCCAACGGTTCGTGAAGACAACCGTCATTTTATATCAATCGTAATAGATGTGTTCTTTCATAAAATTGGTGATACAATGATTTCGCATCAGTATCTTCATGTAGAAAACCCTGGATAAAGAGCCATCCGCCGTTAACATATGTTAACGGCGGATGGAAGTCGGGGTGACAGGATTCGAACCTGCGACCTCCTGGTCCCAAACCAGGTGCGCTACCGGACTGCGCTACGCCCCGATGTGTGCCTTGATACACGGTGCAAAGTTAATGACTTTTTCACTCACATGCAAATTTTTGACGCGTTCTGAAAAGGAAACCGCTAAAAATATGTAACTTTGTACCTTGATATGGGACGACTTCTTGCCATTGACTACGGACGCAAGCGTTGCGGCATAGCCGTGACCGACCCTCTGCGTATAGTGGCCACCGCGCTTGCCACGGTGCCGTCCGCCTCGCTGGTACAGTTTGTAAAGGATTACATAGCCCGTGAGCAGGTGGATGAGATTGTTGTCGGACTTCCTACTACCATGAGCGGGGAGCCGTCCGATTCGATGCGCTATATAACTCCGGCGCTTGCGCGTCTGCGCAAGGAGCTGCCCGAAGGGATGCCTGTCGTGATGTGGGACGAGCGTTTCACCTCCACGCTTGCCCACAGGGCCATGATCGATGCCGGGGTCAGGAAGAAGGGGCGTCAGGACAAGGAGGCCATTGACCGCATGGCGGCCGTGATAATCCTTAATTCGTATCTTGACTCCCGCCAGTCCTCCTTTTAAGAAAAAACAATAAACACAGTATATGCGACTTCCCGTCTATCTCTACGGACACCCTGTGCTCCGCAAAGTCAGCACCGAGGTCGGCCCCGGCTATGAGGGGCTCAGTGAGCTGATTGAAAAAATGTATTCCACAATGTATGCCAGCGAAGGGGTAGGTCTTGCCGCCCCCCAGATAGGGCTGAACCACCGTATAGTCGTCATTGACGCCGACCCAGTGGCCGATACCTTTCCCGAATGTGCCGGAAGAAAACTCACCCTCATCAATCCCGAGGTAGAGATTCTTGACGGAGACCCGGTCACCCGGGGTGAGGGATGCCTCAGCCTGCCCGGACTGTCAGAAAACGTCAGCCGTGTGGAGCATATACGCCTTAAATGGGTTGACGAGGAGTTCTGCCCTCACGAGGAGGAAATCACAGGCTTTCTGGCACGTATCGTGCAGCATGAGTGTGACCATCTCGAAGGCCGTCTGTACATAGACCATATATCCATGATACGCCGCCAGCTCATAAAGAGCAAGCTCAACGCCATCATCTCTGGTCGCACACGTTGTGACTATCCTGTCAAATATGCCCCTAAAAAGAAATAATCATACTATAAATGGCTGACGATAAGAAAGTAATATTCTCAATGGTGGGGGTGTCAAAGACCTATCCCCCTCAGAAACAGGTGCTCAAAAATATCTACCTGTCATTTTTCTACGGTGCCAAGATTGGCATAATAGGTCTCAACGGTTCTGGTAAGTCCTCGCTGCTGAAAATCATCGCGGGGATTGACAAGAGCTATCAGGGCGAGGTCGTCTTTTCGCCCGGTTACTCCGTAGGCTACCTCGAACAGGATCCGCAGCTTGACCCGGAAAAGACGGTGATCGAGATTGTCCGTGAGGGAGTGCAGCCCATCATGGATCTTCTGGCTGAGTTTGACAAGGTCAACGAGTCGTTTGCCGATCCCGAAGTGCTTGATGATCCTGACAAGATGGACGCCCTTCTGGCCCGTCAGGCCGAGCTTCAAGACAAGCTTGATGCCGCAGATGCATGGAATATAGATTCCAAACTGGAACGCGCCATGGACGCCCTCCAGTGTCCTCCCGACGATCAGATCGTCTCCACCCTTTCCGGCGGAGAGAGGCGTCGTGTGGCCCTTTGCCGCCTTCTGCTCCAACAGCCTGACATCCTCCTGCTTGACGAGCCTACCAACCACCTTGATGCCGAGAGTATTGACTGGCTCGAACAGCATCTCCAACAGTATCCCGGGACTGTCATCGCCATCACCCATGACCGTTACTTCCTTGACCATGTGGCAGGATGGATTCTCGAACTCGACCGTGGCGAGGGTATCCCCTGGAAAGGAAACTATTCGTCATGGCTCGACCAGAAGACCAAACGTATGGCACAGGAGGAGAAACAGGCCTCGAAGCGTCGTAAGACTCTCGAAAGAGAGCTTGAATGGGTGCGCATGGCTCCCAAGGCCCGTCAGGCCAAGGGCAAGGCCCGTCTGTCAAGTTATGACCGCCTGCTCAACGAGGATCAGAAAGAAAAGGAGGAACGTCTCGAAATCTTCATTCCCAACGGGCCGCGCCTCGGTTCGAAGGTGATTGACGTCAACAGGTTCTCTAAGGCTTTCGGAAAGAAACAGCTCTTCAAGGATCTTTCCTTCTCGCTCCCTCAGGGCGGTATAGTGGGTGTGATAGGGCCTAACGGTGCCGGAAAGACCACGCTGTTCCGTCTGATTATGGGACAGGAGAAGCCTGATGCCGGTTCGTTCGAGGTGGGCGAAACTGTCAAGGTGGCCTATGTCGACCAGACCCACCACGACCTCCTTCCCGAAAAGAGCGTATATGAGGTGATATCACAGGGTGTCGAGAGCTTCCGTATGGGAGGCCGTGATGTCAACGCGCGTGCCTATCTTTCGCGATTCAATTTTACCGGCGCAGATCAGGAAAAGAAGATTGCCGTGCTCTCTGGTGGAGAGCGCAACCGTCTGCATCTCGCTATGGCGCTGAAAGAGGAGGGCAACGTGCTCTTGCTCGACGAGCCTACCAATGATATAGACGTCAACACCCTTCGCGCGCTCGAAGAGGGTCTTGATGATTTTGCCGGATGCGCTGTGGTTGTCAGTCACGACCGATGGTTCCTTGACCGTATCTGCACGCACATACTCTCTTTCGAGGGTGACGGCAATGTCGTTTTCTTCGAAGGTTCATACTCAGACTATGAGGAGTTCAAGCGCGCCCACAATGACGGTAAGGAACCCACCCGCCGCCGTTATCGCAAACTGATGGAATAACTTTCCCGCGTTATACAATCCCCCGCTTATAACATAGGCCACGGAAATTGCTCCGTGGCCTATGTTATAAGCGGGGGATTGTATTTATCGGATTATCACCTTCTCGGTCTTTGTCCCTTGACGGCGTATGTATATGCCGGGAGATGTGGCGTTTGTGACACGTAGTCCTTGGAGGTTGTAAAGTTCCACGGGTGCATCGTTGCCAGAGTCGGTCATTATATCTGTGATTGCGCTGGTGGAGTCCTCGCCCATGAGTTCGTTGAGGTAGACTTCGAGAGCGGTGTATCCGCCTTTGAGCACCGTGTTGTTGTCAATCTCGCTCAGTGAAGAGGCATGTTTAAGCTCCCATTCGTCAGGCAGTCCGTCGTTGTCAGAGTCGGTCGGCACGATATAGTCTGTGGAATAGGGGAAGAATCCTTCGGCTTCGTCCTCGCGGTCAAGTATACCGTTATTGCCATATGCGGCTGTTCCGTTGAGAGCCTCGTCGCGAAGTCTCTTTTCTACCTTGTCGGGGTTTATTGTGCCGGCATTTTTTGCCACTATGCCAAGTACGTCCTTTCCGGCATCAAGGCCTTCGAGCATGTACTTAGACGGGGTGTAGCGGCCCTTCGGAGCTGCGGCAGAGTATTTGTAATATGCATTCTGGGGAATGATGCGTTCAGTGGATTTTAGTTCGTCCAGAGTGTATTTGGTGTTGTCTCTGGCAAGACCTTTCCAGTTGTCGGCGGTGGCGTCCTCGATACCTTCGGCCACATTGTCGGCAAGATACCATTTGGCCGGTCCCCATGACGTGGCACCTGAGCGGGCATAGGATGATTTCACGAATTCCACTCTTGATTTGTCTGACTCAGGCCCAGGTTTGTAATAGTTTGACATGAAATTGCATTCGTGGGCCGAGTTCATGCCGTTGTAGGAACTTATGTCGGCAGTGTTTTCGCCTCCGTAGCAGCCGCCTCGCTTGCCATAGTTGTAATTCACGTTGTTGGCATATTCGAGGAACACCACGAAGTCCTCGCCTCGGGCACCGTTGAGACGCGGGGAGCGGTTCTTGTTGTGTATGAACAGGTTGTGGTGATAGGTGGCCGGAGAACCGCCGAGTTGTGCGCCATAGCCGCGCGCGCCCTTCGAATGGCCGGCGTTGTAGAGACCTTCATGCACTATGGAGTTCTGGACGGTGAGGAAGTGTGAGTCGGCTGTGTTGAGATTCTCTTCCACCGACCATCCGAACGAACAGTGGTCAAAGATGAAGTTGGAGCAGTTCTCGGCCCCGACCGCGTTGGCGGCGATGATATTGCCGGCAGCGTCCATACGGCCTATGCGGAAACGCATGTTGCGTACTATGAAGTTGGACGAACCTCCCACGTTTACCTTGTTGTGCGTGATAACGATTCCCTCGCCCGGAGCGCTCTGTCCGGCGAGAGTCCAGTTCGCACGGTTAATGCGCAGGTCTTTCTGCAAGGCTATTTCGCCGCTCACCTCGAAGAGGATGGTGAGAGGTTCGCCGGGATGCTGTGTGAAAGCCCAGCGGAGGGTGCCCTCGCTGCCGTCATCGGCCAGAGATGTCACCTTCACGATTTTGCCACCACGGCCGCCGGAGGCGTATTTGCCGAATCCCTCGGCTGTCGGGAACGCTTTCATGGCTATGTCGGCCGGCTCGTCCCAGTCTTTGTCCGGCTCGGGCTTGTCGCCGCCTTGGAACCTGTCAAGATCGGATAGCTCGCCGGGATTGTTGACCATGTTCTCACGGGCAAACTTTGCCTGTTCGGCCGTAATCTTGTCGCCGAAGATCTGGAGCTTGTGTACTCTCGGAGCCTGTCTTTCGGCCAGCGGGTCTACTGTCTGTTTGGACGGGAAGTCTTTCTGTACGGCATTGTTGTCGTCCTGTCCGTCCCACACGCGCCAGCGGAGTGATACGTCCTTGGCATCGATGATGTTTTCCATAAAGTATCCTTGGTCGGAGAATGATGTCCAGCCAAGTTTTTGGTTCTCTGATCCCATCCATACAAGGGGTTTCCAGTCGGCATTTCCAATCTTTATGTCACACTTTATTCCTCGGCCCCACGAGGTGGACGACCAAGACCACTGGATGCGTTCCACGTAGGGGATATGGTCTATCTCCATCCAGCCGTGGAGAGATGTGACGCCGTCAACGGAGGCATTGCGGCACATCTGTACGAAGCCGGCCTCGCCGGAAGTCGGAACCCCGTTGGCATCCCGGACAATATTGTCTTCGAGATATTCCGTATGGCCCGGTATCGTCCAGTTGTTACAGTATGCCGCCGTGCCTGTGGGGTTCATATTCAGGTAATATTGCTTGGCAAAAGCTGCCGTGGTTCCTCCATGGCCGCCTGCCGAAGCCTTGGTGGCGAATGTGCAGTTGTGGAACACTACTGGATATGTCACTGTGCCGTCCCCGTTGGCCGGCACTGGTATTATGGCATTGACATAGGTGTCCGATTCCCATTCCGGGCAGTCTCTGCCTGTTTCTCCGGCCCATGTGTCGGGCCAGGTTGTGTCCGAGAAGTTTATGTCTATGATTTTGGGACTTGTGGAGGCGTTGCTCCACTTTTCCACTACCGACTCAGGGTCGAGGCTCCCTTCTATCGCCGCCGAGAGCGCTGCGGGAAGGGCCATGGCTGAGAGGAGTGCCATGTAACGGATGGATTTCATGGTGTATGGTATTAATTTGTTCTGTTGGATTCGTTTAGACCGGGCTTTCTATGAATTGCGGACGGATGTACGTCAGAAAGTGGCGGGTGGTATTATGTTTCAGGTTGTTCCAGATGCAAATTTAATTATTTGGCGTATTCTGGGCAACAGGATTTGTGTTTTTTGTCTGTAAGCGGTCGTAGCGTGGGGGAGGGAGTATGGAATAACGGGGCTGTGGGAATAAACACCCCATAGCCCCGTTATTTTATCATTGCGGTCTTGCCGGGATTATTCGGCAGCCTGTGCGCGTTCGAGATATTTTTGGAGGTCGGTGCCTATCTCTGCCCCGTAGGACGGATAGTTCTTGATGATTTCCTCATATATAGCGGCCTCGGCCTTGTAGTCCTTCATCTCGCGGAGGAGTGTGGCTTCTTTGAGAAGGAAGGTCGGGGTGTAGGCGGGATTGTTGTCGGAGATTTTCACGGCTTCCTTGTAGCAGCCGAGGGCCTCGGGATATTTTTTGAGGTTGACATAGCAGTCTCCTTCAAGGCTTTTGGCGCCAGCGCCTATGATGGACTCTGATGCGGAGTAGTTTTTGAGACAGGAGAGTGCTTCCTCATATTTTTTGTCCTTGTAGAGGAGTATGGCGGCATTGAGGTTGGCGAGGTCGCCGGCCTTGTAGCCGTGGTCGGCTGCGACTTGCCGGTATTTTGCGAGTGCCACGGAGTCATTGCCCATCAGAAGCTCTATGTCGGCCTGTCCGAGAGCGTCGTTGGCCGCGTTGATGCCCGGCTGGCGGATTGCATACACCCAGATGAGGATTATCGCGATGACGGCTGCCACCACTATGCTCCCTATCACGATGAAGCGGGGATTGTTCTGTACTTTCTCGCCTATGCCGGTGAGGGTGTCGTTTACCTCGTCAATGGATGTACGGGGCTCTTCCTGGGGTTGTTTATTTTCTGCCATTGTGTTTATGTGATTCTTGTTAAGGTGTATGGGCCGCACGTGCGCGATGACACGCATGTGCCATTTCCAAGATGCAAAATTAATACATATTCCCCGAAGAATGAAATTTTTAGCATTGTTTTTTTAGCGCTGTCCCGGAATAGTGGTTTTGAGACAGGGTTTGAATGGAAGGCACGGGGGACAAGGCAATGTGATATTATTATAGGAGAGGATTCCTTAAAAAAACAAAAAAGTGTCCGAGGCTATTGCATGGTAATGATAAAAGGACTACTTTTGCAATGAATAAAAAATTGTAATTATTTCAAAATTGAAACCAGTCGAATATACAACCCAGGATATAATGGATATGCTGACCGCCCACGGCATCAAGCCTTCGGCCCAGCGCATCGTTATACTCGGCCATCTGATGGAGCACAGGGTGCATCCGACGGTTGATGAAATATATACCTCGCTTCTACCAGTGCATCCGACCCTCTCGCGCACCACGGTCTATAACACTCTCAAACTGCTCTCAGGAGCGGGGGTTATAAAGGCTATCGCGTCAGAGAGCGGGGAGAGCACCCGCTGGGACTTCTCGGAAAGTCCGCACGCCCATTTTCTATGCTCAGGATGCGGTTCAGTTACCGATGTCCCGGTGTGCTTCTCGGTGTTGCCGGCCGTCCCGCCCGGTTATGTCATAGCCGAAATGGGAATCACAGTCAAGGGATGGTGCCCGGAATGCAGGGAGCGACAGACCGTCTGAGACAATCAAAACAATAATTATCCATAACTTCAAAAAATCATCAATCACTATGAAGAAGAAATTTATCTGCACCGTATGCGGTTACGTTCACGAAGGTGACGAGGCTCCCGAAATCTGCCCCCTCTGCAAGGCTCCCCGCTCAGCGTTCAAGGAACTCAGCGAAGATCCCGAGAAGGCTCTTGAATTTGTTACCGAGCACGTTATCGGCATCGCAAAGGATACTGACGACCAGATGAAGGCCGACCTTCGCGCCCACTTTGAGGGCGAATGTGCCGAGGTGGGAATGTATCTTGCCATGTCTCGTCAGGCTGACCGCGAGGGCTATCCCGAAATCGCCGAGGCTTTCAAGCGCTATGCTATCGAGGAGGCCGAGCACGCTTCCAAATTCGCCGAGCTTCTTGGCGAGTGCGTGTGGTCGACCGAGGAGAATCTCAAACGCCGCATGGCTGCCGAGGCCGGAGCCAACGAGGACAAGATGCGTATCGCCCGCCGTGCCAAGGAGCTTAACCTCGATGCTATCCATGACACTGTTCACGAAATGGCCAAGGACGAGGCTCGTCACGGACAGGGTTTCCAGGGTCTCTACAACCGCTTCTTCAAGAAGTAAACAGTTCCCTGTATCCGCGATAGCGGACTGACAGACAAGACCAAGTCCCGCAAGGACGGCCCGGGGTGCTTACCCGGCCATTCCTTGCGGGACTGCCTTTTGCAGGCCGGGGCCTTTCTATGAGCGCCGGACATACAAAAAGCCCGGCGGGGCGCTGGTGCCACTTGCCGGGCTGAGTAGAAACGGAACGGCTAAGTCTGTTGTGCCGTTCCAAGGTCTTTACGGCTAAAGACCCATTAATACCGGGTCGGTACATCCCCTTTCGGCGGCTGTTGCCCTTGCCGGATGTGCGGAGGTTCGCTCCGCATAGCCCGGGACGCGGAGTCTTGCGGACTACATGTTGAAAACCTACGTGAGTGGCTGGGGCCTCTCTTTCGTGCTTTCATATATACAAACAATCCGTCTGTGCCTGTGGTTGGGCGCGGACGGATTAAAAAGTGTGAATCTTTCTAATAGTCGCTGAATAGTTTTGGCTTGATTACAAGGCCCACCCTCACCATGGAGTGGAACTCCTTATAGGCCAGCAGGCCTTCGCCGTAGCCGTTGTAGTATTGCAGGAAGAGATACTGGTTGTCGCGCGGGAATATGCGGTAGTTAAGCTCCACGATGGTATTGTAGTTCAGTTTCCATCCCTTGCGCTTTACGAGTGTCACCGCCACGCCGAAGCGCTGGTTGAGGGAGGTGTAAGATGTGCCTATCTGGTAGATGCCGCAATAGTCGAGTATATCCTTGTTTTCCATCCCGTCTATTATGGGTATCCATGCTTTTCCGTGTACCATGAACTGCGGGTCGATGAGGATGCTTCCGCCAAACGTTATGCGGTTCCAGGAGCGCGAGGCGGTGCCGTCGCGTCCGTTTGACTCATGCTCGACCACGAGGTTGAGTTTGCCTACGAACCTGTCTCTCACGAACAGAGGTTTTGTCAGGCCTATTCCCGGGTTGAAATTCAGGTCGGTCATAGGCATGGAGTTTTCCAAAACGTTCCAGAAACACTTCTGCGAGTAGAAGAGGAAGAGGTATGTCCCTCCGGGCAGGGTGGAGCGTGTGAGGCGCTGGGCTATCGAGATCTGGAATTTTATATTGGTGTTCTTCCGCGTTACCCGTTCTCCCACAGGGCAGCCGAATATGAAATAATTGTCTTTGTAGAGACCGAAATACGGGCCGGAATCAAATGCGCGACGTATGCTGTCGGAGTTTATCTCGTCCTTGGGGACGCCGGGAGGAGTGACTATCTGTCCGGCTGCCGTGAAAGGCAGTAGAAGTAGTATTATGATGGCGGCGAGGGCCTTGGGGCTTTTTGGGGGCATTGATGTGATGTTTGGACTGCAAATGTAGCTAATCCCGTTGAGAGATGCAACGGTAGAGTGGGACTGCGGGCTATGAAATGTGGATATAAATGGAAGGAGCCGGGATAAAACAGCGTTTATCCCGGCTCCTTATAGAGCTATTCGGTTACTTTTCAGAAGAACTTCGGATTAGAGCTGAGGGCCTGCGGCTACAAGAGCGCGGCCGGCTTCATGGCCTTCGAACTTCTTGAAGTTGTTGATGAACATCTCGGCGAGCTTGTCGGCCTTCTTGGTCCACTCTGCGGGATCGGTGTAGGTGTCGCGGGGGTCGAGGATCTTGGGATCCACGCCGGGAAGCTCGGTGGGGATGGTGAAATCGAAGATGGGGAGCTGCTTTGTGGGAGCGGAGAGGATGGCGCCGTCAAGGATGGCATCGATGATACCACGGGTATCACGGATGGAGATACGCTTGCCTGAGCCGTTCCAGCCGGTGTTGACGAGATAAGCCTTGGCACCGCTCTGTTCCATACGCTTCACGAGTTCCTCGGCATACTTGGTGGGGTGGAGCGAAAGGAACGCTGCGCCGAAACATGCAGAGAATGTGGGGGTAGGCTCGGTGATGCCGCGCTCTGTGCCGGCGAGCTTGGAGGTGAAGCCGGAGAGGAAGTAGTACTTGGTCTGCTCGGGGGTGAGGATTGACACGGGAGGAAGCACTCCGAATGCGTCGGCCGACAGGAAGATCACGTTCTTGGCGGCAGGCCCGCGTGAGGGAACGATGATGTTCTTGATGTGGTTGATGGGATAGCTTACGCGGGTGTTCTCGGTCACGCTCTTGTCGGTGAAGTCGATTTTGCCCTCGGCGTCAACTGTGACGTTTTCGAGAAGGGCGTCGCGGGTGATGGCGTTGAAGATATCAGGCTCGCTTTCCTTGTCGAGGTTGATGACCTTGGCATAGCAGCCGCCCTCGTAGTTGAAGACGCCGTTGTCGTCCCAGCCGTGCTCGTCGTCACCGATGAGAAGACGCTTGGGATCGGTGGAAAGGGTGGTCTTGCCGGTGCCGGAGAGACCGAAGAAGATGGCGGTGTTCTCGCCCTGTTTGTCGGTGTTGGCCGAGCAGTGCATGGAGGCGATACCACGGAGGGGGTTGTAGTAGTTCATGATGGAGAACATACCCTTCTTCATCTCGCCGCCATACCAGGTGTTGATGATGAGCTGCATACGCTCGGTGAGGTTGAAGGCCACGCAGGTCTCGGAGTTGATGCCGAGTTCCTTCCAGTTCTCAACCTTTGCCTTGGAGGCGTTGAGCACCACGAAGTCGGGGGTGAAGTCTTTAAGCTCCTCCTCGGTGGGACGGATGAACATGTTGGTCACGAAGTGTGCCTGCCATGCCACTTCCATCACGAAGCGTACAGCAAGACGGGTGTCGGGGTTGGTGCCGCAGAAAGCGTCAACCACGTAGAGGGTCTTTTTGGAAAGCTCCTTGTCAGCGATGGCTTTGAGGGCAGTCCATGCCTCGGGAGTGATGGCCTTGTTGTCGTTCTTGTATTCGTCGGTAGTCCACCAGATCGAGTTCTCGCTTGTGGCGTCCTTTACAAAGAATTTGTCTTTGGGTGAGCGGCCGGTGTAGATGCCGGTCATTACGTTGACAGCTCCCAGCTCGGTCTCCTGGCCTTTCTCATAGCCTTGGAGTTCGGGATTGGTCTCGTCGATGAAGAGCTGGTCGTAGCTGGGGTTGTGGATCACCGTTGCGCCGGTGATGCCATACTTGGATAAATCAATTGTACTCATTGGTTGTAGTTAAAGAGTTTTGTTGATATATTG